>NZ_JACSQD010000003.1:226013-370030 GCF_014836775.1 Arthrobacter gallicola
CTTCTTCGGAAGGCGGCCCGCCCTTTTTGCCGTGTTACCGGCGGACGGACGGGTCAGGAGCCGGCAGCGTAACCCTGCGGGTTCTGCTTCTGCCAGTTCCAGTGGTCCCGGCACATGTCCTCGAGGGACCGTCCGGCGGACCAGCCCAGCTCGGCGAGGGCGGCTGAAGGATCGGCGTAGCTGACGGCCGCGTCACCGGGCCGGCGCGGCGCGAACTCGTACGGGACGTCCTTGCCCGCTGCCTTCGAGAACGCTGCCAGCACCTCCAGGACGGAGGACCCGTTGCCGGTGCCCAGGTTCCATCGTTTGACGCCCTTGCGGGCTGCAATGTAATCCAGTGCGGCCAGATGACCGGCGGCGAGGTCCATCACATGGATGTAGTCGCGCACTCCGGTTCCGTCCGGGGTGGGGTAGTCGTTGCCGAAGACCAGAACCTTTTCCCGGCGGCCAACGGCAACCTGGGCCACGAACGGCAGCAGGTTGTTCGGCACACCCGTGGGGTCCTCGCCGATGCGGCCCGATTCGTGCGCGCCCACCGGGTTGAAGTAGCGCAGCAGGG
This sequence comes from Arthrobacter gallicola, assembly GCF_014836775.1. GTDB lineage: Bacteria > Actinomycetota > Actinomycetes > Actinomycetales > Micrococcaceae > Arthrobacter_B > Arthrobacter_B gallicola. The sequence goes on from NZ_JACSQD010000003.1 coordinate 226,573, forward strand.
CAATGCTCCAGCGCTCGTCGGAGGCACCCAGATCGGCCAGGATGTCCTCGATCTGCTCCTTGGTCCGGCCGTAGGGGTTCACGGCGTCCATGGGCATCTTCTCCACCAGCGGCACTTCTTCGGAGGCGCCGTAAACGGTGGCTGAGGAGCTGAACACAATGGTGCGCACATCATGCCGGTCCATAACATCCAGCAGGTTCAGGGTGCCGGCAACGTTGTTCCGGTAGTAGTACAGCGGTTTCGCAACCGACTCGCCGACGGCCTTCAGCCCGGCGAAATGGATGACAGCTTCCGGGGAGTACTTGGTGAAAACGTCCTCCAGCGCCTGCGGATCCAGCAGGTCAGCCTGCACAAACTCAGCGGTGCGCCCGGACAGTTCCTGGACCCGGGTAAGGGATTCGGTGCTGGAATTTGCCAGGTTGTCCAGCACCACGACGTCGTGGCCAGCCTGCAGCAGTTCCAGTGTGGTGTGGGATCCGATGTAGCCGGTTCCTCCGGTGACTAGTATTCGCATGCTCCCAGCCTACTGGGTGCAGCCTGCTGGTCCTGAAGGACTATCCGGCGCCCACGGGCGCAACATGCACGGCGACCTGGGAAGCAGAGGCATCAGAGCCGGCCCATTCGCCGGTTCCGCGGCTCCAGGTCCTGGAGTCATAAGAGACCTCATTGATGCCCAAAGCGCGGGCATTGGCCACCGCCCAGTGCGCCAGCGACCAGCCGTACTCGCCGGAGGCACCAACCAGGAGCACATCACCGAGCACCACGGCCTGCTGCGTGCCGTAGAGCGTGGAGAGTGCGGCGAGGACGCTTTCCGCATTGCCCGCGCTCGTGGCGGGATTCAGCACACAGGTCAGGGCGGCCGGCGACTGGCCGGTCAGGGCTGAGGCAAACGCCCGGCCCTCGGGTTCATGGTCTGCATAAGCATCCGGGTAGGCACTGCGCTGGACGGTCTGGGCAGCGGCCGTGATCGGCAGCTCCTGATATCCCGGCACCTTCACCAGGACGTCATAAAAGGCATTGGCGGCGTAGACCGGATCCATGATCTGTTCCTCGGTGCCCCACCCCTGGGAGGGACGCTGCTGGAACAATCCCCGGGAATCGGGACCGGCCTCGTCACCGTAATCGATATTGCGCAGACCCGACTCCTGGACGGCCGTTGCCAGCGCAATCGACGCCGCCCGCGGGGGGAGCCCGCGGGTGACGGCGACGGCGGCGATTGTGGCGGCGTTGGCGGTTTGTTCCGGGGTGAGCTGCCAGGAGCTGTCATTCACCGCTGCCGTGCAGTGTTCGCGCAGCGGGCGGTCCTCGCCGGAAGTACCGGCGAGGACCAGGAGATAGAGTGCCGTGGCGGCCGCAGCGGCCCCCGCCGTGAGGATCACCGTTACCCGCCGCCTGCGGGTAAGCAGCTGCGGGCTGCGGGGGTTCACTGCCAGTTCTCCGGTTGCGCGGCCTAGTTGGCGTGCAGTGCCGCGTTCAGTTCCACGGTGCGGGCCAGCCGGGGGAGGACCTCGACGGCGCCGGTCACGGAGTTGCGGCGGAACAGCAGGCCCGGAACGCCGGAGAGCTCGGCGGCCTTCAGCGTGCGTGCCTCACCGGATTCCGGTTCCACCACGCTGACCCGGGTTCCGGCCGTGATGTAGAGGCCGGCTTCGACGACGCTGTCGTCCCCGATGCTGATGCCAACTCCGGAGTTCGCCCCCAGGAGTACCCGTTCTCCGACGGTGATCCGTTCCTTGCCGCCGCCGGAGAGGGTGCCCATGATCGAGGCTCCGCCGCCGACGTCGCTGCCGTCGCCAACCACCACGCCTGCGGAGATGCGGCCCTCAACCATGGACGTGCCCAGGGTGCCGGCGTTGAAGTTTACGAAGCCCTCGTGCATCACCGTGGTGCCTTCGGCCAGGTGCGCGCCGAGGCGGACCCGGTCGGCGTCGGCAATGCGCACTCCGGAGGGCAGGACGTAGTCCACCATCCGCGGGAACTTGTCCACGCCGTACACGGTAACCGCTCCGCGGGCACGCAGGCCCACGCGGACCTGGTCGAAGCCGGCAACCTGGCAGGGACCGAAGTTGGTCCAGACGACGTTGGGGAGGACACCGAAGACGCCATCGAGGTTGATGGTGTTCGGTGCCGCGAGCCGGGCGGAAAGCACATGCAGGCGGAGGTAGGCATCGGCTGTGTTCTCCGGAGCCGCGTCCAGGTCGATCTGTGCCTCGATGACCTCGCCGCGGGTGCCGCGGACCTCGTCCGTCATGGCAGCGGCGGCCTTGGCCAGTTCGGCGGCCAGTGCGGTATCGGCTTCAAAAGGAGTCAGCTGCGGCTTCGGGTACCAGACGTCAAGAACGGTGCCGTCTGCGGCTACGGTAGCCAGTCCAAGGCCGGAGGCGGGGCGGGCGGTCAGGGCTGAAGGGGTGCTGGAAGTCATGGGATCCACTCTACCGAGCGGTAGTCTGGTCCGGTGACTGTATTACCTGTGAACCGCCTGGACCTGGAGGGCGACGTTGCTGCCCTCACCGCCGCCCTGCTGGACATCGAAAGTGTCTCCGGCAACGAGGCTTCCATCGCCGACGCGGTGGAGTCCGCCCTCCGTGCGCTGGGCCGGCTGGAGGTGGTGCGCGACGGCGATACGGTCATGGCGCGCACGAACCTGGGCCGGTCCGAGCGGGTCATCCTGGCCGGCCACCTCGACACCGTGCCCCTGCCCTCCGTGCCGGGGTCCCGCGGTACCGTGCCCTCGAGCTGGGAAGGGGAGGTGCTGTACGGCCGCGGAGCCACGGACATGAAGGGCGGCGTCGCGGTTCAGCTGGCGCTCGCAGCCCAGCTGGCCGAGCCCACCCGGGACGTCACCTATATCTTTTACGACCACGAGGAAGTTGACGCCGCCCTCAGCGGACTGGGCCGGGTGGCCAGGAGCTACCCGGAGTGGCTGAAGGCGGATTTTGCAATCCTGCTTGAACCCACCGACGGAACGGTCGAAGGCGGCTGCAACGGAACCATGCGCTTCCAGGCCCGGACCACCGGCAAAGCCGCGCACTCGGCCCGCGCCTGGATGGGGGAGAACGCCATCCACGGCGCCGCAGAGATCCTGGTCCGGCTGCGCGACCATGAACCGGCGACCGTCCGGGTCGAAGGCCTGGACTACCGCGAGTCGCTCAACGCCGTCCGCATCAGCGGAGGAACTGCTGGAAACGTCATCCCTGACGCGGCCATGGTGGAAATCAACTACCGGTTCGCTCCGGACAAGGATCTGGCCCAGGCCGAAGCCTATGTCCGGAACCTGCTGGAGGGCTTTGACCTGGTGGTTACGGACGCGTCCGCCGGGGCCCGGCCCGGGCTGGACCGGCCGGCTGCGGCCAGTTTTGTGGCAGCCGTGGGCGCGGAACCGAAACCCAAGTACGGATGGACCGACGTCGCCCGCTTCAGTGCCCTGGGCGTTCCGGCGGTGAACTTCGGGCCGGGCGATGCCCTGCTGGCGCACTCCGACAATGAGCATGTGGAGGCGGAGGCCATCCGCGGGTGCCTGCGGGCCCTGCGGACCTGGCTGGACTAGTTTCCAGCCGGCCCGCAACGTGAAAGGTTCCCTCCCGGTGATCCGGAAGGGAACCTTTCACGTTGGCGGGGTGTCCCGGCTAGCGTGCCGGGGCGGGAACCCCTTCAGGTTCCACATTGTCCTCGGTCCGCAGGAGCTGACCGGACCGTGCGCCGAGACGCCGGGAAAGGCGCTGCGCGGCGAACGTCAGGATCATGTTCAGGACAATGAAGATCGCGGCGGTGACCAGCAGGGCCGGAAGGATATTTCCCTCGCCGGAAGCCAGGCGGCGGGCGTAGGCCAGCAGCTCGGTGTAGCCGATGAAGGTACCCAGGGCGGAGTCCTTCAGGATCACGACAAACTGGCTCAGCAGCGCCGGGAGCATGGCAACCAGCGCCTGCGGAACCTCGATGGCGCGCAGTGACTGGCTCCGGGTCAGGCCGATTGCCAGCCCGGCTTCCCGCTGTCCCTTGGGAAGGCCGAACACACCGGAACGCACCAGCTCTGCAATGACCGAGCCGTTGTAGAGGGTCAGGGCCAGCACAACCGCCACAAACGGTACGTCGGCCGACGGCACCGGAGTTGACTTGGACAGGAACTGATAAAAGAAAATCATCATCAGCAGCACCGGGACGGCGCGGAAGAACTCCACGATCACGCCGGAGGTCCAGCTGATGGCCTTAATGGAGGAAAGGCGTCCGAGGCCGAAGATGAGGCCGAACAGGATCGAGGTGACGATCGCGACTCCGGCAGCGCGCAGGGTGGCAAGCAGGCCCGGCAGCATAAAGTACTGCCAGGTGCGTCCCTCGAGGAACGGAAGCCATTTTGCCGGTTCGAACTGGCCCTTCTCTGCCAGTCCGTTCACGATCAGGGCGATCAGGCCCAGGATCAAAAGGATCCCGAGGATGTTCCCGATCATGATCCGGCGCCGGGCCTTGGGGCCGGGCGCGTCGAAAAGGACACTCTGGCTCATCGGGCCACCGCCAGTTTCTTCGAGGCCCAGGTTGTCAGCAGGCCGATCGGGATCACGATGAGCACGAAGCCCAGTGCGAAGGTCAGGAAGATCTGAGTCATCAGGTCCGGCCGGAACTCAATCATGGTCTTCATCAGGCCGGACGCTTCCGCCACGGATGCCGTGGCGGCCACCGTGGTGTTCTTGGCCAGCGCGATCAGGACGTTGCCCAGCGGGGCAATGGCGCCGCGGAAAGCCTGCGGCAGGATGATCAGCCAGGCGGCGGGCAGGAAGGAAAGGCCGATGGAACGTGCTGCCTCGGCCTGGCCCAGGGGAACGGTGTTCACTCCACTGCGGATTGCCTCACAGACGAATGCTGCGTGGTAGACCGACAGGGACAGGATGGCGATCCGGAAGAAGTTGAGGTTGAAGTCGCTGGACAGGCTGACCTGGAGCTGGGACCACAGGGCCAGGGCACCGAAAACCATGATGATCGTCAGCGGAGTGTTCCTGAAAATGTTCACATACGCTGTGCCGAACCAGCGCAGGCTGGCTATGGGGGAGATGCGCATAATGGCCAGCACGGTGCCAATCACCAGAGACCAGATGCCGGCCCAGAACGTCAGTTGGATGTTGACCCAGAAGGCCCCGATGACGTCGTATTCGCCGAAGAGCTCGAGGAAACCTTCCATATGTCACCTCTTCCATAAAAAATAATGTGCGGAGTTCAGGGCAGGGCCGCAGCCCTGCCCTGAACTGTGCCGCCGAAAACCCGGCGGGGGTTGGTGAGGTTAGGCGCAGTCAGCCGGCGTGGGCGGGTTCAGCGAAGCATTGAAGGTGTAATCGGCACCCTCGGTGTTCGCCTTGATGGCCTCTTCCCAGGCGCCGTCGTCGATCATCTTCTGGATAGCGGCGTTGATGTCTTCACACTTGTCGCTGCCCTTCTGGATGCCGACGCCGTACTGCTCTTCGGAGAAGGTGTTGCCGACAACCTTGAACTGGCCCTTGTTCGCTTCGGTGGAGGCGAGGCCGGCAAGGATGATGTCATCGGTGGTAACTGCGTCAATCGAGCCGCCCTGCATGGCGGTGACGCACTCGGCGTAGCTCGGCTGTTCCATCAGGTTCACCTCGGACGCCAGGGTGTCCTTGATCTTCTGGGCGGAGGTGGAACCGGTGACGGAGCACAGGTTCTTGCCGTTGAGGTCCTCGGGGCCCTTGATATCGGTGTTGTCGGAGCGGACCAGCAGATCCTGGCCGGCCACGAAGTACGGGCCGGCGAAGCCGACCTTTTCCTTGCGGGTATCGGTGATGGAGTAGGTCGCGAAGATCATGTCGACCTGATCGTTCTCGAGCATGTTCTCGCGCTGGGCGGAGGGCGTCTCGATCCATTCGATCTGGTCTTCGCTGTAGCCGAGCTCGCCGGCGACGTACTTGGCCACATCGACGTCGAAGCCGCTGTAGGAGCCGCCTTCGTCAAAGCCGAGGCCCGGCTGGTCGAACTTGATGCCGACGCGGATCTGCTCGGCGTCGCCGGAGCCGGCGCTGTCGCTGCCGGAGTCCCCGCCGCAGGCGGAAAGGGTCAGTGCAGCTGCGGCAGCCATGGCGGCTGCGGCGTAGCGGGTCTTGCGCATTTTTTCTCCTTGCATTGCGGCAGGGTCCAGGCGGATCCTGCCTTGCCTCAAAGGGTTGGTGAAAAACTATTGCGGTGCGGTGGGAGCTCTAGTGGGCCAGGATCTTGCCGAGGAAGTCCTTGGCACGGTCGCTCTTCGGGTTGGTGAAGAATTCCTCGGGGGTTGCCTGCTCGACGATCTGGCCGTCGGCCATAAAGATCACGCGGTCCGCGGCCTTGCGGGCGAAGCCCATTTCGTGGGTCACCACGATCATGGTCATCCCCTCCTGGGCCAGCTCAACCATGGTGTCCAGGACCTCGTTGATCATTTCCGGGTCCAGAGCTGACGTCGGCTCGTCGAAGAGCATCACCTTCGGCTTCATGGCCAGCGCACGGGCGATTGCCACACGCTGCTGCTGCCCGCCGGAAAGCTGGGCCGGCAGCTTGTTTGCCTGGTTGTCGACGCCGACCCGCTTGAGCAGGGCCATGGCGTTCTCCTTGGCCTCAGCGGACTTGGTCTTCTTGACCTTGACCGGGCCCAGTGCCACGTTGTCCAGGATCGATTTGTGGGCAAAGAGGTTGAACGACTGAAAAACCATGCCGACATCGGCACGCAGCTTCGCCAGGGCCTTGCCCTCGGCGGGCAGGAGTTTTCCATCAATGGTGATCTCGCCGTCGTCAATGGTTTCCAGACGGTTAATCGCCCGGCAGAGCGTCGATTTCCCCGAACCGGACGGGCCAATCACCACAACCACTTCGCCGCGTGAAACGTCTAGGTTGATATCCCGCAGCACGTGGAGGTCCCCGAAATGCTTGTTAACGTTTTTCAGCGAAACGAGGGGTGCCGCGGCTTTTTCAGGTACAGGCTGCCCTGGTGTTGTGTCACTGGTCATACGTAGAAGATAGCGAACAAATCAAGGCGCTGTGCCCCGCATCACTCCGCGGCGCATAAATCGTGACTCAAGAGAAACAAACAACAACGGAGAAACCGGCCGGCGCCGGGGTGTTTGCGGAAGGGCCGGAGTGGGAGCCGGGACACACCTTGCCGTTAGCCTAGGAGGATGGCAATCAGCGACGAGCAAGACCTCTCCAGTCCGGTATCACCGAAACGCCGCGGACCGGTGGAACTCCGCAGGGGGCAGGCGCGGGTGCAGCAATCGGACCGGTTCCTCCTGGATACCCAGGATGGAACGCACTTCACCCACACTGATCCCTGGCGGGTACTGCGGATCCAGAGCGAGTTCGTCGAGGGGTTCGGAACGCTCTCCGAACTGGGGCCGGCGGTCAGCGTTTTCGGGTCCGCGCGGAGTGTGCCGGGCTCACGCTGGTACAAGACCGCGGAGCAGGTGGGCAGGCTGCTGTCCGAAGCTGGCCTGGCCGTTATCACCGGAGGCGGGCCCGGGTCGATGGAAGCAGCTAACAAGGGCGCTGTCGAAGCCAAGGGTGTATCCGTAGGGCTGGGAATCGAGCTGCCGTTCGAAACCGGGCTCAACGACTGGGTCGACCTCGGAATAAACTTCCGCTATTTCTTTGTCCGCAAGACCATGTTCGTCAAGTATGCGCAGGGCTTTATTGTCCTGCCCGGAGGCTTCGGCACCCTGGATGAACTGTTCGAAGCGATGACCCTGGTCCAGACCCAGAAGGTGACCTCGTTCCCGATTGTGCTGATCGGTACTGATTTCTGGAGCCCGCTCCTGGAATGGGTCCGCGGCAGCCTGCTGGAGGAAGGCATGATCTCGGAAAAGGATCTGAAACTGCTTCACCTGGTTGATGATCCCGCGGAGGCGGTCCGACTGGTTGTGGCAGACAGTGCCGGCCATGTTTCGCTCTAACTGCCGGGCAGGACAACCGGGGTCGATGAAGCAATGATGATCCTGCTCGCGTTCCTTGCCATCGCCGTGGTTGGCGCGGTGGCTGTGTTCGTGGCTGGCCGGAGTGGTCCCGGCGGGTGGCGGCGTGCTGCCGCCCCGGAGGCACCGGAGCGGCATGATGCCCGGCGTTTCCCGGCCACTGCCGGGCTCGCTGAACCCGACCCGCGGCTGCCTCCGGTACTTCTGCCGGAACGGCCGGTCGCTGCGGACGTTGCCGATCTGCGGTTCTCGGTCGCACTGCGCGGCTACCGGATGGACGAGGTGGATGAAGTCCTGGAACGCCTGGCCGCAGCCCTGCTGGAACGAGATGCCGCCCTTGCCGAACTGCGGGCAGCAGACCGCATGCAGGTTTCCGGCGAAGTCCGCCCGGAGCAGCCCGAATGACGCCGCAGCCGGGGCCGGACGGGCAGCTGCGCTGCCCGTGGGCACTCGCCAGCCCGGATTACCTTGTCTACCACGACGAGGAATGGGGCCGCCCGGTAGCCGGTGAGGCAGCACTGTTCGAGCGGCTCAGCCTGGAGGGTTTCCAGGCCGGCCTGAGCTGGATCACGATTCTGCGCAAGCGGGAGGCCTTCCGCGACGCGTTCCGCGGTTTCGACCCAGCCGTCGTCGCCCGGTTCGGCGACGCGGAAACGGAGGAACTCATGGCCACCCCGGGGATAGTGCGCAACCGCGCCAAAATCCAGGCCACGATTTCCAACGCCCGCGCCTTGCTGGCACTCCCGGCGGGAGAATCCCTGGAGATCCTGCTGGAGGCACACCGGCCGCAGCCCGGGCCGGCTCCCCGGACGACAGCGGATGTTCCGGCATCCACCCCCGAATCCATCAGCCTGTCCCGCGTACTCCGCGCCAGGGGATTTCGTTTTGTTGGCCCGGTCACCGCCTATGCCATGCTCCAGGCCACCGGGTATGTAAACGACCATTTGGCCGCCTGCAGTGCCCGCGGAAGCTGCTGATTTACCGCCCGCTAATCACCCGATTGTGGTGTCAGACACACCGGAATTTCGCCTGCTTAGCACTTGTACGGAATAATGATCAAAAATGCAGCTTGGTGCCCTAAGCAACGGCACTGATCGGCAGCAGTACAGGTGACTACTCGGGGAATAACCCCGCAGTGCACTTTTGAAAGGGGAACTTCAAGATGGCTGCGATGAAACCGCGTACGGGTGATGGACCCATGGAGGTCACCAAGGAAGGGCGCAGCCTGATCTTGCGGGTGCCGATCGACGGCGGCGGACGCCTGGTTGTGGAGTTGAACGCAGAGGAAGCCGGCAAGCTCAAGGAATGCCTCCTCGGCGTCACCGGCTAGGCTGGGTGCATGCGTCCTTCCAGGCAAGTTTCCAAGCCTGCGGGTTCCGTTCAGGCTCCCCGCAGGATGTCCCTCACTGCTGTTTCCGCGCTTCCGCCGTATCCGGGTGAGCCCGGCGCGGAGCGGGTTTTGGAACCTCAGCCCGGCGAAGGTGTGGACGTCCTGGTTGTGGGCATCGCCCCGGGGCCGGCGGCGGAATCTTCCCAGGAAGGCGCACCTGCAGGTGCCAAACCGGTTCCGGAACCGCGCAGCGGTGCTGTCGAGGCCGCTGTCCGCTACGGCGTCGACGTCGCCGCGCGTGCCGATGCTGCCGGAGTTACCGGCCGGGCAGGGGAGCGCCTGGTGGTGGAACCGCCGCGCGGGTCCACCGGCCTGCCTGGAAAACTGATCTGCCTGGGTGTCGGCGACGAGTCCCACCAGAGTCTTCGGCGGGCCGGCGCCGCATTGGCACGTGCCACCTTCGGAGCGCAGAAAATACGCACCAGCGTGGTGGACGGACTGACACCCCAGGCACAGCAGGCCTTCCTGGAGGGATACTTCCTGGGCGGCTACCGTGCCCCGAAAACCGGCCTCTCCGACTCAGCCAAACCCATGGCCGTGCAGATGGAGGTCACCGGCCTGAACCCCCAGGCGCTGGCCCTGGCTGAAATCAGTGCGCGGGCCGCCTGGCTTGCCCGTGACCTGACAAACACACCGCCGGACATTGCGACGCCGGAGTGGATGGCCGCGCAGAGCCGCTCGGTCGCCCAGGCTGCCGGACTTGAATTCGAAGAATGGGATCCTAAGCGGCTGGCTGCTGAAGGCTTCGGCGGTCTCACCGCTGTGGGATCCGGGTCCGCAAACGGCCCGCGGCTGGTGCGGGTCACGTACCGGCCAACCGGGTCAAAGGACACGGAATCCGGCGGCGTAGTCCTGGTGGGAAAGGGCATAACCTTCGATTCAGGCGGCATCTCACTGAAGCCGCGCGAATCCATGCCCGCCATGAAAATGGACATGGCCGGCGCAGCCGTTGTCCTCTCGGCCGTACAGGCCGCAGCAGAGCTTGAGCTTCCGTTCGAGGTGACCGCGCTGCTGGCCCTGGCGGAAAACGCGATCGGCGCGGCATCCTACCGGCCCGGGGATGTGGTCAGGACCTGGAACGGCACCACCGTGGAAATCGGCAACACCGACGCCGAGGGCCGGATGGTCCTCGCCGATGCCCTCGCGTATGCAGCAGGCCGGCTGAAGCCGGAGGCCTTGATCGATGTTGCCACCCTGACGGGCGCTGCGGCGCTGGGGCTGGGCAAGCGCCACGCAGCGCTGTTCGGCAACGATCCCGGGCTGCTGACCGCGTTCGAGGCTGCTGCCAGCAGTTCCGGCGAGCCGCTCTGGCAGCTGCCGCTGGTGCCGGACTACGACTACCTGCTGGAGTCCGATACAGCCGACCTGGCGCATGTGGCTCCGGTGGGCGCCAAAGCTGGAGCAGGCGCTATCCTCGGGGCGCTGTTCCTGGAGAAGTTCGTTGACGGCAGACCGTGGATCCACCTTGACATAGCCGGGCCCATGGAAGCCGCGGGCGACAGCCACGAGTACGCCAAGGGTGCCACCGGATTCGGTGCCCGGCTGCTCATCGCTTTCCTGCGCGCCCGTGCCGCCCGCACACTGGCGGGATTCAGCGCCTCCTAGGGCGCTGACCTGCCGCTGCCCATGGGGTGGGCTGCCGCTACCGGCGCGCGGGCTGAACCTTGACCGCGAGCAGGAGGCCGTCGCCGGTGGGCAGGAGTGCGGAGACCAGGGAATCGTTGTCCCGGATGGCTTTGCCCACCTGACGCATCGTGTTGGTCAGCGGTTCCCGCGCGGCCGGGTCCGCGACCCGGCCGTTGTCGAGGGCCCCGTTGACAATGAGCAGCCCTCCGGGCTTCAGCAGCCGGACGGCCTGTTCGGTATACACGGGGAAGGACGCTTTGTCCGCATCAATAAAAACCAGGTCATAGGCGTTGTCGGTGAGCCGCGGCAGCACTTCAGCAGCGCGCCCGGAAATGGTCCGGGTGCGGTTTCCCGGAATACCCGCTTCCGAATAGGCCAGCCGGGCAGCCCGCAGATGGTCGACGTCGGAATCAATGGTCGTCAGGACGGAGTGGGGTCCCAGTCCGCGAAGCAGGCAGACTCCTGAAACACCGGCACCCGTTCCAACCTCCACAACCGTCTGCGCCTTGGCGGAAGCAGCCAGAACTGTTAGGGCTGCACCCACCCCCGTGCTGACCGGATGGACACCGAGTTCGTGGGAACGCTCGCGTGCGCGGAGCAGCACTTCATCCTCGAAGGGCAGGGCCTCCGTATAGGACCAGTTGGTCTGCTTGTCGGCGCTCATCGGTGTACGTCACTTTCGATTGGGGGAGGCAGGGAGAAGCTGGGAACAGAGGTAGGAAAATCAGCAGGGATGCAGCAGTGGCAGCCGGGTGGGATGGACGGCACTGGACTGCTTTACCAGCTTAAGGCCAGCGGTGCTGCAAACCCTGCTGGCGCGGCCGTGCCGCGGATCCTGTCGTCGGGAATCACGGGTCAGGGAGCCGTCACTTGTGTGCCGAACCACGGCATGCTAACAGCGAACTCCCAGAATCATGCGCGAACATTGATGCTGAAGCTGGCGATCAGAGCCTGCCCGGACCGCTGACGGTTCCGGCAGCTGACTTGCGCTTTGAAGGGAGGAAGACCATGACCGGGACACTTGACGTTTCAGCGGACGCAGCCGCAGATTGGGTGCGTCCGACCTGGGAAGAAGTGGTGCAGGCGCACTCCGCGAAGGTCTACCGCCTGGCGTACCGCCTGACCGGCAACAAACACGATGCAGAGGATCTGACCCAGGAAGTGTTTGTCCGGGTCTTCCGGTCGCTGGCGAACTTCCAGCCCGGCACTCTGGACGGCTGGCTCCACCGGATCACCACCAACCTCTTCCTGGACCAGGCGCGGCGCAGAAGCCGGATCCGGTTCGACGGCATGAGCGAGGAAGCTGAAAGCCGGCTTCCCAGCCCGGGACCGGGGCCGGAGCGGAGCTTCGAATTTAACAACCTCGACGTCGACATCCAGCAGGCATTGGAAGAGCTTCCCCCGGATTTCCGCGCAGCCGTTGTGCTCTGTGACCTGGAGGGACTCTCCTACGACGAAGTGGCCCGTGCCCTGGGCGTCAAGCTTGGCACCGTCCGGTCACGGATCCACCGGGGCCGCACCATGCTGAAGGAAAAGCTGGCCCACCGGGATCCCACCCAGCGGCGAAGCCCCGCCGTCAGCCTGAAAATTCCCCGCGTGGTTGGAGCCGGATAGAACATATGCGCCATCCACGACGCCATATCCGTGAATTCCTTGATGCGGAACTGTCCCAGCGCAAAAGGGCAGCAGTCCAGGCCCACTTGGAGCGCTGTGCACCGTGCCGTTCACTGCTTGAAGAGGAACGGCGTTTGCGCAGCCGGCTGCGGTCCATGAGCATCCCCCGGCCGGAGGAGGACCTGGCGCGGCGCATCATGGCCGGCGGCGCGTCCCTGCCCGCCGCAGAGGAGACGAAACCGCCGCGGACCCGCGCCCGTTACGCCGTCGCCGTCGGCAGTATCCTGACCCTCGTCTCGGGCTTTGTCCTGGCCGGCGCCTATGTGCTGGGTACTTTGGCCGAGGAGCCCCTCTCCGCTCCGCAGCAGGCCCACCTGCTGGCCGGGTGGAGCCAGGTGGCGGAGAACGAGCCTGCCGAGCTTTCCAGGGAGCAGCTGCAGAAACTGCGTGAAGCCGGCTGGTCATGCCCGGAGCTCAAGGAACTCGGATTCACCCTCGAGGAAGCCACCGCCACGCATGTGGCGGGCCAGCCCGCGGTCGCCCTGGTGCTGGCCCGTAACGGGGAGAAGATTACGCTCTATGAGCAGCGCCCGGGTGACGGTGAAACGAATGCCGGTGTGGTCCTGCACGCCGTCACCGAGCGGCCAGTCACGGAGGAGGGCTTCACGCTGCAAACCGGCAATCCCACCACGTCACCGAGGGTCTGGCAGGATCCAGCGAAACCCGGCCAGGCCGTGCTGTCCACCGGAAACGTTACGTACACCCTGGCGTCATCTGCACCCAGGGAAGTGGTTGCCGGTGCGGTCAGCGAATTGTCGCTGACCGAGTCTGCCCGCCTGCTGGTGCCGTCCAAAGGCCGGGATTCCGGACCAATGGACACGGTGATGCGCGGGTTCTCCCTGCTGGCCGGCGCCGGACGTTCACTTTGAGTCCACTCTGGAAGTCGCTTGAACCGAGCAGGAAAAGGTAACCTTCAGAAGTGTTCGGAATTAATGGCTATGAGCTGATCGTCCTGGCAATCCTTGCCGTGGCCGTTCTCGGTCCCGAGCGGCTGCCCGAATACGCCTCCCAGCTTGCCCGGCTGGTCCGCGAACTTCGACGGATGGCCACCGGAGCACGTGAGCAGCTGCGCGAAGAAGTGGGACCGGAAATTGATGAGGTGGACTGGCGCAAGCTGGATCCACGCCAGTACGACCCGCGGCGGATCATCAAGGAAGCCCTGCTGGACGACATTGAAGAAGCCGTCCGCCCGGCTCCCCGGCAGGGGACCTCCGGGCATCCCGTGCGCACTCCCGCTGCGGCCGGACCAGCGGCCGCTGCCGTGGCTACGGGAGCGGCAGCAGCCGTACAAACTTCCCCGCCGCCCGTACAGCGCATCGAGCGGCTCGCCGCAGGGGAGACAGCTCCCTTTGATGTGGAAGCAACCTGACCGTCTTTCCGAACACAGAGCCCTGAACACAGAGCCCTGAACGCCTGGCCGAAACCGCGCGCGGTCAGCCGCGCGGGGTGACCCCGAGGCTCTTTCCGGCGAGTCCCCGCGGACGGCGGGCCAGGCCCTGGGCGATGCGCCGAAGCTCCCCGCCGGCTGTGCCGTCCTGCACTGCGGATTCCGTCAGCACAACCGGAAGTCCTGCGTCCCCGCCCTCGCGCAGGCGGACGTCGAGGGGGATGCTGCCGAGCAGCGGAACCTCGTAGCCGAGCACACTGCCCAGCCGCTCGGAGACGATCGCACCGCCGCCGGAACCGAAGAGCTCCATCCGTTCCCCGTTCGGCAGGCTCAGCCAGGACATGTTCTCGATGACTCCGGTGACTTTCTGTCCTGTCTGCGCGGCCACGGTGCCGGCGCGTTCGGCAACGTCTGCGGCCGCAGCCTGCGGGGTGGTGACCACCAGGATTTCGGCCGAGGGCAGCAGCTGTCCCACGGAGATGGCGATGTCCCCTGTGCCCGGGGGCAGGTCCAGCAGCAGCACGTCGAGGTCACCGAAGTACACATCGGTGAGGAACTGCTCCAGGGCCCGGTGCAGCATCGGCCCGCGCCAGGCCACCGGCTGGTTGCTGTCCAGGAACATACCGATGGAAATCGTCTTGATGCCGTGGGCCACCGGCGGCAGGATCATCTCATCCACCCGGGTGGGGGATGCGGTGATGCCCAGAAGGCCGGGGACGGAGAATCCGTGGACATCGGCGTCGACCACACCCACCCGCAGCCCGGAGACAGCCATTGCTGCCGCGAGGTTGACCGTGACGGTGGACTTGCCCACGCCGCCTTTGCCGCTGGCCACCGCATAGACGCGGGTCAGGGAATCCGGGCGGCTGAAGGGAATTCCGCGGGCTCCGCCCGGTCCGCGGAGCAGGGTCTTGAGCTCTTCGCGCTGCTCCGGGCTCATCACGTCCAGGTCAACGTCCACGGAGGTGATGCCGGGGACGGCGGCCAGCTCGCGTTCGACGTCGCCGGTGATGGTTCCGCGCAGCGGGCAGCCCGCGATGGTCAGGAGGACGGAGACGCGGGCGGCTCCGGCGTCGTCGACTTCCACACTGCGCAGCATGCCGAGTTCGGTAATGGGACGCCGGAGCTCCGGGTCGATCACCCGGTCAAGGGCGGTCCGGGCCTGCTGCTCCAGAGTTTTGCCCAGGTTGTTCACGGGCACTGCTTATTCCTCTTTCATGCCGGGCGTGATTCTGGGAAGCGACGCCGTTGCGTCCGGCCCCCGGCGTCGCTGGTTGCGGCGGCCGGAGTCATCCCGGCCGTCATTCGCCTCCAGGAGTTCCTCCAGGAGGCCGCGGATCTCGGAACGGACGTAGTCGCGGGTCGCTACCTCACGCAGCGCGATGCGCAGCTCGGCGATCTCCCGCGTGAGGTATTCGGTGTCCATGAGGTTGCGTTCGGCGCGTTCGCGGTCCTGGCGCATGGAAACCCGGTCCCGGTCGTCCTGCCGGTTCTGGGCCAGGAGCAGCAGGGGAGCGGCGTAGGAGGCCTGGAGGGAAAGCATCAGGGTCAGCAGCGTGAAGCCGAGTGCCACGCTGTCAAAGCGCAGGGAAACCGGCCCCCAGGTGTTCCAGCCCAGCCAAACCACGCAGAAGACGGTCATGTACAGCAGGAACTGCGGGGTACCCATAAACCGGGCAAAATTCTCGGTGGCGTGGCCAAACGCATCGGGGTTGGGAGACAGCCGCGGCAGCCACCGGGTGCGGGCGGTCCGCGGGGTGTCCAGGCCATCGGTACGGGGGCGGTTTTTCTCAGCCATTCTTCCTTCCCTGCCACATGATGGGGCCGGTGTCGTCGGAGGCACGCCAGTCGTCGGGGAGGAGGTGGTCCAGCACATCGTCCACCGTTACGGCTCCCACCAGCCGGCCGCCGTCGTTCACTACCGGCAATGAGTTCAGGTTGTACGTCGCGAGCATGCGGGAGATCTCGCTGATGTCCGCGTAGTCACGGACCGGTTCAAGGTCAGTGTCCAGGATGTTTCCCAGCGCCTCCGGGGGAGCGGCCCGCAGCAGCTTCTGGATGTGCACCACCCCGAGGTACCGTCCGGTGGGGGTTTCCAGCGGCGGACGGCAGACATAAATGGAAGAAGCCAGGGCGGGGGTGAGCTCTTCCTTACGGACGTGAGCCAGGGCCTCAGCGACGGTTGCCTCCGGCGGAAGGATGACGGGCACCGGAGTCATCACCGAGCCGGCGGTGTCCTCTTCGTACTCCATCAGTCGGCGCACATCGCGGGCGTCTTCGGGCTCCATGAGCTGCAGGAGTTCTTCTTTCTGTTCCTCCGGCAGCTCGTTCAGCAGGTCGGCGGCGTCGTCCGGATCCATTTCTTCCAGGACATCGGCTGCGCGCTCCAGGTCCAGGGACTGCAGGATCTGGACCTGATCGTCGTCGGGGAGTTCCTGCAGGACGTCGGCTAGGCGTTCATCCTGGAGTTCGCTGGCCACTTCGATGCGCCGCTTGCCGCTCATCTCATGGAGCGCCTCGGCGAAGTCGGCTGCCTTCAGGTCATCGTGCTGGGCAACGAACTGAGTGGCGGCCTGGGGGCCGGAGATGTCCCAGCGGTAGATCTCAGCCCAGTCCACGATCAGCAGTTCGCCGCGCCGGCGCAGTCCGCGAAGCCGTGAGGTCTGTCCGCCGCGGCGGACGAAGAGGCTCGAGACATGCCAGTCTCCGGCCCGGTTCTGCTCAATGGCAATGTCCTCGACAGTGGCTTCTCCGCCGCCGTCGGCCAGAATCACCTTGCTGTCGAAGAGCTCGGCGACAACCAGCATTTCCGCGCCGCGCTGCTGGAAGCGGCGCAGGTTGACCAGTCCGGTGCAGATGATCTGGCTCGGATCCATGGACGTGATCCTGGTGATCGGCACGAAAACCCGTTTCTTGCCCGGGACCTCCACCACGATTCCGACCGCCTGCGGGGGTCGGCCGGCGCCGCGGTCCAGGACGACGGCGTCTCGAAGGCGGCCCAGACGGTCCCCGAGCGGATCGAAGACATCCAGGCCGAGCAGCCGTGCGATGAAGACGCGGGTAGGATTTGTGCTCACCCTTCTTAGGCTACTTGGCAGCGGCAGGATCGGCGTATTGCGGCGCTGCCAACCGGGCAGACGTTCACTGCGAGCGATACATCGACCCACAACCGGCCCACGTGCGAAAGAATGGTGGAATGTCGAACCTATTTGGTGGATCACCGCAGCGGGACCCGGGACGCAACCTGCCCCGCGGGGAACTCGTGGGCCGTTACACCGCGTACCTGGATGCACAGAAGGCGGTGGACTATCTTGCTGATTCCAAGTTCCCCGTCCAGCTCGTCTCCATCGTCGGCAACGAACTGAAGTCTGTGGAGCGGGTGACCGGCCGGCTCTCCTATCCCCGGGTAGCGTTGTCCAGTGCGGCCACCGGCGCCTGGTTCGGCCTCTTTGTAGGGCTGGCCTTGATGCTGTTCGGCGGGGGAGACTCCTATATCTCGCTGATTCCGTCCATGGCGCTCGGCGCTGTGTTCTGGCTGCTGTTCGGAGTGCTGGCATATGCGTTCCAGCGTGGACGGCGGGATTTCACTTCCACCAGCCAGGTCATAGCGACCAGTTACGACGTCGTAGTGGCGCCTGAAGCGGCCAACGAAGCACGGCGTCTGCTGCAGCAGCTGCCCATGGTGGGGCAGAGCGGGCATCCCGCGTCTTCGGCGGGTCAGCCGCCGTACCAGCCGCCGCAGGATCAGCCGCCCCACCAGAACCCCCAGGGCCCTCAGCAGGGGCAGGCGCCGCAGCGCCCGTCCACGTGGGCGGATCCTTACGGCGCCCGCAGCGCGGGGAACCCCGGCGAAACAGTGTCCAGCGGGGCAGGTGCCCACGCTGCCGGAACTCAGGGGCAGCCCGCCGATCAGCAGCAGGCGGCTGCCGGGCAGGCACCGCCCCGGGGACAGTTCCCCGACCTGCCTGACGGCCGGCCACGGTACGGTGTCCGGCTTCCGGATGCTGTCCCCCCGGGCCAGAACGACACCGGAGCTGCTCCCGCCCCCGCTGTCCCGCAGGATGATGCTCAGCCACCCGCGGCCCCGTCGGATGGTGCGGAGCCGGACCAAAAGAACGAGAACCGCTGACCTTTCTGTTCTTGTGAACAGCTGGGGCAAGTGCCCGTGTGGGGGATCCCGGGTTGTGATGGCGGGCAGGTCCTAGCGTCGTCGGTGCAGACTTTTCGGCGGGATGTGCTCCGTTTTGGGACAAATCGACCGCGGCGGGACTTTCCTGCCGTGGCGCCGCGCAGGAAAGTCCCAAACTGGCGGGTATGTCCCTAACCGGAGGGTTTTCCTGGCGCGTGGTGTCCCGAACTGGCGGGTATGTCCCTAACCGGAGGGAATTCATGGGGCGTGGTGTCCCGAACTGGCGGGTATGTCCCTAACCGGAGGGTTTTCCTGTGGCGTGCTGTCCCAAACTGGCGGGTATGTCCCTAACCGGAGGGAAATCCTGGCTTGCTGACTGGTTCCGCCGGGGCATGTGCGGATGTGCTCCGTTTGGGGACAAATCGGCCGCGGCGGGCCTTTCCTGCCGTGGCGCCGCGCAGGAAAGTCCCAAACTGGCGGGGAAGTCCCTAACCGGAGGGTTTTCCTGCGGCGTGGTGTCCCAAACTGGCGGGCAAGTCCCTAACCGGAGGGTTTTCCTGTGGCGTGGTGTCCCAAACTGGCGGGCATGTCCCTAACCGGAGGGAAATCCTGGCTTGCTGACCGGTTCCGCCGGGGCACGTGCGGATGTGCTCCGTTTGGGGACAAATCGACCGCGGCGGGACTTTCCTGCCGTGGCGCGGCGCAGGAAAGTCCCAAACTGGCGGGTATGTCCCTAACAGGAGGGAAATCCTGTGGCGTGGTGTCCCGAACTGGCGGGTATGTCCCTCATCGGAGGGTTTTCCTGTGGCGTGCTGTCCCAAACTGGCGGGTATGTCCCTAACCGGAGGGTTTTCCTGCGGGGTGGTGTCCCAAAGTGGCAGGGAAGTCCGCAGCGTGGGGGGGGGGGTGAACGGGCGGTGACCGGTTCACCGTCTGGGTGTTTGGGGGATTTGCTCAGTTATCTCCGCGCAGACACGCTCAGCTGGTGGTTCCGAACCGGCGAAACCAGGGTCGGCGTGGTTTGTCCTGGGTGAGGTGTGTACCCAGGACTTTCTCGCCGCGGCGGAACAAGAACGTCATGACGGCGCCTTCGCGCGAGGGGTCTGCCATCAGCTCATGTCCGGCAGCGGTGGCATCATCAGGGATGTTCCGGTAGGCCTGGGGGCAGTCGGTTTGGACCTGCAGGATCTCTCCGGGCATGAGTCCGTGCAGCGCCTCCAAGGTGTGAATCACCGGGTAGGGGCATGATTCACCCCGTAGGTCCAGGGCGTAGTAATCCGGGGTGGTCATGGCACCAGCTCCGTTTCTGTGCTCGTGCGTACCCGCTCCTGCCGGCTTCGCCGCAGCGGCCGGACGGCCCCCGCCCAGATCCCGAGCAGCACGAGGGAGATGATCAGGGCCGGCCAGGGTCCCCACGCCTGGTAGAAGTTGAAGGACGGAGACGGGGCCACCAGCGTGGCATAAATGCCCCAGGTGTCCCAGCCGTAGGCCAGCACCGTGGCGCCGATGATATTGCCTACGAAGGCCACCACCGCGGCGGTCTGACCTTCCATCGCCCGGTACATCATGCCGGTTTCGCAGGCCCCGGCCATGATGATGCCGAGTCCGAACAGCAGGCCGCCGATGACGGTGCCGATGCCGGCCGGCTTGGTGAGCGGGTCCATGCCGCCGATCTGCAAGACCAGCCATGTCGTGATCACGGCCGCGGCCAAGCCCAGAATCAGTGCATCATTGAGCTTGGTCTTTCGCGTCACCCACAGATCGCGGAAGGCGGCTGTGAAGCAGATCTGCCCGCGCTGGATCAGGATCCCGAAAACCGCGCCGAACACGATCGCCACGGACAGCATGCCCCGGCCCGTGGCGGCATACGCCAATGCTGCGGCAACGAGGCCCAGGATCACGATGGACGCAACCGAGCGGTGTGCTGCCTTCTTTTTTGGGTTCCCGGCTGCCGAACCCGGCGCGCCCAGGTACACCGGTACCGGGCGAGTGGGCCCGCGCCACCACCGCTGTTTGATGAGCTTCACGCCCGCCAGCGTGCCCAGTGCGGTTGCGGCGGTGAAGATCCAGGCGTGCAGGGAGAACTGCGGAATGCCCGTGAACATGGCGGCCAGATTGCATCCGTAGGCCAGGCGGGCACCGAAACCGGCAATGATGCCACCCGCCAGCGCCTGGGCGAACCGGCGTTTCTGTGGGGGAAGCCGCAGCCGGAAGTCTCCCGCATACAGGGCCGCGATCAACGAACCGGCCAGCATCGCAATCACGATCCACCCATCCGTACGGTCGATGGGTGCACCGTTCAGAGTGGTGACCTCTTGGTAGTACTGCCACGCATGCACGTCCGCCCCGAGCCCCTCGACGACGTGCCCGCCCAAGCGGGTGAACTCACCGGTGACCGCCCACACCGTGCCCGTGATGGCAAAATAGACCGCAGACAGGACGCCCAACAGGGCGAATACCGGGCCGGGAGCCAGCCCAACCCGGGTCCGGTACATGGTGTCGTAGGACTGAAACTGGCTCACGCGTTCTGATGGTAGCACCGGGCACCCGGGGTCCCTCCTGCAGGACGCAGCCCTGAAGGGGCCCTTGCCAGCCCGGAAGATTTAGAACCCGTCGCCGCGGCAGCTCCAGGGGCGCCGACGGAAAACGCCCGGCGGGGAAATCCCCGCCGGGCGTTTTCTGGATCTAAAAGAGCTGGCCGGCTATGAGGCGTAGATGCCCGCCATCCAGTCCTCGACGTCGTCAGGGTTGCGGGGCAGCGCGTCGCTGAGGTTCACCGGTCCGTCGGCAGTGATCAGGACATCGTCCTCAATCCGCACGCCAATGCCCCGGTATTCCTCGGGAACCGTGAGGTCTTCCTTCTTGAAGTACAGGCCGGGCTCGATCGTGAAGACCATACCTTCTTCGATCACGCCGTCCAGGTACAGCTCGCGGCGGGCCTGGGCACAGTCGTGAACATCCAGGCCGAGGTGGTGGCTGGTGCCGTGCGGCATCCAGCGGCGGTGCTGCTGGCCGTCCTCGGACAGTGCTTCCTCCAGCGGTACCGGGAGCAGGCCCCAGTCCTGAAGGCGTTCGGCGAGGACCCGCACTGCGGCAGCATGGACATCGCGGAACTTGTTGCCGGGTTTGGCGGCGGCGAAACCCGCGTCCGCAGCATCCAGGACCGCCTGGTAAACGCGGCGCTGGACCTCGGTGAACGTCCCGTTCACCGGGAGCGTGCGGGTGACGTCGGCAGTGTAGAGGCTCTCTGCCTCGACGCCGGCGTCAAGGAGCAGCAGGTCCCCGGCCTGCACAGCACCGTTGTTGCGGATCCAGTGCAGCACGGTGGCGTTGTTGCCGGCGGCAGCAATGGTGTCATAGCCGAGCTCGTTGCCTTCTTCACGTGCCCGGGCAAAGAACGCGCCTTCCACGACGCGTTCACCCCGCGGGTGGGAGATGGCACGCGGAAGCGCCTTGACGACGTCGGTGAAACCGTTGACGGTAGCGGCCACGGCCTCGCGCATCTGGGCGATTTCCCAGTCGTCCTTGATCAGGCGCAGCTCGGAGAGCGCCTCGCTGACCTCGTCGTCCAGCGCATCCAAAGCCGAGAGGTCGACGTTGTCCGGGTCCTGGGCAGTGTTATAGCGAACGGTGTCGACCAGTGCATCGATCATTTCGTCGACCTTGCGAAGGAGGCGGACCTGCACGCCGCCGAACTGCGGGTCGCCCACATTGGCGGTGATCGCAGTTTCAGCTTCTGACAGGTCGCGGGTCGGCAGGCCAACCAGGGCACTCACCTGAGCCAGGTTCAGCCGTGAACCGATCCAGAACGCTCCGTACCGGGCGTTGGAGTAGAACTCTTCGCTGTCGGTTCCCGCCAGCGGACGGAAGTACAAGGTGGCGGTGTGGTGACCGCCGTCGTCGCCCGTTCCTTCTTCCACCGGCTCCAGGACCAGCACTGCATCGGGCTCATGGTCCAGGCCCAGTCCCGTGAGATGGGCAAAGCCGGAATGGGGCCGGAAACGGTAATCGGTGTCATTGGAGCGGACCTTCAGCGGGCCGGCCGGGATCACCAGACGCAGGCCCTTGAACCGCTCGGAGAGTGCCCGGCGCCGGGCTGCAGCATAGGGGGCTACCTCAGACTGTGCGGGCAGCTCGTCCGATTCAGCGGCCCAGCCGGAGGACATGAAGTCCTTGAACGCCTGTGACGTGGGGCGCTGAGAGCGGTTGTTCACCCGGTCATCAAGGGGCTGTCCTTCGGACAGCTCGTCGAGGCCGGCGTCGGCGGGGTCTGGGAAATTGGCTTCAGTACTCACCTGTCTATGCTCTCACCGCCTCAGAACTGGGCCAAACATTCCCGTGGAAAGCCGGGACGGTCCTGCAGGACCCGGTGCGGGTGAACGCGTAGATTGGTGGGGTGAGAATCGACCTGCACACCCACTCCAACGTTTCAGACGGCACGGAACCACCCGGTGCTGTTATGGCGGCGGCCAGTGCGGCCGGCCTGGACGCAGTTGCGCTGACGGACCACGACTCCACGGCCGGCTGGGCAGAAGCGGCGGAAGCTGCACGTGGACTGGGGCTGGTGTTCATTCCGGGCATGGAGGTTTCCTGCCGGACGGCAGACGGCATCAGCGTCCATCTGCTCTCCTACCTGCACGATCCGGCCCATCCCGGCCTGCTGGCGGAGATCGCCAAATCAAGATCAGCACGGCTGACCCGGGCCGAGCGGATGGTGGAACGGCTGGCGGAGGATTATCCGATCAGCTGGCAGGACGTCCAGGAGCAGGTGGCCCCCGGGGCAACCATTGGCCGGCCGCACATTGCCGACGCATTGGTCGCCGCCGGAGTGGTTCCCACCCGGTCGGCCGCCTTTGCGGGCATCCTGACGGCGCGCTCGCGCTACTTCGTGGCGCACTATGCCCCCGAACCGGCCCTGGCGGTGGAACTGATCCGCGCAGCCGGCGGAGTGCCGGTGTTTGCCCATCCCGAGGCGTCTTCACGGGGCAGGGTAGTGGGTGAAAAGACGTACCTCGAGATGATCGACGCCGGCCTGGCTGGACTCGAGATTGATCACCGGGACAATCCGGAGCCCGGACGGGAGTACCTGCGGAGTCTGGCACACAGGCATTCCCTGCTGATCACGGGGTCCAGCGACTATCACGGCACCGGCAAACCCAACCGGTTGGGAGAGAACACCACCGCCCCGGCCGCGTTGGAGAAGATCGCCGAGCTGGCCACGGGAACCGGTCTGGTCATGCCCTAGGACCGTGCGTGCAGCGCGCGTCCTGCCCGGGTTCCGGCCGGTGCCCAGGACTCCGCAGTGCCCACTTAGCGCATTCCTGTGATTTTGCCAAAAAATGCACCGGATCCTTCCGGGAAAGCGCATCTGCACACTTCGAAACAGAACTGTGACATTTCATTATTCATATCTGTGAATTGAAATATGTTAGGTTGTAGAAAGTCCGCGGATGCCATGGGGTGGCATTCGTGGAATGGAGACCTGTGCCCTGAAGCCACAGGGGCTCCTCGCGGCAGCGAACGGCTGCCGGTCGCGGTTTGAGTGAACTCACCGCTGTTTGGGCGGCGCCTGGAGTGCCGCTTCCCCGATGAGCAGGCGGCACCTTATGGGTTTATCTGCGGAGAAATACTTTTCCGCGCACTGTGCCTGCCATCTTTCGTAGGGCCCGCCGGAATGCGGTTCGTGGCCTTTTCGCATGGATGACCCGCGGCGCCTGACTGGCCGTGGAGGAGAGGAAAATGTGGTTGACGACGGAGTGGAGTTTTATCAACTGGGGGCGTGGACAGTAGTTGCGCTGTTTGTCCTGTTTTATGGCGGGACATTCTTAATGTCGGCGTTCATTGGTAAAAAGAATGAAAATGCTGATGGTTATATGACCGCTGGAAACAAAATTGGTTTCGGCGTGTCGGCTGCCAGCATGACAGCCACCTGGATCTGGGCGTCCTCCATGTACGCCTCGGCAACCTCCGGCTACACCTACGGCATCTCCGGCCCCATTCACTATGGTCTGTGGGGCGCCCTGATGATCCTGTTCATTTATCCGTTCGGGCGGCGTATCCGGAAAGTGGCGCCCAAGGCGCACACCTTGGCGGAGGTGATGCGGGCCAGGCACGGGAAGTCCAGCCAGCTGATGCTCGCTGGTTCCAACGTAGTGGGCAGCGTTATCTCACTGACCTCGAACTTCATTGCCGGTGGTGCATTGGTTGCCCTGCTGTCCCCGTTCAATTTCCAGCAGGGCATAGTCGCTGTGGCTGCCGGGGTGCTCCTTTATACGCTGTGGTCAGGTTTTAGAGCCTCCGTTCTGACCGATTTTGCCCAGGTCGTCGCGATGCTCGGAGCTGTGGTCATCATTATTCCCGTGGTGTTCTTTGCCGCCGGGGGACCGGGCATGTTTGAATCCGGTGCGGCCAACCTTTCGGCGGAACAGTCAAACTTTTTCTCTTCCGAGGCCTTCCTGAATCAGGGTGCGCCCTATATTGCCGCCGTCCTGGCTTATGCGATCGGGAACCAGACCATTGCCCAGCGGCTGTTCGCGGTCAGGGAAGACCTGATCAAAAAGACGTTCGTCACGGCCACCATCGGATACGGTGCCACGGTCATCGGGATCGGCATGCTGGGTGTGATGGCCCTGTACCTGGGCATCAACCCTGCCGAGGGTGACCTGAACAACCTCATCCCGCAGATGGCCTCCACCTATCTGGGGCCGATCCTCCTGGGCGTTTTCTTCATCATGATTCTGGGTTCACTCTCCTCCACCGCTGACTCGGACCTGTCTGCACTTTCGGCCATCATGATGGCCGATGTCTACGGCCAGAACGTCGCCCGGAAGGGCAAAGCCAGTCCCAAGACCATGCTGCTGATTGGCCGGATCTCCATGGTGGTGGCCACCGCCGCCGGGCTCTACTTCGCCAGCGGACGCATGAATATCCTGGACCTGCTGGTGTTCGTCGGGGCGCTCTGGGGAGCCCTGGTGTTCCCGGTGCTGGCCAGCTTCTACTGGAAGAAGGTCACCAACAAGGCCTTCACCGTTTCGGTCCTGGCCGCGCTGGCAGTTTTCATTCCGGTCCGGTTCGGCTGGATCTCCATGGACGGAGCTACCGGGTACGTCTTCGATGCCATTTCCGTGGTGGGAATCGGTGTGGTCCTGGGCCTGATGGCCTTCGGCTTCTTCGGCCTCCGGCCGGCGCTGGGCGTTGGGCTGGCCGGCGCAGTGCTTTCCGCTCCGTTCGTTATGGGTTTCCTGCATGACTACGAGGTTCTGACCGGATCCCTGGTGGCGTATGCAATCAGCACGGTGCTCTGCTACCTGATGTCGTTCCGCAATAAGGAAGAGTTCGATTTCGCGCTGATTCAGCAGCGGATCGGTGACTATGACCAGCGCTCCATGCAGCCGGCAGAAGCCGCTGCCGCAGCCCGGTCCTGACCGGTCAACCGACACCCGCACCGTTTACGCATCGTTTACAAGGAGTGAATCACCCATGACAGTCTTCTGGCTTACCGTTTATGTCCTGATTTGGCCGGTCATTGTGGCCGGCACCCTGGCCGTTATCTGCCGCGGATTCTTCCGGGACTGGGCCGAAGCCCGCCGGGAGGGACGCCGCATTATCTAAGCCGGTGCCGCCCCGGGGCGGAGGCTCGAACCGCGCGAAAAGGCGCCGCAGTGCCAGGACGACATCCTGGGGCTGCGGCGCCTTTGGCACTGAATTCGCCGGGTCAGGCTAGCCGGCGTCGACGCTGCCTACATCCATCACGTCCACATCCACCACGTCCACGTCCAGCGCGGCCGCGGGGCTTGCGGCAGCAGCTTTTGGCGGCGGAGCGGGTTTGACCCGGGCGCGGACGGGCCGGGGTTTCCTCACGGGCTTGGGCTTCGCCGGAACGACGACGGCGGCAGCGTGTCCCAGTCTCTGCTCCATCACCTCGATCGCCTGCGGGTTGGCGTCCACGCAGACGAATTTCCGGTTGAGCTTCGCGGCGACGGCGCCCAGGGTTCCGGAACCCGCGAAGAAGTCCAGGACCCAGTCACCCTCCCGGCTGCTGGCGGCGACGGCACGCCGCAGCAGGCCTTCCGGTTTCTGCGTGGGGTAGCCGGTTTTCTCCCGGCCTGTGGGGGAAACGATGGTGTGCCACCAAACGTCCGTGGGCAGTTTCCCCAGCGCCACCTTCTCCGGGGTCACCAGTCCAGGAGCCATGTACGGCTCCCGGTCCACTTCCGCGTTGTCAAAGTGGTACGTATTCGGGTTCTTGACATAGACAAGGATGTTGTCGTGTTTGGCCGGCCAGCGGCTCTTGGCGCGGCCACCGTAGTCGTAGGCCCAGATGATTTCGTTCAGGAAGCAGTCGCGGCCGAACAGGGCGTCCAGCATTACCTTCACATAGTGCACCTCACGGTAATCCAGGTGCACGTAGAGGGTCCCGTCGTCCGCGAGCAGGCGCCACGCTTCTGCCAGCCTGGGTTCCAGGAACGCCCAGTAGTCCTCGAACGCGTCGTCATAGCTGGAGAGCAGGCCTTTGACCGTGGTGTAGCTGCGGCCCTTGAACCCGGTCCTGTCGCCGCTGCCGTCAACGCTGCGGACCATGGTGGTCTGCTGACGGCGTTGTGCCCGGCCGGTGTTGAACGGCGGGTCAACGTAGATCATGGTGAAGGCGCCGTCCGGCAGGGTCGGCAGGTAGTCCGCATTGTCTGCGTGGACCACCAGCGACCCGCCGTCCGGCGTCCAGTTAGGTGTGCTCATCCGTGCCGCAAAAGTCCCGCCCTATTCGGCTGCGGGAGCCTTGCTGACCACTTCGCCGTTACGGCGGCGGGTGCGGCTGCGGTTACGGCGCGGCCGGTCAGCCTTGGGAGCCTCGCTGCCTGCTGCCGCTGCTGTCTCGCCGGTTGAGGCAGGCGCCTTGTCCGTGCTGCTGCTGCGGCGGGCTCCGTCACGGGGAGCACGGGTCCGCTCGCCCCCGCGGCCGGCGCTGGAGCTGCGTCCACCGCGCGACCGGGAATCGGATCCGGCGTCGGAGCGGGCGGGCCGGCGTCCGCCGGACTTGCCGGTTTCCCCCAGGTCTTCCAGCTGTTCCGCGTCGATACCGGCCAGCACGCGCTTGTTGCGCGGCAGGCGGCCCTTGGTGCCTTCAGGAATATCAAGGTCGGTGTACAGGTGCGGGGAGGAGGAGTAGGTTTCCACCGGTTCCGCCTGGTCCATGCCCAGGGCCTTGTTGATCAGGCCCCAGCGGGGGACATCGTCCCAGTCCACGAACGTGACCGCGGTGCCCTTGTTACCCGCACGGCCGGTACGGCCAACGCGGTGCAGGTAGGTCTTTTCATCCTCGGGGCACTGGTAGTTGATCACGTGGGTGACGTCGTCAACGTCGATGCCGCGGGCGGCGACATCGGTGGCAACCAGAACGTCCACCTTCTCATTGCGGAAGGCACGCATGGCCTGTTCGCGGGCACCCTGACCCAGGTCGCCGTGCATGGCGGCCACGGCGAACCCGCGGTCCACGAGTTCCTCAGAGAGCTTCGCGGCGGTCCGCTTGGTCTTGGTGAAAATGATGGTGCGGCCGCGGCCCTTGGCCTGCAGGATGCGGGCCACCACCTCACTCTTGTCGAGGTTGTGCGCGCGGTAGACAACCTGCCGGATGTCCTTCTTCGTCAAACCTTCATCATCCGGATCTGCTGCCCGGATGTGGGTGGGCTTGGTCATGTAGCGGCGGGCCATGGAAACGACGGCGCCGGGCATGGTGGCGGAGAAGAGCAGCGTCTGGCGTACGGCCGGGGTGGCAGCCATGAGGGTTTCGACGTCGGGGAGGAAGCCGAGGTCCAGCATCTCGTCGGCCTCGTCGAGGACAACAATCCGCACGTTCTTCAGCGAGAGCTGCTTCTTGTTGTAGAGGTCGATTAGGCGGCCGGGGGTTCCGACGACGATTTCGACGCCGGCGGCCAGGGCCTCAATCTGCGGTTCGTAGGCACGTCCGCCGTAGATGGTGACGATGCGCGCGCCGCGCCGGCGGGCAGCAGTGGTGAGGTCTCCCGCTACCTGTACTGCCAGCTCGCGGGTGGGAACCACGATCAGGGCCTGCGGGGCGCCGGGCACGGCGAGGTCCGCGTAGCCCTCATCCGCGGGGGCAATGACACGCTGCAGCGCGGGGATACCGAAGCCGAGGGTCTTGCCGGTGCCGGTTTTGGCCTGCCCGATGATGTCGTGCCCGCCGAGTGCGACCGGAAGGGTCATCGACTGGATGGGGAAGGGGTGGGTGATTCCGGCGTCGGCCAGGGACTCCACGATGTCGGAGCGCACGCCAAAATCTGCGAACGTCAGTTCACGGATTTCCGCCGCAGCTTCGGTGGTCGCGAGGCTCTCGGCTACATCGAGTTCTTCGTTGCTGTCATCGGCGGTCAAATGTGCATCGCCGACCTGTGAAAGTTCAGTGTTCAATTACATACCGTTCAGTTAGGCATCCCTGCCGGCCGCGCTCGACGAGAGGGCGTAAAGCCCGTCCCGGAGCGGACGGCGCGCAGGTGATGCGTCCAGCGGAAGCCGATCGCGGGCTAACAACTGCTGGCCACTCCGACTGCATTCGGCAAAGGCAGTGGCCGGGAAATATCAAGATCGCGTAGGTACTGCGGGTCTCACAACCAGAAAGGTGCGTTTATATACAACTGCATACAACTGGCTCTTCAAGATGATGGGAACGACCGGGCATCCATTTACTACCATTCCAGTCTACCCGGTGCAGCCATGGTGGGGCGCATTTAGGGATCCGGGGGTGTTACGCTCCCGCGGCTGCCGGCCGCGGAGTTTGAGGGATGGTCAGGCAGGCAGAGCGGGTATGACGGGCCGGGAGTGGCTGCGGACCCAGCGCAGACCACACCGGTAGGCTGGGTATATGAGCGAGAATATGCCGCCGGCCGTTAGCGGGCAGGATCCGGCCGCCGGGAGCGCACCGGTCTACCAGCAGTTCCTGACCGACCTGTTTGGTGTTATTGCCTACGGTGAGCTTTCGGCCTTCGAACGGATGTCCTCGGACGCGCGGTTCTCTCCCACCCTGCATGACCGGGCCACCCTGGGCCGGCTGGCCGTGCGGGAATATGCGCATTTTGAACGCGTGAGCCGGCATCTTGAAGAACTGGGCGCGGATCCGGAAACCGCGATGGCCCCGTTCCAGCAATCCGTGGATGCTTTCCATGACCGGACGCGGCCGGGGGATTGGTATGAGTCCCTCATGAAGTTCTATGTCACGGATGCCATTTCCGATGACTTTTATGCCGCTCTCGGTTCCCGGCTGGATCCGGAAAGCAGTGCTTTGATCTCCTCTCTCCATGGCAGCCGGGAAGCTCCGGGCGAAGTGCTTTTTGATCGGCTGCAGCGCTCCCTTAAGGACGATCCGCGCCTCGCGTCCCGGTTGGCTCTGTGGGGCCGGCGCCTGGTGGGTGAAGCCCTGACTCAGGCCCAGCGTGTGGTGATCGAGCGGGCCTTCCCCAAGGGCCTGGCAGACGCGCTGAGCGGAGAGGAGTACGATGCCCAGGTCCGGGATCTGTTCAGCCAGCTCACACGCAATCATTCGCGGCGCATGTCACTGCTGGGCCTGACCGCCTAAGCGCTTGCCGGGGGGCAAAGATGAGAACAAGATCGATCCGCACGTTCCACCGCGCCCTCTCGGCTGCGGTGGCTCTGGCGTTTGCTGCGAGTGTGGCCGGGTGCGGCATCGCTGGTCCGGCAGCGCCCGCCAACGCCGTCCGGCTCGATTCCCCGGCTGCTGAGCAACCCGCCGCAGAGGTGCCGGCCAGGGAAGCGGTACAACTGACGGCCAAGCCGGTGGAAACGGATGCCGGTCCGGTCCCGCCGCCAGCCGGCGTTCCTGCCCCCGCGTGGGGCGCCATGCTGCGCTTCGAGGAGCTGCGTCAGGACTCGGGACGTCCGCTGGCGGAGGCAACCTCCGACCCGGATTGTTCCCTGCCCGGTCCGGGCTGCATCTGGGCGCGCGGGGCGGAAACCATCGTGTGGTCAGCGGCTTCGGGCACACGTGCCCTGCGGACGGAAGTCTTCACCAGATGGCAGGCGCTGGGCCGCAGTCAGCTTGGCTGGCCCACTTCGTCCGAATACCGTTTCGGCGGTGATTACCGCACTGACTTCCAAAAAGGGTCGTTAATGTACGTTCCCCGCCTCGGCCGGGTCATGGCCTTTGACCCCGGCGTGGACACATCCGCCGTCGTCATCGGTGACTCACAGGCGGGCAAGGACACGTGGGTGGGCAAAGGGCTCGCCTCGCTTGGTTTCAAGCCGGTGATTCTTGGCGCCGGCGGAACAGGCTATACCCGGGGCAACGGGACGGTGGACAGCTACCCGGAGGCACTCGAGGGTGAGGAATGGCTGCTGCCGTGGGGCAAGCCCGCGCTGGTGATCCTTCAGGGCGGGGGCAACGATGCCTATGGTCCCAGCAACCAGGCAATCCGGCACAACGCCATCCAGTTAATCCGGGAGATCCGGCGCACGTACCCCGGGTCCCGGATCGTTGTTGTGGGCGTCATTGGCAGCGGCAACGGGCGCCGCGCCGAAATTGACGACCTTCTGGGCCGGGTAGCCGCTGAACAGCAGCTGGAATTCCTGAGCGTCAAAGACTGGTGGACCAGATACTCGCTCAGCTCGAAACTCGACGACGGAATGCACCTGGGGAAGGCCGGGCATGACGCCGCGGCACCGGTTTTCGCGCGTGAGCTGAAGGCGCTGTTGGAGCGCCCGCGGCCCTAGTCCAGCCTGAAGCATTGAGAGCTAGTCCAGCCTGAGGCTTCAGAGCTTGAGGATGCGCTCCAGCTCAGCGTTGTCCCGGGCACTGCGCGGGGGAACAATCAGCAGGGCGGCCGCAACCGCCGCCGCCGGACCCAGAATCACCGGGAGGGCCCATGTCAGCCAGGCATACTCCAAACTGGTGCTTACTCCGGAGAACTGCAGGATGATCCAGGCCAGGAGCCCTGCCGCCAGGGAAATCCCCGGCAGCAGGAGAATGCCGTACCGCCGCCGGCGGCGGTCAGCACCCCAGACAATAAAGCCGGCGGCAGCAGTGCCGGCGGCGGCAAGCAGCAGCTCCAGCATCAGTGGCCTTAGAGCGCACCGAATCCGACGCGGCGGACTTCCTCCGCGCCGATCTCGACGTAGCCGATAACACCCGCCGGAACGATAATGAGGCGTCCCTTTTCGTCTGTGAGGCGCAGTTCCTTCGGGCCGTTGATGGCCTCTGCGACGGTGTCGGCGACCTGGTCGGCGCTCTGCCCGGACTCGAACACGATCTCGCGTCCGACGTTCTGGATACCGATCTTAACTTCCACCGTGGTGCCTCCTGTTTAAATGAACTCAGTGGAATGAAATCTACTCTAAATCTCCTTGGGAAAACGGCTGATTCCGCGCCAAGCTAAACGGTAAACCAGCTCGCTGGCAGCATCGATGTCCAGATCGCCGCCGGTCTCCAGCCAGTAGCGGGCGCTGACCTGCGCCATTCCCGCCAGGGCCCGCCCCAGCAGAGTGGCCTCGATATGCGAGAGCTTGGTGTCCTCAGCGATCACATCGGCGATGTCGCTGGCGAACCGCGCATTGAATTCTTCAATCCGCGAACTGACTTCCTGGTCGCTGGTCAGATCGGACTCAAAGATGAGCCGGTGGGCCTGACTGTCCTGCGCCACAAAACGGAAGTAGGCCCGCATGGTTTCGCGGACCCGGAGCTTGTTATCGGTTGTGGAGGTCAGCGCGGTCTGCAGGAACCTGGTGAGCGTACCCAGGTGGTCCTCCAGCAGGGCCAGATAGAGTTCCCGTTTCCCGGGAAAATGCTGGTAGAGCACCGGCTTGCTGACCTGGGCCGTCTCCGCGATCTCATCCATGGCGGCGCCATGGAAACCGTGGCTGACAAAAACCTCCTGTGCGGCCTGCATCAGCTGCCGGCGGCGTTCTTCCCGGGGGAGGCGGGTGGACTTGCCGGCGGGCTGGTTGCTCACGTGTGTTGGGCCTTTCAGAATGGTTCCGGATTCCGCACCCGGTGTGACGGAACACAGTTTACCCGCGGGTAACCGTGTGGGTAGGAAACCAGGCGGCTCCTGTGGTGCACCTCTCGAATTCCCATCGCCGGGGGGCATAGATTGGAAGACATGAGCATTGCTGAACTGCCGCCGTTGGTGCACCCGGCCCAGGAATTGACCCGTGACGAGGCGGAACGCTATTCGCGGCACCTCATCCTCCCCGGCTTCGGTGTTACGGCGCAGCTCAGGTTGAAAAACGCCAGGGTGCTGGTGATCGGTGCCGGGGGACTGGGGTCACCGGCGCTGCTATATCTGGCCGCGGCAGGGATCGGGACACTGGGCATTGTGGACGAGGACACCGTTGAAGCCTCCAACCTCCAGCGCCAGGTAATCCATACGGCGGCGGACGTGGGAAAATCCAAGGCGGAGTCCGCCCGGGCCGCCGTACTGGCACTGAATCCGCTGGTTGAGGTGGTGCTGCATGAGGAGCACCTTGATGCTGAGAATGTCCTGGCGATTTTCTCCGGATATGACCTCATCCTCGACGGCACGGATAATTTTGCGACCCGCTATCTGGTTAACGACGCCGCGGAAATCCTGGGAAAGCCGTATGTCTGGGGGTCCATCCTCCGCTTCGACGGCCAGGTCAGCGTCTTTTGGGGAGCTTACGGCCCGACTTACCGGGACCTTTACCCCGAGCCGCCGGAACCCGG
This sequence comes from Arthrobacter gallicola, assembly GCF_014836775.1. Lineage (GTDB taxonomy): Bacteria > Actinomycetota > Actinomycetes > Actinomycetales > Micrococcaceae > Arthrobacter_B > Arthrobacter_B gallicola. The sequence continues at coordinate 259,423 of NZ_JACSQD010000003.1, forward strand.
AGCGGTGCCTTCCTGCGCGGAGGGCGGTGTCCTGGGGGTGCTCTGTGCCCAGATCGGATCAGTGATGGTCAACGAAGCCATCAAGCTCATTACTGGAACAGGGTGCACCCTGCTGGGCCGCCTCCTGGTGTTCAACTCCTTGGATATGAGCTGGCGGGAGGTTGGACTACGGCCCGGCCCAGAGCGTGTGCCGGTGACGGAACTGATTGACTACCAGTCCTTTTGCGGGCTTACTCCGGCCGCGGAAACCACCGCTGTTCCCAGCATCGGTGTCGCGGAACTGGCGCGGCTGCTGGCCGACCGCCGGGCAGGGCGGGCCGACTTTGACCTGCTGGACGTCCGGGAACCCGGCGAGCACGACATCGTGAGCATCGACGGTGCGGACCTCGTACCGCGGGCAGGGATTCTCTCCGGATCCGTGGTTCCGGATCCGCTGCGCACCGTTTACGTGCACTGCAAGTCCGGAGGCCGGTCGGCGGAGGTTACGGCGTTCCTGCGGAGCAGGGGACACGAACACACCTATAACGTCAGCGGTGGGGTGCTGGACTGGGTACACGAGGTGGAACCGCACAAGCCTGTCTACTGACGGCGGCGGCCCGGGGAATGCGGGGAAAAGGGAACGCAGGGAAAAGGGAACGCGGGAAAAGCTGCAGTTAGGCGGACCGGCTGCGGCCGGACTCCCCGATACCCGTCTCCCCGGCACCGGCTTCACCGGGAGCCGCGCCGTGCGCTTTGAACGGTTCAGTGTTGTCATTAGTGTTGCCATCTGCGGTGTGCGCGCCGGCAGCGTGTCCGTCCGAGGCCTTGTCAACGGTGATCCCGTAGACGGCTTCGAGCCCGCGGACATACTCGTCCTGCTGCCCGCTGGCTGCCAGTTCGCGGGCGCGGACGGCCGGAACGTGGAGCAGTGCCTTGACCATCCGGCGCATGGCAAATTCGACTTCCGCCGCGGCACCGGTGCAGCCGTGCTGGGCGCGTACCTTTTCCAGTTCCTTGTCCAGCACGCCGAGGGTGTGGCGGCGCAGGGCGACGATGGCGGAATCGAGTTCGCGGCTCAGCTGGGCTTCGGAGAACGCCTGGGCTGCGTCGGTCACGATCCGGTTGGCCTGCTGCAGGGATTCGGCCTGTTCGGCCGGCGCCGCGAGCCGGACGGATTCCAGCGTGATGAGGTCAACGCCGTCGATTTCCCGGACGTCGGGATCGAAGTCGTGGGTCAGGGCAAGATCGATGATGATCAGCGGTTTCCCGGACTCTGCGCGGACCCGGCGGATGTCGTCGGCGCTGACCTGGTTTTCGGAGCCGGAACAGCCGATGACGACGTCGGCACGGGCCACGGCGGGGGCCAGGGAAGCGCTGTCCAGGGCGGTTCCGCCGCGTGAAGCGGTGAAGGACTCGGCGCGGCCGGAGGAAGAATAGACGGATATGTCGGTGCAGCCGCGCTCCTTGAGCAGGGCCATGGTGGCTCCGGCGTAGGCTCCGGTGCCGAAGACGACGACGGCCTTGTTCCGCCAGTCAACGTCCTCCGACAGATCGGTGGCGAGTTCCAAAGCCACCGAGACGATGGAGAGGCCCCGCTTGCCCAGTGCCGTCAGCGCCCCCACATCCTTGGCCGTGCGGGAAGCGGTCTGGAAGAGCCGGGTGAGGGTGCCGCTGGCGGTTCCCTTTTCCTGCGCCTCGATCAGGGCACGGCGGACCTGGCCTGCGATTTCCCGTTCTCCCACGACGGCGGAGTCCAGTCCGGCGCCCACGGCAAACAGGTGCTTGGCCACGTCCTGGCCTGTGTTGGTGGTGAAGGACCGGGACACAAGGTCCTCGTCCAGCCCGGAGTGCCGGCTGATTTCGGCGATGGCAGCCGAACGCGCTGCCTCCACATCCGCTTCGGAGCGGGCTTCGCAGTACACCTCGAACCGGTTGCAGGTGGCAAGGACCACCGCACCGGAAACCGCAGGGCCACTTTCCAGCAGGGAGGAAGGGACCTCGGGCGCGCCGGCACTTAGCCGGGCAACGGTTTCCAGGTCAACGTCAGAGTGTGTCGCAATAAGGGAAAGAAGTACCACAGTGGCTTAATAGTAGCCACCCAAACCTGAATCGGTGGCATCGGAGACCGCGGCGGCGGGTAAATGACAGGTGATTTAGGACGCACCCGGCAGGGCCGCGCGGGCTCTGGCCGTGCCCGGTTATCCTTCCGCGCGAAATTTGGGGAGAATCAAAAGCATGACTCTCAGCGCCACTCATCCGCTCATGGATGGCCGCACGGCCGATTCCCCGCTCATCACCGCCTACCGCGGCGGAACTCCGTCCCGGAGGCCGGTCTGGTTCATGCGCCAGGCCGGGCGGTCGCTTCCTGAATACCGGAAGCTGCGCGAAGGCACGGGCATGCTGGAATCCTGCCTGCTGCCGGAGATGGCCTCCGAAATCACGCTCCAGCCGGTGCGCCGGCACGACGTCGACGCCGGCATTTTCTTCTCCGACATCGTGATTCCGCTGAAACTGGCCGGGGTGGACGTGGACATCGTCCCCGGCGTCGGTCCCGTGCTGGGATCCCCGATCCGCAGCGCCGCCGATGTTGCCGCCCTGCCGGAGCTCACCGAGGCAGCCCTGGAACCGATCCGGGACGCGGTGCGCCTGACCGTGGACCAGCTCGGCACGACGCCGCTGATCGGCTTCGCGGGTGCGCCGTTCACCTTGGCCGCCTACATGGTGGAAGGCCGGCCGTCCCGGGATCATCTGGGCCCGCGCACCATGATGCACGGTGACCCGCAGACGTGGAAGGCGCTGACCGACTGGGCAGCGGATGCGTCCGGTCTGTTCCTGCGCGCACAGCTGGAAGCGGGCGCCAGCGCCGGCCAGCTGTTCGATTCCTGGGCCGGTTCGCTGAGCCTCGCCGACTACACCAACCACGTTGCGCCGGCCTCCGGCCGCGCCCTGGATCACGTCCGGGACCTCGGAGCCCCGCTGGTGCACTTTGGTACCGGAACCTCGGAGCTGCTGGCCGCCATGCGGGATGTCGGCGTCGACGTCGTGGGTGTGGACTACCGCCTGCCCCTGGATGAAGCCAACCGCCGTCTTGGCGGCACCGTCCCGCTGCAGGGGAACATCGATCCTGCACTGCTTTCCGCGCCGTGGGAGGTCCTGGAAGCGCATGTCAGGGACGTGCTCGCAGCCGGAGCCGCAGCGCCGGGCCACGTCGTGAACCTGGGACACGGCGTGCCGCCGGAAACCGACCCGGAGGTGCTGACCCGGGTCGTGGAACTCATTCATTCGGTGGAGCCGTAACCATGTCCGGTGACGCACCCACGCCTCGGTCCGCCGTCGTCATCGGCGGTGGAATCTCGGGACTCATCGCCGCCCGTGACCTCTCCCGCGAAGGGCTGGAGGTCACCGTGCTCGAAGCCGGGGACGGCTTCGGCGGCTGCGTCGGCAGCCACCAGGTGGCCGGGCTGACCCTGGACAGCGGCGCTGAGTCATACGCCACCCGCTCTACGGCAGTGCCCACCCTGATTGCGGAGTTGGGACTGGCGGGGAACATTGTCCAGCCGCACCCGGGCGGCGCCTGGCTGCAGCTGGGCGGAGCCGACCTGGCGCAGTCTGCACAGCGGATGCCCCAGTCGGGTCTGCTGGGCATCCCGGCCGATCCGCGCGCCGATGAAATCGTTCGGGCCATCGGGAAGGTGGGCGTGGCCCGTGCAGTAATGGACCGGGTGCTGCCCGTCGCGCCGCTGCTGCGCAGGGAGAAGATAAGCCTGGGCGAGGTGGTGCGGACCCGGATGGGCGAGGCTGTGCTGAAACGGCTGGTCGCGCCGGTGGTCGGCGGGGTCTACTCCGCGGACCCGGATGTGCTCGACGTCGACTCGGTGGCACCCGGGCTGCGGCAGGCCATGGCCGAGCACGGCTCGCTGTCCGCCGCCGTCGGAGCAATGCGTAAGGCTGCTCCGGCGGGATCCACTGTCGCCTCACTGCGCGGCGGCATGGGCACCCTGACCGAGGCGCTGACCGCCGATCTCGCCGCCCGCGGAGTCCAGCTGCTGACAGGCACACCCGCGGAAGGCCTCGAGCACGCGGGAACAGGTTTCCGGATCGCTGCCGGGGATCACTTCCTGCACGCGGACGCCGTGGTTGTTGCCACGGACGGGCCGGCGGCCGTTGATCTGCTGGCCAAGGTGGTACCTGACCTGGCGGCCTACCGCCCCGGCCCAGGACCGGGGGTGGCGCTGGTGACCCTGGTTGTCGACCAGCCGGAACTGGATGCGATGCCGCGCGGCACCGGTGTGCTCGTGGCACGCGACGCCGATTCGGTGCAGGCCAAGGCCCTGACCCATGCGACAGCCAAGTGGCAGTGGCTCGCGGATTCCACCGGGCCCGGCACCCATGTGCTGCGCCTGTCCTACGGGCGGGGCCTCGGTGCGGGCGAGGAAACCGACACCACGGCCCTGCGGCCCGATGCGGAACTCTTTGCGGCTGCCCTCGCGGACGCGTCTGCGCTTCTGCAGACGCCGGTGTCCGAAGCCGACGTCATCGGCTGGGACGTGGTCCGCTGGGTGGGTGCGCTGCCTTCCGCCGCCGTCGGGCACGCGGAGCGTGTAGCTGCCGTCCGCTCAGCCATTGCCGAAGTCGACGGGCTGGAAGTGGTCGGAGCCTGGCTCGCCGGAACGGGCCTGGCTGCTGTCACCGCCGATACCCGGGAGCGGTGCGTCCGGCTCGCGGAGGCCGTCCGGACCGTGGAATAATCGTTGTTGTTCTACGACATGTAGAAGTTCGTATTTCGCCTAAGTCTGCACTACGCGGCAGACTGTTAGACATGAGTGAGCCCATGGGTCAGACCGCATCTGTTACAGCCGAAACACAAGAACAGTTCTTTACTCTCTGGACCGTTTTCAAGCGGTCTGAACTTCCGCGCGAGACAACGGAGAATGCGCTCAGCGAATTCGAAGCCCTCGAACAGGGCCTGGCCGCGGAAAACGTCACCCTGCGCGGCATCTACGATGTCTCCGCGATGCGTGCCGACGCCGACGTGATGATCTGGCTGCACGGCAGCCAGCCCGAAGCGCTGCAGGCAGCGGTGCGCCGGATCCGCCGCACGGACCTGTTCTCCGGCACCGAAATCGCCTGGTCCGCCATGGGTGTGCACCGCGACGCGGAGTTCTCCAAGAACCACTGGCCCTCCTTCGCCCGCGGAATCGCTCCGGAAGCCTGGGTCTGCGTGTACCCGTTCGTCCGCTCCTACGAGTGGTACCTCCTGCCGGCCGAAGAGCGCGGCGCCATGCTGCGCGACCACGGCATGCTGGGCCGCGAATTCCCGCAGGTCCTGGCCAACACCGTTGCCTCCTTTGCCCTGGGCGACTGGGAGTGGCTCCTGGCGCTGGAAGCGCCGGAGCTGGTGGACCTCGTGGACATGATGCGCCGCCTGCGTTCGACCGAAGCCCGCAATCACGTGCGCGAAGAAGTTCCGTTCTACACCGGCCGGCGCATTGCTGCCGCTGAAGTTTCCGAGGTGCTCAAATGACGTCCCCTTCCCCCGAACCCCAGACCAGCGTCAACCCGTTTGAGGGTGTCGACGAGGAAGGCCGTATGGCCCCCGCCGCCTACGACGCCATCCTGCTCGCGTCCTTCGGCGGTCCCGAAGGCCAGGAAGACGTTATTCCGTTCCTGCGGAACGTCACCCGTGGCCGCGGTATCCCTGATGAGCGGCTTGAAGAGGTAGCAACCCACTACCGCGCCAACGGCGGCATCAGCCCGATCAATGAGCAGAACCGTGCGCTGAAGGCAGCGCTGGAAGCCGAGCTTGAGCGCCGCGGCATCAACCTGCCGGTGCTGTGGGGCAACCGGAACTGGGCTCCGTACATCAAGGACGTCCTGCAGGACGCCTATGACACCGGATACCGGCGCCTGCTGATGGTCACCACCAGCGTCTACTCGAGCTACTCCAGCTGCCGCCAGTACCGCGAAGACCTGGGTATGAACCTCCTTGCCACGGGGCTGGACAAGAAGCTGCAGGTGGATAAGGTCCGCCAGTACTTCGACCACCCCGGCTTCGTGGAACCCTTCGTTGAAGGACTGCAGGACTCGCTTGCCAAGGTCCGCGAACAGCTGGCCGCCGCGGACAAGGCAGACGGGAAGATCGAAGTCCTCTTCGCGACGCACTCAATCCCCACGGCCGATGCCGAGGCATCCGGCCCCCGTGACCGCGAATTTGAAGAGGGCAGCGCCTACGTTGCCCAGCACCTGGCCAACGCCCGGGCCATCATGGACCGTGTCCCCGAAGCAGCCGGGCTCGAGTGGCAGCTTGTCTACCAGTCCCGCTCCGGCTCTCCGCACACCCCGTGGCTGGAACCCGACATCAACGACGCAATCGCTGAACTGCCCGCCAAGGGTGTTGACGGCGTCGTCATCGTTCCGCTGGGCTTCGTCAGCGACCATATGGAAGTGATCTGGGACCTCGACACCGAGGCCATGGAGACCTGCTCCGAACTCGGCCTCGCCGCGCACCGCGCACCGACTCCGGGCATCCACGAGAAGTTCGTGGCCGGCCTCGTTGACCTGGTCTGCGAACGCACGGTGGAGAACACCATCACCGACCGGCCGGCCCTGACCAAGCTGGGCCCCTGGTACGACGTCTGCCGTCCGGGCTGCTGCGCAAACCTGCGCGGCGAAAAACCGACCATCGCAGGCGCTGATTCCACGGTGGGTGTGCAGTAGTGGCGCATTCGCCTGTCCTGATCGGCACGCGCGGTTCAGCGCTGGCCGTCACCCAGACGACCACGGTCGCCGAGACGCTGTCCGAACTGGGCGGCTTCGACGTCGAACTTGTCCGGGTAAAAACCGAAGGTGACATTAACCGGGCAGCTCTTTCGCAGATCGGCGGCACAGGCGTGTTCGTTGCAGCACTGCGCGAATCCCTGCTGTCCGGGGACTGCGACGTTGCCGTGCACTCGCTCAAGGATCTGCCCACGGCAGACGCCAGCGGCCTGACCATCGGCGCCGTTCCCACCCGTGTGGACGTCCGCGACGCGCTGTGCGCACGCGACGGACTGACGCTGGGGCAGCTGCCGTCCGGTGCCAGAATCGGCACCGGATCACCGCGCCGGGCGGCCCAGCTGCGCGCCGCACGGCCGGACCTGGACATCGTTGACATCCGCGGCAACGTGGACACCCGGCTGGCCCGCGTGGCCGGTCTGGTGGAAGGCGGTCCCGGAGACCTCGACGCCGTGGTGCTGGCTGCCGCCGGACTGTCCCGGCTGGGCCGCCTGGACATGGTCTCCGAGTTCCTGGACCCGTCCGTGATGCTTCCGGCACCGGGACAAGGTGCCCTGGCGGTTGAATGCCGTACCGCCGACGCCGCTGAGGGTCCCCTGAGCCGTGCACTGGCAGCGTACGACGACACCGCGAGCCGGCTGACGGTAACCGCCGAGCGCGCGCTCCTGGCACGGCTCGAAGCCGGCTGCACGGCGCCGATCGGGGCACTGGCACGCGTTACCGAACAGGGGCTCGCCCTCGAAGCCGTGGTGTGCAGCGACGACGGCAGCCAAACGCTGCGGCGTTATTCCTCCACCTCGCAGGCCGACGAGGACGGTGCCCGGGCCCTGGGCATCCGCATGGCCGAGGAACTGCTGGCCGCCGGCGCTGCGGAGCTGACGGAACTCGCGTCCTGATGCAGAGCTGAGCTGGCCCCGATGACCACCGACCGTGCCAGGCCGGCACCGACCCCCGCCGGAGGAACCCTCTCCGGCGCGGATGTGGTGCTGCTCCGGAGCCCTGACCGCGCGGGACCCATGGCGGCCGAACTGCGGGCCCGTGGCGCACAGGTCCAGCTGCTCCCGCTGATCGACTTCCAGCTGCCGGCAGACACCTCCCCGGTGTCTGCCGGACTGCAGGAGCTGGGGGAGGGGAGTTTTGACTGGATCATCTTTACCTCAGCAACAACTGTCCGGGCGCTGCACCGGTTCGCCGCAGGCTCCGGCCGCACGCTGTCCCAGCTGACATCCGGGACCCGGGTTGCCGCCGTCGGCGCGGGTACCAGGCAGGCGCTGTCCGCTCAGGGGATCAACGCGGACCTGGTACCGGAAGCAGACCAGTCCGCGCGCGGCCTCGCAGCTGCCTGGCCCGAACCCGGAACCGGCCGGAACCGGCTGCTGCTGCCGCAGGCGGACATCGCGGACCCCTTCCTGCGCACCGCACTGGCCGACACCGGCTGGGAGGTTTCCGCGGTTACCGCCTACCAAACCGTTGACTACCCGGCGCCGGCAGGCCTACGGCTGGAACCGGATCCTGCGGTCTCCGGGCCAGGCAGCAGCCCCGCTTCTGGTGAATCAGCCCAGCTGACCCCGGCCCAGCTGACACCGGCACAGTACCGGCGCTTCGCTGCGGCGTCCGGTGCTGGAGCGGACCGGGCGCCGCACGCCGTCGTCGTGACGTCGCCCAGTACCGCCCGGCGGTTCGTCCGGGACGCCCTGGTGCCGGGCGCGGCTGTACTGGTCGCCATCGGCGAGCCAACCGCCCATCAGCTCCGGGCGCTGGACCACGCGCCGGAGGCCACCGCGTCCGCGCCGACGCCGGCCGGAATAGCCGACGCCGTCGAAGCAGCGCTCGCCGCACACCGGATTTCCCACTACCCCCGACCGGAAGGCAATACGTCCTCATGAGCTTCCCCCAGCACCGCCCCCGCCGGCTGCGGACCACTGCGGCCATGCGCCGGATGACCGCCGAATACCGTCTTGACCCCGCTGAACTGGTACTGCCGGCGTTTATCCGTGAAGGCCTGACCGAGCCGAACCCCATCAGCTCCATGCCCGGCGTTCTCCAGCACACCACCGAAACGCTCAAGCGTGCCGCTGCGGAGGCGGTGGAGCTCGGCGTCGGCGGCATCATGCTCTTTGGCATTCCGGAATCCCGGGACGCCACGGGCAGCGCCGGAACCGATCCGGACGGCGTCCTGAACAAGGCGATCGCCGATGTCCGCGCCGAAGTGGGCGATGACCTGGTGATCATGAGCGACGTTTGCCTGGACGAATTCACCGACCACGGGCACTGCGGAGTCCTGGACGCCAACGGTGTGGTGGACAATGACACCACCCTGGAAATCTACGGACGCATGGCCGTTGAGCAGGCCCGCGCGGGCGCCCACGTCCTGGGCCCGTCCGGCATGATGGACGGCCAGGTCGCCGTCATCCGGCAGGCCCTGGACGACGCCGGATTCCAGGACGTCTCGATTGTCGCCTACGCCGCCAAGTACGCCTCGGCGTTCTACGGTCCGTTCCGCGAAGCCGTGGATTCCCAGCTCCAGGGTGACCGCCGCACCTACCAGATGGATGCAGCCAACCGCCGTGAGGCGCTGCTCGAGGTCGAGCTGGACCTTGAAGAGGGCGCTGACATGGTCATGGTGAAGCCTGCCATGAGCTACCTGGACATCCTGGCCGATGTGGCTGCGATGTCCCCGGTCCCGGTGGCGGCTTACCAGATCTCCGGTGAATACGCGATGATCGAAGCTGCGGCTGCCAACGACTGGATTGACCGGCGCCGTGCCATTGAAGAATCCGTCCTCGGCATTAAGCGTGCCGGCGCCAACATCATTCTCACGTACTGGGCCGCCGAACTGGCTGCCTGGCTGAAGGAAAGCAAGTAATGACCCAGACAGTCTCCTCCGAAGAGCTTTACGACCGCGCCCGTGCCCTGATGCCCGGCGGAGTTAACTCACCCGTGCGTGCCTTTGGATCCGTAGGCGGTACGCCGCGCTTCCTGGTCTCGGCCAAGGGCCCGTACGTCACGGACTCCGAGGGATGCGAATACGTTGACCTGGTCTGCTCCTGGGGACCGGCGCTGGTCGGCCACGCCCACCCAGAGGTTCTGGCCGCCGTCCATTCTGCCGTGGACCGGGGCCTGTCCTTCGGCGCCTCGACCCCCGCCGAAGCGGACCTGGCCGCCCTGGTCATGGACCGGGTAAAGCCGGTGGAACGGCTTCGTATGGTCTCCACCGGCACCGAAGCGACCATGACGGCCGTGCGCCTGGCCCGCGGCTTCACCGGCCGCAACCTGGTCATCAAGTTCGCTGGCTGCTACCACGGACACCTCGACGGCCTGCTGGCCTCGGCCGGGTCCGGCGTCGCCACCCTGGCCCTGCCCGGTTCTGCCGGCGTCACCGAAGCCACCGCCGCGGAAACCCTGGTCCTGCCGTATAACGACATCGCTGCGGTCGAAGCCGCCTTCGCCGAACACGGCGCAAACATCGCCGCCGTCATCACCGAGGCAGCCCCGGCCAACATGGGCGTCGTCACCCCCGCGGACGGCTTCAACGCCGCCCTTTCCCGGATCACCACAGCCCACGGCGCGCTGCTGATCCTGGACGAGGTCCTCACCGGCTTCCGCACCTCGCCGGCCGGGTACTGGGGCCTGACCGGTGCCAACGAAGGCTGGGCACCTGACCTGTACACCTTCGGCAAGGTCATCGGCGGCGGTATGCCGGTGGCAGCCCTGGGTGGCCGGGCCGAGGTCATGGACTATCTGGCGCCGCTCGGCCCGGTGTACCAGGCCGGCACCCTCTCCGGTAACCCGATCGCCATGGCCGCCGGCGTCGCCACGCTCAAGGCCGCGACCGCCGAGGTATACGCGAACATCGATGCCCGTTCGGCCCAGCTGTCCCAGGCCGTCTCCGATGCACTCGCTGCGGAAGGCGTGAACCACAGCATCCAGCGGGCAGGGAACCTGTTCAGCATCGCCTTCGGCACCGCAGAACACGGTGTGCACAATTACGCTGATGCCCTGGCGCAGGACACGTTCCGGTTCAAGCCGTTCTTCCATTCCATGCTCGATTCCGGGGTCTACCTGCCGCCGTCGGTCTTCGAGGCGTGGTTCCTTTCCGGCGCGCACGACGACGCCGCGATGGACCGGATCCTGGCCGCGCTGCCGGCAGCTGCCAAGGCTGCGGCTGCGGCGAAGCCCTAGGGGCCCCGGCGAAGCCCTAGGAGCCCGCACAGTTCGACACCACGGCCATGGCCAGGCACCTTCGCGTGCCTGGCCATGGCCGTATCTGCGCTGTACTGGTGCCCGCGGGAGCCACGGACTAGCCCAGGATGTCCCGCCGGCGCAGGGCGAGAGCAGCAACGGTTGTGAATACCGCACCTGCAGCGGCCACGAGAGCCAGACCCGGAACGTCGATTCCCTCCGTGAGGGGTGCATTCCGGTAGGCCCAGGAATAGGGAGAGATGTCCCGGAGCCAGGCAAGGTCGGTGTCCTGATTGGCCAGGGCATTGAGCACGTACCCATATGCCGCCCCTGCCGCTCCGGCGCCCACGGCCAGCGAACGGCGGCCCGTCAATGCGCCAACGGTCAGGGAGAGGCTGCCGCTGAGATAACCCAGACCCAGCCAGGCTGCTTCGCCTGCCATGAGTTTTCCCGGTTCCAGGCCGAGTTCGGAAGGCCTATTGAGGATCGTGATGAGCCCCGTGGTGAAGACCGCAAACCACAGCAGGCGGGTGAACAGGCCGAGGGCCGACTCCAGGACCAACTGCACCCGGCCCACCCCGTGCGACAGGACCAGTTCCAGCTGCCCGGATTCCTCGGCGCCGGCTACCGCCGTCGATCCCCAGGACACGGCAGCGACGGTGATGAAGACAAATCCGAGGAGCCCGAAGAACGTTGCCTGGACATAACCCGGCCCGGAGAACATCTCGGCGTACCCGAGGGCCTGGACCAGCTCCGGCGGAAGCCCTTCGATCAGGTTGCGCATGTCAGCGCTGTTCATGGACGGGTACAGCGGCAGGTACAGCAGCAGCGCTGCGGTCAGCGCCAGGGTCCAGACGAGCGTGGCACGCCAGGTATCTGCCACGGAACGCCGAAAGACCGGCAGAGGACGCGGAGCTAAGCCAGTACCCGTGTTCACGTCCCAGGCTCCGGTTCCTCGGTCTGCGGGGCCTCCCAGGGCCTGCCGTAGAGGCTGAGTACGGATTCCTCCAGATCAGGTTCTTCCACTGCGAGGTCCAGGACCTGGTAGCGGGCCAGCACCTTGATGAAGGGATCCACACCGCCCGCGAGAGTGCCCCGAAGGTGGACGGCATTTCCTTCCCTGGCCGTGACAGTGCCCGTGAAGTGCGCGGAACGTTCAAGCTGGCCCTGCAGCGTGTCCGGTTCTGTTCCGGCAACGGCGGCGCGGACGTGCCGCAGGTTGTTCAGCCGCAGCGAGGCCACATCGCCCTGCGCGACGACCCGCCCCTGGGAGAGCACCGCCACCATATCCGCGGCCTGCTGGATTTCGCTGAGGACGTGTGAACTGAGCAGCACAGTGCGGCCGGCAGCGCGGGCTTCGTGCACCATTTCAAGGAACTCCCGCTGCACCAGCGGATCGAGGCCGCTGGTGGGCTCGTCCAGAATCAGCAGGTCCGGATTGTGCATAAAAGCCTGGACCAGGCCGAGTTTTTGGCGGTTGCCTTTGGAGAGTGTGCCCACCGGCCGCGAAAGATCGAGGCCGAGACGCTCCGCGAGCGAGTCGATGCTTCCGGGCGGCACCGGTGAGCTGAGGTCAGCGAGGTGGTGCAGCAGGGTCCGGCCGCGGATGCGTCCGCCCAGCCGGAGGTCTCCGGGGATGTAGCCTATCCGCCGGCGCAGGGCGGGGCCGCCTGAGCGCGGGGATGCTCCGAGGACGGATGCGGTGCCCGCAGTCGGGCGGATAATGTCCAGCAGCATGCGCAGGGTGGTGGTTTTGCCCGACCCGTTCGGTCCGATCAAACCGAACACGCTGCCGGGCTCGACGGTGAGGTCCAGCGACGCTACGGCAGTGGTGGCCCCGTAGCGCTTGGACAGGGCATGGGTCTGGATGGCAGCCGGCATGCGGATCCCTTCGCGAGGTGCAGGACCGCCATGCTACCGGTGCCGGGGATGTCCCGCGGGCGTCAGCGGGCCCAGGATGCTTCCGGACGCAAAAAAACCATGCCCCGCCACGAGGGCGGGGCATGGTTTTTTACTGGTCAGGCTTAGAAAGCGGCGGTGACGTCGCCGTTCGGCCACTTCTGCTCAATGAAGGCCTTGACCTCCGCAGAATGCAGCAGTTCGTCGAGCTTCTCGATCCGTGCGTCCTTGCTGCCGGACTTCCAGACAAGCAGGTTCGCGTACGGGTTGGCATCGAGCGATTCCACCAGAAGCGCGTCATCGGTGTTCAGGCCGGCATCCAGGATGTAGTTGCCGTTGATGATTGCCAGGTCCACGGTGGGATCCGAAAGATCGTTCACCAGCAGTTCAGCCTGGTTCTCGGAGAAGTCCAGGTTCTTCGGGTTCTGCTCGTCGGTCAGTGCGATGACCGAGGCATCCTCACCGATGTCCGTCAGCAGGCCGGCGTCCTCGAGCAGCTTGAGCGCGCGGGCCTGGTTGGACGGGTCATTGGTGATGGCAACGCGGGCGCCCTCAGCGACGTCGGAAATGTCCTTGTGCTTCTCGCTGAAGATGGCGTACGGCTCGATGTGGATGCCTTCGCCGTGCTCAAAGTCGTAACCCTGGCTTTCGGTCTGGGCCTCGAGGTAGGACAGGTGCTGGAAGTAATTGGCGTCGATCGAACCGTCGTCCAGCGCAATATTCGGAGTCACGTAGTCATCGAACGGAACAACTTCGAGTTCCAGGCCAGCGTCCGCAGCGAGGTTCTCCGCCACGTACTCCAGGATGACTGCATGCGGCTGCGGGCTGGCGCCCACAGTCAGTGTGACCGGGTTGGCGGGATCGAGGCTCTCCACAGCGCTGGAGGAGGATTCAGAACCCCCGCAAGCCGTCAGCGCCAGAGCCGCGGCCACGCCGGTGGCCACGAGTGAAAATGCTTTCCGCATCGGATGCGTTTCCTTTCGAGTGTCCGGCTGGGGCGAACCCCGGCCGGCTGTTATGCAGCTAGCGGCTACTGGCTGCAGTCCCTTGGTCCGCGCCGGGCACGGAACAAGGAAGAATCAGGCGGCAGGACGGGTCAGACCCGGGACCGGGCGCCGCCGGTGTCTGAAACGCCGTCTGGGACGGCAGCGGGATCCGTGGCGGCGGGCGGCTGAGGCGCAGCGGCCGGAGCAGCGGGAGCAGCCCCCGGGCGGCGACGGCGCCGGTTGCCTGCCGCGGACCGGTGATCCACCCGCCGGGCGGCGAAGTCGCCGGCCAGCTGGATGATCTGGACGATGGCCACAATGATCACGATCGTTACGACCATGACGGCGGTGTCGAAACGCTGGACACCGTAGTTGTAGGCGAGCCGGCCCAGCCCGCCGCCGCCGATAATGCCCGCCATCGCCGAGTACCCGACCAGGGTCACCAGAGTTGTCGTCAGGGCGGCGACCAGACCGGGCAGGGATTCCGGCATCAGGACCTTGCGGATGACCTGCATCCGGGTAGACCCCATCACCAGGGCGGCGTCGATCTTGCCGCCGGAGACATCGCGCAGCGCGGTTTCCACCAGCCGGGCGAAGAACGGAATAGTGCCGATGCTCAGCGGAACACAGGCGGCGAGCGGACCGATCGAGGAACCGGTGACCATCCGCGAGAACGGAATGAGGATAACCATCAGGATCGCGAACGGGATGGAACGGGTGATGTTCACGATGATGTCGGACAGGATGCGGTTGGTCACCGGCATCGGCCGGAGCCCGCCCGGGGCACTGGTGTGCAGGAAAATGCCCAGCGGCAGCCCGATCAGCAGGGTGAAGAAACCCGAGACGCCGACCATCAGGAGCGTGTCAGCCACTGCCTCGGGAAGCGCTTTGGTGATGCCGGGGTTAGCGGCTAGTTCTTCGAAGAAATTCATGCCGCGACCTCCACTGTGACTCCCTGGGACGCCAGGTAGGTTTTGACCGCTTCCATGTCCGTGCTCGCATCCAGCTGGACCCGCAGACGGCCGAAGCGCTGACCGGCCAGGGTTTCCACGCTGCCGGCCAGAACGTTGACATCGGTATCAAAGCGACGGGTCAGACCGGAGAGGACGGGTTCGGTGGCGTGTTCGCCGACCATCAGCAGATCCACGACCGGGCCGCCGGATACCGGGGGAGTCGGGGGGAGCGGGATGAGGGCCTTGGCGAGACGGCCGCCCAGGTGGGACGCAACCTCCTGCAGCGGGCCGTGCTCGACGACGCGCCCGGCTTCCAGCAGGGACACCGAGTCACAGATCCGCTTCACGACATTCATCTCGTGCGTGATGATCAGCACGGTCAGTCCGAGCCGGTTGGACAGCTCCGAAATAAGATCCAGGATCTCGTCCGTGGTACGTGGATCGAGTGCAGACGTGGGCTCGTCGCAGAGCAGCACGTCCGGGTTGGCAGCCAGTGCGCGGGCAATTCCCACACGCTGCTTCTGGCCGCCGGAGAGCTGGGCGGGGTAGGCGCCGGCGAACTGGTCCAGACCCACCAGGGCCAGCAGTTCCGCAACCCGTGCCTCAATGTCCTGCTTCGACGTCCCGGTCAGTTCGAGCGGGTGCGCGATGTTGGCGGCGGCGGTCCGCGAGTCCATCAGGTTGGCGTGCTGGAAAACCATCCCGATCCTGCGGCGGGCCAGCCGGATCTCAGAGTCCTTGACGTTCGTCAGCTCCCGGCCATCGATCGTGACAGTTCCCGACGTCGGGCGGTCAAGCAGCGTGAGGCAGCGGACCAAAGTAGATTTCCCGGCACCTGAATGTCCGATGATGCCGTGAATCGAGCCCTTGGGGACGCTCATGCTGACGCCATCCAGGGCAATCACTTCCCGGGCACCCTGGCGGTAGACCTTGCGCAGGTCGGTAACTGTGATCATTCATCCTCGTGTCTGCGTCGTATGGGACATGCGGGGCAGGCGCAGAGTCTCGCGGCGGCACGCCGCCGGCCGAACCCTGTGGAGAAGTGCCTGCCATTCGCGTGACACGGGGCGCGCCACCGGCTCTGGAGTCAGTCCGGCCGCGTCCGGGCGCCATCAGCGCCTGGCACTGCGTCAATCATCTAATGTTACGCGGGTACGTCCCATAGCCGGAAATCCGCTTCGGCCCGGTCAGGCAGGGGCGAAGGTGTCCAGGTCAAGCGCAAGCTGTCCGTCCGGTTCCTCTGCCAGCTGCACTCCGGCAGGAACCGCGGGGCTCTCCGCGGGCAGCGCAAAGAGCGCAGGCTCCGCGAATTCAGCGGCGGGTGCTGCGGCTGGGGGAGCGGCCTCCGGATCAGGCTGGGCGGACAGAACGGCCGGCACCGCAGTGCTGCCGCCCGGGGTGCCGTCGCTTGGAGCGCTGCCGCCAGAAGCCGGGACGGGGGCGGGCATCGGGACTGCCGGCGCGGGAGTGAGGATCGAAGCTGCCGGGGCCGGCTTGACGGGCCAGGTGCCGTCAATCACCGCTTCCGGATCGCGCCGGCGCAGGTAGGACTGGAAGCTGGCGGCCTGCTCCGCTGCCCACCCGGTCTGGAGGCGGTGCAGGGAAGCGGCATCCTGGGCCAGCACCGGGTAGGTTCCTGCCATGGCTGCGCCGACGGCAAGGGTGGCCATCACATCCGCGGCGGAAGTGTGGGCATTCTCGAAGGCCACGCCGTAGTGCTCGGCCATGGCTGTGAGTGTGCGTTTCCCACGCCGGTAGCGGTCCGTCTGCTTGTCCATGATGAAGGGATCGATGACGGGGAAGGGCTCCGGTGCCGCGAGCCCGAAGCGCTCCGCCTCCCGCGCCAGCACCGTGAAATCGTAGGCTGCGTTGAAGGCGAGTACCGGCACCCCGGACGCGAAGGTGTCCTGCAGCACCCGGATAATTTCGGCGATGCCCACCTGGGCGGCAATACCGTCTGCCCGAGCGCGTTCGGTGCTGATGCCGTGAATGGCGGCAGCCTCTTCCGGAATATCGACCCCGGGGTCGACCAGCCATTCGTGATGCTTGAGTATCGCTCCGCCGGCGTCCACCAGGATGATCGAGGCCGTGACGATCCGTGCCTCATGCGGATCCCGTCCGGTGGTTTCCAGGTCGAAGGACGCCCGGGGAAGTTCATGCCAGCTCAACATGTAATCAAACGTACCGGCGGGCACCGACAATTCCGGATTCAGCGCGCCGGGCGTCGCTAGGCTGGGCATATGCGGGAGGACTATCAGGAAGCCGTGCTGGCGGCAGTGGAGCTTATAGCACCGGGCAAGGTGCTTGCCTACGGAGACATTGCCGAGCTGCTCGGCACCGGCGGACCGCGCCAAGTTGGCGCCGTGCTTGCGCGCAGCGGTTCCGCCGTGCCCTGGTGGCGGGTCATCCGGGCCTCCGGGGAACCTCCCGCCTGTCACGGCCGGAGCGCCTGGGCACACTATGCAGCCGAAAATACGCCGGTCCGCGGCACGCCCGGCGACGACGGAACGGGCTACCGGGTCCGAATTGCCGAAGCCCGCTGGCAGCCGTCCGCTGCCGACTGGGAGATCCTTGACGGGCTGCGCCACGGGCTGGAGTCCGGCGGTGCAGTGCAAGCATCCAGCGGTGCCCCGGCCGGGGACCGGGACCGCGATCTTTCCGGCGGCCGTTCGGATGCGCAGGGCCGGGGGCGCGGCAGCACCGGATCGGGCAATGTCGGTGCGGCATGGTGAAGTGGAAGCATGAGCATTAATCTGCAGCTTGTTCCACCTGCGGCCGCGGGCCGGGCTGCTCCGCGGCTGAGTCCCGACCAGCAGGACGCAGTGGACCGGCGTACCGGCAGCGGTCCGCTGCTGGTGCTGGGAGCGCCGGGCACCGGTAAATCCACCGTGCTCGTGGAGACCGCCGTTGCCCGCATCCAGCGTGACGGGCTGGACCCGGCAGGCGTCCTGCTCCTCGCGCCGTCGCGGCTGGCCGCAGCGTCCCTGCGCGATGCCCTGTCCGCCCGGCTGGAACGGACCATCAGTGCCGCGCCCGCGCGGACCTGGGCTTCCTACGCGTTCGACCTCATCCGGCGGGCAAAGGCGGAGGGCCGGCTTCCCTACGTGACGCGTGCTCCCAAACTGCTTTCCGGCGCCGAACAGGACGTCATCATCAAGGAGCTGCTCTCCGGCCACGGTCAGAACGGGGTTCCGCGCCTGCCCTGGCCGGAATCGCTTGAGCTGGCCCTGGGAACCCGGGGTTTCCGGCAGGAAGTGCGGCTGCTGTTTGACCGTGTGATTGAGCTGGGCCTGGTTCCGGAGGACCTCACCGCCCTGGGCCGCCGCTACGGCCGGCAGGACTGGGTGGCTGCCGCCGGACTCTACGCTGAGTACCGCGATGTCCTGGACATCCGGATGCCGGAAGCCTTCGATCCGGCAGGAATTATCACCACGGCGCTGGACATCCTGGAATCGGATCCGGAGTTCCTGGCTGCCGAACACGGGCGGCTGCAGCTGATCCTGGTGGATGATCTGCAGGAAGCTAACCCGGCCATTCACCAGCTGCTGGGGCTGCTGGCCGCCGGGCGGGATGCGGTGGTGACGGCCAGCCCGGACACCGTGGTCCAGGGCTTCCGCGGAGCCCGGCCGGACCTCCTGGGTTCTCTGACCAAGACCCTTGGTCCGGGGCTGGAGACAGTGGTGCTCGATACCCAGCACCGGCTCGGCGAACCCGTGGCTGCCGCATGGCACCGGGTTGCCTCCCGCATCTCGGTGGTCCCGGGGCTGCCCTCCTGCCGCACCGCGTCCGGGCGTCCGGCCGGGCAGGCTGCACCGTCCGGGGAGAACCAGCCCTCGGCTACCGCCCACGTGGTGGACTCTCCCATGCATGAGCAGCGCTATGTCGCCCAGCGGATCCTCGAAGCCCAGCTGCTGGAGGGCCGCCGGCTGGAGGATATCGCCGTCATTGTCCGCACCGGCGGGCAGCTGGCCCGGATCCAGCGGTACCTCACTAGCCAGGGGATCGAGGTCAAGGTTCCGGTGGCGGAGAAAGCCGTCCGCGATGAAGCAGCGGTCCGGCCCCTGCTGGATGCTTTCGCCGTTGTCCTGGATCCCTCCCTGCTGACGCCCGAAACTGCCGTGTCGCTGCTGACCTCGCGGATCGGCGGGGCCGGTTCCCTGGACCTGCGCAGGCTGCGGCAGGCACTGCGGCGCGAGGAACTGCGCGCCGGCGGCGGCCGCAGCAGCGACGCACTGTTGGTTGAGGCCCTGCTCGACCCGCTTTCGGATGCCGGGCTGGCGCTCGCCGGTCTTGGCTGGGAAGCCGGTGCAGCCAAACGCCTGGCTGCAATGCTGAGGGCAGGAAAGGAAGCGGCGGGCCAGGCCGGCGCCACCGCCGAGACTGTGCTTTGGGCGCTCTGGGCTGCTTCAGGCTGGTCGAAAAAGTGGGCTGAGACTGCCCTGGCCGGCGGATCCACCGGGCTCCGCGCCGACCGGGACCTGGATGCCATCATGGCCCTGTTCCAGACGGCGGAACGTTATGTGGACCAGCTGCCCGGATCCACCCCGGCCCAGTTCCTGGACTATCTCACCAGTTCGGAACTGCCCATGGACACCCTCGCCGCCAGGGCCCAGAAGCGCGACGCGGTGGAACTGCTCACACCGGCCAGCGCCGCCGGACGGGAATGGCCGGTGGTGATTGTGGCCGGAATCCAGGAAGGGGTCTGGCCGAACCTGCGGCTGCGCGGAGAGCTGCTGGGCAGCGGAGACCTGGTATCCGCCGTCGAATTTGGAGATGATTACCGCCGCTACCGCAACCCGCAGACGCTTATGCACGGAATCCGCCACGATGAGCTGCGTAGCTTTTCCACTGCGGTGTCCCGGGCGCGCGAGACCCTGATCTGCACGGCGGTCGCCTCGGAAGACGAACAACCCTCACAGTTCCTGGACCTGGTGGATCCGCTGCCCGACGGCGTGATGGCCCGGCCGCGGACCGAGGTCCTGCGCCCGCTGACTCTGCGTTCCCTCGTCGCGGAGCTGCGGGCCTACGCACAGCAGGCCGAGACCGAGCCGGCTCTGGCAAAGGAAGCGGCCGAGCACCTGGGCCGGATGCTGCGCCACCCGGTTCGGGTACCGGGCGCGGCACCCGCGCAGTGGTGGGGCCTGCTTCCGCTCTCCAGCACTGAGCCCATCCTTCCGGCGGACGCGGCCATCCCGGTGTCACCCTCGAAAGTGGACGCGGTCACCAAGTCTCCGCTCAGCTGGTTCGTATCCGCCGCCGGAGGCGAGCAGGCGACAGACTTTGCCCGTTCCCTGGGAACCCTGGTCCATCAGATCGCACAGGACATGCCGGACGCCTCCGGAACTGAGTACGCGGCGGAACTGCAGCGGCGCTGGCCATCCCTTGGGATGAAGGACACCTGGGAAGGCAAACTGGACTTCAAGCGCGCCGAAACCATGGTCCGCAAACTGGCCGACTACGTGATCCAGATGCGGAAGAGCGGGCGGAGCCTGAAGGCCGTCGAGAAGGATTTTGAAGCCGAGATTCCAGTGGAGGTCCGGGGTGCCGTCCGCACCGCGCTGCTCCGCGGCCAGATCGACCGGCTGGAAGCCGACGCCGAGGGGCGTCTCTTTATCGTCGACCTCAAGACCGGCAAATCCGCACCAAAAAAGGCGGACCTGGAGGGCCACCCACAGCTTGCGGCGTACCAGGAAGCGGTCCGTTCCGGGGCCCTCGAAGAGGGCCCGCCGGTCCCCGGAGGAGCCGCACTGGTCCAGCTGGGGACGACAGCCAAGGGAGTCTCGGTTCAGGAACAGCCGCCGCTGGGTGCCGGGGACACCAGTGCGCTGGAGATGATCCAGGAAGCGGCGGCACTGATGTCCGGTGCCACCTTCGAAACGATCCACGATCCCGCCAGAAGCGGATTCGGTGGGCACGGCTGCCGCCTGCCGGAAATCTGCCCGCTGTGCACCGAAGGAAAGCAGGTCACTGAGTGAGCGTCCACGTGAGCGAAGATGTGCGGGACAGCCAGCGCCCCAGCCACCGGTTCTCCGCCCGGCAGCTGGCCGAACTGCTGCACGGCGACTCTTCCGAGCCCGTGCAGTACCCCACACCGGCGCAGGAAGAAATTATCGAGGCGCCCCTGCAGCCGCTGCTGGTGGTTGCCGGTGCCGGGTCTGGCAAAACCAAGACCATGGCCGACCGGGTGGTGTGGCTGGTGGCGAACGGGCTGGTGGCACCCGAACAGATTCTGGGCGTGACGTTCACCCGCAAGGCCGCAGGAGAGCTTGCCACCCGTATCCGGCAGCAGCTCCGGCTGCTGTTCCGTATGTTGGGCGAGGGGTCCGGGGGAGCGGAGGCAGACCAGCTGGAGGCGGCTGTTTCCACGTACCATTCCTACGCCAACGGCATCGTGAACGACTACGGGCTGCGCATCGGCGTCGAACGGGACTCGGTGATGCTGGGCGGTGCCCAGTCCTGGCAGCTGGCCAACGAGGTTGTTGAAGCCTATTCGGGGGATTACGAGCATTTCACAGCCGCCAAATCCACCCTGGTGAATGCCGTCCTGCAGATGGCATCTGAATGCTCCGAGCACCTGCAGACCCCGGCGGACGTACGCGCCGAGCTGGAGCAGCAGGTCGCCGAGGTGCAGGATTTGCCCTACCAGGCCGGGAAAACCAAGGAACCGGCACAGGCGGCGAAGACCCTGCTGGGGAAACTGCGCACCCGTATTTCGGTCACTGAACTGGTGGAGGCCTACCAGCGGGCCAAAGCGGAACGGCGGCAGCTGGACTTCGGCGACCTCGTGGCGCTTGCGGCCCGCATCGCGGAGGAAATTCCCGAAGCCGCCGCGATGGAACGGGCCAAATACAAGGTGGTGCTGCTGGACGAATTCCAGGACACGTCCCACGCCCAGATGGTGCTCTTCTCAAAGCTGTTCGGCGACGGAACGCCGGTTACGGCGGTGGGGGATCCGCACCAGTCAATCTATGGCTTCCGCGGCGCGTCTGCGGGGCAGCTGGGCACCTTCCGCACCCACTTTCCGCTGGTCCTGCCCGACGGAAGCAGAACGCCGGCGCCTGTCGCCAATCTCTCGGTGGCCTGGCGGAACTCCACCGCCATTCTGGCCACCGCCAATGCCGTCTCCGGTCCGCTGAACCAGACCGTGCCGTGGCTGAAGCACAACCGTCCCCTGGACGTCCCCGAACTGCAGGCGAAGCCGCAGGCACCGGTGGGGGAGGTCTATCTGGGCAGGTACCTCTCGGAGAAAACTGTTGCGCTTCCCGATGGAACGTTCAGCCTGGGTGAAGCGGAAGCGCTCGCCGCAGAGATCGCCAAGCTGCGGGCCCAGTGGTGGAAACGTCCGCACGAGACTGATGCCCGGGGCAACCTGCTGCCTCCCACAGTCGCTGTGCTGTGCCGGGGAAAAAAGCAGTTCGATCCCATCCGCCGCGCGCTGCAGGCCGAGGGCATCCCGGTGCAGATCGTCGGGCTCGGGGGCCTGCTCTCCACTCCGGAGATCGTGGACCTGCTGGCTGTGCTCCGCGTCCTCGGAGACCCGGGCCGCTCGGACTCCATGCTGCGCATCCTGGCCGGTGCCCGCTGGCGGATCGGCCCGGCGGACCTGATGGCGCTCGCTGACTGGTCCCGCCACCTGGTGCGGGTCCGCGAGCGGGCCGTCCGGGTCCAGGACCTCGCCGATGTCGACGGACCGGACGAAGCCGGTGCCGCCGTCGTCGAGACAGACCTGTCCGAGGCAGGCAGCCTGGTGGAGGCTGTGGACCACCTGCCCAAGCCGGGCTGGACGTCGCACGCCGGCCGTTCCCTGACTCCGCAGGCGCTCTCGCGGCTGGCCTCACTCCGTGACGAACTGCGGGAACTGCGCGGCTATGTTGGGGAGGACCTGACAACCCTGATCGGAGAGGTGGAGCGGCGCATCCTGCTCGACATCGAAGTTGCAGCCAAACCAGGGATCAGCATCCACGAATCCCGGCGGAACCTTGACGCCTTTGTTGACGCTGCGGCGACGTTCAGCGCCTCCGCTGACCGGGTGGACCTGGCCGCTTTCCTGGCCTGGCTCGAAGTTGCCGATGAGGAGGAGAACGGGCTGCCGGTAACCCAGCTGGAGACCAGCCGGGAAGCCGTCCAGCTGCTGACGGTCCACGCGTCCAAAGGACTGGAATGGGATGTGGTTGCCGTTCCCGGTCTCAGCGAGGGCCAGTTCCCCAACGACAAAGACTCCCGCTGGTCCAGCGGCAACGCGGCCATTCCCTGGAACCTTCGCGGCGACGCCCCCGACCTGCCGCAGTGGGACTGGGAACAGCCGGATCAGAAGTCCTGGGTCGATGCGGAGAAGCTCTTTGCCGAAGATGCGCGCGGACATGCCGAGCGAGAGGAACGCCGGCTCGCCTATGTTGCATTCACCCGGGCGAAGCACGTGCTGCTGTGCACCTCCAGCGCCTGGGGCGGCGGGCGGTCCAAGCCGACGCCGGCCTCCCGCTACCTGATCGACCTTTATGAGCTTGGGAAGGCCGGCGCAGAGGGTTTCCATCTTCTGTCCTGGCTGGAACCGGAGGACGAGGGGGAGGAGAACCCCGCAAACGCAGCCACCGAACGCGCCGTGTGGCCCAATGATCCGCTTGCTCCGGCCCGCCGGACCGCGATGGAGGGCGCAGCGGCAGCGGTCCTGGCAGCCGCAGACGCTGCGCCGGGTGCCGGCCTGGGCCTGGCCGAGTCAGCGCTGCCGGACGGCGGGACCGGCAGCAGCGATGACACGGCCGTGTTTGAACCCCAGCGCTGGGGCCGGGACGTTGAACTGGTCCTGGCAAGGCACCGTGCCCCGGATGAGGTCATGCAGGTTGAGCTGCCGGCGCACATTTCCGCGTCCATGCTGGTGGATCTGCGGGATGATCCGGAAGCCGTGACACGTCAGCTCCGCCGGCCCGTTCCCCGCGAACCTGGAATAGCGGCCCGCAAAGGGACGGCATTTCACGCCTGGGTGGAGGACTTCTTTGGGCGCAGCGGCATGCTGGACCTGGATGAGCATGCCGGTGCCGCTGACGCATACGTTGATGAGGCGTACCAGCTTGAGGATATGGTGGCCACTTTCGAGGCTTCCGAATGGGCGGCCAGGACCCCTGCGTTCATTGAAGTCCCGGTGGAAACCCGGGTTGATTCCGTGATTGTCCGCGGGCGGATCGATGCTGTCTTCCAGGACAGTGACGGCGGCTGGGACCTGGTTGACTGGAAGACAGGTGCACCGCCGTCGGCGGACAAGCTGGCCGTGCGGTCAGTCCAGCTGGCGGTCTACCGCCTGGCCTGGTCCCGGCTGAAGAACGTGCCGCTGGAGAAGGTGCGGGCTGCGTTTTACTACGTCGCCGCAGACCGGGTGATCCGTCCGCACAACCTCCTCGGTGAAGCGGAGCTGGAACGGATCATCCTCGACTCAGCGGGCGGAGCGGATCCCTCCGGCCCTGTCCAGGCCTGATCGTTCCCGTCGCCGGACAAAGCCGGACACAAAGGGAACAGCGCCGCCGTCCTGTTTCGGACGGCGGCGCTGTTCTGTTCTTCAGGAGTCCTGGACCTAGGGGGTGGCCCGGCGAAGCGTTGCGTAGGATCCTGCTGCCAGGACTCCTCCGGCGAGCAGCAGCCAACCGGACAGGGACAGCGGCGTGAGCTGGACGAACCAGGCGCCGACTGCGGCCCACGAGTCGGTGGAGGATATGGCTGCAACTCCGCCGAGCACCAGCAGGCCGAAGCCGACGAGCGCTGCGACCAGGCCGATTGTCCGCCAGCGCCGGTAAACGGTGGCGAACCAGAAACCGGAGATAAACAGCAGGATGGTCAGCGCGAAGTACATCAGGATCTGGATCCACCAGTCGGATTCAGCGACCCACGGCAGGGCAAAGATATTCCCGTCGACCCACCAGCCGTTTGTTGCCCGCTCCACCAGACCGAGAAGCCAGTACAGCACCCCCAACGCCAGTGCGAGGAGTGAAAAAAGTCCCAGGGTGCCGATGTAGAAGGACCGCCGGCTCACGCTCATTGCCTGGGAAAACGGAAAGGTAAGGCTCAGCGACTGAACCCCTGCGGCGAGGAAATACCACATCACCGCCTGGCCGGAGAACGCCAGTCTGGCTCCCTCTCCCTCATCGGAGGGAACCATCGCCAGAATCGCGATGGCTATCAGCGTGGACGAAACGATGATGATGCCGGGTATGCCCAGATACAGCCACTTGTTCAGAAGCTGCATGCGGGCGACGGCGAGCGGGCGGTTCATCGCAGGACCTCCAGATCCTTGTCATGAGTGTCAGCGTGGGGACCAAAGTGCTCATTGGCCTTCAGCGTGCGGCGGATAATGAGCTGCTGGAGAGAGACGGGGGCAAGTTCCAGGCCCAGCGCCTGCGCACGCTGCCGGTCATCCGTGGAGAGAGGAGTGTCTACCGTGACGGAGGCCAGGGCACCGAGGCCTTCCCGGTGCAGTACGGGCCGGCCGGCAACGAATTCCTCCACGGACGATGACTTTCCGGCCACGGCGAAGGCAGAACCGGTGATGGTTTCCACCTCGTCATCCATCACGATGCGTCCGCGGTCAATGACAATGACGTGCTCGAGCAGGTTCGCCACCTCGTCGATCAGATGGGAGGAGAGAATGATCGTCCGCGGGTGGTCTGCGAAGTCAGTAAGCAAGCGGTCGTAGAAGAGCTGCCGGGCGACGGCGTCGAGCCCCAGGTAGGGCTCGTCGAAGAACGTCAGCTCCGCCCGGGATGCCAGCCCGATGATCACTCCGACAGCCGAAAGCTGGCCGCGGGAGAGTTTCTTGATCCTGTGCTTTTTCGGCCGCGGGAGCTGGAAGTCCTCCAGCAGTGTCTCCGCCAGCTCCCGGTCCCAGTTGGGAAAGAACAGGGCGGCTGCGTCGAGGGCATTGCGCACCGTGAAGTCGTCGGGGTATTTCTGCGACTCGCGGACAAAGCACAGGCGGGAGAGGATATGTTCATTCTCGAACGGGTTTCCGCCGAATACCCGTACTTCCCCGGAGCTGGCGAACCCCTGGGCGGTCAGGATGGACATCAGAGTGGTTTTCCCTGCGCCGTTGCGGCCCAGGAGGCCATAGATGCGGTTCGGAGAGATGTCGAGGTTGACGTCGTCAAGGGCCAGCTGGTCCTTGTATCGGCGGGTCAGTCCGCGGGTTTCGATGACGTTCATGGTGCCGGGGTCCCTTCATGTTCGGCGGCACTGCGTTGAATGAGGTCGGTGAGTTCCTCCAAGCTGATCCCGAGTTTCCGGGCCTCCAGATGGAGTGGCTGGACGTATTGGCGGTAAAACTGCTCCCGGCGCTTGGCCAGTACTGCGGTGCGGGCGCCGGGTGCAACAAACATTCCGATACCCCGGCGTTTGTACAGGAGGCCTTCATCAACCAGCAGGTTCACGCCCTTGGCTGCCGTGGCCGGGTTGATTCGGTAGAACGACGCAATCTCGTTGGTCGAGGGAACCTGACCCTCCTCCACCAGGACACCGTCCAGGACGTCTGACTCGATTCGTTCGGCGATCTGCTGAAAGATCGGCTTGCTGTCATCGATCACTGCATCCTGCTAACACTGGCTTGTTGGTTCATTACTTGACTAACTAACCATGGAACCCGAACAGCGGTCAAGGGTTGCTGCCAAAAAATTGAACAACAAAAAAGCCCGCCTGAGATCAGGCGGGCTTTTCCGGGTACCGCTCCGGCAGCGGAACAGGAGTGTGACGTCAGGAGGTTTTTGAATCCTTGCCAGCCGGGGACCCAGCCTTGCCCGCTGGGGATTCGGCCGGAAGCAGCGGAATCGCTGTGGTGGCAGGTCCGGCGCCGGAGGAAGCTCCCATGTCCGCCTCCGCGGTGCTTGCTTCTGACTCAGCCACGGCCTGCTGATGCGCACCCTCTGCTGGGTCTGCCGCAGGTTCGGGTGGGGGGAGAGGTATCGCCGTGACCTTCTCGGCCTCGGCGGAGGTGTTCCTGCCAGGGGGCAGAACAGCGGCGGGGACAGGTGTGGCGGCCGGCTTGGCGGCCGGAGCGGCCGGAGCTGATGCCTGCGGACGCGGTTCGGCCTGCGGACGCGGTTCGGTCTGCCGGGGCGGTGCCGGGTGCGCGGACGGATCAGAGTGCACCGCCGGGCTGTCGGCAGGGGTTTCCGCCGCCGCTTCGACCGCGGCTTCCTGGGCCAGGATGTCCGCTTCCAAAGTTGCGAGCATTTCTTCGGCTTCCTCGACCATGGACTGGTTCTCGGCTGCGAGTCCGCGGACCAGCCACTGGGCCAGGGCGAACTCCGCAGACAAGGCGGCTCGCCTGATCAGGTGGGGGTCAACGGCATCAGGCCGGGCGGCAACGTAGGCGGCGTGGACTGTGTCCGTAAATCGGGAGTTGTTCGCGGCGATGAGCCAGGCGAAATCGTCCGCGGGGTCACCAATGCGCAGGTCGGTCCAGCCATTGACTGCACTGATCCGCCCGGCGGAAATCAGCAGGTTGTCCTCATGCAGGTCTCCGTGCACCACCGTGGGGCTGAACCGCCACAGACCAACATCCTCGAGGGCGTGTTCCCAGCGCCGCAGCAGCGTGGCGGGGATTTTGCCGGTGGTGGCCGCCTGGTCGAGCTCGTTCAGCTTGCGCTGGCGGAACTCATTGGCCGTGTAGCTCGGCAGATCCGCGTTGTGGACGAGCGACTGGGGCAGGGCATGAATAGCGGCCATGGTGCGTCCGATGTCCGCGGCCAAGTCGCTGCCAAGCGCGGCCAGATCATCAATGTCATGCGTGACACCGGGCAGGTGGGAGTACACAAACGTGCACAGCTCGCCCTGGCGGACGGTTCCGGCGACATAGGGCAGCGCAAACGGGAGCTCGGCACGGACGGCAGGAACGAAAGCCCGCAGCACCAGCAGCTCGGTCTCCAGGCGCATGCTGGCTTCCACATGCTTGGGTGAGCGCACCCGCCACTGTTTTCCGGCGTCGTCAACAAGGAGAGCGGAGTCGAAATCCGCTACATCGTCCGGCGAACCGGCGACACCGGTAAGCGCCAGTGCCGGTACGGCGGCGCTGGCCAGGGCTGCCAATTCCATAGGAGTGCGTTTCACACCTTCAACCGTAGGGGCACATGTGGCGGGAGTAACCCTTAGACCCCGGCGAGTCGGGAAGAGCGTGAGGAAAACCTCAGCCGGGCGGATGCTCTATCCACCGCATGGCTTCCCACTTTCTGCTTGGGCTTGCTCAGTCAGTACGGTAGAGATATGACCACGCCGCCACGCACCGCAGAATCCCCACAACTTGGAGCGCTGCCGCTAGCCCGCGGCGCCATAGACCGGGGCAGCGAACGCAGGATCGCCGAGGATCTCTTCGAGGCCATCCTTGACCTGCCCTCCACCCGCGTGATGTACATGACCGGCGGTAAAACCCTTATCAGGGACATCGGCGGCACGACCTCGGAACTGGTCCTGCTGCGGCCCGGGCCTGGCGGGTTCGGTACCGATCCGGTCTATCTGGGACGGACCCTTGAAGACGGCTCAGCCGGTGCGGGTGCCGACATTGTGATGGTCACCGTGCCGGAACCGGAAGCGGCACCTGCCGTGGACGGTGCCCGCTGGGCGGGCCTGCGTGAGGTTGCAACAACGCTCGGATCCCTTGATGCCGGATTGTTCGTTGAAGCCTGCGCAGTGGCGAACTGGCATGCCACCCATACCCACTGCCCGCGCTGCGGCGCTCCCACGGAATTGGAACAGGGCGGCTGGGTGCGCCGCTGCCCGAAGGATGGCAGCCAGCACTTTCCCCGCACCGATCCGGCCATCATCGTGGCCATCACGGACCCGCAGGACCGCATCCTGCTCGGCTCTGCGGCCGCCTGGCCGGGCAACCGGTACTCCACGCTTGCCGGATTCGTGGAGCCGGGGGAATCGCTGGAAGCCGCGGTCATCCGTGAGGTTGCGGAGGAATCCGGTGTGGTGGTGCGCAACCCGCAATACCTGGGCTCACAGCCCTGGCCGTTCCCCTGCTCCCTGATGCTTGGGTTCTGCGCCGAGGCAGACGGAACCGAACCGCAGGCCGACGGCGTCGAGATGTCCGATGTCCGCTGGTTCAGCCGCACGGAACTCGCTGAAGCGGTGGCAGCCGGGGAGCTGACCATCCCGTCCTCGATTTCCATCGCCCGCAACCTGATTGACCGCTGGTACGGGGAATCCGTGCCGGAGCCCGTTCCGGCAGGCGGCAAATGATCACCGACTCGCTCGAAGCACGTATTCTCGCAGGGCTCGACGACGAACAGCGCGAAGTCGCGACCACCCTCAAGGGGCCGTTGTGCGTCCTGGCGGGAGCCGGTACCGGCAAGACCCGGGCCATCACGCACCGGATGGCGTACGGCGTCCATTCCGGCCTGTACAAGCCGCAGCAGGTCCTCGCCGTCACTTTCACCGCCCGGGCGGCAGCTGAAATGCGCACCCGGCTGCGGGACCTCGGCGCGGGTGGTGTCCAGGCAAAGACGTTCCATGCGGCGGCGCTCAAGCAGCTGCAGTACTTCTGGCCGCAGACCGTGGGCGGGCCCCTGCCCGGGCTGCTGGACCACAAAGCCCAGCTGATCGCCGAAGCCGCGCGGCGGCTGCGGCTCTCCACCGACCGCGCCGCGATCCGCGATGTCGCAGCCGAGATCGAGTGGGCTAAAGTGTCCATGCTTACCCCGGACAGCTATGTACGAGCTGCCGCCGGACGGGACGCCCCGGCCGGGTTTGACCTCACCACCGTGAGCAGGATCTTCCAGTCCTACGAGGACGTGAAGGTGGACCGCAACGTCATCGATTTCGAGGACGTGCTGCTGATTATTGTGGGGATCCTGCAGGAGGACCCCCGGGTCGCCGCAGCGGTCCGTGACCAGTACCGGCACTTTGTGGTGGATGAGTACCAGGACGTGTCCCCGCTGCAGCAGCGCCTGCTGGACCTGTGGCTGGGGGAGCGGGACGAACTGTGCGTCGTGGGCGATGCCAGCCAGACCATCTATTCCTTCACAGGCGCCACCTCACGGCACCTGCTGGAATTCACCCACCGCTTCCCGGGGGCACAGGTTGTGAAGCTGGTGCGGGACTACCGTTCCACGCCCCAGGTGGTCAACCTGGCCAACCGCATCCTGGCTGCCCGCACGGCTGAAGGTGCACGCTCGCGGAACGCGCCGCCCTGGCCCGAGCCGCTGGAGTTGATAGCGCAGCGCAGCTCCGGTCCGGAACCAACCTTTACGGAGTGTTCCGATGACGAAGATGAGGCAGCCCAGGTTGCTGCGCGCATCGGGAAACTGGTGGAGGAGGGCGTCGAGCCCAGCCAAATCGCTGTCCTGTTCCGGACGAACGGACAGTCTCAGGCCTACGAACAGGCACTGGCCACCGCAGGAATCGGTTACCAGCTGCGCGGCGGGGAGCGCTTCTTCGCCCGGCGGGAAGTCCGCGACGCAATGCTGCAGCTGCGCGCGGCAGCCCGGTCCGTGGGGAACGAACCCGTGCCGCAGCTGGTGCGCGATATCCTGGCCAATCTGGGCTACACGGCTGAGGCGCCCTCCGGCGGAGGAGCGACCCGTGAACGCTGGGAATCCCTGGCCGCCCTGGTCGCGCTCGCGGACGAGCTGCACGCCAACCGCACGGTGGATCCGGAGAGCATTTTCACCCTTCAGGACTTCTCTGCCGAGCTGGAGGAACGCGCTGCCGCACAGCATGCCCCCAAAGTGCAGGGCGTGACCCTGGCCAGCCTGCACTCGGCCAAGGGCCTGGAGTGGGACGCCGTATTCCTGGTGGGCCTGAGCGAAGGCCTGATGCCGATCTCCTTCGCAGACACTCCCGAGGCGGTGGACGAGGAACGCCGGCTGCTTTACGTCGGCATTACCCGTGCCCGGGTGCATCTGGCTTTGTCCTGGTCCACTGCCCGGACCCCCGGGGGGCGGGCCAACCGCAAACCTTCGAGGTTCCTGGACGGCCTGCGCCCCACTACCGCACGGGATGCAGCCGCGCCGCGCCAGGTGCGGGCAACCCGTAAAAAGTCAGCGGGACCGGCAAAGTGCCGCGTGTGCGGGACGCTGCTCGGCACCGGGGCTGAACGCAAGATGGGCAGGTGCGCCGACTGCCCGGCCACGTACGACGAGGTCACGTTCGAGGCGCTGCGGGAGTGGCGCCGCGAGAGCGCCGCGGAGGCAGGAGTTCCAGCCTTCGTGATCTTCACCGACGCGACGCTGGTGGCCATCGCCGAGGACAAACCGCCGACCCTCAACCGGCTGGCAACCCTCCCCGGCGTGGGACCGTCCAAGCTGGAGCGTTACGGAGAAGCAGTCCTGGCTGTCCTTGCCGCCCACCCGGGAGCTTAGGCGGCGCTGCTAACGCCGGCGGCCTGAAGCTGGCAGCCGCACCCGGGATGGAACGTGAGTGGTTCCACGCCAATGTGTCCGTCGGCGGTGCGCAGCTGCAGTACGGCGGACCACGTGACGGGCTGGGCCACGCCATCGATGAAGGACAGGGCCTGGCCGGCGGCGATCCCGGCAGCCAGACCGGCCGCGGAGACTTCCTCGCCTCCAGGTCCGCGCGGGCTGCCCGGTTCCGGCTGCTCCGGAGCCAGTGCCGCTGCAGAGGCGTACCAGCCAGGGTCTGCGTCACCGCGGAACCGGTCCAGGCAGCCCAGGCATGCGGTGGCTCCCGGAACCACCAGTGGCCCGATCTGATAGCCGTACTGCTGTACGGTCACGGCCAGGTGGGGATGTTCGCGTTCGCCGCCGGCCAGGGAGAGCATCGGCCCGGGCTGGTCAGAAACGGTCACTGCCAGGTCGGAACCCGCGGCGGCACGGCCCGGTTCCGGACCTGGAACGGACAGGACTCGAATGGTCGGATCGATTCGGTACAGGTGGCGCCTGACCGCCTGGAACCGCTGCATGCCGATGTCGGTCAGCGCATAGGCGGGCCCGACGTCGGAGGGTGCGACGACGCGCGGGTCGCCCAAAAGCAGTGTGCCGATTCCGGCGGCGGCCAGGGTCCGTGCCAGGAGTGAACCGCAGCGGCCCAGGCCCTGTACTTCGACGGCGGCACCGGCGCGGCGGGCCACGGCGTCAGAGGCGTCCTGCCCATATACCGCGGAGAGCCGCTGGATGTCCGGTCCCAGCCGCTCCTGGCGCAGGGGAGGCAGCGGACTCTGGGTGCCGGTGCAGGGCAGCAGCACCGGTGCCAGAGCGGTCAGAAGCTGTGACTGCCGCTCGGCACCGAGGCCGGCCGCCGCTGCTGCCGCCGGTTCCGTGCCGTCCGGAACTCCGCCGCGCAGCTGCGCGAGGAATGCCAGGTCCGCGGGGGTGAGGCCGGCGAGCAGCAGCGCCCCGGTGCCCAGGCCGAACTGCCTGCGGTCAGTGCCTAAATCCAGAACGTAGATTCCCGGGTTGATCCGCATGCTGGGCCTCCTGAAGTCACCGGTCTGAGAACGTGGGAGCACCCATGCTGGCACGCGGCGAATTCGTTTCCCGGGTTATCCACAGGTTCACGAACCCCCCAGTCACCGGAATAAGCTGGAGACATGCCCTCCCCGTCTGTTCCCGCGGTCACCCGCGGCGGTCTGCCCATCGAAGTGCGCCGTTCGGCCCGGCGCAAGCGCACGGTGAACGCTGTTTTCCGTGACGGAGTGGCCGTGGTGTCGATTCCGGCACATTTCACCCGGGCACAGGAAGCGGATTGGGTTCAGCGCATGGTGGACCGGCTGGAGACCCGCGCAGCTGCCGCTCCGGCGCCGGATCCCGAGCGCGCCGAAACCGAGCTGCTCCGCCATGCGGCCGAGCTTTCGGACCAGTACCTAGGCGGCGCCGCGAAACCGGTGTCCGTGCGGTGGGTGAGCAACCAGAATTCGCGCTGGGGATCGGCCACGCCCGCCCGCGGCACCATTCGGCTTTCAGACAAGCTGATCGGTATGCCGCCCTGGGTCGTTGACTACGTTTTACTGCACGAACTTGCGCATCTCATTGAGGCCTCGCACAGCCCGCGGTTCTGGCGCCTCCTGGAGTCCTATCCGCAGACGGAAACAGCCAAGGCGTTCCTCTCCGGCGCCGCCTACGCCAGCGCGCGCGGCCTCAAGGGCGAGATGACCGAGGACTGACGTCCGCTGCGCAGGCCGCGGTCCGGGCACAGGCCCGGACCGTAACAGCCCCGGAAACCACCAGCGCCGGAGACCACCCTAGGAGGCGTTGCCGTCCTTGCCGCCGTCGGGATTGTCGGCGTCGGAATCGCCGTCCGGTGTTTCATCGGACGAGGTGTCGGCGGAGGGAGCGGCCTCAGGCGGGGTGCCCGCGGCCGCCTGAGCGGAGTTGTCCTTTTCGTCAAACCCTCCCTCGAGAAGCCGCCGCAGGGCGGCATCGACGTCGGAGTCTGAGGCATCGAGCAGTTCGCGGCGCTTGCTGAAGCCCAGCGGATCGTCGAGGTCCTTGGAGGTCGGCATCAGATCGGGGTGTTCCCAAATGGCATCCCGGCCCTCGATCCCGCGTTCCTCGCGCAGCTGTGCCCAGAGCGCGGCGGCGTCCCGCAGCCGGCGGGGCCGCAGCTCCAACCCGACCAGCGACGCGAAGGTGTGCTCGGCGGGGCCGCCACTGGCCCGGCGGCGCCGGATCATCTCGCGGAGCGCCGCAGCGGAGGGAAGATTGGAGGTGGCAGCAGCGGTGACCTCGTCCACCCACCCCTCGACCAGGGCCAGTGCAGTTTCCAGGCGCTCAAGGGCGGCGTCCTGTGCGGGGGTGCGGTCGGGCTGGAATACACCGCCCGCCAGCGCCTCCTGGAGGGACGCGGGGTTGCTCGGGTCAATGTCCCGTGCCACGTCTTCAATCTTGGAAATGTCAATGTGGATGCCCCTGGCATAACTCTCGATGCTGCCGAAGAGATGCCCGGCCAACCAGGGTGCGTGGGCGAAGAGCCTGGCGTGGGCAGCTTCCCGCACGGCCAGGTAGAGCCGGATTTCGGTCTCAGGAATATCCAGTCCTTCACCGAAGGAAGCGACGTTGGCCGGCAACAGTGCCATGGTTCCCTCGGCCAGCGGAAGGCCAACGTCGGTTGAGCTGACAACCTCCTTGGACAGCGCACCAATGGCCTGCCCGAGCTGGATCCCGAACATGGCCCCGCCCATGTTCGCAAGCATGGAGGAGGCACCACCCATCATGGACTTCATTTCCTCGGGCATCTGCGTGGAAATGGCGTTGGTCAGCGCTTCAGAGATGCTCACAGCCACCGGCTCGGTGAGGCGCCGCCAGGAATCCATCGTTGCTTCGACCCACTCGGCGCGGGACCAGGCCTTGCCCAGGGCGGCGGTGGAGGGAAAATCCGTGACCGGATCCAGCCACATCTGTGCCACGTGCAGGGCTTCGCCGACGTCGCGCGCCTGCTGGGCGCTGACCGAGGGATCCGTCCCGGTTGCGGCCATCCGGCGGGCGTTGTCCTTGGCGAGCTGCCAGTTGACCGGTCCGTCCGAAGGGGCGCTGAACATCGCCTGAACCTGCTGGAAGATCATGGCCATGGCATTGGGATCCGAGGGCAGTCCGGCAGCTTTGGCCAGTTCCTGGGGATCGATGCCTCCGGCCTGCCCGCCGAAAAGACGCGCGAGCATTTCGGACAACGGGTCCTGGGGCGTATCCCCGTGGTCGGAGGGGTTTGAGCTCATGGGTACCACCGGTCCTGTGGAAGTTCTGATGCCTGGACAGCCGGTGGATCACCGGGAGTCTGGGTTTCCACGTTACCGGCAGGCGCCGCGGCCTGTCCCGTATTCCGTGATTCGTTCGCTGTTGGCAAAGGAGCACGTGGGACAATGTCTCGGGTACACGTAAGGCCTGCAGGAACCAGACCGGCAGGGTCCGTGCCCCCGCTATGACAAAAACAGCAGCCGCTGCGCCGCGACGACGGCCGGTGCAGGAAAGGAAAGCCGATTGCGCTCCCCGAACGAAGACTTTCCTCCTGCCGGCGGCGGGGCCGGTGCGCCGCCCACGGGAAACGGGCCGGATGCGCGTCACCGTCCGATGCGTGAGCGGCGTTCCCCCAGGCGGCGGGCCCTGTTTGTTGCCGGCGGTACGGCGCTGGTGCTGGGGGCAGCGGGACTCCTTCTGCCTGCTCCCTACGTAGTGGAGTCACCCGGGCCTACGTTCAATACCATCGGGGAAACCGCTTCGAATCCGCTCATCAGCATTGAGGGCAGGGAAACCTACCCGACGACCGGCGAGCTGGACCTGACCACCGTCTACGTCTCCGGCGGCCCCAACGGCATGGTCAGCATGGCGGAGGTGCTGGCAGCCTGGCTGAGTCCCGAGGACGCGGTGCTGCCGGTCGACTTTGTCTACCCGCCGGGAACCACCAGCGGAGAGGTGAAAGAGGAGAACGCTGCGGCAATGGCCTCGTCGCAGGAATCTGCCGTAGCGGCAGCTTTGTCACAGCTGGAGATTCCCTTCACGGAGGAGCTGGCTGTCGCCGGCACCGTGGAGGGCGCGCCGGCTGACGGGTTGCTGGAACCGGGCGATGTCCTGCTGCGGGTGGACGGCAAACCCATCGAAGGCATGGATTCGCTGCGCCAGGCCCTGAACGATTCGGAGGGCAACCCCGCCGAAATCACCGTGCGCCGGAACGGCGGAGAACTGACTCTGGCGGTCACTCCCGAACTGTCGGACTCCGGCGCCTACCAGATGGGTGCGTACCTCAGCATCGATTTCACGTTCCCGTTCGAGGTCAGCATCGCACTGGAAAACGTGGGCGGGGCCTCGGCCGGAACGATGTTCGCCCTCGGAATCATCGACAAGCTCACCCCGGGGGAGCTGACGAACGGCCGGCACTTTGCCGGCACCGGCACCATCGATGCGTCCGGGAACGTCGGTGCTATCGGCGGC
The DNA here is from genome assembly GCF_014836775.1 of Arthrobacter gallicola. Classification (GTDB taxonomy): domain Bacteria; phylum Actinomycetota; class Actinomycetes; order Actinomycetales; family Micrococcaceae; genus Arthrobacter_B; species Arthrobacter_B gallicola. The sequence goes on from NZ_JACSQD010000003.1 coordinate 295,048, forward strand.
GTCGCGCAGAAGATGGTGGGAGCGAAGGACTCCGGAGCTGAATTCTTCCTGGCGCCGGAGGCCAACTGCGGGGAAGTGGCAGGCAATATTCCCGAAGGTTTGGTGGTGGTAAGCGTTGCCACCCTTGAGGAAGCGCTCACGGCCGTGGAGACCCTCGCCTCCGGGGGCAGCGCCGAAACTCTTGGCAGCTGCACGGACGGTGCCTAGAAAGGTTCAGGCCGGGCGCGAATTACGATCCTAATAAGGTTCAGTCCAGGTGCCGGTATAAGTGGCCGTTCGGCAGCCAAACAGGGCAGAATAGGGAACCACGGCAAGAAACACGCGGCCGTCGGACAGGGAGGTCACCGTTGCTTCGATTCGGAGGCACCGGAGCATCCCCACCCGCCGGGCTGCCGCAGGTGCCGTGAGCCGACGCCCCGAACGATGAGGAAACTGTGACTTCCGGACCAAATGGCCCATTCTCCCAACCCGGCTCCACCGCCACCAAACGGCGGCGCAGCCCGCTGATAGCAACCCTCATTGTGGTTGCCGTCCTGGTGATCGGGTTCGTGTATTTCTCCCAGGTTTACGCGGACGTGCTGTGGTACAACCAGCTCGGTTTCCTCGAAGTGTTCGTCAAGGAAAACCTCACCCGCCTCGGCCTGTTCGCCGGTGCATTCGTGGTGATGGCGGCCTGCGTATTCTTCAGCATCCGCGCCGCGTACACCTCCCGTCCGATCTATGCGCCGGACAGCTCCATGCAGGACAACCTGAACCGGTACCAGGCGCAGCTTGAGCCGGTCCGGAAACTGCTGATGATCGGCATCCCCGTGGTAGTCGGCGGATTCGCCGGAACCGCTGCGATGTCCATGTGGGAACAGACACTGCTCTTCTTCAACCGCCATGACTTCGGGCAGACTGACCCTGAATTCAACATGGACTACAGCTTCTACCTCAACACCCTGCCCTTCATCGGCTTCATTGTCGGATTCCTGATTTCCGTCGTCGTTATCAGCGGGATCGCAGGGCTGCTTACGCACTACCTCTACGGCGGTATCCGGCTCGAGGAAAAGGGCATCTTCGTCAGCCGTCCGGCCCGGATCCACATCGCTGTCATCGCCGCTTCCTTCCTGCTGCTGCAGGCAGCGAACTTCTGGCTGGACCGCTACAACACCCTCCAGAGCACCTCCGGGGCCTGGACCGGTGCGCTTTACACCGATGTCCACGCCGTGATCCCGACGAAGGCCATCCTGGCCGTGGCCTCCATCATCGTTGCCCTGCTGTTCATCGTTTCCGCCATCATCGGCCGCTGGCGCCTGCCCATCATCGGCACCGCCATGCTGGTCATCACGGCAATCGTCGCCGGCGGCGTCTACCCCTGGATCGTTCAGCGGTACCAGGTCATTCCGTCCGAGCAGACGCTCGAGCGCGAGTACATCCAGCGCAACATCGACCTGACCCGCGAAGCCTACGGGCTCGCTGATACTGAGGTCATCCCGTACGACGCCACGGTCGACGCGAACGCCGGTGCGCTGGCCGCAGACGCCGGAACCACCTCGAACATCCGCCTGCTGGATCCGAACGTCGTCTCTGATGCCTTCGGTCAGCTGCAGCAGTTCCGCCAGTACTACCAGTTCCCGGAAAACCTCAACGTCGACCGTTATGACGTGGAAGGCGATGTCCAGGACACCGTGATCGCGGTGCGCGAACTGAACATCGACGGTGTCCCGGCCGGCTGGGTGAACGAGCATGTCCTCTACACCCACGGTTACGGTGTGGTCGCCGCCCGCGGTTCCACGGTCCAGCCCGACGGCAAGCCGAGCTTTATGGAGTCAGGCATCCCCTCCAGCGGTGTCCTGGGGGACTACGAACCCCGGGTCTACTTCGGCGAATCTTCCCCGGACTACTCCGTGGTGGGTGCTCCCGAGGATGCCGATCCGGTGGAGATCGACCGGCCGCAGACCGGAAACTCGTCTGACGATTCACAGACCACCTTCCGCGGCGACGGCGGTCCGAGCGTTGGCAACATCTTCAACCAGCTGGTTTACGCCATCAAGTTCCAGTCCACGGAACTGCTGCTTTCCGACTTCGTCAACGAGGATTCCCAGATCCTGTACGACCGGGACCCGCGCGAACGTGTGGAGAAGGTTGCTCCTTACCTGACCGTCGATGGAAACGCCTACCCGGCAGTCGTTGACGGCCGCGTGAAGTGGATCGTGGACGGGTACACCACCAGCAGCAACTTCCCGTACTCGACACAGCAGGAACTTGCCTCGGCCACCACCGATTCGCTGACCGGCGGCGCTTCGGCTGCCCTCCCGGCGGACCGGGTCAACTACATCCGTAATGCCGTCAAGGCTACGGTGGATGCCTACGACGGGTCTGTCACCCTGTACGCCTGGGATGATGCGGATCCGCTGCTGCAGGCCTGGCAGGACGTCTTCCCGTCCACGCTCAAGCCGTACAGCGAAATGTCCGCTGACCTCATGGCACACGTGCGCTACCCGGAGGACCAGTTCAAGGTCCAGCGCGAACTGCTCGGCCGCTACCACGTCACCGACGCCCAGTCCTTCTACCAGAACGACGACGCCTGGTCCGTACCGTCCGACCCGACCCGGACGAACTCCGACGTCAAACAGCCGCCGTACTACCTGTCCCTGCAGATGCCGGGCCAGGAAAAGGCTGCCTTCTCACTGACGACGCCGTTCATTCCGTTCGTCGCGGCGAATGGGGAGGCGCGGAACGTGCTCTACGGCTTCCTCGCCGCCGACGCCGATGCCGGCACCGGCACTGCGGGAGAGAAGGCCGACAGCTACGGCACGCTGAGGCTGCTGGAACTGCCGACTGATACCGCCGTGCCCGGCCCCGGCCAGGCGCAAAACCGGTTCAACTCTGATCCGACGGTTTCCAACGCCTTGAACCTGCTTCGCCAGGGCGCCTCGGAAGTTATCAACGGCAACCTGCTCAGCCTGCCTGTAGGCGGCGGCATGCTCTATGTGCAGCCGGTCTACGTGCAGTCCTCGGGAGCCTCCTCCTATCCCACCCTCCAGCGCGTGCTGGTGAACTTCGGTGAAAAGGTCGGCTTTGCTCCGACACTGGATGAAGCGCTGAACCAGGTGTTCGGCGGCGATTCCGGCGCCGTCACCGGTGACCAGGAGAATGTCGGCAACACCCCGGACACGGGAATCGAAGTGCCGGGTGGAACCACGGCGCAGGCTGACCTGTCGACGGCGCTGGCTGATGCCGGAGCGGCCATCAAGGAAGGCCAGGATGCGCTGGCCAGCGGTGACTTCGCCGCCTACGGTGCGGCCCAGGACAAACTGAATGCGGCTATTCAGCGGGCCATCGCGGCGGAGGACAAGATCGCCGGCGGTGCGGCTGCCGGTGCAGCGCAGGAAGACGGCGCCGATGGGGGATCCGGTGAGTAGCTGATTTGCGGCTCCGCCCCGCGGCCGGTAGAGTTAATACCACGCCGCGGGGTGGAGCAGTTCGGTAGCTCGCTGGGCTCATAACCCAGAGGTCGCAAGTTCAAATCTTGCCCCCGCAACCACGCGAAGTCCCCGTCCGGAATCCGGACGGGGACTTTTTGTTTTCCCGGTGCGCAGGCCCGGGGGCGGACGCGGCAGGGCAGCGGCACCGGATTATTGAGGGGCAGGGCAGGGCAGCGCAGCGCGCCTGCAGCCACTAGACTCGCAGCATGAGTGCCCGCCGGAGCGGCACGCCGCGCCGCAGGCTCCGGGAGAGCCCGGAGGCAGACCCGGACCGCGGCGAAAGTGCACTGCAGAAGCTGGACCGCAACTGGACGGATCTGCTGCAGGAGCTGCGCGTTCTGCAGACCGGAATCCAAATTCTTACCGGTTTCCTCCTGACACTGCCCTTCCAGCAGCGCTTCACCACGCTCACGCCGCTCCAGACCTGGCTGTACCTGGCCTTGGTTGTCCTCTCCGTCCTGGTGACGGCGGTGCTGATGTCCACGGTCGTTATGCACCGTTCGTACTTTCAGCTCAGGATCAAACAGGACCTGGTCCGCAACAGCGACCTGCTGCTGCGCTGGACCCTCCTGCTGGTTGGCCTGATTCTCCTCGGAACCGTGGGGCTGGTTTTTGATCTCGTCCTCGGCGGCTGGGCCGCGGCCGTTTCGGCGGTCCTGGCTGCCGCGGTCCTCGCCGGGTTGTGGATCGTGCTGCCCTTGACCAGCCGCCGCCGTGCGCTGCGCCGCGGAGAGCAAGGTGATGCAGGGGACACCCGTGCACCGGGATAATGCGCCTAGAACAGCGGCAGGCCGGCTCCCGCGAAGGAAACCGGCCTGCTGCTGGTGTGGAACCGAAGACTAGTTTTGTTCGATCGCTGACTGGTTCGCAGCCTGGTTGGATGCGGAGGCCTTCAGCGCCGCGAGGCGGGCTTCGACCTCGGTCTGTTCGCCCAGGTCCTCAAGGCTCTCGAACTGAGCGTCCAGGCTGGAAGCCGCCAGCTCATTGGCGCCCCGGACCTTGGCTTCTTCACGGCGGATCTTCTCTTCGAAGCGGCCAACCTCGGAGGTCGGGTCCATCACGTCAATGCTCTTGATGGCGTCGTGCATCTGGTTCTGCGCGGCGGCATTGCGGGCCCGGGCAATCAGCTCATTTCGCTTGGACTGCAGCTGCTGGAGCTTGTCCTTCATCTGCGTCAGGCCGGTTTTGAGCCGCTCAACGATTTCTTCCTGCGAAGCGATGGTCGGCTCGGCGCCGCGTGCCTCGCTCTCGGCAGCCATCTGCCGCTGGATCGCAACCTTGGCGAGGTTGTCGAACTTCTCGGCGTCCACCGTGTTGCCGCCCGCGCGGAATTCGTCGGCCTTGCGGGACGCAGCGAGTGCCTTGTTGCCCCAGTTGCGGGCGTTTTCCAGGTCTTCGTTGTAGTCGTCCTGGAGCATCCGCAGGTTGCCGATGGTCTGCGCGACGGCGCTCTCTGCTTCGGCGATGTTGTTGCTGTAGTCGCGGACCATCTGGTCAAGCATCTTCTGGGGGTCTTCAGCCTGGTCCAGGAGGGCGTTGATGTTGGCCTTGGCCAGTGTGGCGATCCGTCCGAATATTGACTGCTTTACCATCTGTCTGCCTTTCAAATGCTGGGGTTGTGAGTTGCTGTGCTGTTTCCAGCCTGTCAAAAACCGTGGCCGCAGCCGAGGGCGCTGCCGCCGTCGCTGCTGCCGCCCTAGAAGTTGCCGCCGGAGGAACCGAAGCCGCCGCCTCCGCCGCCGAACCCGCCACCGCCGCCGCCCCAGCCGCCGAATCCGCCGCCGCCCCATCCGCCGCCTCCGCCGGAGCCTCCCCGCAGGATCGAGTCGATGAGAATGCCGCCCAGGATCGCGCCGCCCAGTCCGCTGCCGCCGCCGCGGCCGCCGCCATACATTCCGCCGCCTCCGCCCCAGCCGCCCATGCCGCCGAAACCGTCAACGTCCTGGCGGGCCATTTCCGAGGCCTGGGCAGCCAGCGCATTGGCCTGCTGGGCGTAGGCCAGGGCACTGACCGGGTCGGAGGACTGGACGGCAATGGCCTGCTGGAGGTTCCTTTCGGCCTCCGCCAGCCGGGTCCTGGCTTCACTGCCGACACCGCCGCGGCGGGCCCGGATGTAATCGGAGGTTCCGGCGATCTGCGCCTGAGCCGACATGATGGTGTGCTGCAGGGCGTCGCGGGCCCGGCGTTCCTGTTCCTGCCGGTCCCGCAGGCCCTCCAGGGCAGCGTCAAGCTGGGCGTTGGAGGACTCGAGCCGGCGGAGCAGGTCCACCGGGTCGTATTTGCCCTGCCGCGCGCTTTCAACGGCGTCCAGGGCCTGCTCGACGCCGGCGATCGGGCCGGCGAGGGAGCCCTGCGCTCCGCTCTGCGCAAAGGCCCGGGCCTGGGCCAGGTCCTGCCGGGCGTCGGCTACGGCGCGGTCAAGTTCTGATGCAGCGGTATCAAGTCCGGCACCGGTCCGGTCAATGGCGTCTATGAGGACGTTCGCCTGGTGGAGGCTTTCCTCGGCAGCGCGCACGGCCAGCACGGCTGCGGAGGTGTCCCCGCTGCTGAGCTTTTCGGCCGCGGTATCGGCCGCGTTGTCCACAAAGGCCAGGCGTTCGGTGGCCTGTTCAATGTTGTCCCGGACCTGCACCAGGGCTGATTCGCTGTACCGGGTTGTGAGTCCGTCCAGGGCGGCCTGGGCGGAATCCAGCCTGGCTGCGGCCGCACGGGCGGATTCCTGGGCCGAGGCGAGGGCGCTCGGCGCGTTCTTCTCCAGTTCCCGCAGGGCGTCGAAGTCTTCCTTATGCGCCTGCAGGGACTCATTGACGGCCTCACAGCGGCGGATGATGTCCTTGAGCCAGGTCCGCTGCTGCTCCTCGGTGTCCGGGATCTCGTCGTCGAGCTGCTGCTGCATTTTGAAGGATTCGCCCATGTGGGCTCGGGCTACCGCGAGGTCATCGGTGAACGTGGACACGGCATCGTCGCCGTACTGGGCAGCGGCGAACGCGAGTTCCTGCTCACTGGATTTGATGGCGTCGTCTGCTGCGATGAGCAGGCTGCCGGCCCGCTTGCGCAGCTCTTCGACGCTCATGGTGTCCAATGGATCCTTCGGGGCGGTGTCCCGGACGGTGATGGCGCCGCGCTTCCTGGAGCGGCTGCGGATCAGGCCGAACACGGCGAACGCTCCGACGAGCACCACACCGGCGACGATGAAGGCCGGCAGCAGGCTGCCGCCGCCTGAGGAGATCTTCCCGCTGCCGCCCCCCGCAATGTCTTCCAGCGACTTGGCAGCGTTGACGGCGGAAGCTGCCCATTCCTCGGAGCTGATGTTCTGCACCCCGACCAGCGGTTCGGTGGCGGCATCGAGCATCGCGTTGCGTTTTTCCTGGGTGAGCACGGACTGGTCTCCGGTGGAGACCTGGATTTTGCGGTCCTCGGTTGCAACGCTCAGCAGGGCTTCCTTGGCACCCATACCCTTGTCCGTCACTACGTCCTCCGCCCAGGCGCTGGCATCGGAGGGGTCCGTGAAGCTGTCCACGTACACGACGTACAGCGTGTACCCGGTACTGCGCTGGACGTCAGTGATGGCCTGCTGGACTTCGCCGGTGCTTCCGCCGAGGGAACCGTTGGTGTCCACCAGATACTGGCCGGGAGGAATGTTCACGGGCGGCTCGGCGTAGGCCGTGGACGGCGCCAGCACCGCCAGCACGCTCAGAGCCAGCACGGCGGTAAACCGCTTAGTCCTCAACCGCATAAAAAGATCCCTTGTGTGTTTGAACGTCTCTGTCATCGAACCGCGGCGTGCGGCTTTGCTGGCCTTGAGTCGAGCCGGTGGGCTCCCGGGCGGATATTGCATCGATTCTATGGGCGGCCCGTGCGCCCGTCCACCACGAAACCGTATCCCATGGAGCTGGACGCTGCCCCGGAGATCCTGCCGTTGACTAGGGGAGACGACGGCGGAGTGCGGAGCGGGTGCGCTCCCAACCGTTCGGGAAACTCCCAGCGACCATCCAGACTTCTCCAGTCTGCATCACAGACTCCCCTGTCATAGTGGATGGGTCGATACTTGTGGGTAAACCGAATTCTCGAAAGGACGGCCCATATGACTGAGCACTATGGGGGCAGTGAAGGACCACAGCGGCCCTTGCCTCCCCGTCCGCCGGTGCCGCCGTCTTCCAGCACCCCCGGAGGGGATACACCGGAACCGGCCGCAGGCGAAACGACCCGGCTCCCAGCCGGCGGCGGCGCTCACCCTGCGTCTGAAGGAACGGGTGGGCCTGCCCCGTGGTCCGCGCAGCACAGCGCGTCCAGCGCTCAGGGCCCGAACCAGCCCGGCCCGAACCAGTCCGGACAGAGTGCCTTCGGCGCGCCTGCTTCCGGGCCAGAGACTTCCGGAACCCCGTCTTCCGGACCCCGGAACCACGGACCCGGACCTGTACCGCCGCAGGAAGGTTATGGCAGCCCTTATCCGTCCACTGCCTACGGGAACGCGTACTACGGGGAAGGCCACGGCAGCACCGGAGCGGCGCCGTCCGCAACGGACCGCCGCCGTTACGGCACGGGGACGCTGGTGACCGCCATGCTGGTGGCCGGTCTCCTTGGCGGCGGCGTTGCCGTCGCAGCCGACGCGGCCCTGGACGGGGGCAACCCCGCTGCAGGCACCACCGGGCAGTCGCAGACCGTGGTGGTTAACGACCATGAGAGCGTCAACGCGGTAACAGCTGCGGCGGTGAAGGCATCTCCGAGCGTGGTGACTATTGAGGTCTCCGGCTCCGGAAGCTCCGGCAGCGGCTCAGGGATCATCCTGGACGACGAGGGACATATCCTGACCAACACGCACGTGGTCACGCTCGGCGGTACGGTTGCCAGCCCCTCCATCGAAGTGCAGACCGAGGACGGCCGGGTTCTGTCCGCAACCGTGGTCGGCACCGACCCGCTGTCCGACCTCGCCGTCATCAAGGTGGATGCCCCGGACCTGACTCCGGCATCGCTGGGAGACTCGGGGAACCTGAACGTCGGGGACACCGTCATCGCCATCGGCGCACCGCTGGGACTCGCCGGAACGGTCACCGACGGCATCGTCTCGACACTGAACCGGACCATCAGCGTCCAGTCCTCAGCGGCGCCGGAGTCTGACACTGACGCCGCGCCGGACGACGGCAACGGGTTCCGCTTCGCTCCGCCGGACGGTTCGTCGCAGAACCAGAGTTCGGCGTCGTCGTCGATCTACCTGAACGTCATCCAGACGGACGCTGCCATTAACCATGGCAACTCCGGCGGAGCGCTGGTGAACTCTGACGGCGAAGTCATTGGCGTGAACGTAGCGATTGCCTCAGCCTCCAGCACCAGCTCCGGCGAGGACAGCGGAAATATCGGCGTCGGCTTTGCAGTTCCGGCAAGTTATGCGAAACGCGTTGCTGAGGAGATCATCGACGATGGATCCGCCAGCCACGGATTCCTGGGTGTTTCGGTGACACCGGCCACCGGGTCGGGCTCATCCTCCTTCACCATCGGTGCCGCGATCGCTGATAACCCGGCGAGCGGGACACCGGCAGCCAAAGCCGGGCTGCAGAAGGGGGACATCGTGACGAAAGTCAATGACATCCCGATTACCGACGCGCAGTCACTGACCGCCGCCATCCGGATGCAGGCCGCCGGAAGCAAGGTCACCATCGACTACGTCCGCAACGGCCAGACCGAGAGCACGGAAACGACGCTGGGGGATTCAGCCAGCCAGTAACGGCTCCGTCCCCGGACCTTGGGAATCCGGCTCCGGCCCGTCCCGCCGCTTTGTACGAGCCTTGTGTACGATCGGCGCGGCGGGCCGGAGCCGTTCTCAGGCAGGTTATGTCCCAGCCACTGCTGTCCCGGCGGATGCCCGGCAGCTGCCCGGAGCCCGGCTTCTCCCGGCTGGCAGCACTGCCGGTACGGTTCCGCATTCGAGCCCGGCGCCGGCGTGTGATTAGCTTTAATCTGTCGCCGCCGATGAGCGGGGGAATGCCGGAATCCCACCGGCGGAATCGTCCTACAGGAAAGGCCGGAATGCAGGAGTCAGCCAACAGGCCGCTGAACATTGTCGTTTTGGTTAAACACGTCCCGGACACCCAGTTTGATCGTCAGCTGGCCGGCCCGGACCATACGCTTGACCGGTCGGAGAGCATCCTCTCCGAGCTGGACGAATACGCTCTCGAAGCCGCGCTGCAGCTGGCCGAGGCACGGGGCGGGGAGAAGGGCGGCAACACCGTCACCGCCGTTGCCATGGGCCCCGCCGCAGCGGTCAACGCGGTCAAGAAGTCCCTGCAGATCGGCGCCTACAAGGGGGTGCACCTCCTGGATGACGGCCTCGCCGGGTCCGACGCCGCCGGCACTTCGCTGGCACTGGCCGCCGTCGTGCGTCACCTGGCCAATACCCAGGGCCCTGTTGACCTGGTGCTCACCGGCATGGCCTCCACGGACGGCGAAACCTCACTGGTCCCGGCCCAGCTCGCGGAGCGGCTCTCCCTTGCCCAGCTGACGTTCGCGGCTGACCTGGAAACAGTGGACACCCCCTCCGGTCCGGTCCTGCGTGCCCGGAGAGACGGTGATTCCTACTCGGAGGTCATCGAAGCGCCGCTGCCTGCCGTGGTCTCGGTGACAGACCAGGCCAACGAGCCGCGCTACCCCAACTTCCGCGGGATCATGGCGGCGAAGAAGAAGCCGGTGGCTGTGCTTTCGCTCCAGGACATCGGTGTGGACCCCGCCGACGTCGGACTGGCCGGCGCCTGGACATCGGTGGCCGCTTCGGCCCCCCGCCCGGCCCGCGGCCAGGGCACCATCATCAGCGACAACGGCGACGCCGGCATCAAGCTCGTGGACTACCTCGCTTCGCAGAAACTCATCTAGCACCTCCCACCAGGCGCTTCAGCGCCCGCACCCCAAGGAGAGCGCCCCATGGGCTCCGTTTTGGTCTTCATCGACGTTCCGTCACTGCCGCTTCCCCGGGCAGCCCGCGAACTGCTGGGGCTTGCCGCTTCGCTCGGCGAGCCCGTGGTTGCGTCCCCGCAGCCGCTGTCCGAGGAAACAGCGGCGGAACTGGGCCGGCACGGTGTCGGCGCCCTGTACGAACCGGCCAAACCGCTGCCGGACGTGCTTGTTGCCGCCAAAGCGGCCTTCCTCGCGGAAGCTGTCAGGGCCGCCGGTCCGGCCGCCGTGCTGCTGGGCAACGGCTTTGAGGACCGTGAGGTTGCAGCCCGGGTAGGCATCAAGCTGGGCTCCGGAGTCATCACCGACGCAGTCGCGGTGGCGCCTGACCTTTCCGTCACCAAATCAGTGCTTGCGGGCTCCTTCACGTCCACCTGCCGCGTCGAGACCGGCGTTCCGATCATCACCGTGAAGGCCAACTCTGTTGAACCGGTGGAACCGGCTGAGGCAGGCAGCGGGACCGTTCCTGAGCGGAGCCTGGTTACGGTACCGGAAATCGGGCCGGCTGCGGTTGTGACCGAACGCTCCGAGAAGCGCGTGAGCGGCCGTCCGGAGCTGTCCGAAGCGCGTGTCATTGTTGCGGGCGGCCGGGGGGTGGACGGCGATTTTGGGCCGCTGGAAGAACTGGCCGACCTGCTTGGCGGGGCCGTGGGAGCCTCCCGGGCCGCCACGGATGCCGGGTGGATTGAGCATTCCGCACAGGTTGGCCAGACCGGTAAGACAGTTTCGCCGCAGCTCTACATCTCCGCGGGTATTTCCGGAGCGATTCAGCAGAAAGCCGGAATGCAGACCGCAAAGGTGATCGTGGCGGTGAACAAGGATTCCGACGCACCGGTCTTCGAAATCGCCGACTTCGGAGTGGTCGGAGATCTGTTCTCCGTGCTGCCGCAGGCAGCCGAGGAAATCCGGCGGCGCCGCGCGTGAGCAGGTTTCCGGCGGACACACCGGTAAGGCGGGTTCTGGCCTTTGCGGCCCACCCGGATGACATCGACTTCGGGGCCGCCGGAACCCTGGCGAAATGGGCTGATCAGGGCGCTGAGGTGTCCTACTGCGTTATGACCGACGGCGATGCGGGCGGATTTGAGCCCGGGGACCGCGCCGGGGTGAGCACGTTGCGCAGCGGCGAGCAGCGGGCTGCTGCGGACATTGTCGGGGCAGCCCAGGTTCATTTCCTGGGCGAACGGGACGGATTTCTGGCTGTGAACCATGAGGTGATTGGGCGTGTTGTTGAGCTGATCCGCCGGGTGCGTCCCGACGTCGTGCTGTCCATGCATCCGGAACGGAACTGGGACAGAATCCAGGCCAGCCACCCGGACCACCTCGCCTGCGGTGAAATCGTCACCCGGGCCGTGTATCCGGCCGCAGAGAATCCGTTCGCCTATCCTGAGCTCGAATCCGCCGGACTGCAGGCGTACAAGGTTCCCTGGCTCTGGTTCTACGGGGCTCCCCGGGAACGGGAAAACCATGCCGTGGACATTACCGCGGAACTGGACCGGAAACTCGCCGCCATCCGGGTGCACGCCAGCCAGCACCCGGATATTGACGGTATGGACGCTTCTGTCCGCAGTTTCCTGCGCGAAAACGCCCAGCGGCACGGCTTGTCCGCCGGGAGCAGCGCCGAGGTCTTCCACGTGGTGGGCGTCAACACGCCCGTCACCATCGCAGGCTTCTAGGACCGCCCGCCGCCGGGGGGCTATGGTTTGAGCGCTGTCACGATCAGGGTATCCGCGTTGAGCGTGTACTCCGGGCCGAGCTCAGCCAGGAAGCCGTCCCGCACCCGCTGCGCGGCGGCCGGGTCCTGCGGCAGCAGCATCCGCAGCGCGCTGCCCATGACCAGGGACCACGCCAGCTCGGGATTCAGCTGGACCGGGACCGGGGTGTGCACGGCCTTCACCTGTTCCAGGCCGAGTCCCTCCAGCCACGCGGCGGCCTTCTCCGGGGTGTTGATGCGCAGCATGTTCTCCCGGGCCGCTGCAGTGGGGAGTTCGACTTCCCCGCCTTCGGCGGCGCAGTGCCGGAAGAGGAGGCCGGAGAAGTCTGTCAGCGAACCGTCGGCCCAGGTGCTGAGGGCAAGCCGGCCGCCTCTGTGAAGCAGGGAAACCAGGTGGCGGATGCCGGCATCCATGTCCGGCAGGAAAAAAACGGCATAGCCGCAGAGCACGGCGTCATAGTGTGCTTCGGGCCGCCACTGCAGGATGTCTGCCTGGTGGAGGGACACGTTTTCGAGGGAGAGCGTTTCGGCCTTCGAGCCCGCCACCGCGAGCAGGTCCGCGGAAATGTCCACGCCGTCAACGAGGGCGTCGGGCCCGGCGCTCTGCGCTGCCGGAATGGTGATCGCGCCGCCGCCGCAGCAGGCATCAAGGACGTTGTCCCCAACCCGGATGTCCGCGGCCGCCACCAGCGCGTTGCCCATGGGGTTCCACAGGGACGGAGCCAGCCGCTCGAAATCCGCGGCACCGGAATCAAAGGCGGGTGCTAGGGGGTGCTGCTCGGGCATGGAGTCTCCTTCGGCTTAAAGCTGGGCTCCGGCGAAGCCCTGCTGGCGCCAGGCTTCGTAGACGGCTATGGAGGCGGAATTCGCCAGGTTCAGTGAGCGCAGCGACGGCAGCATCGGCAGCCGTACCCTGGCGGTAACATGCGGGTCGTTCTTGACCTCCAGCGGCAGGCCGACGGATTCCTGGCCGAAGAGGAGCACGTCCCCGGGCCGGTAGGAGATATCCGTGTAGCTCGTTTCTCCGTCAGAGGTAAAGGCGAACACCCGGTCCGGGGAAAGCGCTTTCCACGCTGTATCGAGGTCAGGATGGACGTGCAGCACGGCAAGGTCGTGGTAATCCAGTCCGGCGCGGCGCAGCTTGGAGTCTTCAAGGTCGAAGCCCAGCGGCTCCACCAGGTGCAGTTCGGCGCCGGTTATTGCGGCAAGCCGAATGGCGTTGCCGGTGTTGCCCGGAATTTCAGGGGTATGGAAGAGGATGCGAAACACCTCTATATCCTATGCCTGCTCGTCTACTGCGCGGACGCATCTATCAGAGCGCCCAGGACCGGGAGCAGCACGGTGTTCGGGGCGGGTCCGGTACTGAAGAACCGGCGCAGGTCCCTGGCCAGGGTGCCGGGGTTCACGACGTCGATGGGGGCGGAAGCGGGCAGGCCCGGCGGCGAATCAATGATGGGTTCGAAGGGATTGCGGTTGGGGCTGTGCAGCACCAGCCAGCCGCAGACGTTGATTTCCGGAAACCTCTCCTGCAGGGTGCGCACGGCATCCGCGAGCCGGAGGGAGCCGACGGTGTGGCCGCGGTGCCGCAGGGTGGCGCCGTCCCAGTAGTAGCCGCCGGGGGAGGACATCAGGGAATCGATGACAGCCATCCGGTAGCCGCCGAGGAGGGCATGGCCGATGTCCAGGGTTCCGCCGCGCGGCCCGGAATCCGGAACCCGCAGACTGTTAACGAGCCGGCCGGCTGGGTAGTCGGGCAGCAGGGCATCGGACAGCAGAGCGATGGTGAGGTTTTCGGCGTCGAACCGTGAGCCGGCGGAGGACCCCAGCCGCTTGAACAGCCCGGGCCGTTCGGGTTCCCCCGTCACCTGGCGGCTCAGCTGGGCCAGCGGAATGATGGGCGGGTGCTGCGGGCTGAAATCGGGTTCAAAGACCGGCGGCCTGCCAAAATCAGGGTGCGCGGCCGGACGGCCGGAACCCGGTGCGCCTCCGGGAGGGGCAGTCCGCAGGGGCGAAGCGCCGGTGGGTGTTCCCGCCTTTCCCGCCCGGCCCAGCCGCAGGTCGTAGGCGGCACGCTGGTCCGGGTTGGACAGCACCTGATAGGCCTCGGACACCTGGTGGAAGCGCTCGCTGCTGCCCCCATGATCGGGGTGGGTTTCACGGGCGGCCCTGCGGTAGGCGGACCGGATTTCCTCGGCAGTGGCCGACGGCGGAACACCCAGGACCTCGTACAGCGTTTGGGCTGGGGGCGTCACTGCTGTTCCTTTCGGTAGCCTGCCGGGCACCGGTGTACCGAGGCGGCGCGGCGCGGCCTCCGCGGAACCCCTGACGGTGGAGAACCCGCAGGTGCCAGCCGGTTCCGCTGGCCGTGGAGAATAATTCTAGCCTCAGCGGACGCACCCGGAGGGTCTTCCGCGACGTGCAATGACCTGCAGGGACAGCAGCCCGACCGCGCGGGCCGCCCCCGCCCTGCCGGAACTCCAGGCGACGCCGGCGCGGGGTGTTGGGGGAGGGGAGGCGGACGCGCCGCCGCCCAGCCGCTAGAATTGATGAGTGCCCGTGTACCTTGACCACGCGGCGACCACGCCGATTTCGGCTTCGGCCCTCGCCGCACTCACCGCAGAACTGAGCCGCAGCGGCAACCCCTCCTCGCTGCACGGCTCCGGCAGGCGTGCCCGGATGGTGGTGGAGGATTCCCGCGAGACCCTCGCCGCCGCCCTCGGCTGCCATCCCTCCGAAGTGATCTTCACCTCCGGCGGCACCGAAGCGGACAACCTCGCGGTTAAGGGCCTGTACTGGAGCCGCCGCGACGCCGATCCGCGTCGCACCCGCATCCTCTGCTCACCCGTGGAGCATCATGCCGTGCTGGATACCGTGGAGTGGCTTGAAAAGCACGAAGGCGCCACCGCCGTCTGGCTCCCGGTTGACGCCGACGGCGTTGTGCCGCTGGATGCCGTGCGGAAGGAACTGGAGCAGCATGCTGACACCACCGCTCTGCTGACGGTGATGTGGGCGAACAACGAAGTCGGAACGCTGCAGGACATTGAAGCGCTGGTTCAGCTGGCGCACTCCTACGGTGTTCCTGTCCATTCCGACGCGGTGCAGGCGTTCGGCGCGGTCCCCGTGGACTTCCGTGAATCCGGGCTGGACACCATGGCGGTCAGCGGCCACAAGATCGGCGGCCCGGTCGGTGTTGGTGCCCTGGTGGTGGGCCGCTCCGTAAAGCTGACCCCCGTGCTGCACGGCGGTGGGCAGGAACGAGACATCCGCTCCGGGACCCTGGACAAGCCCGGCATTGCAGCGTTTGCCGCCGCCGCGCGTGAAGCCACCGAGAACCTCCCGGAGGAAAGCGCCCGCCTGCGTACGCTGCGCAACCACTTGATTGCCGCCGTCGAACGGGTGGTTCCGGACGCCGTCCTGCGTGGACCGCGCGACGACGAGGAGGGCACACGCCGCCTCCCCGGCAATGCGCACTTCACCTTCCCCGGCTGCGAGGGCGACTCCCTGCTGTTCCTCCTGGATCTGGCAGGCGTGGAGTCCTCCACCGGCTCGGCCTGCACCGCCGGTGTTCCCCGGCCCTCACACGTCCTGCTGGCCATGGGACTCACCGAAGCGGAAGCGCGCGGAGCCCAGCGGTTCAGCCTGGGGCATACATCCACGGCCGATGACGTTGACGCATTAATAGACGCCCTGCCCGAAGCCTATGAACGGGCCAAAAAGGCCGGTATGGCGGGCAGCGAAAGCAGCATCCGAACAGCAGGGACAGGTTTTTCTTCATGAAGGTTTTGGCAGCAATGAGCGGCGGAGTGGACTCCGCCGTGGCCGCAGCACGGGCAGTCGACGCCGGGCACGACGTCGTCGGGGTCCATTTGGCGCTGTCCCGGATGCCCGGGACACTGCGCACCGGCAGCCGGGGCTGCTGCACCATCGAGGATTCCCGCGATGCGTGGCGTGCCTGCGACATCCTGGGCATTCCGTACTACGTCTGGGACTTCTCAGAGCGTTTCAAGGAAGACGTGGTGGATGACTTCGTGGCGGAGTACGCCGCGGGCCGCACACCGAACCCGTGCATGCGCTGCAACGAACGGATCAAGTTCGCCGCGCTGCTGGAAAAGGCGCTGGCCCTGGGTTTCGACGCCGTGTGCACGGGCCACTACGCCAAGGTGATTACCGACGCCGATGGCAACCCGGAACTGCACCGCGCAGCTGACTGGGCCAAGGACCAGTCCTACGTGCTCGGCGTCCTGACCCACGAACAGCTCAAGCACGCCATGTTCCCGCTGGCGGATACCCCGTCCAAGGCCGAGGTCCGCGCCGAGGCGGAGCGCCGCGGGCTGTCCGTGGCCAACAAGCCGGACAGCCACGACATCTGCTTCATTCCCGACGGCGACACCCGCGGCTGGCTCGAAGAACGCATCGACATGTCCGAGGGCGAGATCGTTGACCCGTCGGGGGAGACGATCGGGACGCATCCCGGTGCCAACGCCTTTACCGTGGGCCAGCGCAAGGGCCTGAAGCTCGGACGCCCGGCGGCCGACGGCAAGCCCCGCTTCGTGCTGGAAATCCGGCCCAAGGAAAACAAGGTCATCGTCGGTCCGGAGAAGCTGCTGAACATCGACCAGATGCGCGGCATCAAGGTCTCCTGGGCCGGCCTGCCCATCCGCGAAGTGGAAACCGGCGAGGTCTTCGAATGCACCGCGCAGGTCCGGGCACACGGCGATCCCGTTCCGGCGACGGCCTGGATGGAGACGGCTGAGGGCGGTCACAGCGAATTGGTGGTCCGGCTCAACGAACCGATGCGCGGCGTCGCCCCCGGGCAGACCATGGTGATTTACCAAGGCACCCGCGTGCTGGGACAGGCGACCATCGACTCCGCCCGGTCACTGGAATGGGACCCCGCAGCGGTCTCCTAGCAGACTCCCTGAGGGTCCGGCGGGCCGGGACAGGAAGCGTAACCTGGAAATCTGCCCGGCCTGCAGGACCCTAAACTGGAGGCATGAGTGAATCACCCGCCGACGAATTCGACCCCAAGGCCAGTTCCCTCTCCGGGAAGGTAGCCGATGAGGTGATGGCCGAACTGCTGGCCATGCGCAGCAGCATCGACAACATCGATGCCACCCTGGTCTATCTGCTGGCGGAGCGTTTCAAGGCAACCCAGCGCGTGGGCCATCTGAAGGCGGAGCACCATCTGCCCCCGGCGGACCCGGGACGGGAAGTCGCCCAGATCGCCCGGCTGCGCCGGCTGGCCGAGGACGCACAGCTGGACCCGGCGTTCGCCGAGAAGTTCCTGAACTTCATCATCAGCGAGGTCATCCGGCACCACCAGGCAATTTCCGAGACCCGCAACGGCGGAAGCAATGCAGCGGGAGTCTGAGCCGGACACCGCGGCCGGCCCCGCCGGAGGGGATATTGGTCCGTCGGGGGTCACGGCCACCGGGCCCGGCAGCTGGCCGGGCAGCGACCCGGCCGAAGCTGCCAGGATTATCCGCGGAGAACTGGGGGATCCGCATCTGCCGTTCCTGGTGGAGCTGCCGCAGCGCGGCATCGGCGCCGACCCCGTGGGACGCACCGCCGGACTGCTCGTGGAGCTGCCGGTGGATCTGCAGCCCCACGGCTGGCGGCTGGTTGACCGTCCCGGCATGGATCACCGCCGGGCGGTGTCCCTGCTCTCACGCGACATCAATGCCCTGGCCGACGTCATTGGCGAGGAAGAAGACCCTGGGCGCAGACTGGCGATCTCGCTGCAGGGCCCTCTGTCGCTGGCTGCCGGCCTGCACCTGCACAACGGTGAGCGGGCCCTCTCAGATGCAGGTGCCCGCCGGGAGATCGCGGAATCGCTGGCTGCCGGAGCAGCGGCATTCGTGAACCGGGTCAAGGAGATAGCCCGGGGCGCAGCCATCGTGGTCCAGCTGGACGAACCCCACCTGGACAGGATCCTGGGCGGACAGATTCCCACCGCCAGCGGCTACCGGACCCTGCGTTCGGTCCCGGCACAGGAAGCGTCGCTGGTGTGGACCATGGTCCGGGAGGCGCTGGCGGCCGCCGGCGCGTCCGACGTCGTCCTCCGTCTCCCGACCGCAGGCCACGGGCAGCCGAAATCCGGGCTGGACCTGGCCTTGGGCGCCGGCACGGACGGGGTGGCCCTGCCGCTGCGCGGCCTGGGCGACCGGGACTGGGAGGGCATCGCGGAGGCCGTGGAAGCCGGGAAACAGGTCTGGCTCGGTGTGCTTCCGCTGCCCGCAGCCGGCGCGGAGCCACGCCAGGTTACCGCTTTGGTGGAGGACATTACCCGGCCATGGACCCGGATTGGGCTGCCGCTGCGGGACCTGCCGGCGCTGCATATTACTCCGGACGGTCCGTTGGCTGAGCTGGCACCGGCGTCGGCCCGCCGGGTGCTGGCGCGGCTGACTCAGGCTGCCTCAGCGCTGGACCAGCTGGCGGCGGAAGGATAGAGCACGCCCTGCCTCGGAACGCTAAAGCCGCCGCTCCCACTTTTGCGGCCGGACGTCCGGGGGCAGCCCGCCGTCGTAGTCCCGGTATTCGTAGGTAAAGCTCCCGTCGTAGACGAAGACTGTGCCGAGCTGCCGCTGCCGGACCAGAGTACGGATCCGGAACCGTTCGGTTTCCCCGTCCCACCACTGTTCGGCGTGGGCGTCAGCGCCGGCCAGAACCGGAACCGGTACGCGCAGGCGGCCCAGGAACAGGCGGGTGTGCGGGGAATGCATATGCAGCCGGCCGTCCCCGGACACCGAGAGCTCCAGATCGGTGGCAAGATTGCGGCGCTTACCCACGTAGTCGGTGAGCCCGGCCGGGGAGGTCAGGGACGTGGTGTCCTCGAAGATGCGCTCGGTGCGGTCGAACCGGAAGTTCCGGACGGCAGTCAGGGAGGACCGGCCGAAGGGGTCCAAATGCGCAAAATTCCGGATCGTGAAGGGAACATCGCGGCCGTAGTCAGGGAAGAACGCGTTTCGAACGGGGATGGCAGTGAGCGCCGGACGGAGCGACGGGCGCGGACATCCTGCCAGCTCGAAGGAACCTGTCCCGATGCCGTAGCGCCCCTGGTCCGGGGAGAGCGAAATATAGTCCTGCAGTTCAGGCTGCAGACGGCCGAAATCGGCGCCCAGAACCCGCTGGTAGAGGGACGCTTCAGTCATGGCTCCACCCTACGCCGCTAGAGCCTCCCGGAGGCCTTGAGCCGGATATACATGTCAGCAAGTTTCGGCGGCAGCTCATACGGTGTCTCATCCACAACTTCGGCCCCCATTGACTTCAGCTGTGCCGTGACAGCGGCGCGGTCCAGCAGAGCCCGTTCGGCCGCCGCCGCCCGGAAGACATCCGCGGCGGTGCCGCGTTCAGAGCGCAGTCCGTCCAGGGCAGGATCCCGCACCGAGGCAATCACCACAACGTGTCTGGCCAGCAGGGACGGCAGGACGGGCAGCAGCCCTTCCTCGACGGCGCCGGCATCCAACGAAGAGACCAGCACCACCAGGGAGCGGCGGGAGGAGACTGACTGAACGACGCCGGGAAGGAGGGAAAAATCCGCTTCGATCAATTCCGGCTCCAAAGGCGCCATGGCGCTGGCCAGGCGTGGAAGGAGGTTGCCTTTTGCCGCCGAAGCGACCCGGGCACGCACCCGCCGGTCAAAGGCGATGAAATCCACGCGGTCTCCGCCTCCGTGCGCCAGCATACCGAGCAGCAGGGCCGCTTCGATCCCGGTGTCGAGCCGCGGTTCGTCCAGAATGCGGGCTGCGGACGTCCGAGCAGTGTCCAGGCAGAGAATGACCCTGCGGTCCCGCTCCGGACGCCAGGTGCGTACCACCGTCTCCTGGCGCCGCGCCGTCGCACGCCAATCGATGGACCGGACATCATCGCCGCGGACGTAGTCCCGCAGGGAATCGAACTCCGTGCCGGCGCCGCGCAGCTGGACCGATGCGTTTCCGTCCAGTTCACGCAGTCTGCGCAGCTTGGCGGGCAGATGGCGCTTGGAGCGGAAGGGCGGCAGCACACGAAGCGAGCCCGGATAAGGGATGGTCCGCTGCCTGGCAGCCATGCCCAGCGGCCCGAAGGACCTGAGCGTGACATGGGCGGTGCGCAGTTCCCCGCGGCGTTCGGGCCGCAGCGTTCCTGCAGCAAGCCTGGCCTCACCCGGCGGGACAATGACTCGGCGCACGGGCCGGGCCTGGCCGGCCGACGGCTGCCACGCATCGCGCAGCAGCGCATGCAAAGTTCTGCCCGATCCGTTCCGGACCACGATCGGAGCGGGGATATCCTCTCCAAACCGGGCGCTCTCCGGCAGCTGCCGTTCCAGTCCGGCGCGCAGCGGCGGGGCAGCAAGGGCCAGGTCCAGGGCGACCGCCGCGGCGAGCAGCCCCAGCCACAGCAGGATTGTTTGGATCCCGGGGAAGAGAATCACCGCGGCTGCGCCCATCGCAGCGAGGATCACGAGGCGGCCTGAAACAGCCATGGGTGCCAGCGCCTACCGGGGGACCGGGACGGTGGCGAGGATGCTGCCCAGAACGTCATCCACGCTGACCCCGTCCATCTGTGCTTCCGGGCGGAGAGCCACCCGGTGGCGCAGTGCGGGGAGCGTCAGCGCCTTGACGTCATCCGGAGTGGTGAACGCCCGCCCGGACAGCCAGGCCCAGGCCCGCGAGGTGTTCAGCAGCGCCGTCGCACCGCGCGGGGAAACGCCGAGCTGGAAAGACGGCGCGGACCGGGTGGCGCGGACCAGGTCGACGATGTAGCCCAGAACCTCCGGGGACACCTCCACCCTTGCCACCGCGTCCCGGGCGTGCCGGAGATCGGCTTCGCCGGCCACGGGACGGACACCGGCGGCTGCCAGGTTTCGGGGGTCGAAGCCGCTGCCGTGCCGCCGGATGACTTCGATTTCATCCTCCCGCCCGGGAAGATCGAGGGTCATTTTGAGCAGGAACCGGTCAAGCTGGGCCTCCGGCAGCGGATAGGTCCCCTCATATTCCACCGGGTTCTGCGTTGCGGCGACAAGGAACGGATCCGGCAGCGGGCGGGAGACGCCGTCGACCGAGACCTGATGTTCCTCCATGGCTTCGAGAAGAGACGCCTGGGTTTTCGGCGGAGTGCGGTTAATTTCGTCGGCGAGCAGGATATTGGTGAAAACGGGTCCCTCACGGAAGCTGAACTCGGAGGTGCGGCCGTCATAGATCAGGGACCCGGTGACGTCGCCGGGCATCAGATCAGGGGTGAACTGGACGCGCTTGGTGTCCAGGGATAAGACAGCCGCCAGCGTCCGGACCAGCAGCGTTTTCGCCACCCCCGGAACCCCCTCCAGGAGAACATGACCCCGGGCCAGCAGGGCGATGATCAGGCCGGTCACAGCTGCGTCCTGGCCTACCACAGCCTTCGCAACCTCCTGCCGGACACTGTGCAGGGCACGGCGGGCGTTTTCATCCTGCTCGGTCACGGCGCCTCCGGCGTAAACGGCGCCGGAAGCGGCACTGTACTGCTGGGTCATGATTCGCTTATCTCTTCCTCTAGGTCCAGCAGTTCCTGTGACCAGATCACCAGGGCGCTGTCGGTTGTGGGCATGGATCGTTTGAGTAGGTTGTCCAGTTCGGCCGCGGACCGTCCGGTGGCGCGGGCAGCGGATTCCACCACTGCTCCGGCGCTGCTTCCGGGGCCAAGCCGCAGCCGCGCAGCCAGCCGGGTCAGGGTTGCCGCCCGCAGGTTCGCCGCCGCCCGGTCCAGTGCCCGGCTGTCCTGATAAAGCCGCGCCCTGCCGTCCGCCGTTTCAGAGGCCCGTACAACAATAGGCATCGGCTCCAGCGCCAGCGGCCCCATCCGGCGGCCGCGCCAGAAAGCAGCGAGCGCCGCCACCACCAATACCCAGGCCAGCAGGGGGTTTACCCACCCGGGAAGCAGCGAGAGCGGGTCGGCCGGTGCAGCGCTGGCCGGAATATCGGAGGCTGTCGGGAGGTACCAGACCAGGGTGCCGGTGCTGCCCAGCGTGTGCAGCGCCAGGGCAGCGTTCCCGCTGTCCGCGATGGTTTCATTGGCCAGCAGGCCGGTGTAGCCCAGCACTGTCTGGGTACCGTCCGGGGAACTGGCGTAGAGCCCGGCGGGCGGGCCTGCGCTGGTGACGGGGAAACAGGTCACCGGTCCGCGGTAGGCCAGCCCACCCGGCGTGACGCTGCCCGCCGCCTGGGCGGCAGTATCGGTGCAGCCGGCCGGGATGGCGGTGCCCCGGTCCAGGACGTCCTGCGGGATCAGGCCGGCGTGGGCTATCTCCGGCGCGAGCCGTGCGAGCTGCGTGAACGTCGGTTCGACCAGGACGGTCTTCGCCGCCGCCGTGCCGAGTTCAGTGAGCTGGCCGGAGCTCAGGTACTCATTGGGATCAAAGAGCAGGAGGGCCGCGCCGGGAGTCTGCAGCGCGGCCACGGCTGCAGCGTGGTCCTGCACCACAACGACGTCGACTCCGCGGTCCTGCAGGACCCGGGCGAGGGCCTGCGCGCCCTGCGGCGCAGAATTCCCGGCAGAGAGCGCGGCCCGGTCACCGCCGGATCCCCCGAACAGTCCCAGCACCACGGTGGCTGCAAGAACCGCCGCCAGAATGATCCAGAGCCGCCAGGTCCGCAGCTTACGGCGCAGACTGCCGGAGCCCGGTGCCGGTGCTTCGTCCCGCCCGAATCCTGCGGAACCCGGCTCTGTGGAACCGGGCAGTGCGGAACCGGGCTCTGTGGAACCGGGCTCTGTGGAACCGGGCAGCGGCAGCCCGGGGGAGGCTGGGTCAGAAGCAGTGGAACCGGGAACGGCGCTCATCGGGGCACCGCCAGGTACGGCTGCATCTGGCGGCTGGCCGGTCCGGGCTGGCTCTGCAGGAGCTGGGCATCGAGGCGCTGCGCCCGTCCGGCGTCCTGGGCATCTGCTTTTCCGTTTCCGTAACGGACCTCGTCGAAGCGGGCGGCCAGCCAGAGAATGTCGTCGGCTGCCGCCGGAAAGACGGAGCTGAGCTCCGAGCCGGCCTCGTAGGCGGTTCGGCCGGGGCGGCGGTCCAGGATGACCCGTTCCTCCGCCGTCCGGAGAACCGCGCGCAGACGCTCCGCAAGAGCAGTATCCCAATCCCCGTCAGCGGCAGCTCTGTCCGAGCGCAGGCGGTGGCTGGCGGCGTCCTGTTCGGGGACCGTGTCCTCGAACACTCCGGGCCGCCTGCGCCGTGCATTGAGGCGGGGCCTGATCACCAGGACGGCCACGGCAAGGACCAGCAGTGCACCGAGTCCCAGCAGAAGCACCCCGGCGGTGGGGCCTACCCCCTGAACACTGGCGAGAACATCGCCGAGCCATTCCATAATGGTGCCGAGCAGCTTTTCCACCAGCCCCGGCTGAGCCTCCTGATACTCACTCTGGGACAGCTCCGTTTCGAGCCAGCCGCGGGCCTCATCGGCGTCAGGTGTCACGGGCACCTCGAACCACACCGGCAGGCGGACAGGGAATAAAGCGATCATGGCGGCCTAGGCGGGACCGTTGGACGGGCTGCCGGGCCAGGGGGTCTGGGTGCCGCTGGCAGAACCAGGATCAGCGGTCCGGCCCGGAACGGTATCCGGGAGCCCGGTGCCTGCGAGTTCCTGATCCTTCATCAGGGCGACGTCAAAGCCCTCCCTGCGCATCCGCAGGTCGATGTACAGCAATGACGTGACAGTGGATTGGAACGCATAGCCGATGGCGCCGAAGAGCGTGGACACGGCAGTGGTCAGGACCAGCACCGGGACCAGCGCGGAGAAGTCTCCGGCAGCGGCTTCGGGGCTTCCGAAGGAAGCGAACATCGTGATGAGCATGGTGATTGGTGTGCTGATCACCGAGACGATGATCGAAACGATGAGGCTGGTGAGCAGCAGTATGCCGAAGGTGCGCCACCAGTTCCGGCGGGTAAGTGACCAGGAGCGGCCGATGGCCGCGAAAACGCCGCGGGGTTCCAGGACCAGCGCGGCGGGGGCCAGTGCGAGTTTCACGGACAGCCAGGCGAATACGGCGGTCACGCCCAGGACTCCGAGAACAGTCAGGAAGACACCGGAAGCGCCGAGTAATTCAATAACGAAGACGACGCTGAAGATGAAGGCGGTGATACCCACGGCGGATGCTGCCAGGAGCAGCAGTGACAGACCGGCCAGCCGGAGCAGTGATCCCCTGGCCAGGCGCCAGGTCTGCCCGAAGCCGGTCTTGAGGTTCAGGATCGCCCGGGCCACCGGAATGACCAGCAGGCCCTGCATGCCGAGAAGCCCGACGACGGACAGGATGGTCAGCGCGGTGCCCCCGGTCAGGGCTGTGGCGCCCAGCGAAAGCGCTTCAGCGTCGGTCAGCTCCGATTCAATGTCGAGGCTGGCAAGGGGGCCCAGCAGGGTCTGCCCAAAAATAACGGTCAGGACGGCGATGACGCCCTGGATGATGATCGCCGTGCCGAAGGTTGCAGCCGGGTTGCGCCGGCACGCCTGGAACGCACCGTCCAGAATTTCGCCAAGCCCCAGGGGGCGGAGGGGAATGACGCCGGGCTTGGGGGGAGCGGTGTACTGTCCGCCGCTGGGCCCCGGTCCATAGGGACCGGCCCCGTAGGCTGGCTGTGCCCAGCCCGGGGCGTCTCCTGCCGGGGGACCGTAGGGCGGCTGTCCCCACTGCGGCTGCTGTCCCCACTGGGGTTGCTGGCCCCACTGGGGCTGCTGCGGCGCACCCCAGGGAGAGGGGGGAATGGGAGGGTGCGCGGAGCCGGGGCGGGGAACTTTTTGGGATCCGGCGGCGCCGGCCGCGGCACCGGGATCCGGTTCGTTGTGATTATCCTGACTCATCCCGCAGCCCCCGCTTTTCGGTACAGCATCCAGTTTCTCCTAGTCCGACTATAGTTTCTGCGGCGGCTAACGGGGACCCGGCGGGCCGTGGCGAAAATATGCCCCTTGGGGTGATAGGGATAGCATGGGCTATTCCGGCGTACTGTGGCCCCTTTCAGTAAGGGACCCCGCAGCACGGTATTTTTATGTGCAGCATTTTTATGCGCAGCCGGCTGCTCACCCCGGAAACTGCCGGGGACAGCACGGCCGGATCGACGGAATCAGCAAGCCTGGCGCCAGGAACAACGCGCGGCAGCCGGGGGCGTGAAATGCCCATCCGAGGCGGGAAGTAGTGGGGAACTGGGAAGCATGAAGGCACGGATACTGGTCGTAGACGATGACGAAGCACTGGCCGAAATGATCGGCATTGTGCTCCGGAACGACGGTTTTGACCCCGTCTTCTGTGCTGATGGTGCCCAGGCCCTGGAGATCTTCCGCAGCTCGAAGCCCGATCTGGTGCTGCTGGACCTGATGCTGCCCGGCATGGACGGCATTGAAGTCTGCCGCCAGATCCGCGCGGAATCTGATCTGCCCATCGTGATGCTGACCGCCAAATCCGACACAGCCGACGTCGTCCGCGGACTGGAATCGGGCGCCGATGACTACGTCCCCAAACCGTTCAAACCGGCAGAGCTGGTCGCCCGGGTCCGTGCGCGCCTGCGGCCGGTGGATTCCAAGTCCCCCGAAACCCTCTCCATCGGCGAGGTGAGCATTGACGTGGCCGGGCACTCTGTTGCCCGCGGCAGCGAGCGCATTGCACTGACCCCGCTGGAATTCGATCTCCTCGTTGCCCTGGCGCGCAAGCCCTGGCAGGTGTTCACGCGGGAAATGCTGCTGGAGCAGGTCTGGGGCTACCGGCATGCAGCCGATACCCGTCTGGTCAACGTGCACGTGCAGCGGCTGCGTTCCAAGATCGAGCGTGATCCGGAAGCTCCCGAAATCGTCCTGACGGTCCGTGGTGTCGGTTACAAAGCCGGCCAGAACTAGTCCCGGTTCCGCTGCCGGTGCGCCGGCGGAACCGCGCAGCACAGCTGCACGGGGGATATGGGGCCGGGAACGGAGAATCCGTGCCGTGGCCGCTCTCCGGCGGGCGGCCGACGCCGTCAACCAGGCTACCCTGGCGCGGATCGCGGTCCGCTGGAGAAGGTCCCTCCAGTTCAAGACAGTACTGGCCACGCTGCTGCTGGTCATCGTTGCCTGCGGCGGCATCGGCGCGTTTCTTTCCCATCAGATTGCCGGCGCTCTGTATGAGGAACGCCTGACCCAGTTCCGTGCTGAAGCCACCTCCGGCCTGAGCAGCGTCAAGGAGAATTTCCGCACGACGGCGGCTACGGACCGTGAAGGCACCGAGCGGCTGGTCTCCAACACACTCTCACTGCTTGAGGGCCGCGGCGCGGAAACCCCGCGGCGGTACCTGCTCACCCCGCTGCCCGGGCAGGAAAACCTGTACGTGTCACCGCTGGGCGACGGTATTACCGCCAGCGGAATCCCGGCACCGCTCGCAGAGTCGGTCGCGGGGCTGGACCCGGAGGGGGAGGACGTTGTCTACTGGTCGGCCCTGGCGCTGGCCCACGGGGAACCAGGACTTGCCTTCGGCACCAAGGTCACCCTGCCCCCGGACCGCTCCGAATACGCGCTGTACCTGATCTATGACCTGTCCACCATGCAGCAGACCCTCAATGACATTCACGGGATCCTATGGATCGCCGGCGGACTGCTGCTGGTCATCATCGGCACCATCGCCTGGGTGGTGACCAAGGCCGGCGTGGGCGCCGTGAGCGCCGCCGCCTCGGTCTCCGAGAAGCTCGCGGCCGGTGAGCTGCAGGAACGGATGGAGGTCAAGGGTGAAGATGAAGTAGCCCGCCTGGCTGCCTCGTTCAACCATATGGCGGCCACGCTGCAGGACCAGATCACCCAGCTGGCCCAGCTCTCACGCATGCAGCAGGGTTTCGTTTCCGATGTTTCCCACGAACTGCGCACGCCCCTGACAACGGTCCGGATGGCAGCCGAGGTTCTTTACGATGCCCGTGACGGCTTCGACCCGATCAGCAAACGCTCCACCGAACTGCTCTACCACCAGGTGGAACGCTTCCAGGCGCTGCTCGCGGATCTGCTGGAGATCAGCCGGTTCGACGCCGGTGCCGCGGAGCCGGACCTGGAGGCAGCTGACATCCTGGGCATCGTGCGGGACGTGGTGGAGGCAACGGAGCCGCTGGCCCTGAACAACGGATCCGAGGTCCGGGTTGTCTGCCGTGAGGACAGGGTGGTTGTGGACGCCGACCCACGGCGGATTGAGCGGATCGTCCGGAACCTGGTGGTGAACGCGCTCGAACACGGCGAGGGCAAGCCGGTGGAAATCGCCGTCGCCACCAATGCCGACGCCGTCGGGGTGGCCGTGCGTGACTATGGCATTGGAATGACCGACGACGCCGCCGCCCGCGTTTTCGACCGGTTCTGGCGGGCCGACCCGGCACGCGCCCGGACCACCGGAGGAAGCGGGCTGGGGCTCGCGATTGCTGCCGAAGACACCCGGCTGCACGGCGGTTGGCTGGAAGCCTGGGGGAACCCGGGCGAAGGAGCCTGCTTCCGGCTCACCCTGCCGCGCTGGCACGGTGGAACGATCGCGGCCTCTCCCGTTCCGCTCTCGCCGCAGGACGTGCCGCTTCCGGCAGCCCCCCGCGCACTGTCCGCTCCACCCCGTGCTGTTCAGGAGGACACCCATGGCTAGGAAACCGGCAGCCCCCGGCGCAGTGCTCGCGTTCCTGCTCGCCGCCCTGGTGTTCCTGGGCGGGTGCTCCTCCATTCCCACCGTTGGCCCGGTGGGAACCGCCACCGCCAGCGCCGGCGGAAGCGCCCTGTCCAACCAGCTCAGCTACAGCCCGCCGGGACCGGCGGAGGATGCCGGTCCGCAGGAGATTATCGACGGCTTTATCACCGCCGGGGTGGGCGCAGGCGAAGATTACAGCGCCGCGCGCGAGTTCCTCACGGCTGAGCTGGCCTCCTCCTGGGTTCCCAGCGAGCGTGTGGTTATCTACGGAGCTGATCCGAACGTTGTTCCGCTGCCGGAACCCAACGCCTTCCAGATCCAGCTCGAGGTTGTGGCCTCGGTGAACGCCAAGGGGGTCCGGACCGAATCAGCTCCCGGCACCACCGAGACCATCCAGGTGCGGCTGACTCAAAACGCCGACGAGCAGTGGAGGATCAGCGGCATCCCCAACGGTGTGATGATCTCCGACGTTATGTTCCCGACAGTGTTCCAGGCCCACAATCTCTACTTCTACTCCAGCACGTACCGCTACTGGGTCCCGGACACCCGCTGGTTTGTGCAGCGCTCCGGCATGGCAGCCTCGGTGGTCAACGCGATGCTGGCCGGCCCGGCCCCCTACCTGCAGGGCGCCGTGACAAGTGCCTTCCCGGCGGAAACGTCCCTGGCGCGGGACGCCGTGCCCGTTGTGTCCGGCGTCGCCTCCGTTGATTTCTCCGCAGAGGTCCTGGAAGATTCCAGCGACCTGAGCCGGCAGCAGATGGCCCTCCAGCTGGAACAGAACCTCCGGCAGCTCAACAACGTGAACTCCGTTGAAATGACGGTCAACCAGCGGCCCGTTGATCTGGGACCGGAAAGCAGCGAGCTGATCCCGGTCCAGGACAATCCCTCCGTCGGCAACACCCAGGTGGCAGTCGCCGGCGACGGACTCACCTTCTTCCGGGACCGCCAGGCGCAGCCAATCGCGAACCTTCCCGACGTCTCGGAATATGACCCCCGGGAGCCCGCCGTCTCCGTTGATCTGGACACCATCGCGTTCCTCTCGGGTGACCGGAACACGCTGCTCGTGACAGGTCCGGACAAGGACGTGGCTCCGGTAGCGGCGGGCCGCGGCCTCAGCGGTCCCAGCATTGACCCGGAAGGCTGGATCTGGTCGGCCTCACATGGAGACGGCGGGGGACCAGGATCGAAGCTGCTCGCGGTGGGTCCGGATCTGCGTGCCTCCAACGGAGCCGGCCTCACACCCTCCTGGCTGGCTGACATGACCGTGCGGGATCTGCGGATCTCCAGGGACGGCGCCCGGGCACTTCTTGTGGTGGAACAGGGCGGCGCAAGCCGGGTCCTGATCTCCGGCGTCGTACGTGCTTCGGACGGGACGCCGCAGACGCTGACCACCCCCTTTGAACTCTGGACCACTGCACCCGTGACGACTGCCGTCTGGGTCGGCGAGACCGAAGTAGCGGCGCTTCAAAAGGGCCAGGATGACACGCTCACCCCGGTGATTTTGGATCTGGCCACGGAAAACCGTGTCCTGGCACCCTGGGAAGGGAGCTTTGGGCTCAGCGGCGGGGACGGAGCCGAGGACCTGTTCGTCCAGACCCCCGACGCAGTGTACAAAAAGCTTGGCAACGGGTGGATCAAGGAAATCGACGGGCTTCGGGATCCGGCGTTCCCCGGATAAGACTCAGCGGCGCCTCCCCGCTCCTGCCTGCGGCACGTCGCCTGCACTGTGACACCCCTCCTGCACAAGGTCGGGCCGGACGACGTGCGGCTGCCGTCATCCACCGGGGAGTGCTTTCCTCCGCCCCTGCGGAACCGGAGCATCGACACTGGGGCATGACCGTTTTTGAGCGTTTCGAGCGCTTCGAGCGCTGGCTCGCCCACCCGGGAGCCGTGGCGCTGCTGCAGGCGGGCAGAGAACTGCGGGCGGTGCTTTTGCCGGTATGCTGTGTGGTCTGCGGCCGGCCCGATGAGCCGCTGTGCCCGCCCTGTGCCGGAGAGCTGCGGCGAAGCACACTGCGCCCCTTCAACGCTGCGGCCGGAGCTGGACTCCTGCCCGCGCAGTGCGCTGACACCGACCCGGAAGAAGACTTCCACCCGCTGCCGGTAACCGCCTCCGGGTACTACCGGTCCGGTCTGGCCAGGGTGCTGCTCGCCTGCAAGAACCACGGGCACACGGGTCTTGCAGCAGTTCTGGCCCCGGCTTTGGCCCGGGCACTGCACGCCGTGCCCGGCAGCGGGTCCGGGCCACTCGTGCTCGTTCCGGTGCCCGGCAGCGCCCGGGCATGGCGCAGGAGGGGCTATGACCCGCTGCGGCTGATTCTGAGAACGGTGGATCACGGCGGACTGCTGCCCCGGGGCATGAGGATCGAATATCTGCTGGGTTACCGGCGCCTGCCGTTGGCAGCGCGCTGGGCTGCCAGGGGTCCCGGTGGGCAAAAGGGGCTGGGTGCCAGGGCGCGGCGGACCAACGTCCACGGCTCCATGAGCGCGGGTGGGCCGGGAAGCCTGCAGGGGGTCAGTGTGCTGGTTGCCGACGACGTCCTCACCACCGGAGCCACGATCGCCGAAGCCGTGCGGGCCCTGCGTGCAGCCGGAGCGGATGTAACCTGCGCCGTCGTCATAGCCGCCGCCCGTTCCCCGTCGCGCCGCGAATAAGGCGCATACGGCGGCTTCCGCAGCGCCCCGCCGGGAAGGACGGCAGGAGCACTTCCGCAGAGGGCACAGGACCGGAAGATGAATTAACCTCCGGTGTGATCTAACGTGTTGGATATGGACTGCTTCAAGCAAAGGAGCATTCCTGCGGCAGCGGCCGCGGAGGAAACTGGCAGCGGCCGTTGTTGTGTCACCGAAGAAAATTGGAGGGCACCATGGAATTCATGATCAGCGGACGCAATGTTGCAGTATCCGATCGGTTCCGTCAGTACGCCGCCGACAAGATCGGCAAGGTCGAAAACCTCGGAGATAAGGTGCAGCGGGTTGACGCCCGGGTCACCAAGCATCAGAACATCCGCGAAGCCGACAGCTCCCTCACCGTGGAATTGACGGTTATCGGCCGGGGACCGGTGGTCCGGGCCGAAGCCTCATCCGCGGATAAGTTTGCGGCTTTTGACCTCGCTTACGCCAAGCTTTTGCAGCGGCTGCGCCGCGCCAGTGACCGCCGGAAAGTGCACCACGGGCGGCACACCCCGGTTCCGGTCCAGGTCGCCACAGCCGGTCTCGACCCGGTCAGCAGCACAGAACCTCTTTCTGATCAGCTCGCCGTCAAGGAAAACGAACCAGTGGCCGGCAATGAAGCCGGGCAGGAGGAGCAGGCCGGGGATTGCCCGGTCCTGATCCGCCGCAAGGTTTTCCCCGGCGCTCCCATGAGCCTTGACGACGCCGTCGACAACATGGAGCTGGTAGGTCACGACTTCTACCTTTTCGTGGATTCCGCCACCGGCGCACCCTCGGTGGTTTACCGCCGCAAGGGCTGGACCTACGGCGTGATCACCCTGGACTCCAAGTGCGCTGAAGGCACTGAGGAGATCCGCGAAGAACTGCGCGGTTACCGGGACGGGACTCCCGACACCGGGGAAGTGCGGGCCACCGCCTGACCCTGGGCGGGCCTGCCTAGGATAGGGGCATGTCTCCCGCCCTAACCCCGGACCAGGCCCGCCGCACCGTCCTGGGTGCGCAGCAGCTGGCTGCGACGCGGCCCATCCGCCCTACTGCAGGGCAGGTGGGCCGCGTTTTTAATGCGCTGGCACTGCTTCAAATCGACTCCGTCAATGTGCTGGCGCGCAGCCACTACCTGCCGCATTTCTCGCGCCTGGGACCCTACGACCGGACCCTGCTGGAGCGCATGTCCTCGCGGCATCCGCGGCAGATGGTTGAGTACTGGGCACATGAAGCCAGCTATATCCGCCCCGAGCTGTTCGCTGACCTGCGGGTCTGGCAGCGCCGAACGTGGATGCGGGCCCGGGACATGCCCCAGGAGCTGCGTGAAAAAGTCTCTGCTGCCGTTCTGGACCTGCTTGAGCAGAAACATCCGCTCAGTGCCCGGCAGGTTGAGACGCTGCTGGGCCACGAGAGCGGTACGGCAGCAAAATCGTGGGGCTGGAACTGGAGCGCGGTAAAACGCGTGCTGGAAGATCTTTTCGAACAGGGAATCATCACCTCCGCCGGGCGGAGCGCCCAGTTCGAACGGCTGTACGCTCCCACCGGATCCATCCATCCGCTGGGAGCGCGGGCCTTGGACCAGCCGGACCGCACCGAGGCACTCCTCCGGCTGACCGAGACCGCCGCCCGGTCCCTCGGCGCCGCGACCGCGAATTCGCTCGCCGACTATTTCCGGCTGCCGGTGCGGGAGACCCTCACTGCCGCCAGGATCCTCACCTCCGAAGGCAGGCTCGAGGAAACGGAGGTCGCCGGATGGAAAGGCCCGGTTTTCCTGCACGCCGAGGCGCGCACGCCGCGCCATACCCGGGCGCGGGCCCTGCTGAGTCCCTTTGACTCGCTCGTTTTCGACCGGCGGCGCCTGCAGGAAATTTTCGGGATCGAGTACCGGATCGAAATCTATACACCGGCGCACAAGCGCCGGTACGGCTATTACGTGCTGCCCTTTCTGCTTGGCGACCGGATCGCGGCGCGCGTTGACTTGAAAGCGGACCGCGCCGCGGGAGTGCTGCTGGTCCAGTCTGCGCACCTTGAGCCGGAGGCACCGGGCAACACCGACGTTGAGCTTGCCGCGGAAATACAGCTGATGGCGCAGTGGCTGGGCCTCTCAGCGGTTATGGTAAGACCTGTGGGCAACCTTGCGCCCGCCCTTAAACTGGCAGTTAACCGTGATTAACCCGTGCCGGGAACCGAGGCGACCTGCCGGACGTCTCTCACGTAGACTGGGGACGCCAGAAAACGGCAACACTAGATTGGGAGCAAATCAGTGGCATCACTTCTCGAACGAGTTCTTCGCACCGGTGACAAGAAAACGCTGAAAACACTGCGTATCTACGCCGACGCGATCAACGTGCTCGAGGACGAGTTCAAGGCGATGAGCGACGCAGAACTGCGCGCCGAGACGGACAAGCTCAGGGAACGCCATGCGGGCGGCGAGTCCCTGGACGACCTGCTCCCTGAATCCTTCGCCCTCGTCCGTGAAGCCGCCGGACGCACCCTCGGCATGCGGCACTTCGATGTGCAGATGATGGGCGGAGCTGCCCTTCACCTGGGCAACATCGCCGAGATGAAGACCGGTGAAGGTAAAACCCTGGTCGCCACCGCACCGGCCTTCCTCAACGCCCTGACCGGCAGGGGCGTGCACGTCGTCACCGTCAACGACTACCTGGCCGAATACCAGTCGGACCTCATGGGCCGTGTCTTCCGCTTCCTCGGCATGACCACCGGCTGCATCCTGGCGAACCAGGACCCGGCGATCCGCCGCGAACAGTACGCAGCTGACATC
This sequence comes from Arthrobacter gallicola, assembly GCF_014836775.1. Taxonomy (GTDB): domain Bacteria; phylum Actinomycetota; class Actinomycetes; order Actinomycetales; family Micrococcaceae; genus Arthrobacter_B; species Arthrobacter_B gallicola. The sequence goes on from NZ_JACSQD010000003.1 coordinate 328,223, forward strand.
ACCTACGGCACCAACAACGAATTCGGCTTCGATTATCTGCGCGACAACATGGCCTGGAGCGCCAACGAGCTGGTCCAGCGCGGGCACAACTTCGCCATCGTGGATGAAGTCGACTCCATTCTCATCGACGAGGCCCGGACCCCGCTGATCATTTCCGGTGCTGCCAGCGGCGACGTGAACCGCTGGTACACGGAGTTCGCCAAGGTTGTTCAGCGCCTTTCCCTCGACACGGACTATGAGGTCGACGAGAAGAAGCGCACTGTCGGCGTTCTGGAAGCCGGAATCGAAAAAGTCGAAGACTACCTGGGCATCAACAACCTGTACGAGGCAGCAAACACACCGCTCATCGGCTTCCTGAACAACGCCATCAAGGCCAAGGAACTGTTCAAGCGGGACAAGGACTACGTCATCCTCAACGGCGAAGTGCTGATCGTGGATGAGCACACCGGACGCATCCTGGCCGGACGCCGCTACAACGAGGGCATGCACCAGGCCATCGAAGCCAAGGAAGGGGTGCAGATCAAGGCCGAAAACCAGACACTGGCGACGGTCACCCTGCAGAACTACTTCCGGTTGTACGAAAAACTCTCCGGCATGACCGGCACCGCCGAGACCGAGGCCGCCGAGTTCATGAGCACCTACAAGCTCGGGGTTGTGCCGATCCCCACCAACAAGCCGATGGCACGCCTGGACCAGCCCGACCTCATCTACAAAAATGAGGTCGCGAAGTTCGACGCCGTCGTCAAGGACATCGCAGAGCGGCACGCCTCCGGCCAGCCGGTGCTCGTAGGCACCACCAGTGTTGAGAAGAGCGAATACCTTTCCAAGCAGCTGGCCAAGGCCGGTATCCGGCACGAAGTGCTCAACGCCAAGAACCATGCCCGTGAAGCAGCGATCGTGGCGCAGGCCGGCCGCAAGGGCGCCGTCACCGTCGCCACGAACATGGCCGGCCGCGGCACCGACATCATGCTCGGCGGTAACGCCGAATTCAACGCCGTCGCCGAACTCAACAGCCGCGGACTGGATCCGGCGGAGAACCCCGAAGCGTACGAAGCCGCGTGGCCTGCCGCGCTGGAAAAGGCACAGGCCGCCGTCGCCGCCGAACACGACGAGGTCCGCGCGCTGGGCGGGCTCTATGTGCTGGGCACCGAACGCCACGAATCCCGCCGCATCGACAACCAGCTCCGCGGCCGTTCCGGCCGCCAGGGAGACCCGGGCGAGTCCCGCTTCTACCTGTCGCTGACAGATGACCTCATGCGCCTGTTCAACTCGGGTGCAGCGGAACGGATCATGAACAGCTCCTCCATGCCCGACGACGTCGCGCTGGAATCAAAGCTGGTGTCCAAGGCCATCCAGAACGCACAGGGACAGGTGGAAGGACGCAACGCTGAACAGCGCAAGAACGTCCTGAAGTACGACGACGTCCTGAACCGCCAGCGTGAAGCGATCTACGGTGACCGGCGCCGAATCCTGGAAGGCGACGACCTTCAGGAAAAGATCGGCTTCTTCCTCGAGGACGTCATCACGGCGATCGTCAACGACGCCACGGCCGAGGGCCACGGGGATGACTGGGATCTCGACACGCTCTGGAAGAACCTGAAGATTGTGTACCCGGTGGGGCTGACGATCGATGAAGTTATCGATGAAGCCGGCGGCCATTCGGATCTCACCCGGGATTTCCTGCTCAACGAAATCCTGTCCGATGCACGCCTGGCCTACCAGGCCCGGGAAGATGCCCTGGGGTCCGAGGCCATGCGCGAACTGGAACGCCGCGTTGTTCTCTCGGTGATTGGCCGCAAGTGGCAGGAACACCTGTACGAGATGGACTACCTCAAGGAGGGAATCGGCCTGCGCGCCATGGCGCAGCGGGACCCGCTCGTGGAGTACCAGCGCGAGGGCTTCGTGATGTTCCAGACGATGATGGAAGCCATCCGCGAAGAGAGCATCCGTTACCTCTTCAACGTCGAGGTGCAGGTCAGCCAGCCGGCTGTTCCGGAAGCCCTGCAAGGCGTCAAGGATGCGCGCGGCGTGATCGGTACACCGGTCATCAAGGCTGCAGGCCTGGACGAGCCGGAGCAGCCTGCCAGCCTGCAGTTCTCTGCCCCTAACAGTCAGGGGCAGGTCGAAACCCGGATCGAGCGCACGGCACCGGCTAAGAAGAGCGGGACAGCACCGGGTTCACAGTCCGCTTCGCGCAGGGACGCTAAGCCCGCGTCGAAGAAGAAGCGCAAATAGCTCCCGTCAGCCAATTTCCAGGACGGTGACCTTCCAGAGTCCGCGCCGCAGCTCCAGACGGAGCGCAACGGCGCGGACTCTGGCCGTTTCGGCGGCCGCTACCGATGCCTCATAAACGCCCTCTGAGACGGGGCATACCCGGACGTTCAGCACCCGGACGTTGCGGTGCAGCCGCAGGTCGCTGCGTCCGCGGACCAGGTTAGCCCGCAGCTGCAGCCGTTCGAACTCTTTGAGGTCGAGCCACCGCACCATCTGCTGCAGCGGACGGACGCCGGCCAGGACCTCAAGCGCACCGACGGTGACTGACCGTGCAATGGCTTCTATCCGTGCGTCGTCATCGGGAGAACTGCTCCAGTTGGCGCCGGCCGGAGGCGGGTCCGGGTGAAGTGGACGGACCTCAGCGGTGCGTTGCTGCGGGACCACTGGCGGAGCCTGTCCCGGAACGGTGCCGAACACAGGTGTCCGGGGTGGCGGAACGGGCAGCGGCTCCCCGCTGGCGCGGGCCAGACCTGCGGCTTCGCGGGTGGGAAGTTCTCCCGGCGTGGGAAGGATGATCACGGTTGTCACGGGCATATTCCTTTCCGGTTGGACCTACTCCGAGGGCAGGGGCGGGGCCAGGAGGATCTGGCCGGGCAGCAGCACGTCCGGGTCCGGGCCGACCACCAGCCGGTTCAGCTCATACCACCGGGGCCAGAGCTCGGCGATTTCGGCGGCAGTCGCAAGCGGGCCCAGCTGTGCGGCTGCCAAATCCCACAGCGTGTCACCGGCCATGACGGTGACCCGTTCCGCGGAGGGAGTGTCTGCCCGCAGTCCGGGCGGGACGAGCAGGGAAGGCGGCACCGGATCAGGCGCAGGTTTCCAGGCCGGGTCCACCGCTGCGGAGGCATCAGGGCGGTCGGCGGATTCCAGCTGCCACCCAGGGTCCACCGTTCGTCCCGGCTCGCCATGCCCCGCGGTGACGCCGCGGGCACCGCCCGGCTCCCGGCCTTCGGTTCGGCTGTGGCCAGAGAGCTGCGCTGCAGATAAAACGCTCGCCGACGCGGGCGTGGTTGCGGCGTCCCCCGCCCGCATCGAAGCCAGAGCTGCGGGTACCGGAACAGCCATCAGCTGGACTCCGAGGGAAGCGGCAGCAAGACGGCGCAGAAAGCCGGGGCTGAACCGGCCGAACACGCCGGCAGCGCGGACCCGGCCCAGCCGTGCGAGGATCGCAGACATCAAGGCGGCAGCGAGTCCCAGGCTCCACCACCCCAGCACAAGCAGACCTGCCGCAGAGGCCGCCAAACCTGCAGCATCCTGCAGATCGGCCAGCGACCGGAGGGGCTGCCCGCCAGCAGGCAGCCCGCCGGCGTTCAGCCGGATGCCCGACCAGAGCAGGAAAAGGCCAGCCACTGCCGAAACAATCGCCTGGAACATGTCTTCAAGATGCCTTCTCACCGCGGCGCCTCCTTTCGCTTCTGTTTGGCTCGATTTGATCCAGTTTGATGCTGTTTGATCTGGTTTGACCCGGGTTGGTTCCGATTGATGTCTTTTCCTACACACGGATTTACCGCCTGTCCAGAGTGGGCGGGGAAAACCTGCGTTAGCCTTTCCCGATGAGATGGGAAGCGTTGTTTGCGGATCTGGAGGCGCAGCTTGCAGCTGCCGGGCACTCCGCCCGGGAATCTGAAATCGCAGACCGGCAGCGCGGCGAATCTGCTGCCATCGAATTAGCGGACCGGCTGCGCGGCCAGATCGGCCGGACGCTGAAGGTGCACGTGGATGCACCGTGCGGCGCGCTGAGGGGTGTGCTGGCCCAGCTGGGCTCGGGCTGGCTTCTGGTTCGAGCCGATGCCGGCACACATGTGGTGCCGGTGGACGCCATCCGGATGGTGGAGGGCATGGACCGGTTCACTGTTCCCGAGACGGGGGCAGTGCGGCTGGGACTGCAGGCGGCACTGAGGGGTTTGGCCAGGGACCGGTACCCCGTTCACCTCCAGCTGCGCGGCGGGCTCTCCGCCGCCGTGCACGGCAGCATCGACCGGGTGGGTAGAGATTTTCTCGAGCTCGCGGTCCTCGAAGCCGGGCTTGCCCGCAGGCGCGGGAACGTGGCCTCAGCTGCGGTGGTTCCGCTGCGGGAGATCGCCGTCGTCAGTTCGCTTCGCTGACCGGGTCAGCGCCCGGTGCTGCGCCGGAGCGGGGCCTGCGGGGGAGGCCAGTACTAGGCGTCTGCCGCTTTCTCCCAGGGCATTGTGGAATCCATGGGCATCGCGGACCTGGCAGCTGCGGCTTTGCGGTACGCGCCGGCAATGTACTCCTCCAGCTTGGCTGACTCCACCCGCCATTGTCCTCTTCCGCCAACCTGGATTGCCGGCAGTTCCCCCGACCGGACCAGTGCATACGTCTGGGACGAGGAAATGTTCAGGACCTCGCCAACATCGGCGAGGGTGAGGAACCGCTTCTCATTCATCGTGCCCACCATCGAACCCTTTCCAGCAATCAGCCGCTGCTGCCCTAGTCTGCCACCGCAGAACCAGCCCGGCGCACGTTATCCACATTTTGGGACCATCACCCGTTCCCATCCTGCACGTTCCACGTCACAATGGCGTCCAACACTCCGCGGGGAATCCAACGGGAGCACAAACAGGGGGAAAGATGAGTCTCAAGACGGCGGCGCCCGCAGCGCCTGTCCAGCGCCTCAGGAAACCGTCGTGGAAGGATCCGCGGCTGCTGCTCGGACTGCTGCTGGTCCTCGGCTCCGTTGCCGGGGTCACCGCCCTGATGAGCAGTCAGGACCAGACCACGCAGGTATGGACCGCAGGACGGGACCTGCCCGTCGGAACCCAGCTGCAGACGGCCGATTTTCAAGTGGTTTCAGTCCGCCTCGGTGACGCGGCGGGCGCCTATCTGCGCGCGGATGAACCGCTGCCGGAAAACACCGTGGCCGGGGGACTGATCCGTAAGGGCGAACTCATCGCCCGGGCTGACTTGTCTACGGCGGACCGGCTGGACCGAAAGCCGTTTGGGCTGGACGTCGAAACACCGCTTCCCTCCGGGATCAAGCCGGGGGACCGGATTGATGTCTGGGCATCGATGCCGGACGGCAGAAATGGTTACGGCGAACCCCGGCGCCTGCTGGAAGCCGCGGAGATCTCCGAAATATCGGTCTCGGAGTCGGTCATCGCCGGATCAGACTCGACCCGTCTCCTGGTGCTTGTGGAGGACCCGGATCTGCCAGGACTCCTCGGTGCCCTGTCCAACCAGGCGAAAATTGCCGTTGTGCCGAATCCTTCAGCCGGATGAGCACCATCCCCATTGTCACCTCAGGCACCGGCACCGCCGCACTGGTTCAGGGGCTGGAGCGGCTGCAGGGACCCGTAACCGTCATCCGCCGCTGCGGGGAACTCACGGAACTTATTGCCGCCTGCCAAAGCGGAATGGCGCGTGCCGCAATTGTCGACGACGACGCCGGTGAGCTCACCGCCAGCCTGGCTGAACGCCTCGCGGCTGCTGGAGTGGCACTGGTTGTCCTGGCAGACGACGACGAGACCAAAGCGCGGCTGGAAACGCTCGGGATCCAGCATGCGCCCCGGTCGCTGGAATCCACGGAACTCGCGGCTCTGGTGGCCGAGGCCGTAGCCGGGCATCAGGAGCGCTTTGCCGCCCGCGGCAGTGCTTCGTCCCTGGCTGATCCGGCAGAGACTCTGCGCCGGTGGGAACTGGCGGGCCGGGAAACGGAACCGGCGGAGCCGTTACCGGAGAGCCGGGGCACGCTGGTGGCCGTCTGGGGGCCAGCCGGTGCGCCCGGACGCACCACCCTCGCTGTGAACCTGGCAGCAGAAGCCGCGGCTGCGGGCAGCCGGGTACTGCTGATTGATGCAGACACGTACGCGCCGAGCATTGCGGCAGGTCTGGGTTTGACCGAGGAGTCTGCCGGTGTGGCCCAGGCCTGCCGGCTTGCGGACCAGGGGCTGCTGGACCCGGTGTCACTGACCGGTTCCGGGGTTTCGGTGGAGATCAAAGGACAGCGGATGACGGTCCTGACCGGGATCACCCGCTCGGACCGCTGGCTGGAGATCCGCGGAACGGCGCTGGGCCGTGTGCTGGAACAGTCCCGTGGGGTTGCCGACATTACCGTGGTGGACTGCGGATTCAGCGTCGAAGCAGACGAGGAGCTGAGTTTCGACACCATGGCGCCGCGCCGAAACGCCGCTACGCTGACCGCCCTGGAACATGCCGATACCGTCTATGCGGTGGGGGCAGCCGACCCTGTCGGGGTTCCGCGCCTGGTCAGGGCGCTCGCAGAGCTGGAAACCGCCGTTCCTGGGGTCTCACCGCTGGTTGTGCTGAACAAGGTCCGGCGTTCCGCCGCGGGCCGGAGTCCGGAACGGCAGCTCAGCCAGGCCTGGGAACGTTTCGGCCCCGGGAAAATCGATGCTTTCCTCCCGGCGGACTGGGACGCCGCTGACGCAGCCCTCCTTGCCGGCGCGGCGCTCCTGGAGGCTGCACCGGCGTCGCCGCTTCGCAGCGCCATCGCGGCCCTCGCCAATGTTCCGGCGGGTTCCCGCCGCGGGAGCCGCCGGCGCTGGCGGGCGGGCGCAAAATAAACTTTTCATTGCCAAAGGGATAGGCTCGTAACAAACGGGCCGCAATGGGGCGGTTCGTATCAAGCGGCGATTTTCGGAGGCGTATTAAATGTCGTCTGGGTCCAACACCACGGATCTTTCCAGTTCGAGTACTTCCCTTGAGGAGTTCATCGGGAACTATTACGAGCATCTGGCGGCTGAAGACGCCGAGCTGTATCCGCAGGAGGTCCTCAGGGAACGGGCGGAACAGCACCGGGCTCTTGCCTGGACCCGTCCGGAAGGCACGGCCGCCGTAGATATTTTTGATCAGGGTGACGCCAGCGTTATCCAGATCGTCACCGACGACATGCCGTTCCTGGTTGATTCCGTGACGGCAGAAATTGTCCGGCAGAACTGCGCCATCCGGCTGGTGGTACACCCGACGTTCCTGGCCGCCCGCGACCGCGAAAGCGATACCCTGCAGCAGGTGCGCCGGGTCCCTTCGGCCGCCGGCGTCTCCAGTGGCGACACGGCGGCGCTGCCGAACATCTCAGGCCTGCTGACCGGGGGAAACCAGACTGCGCGGATCGAATCCTGGATCGCCGTCGAAGTTCCCCGGCTCACCGATGTTGACCGCCGTGATGCCATGATCAACGGCCTCGAACGGGTCCTCTCCGACGTCCGCGTTGCTGTTGGCGACTGGGCCGAAATGCGGTCGAAAGTCCATGAAATCGCCGGGGAGCTCGATTCGATTACCGGCGCTGCCGATATCCCGGATCTGCAGCAGGCCCACGAACTTCTGACCTGGCTGGACAACGGTAACTTCACGTTCCTGGGCTACCGCGAATACGACCTGATCGAGGAAAACGGCGAAGACGTGCTCCGGGCCTCCTCGGGCACCGGCATGGGCCTGCTGCGCCGCAGCTCGGAAGCCGGAAAAGTGCAGCACCTGACCGCTGCCGGGAAAGCGAAGGCCCGCGAAAAGCGTGCCCTCGTGATTACCAAAGCAAACTCGCGTTCTACGGTCCACCGTGCGGCTTACTTCGACTACATCGGGATCAAGCGGTTCGATGCGGAGGGAAACGTCAACGGCGAGCGCCGGTTCATCGGCCTGTTCGCCACCGGCGCCTACACGGGATCGGTCCGGAACATTCCCATCCTGCGGGACAAGGTGAAAGCCGTGATGCACCGCGCCGGCTTCCCGACGGACTCACACTCCGGAAAGGATCTCCTTGCCATCCTGGAGACTTTCCCGCGGGATGAGCTCTTCCAGATCGAGGTTGATGCCCTGCTGGAAACGGCACGGGGAATCCTGCGGCTGCAGGAACGGCGCCGGACCCGGCTCTTCCTGCGCCCCGATGTCTACGGCCGCTTTATGTCGGCGCTGGTGTTCCTTCCCCGTGACCGCTACACCACCTCGGTCCGGCTGCGCATCCAGGACGAACTCCGCTCGACGTTTAATGCCGAGTCGATCGACTACGAAGCACGGCTGACGGAGTCTGCCCTGGCGCGGCTCTTCTTCCGCATCCGGCTGCCCAAGGGCGTGGAAATTGCCGACGTCGATGCCGCGGCGCTGGAGCGCCGGCTGGTCAGTGCCACCCGGTCCTGGCCCGAAGGTATCAACGAAGTTCTCCGCGGCAAGCTGGACCGCGAGCAGGCGGAGAAGCTGTCCGCGCTCTGGGGCGACGCCTTCCCAATGGACTACCGGGTCGCATACGAGGTGGAGGATGCGCTCGAAGACATCGCACGCTTTGAGGACCGGCTGCAGAACCCGGATACCGCGCCGGAGCTGTTCGTCTACACCCCGGCAGGATCTGCTGACGGCGCCGACGCGCGGCTGAAACTGTATCTGCTGGAGCCGCGGTCCCTGACCCAGATTCTGCCCTTCCTGCACAACCTCGGACTCAAGGTGCTCGATGAGCGTCCCTTTGAGATCCGCCGCCAGGACGGCGTCGAACTCTTCCTCTATGACTTCGGACTGGATTATCCGGCAGGGGTGGATCCCCTGAAGACCGGCAACCTGCTCGCTGAGGCCTTCCGGGCCGGCAGCTCGGGTGCCAGCGAATCGGATGAGTTCGACAGACTGGTCCTCGGCCAGAACCTTGGCTGGCGGCAGGTCGTGATCTTCCGCAGCTATGCCAAGTACATGCGGCAGATGGGCAATACGAACTCCTACGGATTTATGTCAGACACCCTGATGGCCAATCCGAGGGTGACCGCTGCCCTTGTCCGGCTGTTCAGGGCGCGGTTCGACCCGGACACCGAAGACACCCTGCGCAGTGATGAAGTCGCATCAGCGCGGGCGGAGCTCGAGGCAGGCCTGGAACAGGTTCCCACGCTGGACGCCGACCGTGTCCTGCGCACATTCGCCAACCTGATTGAGGCAACCCTGCGGACCAACTTCTACCAGGGCAAGTCCTATGTGAGCAGCAAACTCGATACCGAATCCATCGGCGGTGCGCCCTTCCCCAGGCCGAAGTACGAAATCTGGGTTTATTCACCACGGGTTGAAGGCGTCCATCTGCGCTTCGGCGAGGTGGCCCGCGGCGGGCTGCGCTGGTCGGACCGCCGCGAGGACTTCCGCACGGAGATCCTTGGCCTGGTCAAGGCCCAGACCGTAAAGAACGCCGTTATCGTTCCGACCGGTGCCAAGGGCGGCTTCTACGCCAAGCAGCTGCCCGATCCCGCCGAGGACCGCGGCGCCTGGATGGAAGAAGGCAAGGAGAGCTACCGCACGTTCATCCGCGGACTGCTGGACATCACCGACAACGTGGTGGTCACGGCGGACGGCGAGCAGATCGTTCCGCCGCAGCGGGTGGTCCGGCATGACGGTGACGACAGCTACCTGGTTGTCGCCGCAGACAAGGGCACGGCGTCGTTCTCGGATACCGCCAACGCGCTTTCCGCCGAATACGGTTTCTGGCTGGGCGATGCGTTCGCTTCCGGCGGCTCCATCGGCTACGACCACAAGGCCATGGGAATCACGGCCCGCGGTGCGTGGGAATCGGTGAAGCGGCACTTCAGCGAACTGGGGGTCGACACCCAGAGCGAAGATTTCACCGTCGCCGGCGTCGGCGACATGAGCGGCGATGTCTTCGGCAACGGGATGCTGCTCTCCGAGCACATCAAGCTTGTGGCCGCGTTTGACCACCGGCATGTCTTCCTGGACCCGAATCCGGATGCTGCGCGTTCCCACGCCGAACGCCGCCGGCTGTTTGAACTCCCGCGTTCTTCGTGGGCCGACTACGATGAGTCGCTCATCAGCGAAGGCGGCGGCGTCTACCCGCGCCAGGCCAAGAGCATCCCGGTCAGCGCCCAGGTGCGCGAAGTCCTGGGGCTTGACGCCGGAGTGACCCGGCTGAGCCCGCCGGAACTGCTGCGGGCCATCCTCAAGGCACCCGTTGACCTGCTGTACAACGGCGGAATCGGCACCTACATCAAATCCTCCGCTGAGACGAACGCCGAAGTGGGGGACAAAGCCAATGACGGAATCCGGATCGACGGCAGGGACGTCCGCGCCAAGGTAATCGGCGAGGGCGGCAACCTCGGCATGACCCAGCGCGGACGCATCGAAGCGGCGCTGGCCGGCGTCATCCTCAACACGGATGCGATTGACAACTCTGCCGGGGTGGACTGCTCCGACCACGAAGTCAACATCAAGATCTTCGTTGACCGGATGGTCGCTGCCGGGCGCCTCGATCCCGCGGAACGCCCGGATTTCCTGCACTCGATGACTGACGAAGTCGGGCGCCTGGTACTCCAGGACAACATCGACCAGAACATGCTGCTCCTGAACGACCGGCAGCACGTTGTCGAGTGGAGCCCCAGCTTTGAACGGCTGATGGACTGGCTCGAAGAGCGTGCCGGACTGGACCGCCAGCTTGAAGCGCTCCCGACCAACGAGGAACTGCGGGCCCGGCTGGCGGAGGGGCACGGACTCACGGCTCCTGAGCTTGCCGTCCTGGCTGCATACGCCAAGATCGAACTCTCCCGGGCACTGACCGACTCGGATCTGGCCGACGACCCGTACTTCCGCGGCACCCTGCGCAGCTACTTCCCCAAGCAGCTGGTTGAACGATTCGAAGATCAGCTGGACAGCCACCCGCTGCGGCGGGAGATCATCTCCACGATCGTCGCCAACGACATGATCAACATCGGCGGCATCACCTTCGCCTTCCGGGTGATGGAGGAAACCTCCGCCGGTGAAGCAACAGTTGCCCGCGCCTTCAGCGCGCTGCGGGAGATCTATGCAATTGACGACGTCGTTGCCGCCCTGGGCGGGCTGCCGGCAAGTTTCCCCACGGAAACCTGGACCACCATCCACCTCGACATGCGGCGTTTGCTGGACCGCGCCGTGCGCTGGTTCGTAAACCATGTTGGCAGCGGCAGCTCGATCGATGAGGATATTGCCGCGTTCAAACCGATCGTGGAACCCCTGCGCAAGGACCTGCTGCGCTTTATGCGCGGCGGTGACCGTAAGCGGGTCGAAGCCGCAATGGAAACGGCCGCTGCCTGGGACCTTCCCGAAGGGCTCGGCTCCTACTGGGCCGAACAGTTCGAGAGTTACGGCCTGCTCGACGTCGCGCTGGCAAGCCGCCAGGTCGACGAGCCGGTGGAGAGCATCGCCGCGGTGTACTACGCGGTGTATGACCGCTACGGAATCGATGACCTGCTGGAACGGATCACCAAGCTTCCCCGCGGTGACCGCTGGCAGGCGCTGGCCCGGGCAGCGCTTCGGGACGACCTGTATTCAACCGTCGCGGACATGACCGTGGCGGCGCTGCAGGCCACACCGTCAATGGCCGGCGGGGACCCGGTGGAACGGCTGGAGGCCTGGGAGCGTGAAAACTCCGAGAACCTTGAGCGGGCCACAAAGATGTTCGCCGAAGTGAACGAGCTGGAACAGGATGACATGGCTTCACTGTCGGTCGCCCTGCGGCTGCTGCGCTCGATTGTCAGGCGCTGACGGAGTTTGGAACATGGCTATCTTTACTGATCCGATCAAGGAACACGCCGACTTCGCGCCCGGCGACGCGGAGTGGCTGCACCTGCTGGTGGGCGACTGGCAGCTGGTGGCGGACCTCGCGTTCGCCGACCTGGCGCTCTGGTTTCCGCTTCCCGACGGCAGCTACGTCGCGCTGGCGCATGCCAGGCCGTCGACGTCGCACACCGTTTTCCACAGCGACTTTGTGGGGGAGCGGATCCGGGGCGACCTGCAGCCCCTGGTCGATGCGGCGTGGAAGAGCCAATCCATCGAGCGGTCGAGTGAGACAAACTGGACCACCGACACGGCAATGCGGGTCGAAGCGATTCCCTTCGTCCGCAACGGCCGGACGCTCGCCGTCGTGACATCCCATATGGACCTCTCCAGCTCGCGGATGCCCTCGCGGCTGGAACTGACCTACCGCCAGTGCGCCTATGATCTGCTGCGGATGGGGACCCTGGGACTGTGGCCGGACTTCGCGACGCCCACCGGTTCGCGCCGGGGTGCGCCGCGGGTGGGGGACGGGCTTATCCGGCTCGACGCCCAGGGAGTGGTGCAGTACGCCAGCCCCAACGGTGTCTCGGCCTTCCGCAGGCTCGGCGACATGGAATCGCTCGAGGGCCGGCCCCTGGCCGAAATCACGACGGCGCTGCTCAAGGACCGACGGATGGTCGACGAGACGCTGCCGCTGGTCGTGACCGGCCGGATGCCGTGGCGGACTGAAATCGAGTCCCGGGGTGTCAGCCTCTCGCTTCGCGCCATACCCCTGCGCGACGAAAAGGAGCGCTTTGGTGCACTGGTGCTGTGCCGCGATGTTTCTGAGCTCAGGCGGCGCGAGATGGAACTCGTCTCCAAGGACGCGACCATCCGCGAAATCCACCACCGGGTCAAGAACAACCTCCAGACGGTTGCTGCGCTCTTGCGGATGCAGTCCCGCCGGATGGAAAGCGAAGAGGGGAAGCTCGGTCTGGCCCAGGCCATGCGCCGGGTCTCCACCATCGCACTGGTGCACGAAACCCTGTCCCAGGGCCTGACCCAGAACGTGGACTTCGACGAACTCATTGACCGGCAGTTCCGGCTATCGGCTGAGGTGGCGTCGCCGGCGCAGGGCGTGCGGACCGAGCGGCAGGGCACCTTTGGGGAACTGCCCAGCGATTTCGCCACCCCGCTGGCCCTGGTGATCAACGAACTGGTGACCAACGCCGTCGAACACGGTTTGTCCGGGCGCGAAGGGGGAACCGTGTGGCTCAGTGCCGAACGGCGCCGGGCGGAAGACGTTGAGGAAACCCTGGTGGTGACCATCTCCGACGACGGTGTTGGCCTTCCGGCAGGGCCGCGCAGCGAAGGACTCGGCCTGCAAATCGTGCGGACCCTGGTCCAGAGCGAGCTGGCCGGGACCATTGCCTGGTCGCCGCGGCCCGGCGGAGGAACCCAAGTGACGATTGAGATGGGGCTCGAGGGGGCCCGGCGCCGATAGGATTCCGGGAACAACGAAGGGCCGCTACTCAGGCAGCGGCCCTTCGGATATCCCAGGCGGGGGGCGCCTGAGCAAGTCTTCTTTGGTTCAGTCAAGAACTCCGAGGTCCTTGTTGCTTCTTAGGAAGCCCGGCGTGCCCTTGCGGCACGGCGCTTCAGCGCACGGCGCTCGTCTTCACTCATGCCACCCCAGACCCCGGCATCCTGACCGGTTTCGATGGCCCACTGCAGGCAGGTATCGATAACCGGGCACCGGCGGCATACGCTCTTGGCCTCTTCAATCTGAAGAAGTGCCGGGCCGGTGTTTCCCACAGGGAAGAACAGCTCCGGATCCTTGTCCAGACACGCTGCGCGGCTCCGCCAATCCATGCTAATCACTATCTCCTCTGAAAAGTTGACTCCGTTTGTTTGTGAAAACATTCACGAGCAACCACAAACTAAAGGGGCCGGTTCCGGCCCCTGATCCCCTCTACAAGGGTGTCATGACAGCGAAACGCAAACAAGGGTTAACAAGCTGTTAATCTGCCGGAAATGATGAGTGATGCGTCACAGGGCTCCGTGGCTCCGGCAATGACTGAAAATCGGAACAGCAACTGTGCGCCTGTCTCATCGCCTGTCCTGAAGGGGTCAAGCCCGCTGGCTGGGGAGTTCCGCCTCATCGCCCCTCGACTATGTCCGGTAGGGTGCCATTGTGTCAAGACCCCAAGATTCCCCGGCTCCCGCGTCCCGTCCGGCAGCAGTCATCATCATTTCCGTCGTCCTCGTCCTGGAAGCCCTAGGTCTTCTGGGGGTCGCAGCCTGGTATGTGTACAACCTGCTGACGGCCACGGCAACCTCCCTCGGGGGAGCGATCTTCAGCCTTATTCTCATTGTGGCGATCGCGGTATGGCTCCTGGTGGTGGGGCATTTCTTATTCCGTGGCATGCGCTGGACCCGGGCTGCGGCCCTGGTCTGGCAGCTCTTTATGATCGTGATCGCCGTGCCGACTATCCAGGGTGGAGTGGTCCTGGCCGGCCTGGTGCTGCTTCTTCCTGCCGCCGCGGTCCTTCTGTTGATCTTCACCAAACCAGTGATCGCGTGGACCAGCGGCACCAAGGCGGAGCCCAAAACCTACTAAGGCCCGGGGCGCCGTACCGGCACATCCTCCAGTTCCGGGGAGCCGGGGCACCTAGGCCGGGCCGGCGAACTGAGTCTCGGTGACCCGTGTCCCCGCAATGAGATATCCCCGTCCAGGACGGGAGGGAGCATCGAGGTTCAGCCGCACCCCGAAAAACTCGGCATCTGATGGTTGCTCCGGAGCAAGAAGTGCGCCCCTGGGGTCAGACCGCAGCCGTGCTGCGGCGGGCAGGCGGGAGGCCAGACCGAAGCCGGGGACTGCCGCCAGCACCAGTCTGGCCCCGTGGTCGAGGAACTGCGTCAAACGGGCATGCGCCTCCAAGGGAAGCCGGTCAGCGTCGTCGACCAGGATCAGGCAGTTACGGGCGCCGCCGTCTCCGGGACCGGGACTTGGTCTGCTGGCTCCTGGTCCGCTGTCTCCTGGGCCTGGAACCGGTCTGCTGGCTCCTGGTTCACCGTTGGCGGACTCCGCCGTTGTGGGCGCCGGCGCAAGCCACCCTGAATCGAAGCGGTGGACCTCCATGTCCTGTCCTGCGGCACGCTCGAACTGACGCAGAAGCGTTGTCCTGCCTGATCCGGACGGACCAAGGACCAGAAACGCGGTGCCGGACGGCAGATACGCCTCGGCCGTATCCAACTCGTCACCGTGCAGTCCGAGGGGGAACCGGTCAGGGCCGGAGACCGGTGCGAGGTCTTCCGGTCCTGTGTAGGCGGGCAGCTCTTCCACGCGCTGCGGCGGCACAGTGCCTTCCGGTAATGGGGTGTGAATGACGTCCCGGGGCGGCTCGCCGCATTGCGCCACCGCACCCGCCGGGGCTCCAATTCGCCCCTGGACGTAGGCCCGCCCGGGAATCGATTCCATCGGCGGCATCCGGGGCCAGGCCACGAGCGCGTCATCCGGGAGGCCGGCTGGAAACCAGAGCCGGTTTGGGACCAGCTGGAAGAACCGTGCGGTCGGCAGTTCTCTGTTGCCATTGATCACCAGGCAGACGTCCGCAGCTTCGCCGTCCCGGACCAAACCGAGCATTTCATCTTCGGAGCTCGAGAACCGGCTGGACCGAAAAGCGTCCTGCCACCGGCCCCAGCCGGATACCAGGAGCGTGATTCCCGCGGAACTGGAACTGCCGCTGCCGTTTCGTCCGCGGGCCAGGCGCTGGAGGACGATACCGCCAAGGACACTGACCAGGCGGGCGGCTCTGCGCGTTTCGTGCGGTGCGACGTACGCCCCCGTCTGCGCGTGGCCTGCGGTCCACGCAAGTGATCCGTCTCCGTCGAGTACATAAAGGTACCGGCCAGGCAGAGCCGAGAGCTGCTCGGCTGCCAGAAGTGCCGTGGCGGTTTCCGTGCCTGACGCCGGCGGCCCCACCAGGGCCAGATGTGAATCCCGGTGGGGGTTCCACTCGAGCACATCCTGGGACTGTTGTTCCGGCCGGTCTGCCAATCCCAGCACCACGGCGCGGCCAGAGTCTGTGTTTCCCAGGAGCCGGGACCTGTGGGGGAGCGCATTCGGCAGCGGCGGCTGGACCGGGGGCTGCGCCCGCGCTGGGTAGCCGGCGTCGGCTGCTGCGGAAATCACCGCCTCCACCAGCTCTTCGAGACTCCTGCCGGGAGGCCTCCCGCGCCGGTCCAGCGGAGTAGAGAGGTATTGAGCCAGTGTCTGGAGTGGCGGAGGCGGACTGCCAGGGCTGGACCCGGTCGAGCTGACCCTCAGCGGGATCGGTGGGTCCCCTGCCTTGCGCAGTATGGCCATGCCGGGGGAGGATGCCGGGATGTCCGCAGCATCGTCACATCCCACCACGTCGCGGGATTCCATGGCCGACTGAACACGGAGGCAGACCGAGGTGGAGATGTTGGCGCGGATGTCCGCAGTGACCGCACCCTGCGGGCGCTGAGTGGCCAGGACAAGATGCAGGCCCAGTGACCGGCCGAGTACGGCTATCCGCATCAACTCGGCAACGGCCGTGGGCACGGCGTCTGCGAGCATCCGGAATTCATCGATGACGACAACCAGGCGGGGAAGGGTTTTCGAAACTGGGGCGCTGCTGTTAAAGCCGTCCAGGTCACTGGCCTCTGCAGCTGCCAGCAGCGCCTCCCTGCGCTTGAGCTCGGATCTGAGGGACGCCAGCGTCCGGGCGACGTTTTCGCCGGACAAGTCTGTGAGGAAACCCGCGGTATGCGGCAGGCGGGCCAGGGGAGCGAGCCCGGAACCGCCCTTGAAGTCGATAAGGAGAAAGTTCAGCCGGGTCGGGGGGACGGCAGCGGCTAAGGAGGCAACGAACGTCCGCAGGAGCTCGGACTTTCCCGAGCCAGTCGTTCCGGCAATGAGGAAATGTGGTCCATCCGCCACAAGGTCCAGGGACACCGCTGCCGTCCCGTGATGGCCGAGAGCTGCCCTGGCTGACCCGCTGCGGGCCCACGAGGCGGCCATATGTCCGCTGGACATGGGGAAAGGGTCCCTTGGTACGGACCGCCGCGCATTGTGCTTTTGTGCGGATGCCAGGAGGGCGGAGGTGCGGTGGAAGGCCCGGGGTCCGATGAGGTCCGGACGAAAAGCCTGCTCCATGCCGTCCATCAGGAGGACGCCGCCGTCTTCGGAGAGCAGGATGGAGCCAGGGCCGCCGCCGGCGTCAGCTTGGGACCCGCCGGTCCCGTCCGGTTCGATCCCGACGAGGAAGACCGCCGTCTGGCGGATCGCCTCGGGCAGCGCTGCCCGGAGAAGACCGGCGTCCGCAGCGGCTGACGGAGGTGCAAGGACAGTCAGCGGGGCGCAGGAATCCTGGCCGGCGATCCCCTGGATGGCCGCGGCTGCGGCTGGGACGTCGCTTACGGCTAGGAGCTGGACTCCAGGCAGCAGCCTTGCATCGCAGACGAAGCGGTTGACTTCGCGGCACAGAAGGATCACTGGGCCCGCTCCTCCAGGAGGGTGCGAGGCTAACTGAAGCAGCACAGAGCGGAGCATTCCCATTGTCTCTGCGACTGGGCCGGTAATCCGGATGTCGGCTCCGGGAACGGGGGACAAGGTAATGGGGACATCGTCCAGCCGCGGAGGCACCCAATCTTCCCTGGGTGCCTGCAGCACGATATTGGCGGGCATGGATCCGGTCCCGAGGCGAAGTCCGTAAACCGCCGGGCCACCGTCGGTGCAGGAGTGTAGCGGCGGGCTGGTCAGGGGCGGCTCTCCCGCCCGCAGGCGCAGGGTCGACTGGAGGACCGCGACAGCACGGTCCCCGGCAGTGGGGTGGGCGAGCCGCCGCCGCGCCGCGTCCTGTGCGGCGGTCCTGGACACCGCCGCACGGAACTGCCTCCTCCTGCGCCTGAATCCTGCGAAACCCGCGAAGGCTGTTAGGGCCGTGACGGCCGAGAATGCCAGGAATATCCACATGCCTGTGGTCATGGCAAGCACCACGCCCAGCCCAAGAGCAAGAACCGCCGCTGCCAGCAGCCCCGGGTTATGCGCTGCCGGTGGCTGCATCGGTACCGTAAGCGGTCCGGCGGAGTTCCGCCCGCCCCCGGGGAGGCGGGCGGAGGCGGGGACACAGATTCGGAACGTGGTGTTCCCTGCCAAGACCCGCGACTCTGTGGTGAGCTCAGCCGTGCCGATACGGCTTCCATCAACCCACACGCCGTTCTGTGATGCCGCGTCGGTTATCCGGACACCCCTCGCGTCGACTGTCAGTTCTGCATGCAGGCGCGAAAGTGCCGGGTCCCTTAGTTCAATCGGGATGCTGCCGGCGGAAAGCGTCAGGCCGGGACGGCCCAACCGGTATCGGCCTTGGCGCAGCTCGATGACCCGGCCGGCGTCGGGGCCGCTGTGGGTTACGAGAACCAAGCCCGGCGGATCAGTTGCGGGCGTTCTCCGGGAGCGCGCTGTTGGTGCCAGGACGACGCCGTTGGGGAGCGAAAGGACGGGAGTGGACAGCGGTGCCAACGGCTGCCCATCGGCGGCGTAGGGGCCTGGGCCGAAGGTCTGCTCCAACGTCTCGGCAAGGTCTGCACAGGAGGACATTGCTGTTGAATCGATCACGAGGGGTACAGCCTGGCACCCCCCGCCCGACCCGTGAAGTGCCGACTTTGCCGGAGGCAGGACAAGTATGGCATGAATGTCCACGGTGAGCCTCCTGATGGCGATTGGCAAGGTTGGGAGTGAGAGTATCTGTCCTTCTCCGGATCTGGAGGACGGGAGAGGGTCCTGTGGATAACGGATCCAACCGGCCCGGCCTGCTCAAAACTGCAGGTGATACCCGGAGGTAGACTTCAATGTGGGGGAATCTGAGAAGCTCTTTGTGGAAAGGTCTGTGTGTCCCAGGAATTACTAGCTGCCCCCGGGCGGCAGGCGCGTCCTGCCGATCGAGTGTCCTACCGTCCCGAGGTGCAGGGCCTTCGCGCGCTCGCCGTGCTCATGGTGGTGACCTACCACGTCTGGTTCGGACGTGTCTCCGGTGGCGTCGACATCTTCCTCCTCATCTCTGCGTTCCTGCTGACCCTTTCTTTTGTCCGGAAGGTCGAAGCAGGTAAGCCATTGGATTTGGTGCGCTACTGGCTGCACCTGTTCAAGCGCCTGCTCCCCGCCGTCGTCGTGGTTATTCTGGCCGTCCTCGCCGCCACCGCGGCCTTCGTGCCCAAGTCCAGATGGACAGAAATCCTGGACCAGGCGTTCTCTTCCCTGCTCTACTTCCAGAACTGGGTCCTGGCTGCCAACTCCGTTGACTACTACGCAGCAGACCAGAGTGTCGCGAGTCCGCTGCAGCACTTCTGGTCGCTGTCCGTCCAGGGACAGGTCTTTATCCTTTGGCCCCTCCTCTTCGCGTTGGCAGCCGTCATCGCCCGGGCCACGAAAATCCGGTACCGCCGTGTGGTGCTGATGGTCTTTGGTGCCCTCTTTGCCGTCTCGCTGGCGTTCTCCATCCATGAGACCTATACCAACCAGGTGCACGCGTACTTCGATACGCGGACCCGCCTGTGGGAGTTCGCCTTCGGCACCCTGCTGGCGCTCGCCCTGCCGTACCTGAAACTGCCTCGCCCGGTGCGGATTGCCGCCGGTTGGGTGGGGCTCGCCGCCATGCTGTCCGGCGGCTTCATCCTGGATGTCCAGGGAGAGTTCCCCGGCTACGTTGCCCTCTGGCCGCTGGTGGCCGCAGCCCTCGTCATCGTGGCCGGACAGACCGGGAGTGTGTTTGGCGCGGATCGGTTCCTGAGCTGGAAGCCGCTGATCCGGCTGGGTGACATGTCCTATGCGCTCTACCTCTGGCACTGGCCCGTGCTGATCATCTATTTGATCTGGAGGGACAGGGAAGAGGTCGGACTGTACGGGGGCACGGCGATCATTGGCCTCTCTCTGGTCCTGGCATACTTCACCACGAAGTTTGTGGAGCGCCCGCTGCGCTCACTGGCCTGGGCGGATGCAAAGAAACGCCGTGCCGGAGTCGTGGTCGCTGTGTGTCTGGCGTTGGTGGCCGGACCGGTCCTGGGCTGGAAGGGCGGCCTAGAGTTGCAGAAACAGCGTGTTGAGGCTGAAGCTCTTCGGAATAATCCCGGGGCCCGTGTGCTGGCGAACGACTACGTAGACGAACGCTTTCCGGGAGCTCCCGTCTTGCCTCTACCGAGTTCAGTTAACTCCGAATGGGCAGGGTTGGATGGTGACTGCGGGGCGTATGAGGACCGACCGACAGATCCTGTTCTAGCAGAACACTGTTTGGGCACTGATCGGCAGGACTACAGCAAGACCATTTTGGTACTGGGCGATTCGCACTCACAGCAATGGCTCGGGGCTATCAAACCAATGGCTGAGGAACGAAACTACCGGGTTATTGCGGTGCTGCTGGGGGCCTGCCCCTTCGGCGTGCCGAATGATGCGCGCCGCGCAGAGTGCAACGACTTTAATGAGGCCGTGCTTCGCTACGCCAAGGAGCTTCGGCCCGACGCGGTCCTGGCGGTGGGCACGGCGGCCGATGCGGTGGAACCCATGGACACCGTGGTGGCCGGGTTGCCGGATGCAGCCATGGATCTGGCCGGCCACGGCATCCCGGTCATCGGCATCCGTGACAACCCGCGCTTTCCGGACAACATGATCCAGTGTGCGGAATCGCATGGCATTTTTGCCGAGGAATGCACCGCACCCCTAACGGACAAACTCGCGGATTCGGCCGAAATGGCGGCGACTTTCGATGCCATCCAGGGGCTGGCACTGCTGGACATGACGGACCTCATTTGTCCTCAGGGCCTCTGCCTGCCGACAGTCGGCAACGTTTTTGTCTACATGGACAGCAACCACCTGACCGCTACTTATACGGCGTCCATGGGAGCCGAATTCGACCGGCGCTTCCACGCTGCGGTCCATTGGTGAGCCCGTACCGGCCGCCCGGGAAAGTGTGTCCACAGCAATTGTTCGGTAACCTTGACCGTCGGGTGCGTGCCGAGGGCCGTGCCGAAACTTACAGGAGTGAATGTGAACGTTGACCTCGTCGTCGTCGGGTCGGGCTTTTTCGGCCTGACTGTAGCCGAGCGTGCTGCAAGGGAACTGGGCCTGAAGGTTGCGGTCCTTGACCGCCGGCACCACATCGGTGGGAACGCCTACAGCGAAAATGAAGCTCAGACCGGCATTGAGGTGCACCGCTACGGAGCGCATCTGTTCCACACCTCCAATGAGCGGGTCTGGAATTACGTGAACGAGTTCACCCAGTTCACCAACTACGTGCACAAGGTGTACACCAGCCACAAGGGCGAGGTGTACCCCATGCCCATCAACCTCGGCACGATCAACCAGTTCTTCCGTTCCTCCATGGGCCCGGCGGAAGCCAAGGCCCTGATCCAGGAGCAGGCAGGAGAACTCGCCGGCACGGATCCCCAGAACCTGAACGACAAGGGCATCCAGCTGATCGGGCGCCCGCTCTACGAAGCGTTCATTAAGTACTACACCGGCAAGCAGTGGCAGACGGACCCGAAGAACCTCCCGGCGGAGATCATTTCCCGCCTGCCGGTCCGCTACACCTATGACAACCGGTACTTCAACGACAAGTACGAAGGCCTGCCGGTCGACGGGTACACCGCATGGATTGAGCGGATGGCCGATCACCCCAACATCCAGGTTCACCTGAAAACGGACTTCTTCGATGAAGGCCACGAGTTCTCGCGTTCCACGACCCTGGGCCAGGTTCCGGTCGTCTACACCGGCGCAGTGGACCGGTACTTCGACTATGCCGAGGGTGACCTTTCCTGGCGCACCATTGACCTTGAGGAAGAAGTCCTGCCGATCGAGGACTATCAGGGCACCTCCGTCATGAACTATCCGGACGAGGACGTCCCCTACACGCGCATCCACGAGTTCCGCCATTTCCATCCGGAGCGGGACTACACCAAGGATGCGACGGTCATCATGCGTGAATTCTCCCGATTCGCCGAGAAGGGCGATGAGCCGTACTACCCGGTCAACACAGCTGAGGACCGTTCCAAGCTGCTCGCCTACCGTGATTTGGCCAAGGGTGAGAAGTCGGTTCTGTTCGGCGGCCGTCTGGGTACCTACAAGTACCTGGACATGCACATGGCAATCGGATCCGCCCTTTCTATGTACGACAATAAGATCAAGCCCCACTTCACCGGGGGAGCCAAGCTCGAAAGCGGAGGAGTGGACGCGTGAGTAACGCCACAGTTGAGGAACCGGGGCTGACCGGCGAAACCTGGTCAACTCTTCAGCGCGTTATCCTTCCGTCCTTGGACCAGCTGGACACTGTCCCTCTGTACCTCGATACGGGCAGTGCGGCAGGGGTTCAGCTCTCCACCATGAACGGAGATGCCAAAAAGGTAACAAACGCCCCCGCTTACTCCGTTCCGGGCAAGGAAGCGCATGCAGAGGATTTCCTTTCGCGGCACTCAACCTCAGTCCGTGCAGGAGAGCGCGTCTCCTTCGGTACCTACTTCAATGCTTTTCCCGCCAGCTATTGGCGTCGGTGGACGAACCTCGAAACCATCCGGCTAAGCGTCCGGACTTCGGGAGCCGGAGCCGTCAGCGTTTACAAATCGAATGCCCGCGGTGCCCTTCAGCATGTGGAGACGCAGCGGGTCACCTCTCCCTCCACGAGTGTTTTCGAGCTGAGCCTTAAGCCGTTCGGAGACGGTGGCTGGTACTGGTTCGATCTGGTGGCGGGCTCAACCCCGCTGGTCCTGGAAGAGGCCGAGTGGCAGGCGCCGGGTGCCCCAGTCCGCCAGGGAACGGTGACGCTGGAGATTACAACGCTGAACAAGACGGCGTTCTGCCTGAACAACCTGAGAATCCTGGGCGAGCACCCTGACGCGCTGGCGCGCCTCAAAGAGGTCCTGATCGTAGACCAGGGGACCCAGAAAGTCGCAGACGCCGAGGGCTTCGCCGAGGTTGAAGCACTCCTGGACGGAAAACTCCGGATTATCAACCAGGCGAACCTGGGCGGATCCGGAGGCTTTGCCCGGGGGATGTACGAGGCCGTCGAGAGCGGCAGCGACTATGTGATGCTTCTGGACGACGACGTCGTGATGGAGCCTGAGAGCATCTCCCGGCTGGTCACGTTTGCCGACCGCTGTAAGACCCCCACGATCGTGGGCGGACACATGTTTGATCTGTATAACCGCACGGTTCTTCATACCTTCGGCGAAACGGTGAATCCTTACCGTTTCCAGCCGGACCAGCCGCACGAAGAGATGACTCTGGGCCACGACTTTGTTCGGTCCAACCTGCGTCAGACCTCATGGCTCCATCGGCGCGTAGACGTCGATTACAACGGCTGGTGGATGTGCCTGATTCCGACTCAGGTCATCCGTGATATCGGACTGTCGCTGCCCGTGTTCATCAAATGGGACGATGCGGAATACGGTCTGCGTGCCAAGACAGCGGGATACCCGACAGTGTCGATGCCCGGATCGGCTGTCTGGCACGTGAGCTGGATTGACAAGGACGACCTTGTCGGATGGCAGGCCTATTTCCACACCCGCAACCGGATGATTGCAGCTCTCCTGCACAGTCCGTATGAACACGGTGGCCGGGTGGTTCGGGAAACCAGCTACATGGACCTGAAGCATCTTATCTCCATGCAGTACTACACCGCGGTGGGACGGACGATGGCGCTGCGGGACCTCCTGCAGGGACCCGAGCAGCTCCACGACCTGCTCCCTGCCAAGCTCCCCGAGATCAGGGGCATGGTGGCCGAGTTCTCGGACGCGCAGATCCAGTCCGAGCCCGAGGCATTCCCTGCTCCCGTTATGCACAAGCCGCCTCGTCACGGACAGGGTTTCAAGGCGCCGTCATACGCCACGCTCCTCCCCTGGGCAGCGAAAACGGTGGTCAAGCAGCTCACCCGAAAAGTGCCCACCACCAGCGTGGAACATCCGCAGGCCTACATCGCCCACCAGGACAACAAATGGTGGCGGATGTCCCAGTACGACTCCGCTGTAGTCTCAAACGCAGAGGGAACAGGCGCTTCCTGGTACAAACGGGATCCGAAGCGGCTGCGTGAACTCCTTGCCGAGAGCGTCAGGCTAAACGCCGAAATCCTCAGGAACTGGCGTTCGCTCAGCGACCAGTACCGGTCCGCGCTTCCGCACATCACGTCCTTCGAAGCCTGGAAGAAAACCTTCGAAGAGCACTCGGAAGCAGGCAAGTAAGTTTGTCAATGGACGCACTGGAAACACCGGGGCGGGGAGCGGGACTCGCGGATATCGTAAGGTCCCGCTTCCTCCTAAAGCTGCTCGTTTCGAAGGAATTGAAGGTACGTTACCGAGGATCGGTCCTGGGACTGCTTTGGTCTTACGTCAAGCCCGGCGTTCAGTTCATCGTTTTTTACATCGCGCTGGGTGTATTCCTCGGACTCGAGCAGAGCGACCGTAACCCGGGCGGTCTGCCGAATTACGCCATTTACCTCTTCGCCGGAATTGTGCTGATCAACTTCTTTACGGAAGCCCTGGGTAACGCATCCAGATCGATCGTCGGCAACGGCAGCCTGATCAAGAAGATCTACCTCCCCAGGCAGCTCTTCCCGGTGGCGTCCGTCTGGGTCTCGGGAGTGCATTTCATTCCCCAGCTCCTGATCCTCATAGTGGCCTGCCTGTTTAATGGATGGCGGCCCAACCCGCTGCAGCTGGCCGCCGCAGTAGGCGGGTTCATCGTCGTGGGACTGCTCGCTACGGGGCTTGGACTTCTTTTCGGCGCCATCAACGTGTACTTCCGTGATGCCGAAAATCTGGTCGACATGCTGCTGATGATTGCGACCTGGGCGTCTCCGGTCCTCTACTCGTGGGTCAAGGTCCGCGAGCAGCTGGGAACGACGTTCTTCAACCTGTACCAGTTGAATCCCCTGACTGTCGGGGTAGAGACATTCCACTACGCTTTCTGGCTGCCCACCACTGACGGCGCCGAGGCAGTTCCACCCCACCTGCTGTCATTCTGGCTGCCGGTTGCCCTGGTCCTTTCAGCTGCGGTCCTGCTGCTGGGCCAACTCGTCTTCCGGCGGCTCGAAGGCCGTTTCGCCCAGGAGCTCTGAACCGTGGCCAACGCCATCGAAGTACGCAACGTCAACAAACGATTCGTCCTGCGGCACACACGCTCAATGAAAGAGGCATTCGTGTGGCTCGCCAAAGGGCGCAAAGGAGATCTGAGCGAACGGTTTGACGCGCTGAAGGACATCTCGATCAACATCGAACAGGGCGAAACGGTAGCGCTGCTCGGCCTTAATGGTTCCGGTAAATCCACGCTCCTGAAGCACATCTCCGGAGTGATGCGTCCGGATAGCGGGACCGTCGGTACACGCGGACGTGTGGCCGGATTGATTGAGGTCGGGGCCGGCTTCCACCATGACCTCAGCGGACGGGACAACGTCTACCTCAACGGTGCAATTCTCGGGATGACCGAGGAAGAGATCAACGAGAAATTCGACTCGATCGTTGAGTTCTCGGAAATCGGACAGTTCATCGACACCGAGGTGAAGTTCTACTCCTCCGGCATGTACCTGCGGCTGGCTTTCTCTGTAGCCGTGCACACTGACCCTGAGGTTTTCCTCGTGGACGAAATCCTTGCCGTGGGTGACGAGCCCTTCCAGAAGAAGTGCATCGACAAGATCAAGGAACTGGCTGGGGAGGGGAAGACTCTGGTGGTTGTGAGCCACGACCTGGATCTGGTCTCTCGTATCTGTGAGCGGGGCGTCCTCCTTGAGCACGGCCAGATCGTCATGGACGGTCCGGTGGGTGACGTCGTTGCCCGCCTGCGTGGACAGTAGTTGTACTGAGACAGGACGTTGTTTACACGTGAACACGTGAAGACCTCTTAGGTTGGTGTCTGCGAAAACTAACCGATTCCTAAGAGGTCTTCATGTCCACCGTAATGCCCGTCTGGCCCCCCCCGCCGGAAGCATGATCCTGGTTCAGTGCGTCATCTCAGGCCGCCCCGGAGCGCACGTCGCGAAGGAAAAGGTATTTTTCGGCCTACCGCTAACCGCTGAGCGAATCGCTACCGGACGATGGGCCAGCATGTTTACAGGACCGTTCCTTCCGCCCGAGAACCTGCCTGCACGTCCAGCCCGGAGAAAACGCCGCTGGGCATTTCCCGTGGGTGCCGGAAGGGATCTGACGGCATGGTCAGCGGGTCATTGTCGACGGCGCGGTGAGACTGAAATACGCCGGTTGGTTACCGCAGGACGAAGTGTCCGGCTGGAGCCTATCGCTGGTCTAGCAATGTCGGGCGTAGATGTATCGCGAGTTTTCTCCACGCGCTTTGCAAGGTCCATGCGTGATGATCCGGCCTCTGGCCTGCTCTAAAGTCGGTTAGGTCATGGGGAGCGCCTTCTCTTCAGCAATTTCTGCCAACGACCAGCACCTGCCTGCCAGTTCCGGGGCCATCGCCACGGTGGCGACTACGGCACGTTTTTGGTGTTCCAATTATGTGAGCCAGCTTTGATGCACACGCCGGTTCCCGGCATATCCGCAGGCCCGGGCCGCTTCCGGTGCCAGGACCAGCTGGCCCGCATCAGCAGTGAGGGATTCACGTAGGACCGGCGGTGATGCCAGACAGCTTCGACAGACAGACAGACAGCCGGCCGGCATGGGTCTTCCGGTCTTGGAGATCGAGACGCGGGGCCGAGGCGCACCGGCGGAATGCTCAGAAGGGAACAAGCCCAGGTAGACGTCGATGCTGGAGTCGGTGAACCGGTCCCAGTCACCTATTTCATGGCCAACCCAAAAGCAGCGGTGAGGGTGGAGATTCTCCGCAGGCAGCCCAGACCCTTAACCACAGCGGTGAATTCGCTGTCTGAAGTCATGCTTGTGATGGCGGCATCCAGATCGTGCCGACGTTCATTGATGGCCCGGATCCCGGCGAGACAGGACTGATAGGTCAGTTCCCGGGCTGGTTCGGGAAAATGCTGCCGGTTCAACCAGATTTCATGTTGCCCGGTCGACGCCTGCCCGCCGGAATAGCAGCAGGAGTTTGGGGGATCCGGTGCCGGGAACACATCAGATCCGCCCGGCAGTCCTCCCGTGCCCGGACCAGGTCCCGGGCCGATTCCTGATCGATCGAGGGAATCCGGACTCCTGTGTTCTCAGCTTGGGCAGCCGGACCAGAGGCAGGGCATCGCGGGTATCGCTCTTCGCCCGGTCCCGGAAGGCCGCTGGGGTTGGACGGAGCCTAAACCACGGCGGGAAACCCGGCCGCGTTCAGGCTCCGGGCCAAACCGAATCCGGTGGGGCCTGCCTCGGTAACTACTTTCACCGGACCGGGCAGGGAACCGATCCATTCCAGAATCTCGGTTCAGTCCGGTGTGAGTTTGCGGTGCAGGATTCCCCTGTTTCGGTATCCAGTGGGCAGCCGGAACATTGCGGGCATGGACTTCCAAGCCGACACTTGTACCCTCGAACATAGCTGGAACCTCCCAGACTTCAAATGTGAGTCTGCAGGTCGGCCAAGTCTGGCAGGTAACCCACGTCCTTACTTTGAAGAGTGGGGGCTGCAGCCCCCTAAACCCAGTCCCTCACATCGTCTAGTCCCCAAGGCGGAGTAGCGTATACAATAAATGACCCCGGGATCGCATCCGGAGTGGGGCCTTTTGCAGCTCTCCGCTGCTATCCGCCGCAGCCGGTAATCTCAAACAACCTGGCGTTCTCTCCGGCGGAAGCGACGAGTTCCAGTCCAGGCAACGGTGCCACATTAGTGACACCGAGGTAGTTGACGGTCGACGGGTCCGGAACGAGGTACCGGTCACCAAAGTCCAGAACGTACTCCACGTTTTCCAATTCAGCGGCCCTGCAGACCTCAGGCGTAAGGCCTTCCGTTCCCAGGCTCCGCGACAGCAGGTCCCGCTCCTTGTCCGGTATGGCAAACAGGTGCGGGGTGAGGACGTGGCGGCCGCTGAACGCGTAGGCCAGCGAACTTCCGTTCCACGGGTTCACCGCGATCACCGCATCTTCGGGCACGATGTCGTCCACTTCATCCAACAGTTGAAATTCTTCCGGAGTGAGCACCGCCGATCCGGTGTTCAGTGCGTACAGGGGCATTCCCCTCTGGATGTACTCCTGAGTCGGTCCGAAGTAGGCGCTGACAGCGAGGACAGCAGTAAGGGCGGCGGTGCCAGCGGCACTCCATGCACCGCGGCGTCCCGCCAAGCGGGACGGCAGTGCGTCGCATAGCCGGCGGATGTGCGGCAGGAGGAATTGGCCCACGGCCCACACACCCGCCGCGGCCAGCGGTGTGGCGAACAAGGGCAGGAACGCGGCTAGTCGATAGGTGTCCTGGTACCAGGTCCCGGTCAGGAAGTTCCGAATGAAGCCGCGGTCCCTGGAAGCGTCCACGACGTACAGGGTGATGGCAATGGCGTAGCTGCAGACGAGCCAGCGCAGACTAGGAGTACGCCAAACCGTTACGGCGCCGAGGATCGCCAGTGCGGAAACCAGCCAGTTGGCTTCGTTGCCCATCGGGCCGTTGGTGAGTGCCTCTCCAACGGCCCGGCCAGCTGTAGTGGTCGGCCCCCAGAAATCGTAGAAGGCCGGACGAAGCTTGAGCCAGAGGATGAACAGGACGGCAGCGAACACGGCCGCGCCGCCGAAAAAGAAGGCCTTTCGACCTGCGGGGGCTCCGCTGCGGGACTTGATTCCGCGCACGAATGCCATAATGAGCAACGGCAGGACAAAGATGATCAGGGCATTGATTGCACTCATATGTGCTGTGATCAGGCCGGCAAGGGAGAGCAGCAGAGCAATCCACCAGCGTAGTTTCTCGGCGTCGTCCAGCTTGCGGCGACCGGCGCCGGTCAGCATGACGATGACAGCGATCGCGGCCGGGAGCATGCTTACGGAGAGGGTATTGGGGAACAACGGGCCCCAGACGAGGAGCAAATAGGGGAACGCTATCTGGGCCGCGGAAACAATCCCGGCGGCCAACGTGATGACAGGGTTACGCCCGAAGATCCGGCGGACCAGGAAGATGCTGGCGATCGGCCAGACCAACGCGGCTACGACAATGTTCACCGAGTTCTCCGCCAGCCCCAGCGGAGCGGAAGTGAGCTGCATTGTCATGGAGGCGTAGGTGTGCCAGGCCGCAGGATACACCGCCTGCATCCCGGTCAGCTCCTGCAGGGAACCAAGCGTCAACGAGGAGGCGTTGCCAGTCTCTACGATGTAGCGGATGGCGTTCAGATGGAAGATATTGTCGAAAACCTGCGCGAAGTTTTCAGGCTGCCCGATCAGCTGTGTCAACCGGCGGAAGATCATTGCCGCAGCCATGCCAGCCGCGGCGAGCGGCACCAGGATCCGCAAAATTGCCGTGGTGTGCTCTGAGGCCTGCCTCGCTGCGGGGCTTCCGGCTTTTCTGGTGCGACGGCTGACCAGGACTGTCACTCCGAGGCCCGCGATGGCGGTGATTAGCGCGCCAGCTGCATAGGTTAGCGGAGTCCATGTGATCCCGGAGGCCCCTGCCAACACAGCAAACGTCCCCGATACTGCCGTGGAAAAGACCGGCGCCAGTGCCAGTGCGGTGAAGCCTCTGAACCGAAGGCTCAGTGCTACCACGTAGCCGGGTAGGAAAACCAGTCCTGCCGTTGTAATCAGTACAGGAAAAGCGGATAACCAGGACAAGGAGCCTCCAGATTGGGTGCAACAGGGCAGCGCAGCGTCGCGACGCGGCACAGACCAGCTTACAGTCAGTTACCCGATGCAGAATTCCCGTGTGACGGGCGGTTCGAAGAGGAAAATGGGCGCTGGACGGAGGGACCGGAGCGGACCCGCCTCCAGGACTTGCGCTTCATTTTATGACGGAGGCTCCGCTGGTACGGGACTTCCTGGCGAAGTATCGGCGCACGACGGCTATCTGGTACACGGCAACCGCGAGTTCTGAAATGGCGACGGCCCAGGCGACCGCCGAAACCCCAACGGTGAGGGCGCCGAGAACAATAAGGGGGACACCAACGGCGGCTCCCAGCACGGTGGATGCAGCCAGAGTCTTTCCCTGGCCGATGGGAATAAGGCACGCCAGACCGACAACCTGTGAGACTGTGACTGCGCCGAAGATCACGCCCATCGGCACACTGAGTTCCCATCCCACCTCAAGACTGCCGCCCGATAGCAGGCGGCTTGCCCACGGAATGCACATGGCCATCACGAGGGCGCAGAATGCGGCCGCAAACGGTGCATACTTGGCTGCCATCCGGACATGGCTGTCCTGGCGAGCTGGATCAGGATCCGCAATGGAGCCCTGCAGTACCTGCACGGCTGGCCCCACCGCCGTCAAGCCGTACTTGAAGAACTTCTCGGCCATTGCGTAGAGGGCAAGCGAACCAGGGACCAGGGCACCCACCACAAGCACTGGTGTGTTGACGTACAGGCTCGACGTCGCAGCTGTGATGACGCCGTGCCGTTGACCGCCCAGCCGCTGTACTGCTCGACGCAGGTTGAGATCGAAACCGGGTGTGTTCTCGGACCTGCTGCGGATCAACACGGCACTGGCCACGGCACCCGATAGGTTCATGAAGAGCTGGATGGTTAGGTAGACCAGCACGTTGCCGGTAAGTACGAGCCCAGCGAGTCCGAGCACGATCCCCAGCATCACCGGCAGGGTATCGAAGACGAGGAACCTGCCTGGCCGGGCATCACCGACGAAATACCAAGATGCCCCTAGAAACGGAAATAGATATGCCAGGCAGGAGAGTATTGCCACGGCAGGTAATTGGCGGCTTATGAGCCAGACAGTCAGCAGTGCCAGCGGAGCCACGACGAGGAACAGATAGACGCGGCTAACAAGGGAGTCCAGGAACATTTGGGGGCGGTCTGCCATGGGAAGGCCGGCGACCATAGCCGGGCCGACAGTGCCCCATCCGAAGGAAACGAGGACGCCGAAGAGCAGCGCCGTGGACTGTCCAAGCGCAATGACGCCCCACGCTGCTGTCCCTGCATGGGAAATTACCACGGGGATGGCGACCAGGCCCACGACGGTGCTGAGGATTACGGAAGCGCCGAAGGCACCCACACGCCGAACGTGCCGCAGAAGTGAACGCTGACCCAAGAAAATTCCTCCGTTGCCGGGCACGGGCCGGTTGCCCGCGCCTGCATCCTCGAAGCATTCTAACGTAGGAGGCTGGTGCGGGTTGATATCATCGAACTAGCGACCTCCACCTCCAGTGTGCCTTGGGGCGCTGTAATTGGGCATGCTCCAACGATGGGAACTCTTTGTCTGTAGCAGCAGTTGTTGTGTCCTATAACCGCGTGGACCTCCTCCGTAAGTGCCTTACAGGGCTCCGGAACCAGGACAGGCAACCGGACGAAATCATCCTGATAGACAACGGTTCAACGGACGCAAGCGTGGCAATGGTCCGGCAGGAATTCCCGGCCGTTAGCGTTTATGAAACAGGTGCCAATCTCGGCGGTGCCGGAGGATTCGCCTGGGGGATTGAACGTGCACTTGCCGCTGGACATGATGCGGCCTGGCTGATGGATGACGACGCCGAGCCGCTTCCCGGCAGTCTGCGACCCTTGGTCGAAGCCATGGAGGGGGCGCCCAGCAGGCCTGGATTCGTGGCCTCGCTAGTGGTGAACCCAGCAGGCGAGCCCAACAAGGGGCATCTGCCGGATCAGTCGTCGGACATTGGGCGGCAGCTGAAGGCAAGTGCACTAGGTGGTGTCGCGGTCGACAGCGCCAGCTTTGTGGGTGTTCTCATTGACCTGAAGGCCGCTGCCTCAATGCCCCTGCCGTATGCAGACTTCTTCATCTGGTTTGACGACGCGGAGTACACTCGGCGCCTGAGCCGCGGTGCTTATGGTGTGGTGCTTCCCCAAAGCCGCATAAGCCATCCCGAGAAGCAGAATCAAAAGGATATGGGTGGACGGCTTTATTACTTCATCCGCAACAACCTCTGGTTCCACCGGCTGGACCCGTCGCCGCGAACGTTGTTGCACAACCCTGTGCGCTGGGGAGCCGGGATGGCAGCCACTGCAATTGTCCAGGGCCTGCGTGCGTCGGATAGGAGACTCTGGCTCACGTCGACTTTCAAGGGCCTGACAGAAGGACTCTTCCGCACTCCTCGTACCATCTGGCCGGGACAGTTGCTCAACGAGTCCGTCCGGATTGGGCGCTAGGTTAGACGGGGCCGGGTCATCGCAGCCGCTTCTCCAGTTCCGGGCCGATCCGCCCCAGACGGTTCAAAATTCCGTCACGGGTGCCGGAGAGAAATGCTACAAGGTGTTTACGGCGCCGCGGCCCGTAAATAAACCGGATGACGTGGCTCTCGACTTCCAAGAATAGCCGCTGGGCTACCCAGCGCGGCTGTGTGCGAACATACCGCTTTGCCAGAACCAGGATATTCCTCGATATGTAGTAAACCCGGAACGGCGCGTGGTAGTAGATGCTTAGCTTCTTCGGGCCTATGGTGGCGTGCCAGCCCAGGATCCGCATCGGCCGGGATTCGCCCAGGGAGTGCAGCAGATCGCACCCCTGCCCGGCCAGCAGCCGGTACCCGTGACTGCGCAGCCGGGCGTTGAACTCGGAGTCAACGCAGTCGATGAACAGGTCCTCGTCCAGCAGTCCGGCTCTATGGATGGCGGCAGCGCGGACCAGGCTGCCGGACTGCATGGGATCGAAGACTTCGGGTTCATCCGGATCGGTCCCGGCGTAGCCCTTAACCCGGGCACCGTTGTGCGACTCTGCGCTCACCATGCCCACGCTGTCCGGACTCTTGCTGGAGGCTGCCGTTTTCAGGGCACGTTCAACATAGTCTGGGCCCAGGCGGGAGTCCTGGTCCATGGTCATGATCCATGCGACGTCGCCCTCGGTTAGTTCAGCGCGGATCCCGGCATTCAGCGCTGCCGCGATCCCGCTGTTGCGTTCCAACCTGACAACGCCGGCGCCTGTGGCTTTGAGTCCGTCAAGGACTGCGGCGATGTCGCGGGTCGAACCGTCGTCCACGACGGTCACCCGGTCCACCTGCTCCATGAGCGCCTGAACGTTGCGGATGAGTTCGGGGCCCGGGTTGAAGCTGGAAACGACGGCTGCTACGGCTATCGCGCGGTTACCATTGGAGGACATGGTGTTCCGATCGTTGTTGGGATGCGGCGAGTTCACACGGACTTCAGGGTGTTCCGCAGGGTGAAGCGGCGCCGGATGAGGGCGGCAAGGCCGCCCAGGTACACCAGACGCGCCTTAACGATGGCAACCAGTCCACGGATCTTGTCAGGAGTCAGGTTTTCACCGTGCAGGCGGTGCAGGATGGTGTCCTGCTCTAGGTAGCGGACGCTGCCGGCAACGTTGCCTGCCATCGCCAGATACTGGTCATGCGATTCGCGCATGTATGACGGGAAGGGGAGGGCGAGCTTTAACAGTTCGGCCCGGAGGCCCATGGCGCACCCCCAGTGCAGGCGGTACCCCACCAGGATTCCCGCAATGTTGGCGAGATGGCGGTCGGAATCTGCCGGACGTACCCGGATATCGTGGAACCGGCCGCTGGCACCGCCGAAGTGCGAGCAATTCGAGACCACCATCAGCCTGTCCTGCAACGCAGCCTTCATATCATTCAGCCGGCCAGGAATCCATACGTCATCCTGGTCCGAGAGGAAAAGGTAGTCTCCCGTGCTTTCCGCCAGCGCCCGTTCGAACGTCTTTACGTACCCCAGGTTGCGGTCATTGATGATCAGCCGGATGCGGGGATCCTCGATGGACCGGACCACGCTGACCGTTGAATCCGTGGAGCAGTCGTCGATGATGACGAGCTCATCTTCGTGGCCCAGTTCGGGGAGGATGGAACGGATCTGTTCTTCGATAAACTGGGAGCCGTTGTAGGTGGCCATGCAGACGCTGGTCCGGGCACGGTCAGGCATAGGGGAGGAAACCCTTCATTCGTGAACACAGGAGTCACGGGGAGATAGCTCCCGGGACCCTTACGAGTTTACCTTGGCCAAGTGGGGGCCCCGGCCGCTGACCTATAGTGGAGGTACCGGCTAACAGGTCTGCCCATGCGGTGTTCCGTAGCCCCGACACCCTGTGCCCGGCCCAGCCGGTCCCCAGCCGCCCGACTAGAAGGAATGAATCGGCTCATGGCCATTGATGTAATGCTCCCGTACTACGGCGACGTAGACCTGATGAAACTGGCCGCGCGGAGTGTAATGAGCCAGCAATATGAGGACTGGCGCCTGGTAGTCATTGATGACGGGTACCCCAGCCCGGAACCAGAGCGGTGGTTCGCCTCCCTGACTGATCCTCGGGTCAGCTACCAGAAGAACGATACCAATCTGGGTGCCAACGGCAACTACAGGAAGGCACTCAAGTTGGTCCAGGCCCCCATCGTGGTGATTATGGGCGCGGACGACGTGATGCTGCCGAACTACCTGCAGACGGTGGCCAAGGCCTTCGAGGCTCACCCCGACGCTGGCGTCGTTCAGCCCGGGGTGCAGGTCATCGATGAGAACGGACGTGCATGCCAGCCGCTAGTGGACCTGGTGAAGAAGGCTTACGCACCGCGGGGCCGCGAACGTCAGGTGCTGCGTGGAGAGCAGATGGCCACCAGCTTGGTGCGCGCGGACTGGGCATACTTCCCATCGCTGGCCTGGCGCTCGGACGTCATCACCCGTATCGGTTTCACCGAGGGCCTTGACGTGGTTCAAGACCTGGCCCTGCTACTCGACATTGCCGCTGAAAACGGTTCCATGGTCGTGGAACCGGAGCTCGCGTTCCTGTACCGGCGGCACTCAGCCTCCGATTCCTCGGTACGGGCATTGGACGGACGCCGATTTGACGAAGAGCGGGCCTTCTTCCACTCGCAGGCAGACCGCTTTGCTGCCTTGGGCTGGAAATCGGCGGCCCGGGCGGCACGATTCCACACAACCTCCCGGCTAAACGCTGCCACACTAATCGCCCGCTCGTTGGTTAAGGGCAAAAAGGACTCCCTGCCGCGGTTGGCCAGGCATGTCTTTGGCTAAGCCGCGCTAGAACTTACTGAAGAGGGGTGCCCCAGCGGGGCACCCCTCTTCAGTCAGTTATACGCCAAGTAATCTGGGCGGTCTCAGGTGTCTAGGTTGCCGGGAGTCCCGGCACTTTCGTCCAGCTCGCGGACCTTTGTCTTGAGGATAGCCACTTCCTCGGCCAGCACTCTCAACTCATCCTCTGATTGGGACTGTTCAAAGGAGAGGTGCAGGCAGACGGTTATAAGCAGGAGCAGTGCCATTGCGAATAGCAGGTTGGAAGGGGCCTGGACTCCCAAGAGGGCTGCCGCCCAGAACAGCAGCTGCGGGAAGGCAGACAGCAGAAGCAGAGCCAAGCCAATGACAATCCACAACACTGCGTATTTTTCCCGGAGCCGTCGCTTGCGAAGCATGTCGAGGATGAAAACCAGAATGGCGAAAACGATGACGAAGCCAGCAAAGACAGGCATATGAATCCTAATCGGACGTAGGTTCGCTCTTTTTGCGGGTGAGCGCAATCAGGAGGGCAAAGATTGAACGGCCCAGGTACACCGCCGCTTTGATTGGATCGTGGCTGGGCGTGCCGCCCTGGCGTTCCCGCATGGAAACGGGTACCTGCCGCACCACACACCCCGAGCGGGCGGCAACAACCAACGAATCGATTGTGTCACCCAGGTACTCGGCAGGGTAATGGTCCACATATTGGCGGATGGCCATGGCATTGGCTGCCCGGAATCCGGACGTTACGTCCGTCAGTCGTGTCCGGGTAATGCGTGACAGTGTCCCCGCAAGGACCTTCATCGCCCATTTCCTGGGGCCCCTGACGGTGTAGTTACCCTCCTCTGCGAAGCGGGCACCGATGACAATGTCGGCGTGCTCCAGTCCGGCGAGAACCTTAGCAATGTCCCGTGGATCGTGCTGGCCGTCCGCATCAACCTGAATGGCGCGCTGATAGCCGTAGTACTTGGCGTACTTGAAACCGGTTCGCATGGCACCGCCCACCCCCAGATTGAAGGGTAGCTGGATGACTGTAGCGCCGGCGTCGCGGGCCAGGGCCGCTGTGGCATCCCGGGAACCGTCGTCGACCACCAGGACATCACAGGCTGGACCGAAGGCCAGAACTTCTTTGACTGTCTGTCCGATGGTCTCAGCCTCGTTCCAAGCAGGCATGATGACGAGAGGACGGTCGATCAGGTCTTGGGACATACTTCGAATCTATCGTAGGTAAAAGGGGGAGTCGGGCACGGAACCGCGGATCCTAGCCCAGATACGCGGCAAGCCGCTTTGCGGCATCAGCCGGTGTGAAGCCGGTGGCTCTGATTTTATCAAGTGGCAGAGCGCTGTTGGCGGGGCGTGGCGCGGCCGTCTTGTCCCTGAAGTACTCTTCCGTGCTGACACCGGTAACCGCGTTGACAGGGTGGCCTGTCAACTCGTAAACCCGGGTGGCGACGTCCGCCCAAGACCCGGGCTCGCCGTCGTTCGTCAGGTTGTACACGCCGAATTCCGCGTGTGATTCGAGCAGATGACGGATTCCGGCAGCGATGTCTTCTACAAAGGACAGCCTGCCAATCTGGTCATTGACCACGGACGGCTCGATGCTGCGTTCGGCGAGCGAAGCCATGATACGCACAAAGTTGCTGCCTTCGCCGATTACCCAGCTGGTCCGCACAATGTAGTGCTGCGGGACAACGGATACCACGGCGTCGCCCGCGGCCTTCGTCTGGCCATAGACCCCCAGCGGAGAGAATGGTTCGTCTTCCGGGTGGGTTTCGTTCGTACCGTCGAAGACATAGTCGCTGGATACGTGCACCAGCGTCAGGCGGTTCGCGGAGGCCACCCGAGCCAGCCGTGCGACGGCGCTGACGTTGATGTCCCAAGCCAGACGCCTGCCTTCAGGCGTTTCAGCGTTGTCCACCGCTGTGTAGGCGGCCGCGTTGATGATGGCCGAGTAATTCTTCCAGTTGCGTTCGAAGGAGGCAGGATCGGTCAGGTCGAACTCCCGGCGCCCGGCAAACTCCACGGAAGCCTCGCCGTCGTACGTTTCCCGCAGTGCCTTGCCAAGCTGGCCATCCGCACCAAGGACAAGTATTTTCTTCGGCGCCATCGGGACCACATCTCCGAGGCGGGGATGTTTCTTGTCCTTTTCCGACAGCTCTGCTTGCTCCAGCGGGATCGGCCACGCGATCCCCGCGGTCTCATCTGCGAGGTTAAGGAAGGTGTACTGCCCCTGCGCATCCGCGCTCCAGTGGTCGTTGACCAGATAGGTGTAGGCAGTGTTGTCCTCGAGCGTCTGGAAGGCGTTACCCACCCCGCGGGGGATGAAGATTGCCTGGCTGGGATCCAGTTCGGCCGTAAACACGGTCCCGAAACTGGGCCCTTCCCGCAGATCAACCCAGGCTCCGAAGATCCGTCCGGTGGCGACCGAGATGTACTTGTCCCATGGCTCGGCATGGATGCCGCGGGTGGTCCCGGCGCTCTCATTGAAGGAAATGTTGTTCTGCACCGGGCCGAAGTCCGGAAGTCCCAGCGCCAGCATCTTCTCGCGCTGCCAATTCTCCTTGAACCAGCCCCGGTTGTCGCCGTGGACCGGAAGGTCATAGAGTACGACGCCGGGAATCGGGGTTGCGTGCGCTGTGAGCGGCTTGGAGAACTCGACCACCGCGCTACTGGCCCTGAACCTTGTACTTGGCTTCTGTCTGTGCCTTCTGCGGGCGCCACCACGCCTCATTGTCGCGGTACCAGCGGATGGTGTCCTCGATGCCCTGGTCGAAGTTGGAGAACTTCGGCTCCCAGCCCAGCTCGGTGCGCAGGCGGGTGGAATCAATCGCGTAGCGCAGGTCATGGCCGGGACGGTCGATGACCTGATCGTAGGCATCCGCCGGCTGGCCCATGTGCTTGAGGATGAGCTCGATGACTTCCTTATTGTTCTTCTCGCCGTCGGCGCCAATCAGGTAGGTCTGCCCAATCTCGCCCTTTTCGATGATCCGCAGCACGGCAGAGGAGTGGTCGTTGGCGTGGATCCAGTCGCGGACGTTCTCGCCGGCGCCGTAGAGCTTGGGCCGCACGCCGTCGATCACGTTGGTGATCTGCCGGGGGATGAACTTCTCCACGTGCTGGTACGGGCCGTAGTTGTTCGAGCAGTTGCTCAGGGTGGCCTGCAGCCCAAACGAACGGACCCAGGCGCGCACCAGAAGGTCGGAACCGGCTTTCGTGGACGAGTACGGGCTGGAGGGGTTGTACGGGGTCTGTTCCGTAAAACGCTCGGGATCATCCAGTTCAAGGTCGCCGTAGACCTCGTCCGTGGAGATGTGGTGGAAACGGGTGCCGTGTTTCCGTGCCGCTTCGATCAGGGTGTACGTGCCGATGATGTTGGTGTCGAGGAACGGCCTGGGGTCGTGCAGCGAATTGTCATTATGGGACTCAGCCGCATAGTGGACAACGACGTCGGTTTCCCCGACCAGCCGGTCCACCAGCTCTGCGTCGCAGATATCTCCCTGCACGAAGGTGAAACGGTCCTCCGGAAGTCCCCGGAGGGACTCAAGGTTGCCGGCATACGTCAGCTTGTCCAGCACCGTGACGGACAGATTCGTGTTTTCGAGGGCGTAGTGCACGAAGTTGGAGCCAATAAAACCGGCGCCGCCGGTCACAAGGAGGTTCTGCATGTAAATACACGTTACCGGATTTGCCGTCACCCCATCGAGCCGGGATGATGAGGTGCATGCGCGGAATCATATTGGCAGGCGGCACCGGGTCACGACTCCACCCGATAACACTCGGCGTCAGCAAGCAACTGGTGCCGGTCTACGACAAACCAATGATCTATTATCCGCTGTCCACGCTGATTCTTGCGGGCATCAAAGACATCCTCATCATCACCACCCCGCACGACCATGAGCAGTTCAGCCGCCTGCTGGGCGACGGAAGCCGGTTCGGCGTCAACATCAGCTACAAGCAGCAGCCATCACCCGACGGGCTCGCGCAGGCGTTCATCCTGGGTGCGGAGCACATTGGAAATGGTCCCGTGGCACTGGTCCTGGGGGACAACATCTTCTACGGGGCGGGTTTGGGCACCCAGCTGCGCCGGTTCGCGGACATCGACGGCGGTGCCGTTTTCGGGTACTGGGTCGCAGATCCCACCGCGTACGGCGTGGTGGAATTCGACCAGAACGGCAAGGCGGTTTCCCTGGAGGAAAAGCCTGCCCAGCCGCGAAGCCATTATGCCGTCCCCGGGCTGTATTTCTACGACAATGACGTCGTTGACATTGCCCGCAACCTTCAGCCCTCTCCCCGCGGAGAACTGGAAATCACCGACGTCAACCGCATCTACCTGGAGAAGGGAAAGCTCCAGGTAGAGATCCTCCCGCGCGGAACCGCGTGGCTGGATACCGGGACGTTCGATTCCCTCAACGAGGCATCAGAGTTTATTCGGACGGTCCAGAAACGCCAGGGACTTTCGATCGGGTGTCCGGAGGAAATCTCCTGGCGCCTCGGCAACATCACGGACGATGAGCTTCGCCGGCTGGCTGAGCCTCTCGTAAAGAGCGGATACGGCCAGTATCTGCTGGAGCTTCTCGAGCAGAAATAAGTCAGCACTGATCTTCTCAAAAATTCAACAAAAGAGCCGCCCGGGAAATTTCTTGGATTCTAGGGGTCGTTGCAACACCTGGTGGCTAGGTGGTCAACAATAAGTCACGCATACGCTCGGCTGGGGTTTCCCAGCCGAGCGTTTTGCGTGGGCGTCCGTTGAGCTGCTGGGCGACGTGTTCTAAGTCTTCGACGCTGTGGACGGAGAGGTCGGTGCCTTTGGGGAAGTACTGGCGCAGCAGCCCGTTGGTGTTCTCGTTGGACCCGCGCTGCCAGGGACTGGCGGGGTCGCAGAAGTAGACATCCATGTCCGTGGCGATACTGAAGGCCTTATGCGATGCCATTTCCGCGCCCTGGTCCCAGGTCAGGGATCCGCGCAGGTGCGCCGGGAGAGTGGCCATGGTTTTGATGAGCCCATCACGCACGGTTTCGGCGGTGTGGTCCCCCTCCAAATGAACGAGCATCACGTACCGGGTGGTGCGTTCCACGAGGGTGGCGATCGCGGTCTGGTTCAGGGCCCCGGTGATCAGGTCTCCTTCCCAGTGTCCTGGCACCGCACGGTCCGCGACCTCGGGCGGGCGCTCGGAAATGTTGATCATGGGGTCCCGGAAACGGCTGGTCCGTTTCGCCGGATCGGTGCGTGCTCTCCGGCGGGTCCGCCCGGAACGCAGCGCGGCCTGGACCTCGCGTTTGAGTCCGCCGCGGGCCTGGAAGTAGAGGCTTTGATAGATCGTTTCGGGGGCCACGCGCATCTCCGGGCTGTCGGGGAACTCGGTGAGCAGCCGTTTGCTGATTTGTTCCGGTGACCAGCATACGAGCAGCCCTTGCTGCACGAAGTCGCGCAGCTGCCCCTCGAGGGCGAGTTTGCTGGGTTTGGGCCGGGGCCGCCGGGAAGCGGCGGTGCGGTGCGCGGCGTAGGGTTGGTAGCCGGCTGGACCGGTGTTGCGTGTGATCTCCCGGCTGATGGTCGAGGCTGGGCGTCCCAGGGCCCGGGCAATGGAGCGCAGCGAAGCACCGTCCCTGCTCAGGTCCCGGATCCGCTCCCGCTCAGGCAGGGAGAGATAGCGGGAGCTGATCGGTTTCTGCAGCTGGACCAAACCGGGGAATTCGCCCGGGGCAACCCTGGCTGCGGGGGCGATGAATGTCGTCGCTCCCTGTTTGTAGTCGATGACCCGCCCGTCCGGGTAATACCGTTTGTTGTTGGATCTGCGCACCCCCAGGTCCCAGTCCTCGGCGGTTCGAGGGTGAATGCCGACAGCCAGAGCCGCTTCGCGTCGGGTTTGCCCGGATCCGCGGAGTCGGAGGAAATCCTCTCTCCTGCCCACACGCTGCTCACGCTTGAATCCGGCCTTGTAGGCCCACTGAAAGCAGGTTCCCACCGGGAGCCCCATCTCTCTGGCCGCAGCTGAGACACTGCCTGCACGGTCCAGGACAGTGAAGAATGCTTCCTTCTGGGCCGGCGTGTACTTGGTCTGGATTTTACCGCTGCTGGCCTTGCCTGCCGGTTTGGCACCTGGGTTCAGATCCCTGGCCCACAGGTAACACTTGCTGAGATTGAATCCGAGCTCAGCGGACGCGGCCCGGACGCTGCCCGTGCGATCGAATACCTTCAGGAACTGGACCCGGTCAGCCTCGGAATATCGGCGCCGAGGTGAGCGCAGTTTGCTGGTGCCAGTTTCCTTGCTTAAAGACAACACGGTCGTTGCAACTCCCAAAAGTCTGGGTGTTGCAACGACCGCTAGAACCTAAGATTTTCCAGGCGGCTCTTTTCGTTGTCTGCGTTCTGCCAGGCCAGGGCCCGGTTCACGCTCCGGTCTAATTCCGGACGACGACGGCACCCCCGGTGCGGGTCCAATCGATCCGTCCGCCCTCATAGCGCTGCGTGCACTTAGTGGCGGTGCAGGTCTCGTCTGTCACCGGGTAGCCCAATATTCCGGTCTCAAAGCCGGTGGACTGCCACTTTTTGCGGATTTCCCCAGCGGTGGGGTGTGCGCCGGCTGACTTTGTCCAGGTAATGGCTCCGCCCTGGAAATTCTGGTAGCAGCCGCCGTTTTTGATGCCGCAGGTTTCCGGGCCCACGGGGTAGCCGAGGCCGCCGGCCTCGAACCCGTGCTTCTGGTAGGCGGTGCGGATGGGGCCGGTGCTGCTGACTTGGGCGCCGGTGGCGGGGTTCCAGAGGATCGCCCCGTTTTGGAAGTCCTGGTAGCAGCCGCCGTTTTTGATGCCGCAGACCTGGGGGCTGCGGGGGTAGCCCAGTGGGCCGTTTTCGAATCCGCTGGCCTGGTAGGCGGTGCGGATGGGGCCGGTGCTGCTGACTTGGGCGCCGGTGGCGGAGTTCCAGAGGATGGCGCCGTTTTGGAAGTCCTGGTAGCAGCCGCCGTTTTTGATGCCGCAGACCTGGGGGCTGCGTGGGTAGCCCAGTGGGCCGTTTTCGAATCCGCTGGCCTGGTAGGCGGTGCGGATGGGGCCGGTGCTGCTGACTTGGGC
>NZ_JACSQD010000003.1:370130-491963 GCF_014836775.1 Arthrobacter gallicola
AGACCTGGGGGCTGCGTGGGTAGCCCAGTGGGCCGTTTTCGAATCCGCTGGCCTGGTAGGCGGTGCGGATGGGGCCGTTCACACTGGCTTGAGCTCCTGTCGCTGGGGACCAGAGCACGGCACCGCCGGCAAAGTTTTGGTAGCACCCTCCGCCACTAAGCCCACAGACGACGCCGCCACGAGGTGCGCCAAGAGCTGGGTTGGCTGCTGCGGCGACACCAATGGCGTCAGCAGCCGGCGATCCGCTGCGGACAAACCGGTCCAGATCAGCAGTACTCCCGTTGAACACGTTTGAATCACCAGCGAAAGGCCCGGTACTGGAGTACTGCCAGACCTTGTATGCCGGCCAGCCATTCGGCAGGGCACCGGGGCCGGCCTGGCTGTAGGAAGCAATGTGCAGGGGATGGTTTGCAAAAGCGTTTGTGTTCCCGGTGCAGGTCCGCCACCAGTCAGCGGTGGTGTAGATCATCGGGACGCGCCCGGTGCGGGACTGGATGGTATTCGAGAAGTCCCTGATCCAGGCAATCATCTGGGCGGCGCTCATGTTGTAGCAGGTATTGCCCAGCTGAGGATACGGGTTGTACTCAATGTCCAGCAGCGGAGGAAGCGTCCGTCCGTCCGCCGACCAGCCCCCGCCGTTATTCACAAAATAATTCGCCTCGGCCGCGGCTGAGCCAACTGAGGGGATAGCGAAGTGGTAGGCGCCCCGCACCATTCCCACATTCCCCGAACCGTTGTACTGCTGGTTGTAGTAGGGGTTCTTGTAGTAGGTTCCTTCGGTTGCCTTGACGTAGGCAAAGCGGGACCCTTGGCGCCACGCGGAACCCCAGTCCACATTCTGTTGGTGGCTGCTGACATCCATGCCCTGGATGCCGGAGGGCATCCAGGTCGCGGCCAGCGCGGCGGCGGGAGCAGCCGCGGATGCTTCGCCGGACACCGCAGCGGCAGGGGCACCCGCCGCTGTGTCCGGAATCTGCAGCGGGTTTTCCAGCCCGGCTTCAGCATTAGCTTCCTGCTGTTCTTCCCCGGGGGTGGGGACCTGCGCATCGCCCGTAACCAGCAGCCGCTCCAAACCCTGACCCATGCGGGCCCCAAACACTCCCGCCTCCTCCTTGGCTGTCTCCGCCAGAGCGCGCGCGGCTGCAGTTGGGGATTCGGCAACGGAACCTTCTGCCGACGAATCTACGACG
Source organism: Arthrobacter gallicola (assembly GCF_014836775.1). Taxonomy (GTDB): domain Bacteria; phylum Actinomycetota; class Actinomycetes; order Actinomycetales; family Micrococcaceae; genus Arthrobacter_B; species Arthrobacter_B gallicola. The sequence goes on from NZ_JACSQD010000003.1 coordinate 371,321, forward strand.
GGATCCGTAGCATCAGCCGAGGGCACCTCTGTGGCGGGCCCGACGGCAGATTCTAAAGGTGCCTGCACGGATTCGGAGCCAGTATATGCTGAGGACGGGGATGGTGCGGGTGAGGGCAGGGGCTCTGCTAAAGCGGGGGACAATCCACTGCAGACGAGGGCTCCGGTCAGGGCTGCACTCCCGAGCCAGCGGGTGAGCGATTTTATGTTCACAGTTACTCCAAATATTTGGCCCGCCATCGGGCCGGGGGTCATTGCAGACTATCGACAGCCGGGCGTTCATCGATAGGAACAACACGGGCATTTGATTCGGCGGGCCCTGTTTCGGACAGATAGACCTTTCCGCCGCTGTGACGCGCCGCACTCCCGATGTCTTGCAGGTTGCCGAAGAACGGCGTTATAGATCCTCACACCGAATCGTCGACCTCCACCCAGCTGGTTCCTGCAGTATTTCGACGCTTGAAAGTGTTGGGTCGGTACTGCAGGAAATTCGGGCAGCGCGCACTCCTTCGGCCCAGCTGGGCCCGCTGCTGCTAGCGGCATCAACTGGGAAGAAATAGATGGATTGGAGGATCAAGAACACCCCTGCCAATGCTGCGCGGAAGTGGGGGGTCTTGATAAACGAATCCCGCGTCCGTTGGAGATCAGAGCCTGAAGAGGCTGAAGTAGCCGCGATCAGCAGCGGTATGAGGGCCAGGAGGAACATCGACGGGGCCGTGCTGTAGCGGCTGAGGAAGAATTCCGACCATTTGTCAAGCGTATCGAATTCGGCGTATTTAAAATACGGTGCCGGATTGACAACGACGGCTGCTGCCCAAACAATACCGGAGGCGAGCAGCCATGTGATACCTGCAACCCGCTGTACACCAACTGAAAGCCGCATCACCAGGATAGCCACCACTGCAAAAGGTATGGCGCTGAGGATGATCGGGGCCGGACCGAAAGCCTGGATATGGTTTGAGATAACGGTACTGCTGCCAAAAGAGACCGCTGCACTGGAATTCAGAAAGTATCCATAAATAACCGACAAGATGTCCCAGTCTTGTCCCATGCCATCACGTTCTCTTGGGAACGCTAAAAGTGTGGTTATCTGACACACCACTCCGATGATGAAGCCGCCCTTAGCCCACCACAGGCTTTTGTCTTTAATGCGCCAGAGCAGGAGGGGGAGGAAGAGGACCGACTGAATCTCACTCAGTGCTCCCGCCAGCGCTGCTGCCGCCAGGACTAATTTCTGGGCAAACGTATCGGGATGCTTCAGGAGTACCCAAGGCATGAGCCAAAGCAGATACCAATGGAGATTGGCAGCGTTACCCATGGTTTCCAATGCGCCGGGTGCAACAAGCACGGGGATGGAAGCCCACGCAAGCCGGGCCGTCACATTAGACGTGAGAGCGGAAGTGCAGTAATACGTCAGAGCTGCGATGAGGCCAATGACAACACTGCACGCCGCCGTCAGTGCGACAGCATAAGCCTCCAACCCGAACACCGCCGCCACAAAGGCAACGATCAGCCGGGGCAAAAAGTGCAGATAACCGTCGTAGGGTGCAAGAAGGCCGGGTCCCTGCTCCAGGTACTCCTGCAGGAAAACGCGTCCGTCCTCAGCCCAAACTGTCCCGGAAGAAACGGCCGGGACACGGAAGAAGGCCAGCAGCGTCCCCGCGAGCCCGACTGCAATCAACATCATCCCCGGGGTGAGCTGGGGGGGACGGGTTCGCCGGCCTTTACCAGACACAGTACGGGGCCTCTCCTTGCGGTCGATTAACCCATTTACGACAGGGATCGGTGTCGGCATTCGGGCACTCGGACCTTTCGATAGCACCCGGACGCCCCAGGTTCAGTACTAGAGAATACCCTTTATGCTCCGCAGCGATGGCGCCGCACGGTCCGCGACGGGAGCGGCGAACCGCGAAGGCACGGCCGCAGCATTCCGGCCCACAGGCCGCGGAATCGCTGAACTGGGATCCAGATTCTTCCGGTGTGCGCCAAAACACTCCGCCTGCATTATGCTGGCCGGGGCTCATGATCCGCGCCCAGGAATCCAGCTGATGCCGCTGTTTCACAGCGCTGCACCAGGTTTTGTCATCACGTTGAAAGATTGATAAATGGCCGAATACGCACACCTGTCGGTGCAGGCAAAGCGAATTTCCCGCATAACACTGGGTGAGCTTTTCGACCCTAGAAGCAATTCCCTGAATGCAATCCGACTGGTTCTTGCGTCTCTTGTGGTCGTTTCACATTCATGGGTTATCGGCCGGGTTGGGGACGAGCCTTCTCTGGGCGGAAGACCCCTGGGAGCCTGGGCTGTCCTTGGGTTTTTCGGTATTTCCGGCTACCTCATTACCCGCAGCCGTTTCAATGGGCAGTCGGCAGCCCGCTTTCTCCGGGCCCGTTTCCTCCGGATATATCCTGGATTTCTGGCCGCCCTGCTCATGGTTGCCTTTGTGTTTGCCCCATTGTCGGTCGTTCTTGGGTCTGAGGGGTCACTCGAATTTAGTGACTCGCTGATGTACGTCGTTCGTAATCTGCTCTTATACCCACCGTTCCTCTCTCAGACCAGCATCGGTACCACGCTGGCGGAAGGAGAAATATGGAACGGTGCCCTCTGGAGCCTCTTCTGGGAAGCGTGCTGCTACCTCGGCGTCGGCGTCCTGGGTACCGCCGCGCTGCGGGCCCGAAGCAGCGCCCTGTTGCTGCTCATTTTCCTGGGTTCGACTGCCGCGGCATTGGCTGCACACATGGGACTGGTTCCGCCCAGCGAACTCACCCTCGCTCCTGCGCTCATGGCGGCCTTCAGCGGAGGTGCCCTGATGTACATACATGCGCGGAGAATCAGGGTTGTGCCTGCCGTGTCCATCTCTGCGGCCGTGCTCGCATTGTCCGTCGTCACCAACACTGCAACCGTTCTGGCGCCGCTTCCATTTGCAGTGCTTATCTTCGTCCTTGGCTCCGTCTTACCGCTGAGGCGGGTAGGAGCCAAACGCGACCTTTCCTACGGCATCTACATTTACGGGGTGCCGGTCCAGAACCTCTTCGAAGTTGCGCTTCCGGACCTTTCCCTGCCCGTCTATCTCTTCGTTACGTTTGCATGCGTCATACCGCTGGCGCTGGCAAGTTTCACGTGGATTGAGGCACCGGCGATGAGGCTCAAGCAAAAGGTAAGACCGGAAGCTGCCGTGGTTCTTCCCGCTGGCACCAGCAGATAACGCCTTTACCTGGGGCAAAACGCTCATGTCCTGAATCCGGTGCCCCAAGGCCGGTGACGAACCCAAGAGTTTTCCACATTAGGCGCCCTTCACTCTCGCCAGCCGTGACTAAATCTCCTATCCTCGCCCCCAACGGCCGCGATGATGGCCAGTCAGATTAGTCTCGTTGCTGCAGCTTCCAGCTGCGGAGAGCCCGGGGGAGCGCCATGGACGCTGTGCGTATTGTCGAGGATGAGGTTCGTGAGCTCATTCGCGTGCGCGGGCTGGACCCGGCGCGGCAGGTCCCCGAGGTCCGGCGCCTGGTTGAAGCAGCGGTCCAGGATTATGACGAACGCTCACTCCTGGGGTCGCTGCCGGCCCTTGGCCAACTGGACCAAGCACGGAAAAGGGTGTTCGACGCCGTTGCCGGGTACGGAGCCCTGCAGCCCCTTCTTGACGATCCCACGGTGGAAGAAATCTGGATCAACTCACCGGGCGAGGTCTACGCTGCCCGGGATGGCCGCTCTGAGCTGACCGCACTAACGCTCACCGCCGAACAGGTCCGCGACCTGGTGGAACGGATGCTGAAGTCCTCGGGCCGCCGCCTGGATCTATCCTCACCGTTCGTGGATGCCGCACTTCCAGACGGATCCCGCCTGCACGTGGTGATCCCGGATATCACCCGCAGGCACTGGGCCGTCAACATTCGCAAGTTCATTGTCCGCGCCAGCCGGCTGGAGCACCTGGTGGAGCTGGGGACACTCACGCCACAGGCGGCCCGGTTCCTGGCCGCCGCGGTGGCAGGAGGCCTGAACATCCTCGTGTCAGGCGCCACCCAGGCAGGGAAAACCACCCTGTTGAATTGCCTGGCCGCGTCCATCGGGGCCCGGGAACGGGTCGTGACGGTGGAGGAAATCTTCGAACTGCAGCTGCCCCTCCGCGACGTTGTGGGCCTGCAATGCCGCCAGGCGAACCTAGAGGGAACAGGGGAGATCCCCCTGCGCCGCCTGGTCAAGGAGGCGCTGCGGATGCGGCCGGACCGCTTAATAGTGGGGGAGGTCCGTGAGGCAGAAAGCCTGGACATGCTGATCGCCTTGAATTCCGGGCTGCCCGGGATGTGCACCGTCCATGCCAACAGCGCGCACGACGCAGTCACGAAAATTTCCACTCTCCCGCTGCTTGCCGGTGCCAATATCTCCAGCGCCTTCGTGGTTCCCACGGTGGCGTCCTGCATCGACCTGGTCGTGCACTGTGTCCGCACCTCCAGCGGGCGGCGGGAAATCGCGGAGATACTGGCGCTCGGCCGGCGCGTGGAAAACGGCATCATTGAGTCTTCACTGGTCTTTCAGCGTGAGAACGGCAGGTTGATGCCCAGCCTGACGTCCCTTCCGTCGCCGGAAAAATTTGCCCGCGCGGGGATGAACCTTACGGAGCTGCTGGAGCCGGCAGCATGAGTACCGTGGCTGGACTGACACTGGGCATCGGGCTGTTCCTCGTCTGGTGGTCCTGCTGGGCCCTGCCACCCCGCGCAGGAAAACCGCGGCGCCCAGGGAAATTGGGAGAGCTGCTGGCGGCGTCGGGGGTGTCGTGGGTGAGCCCCGCGGGACTGATCTCCAGCAGCGGTGTCCTCGGGATGCTGGTACTGCTGGTGGTGTGGCTGCTGACCGGATCGCCTGCCATCGGCGCCTGCTTCGGTGTGTTCGCCTGTGCTGTTCCGCTCACCGCGGTGCGGTGGCAGGCACGCAGGCGCTCAGCGTCGCTGTTAGAACTGTGGCCGGATGCCGTGGACCACCTGCGTTCGGCTATCCGCGCGGGCTTGTCACTGCCCGAAGCGCTGATCCAGCTCGGGGAGAACGGACCGCAGGAACTGCGCCCGCCGTTCCGTGAGTTTGGGGCGGATTACCGGGCTGGAGGCAATTTCGACGAAGCCCTGGGCAGCCTCAAGGAGAGACTGGCGGACCCGGTAGGTGACCGGATCGTGGAAGCCCTGCGTATTACAAGGCAGGTCGGCGGATCCGACCTCGGGCGGCTCCTTGGAACCCTAGCCGAGTTCCTGCGCGAGAACGCCAGGACTCGAAGCGAGCTCCTTGCCCGTCAATCCTGGACGATCAACGCTGCCCGGCTGGCCGTGGCGGCCCCATGGATCGTGCTGGTGCTGATGGCCAGCCGTCCCGAGGCCGTGGCCGCCTACAACACTCCCGCGGGAGCTGCCGTCCTCGTATCAGGAATGGTGATTTCGATCGGCTGCTACCGCCTTATGCTGCGCATCGGCGCCCTGCCACCCGACGAGAGGGTCCTGCGGTGAGTGCGGAGTGGCCGGCGGCGTTCCTCGCCGGAGCCGGACTCGGAATCGGATTATGGCTCACAGTTGTTCGGCTGCCCTTCCTTCGGCCGCGGACTTTTGCCGACCGGATCGCCCCGCAGCTGCGTGCCGGCACTCATGGCTCGCGCCTGCTCAAGCCCGCTGACGTCACACCCTTCGGACCCCTGGAACGGATCTTCCGTCCGGTACTCCACGACCTGGTCCTGAAACTGAACCGGCTCAATCCTGCTGCGTCGGCTCTGCACAAGCGGCTGGAGCGTTCGGGCAGAGGGCTGACCGTATTGGAGTTCCGCTCTGAGCAGCTGCTCTATTCCGGGGCCGGTTTGGTTGTTGGCGGGGCAGGGGCCGTATGGCTGGCCGTGAACGGCCGCGTTTCGGTGCCCGGAGCAGCGGTTCTAACGGTAGCCGGAGGGCTGCTGGGGTACCTGCTGCGCGACTATCTTTTGACCCGCTCGGTGACGCGGCGCGAGGCGCTGATGCTGGCAGAGTTCCCCAGCCTGGCCGAGATGATGGCTCTGGCGGTAGGCGCGGGCGAAAGCGCCGGCGGCGCTTTGGAGAGGATCAGAAGGACGGCGCACGGAGAACTGGCCGGTGAATTCGAAAGGGTCTTGGCGGAAACCCGCTCCGGGGTCCCGCTGCTGGGTGCCCTCGCCAATCTGTCCAAGCGGACACAACTGGCACCGCTGTCCCGGTTTGTGGACGGCATCTCAGTCGCCATCGAACGCGGCACCCCGCTTGCAGACGTTATGCGGGCCCAGGCCCAGGACGTCAGGGACCTCGCCAAACGCGAACTCATGGAAGAAGCAGGCAAGAAGGAAATCGCGATGATGGTGCCGCTGGTTTTCGGAGTTCTTCCGCTCACTGTCCTGTTCGCCATCTTCCCGGGCCTCGCCCTGCTGAAGCTCGGACTCTAAAGGCCAGGCCCAGCGCTGCTCATTTGCCGCCCCAAGAAAAGAAAGAAAGGGTTCCAATGCAAACAAGGTCCCAGATCCGCTCCTTTCCGGCCCGGCTTGCCGTCCGCCTGCAGCTCATGCTGCTGGCGGCACTTGCACCGGACAGAACCGACCGTGAACGGGGTGACGTTCCCGGTTGGGTAATGATCACACTGATGTCGGCTGTCCTGGTCGCTGCCATCCTTGCGGTCGCCCAGGAGCAGCTCGTAACACTCTTTGAATCTGCCATTGACCAGGTACGGCGGTAAGCCGGAGTCCGCTGCGGCCAGCGGCCGGGAGCGGAATGCCGGGGCAGCCCGCAAATCCGTCCGAACCGGCGAAGCTGGGTCAGCCGTCGTGGACTTTGTGCTGATTGGTGCCCTGCTGACGGTGATCGTCGTCGCGGTGATACAGCTGGCCCTGGTGCTTCACGTTCGCAATACGCTCATCGATGCGGCGGCATCCGGTGCCCGTTACGGTACTCTGGCGGACCGCAGCCCGCAGGAGGGGGTGGAACGTGCCCGGAACCTTATCTCCGGGACGCTGTCTCCGGCCTTCGCCGAAGACATCACCTACACCCGCATGGGAGACGGTGCTGCGGCCATGCTTCAGATCCGGGTAGCCGCCCCACTGCCGGTGATAGGACTGATCGGACCCAGCGGAGGGATAGAGGTGACCGGGCATGCTTATTGGCCTGACGCAGCGGATTAGGGCTGCCGCGGGTGACGACGGCGCTGAGCAGGGGAGTGCCGTGGTGGAGTTCGTGTTCCTGGGCGTCCTGCTGCTGGTTCCGCTGGTCTATCTCATTGTCGCCGCCGGACAGGTCCAGGGCGCGGCCTACGCGGTGGTGGGTGCCGCAGACCATGCCGCGAAGGTCTATGCAGCTGCGGGGCCGGACGGCAGCCCCGAAGCCCAGGTGCGCACAGCCGCCGAACTCGCACTCTCCGACTTTGGCTTCGATGGGGCGGGACTGGAGATGGCTGTGTCATGTTCAACCGGGTGCCATGCCCCCGGATCGACGGTGACCGTGACCGTGACCTTCGATGTTCCCCTGCCAGCAGCAGGCTCGATCCCCGGTCTGGACATGGCGCCGGTCCGGGTCGATGCCACCTCCATGCAGACAGTGGAGCGGTTCGGATGAGGACGGCGGAGAAGGTGCCGGAGGATGACGCCGGACAGGTCGGCGTGCTGATTATCGGCTATGTCCTGCTTGCGCTGCTGGTGATCACGGTTGTCGCCGCGGCATCATCGGTTTACCTCGGACATAAGAGACTTCTTTCGGCCGCTGACGGAGCGGCGCTCGCAGCAGCCGACACCTTTTCGCTGTCGCAGGTTCAGGGATCGGAGGCAGGGCCCGGAAATGTTCCTGCTGCCGTGCTTGATGCCGGAGCCGTGACCGCGGCGGTAGAGCGGTACCTGGCCGACAGCCGGGCATCGGAACGGATCGACTCTCTGAACGTGGCAGCCGAGACGGGAACAGTCGACAGCCGGACTGCCCGGGTGGTGCTGTCCGGCGTCGTTCACCCGCCGATCGTGAATTTCCTGGTACCGGACGGGATACCCATCACGGCCCAAAGCGACGCGCGGGCCCGCCTGACGAGGTGACCTGTCAGGGGGAGGCGCGCAGCAGGATTAGGACGCCTTTGCCTGCTCCTGCGGGGGATAGTGGCTCCATCCGCCATGGTCGACTTCCAGCAGCGCGCCGTCGTCGCCGAAGCACAGGGTCACACGCTCTCCGTACTGGTCGCAGGACGGATCGGGGCAACGGTCGCGGCGTGAACCCGCGTAGTCGGCAGCGGTGTACTGGTCCCAGTCATCGAGTTTGACCAAAGCCCACGGGTCGCCCTGGCCGGCCAGGTCTTCCAGCTGGTCGCGGCTGTACTTTCTGCCGGATTCGGGATGACGGACTGGAGAAACGGATTCTGGTTGCCGGTTCATGGAAATGACGTGGCTCCTTTCACTGCGGTGCTTCCTAACTGCGGTGGTTCCTTAACTGCTCGCTCCCCATCCCGCAAGGACAGCACCAATCTACTGCCAGCCACCGACGTTCCCTGGTTCATCCAAGGTGCGTCGGACCGCACCACCGGTCCCCGAACCGGGCCATGGCGTAGTCTGTAATCACCATGGCTGAAATTGATTTTCCCGCAGAAATCCGCGCGCTCCGCTCGACATTCGCGTCCATCGAGGACGTCTCCGACGTCGCAGCAATGAAGGAGGACATCGACGAACTGAGCGAGATGGCCGGGGAGCCCAACCTTTGGGACGACCCCGACGCCGCGCAGAAGATCACCTCCAAGCTCTCGCACCGCCAGAGCGCGCTCGAACGGCTGCAGAAACTCGAAGCCCGCATCGATGACCTTGAAGTGCTGGTGGAGCTCGCCCAGGATGAGTCCGACGCCGATAGCAAGGCCGAGGCCGTGACCGAACTCGCGTCACTGCGCAAGGCCCTGGCCGACCTTGAGGTTGTCACCCTGCTCTCCGGCGAGTACGACGAGCGCGAAGCTGTGGTCACGATCCGGGCCGGTGCCGGCGGCGTGGACGCCGCGGACTTCGCCGAAATGCTCCTGCGTATGTACCTCCGCTGGGCCGAACGCCACGGCTACCCGACCCAGGTCCTTGACACTTCCTACGCCGAGGAAGCCGGGCTCAAATCCGCTACCTTCGAGGTCAAATCACCGTATGCCTTCGGCACGCTGGTGGTCGAAGCCGGCACGCACCGGCTGGTGCGGATCAGCCCTTTCGACAACCAGGGCCGCCGCCAGACCTCCTTCGCCGCGGTCGAGGTCATTCCGCTGATTGAAGCCACCGACCACATCGACATTCCGGACAACGAGATCCGCGTGGATGTCTTCCGTTCCTCCGGCCCCGGCGGGCAGTCGGTGAACACAACGGATTCCGCCGTCCGCCTGACGCACCTTCCCACCGGGACCGTAGTCTCCATGCAGAATGAGAAGTCCCAGCTGCAGAACCGTGCCGCCGCTATGCGCGTGCTCCAATCCCGGCTGCTGCTGCTGAAAAAGGAGCAGGAAGACGCCGAAAAGAAGGCGTTCGCCGGCGATGTGAAGGCTTCGTGGGGTGACCAGATGCGCTCCTACGTGCTGAACCCGTACCAGATGGTCAAGGACCTTCGCACCGAACACGAGGTTGGCAACACGTCCGCAGTGTTCGACGGCGAGATCGATGACTTCATCGACGCAGGCATCCGCTGGCGCGCCAACGGCAGTGTCTCGGCCCGGAACTAAAGTTCCCGTCCGAACTACAATCCCAGGGAGTCCCGCAGCGGAATGGCGAGGGTCTTGGCGAAGGTGCCGGTGATGTGGTTATCCCGATAGACCAGAACGTTGCCAACTACGCCACGGCAGATACTCTCCGGGCAGAGGTAGTCCATTAGATCAACCACTGTGGCGCCCTCGATGGCGTCCGCCGCCTCAGCAAGCGGGCTGGTGGTCTGCGGGAGGTCAAAACTGCAGGCGCCGTCCCGGTCCTTGGCAACACATTCCGGCACGTTGAACGGCGGATAAGGTAAGTCGCTGATGACCGCCACCCGGATGCCGGCGTCAGCAAGCGGTGCCAAGGCTCCCGCGAAACCGCTGACAGCTTCGGCCTTATCGCCCCAGCGCCAGCCCAGCGCGTCCTCATATCCTGCGGGACTCAGGGCCGCGGTGACTACCAGGGCGGGCTTTATCGCCAGGATGTCCTTGATGGTCTGTTCGTTCTGACTGGAGCAATTGGTGTAGGTGAACGTATCTGATGTGAGCGGGTGGACACTGAAGGGACAGCCGTTGCGGGTGAGGACATACAGGCGGTGGCCGCTTTCGCGGGCCAGAATGCTGAGCGAGTCCATATATTGGGACGCGTGGGAGTCGCCCACGAGCACTATGCTCCGGCTGCTGGCCGGATCTCCGAAAACACAATCCGTGTAGTCGACCTTCGCCGGGTCATAGCTTGTACGGCATTCATCGGGAGCATGTGGCTGATCGGCGGTGGCAACCGCCGGGTCCGGCCGCACCGGCATGCGTGGGACTACCGCGTCAGGAGCACCGTAGGCCACCATTGCCCCGGGATATGACGCCAGGTCCAGCTCAGCGTTGAGCGCCTGTGTCTTCTCTTCCACAACCAGGTAGGGCACGGCAGCCACAGTCATTGGAACCACGGTCAGGAGCGCTCCCAGCACAAAGACAGAGCGGTACTCCGGCGTTGCTGCACGCCGCCGTCCTCTGGAACGGGATCGAAGCCGCCTTCTGAACCGAGCCGGATCAAATGTACGGAACGGTTGCTCCACAAAACGGGTTGAGAGTGCGGCCAGGGCGAGGCTGCCTGCGATGACGGCACCGCCGTGCAGCAAGCTCGGGGCAGGCCCGAAAACATACACCGAAAAGACGATCACGGGCCAGTGCCAGAGATAAAGCGAGTAGGAGATATCTCCGATATACGTCACCGGACGAAGCGAGTGCCAGCGCGCAGGAGCAGCGTACCCGAGGCGGCTCCGGGAACTGCCTGAAGCCAGCAGGGCCATGGTGCCGGCCACGGGCAGGAGCGCCACCCATCCCGGGAAAGCCATGGCGGTCGAGAACGCCGCGGCCGCAACGAGCACCATCAAGAATCCTGCCAGGCCCAGGACGGCGCTTGCGCGGGTTCCGAAACGGAGCCGTGGAACCAAGATCGCCAGAAGCCCGCCCAAGCCCAGCTCCCAGATCCTGGTGGTCGTGAAGAAGTAGGCAGGACCGGGAGCGGTGGCGGAATACAGGATTGAGTGGAGGAAGGAGGCCACGGTCAGTACACCGAGTACCGCGATGAGGACACCCCGAATCTGGCGCGTTCCGCGGGCCTTCCGGACGACACCGGCACACAGGAGCATGACCAGCGGAATGAAAAGATAGAACTGTTCTTCAACGGCCAAGGACCAGTAGTGCTGCAGGGGAGACACCGACGCTGTGGCACCTTCATAGCTGGACGCCGAGAAGGCCTGGTTCCAGTTTTGAATGTTCAAGCCGGCTGCAGCGACGTCACGGGCTACTGATTGCCAGCGTCCTTCCGGAAGGAGCAGGACGGTGGCGGCCAGGGTGGCCAGCAATACTGTGGCCGCGGCCGGCAGGAGCCGCTTGATGCGCCGGCTGTAGAACCGGGCGAGGGCCAATGTGCCTGTCGACATGATTTCGCGTGCCAGCGACCCAACGATCAGGTACCCGGAGATGACGAAGAAGACATCCACGCCCACGAAGCCGCCCGGAAGGGACAGCGGCCAGAGGTGGTACCAGATCACCAGAGTGACGGCCAGGGCCCTGAGCCCCTGGATGTCCGGCCGGTGGCCCGCAGGAGGCTGTTGGTGTCCCGCTGCTGCTGCCGGGTGCGTTGCCGGAGGCGGCTGCGCTGAAGACAGGGGAGACTCAGTCAGAGTGAGGGGTGGCACGAAGCGAAAGTATATGCGAACTACGCGGCGGCGCTTTGCCCTATGCTGCGGGACTGAGCCAGATAACGGGAGCCTGTCGGCTCATCTGATGGACGGCGGCTGGAGCGCCTGGAGGCCCAAATGACTGCGCTGTTCGAACGTGCCCGGCTGCAGGCCCGGCGACACACCCGCAAAGGCTCTGCCCGCCGCGGCATTCCGCTGGCTATAGTCGAAAGGCCGGTTACCTGCTCCCAAGCCCAAGGCCCTTGCCGTTCCGGTTGTTACGCGAGGGCATGAAACAGCGATGATCACTTTCGACAACGTCACCAAGGTCTATGACCGCAATTCCCGGCCGGCCCTGAACTCGGTCAGCCTCGACGTCGACCGCGGTGAGTTCGTTTTCCTGGTAGGAGCATCCGGTTCCGGGAAATCCACCCTCATCCGCCTGGTGCTCAAGGAAGAGCACGCGACCCGCGGCACCGTGTATGTGGCCGGCTCCAACGTCGCCAAGATCCCGAGCTGGCGCGTACCCCGCCTCCGCCGCGGCATCGGCGTCGTTTTCCAGGACTTCCGCCTGCTTCCCAACAAGACCGTCTTCGCCAATGTGGCTTTTGCCATGCAGGTCATCGGCCGCAGCCGCGCCGTCATCCGGGAGACCGTTCCGGAGGTCCTGAAGACCGTTGGCCTGGAAGGCAAGGACCAGCGGCTCCCGCATGAACTCTCCGGCGGCGAACAGCAGCGTGTGGCCATTGCCCGCGCCATCGTGAACAAGCCCGGCATCCTGCTCGCGGATGAACCGACCGGAAACCTGGACCCCACCACGTCCCTGGGCATCATGAAGGTCCTGGACCGGATTAACCAGAACGGGACCACCGTTGTGATGGCCACGCATGACCACGACATCGTTAACGCCATGCGCAAGCGGGTCATCGAACTGCGCAACGGCAAGGTGGTCCGTGACGAACGTGAAGGGATCTACCTGGCGACGGCGATGCAGCCGGTGGTCCCGGCGGCCGGAACCACATCGGCTCCGGCGGACGACGGCGGAAACTCCGGTGCCGAAGCGCCTCCCGAGACCGTCGACGCCGCGAAACCCAACGGCCTGGCCGGTTCGGAGGTCTCCGAATGAGGATGGCCTTCGTGATGGGCGAGATCGGTTCCGGGATCCGCCGCAACCTCTCCATGGTTGTCTCAGTCATCCTGGTGACCTTTGTGTCCCTGACCTTTGTCGGCGCGGCTGGCCTTCTGCAGCTGCAGATCAACCAGATGAAGGGCTACTGGTACGACCGGGTGCAGGTGGCTGTGTTCCTCTGCGTTGACAATGACACGTCCCCGTCATGCGCCTCGGGCGCGGTGACCGACCAGCAGCGCAACGCGATCGAAGCCAAGCTGAATTCCCCGGAGTTCGAGCAGTACATCGACACGGTCCAGTTCGAAGACCAGCAGACCGCGCTGGGCCACTTCCGCGAACAGTTCGCCAACTCCCCAATTGTGGACAGCGTGACCGCGGACCAGCTGCCGGAGACCTTCCGGGTGTCCCTGGTGGATCCGGAAAAGTATGAAGTCATCAACGAGGCCTTTTCTTCGATGCCCGGCGTCGAGTCCGTCAGCGACCAGCGGGAGCTGCTCGAAAAGGTCTTCTCCTTTATGAACATCGCCTCGCTCGTTGCGTTGCTGATCGCCGTCCTGATGCTGGTGTGCGCCATCCTGCTCATCGCCACGACAATCCGGCTGTCCGCCTTCAGCCGCCGCCGGGAGACCGGTATTATGCGCCTGGTGGGTGCGTCCAAGGCGGTGATCCAGCTGCCCTTTGTCCTGGAAGGGGTCATCGCGGCGCTCATCGGGGCCGTGCTGGCCTCGGGTACACTGTGGGCCGTTGCACACTTCTTCATCGGGATGCTGGCACGCCAGTACCCCGCGACTGCCTTCATATCTGCACAGGAAGTACTCATACTGAGTCCGGTATTGCTGATTCTTGGCGCGTTGCTGGCGGGCGTGTCCTCGCTGCTGACGCTCAGACGGTACATCAAGGTCTAGAGTGTGGGCACTTGCGAAAGGAAAGCTGAAAAGTTTCATGGAAAGTCCCGCCAATGATTGACCGTCAGGTTTCACGGCCGCGCCGTGCCAAACGGGCGGCAGCCGCTGCCGCTGCGATGGCGCTTGCCCTGGTCCTCGCGTTCAATTCCACCGCCAACGCGGATGACCTCACCGACCGCAAGGCAGCGCTCGACGCCGAGCAGCAGCGGGTACAGGAACAGTATGAGTACCTTGGCGAGGACATTGCCAAGACCGTGGCCCAGCTGAACATTTACCAGAACGAAGAGCTTCCCGCTGCCCAGACAGTACTGGCCGACGCCGAGGGCCGGGTGACTTCCGCATCAGCCAAGGTGGGTGCCCTGACCGACCGCGTGGCCCTGGCACAGGAAACCCGCAATACCATCAGCGCCCAGATCGACGAGGACAAAAAAGCGCTGGATGAAACCCAGAAGGTGATTGGGCAGATCGCCAGCCAGGCGTACAAGAGCGGGGGCGTGCCCTCGAGCCTCAGCCTGCTGTTTGGTGCCGAGGGAGCAGACAGCCTGACGGACTCCCTGGGTATGGCCGGGCAGGCACTGCGCGGGCAGAACGCTGCGGTGGAGCGCCTCACCCAGCAGTCGGCCACCAATGTGAATTCCGAGGCACGGCTGGCTGCGGTGGAAGAGGAGATCTCCACGCTCAAGGCCCAGGCCGAGGAAGCGCTGAAAGCCGAGCAGAGCGCCCGCGATGAAGCGGCCGCTGAGAAGGCCAAGGTTGATGAGCTGATTGCCAGCGCCGAAGCCCTCAACAATGAGCTTGAGGCGCAGAAGCCCGTTGTTCAGGCCAAGCTGTCCTCCATCCAGTCCGAGCAGGCAGCGGTCCAGGCTGAGATTGCCGAGCGCCAGCGCATCCTGCTGGAGGAAGCACGCCGGGCAGAAGAGGCACGGATTGCCGAAGCCAACCGGATAGCTGCCGAGCAGGCAGCGCAAAACAACCAGCCGGCACCGCCGCCACAGACTGTGGTTCCCACCAATCCGTCTGCCTTTGGCCTCCGGTACCCGGTCAGCGCGCCGGTAACTTCAGGGTTCGGCTGGCGCCCGACGCCGGCGGGCACCATCGATTTCTCCGGAACCGGCGGCTACCTGCACTCCGGCATCGACTTCGGTGCCGGCTGCGGAACACCGATCTACGCCGCTGCTGCCGGCGAGGTATGGCGCTCGGATATGGGCGGCAACGAAATGATCGGTACCGGAAACCGGATTGTGCTCAACCACGGCGTGATCGGTACCAGTGCCCTGGCAACGAACTACTACCACATGAGCAGCCGGGTGGTCTCCGCCGGACAGTGGGTCAACGCCGGACAGCTGATCGGCTACGTGGGCTCCACCGGCAACTCGACCGGCTGCCACCTGCACTTTGAGACCATGCTGAACGGTCAGCTGGTTAACCCCTCGGGGTTGCTCTAGGCCTACAATGGTTGTTCCGCGTCCTGGATCCACCCTAAGGAGTTGAACCGTGCCCAAAGAAAGTGGCCGTAAAGTTGTGGCCACCAACCGCAAGGCCCGGCACAACTACGAAATCCTCGATACCTATGAGGCCGGAATGGTGCTTATGGGGACCGAGGTGAAGTCCCTCCGGGAGGGGCGGGCTTCCCTGGTGGACGGCTTTGCGACGTTCTACAACGACGAACTGTGGTTGGAAGCCGTCTACATCCCTGAGTACCTCAACGGGAGCTGGACTAACCACGCGGCACGGCGGCGCCGGAAACTGCTGCTGCACCGCGAACAGCTGAACAAAATCTCGCAGAAAATCCGGGAGTCAGGGTTCACGATTGTTCCGCTGCAGCTCTATTTCCTGGACGGACGTGCCAAGGTGGAAATCGCTGTGGCCCGCGGCAAGCGCGACTATGACAAGCGCCAGACACTGCGGGAGAAACAGGATAACCGGGAGGCGCTCAGGGAGATGCGCGCCAAGAACCGCGGCGCCTGAGGTCCTTGCGGCGGCAGCTGCTCCGGAGGGACGGTCGTGAGCGTTCCGTCAACGCTGCGCGGCTGACCAGTGCGGTGCGGGCTGACCAACGCGCGTGAAGATGCGCTATAGTTAACGGTCCGGTGGTTAAACTGCCGGAAGATCAGTTGGTAACTGAATATGGGGATGACAGGTTTCGACGATGTTAGTCGCGACAGGTGAAGCGGGCCGAGGATGCAGGGTTATCTCGTAAACGCTCCTTGCAAACCAATAAGTGCCGAATCAAAGCGCACTGACTTCGCTCTCGCTGCCTAAGCAGCGGGCATAGTCCGTCAGACCGGGAATGCTCTCGTCCCGGATCCTGGCGTCATTTAGAGGGCCACTGCTGAGCACTTTCGCCGTTGGAGTGCTCGGGACTTTTAGACGGCTGGGCCCGGATCAGCCACTTGTTCACATGATGGCTGGGGCCGAGAAACTCCGACGTGAACTGCGCCCGGAGAAGCCCTGACAACACGACATCGGACGGGGGTTCAATTCCCCCCATCTCCACACTGCGAAAAGCACCTCGGCCTGCGGGCCGGGGTGCTTTTTGTGTGCCCGGGAACTGGCGGGAGAGCGGCAAGGAGCCCTCCGGCCGTGGATGGCTGGCACGGGGGCCGTGCCTGACCTTGGTAAGCTTGGGGGAAGCCCTCCGCCCGCCGTCCTGCGCTCTGCAGTGTCCGGATTCAGGTGTGGAGGCGCCCCTTTCCACCGCACCCACCACTGACCTGCTGCTCCGCTGCCCGCGGCCCTTGAAAGCCGTGCCGACCGGAGCGCTGTGCTGTGCCCCAAAGCCCGGCGGCGGGAAGAACCGCAATACCGTAGGAGAAGCGCCACCCCCATGCAGTCCGCCCCCGCAGAAACAGCCCTTAAAACACCCGCAGCGCTGGAGACACCCGCTGAAACAGCCCTAGAAGCACCAGCAGAAACAGCGCTGGAAACACCCGCAGAGACACCCACCGAAGCACTGTCGCTGTTCGACCGCCGCTACGAACCCAACGTCGCCGAGGTGAACCAGCTCTGTGACTCCCTGATGGAACTCAAGCCCGGCAGCCAGGTGCCGTACATCGACCCGCAGCATGATGTGGACGAAGCCAGGATCGTCAGTCTCTTCTCCAACAACGGTCCGGCGCACCCGTCAGGATTCATTACCGCCGGAAGCGACGAGGCGATGACCCGCCTGCTGGGGGTCCACTGGCAGGTGGGCCTGCGGCCGGAGTACGTGATGCCGTGGAACGTGCACCCCTGGTACACGCCGGGGGAGCCGCACACCAAGCTGACTAAGGAAGAAGTCCAGGAGGGGCTGCGGCCGCTGCTGCGCTTCCTGGCGCTGGTGCCGCGTGCCTCGGTGATCGTGGCGCACGGCACAGAGGCCCAGCGGCTGTGTGCGGCGTTCCTGAAGACCGAGAACCGCATGATCTACCGGCGCAGCTTCAAGATCTACAAGGCCCGGTCCGCGGAGGGACGCTCCTTCGGGGCCACGGAGGAACGCCAGCAGGAGTCACTCGCAGAGATGCGGCTGGCCTACAAGGACGCGATGGCCCGGACCGGACTGGCTGCCACCGGACGCTAGCCGCACCCGGGAACAAACCCGGCCCGGGCTAGCCAGCCGCCGGCCCGGGCATCAGCCGGCTGACACCGGAACATCGACGATTCCGGTGAAACGGCTGCCAACGCCTTCGTACTCGCTCCGAACGCAGCCCGCGGGAACCGGGGGAAGCTCCCGCACACTGTGGTCGAAACAGACCGTGTGGGTGAACTCCGGCCACCACTTTTTTGGCCGTGCCGTCTCGCGGTAGCCGCAGACTGAGCACTCCAGGGAGACCCAGACCGGGCGCTTACCGGTCCGGTTGGCGCGCGACTGGACAAGCCACTGCGGCGGATTTGCTTCGAGTTCATCGAGCTCGGAACGTTCCAGCTTCGGCGGAATGCCGTGACGGGTGGCCATTTCGAGCGGAATATCAAGGATCTGTGCGGCAAGGCGTCTGGTAATCATCGCCTTTAACGATACGGCAGGGCACGACGGCGGGTTCCCGCCGCCGTGCCCTGCCGTATTAATCAGCCGGTTCAGTCCGCCTCGGCAAAGGCCTGCCGGAGATTCGCCTCCTGCTCCTTGGAGAGGTTGGTGGCGATCAGGGTCGCGTTCGGGAAGCCATCCTTGAAAGCATCAAGAACCCGGTCTTCAACAGCATCCGATGACAGCACAAAGAGTGCCGACGTTCCCGGCGTGACTTCCTGCCGGACCTGCTTGATGAAGTTATCGTCAATGCCGACATCCACCATCGACGCCGACAGGGCACCCACAGCAGCACCAACGGCGGCCCCGATCAGCGGAATGAAGAAGATCAGCCCGAAGAGCAGCCCCCAGAAACCGCCGCCCAGTGCCCCTGTGCCAACCAGATTGTGCTCCTGGATGGTCCGGGGCTTCTTCTTGTCGCGGGGCCACGTGATGATCGCCTCGTCCTGCACATTGATCAGGTTCTGGGACTGGAGGCTGGCGAGGGTTTGCGTTGCCCGTTCTGCGGCATCCGCGTCGGGGAATTTCCATACGGTCAGTGTTGCCATGGCAGATACTCCAAACGGTTGTGATCCAGGCACCGCCTGCTGCGCCAGGGGCGCAACAGGCAGAGTAGACGTCACGTTAGCCAGCGCAATACACCGAGATCAAGGAAAGCCGGGCCCCGGAGCCGGGTCAGCCTCAGATCAGTTTCCTACCGCCCGGAATCACCGTCGCCGGACAGGCTGGACCGGTAAAGCTCCAGCAGGCCGGCGGTGCCGCCCGTTTCCCTGGCCCGGCGCTGCCGTTCGGCGCCCGTGCCGTTCTCCCAGAGACCGGCGAGGCCTGCCTGAACCCATTCCGTGTCCTTCTCCGCTTCCAGCGCCGCTCCGGTGAACTCGAGCAGGGCACGGATCCGGTCCTTGGCCGGAACCAGCTCCGCGCTCACCGGGTCAACCAGTGTGCTGGTCAGGCCCTGACGGGCGGCCTGCCACATCGCGGCGTCGAGCAGCTCGGCTTCCGGGACGGGCCGGTGCACATCCCGCTCTGCTTCCTCCACGGCGGTGCTGACCAGCCCGCGGATCAAAGCCGCCAGGAGGACAGAATCACGGGCCTCGAGCTGGGCATCGCCGGCACGGACCTCCAACGTGGGGTAGGAATCCGAAAGCCGGGCCATCCAGGTCAGGACTCCGCGGTCAATGATCGCTCCGGTTGCCACCAGCTGTTTCACCCGGCGCTCGTAATCTGCCGCATCCTGGAAGACCGGCGGGCAGCCCTGGACGGGCCAGCGGCGGTAGTGCACTACCCGCCAGCTGCCGAAACCGCTGTCCCGGCCCAGCCAGTAGGGCGAATTGGTGCTCATGGCGACGATCACCGGCAGCCATTCCCGGATTCGGTTCAAAGCCTGGACCCCGGACTCCCGGTCCGGAATCGACACGTGCACGTGCAGGCCGTTGACGAACTGGTCGCCGACTATGCCCGGTGCACTGTCCCGCAGGTCCCGGTACCGTTCCTTGTCCGTGAGCTCGGGGTAGTGGTCCTCGATAAACGGTGCGGACGCGGTTCCGGCGGCCACCACTGAAGCCTTTCTGGCTGCTGCCTCAAGCTGGGTGCGGAAATTGAGCAGGTATTCCTCCGCCTCCGTCAGCGTGGAAGAAACCGGGGTGGCGGTTTCAAGCTGGCAGCTGAGCAGCTCACGCTGGATTTCATCCTCGGTCACCCGCGGGGACTGGTGCAGGTATCCGGCTACCTCATCAGCCTTGTGCACCGGCAGCCCGGTGGACGGATCCAGCAGCAGGTACTCTTCCTCGATGCCCAGTGTCGCCATGCATCCCTCCAAGATCGTGTTACGGCCAGGGGCGCAGGTAGCGCTGAGCCTGTCTAAAAGCCTAGGTCCAAAATCCTTGCCGGCACCAAATAAGAAGTAACCTGAGGTTTTTCTCACGTCCGCTACGCGGCAGCGAGTGACCGGCGGAACAGGTCAGTGAGTCCGGACCAGCCGGCTTGTGCCACGGCGGCCCGCTGGCGGGCGGCTCCAGTGCCGGTCCGGTGCAGCCGCTCCAGTCCGTGGACAACATAGGGAAGATCGCCGGCGTCTTCCAGTGCGGGCCGGATGTAAGCCAGGAGGGTGTCCAGCTGGGCCTGGGCCGGGGAAGAGACACCGTCCAGTCCCATCAGGTGCGCGTCGAGGCCGTAGCGGGCGGCCTGCCACAGGGCGGCGTCGTGCATCTCCGGGTCGGTGGGAGAGGCTTCCGGTTCCCGCAGGACAGTTGTGACCAAGCCGCGCACCAGGGCCGCCAGCAGAACTGAATCCTGTGCCTCCAGCTGCGCGTCGCCCACCCGCACTTCCAGGGTGGGGTACTGCTGCGAAAGCCGGGCTGCCCAGCCAATGTGGCCGGCGTCCAGCACGACGTCGGTGGCGAGCAGGTGCTCGAGCCGCCGGTCATAGTCGGCGGCATCAGCAAAGTACGGCGGGCAGCCCTGGACAGACCAGCGCCGGTAATGAATAAGCCGCCAGCTGGAAAAACTCGAATCCCGTCCCCGCCAGAACGGAGAGTTGGCGGACAGCGCCGCGAGCGTTGCGAGCCAGGGGCGGATGCGGTTCAGGGCGGCTACCCTGTCTTCCCGGTCGGGAATTCCCACATGGATATGCGTTCCGTTGAGGTAGTGCTCGCCCGCTACGGCGCCTGTCACCTCTCCCATGAGCAGGTACCGCCCGGACTGGGTGATCTCCGCGGGCGGCTCCGGGATGAGGGGAGCTGCCCCCGTCAGCGCAACACCAACTCCGGAAGCAGAAGCCGCCTCGGCAATATGGGCACGGGACAGCAGGAGCGCGTCAGCCGCCTGCTCCAGGGACTCGCAGACAATGGTGGACGTCTCCAGCTGTGAGGCGAGGAACTCTGCGCTCGCCGTCGTCACCAGCGCGGATGTTTCCGCCAGCTTCCCCGAAAGTTCAGCCGCGCGCGCGGCGGGCATACCGCTGAGTGGATCGATGAGCAGGAATTCCTCCTCAATGCCGAACGTCACCATGCATTTCCCCTGTTCGCTGCGCTGGCGGAGGACCTAACCGGTTGGATTAGTTTAGGTCAGTGCCCGGTGCTGAAGGCAGGGGAAAGGAAGAAGTGCAAGTCTGCTCTGCCCAAGGTTGCCCCCGCCGCGCTATCCGGCGGCAGCCAGGTGGCCCAGCGCGACCGCGCACACGGACAGCACCAGATTCAGGGCGACGTTGGCGACGGCGAGCCGGCGGCTGCCCTCCGCCCACAGGAGCACGGTGGCGGTACTCCAGGAACTGAAGGTCGTCAGGCCTCCGGCCAGTCCGGCGGCCGCCGTGTCATAGACGGCACCGTCAATGCTCCCGCGCTGCAGCAGCCCGAACACCATACCAATCAGGAAGGACCCGGCGACGTTGACGATCAGCGTGGCCAGGGGCAGGCGCGGACGCCCCGCCCGCTGTGATCCCGTGAACGCGGTGTCCAGGGCGAACCGGAGCAGGGCCCCGGCCATCCCGCCCAGCGCAACGAACAGTGCCGTCACTGAGGTGCTCCGCGGCGGCGGGCCAGGCGGCGGCCTGCTGCCAGCCCGGCACCGGCCGCAGCCAGCCCGGCGGCTGCGCTCAGGCCCGCATACAGCAGCCAGGTGCCATGCCTGCCGGAGGCGAGCAGGGTTTCGACGCTGAGTGCCAGTGCCGAGAAGGTGCTGAAGGACCCGAGCAGGCCCGGGCCCAGCCCGGCCCGGAGCCAGAAGGGGACTGCGGGATGGAAAAGCCACCAGGAGGTCAGGAAGCCCAGCGCGGCACTGGCCGCAACGTTGATGGTGAACGTCATGGTATCGAAGGTGCCGGGAAGAGGCGGATACAGCTGGGTCAGCAGATACCGTGCCTCGGACCCGGCCAGGCCGCCCACGGCCACAGCTGTCCAGACCCGCCACCCGGGCAGGGCATTTTCACGGGTCCTGCCTCCCGTCATTCCCGGACAGCCCGCCACGTGAGTGTGAGGTAAGGCAGGTTCAGCACGTCCGAGGCGGTATGTCCCAGGTGCTCGTGCAGATACCAGGTGAGATTTGCCAGGACCTTTTCCCGTGTGGTCTCTGAGGCGGAGAGCCAATAGGCCCTGGATTTGGCCAGCTCTGTGAGGTCCGCCGGTGTCATCGGCTGCGTCCAGGCGCTGGTGTGGGAATCCTCCAGCCGGAACGGCGGCCCGAGCTCCGGCCGGAAGCCCGGCCGCAGGACGTCTCCGGCATGGATGATGCGGGCGAAACGGTGTACCCACGGAACGCTGACGTCCAGCTGGTTCCAGATCAGGCCGACCATGCCGCCGGGTTTGAGGATCCGGTCGAACTCACGTGCGGAGGCCAGCGGATCGCACCAGTGCCAGGCCTGGGCGACGGTCACGGCGTCGTAAGACGCCGGTGCCAGGCCTGTCTGTTCAGCTGTCCCGGACGTGACGGGCACCGCCGGCAGCGTGCGGCTCAGCTGGTCCAGCATGTCCTGGGACGGGTCCACGGCATGAACCGCAAAACCGGCAGCGGCCAGGGCCCGGGTGTACTTTCCCGTACCGGCGCCAATATCCGCCACGGTCACCGACGACGGTGTACGGGCAGCCAGACCGGGAGTCTCAAAAAGCCAGCGGACGGCGTCGTCGGGGTATCCCGGGCGCACCCGGTCATAATGTTCTCCGCCGCTGCGGTAACTCTGCCCCAGCTGCTGCCGGCGCAGTCCGGGAAGCCTGGGTCCGCTGAACGCCACTTGTATCCGGGAACCTAAAACAGGTCGTCGAGGCCGGGGGTCAGCCGCTGCAGTACTTCATTGTGCAGCACGCCGTTTGTCGCGAGCGCGTTGCCGCCAAACGGACCGTCTTCACCGTCCAGGGAAGAGAAGCGTCCACCGGCTTCGGTGATGATGGGGACCAGGGCTGCCATGTCATACAGGTTGAGCTCCGGTTCGCAGGCAATGTCCACGGCTCCCTCGGCCACCATGCAGTAGGACCAGAAATCGCCATAGGCCCGGGTGCGCCAGACAGACTCGGTGAGCCCAAGGAATTCCTCGAGATTCCCGCGCTGCTTCCAGCCGGACAGGCTCGAATAGGAGAGGGACGCGTCCTCCAGCCGGGAGACATCCGAGACCCGCAGCCGGGTGGCGGCTGCCAGCGAACGGCCCATGTAGGCCCCGGTTCCGGTGGCAGCCCACCAGCGCTTGCCCAGGGCGGGTGCGCTGACGACGCCGACGACGGGAACGCCGTCGTCAACCAGCGCGATCAGGGTGGCCCACACCGGGACACCTCGGACGAAGTTCTTGGTGCCGTCGATCGGGTCGATGATCCAGCGCCGCGGACCGGAACCGGTGGAGCCGAACTCCTCGCCGAGAACGGCGTCGCGCGGGCGGGCCCGGGAGAGCTGCCCGCGGATGGCTTCCTCGGCGGCCTTGTCGGCGTCGGTGACCGGGGTCAGGTCCGGCTTGGTCTCGACCCGCAGGTCCTGCGCCTTAAACCTGGACATGGTCTGGTCGTCCACGGAGTCGGCCATCACATGGGCGAGACGCAGATCATCGTTGTAGTTCTGAGCGAACGGCATACCTCAACTTATCGCTAATCCGCAGGCAGTGCCCACGTTTACGCAGGTGCGCCGCGTGCACCAGCGGTATCAGTGGACAAGTCCCCGTCCTTACTGGCTGCCGAGCTCCTTGGCATGGGCCCGGTTCTCCGTGCGCATGCCGGAACCGAGCAGCCGGCGCAGGGACGCCAGGCGGGCGGGTCCGGCGGCGCCGGCCTGGCCTGACTCCACCCAGGCGTCCAGCCCGCAGTTCACTGCGTCGGCGTCGTGCCGGCATCCGCGTTCGCAGGCTTCGGTGCCGGGCTCCAGATCGGGGAAGGCGCTGAGGATCCGGTCCGGATCCACATGCGCCAGACCGAAGGAACGGATGCCGGGAGTGTCGATGATCCAGCTGCCGGCCGGGGCATCGTTGACCTTCAGCGCCAGGGCCGAGGAGGAGGTGTGCCGGCCGCGTCCGGTGACTGCATTAACGCCGCCGGTTGCACGGCGGGATCCGGTCAGGGCGTTCACCAGGGTGGACTTGCCGACGCCGGAGTGGCCTACCAGGACGCTGACCCGGCCCAGCAGATGTTCATGGAGTGCGGAGACGGCGTTGCCGGCGAGCCGGGCGGACAGCCCATCGTCGGATTCCGAGTCGACGCCGGAGTCCTCTTCCTGCGCGGTCCGGCTGATGATGACTTCGAGATCCAGATGCTCATAGTTGGCCAGCAGCTCTGCGGGATCCTTGAGGTCCGCCTTGGTGACGCACAGCAGCGGGGAAATCCCGGCGTCGTACGCTGCAACCAGGGCCCGGTCGATGAACCCGGTGCGCGGTTCCGGGTTGGCGGCCGCCACCACGATCACCAGCTGGTCCGCGTTGGCTACCACCACCCGTTCCACCGGATCGGTGTCATCGGCGGAACGCCGCAGGAGGGTGGCGCGCTCATTGACCCGGACCAGGCGGGCCAGGGTGTCCGGGGCGCCGCTGACGTCGCCGACAAGTCCCACCAGATCGCCGGCGACAACGGGGGTGCGGCGCAGTTCCCGGGCCCGGGCTGCGGTGACGATGCGCTCGTTGGGCGTATCTTCATCCACGATCGCCGTGTACCTGCCCCGGTCCACGGTGATGATCCGGCCGGTCACGGCGTCGTCATGGGCGGGCCGGTCCTTGGTGCGGGGACGCGACCCCTTTTTGTTGGGGCGGACCCGTACATCGGATTCGTCCCAGCCTCCGGTGCCTCGTGCCACCGTTAGCCTTCCTGCGCTGCGCCGGCGGGCTGGGATGCGGCCAGGTCCGTCCACATCCTGGCGAAGTCCGGCATGGTCTTGGAGGTGGCGCCAATGTCCTCGATCACTACGCCGGGGACAGCCAGTCCGATGATCGCTCCGGCCGTGGCCATCCGGTGGTCGGCATAGGTGCCGAACGTGCCACCGTGCAGCGGAGCAGGTTCGATCCGCAGGCCGTCTTCCGTTTCGGTGACGGAACCACCGAGCCGGTTGATCTCCGTGCTGAGCGCAGCCAGCCGGTCCGTCTCATGTCCGCGCAGGTGGGCGATGCCGGTCAAGACCGACGGCGAATCCGCCAGGGCGCACAGCGCCGCGACAGTGGGCGCCAGTTCGCTTGTGTCCGCGAAGACTCCGCCGCGGATCCGTCCCCGGCCGGTAATAGTCAGGACGCCGTCTGCCAGCTCAGCATCGGCTCCCATCTGCGGCAGAATCTCCCGCCATTTGTCGCCCACCTGGGTGGTCGCTGCCGGCCAGCCCGGTATCCGCACCGTGCCGGCGGTGGCCAGGGCCGCAGCCAGGAAGGGGCCGGCATTGGAAAGGTCGGGCTCAATCTCGACGTCGAAGGCCCGGATGGTGCCGGGGGAGACCTTCCACTCGTTCGGCACGGAATCATCAACCTCAACACCGGTTTCCCGAAGGACCTGGACAGTCATGGCAATGTGGTCAAGGCTGGGCACGGACTCGCCGCGGTGCACCAGGTGCAGTCCGTCCACGAAGCGGGCAGCGGTGAGCAGCAGTGCTGAGACAAACTGGCTGGAGGCACCTGCGTCAATCTCCAGGCGGCCTCCCTGGACTTCCCCGGTTCCCGTGACCCGGAACGGGAGCGCCCCGCGGCCGCCGTCGTCAACGGTGATGCCCAGCCCGCGCAGCGCCTCAATGGTCGCGCCCATGGGGCGCTGCCGGGCATGGGGATCGCCGTCGAAGGACGTGCTGCCGTTCGCCAGCGCTGCGACCGGCGGGACAAAGCGCATCACCGTCCCGGCCAGACCGCAGTCGACGTCCGCATCTCCGGCCGCACCGGCGGCAAGAGGCTCCACCAGCAGGTCCGGCCCGAAGGGCCCGGACCCCGGAACCTCGGTGATCTCCGCGCCAAGGGAGCGCAGCGCAGCGATCATCAACGCGGAGTCCCGCGAGTGCAGCGGTGCCCGGAGCCTGGAGGGCCCGGCTGCCAGTGCGGCGAGTACCAGGTACCTGTTCGTGAGTGATTTGGAGCCGGGAACCTGGACGGTTGCGTTAACGGGCCGGGCCGGTGTCGGAGCCGGCCAGCCGCCGGTGACGGACTGGAGTGCGGAGGGTGAAGTCATGGTGCCTAGGAACCTACGATGTCAGTCGCTGCGCTGCGAACGGTGCGATCCGCCTTGGCCAGCTGCTTTTTGGTCTGTTTGGTGATTTTCCGGGAACGGCGGCCGGCATCCTTGCCCAGTGCGCGCACATTCCGTCCGGTATCGGAGACCAGGTGCTCGGCGCGCCAGGCCAGTCCGGGACGCCCGTTGGTGTCCACCGCGGCCAGCAGGACCCCACCGATCAGGGAGAGGTTCTTGAGCAGCTGCGTGCGCCGGATCTTCCGGCCTTCCTGTGTGGTGGCGTCAGCGTTGCGGTACTCCACCAGGGTGTTCACCCCTGCCGTGCCGGCCAGGACCAGGCCGGCAAGCCGGGAGAACTTGCCCAGCCCAAGCATCGCAGCGGCGCCCAGCTGCGTTGCGCCCAGGACACGTGCCACGGCCACGGGATTGTCTGCGAGCCCCGCTGCGGACGGCGCCACGGTGCCGAGGCGGCTGAGCGTGGGGGAGAGCTGCTGTGCGGTCTGCTCTGCGTTCCGGAGCCTCTCCACTCCGGCCGCGACAAAACCGGCGGCGAGGAGCGGGCGGGCTAGGGTTCGGACAATCGTCATGCGTTCCTCCTGGAATACGCCGGATGCCGGCGTGAAGTACTGGGATGATACGGCTGCGCCAGGCGCGCCGTAAGCAAACGGATATCCCCTAGTCTGGCACCTTTGGCACCCTTATACACTGTCCGCCGCCGCGGGGGTAGGAATAACCGGGCGGCCGCAGTGGTTATGTTCTTCACCGGCGGCACCAACCTGTGCGGGCCGGAAGCCACAGGGAAGGGGCGGAAGCAAGGAATGGCGAACACGCTGCTGGACCCCGGGACGCAGGCGCCCACGGACCAGCCCCGCTTGCTGGTACGCACACGGCCCTTAGACTTGAACTTGATGAGAACTGATGTGCCGGAAGGCAGCCCACAGGTGGAAGATCCGGGCCTCGACGTCGGGACAGAGTCCGAGCAGGCCCGCAAGCTGAGGTTCGAGCGGGACGCAATGCAATACGTGGACCAGCTGTACTCGGCTGCCATGCGCATGGCCAGGAACCCCGCTGACGCAGAGGACCTGGTTCAGGAGGCATACACCAAAGCCTTCTCGGCGTTCCACCAGTACAAGCCCGGAACCAACCTCAAGGCCTGGCTCTACCGCATCCTGACCAACACGTACATCAACCTGTACCGGAAGCGGCAGCGGGAGCCGCTGCAGTCCAACTCCGACGGAGTTGAGGACTGGCAGCTGGCGCGGGCTGCGGAACACAGTTCCTCCGGCCTGCGGTCGGCGGAAGCGGAAGCCCTGGACCATCTGCCTGATTCCGATGTTAAAAGTGCACTCCAGGCCATCCCGGAAGAGTTCCGCCTGGCCGTGTACTTCTCCGACGTCGAAGGGTTTGCGTACAAGGAAATCTCGGAAATCATGAACACGCCCATTGGCACGGTGATGTCCAGGCTGCACCGCGGGCGCAAGATGCTCCGCGAGCTGCTGGCCGAATACGCCCATGAGCGGGGCATTAAAGCGAAGGTACGGCCGGCAGCAGCCGGTGCCGGTGAGAAGAAGAATCAGGGGAATACACTATGAGCGATTGCCAGAGCCTGGGCGATTGCGAGGACGCGCGCATCGAGAGGCTGTACGAATACCTCGACGGCGCGCTCTCCCACGACGATCTGGTCGAGATTCAGGACCATCTGAAAGGCTGCCCGGAGTGCGCAGAGGAACACGACCTGGAGTGCGTGATCCGTTCGGTGGTGAAGCGGTCCTGCACCGAGGCCGCCCCGGCGACGCTGAAGGCAAGCATCCTGGCGCGGATCAGCCAGATCCAGTCCGTGGACCACTAGCCCGCAGCGCCGTCACACGACAGCGGCACAGACACGCTGTTGACGGGACCTGACCAACACAAAAACCCCCGCCGCCGTGAGGCTGCGGGGGTTTTGTGTTTGCTGCGGGTGAACCGCGCAGGCGTCCTGATTTAGGTGTTGGGACGCTTGCCGTGGTTTGCGCCGCCGCGCTTGCGATCCTTGCGCTTGCGTGCTCGCTTGCTCATGGCTGCCTCCTTCTTTTTGACAACAAGTTTTGCCCTTCAGTCTCCCACAGGATGCACCATTGGCGTAAATGCGGGCCATCCTGCGCGGGTGATGTCCGGACGCTCTGCCAGGCAGGTCACCTAGGATGGAGCAACCAGCGACCAAAGGAGTTCCGCATGCGAGCGGTGTACGCGCAGTCCCAGTCCCAGGAGGACCCGCTCAGCGGCTTGGTGGTCGGCGAGCTCGACCGCCCGCAGGCCGGTCCCGGGTTCCGGCGGGTCCGGGTCCGTGCTTCAGCATTGAACCGGCACGACCTGTGGTCCCTGCAGGGTGTTGGGCTTGCGGCAGAGAACCTTCCAATGGTGCTGGGCTGTGATGCGGCCGGGATCGACGACGACGGCAACGCCGTCATTGTCCATTCGGTGATCTCCAGCCCGGGCTGGGAAGGCGACGAGACGCTCGATCCGCGCCGCACCCTGCTCTCCGAACGTTACCCGGGGACGATGGCTGACGAGGTCTGGGTGCCGGCCCGCAACCTGGTGCCCATGCCTGCCCAGCTGAGCTTCGAGGAGGCTGCCTGCCTTCCCACTGCCTGGCTCACGGCCTACCGGATGATTTTTACGGTCTCACCCGCAGCACCGGGATCGACTGTCCTGGTTCAGGGCGCCGGGGGAGGGGTCGCCACGGCGCTGGTCTCCCTGGCATCCGCTGCCGGATTCCGGGTCTGGGTCACCGGACGGAGCCGGGAGAAGCTGGATCAGGCCCTGCGGCTGGGCGCGGACGCGGTGTTCGACGCCGGTGCGAGGCTGCCGGACCGTGTGGACACGGTCTTTGACTCAGTGGGCGAGGCTACATGGGCTCATTCGCTGAAGGCGCTGAAGCCCGGCGGAGCCCTGGTGACCTGCGGTGCCACCAGCGGACCGAATCCTTCCGCGGACCTGAACCGGGTGTTTTTCCTGCAGCTCAAGGTGCTGGGATCCACCATGGGAACAAAACCGGAACTGCAGCGGCTGGTCCAGTTCCTGCTGGCCACCGGTGTGCGGCCCGAAATCGATTCGGTCCTGCCCCTGGAGGATGCCGCGAAGGGTTTCAGGCGGCTGCACGACGGCGCGGCCACCGGCAAAATCGTCTTCCGGCACTGAACTTCCGGCAGGCACTGTGGAGCATTCCCGGCCTCTGGCGGGATTACTTCGAATCCACAGGACAAGGAACACAGGGGTCCCCGTTAGAGGACCCCTGTGCCAACCTTGTTATGGGTTGCCTCGTCCATTCAGAGGAGCCGCGTCTCTACACTGCTGGACGATTTTTCATTGCTGGTTAGCGGTTTTGAGGCACGCTTACGACGACCTTGCCGATTTGTCCGTTGGACTCCAAATACTGGTATGCCTCTGCGATGTTCTCCATTTCAAAGACCTTGTCCACGGTTGGTTTCAGCGCCCCGCTATTGAGGCCGTCCCGGACGAATGCCACGGCGCCTCGGAGCCGTTCGGGGTCGGTCGTTACCTCGAACAGTTCGTAGCCGCGAATCGTGATGTGTTTGCCCAGGACCGCCAGCACAGGCAGTGCTGTGTCGTCGGTGCTCAGGGCCCCATAGATGACTACGGTGGCGGCGGTCGATGCGGCGTCGATGAGCCGAGGCAGCAGGGGCCCGGCAACCGGATCGAAAATCACCTGCACACCCGCCCCATCCGTGATTTGGTCAAGGCGTTCGACGACGTGTTCTTCCTCGGTGGCAATTACAGCCGCCGCACCCGCGTCGATGAGCTGCTGGCGCTTGGAACTGGTCCGTGTCAGGGCGACGGGTTTGGCACCGATCATGTTGGCGATCTGGATAGCAGCCAGGCCCACGCTGCTGGAGGCGGCTGGGATTACAACGGTGTCACCGGCGCTCAGTCCTGCCAGATCGATCAGGCCGCCGTAGGCGGTGATGAACGGCATCCAGACTCCCGCAGCTTCCTCCCAGGTCAGCTGTTCGGGATGCTTGACCACTGCATGGGCGGGGGCGAGCACCAGTTCGCCGTGCAGGGCATACTCTGTCATGGCGAAGGCGGGAACGACGCTCACGGCATCGCCGACAGTCAAACCGGAGACTTCTGCGCCGACGGCCTCGACCGTTCCCGCAGCCTCGTATCCAAGCGCTTGCGGGAAAACGGGCTCAACGACGTAGTTGCCGGTCCGGAACATTATTTCGGCCCGGTTCAGGCCCAAGGCGCGGGTGCGGATCCGCACCTCGCCTTTTCCAGGAAGGGGAACGTCCACTTCGTCGAGGCTGAGGACTTCGGGTCCGCCGAGGTTATGGAATCTAACGGTCTTGGGCATGGGTCTCCTTGGGATTTCGTAGTGGTGTGTGGTTGCAGCCCATTGCGGGCAGTGCCTGCAAATTCGCCTGTTGGCTCCCGGGGCCCCAGGTGGCCGGTGGAGTGCAGCCAGGCATGGCAAACCCGGCGGAGGGCAGGGGGTGGTAGGGCATGGTCGCTTTACGTGGCTGAAGTCCCTTGTGCTTCCGGCAGTTGCCGAGCCTGCCGGCCGCTCCGGGCTAGGTGGCGGCGTTCCCTGTTGTAGCGGATGGTTGCTCGTTGAGCGGGGTGATGCCGCGCTTGGCGAGCCATTGCCGTCCCCACGTGTTGAGGCTGTGCAGCAGCGGGGCGAGGTCCAGCGCCTCTTCGGTGAGCGCGTACTCAACCTTCGGCGGGACAACCGGGTAGACGGTCCGCGAGACGAGTCCGTCCTCCTCCAACTCACGCAGCTGCTTGGTCAGGAGCCTCGGGGTGATTCCGTGCGTCTGGCGGTGGAGTTCGTTAAACCGCAAGCTGCCGTCGAGCAGGTGGAAAAGGATCACGCCTTTCCACTTTCCGCCAATGATCGCGACACTCGCCTCCATGGCGCATCCTGGAAGGTCATCCGATAAGCGGGTCCGGCTCATTTTCCCTCTTTCGGGGGTTGGTCTTGCCACATTCTGCTGCTGCCAAAGCGGCGCACGCTTTGTCGACGATTCGGTCAAGTCGCCGCCGTCACATCGTAGTTTACGCTGCGCGTCCGACCGTGTCCGCGGGCGCCCGGTAGTGGACGACGTGGAAATCCGTCGCGAGCCCCTCCGGGGTCCCGGAATTTATGCACATGGGGGACATGGCCATGCGGTTGGGGAACTCCGCACCGCGAATCGAATGCGGTTCATTCAACGTGGTAATCAACTAAAAATCTCCCGTCAGTGATGCCAGGGGAACCTGGTACCTCCACTCTAGACCATATAGAGATCCACTGATAGTACGCACTTTTTTTATAGGTACTACCCTTTTGCGTAGTGTGCTGGGGTTATGCCGATTCGAGGACTGCCAGATCCCTAAGCGTCCGGCCCGCGCTGAGAACCGGCCGGCATCGGCCCCGGGAAACGCGAAAGGCGCCCGCGGTAGGCGGGCGCCTTTGATGCGTGTGGGTCCTGGGCCGGTCAGTTCATGTCCGGCAGGTCCAGCCAGCGGTACCAGCCGCGGTGCAGGACCAGCCAGGCAATCAATCCGTAGCCGGCCTGTCCGGGAGCCCCGCCGTTCGAGGCGAGGTCCGTGCGCCACTGCTCATGGTTGAGCAGCGGGGTCAGCGTGTCGACGTAAACGTGCTTGCGGCGGGTCGTTACATCGCCGAAGGCAGCCGAGAGATCGGCCAGTCTCCGGTTGCGTTCCTGGTCCAGGCCGGGCGGCGGGCCCACCACCAGAACCTTGATGCTCATCTGCGCGGCCCCGTCCAGGATGTTGGCCAGGTTCAGCCGGCTGCGCGCGGTGGAAAGCTCCAGATCCAGGTCCCGGTCGGAGAGACCGATCACCAGACGGTTCTCGCAGGTTTCGTCGAACCTGCGGCCGGCCTCCATCAGCCAGCGGTTGGCGAGTGCTTCAGTGCCCTCGCCCGGGGCGGCGAGGCTGTAGGCCTCGAGCCTTACATGTTCCGGCGTCGTGCGTGCCAGCACGCGTCCCAGCCAACCCAAAGCGCGGGGATCACCGTGACCGGCGAGCAGTTCGTCACCGACCGCAGCGAGCCTGATTCTGCGTTGTTCCACGAGTTCCCTTTTCCAATAGCCGAAAAGTCCAGATGAAGGGTGCGTTAAAAGGCGGGTGGGGCACCAACGGTGCCCCACCCAAACCTAGCCTACTATCGGCGTTCGAAAGCCTTCTTGACCAGGATGTCCTGCTCCACGGCATGCCGTTTGGCCGAACCGGTGGCGGTTGAGGCCGATGCCGGACGCGAGACCAGCGTGAGCGGACGGTCCAGGACCGGCGGCAGGTTCAGGCCAATGAACGGCCACGGTCCCTGGTTTGCCGGCTCGTCCTGTGCCCACACCAGCTCGGCGTTCGGGTACTTAGCCACTGCCTCGTTGATCTCCTTGGCGGGCAGCGGATACAGCTGCTCCACGCGGATGATGGCCGTCTTCTCGTCGCCCGTTTTCTGGCGGTTGGCCAGCAGGTCATAGTAGAGGCGGCCGGAGACCAGCAGGACCTTCTCGACGGCGTTGGCGTCAAGTTCGGCATGCTCGCCGATGACGGGCAGGAACGAACCCTGGGTGAAGTCCTCCACACCGGTGGCAGCGGCCTTCAGGCGCAGCAGCTGCTTCGGGGTGAAGATCACCAGGGGCTTCCGCGGCCGGCTGTACGCCTGGCGGCGCAGCAGGTGGAAGTGCGACGCGCCCGTGGTCGGGTTCGCCACGATCATGTTGTCCTCGGCGCAGAGCTGCAGGAAACGCTCGATGCGCGCCGATGAGTGGTCCGGACCCTGTCCCTCGTAGCCGTGCGGCAGCATCATAACCAGCGAGGAACGCTGGCCCCACTTCTGCTCGGCCGAGGAAATGAATTCGTCGATGATCGTCTGGGCGCCGTTGACGAAGTCGCCGAACTGGGCTTCCCAGAGCACGAGTGCGTCCGGACGTTCCACGGAGTAGCCGTATTCGAAGCCGAGGGCCGCGAATTCGGAGAGCAGGGAATCGTAGATCCACAGCTTCGCCTGGTTCGGATCCAGGTCCCCCAGCGGCATCCATTCGGCACCGGTGGCGCGGTCATGGAAGACGGCGTGGCGCTGGGTGAACGTACCGCGCCGGGAGTCCTGGCCAGCCAGGCGGACCGGGACACCCTCCATCAACAGGGAGCCGAAGGCCGCGATCTCCGCGAAGCCCCAGTCGATGTTGCCCTCGCGGGACATCTGCTCGCGCTTCTCCAGCAGCGACTTGAGCTTCGGGTGCACGGTGAAGCCTTCCGGCGCTGCCACGTGGGCCTTGCCGATGCGGGCCAGGGTGTCAGCGGAAATGGCAGTGCTGGCCGGCGCGACGACGGTCGAACCCTCCTGCTGTGCCACGGGACGCTCGAGGTCCGAGACAGCTTCCGAGTCCTTGGTGATGACCGGGATCGGTGAGGTCTGCGCGGCATGGGTCTCGGCGAAGACCCGCTCCAGGCGGCTCTGGTAATCGCGCAGCGCCTGCTCTGCTTCTTCCTGGCTGATGTCGCCGCGCCCGATCAGGGACTCGGTGTAGAGCTTGCGCACGGAGCGCTTGGCCTCGATCAGCGAGTACATCATCGGCTGGGTCATCGAGGGATCGTCGCCCTCGTTGTGCCCGCGGCGGCGGTAGCAGACCATGTCGATGACGACGTCCTTGTTGAACCGCTGACGGTAGTCGAACGCCAGCTGGGCAATCCGGACAACCTGCTCCGGATCATCACCGTTCACGTGGAAGATCGGAGCCTGGACCATCTTGGCCACATCGGTGGCGTACACCGAGGAGCGGGAGGAAGACGGCGCCGTCGTGAAGCCAACCTGGTTGTTCACGATCACGTGGATGGTGCCGCCGGTGCGGTAACCGCGCAGCTGGGAGAGGTTCAGCGTTTCCGCCACCACACCCTGGCCGGCGAAGGCTGCGTCGCCGTGGATCAGGATCGGCAGGACGGGGAATTCATCGCCCCGGTCCAGACGGTCCTGCTTGGCACGGACGATGCCTTCGAGGACGGAGTCCCCGGCTTCGAGGTGCGAGGGGTTGGCGGCCAGGTAGACCTTCGTCTGGTTGCCGTTATCGGAGGTGAAGGTTCCCTCGGTGCCGAGGTGGTACTTCACGTCGCCGGAGCCCTGCACGGAGCGCGGATCCTGCGTGCCTTCAAATTCGCGGAAGACCTGGGCGTAGGTCTTGCCGGCAATGTTGGTGAGCACGTTCAGGCGGCCGCGGTGGGCCATGCCGATTCCGACTTCTTCCATACCGTTGTCGGCAGCACCGGAAATGATGGTGTCCAGCAGCGGAATCAGGGATTCGCCGCCTTCAAGGGAGAACCGCTTCTGGCCAACGAACTTGGTCTGCAGGAATGTTTCAAACGCTTCGGCGGCGTTGAGCTTGCCCAGGATGCGCAGCTGCTCCTCCCGGGAGGGCTTGCTGTACGGGGCCTCGAGCCGGTCCTGGAACCAGGTGCGCTCTTCCGGATCCTGGATGTGCATGTATTCGATGCCGGCCGTGCGGCAGTAGGCATCGCGCAGCACACCGAGGATCTTGCGCAGCTTCAGCATCGGCTTGCCGCCGAAACCGCCGGTGGGCCATTCACGGTCCAGGTCCCAGAGGGTAAGGCCGTGGGTGAGTACGTCGAGGTCGGCGTGCCGGCGCTGGACGTATTCCAGCGGGTTGGTGTCTGCCATCAGGTGACCGCGGACCCGGTAAGCGTGGATCAGCTGCTGGATGCGCG
Organism: Arthrobacter gallicola; assembly: GCF_014836775.1. Taxonomy (GTDB): domain Bacteria; phylum Actinomycetota; class Actinomycetes; order Actinomycetales; family Micrococcaceae; genus Arthrobacter_B; species Arthrobacter_B gallicola. The sequence continues at coordinate 406,015 of NZ_JACSQD010000003.1, forward strand.
CAACCTTGTTGATCTGCTCATCCGGGTTGACCTGGATGTCCGGGCTCCAGCGCACGGGCTCGTAGGGGATGCGCAGCGACTCGAACACGTCGTCGTAGAAGTTCTGCTCACCCAGCAGCAGCTGGTGGATGATGCGCAGGAACTCGCCGCTGCCTGCACCCTGGATGACCCGGTGGTCATAGGTGGAGGTCAGGGTGATGACCTTGGAGATGGCATTCCGGGCCAGGATCTTCTCGTTCGATCCCTGGAATTCTGCCGGGTACTCGAGGGCGCCGGCACCGATAATGCAGGCCTGGCCCTTGGACAGGCGGGGAACCGAGTGGACCGTGCCGATGCCGCCGGGGTTGGTCAGCGAGATCGTGGTGCCCTTGTAGTCGTCCGCGGTCAGCTTGCCGTTGCGGGCGCGCTTGACGAGGTCTTCATAGGCGTGCCAGAACTCCGAGAAGTTCAGCGTTTCGGCCTTCTTAATGTTCGGAACCACCAGCAGGCGCGTGCCGTCGGGCTTCGGCATATCGATCGCAAGGCCGAAATTGACGTGGGCAGGCTGGACGGCAACGGGCTTGCCATCCACCTCGTCGTAGTAGACGTTCTGCGAGGGGAACTGGGCTGCGGCGCGGATGATGGCGTAGCCGAGCAGGTGCGTGAAGGAGATCTTTCCGCCGCGGGCCCGCTCAAGATGGCTGTTAATAACAATGCGGTTGTCGATCAGGAGCTTGGCCGGGACCGCACGGACGGTGGTGGCCGTCGGGACGCTCAGGCTGAGGTCCATGTTCGTGGCGATGGCTTTTGCCGGACCGCGCAGGACAGTGACCTTGTCGTCTTCGGTGTCGGCACTGGGCTTGGTCTTGGGCAGCTGGGCCGGAATGGGCGCGGACTTGGTTTCCGGCTTGGCATCCTGGGCGGCGGAGGCGGCAGCGGACTTCGGCTCATCCTTGGCCGAAGCTGCTTCCTTGGCAACCGGCGGCTTTCCGGACTCCTGGGTAGCGGCCGGCGACTCGCCGGAAGCCTTGGGAGCCTGGGGCTCGGCGTTGACCACCGGCAGCTGCCGGGTTGCGGGATTGGCTCCGAGCTCACTCGGGGGAGTGGTGCCGTTGCCCGAAACGGTGCTTCCGGAAGCGTGCTTGGCGTCTTCGGCCTTAAAAGACTCGAAAATGCTCCACCACTTCTTGTCGACTGAGTCCTTGTCCTTGAGGAACTGCTCGTACAATTCGTCGACAAGCCATTCGTTGCCGCCGAATTCCTCCGGCAGGCGGTGGTTGGGTTGGTCTGGCACTTGTTATACGCCTCTTCCATGAATTGCCGTTTGCCCTGATGGCACCATGATCTGAGCGTTTCCGCCTCAAGACTGGCTGGTGCGGCCCGGTGCGCAGTGACCGAGACTTGGTTGCAAGTCTAGTTACAGAAGACCTGAAGTGGCCAATCTCGCCGGCGTGTGGTTGTGGGATTGGACACATAATGCCATCCGGCCCGCGCAGGGGGACCCCCGTGTTCCTCTGGTGCAGTGAAGCGAAAGCTGTAAACTGAAATTTCTATGGACAGCAACTCTAGGCGCCGGCCCGCCTCCTCGTCCGCGGTCACCGCGGCGAAGACGCACAGAGCCGGCAACGCCCGCACCCGTTCCCCGCATTCTCCGGCAGAGTCATCGGAGCCTTCCAGTCCGGCCTCGGCCGACCATCCTCCGCCGGGCACTAACCCGCCGACCCGCTTCCCGCAGAACCTGATGCTCCGCCGCGCTGCGGAGGTGGCTTGCTGACATGGAGTGGCTTTTCCTCCTGGCAGGCCTGCTGCTTATCTGCGGCACCGGCTTCTTTGTCGCCGTCGAGTTTGCCCTAGTAGCTCTGGACCAGCCAACGGTCCGCCGGGCAGTCGAAAACGGGGACCAGAAAGCGGTGCCCCTGCTGCACTGCCTGACCACCCTGTCCACCCAGCTTTCCAGCTGCCAGCTCGGCATCACCATGACCACCCTTCTCACCGGGTTTGTTATGGAACCGTCGGTGGGCCGGCTGCTGCAGGGCCCGCTGGCCGCCCTGGGGCTGCCGGAGGCAGCGGCATTGTCCGTTTCCGTGGTGGCTGCCATGCTGCTGGCCACCCTGCTCTCGATGCTGCTGGGTGAGCTGATCCCGAAGAACATGTCGATCGCCCTGCCGTTTAAAGTCGGAAGGGCGCTGGCCCGGCCCCAGCTCGGGTTCACTTTTGTTTTCAAGCCCGCGATCCTGCTCCTCAACGGATTTTCCAACAAGGTCCTGCACCTGTTCGGCCTCGAGGCCAAAGAAGAGGTGTCCGGAGCGCGCACTCCGGCTGAACTTTCCTCCATGGTCCGCCGCTCGGCTGAGATGGGCACCCTGGACCGCGGTACCGCCACCTTCCTGGCCCGCACCCTCTCCTTCTCCGAACGGACCGCAGCGGACGTTATGACTCCCCGTATCCGGCTGGAAACCATGGACTCGGAACAGCCTGTCTCGGATGTCATCGAGGCCGCGCGCCGTACCGGTTTTTCCCGGTTCCCGGTCCTGGGCGACTCCCCGGATGACATCCGGGGCGTCGTGCACGTGAAGAAGGCGGTGGCCGTACCGCGGAGCAAACGCAGTGGACTGCCCGTGGCGGCCATTATGAGCGAGGTTCTCCGCGTGCCGGAAACGGTGCATCTGGATTCGCTGCTCTCGGAACTGCGCGGGGCGAACCTGCAGCTCGCCGTCGTGCTTGACGAGTACGGCGGGACAGCCGGCGTCGCCACGCTGGAGGATCTTGTCGAGGAAATTGTCGGCGAGGTGTCCGATGAGCACGACAAGCTGAAACCCGGGGTTCTCCAAAGTGCATCCGGCTACTGGTACTTCCCGGGCATCATGCGGCCCGACGAGGTCAGCGAACTGATCCCGTCGCTGCACGTTCCGGACGATTCCGGCTACGAAACGGTCGGCGGCTACATCATGGCCGGACTGGGCCGGATCGCTGAAGTAGGAGACACCGTGCCGGTTCCGGGCGGAACCCTGGAAGTGGAGCGGATGGACGGACGCCGGATTGACCGGGTCTGCTTTGTTCCCGCAGTGGAGGAAGACTCGGGATCTGATCAGGACTCCGGGAAGCGGCCCGGCGCCGCGTCCTCCGCCGCCCAGGGAGCGTCTGCCGCCGGCGGCCAGCCTGTCCACGGTTCGACGGCGGCGGCACCGCTGCGGAAAGAAGGTGCCCAATGAGTGACCTGGCAGGGATTTTCTGGCTGGTGGTCCTCCTGGTGGGCAACGCGTTCTTTGTCGGCGCCGAGTTTGCCGTGATGTCCGCCCGGCGCAGCCAGATTGAGCCTCTCGCGGAGGCCGGATCCAAGCGGGCGAAGACCACCCTGTGGGCGATGGAACACGTCTCGCTCATGCTGGCGTGCGCACAGCTGGGTATCACCGTGTGCTCCCTGCTGATCCTGTATGTCGCGGAACCGGCAATCCACCATCTCCTGGCTGCCCCGCTGACCGCGTTCGGTGTGCCGGTGGAAGTGGCCGACCTGGCTGGTTTCCTGGTGGCACTGCTGTTCGTGACGTTCCTGCACGTAACTCTCGGCGAGATGGTGCCCAAGAATATTTCGGTTTCGGTGGCCGACCGCGCCGCCCTGGTGCTGGCCCCGCCGCTGGTGATGATTTCCCGGGTTGTCCGCCCGCTCACGGCAAGTCTGAACTGGGTGGCGAACCATTCCCTGCGCCTGGTCGGGATCACGCCAAAGGATGAGGTCACCTCCTCGTTCACGCTGGAGGAGGTGCAGTCAATCGTGCAGGAGTCCACCCGCCACGGGCTGGTGGCTGACGACTCCGGCGTTATTTCCGGGGCGCTGGAGTTCTCCGGGCAGACCGCCGGTGAGGTGATGATCCCGCTTGATGAGCTGGTGACGCTGCGCACCGACTGCACGCCGGCGGAGTTTGAGAAGGCCGTTGGCCGGACAGGCTTCTCCCGGTTCGTACTGATGGACGATGACGGGAACTTCACGGGCTACATGCACCTGAAGGACGTTATGGCGATCCCGCAGGAAGCCTACGAGCGGCCGATCACCGAAAACAAGGTGCGCACCCTGGCGAACCTGCGGCTGGAAGACGGCATCGAGGATGCCCTGGCGGTTATGCAGCGCACGGGCTCGCACGTAGCCCGTGTCCTGGGCCCGGACTCGCAGACCCGGGGAGTGCTCTTCCTGGAGGACATCATTGAGCAGCTCATCGGGGAGATCCGGGATGCCACGCAGGCGCAGGGCTTCCGCCGCTCCGGGGAGAGCTTCAGCGGGTAGAAACCGGGCCGGGACAAACCCAGATGCGAATGATTCGCGTTTGCGTTATGCTGGGATTTCACCGGGCATTTCCGGATCCTCCACTGACACCCGCAATTTACACCTGAAACGGGGAGCTTGACTCTATGCACCGTCTGCCCATTCGATTGACCGGTACCCTCATTGCCGCCGGCCTTGCACTTTCAGCGTGCTCTCCGGACAGCGGAGGCAGCGGTGAAGGCAATGGCAGCGGCGACGGGACCATCCGGGTAGTGGCCTCAACCGACGTCTACGGCAGCATTCTTGAGGCCGTGGGCGGAGAGCACGTCAGCGTGGAGTCGATCATTAACCGGCCTTCACAGGATCCGCATTCCTATGAGGCCACTGCCCGGGACAAGCTTGCTGTCTCCGAGGCTGGCCTTGTGGTGCTCAACGGCGGCGGATACGACAGTTTTATGGAGAGCCTCGTCAAGGACGAACAGCTGCCCGCCGAGGACGTGCTGAATGCCGTCGAGATTTCCGGTCTCGAGGAGGAGTCCGCCCACGCTCATGAGGAGACCGAAGCGGACGCCGCCCATGACCACGACGGACACTCGCACGGAGAATTCAACGAGCACGTCTGGTATGACCCGGCAGCGATGGGCCTGCTGGCCGAAGCCGCCGCTGAGCGCCTCGCCGAACTGGATCCCGCAAATGAGGCGTCCTTCCGGGACAACGCAGCAGAATTCAGTGCTGGCATCAACGAACTGGAATCCAGGCTGGAAGCGCTTCAGCCGGCAGCGGAAGGGCGCGGCGTCGCGATGACCGAACCGGTTCCCGCCTACCTCCTGGAGGATGCCGGGCTGCACAATGACACACCCGGGGACTTCACCCAGGCAGTGGAGGAAGGCTCGGACGTGCCGCCCGCGGTGCTGAAGCAGATGCAGGACCTGATGTCCTCGGCCGACATCGCGTTCCTTGCCTACAACGAGCAGACCTCCACCTCCCAGACGGAGTCCATCCGCAGCACCGCCGAATCCGCCGGCATCCCCGTGGTGGACTTTTCCGAAACCCTTCCCGAAGGGGAGGACTACCTCAGCTGGATGAGCCTGAACATCGATGCCATTGAGGGCGTCCTGCAGTGAACCGCCCGGTTGTCCAGCTCCGCGGCGCCTCCATGGCGTTTGGCGGGCGGACACTGTGGCAGGGACTCGACCTTGATATTCACGCCGGTGAATTCCTGGCCGTCCTGGGTCCGAACGGTACCGGCAAGACCACTCTCCTGAAGGTGCTCCTTGGCCTGCAGCCACTGAGCGCAGGCTCGGTGACCGTCAACGGACGGAAAATCGAGCGCGGAAGCAGCGACATCGGCTATATCCCCCAGCAGAAGTCCTTCAGCCCGGGTACGCCGCTGCGCGCCCGGGACCTGGTGGGCATGGGAGTCGACGGCGACAAATGGGGGCTGCGCCTGCGGCGGGCACCTGTCCGCCGGCGCGTGGATGACCTGCTGGCCCAGGTCGGGGCCACCGCCTACGCGGACGAGCCGGTCGGAACGCTGTCCGGCGGGGAACTGCAGCGCCTGCGGGCTGCCCAGGCGCTGGCCACCGATCCGGACCTGCTGCTCTGTGACGAGCCGCTGCTCTCTCTGGACCTGCACAACCAGAAGGCCATCAGCGCGCTCATTGATGAGCGCTGCCACGTCCACAACTCAGCCGTGGTGTTCGTGACCCACGAGATCAACCCGATCATCGACTACGTGGACCGCGTCCTGTACCTGGCGGGCGGGCAGTTCCGCACCGGCACACCGGCCGAGGTCCTGCGCTCCGAGGTTCTCTCCGACATGTACGGATCCCACGTGGAGGTACTGCGCAGCCACGGCCGGATTGTGGTGCTGGGCGTCCCCGATGCGACAACCCATCACCACGGTGAAAGCGAAGGCGACCTTGGACCTTTCTGATTTCTTTTCCTCCGTCTTCGACTTCAGCGACTACGGACAGCTGCTGCCGCTGGTGACCAACTCCCTGTGGGCTGCGGCCATCCTGGGGCTGGTAGGCGGGCTGATCGGCATTTTCGTCATGATGCGTGATCTGGCCTTCGCCGTGCACGGCATCGCCGAACTCTCCTTTGCGGGCGCAGCGCTGGCTCTGCTCATCGGCGCCAACGTCGTCGTCGGATCACTGGTTGGTTCCATCACCGCAGCGCTGCTGCTGGCAGTGCTCGGCCTGCGTGCCAGGGACCGGAACTCCATCACCGGAGTCATTATGCCCTTCGGGCTAGGACTGGGAATCCTGTTTCTGGCCCTCTACGAGGGACGTTCGGCCAACAAGTTCGGGCTCCTGACCGGACAAATCGTTGCCGTGGACAGCGTCCAGCTGAACCTGCTGGCCATCTGCGCGGCAGTGGTGGTTATTGGACTGGTGGTGGTGTGGCGTCCGCTGACCTTCGCCAGCGCGGATCCGGACCTGGCCGCAGCCCGCGGGGTTCCCGTGGGTGCCCTGTCAATCGTTTTTATGTTCCTGCTCGGGCTCTCCGTGGCGCTGTCCATCCAGGTGGTTGGCGCCCTGCTCGTGCTCTCCCTGCTGATCACCCCGGCTGCCGCCGCGCTGCTGGTGACGTCCTCGCCGAGACTGGTGGTGGCGCTGAGCGTAGTTTTTGCCCTGGTTTCCGCCGTGGGCGGGATTCTGCTGGCCCTGGGCGGACGGATTCCGATCAGCCCTTACGTGACCACGATTTCCTTCGCGATCTACGTGGTCTGCCGCATCATCATGAGGGTGCGGGGACGCAGCCGCACCTTCCGCGCTGACAGCTCCGCGGTGTCAGCGGGCTGAACCCGGTTCCCGGCAGTCTCCGCAGGCCACGTCCGCGTCCGCCGGCAGCGTCCGTGAGTGTTACGGCTGGCGGGAGCAGTCGGGGCAGAGCCCGAAGACTTCCACCGTGTGTGCAACTTCGGTGAAACCGTGTTCTTTGCCGAGCCGTGCCGCCCAGCTTTCAACAGCCGGAGCCTCGACTTCCACGGCTTTTCCGCAGTTCCGGCAGACCAGATGGTGATGGTGGTGGGCGGCCTCGCAGCGGCGGTAAAGGACCTCGCCGTCGGCGCCCCGGAGCACATCCACCTGTTCCTCGTCTGCCATGGACTGCAGGATGCGGTAGGTCGTGGCCAGCGAGACCGGCTCACCGCGGTCCTGCAGCAGCCGGTGGAGTTCCTGGGTACTGACAAAGTCTTCCAGTGAGTCCAGGGTGCGGCCCACCGCGAGACGCTGACGGGTGACCCGCGGCTCGGCCGTCCGCCTCGAGGGCGAGGGCTGCGCTGACATGGGAGCCTCCTGCGGCTTCGGGATGATCGGGCTGCTCCCCAGATTATCAGCGATGCGCCGTCCAAGCCCCGCCGTCCTGCCCCGCCGGCCTGCGCCGCCGTCCGCACCCCGCCGTCCTGGCGGGCGGCCGGAGTATCGTGACCGTATGAAAATGACGAAGTACTCCCACTCCTGTGTCCGATTCGAAAAGGACGGCGCCGTCCTGGTCCTTGACCCCGGAAATTTCTCCGAAGTTGAGGAGGCGCTGGAGGGCGCCGCTGCGATTCTGGTGACGCACGAACATGCGGACCACCTTGACCGGCCACGGGTGCTTCCGATTCTCTCGCGGCGGGAGGAGCTGCAGCTGTACGCTCCGGCACCGCTGGCAGCGTCACTGCGCGAGGCCGTGGAGGAGCCGGTCCGGGGCCGGATCCACGATGTCCAGCCTGACACCGCGTTTGAGATTGCCGGCATCGGGGTGCGTTCCTTCGGCGGACAGCATGCCCTGATTCATCCGCTGATCCCCATGGTCGGCAACCTGGCGTACCTGATTGAGGGCCGCATCTACCATCCGGGGGATTCGTTCGTTGTCCCGAACGGTCTCACTGCCGCCACCCTGCTGCTGCCGATCCATGCCCCCTGGTCGAAGGTGGGTGAGGTGATCGACTTTTTGATCAGCTGCGGCGCTGACACGGCGTATCCGATCCATGACGCACTCCTGAACGGCAACGGCCGCCCGATTGTCGAGAAGCATCTGGAACGCTTCGGCAAAATGTACGGCACCCAATATGTGCGGCTGGCACCCGGCGATGTGGTGGACGTGTGAACCGGGTCCTGATCGAAGCCGGGGAGCTGCGCGGGCTCCTCGCGGAGGGCCGCCCCGTGCGCCTGCTGGACGTGCGGTGGGAACTGGGGTGTACCGACGGGCACCGGCAGTATCTTGCCGGCCACCTGCCGGGCGCTGTCTTCGTGAACCTCGATACCGAGCTCTCCGCCCCGCCCGGGCCCGGGGGACGGCATCCGCTGCCGTCCCCGGAGGGGTTCAGTGCTTCGGCCCGGAGCTGGGGAATTAACGACGGCGACCTGGTGGTTGCGTACGATGCCTCCGGCGGTTCTGCCGCGGCACGCGCCTGGTGGCTGCTGCGCCATGCCGGCTGGCCGGAGGTCCGCCTGCTCGACGGCGGCCTGCGCGCCTGGCAGGAAGCCGGCGGCAGCCTTGTGGAGGGCAGCGAGACTCCGGCTCCGGGCACGGCCGTCCTTTCCTGGGGGCACCTTCCGGTGGTGGACCGGGAAACGGCCGGAGAGCTGGCAACCTCGGGGGTGCTGATTGATGCCCGGGCTCCGGAGCGGTTCCGCGGAGAGCATGAACCCATCGATCCGCGGGCCGGGCATATCCCCGGAGCCATCAACCTGCCGGCAGCCGGGAACCTGGACGGCAGCGGCCGTTTCGCCGGGGCGCAGGTGCTTCGGTCCCGGTTTGAAGCGGCCGGAATCGACGGCCGTGCACCGGTTGCCGCGTACTGCGGCTCCGGGGTGTTTGCGGCGGCAGAAGTGGCCGCCCTGGCAGTAGCCGGGTTCGATGCCGCCCTGTACCCGGGCTCGTGGTCCGAGTGGTCGTCCACCCCGGGAGCGCCGGTGGAAACCGGTGCCGGTGACGGGTAGCGTCAAAGTCATGTTTACCGGCCGTCCCGTCCCGCCGCCGCTGCCCGTGCAGCGCCGCAGCCAGGACGCAAGCAGCTTTCACCGAGGAGAACGCATGAGCACACTATTCACCAGGATCATCGAGGGTGAAATTCCCGGCCGTTTTGTCTGGAAGGACGACGACGTCGTTGCCTTCCTCAGTATCGGCCCGCTCGCGGATGGACACACCCTGGTGGTTCCGCGCCAGGAGGTGGATAAGTGGACGGACGCGCCGGCAGACCTGCTGGCGAAGCTGACCGCCGTGGCGCAGGAGATCGGCAAGGTCCAGGTGGAGGTTTTCGGGTCCGAGCGGGCGGGGCTGACCATCGCCGGCTTCGAGATCGACCACCTGCACGTCCATGTGTGGCCGGTGAACTCCCTGCAGGACTTCGACTTCAGCCGTGCCGACACGAACCCCGACCAGGACCGGCTGGCAGCCAACGCGGACAAACTGCGCGCCGGCCTGCGCGCCGCCGGGCACGCGGAGTTCGTGCCCGAAGCCTAGCCCCCGGGCCCTTCGCCGGCCCCGGCGGCTATGCCGGGGCCAACGCCTGGTTCAGTGCGGTCCGGATCCGTTTTTCTGAAACGGTCCGGGCCGTTCCCAGTTCCTGGGCAAAGAAACTGATCCTCAGTTCCTCGATCATCCAGCGGACCTCAGCGAGGGCCGGGGGAGTGCCGGCCCCGGGCAGCAGGGCCGCGACGGCGTCGTCGTAGTCATCTTCGAGCCCCTGGACCACTGCCATGTTCAGCGAATCCCGCTGGATGTTCGTCGGCAGCTTCTCCAGCCGCCGCTCAATTCCGGCAAGGTAGCGCGGCAGCTGGGCCAGCTGGGCGTAGCCGGTCCGGGCCACGAACCCGGGGTAGACCAGCTGCTCCAGCTGGGCCCGGATGTCGTTCAGGGCAGAAATCAGTGCAAGGGATGTGGTGCCCTTGAGCTGTTTCTGGATCCGCCGCGTGCTGGAAAGCACCTTTTCCACGATCGCCGTCACGGTGAACACGGTGTCTATCAGGTCTGCCCGTACGCGCTCGTAGAGCGCATCGAACTCTTCCCGGGACCAGGGCAGTTTCTCCGGCGTGAGCTTGTCGACCGCCGCCAGGGTGCAGTCCTGGATCAGCGCTGCAACGCTGCCGTGCGGGTTCTGGCTGAACGTCAGTTTCTCCGCGTTGCTCAGATGCTCCAGAACGTATTTCGCCGGGCTGGGCACCCGCAGCGCCAGCAGGCGGATCACTCCGGACCGCATGGCGGCTTCCTGCTCGGAGACATTCTGGAAGACCCGCAGGCCCACGCTGGCGCCCTCATCAACCAGGGCGGGATAACCGGTGACGGTGTGTCCGGCCACCTCCCGGGCGACCTGCCGCTCAATGGTGCCGAAGGTCCATTCAGTCAGCCCGGACTGTTCCCGGAACGACGGCGGGCCGCCGTTGGGGGAGGCTGCAGCGCCCGGTGCCTGGCTGCCGGACGGCGCGCCTGGTTTGCCCCGCTGAGGCTTGCCCGCGGGCTTGATGGTCCCCGGCGTTGCCCCGAGGGATTCCGCGATCGCGCGGCGGTTGGCCGGTGCCAGGGATTCCTGCAGCGCGGCCAGGTCCTTGCCCTCATCCAGGATGCGTCCGGCGGAGTCCACCACGGAAAAACTCATCCGCAGGTGCTCGGGCACCGCGTCCCAGTTCCAGGAACCGGGCGGAATGATGTGCCCCTTGAGCCGGCGCAGGGCCAGCTCCAGGGACGCTTCCAACGGATCCGAGGCCGGATCAAAGTCAGCTGCCAGGGCGGCGGCAGCCGCCCGCGCCACGTCCGGCGCCGGAATGAAGTTCTTCCGCACGGCCTTGGGCAGGGACTTGATCAGCGCGGTAATAAGTTCGGCGCGCAGCCCGGGAATCTGCCAGCGGAACGGCTCCGGATCCAGCTGGTTCAGGAACAGCACCGGAACCTGGACCGTCACGCCGTCGTTCGCTCCCGGAACCCCCGGGGTGAACTCATAGGAGAGTGGCAGGTCAAAGTCCGCGAACCGGAAGGCCTTCGGGAAATCGTTCTCATCCAGGTCCGCGGCGTCGTCGGTGCGCAGGGCGTCGGGGTCGAAATCCAGCAGCCCTGGGTTCTCGTGCCGGGCGTGCTTCCACCACTTGTCAAAGTGCCGCTCGGAAACAACCTCGGAGCCAACGCGTTCGTCGTAGAACTCGAAGAGCGTCTCATCATCCACCCGCAGGCCGCGGCGGCGGACCCGGGTTTCAAGTTCTTCCAGTTCCGCCAGCAGGGCACGGTTGCGGTGGAAGAATTTGTGATGCGTGCGCCAGTCGCCTTCCACCAGGGCGTGCCGGATGAACATCTCGCGTGACAGCACCGGGTCGATGCGTCCGTAGTTCACGCTGCGCCGCGGAATCACGGGCACGCCGTACAGCGTGACCTTCTCATACGCCATGACCGAACCGTTGCGCTTTGACCAGTGCGGTTCACTGTACGTGCGCTTGATCAGGTGCGGCGCCACTTCCTCCACCCAGAGCGGATCAAAGCGGGCAGCGATCCGGGCCCAGAGCCGGGAGGTTTCCACGAGTTCAGCGGCCATGACCCAGTCCGGGGACTTCTTGAACAGGGCCGAGCCCGGGAACACCGCGAACCGGGTACCGCGGGCACCGGCGTACTCCCGCTTGCGCTGGTCGTAGAGGCCGATGTGGCTCAGCAGCCCGGAGAGCAGGGAAATGTGCACGTCTTTTTCGCGGCCCACGGGATCAACTTCCCCGGGTGCGAGCGTGATGCCCAGCGGCTTGGCCAGCTGCCGGAGCTGGGCGAACAGATCCTGCCACTCCCGGATGCGCAGGAAGTTCAGGAACTCGTTTTTGCACAGCTTCCGGAACTGGGAGGAGGAGAGCTCTTTCTGCTTTTCCTGGATGTAGCGCCAGAGGTTGAGGAAACCCGTGAAGTCTGAGTTCTCATCCACGAACCGCTTGTGCAGTTCAGCCGCTTTCTGTGCCCGGGCCGGATCGTCCTTCGACGGACGTTCCCGCGGATCCTGAATGGTGAGGGCAGCGGCCACGACCATGACTTCGCGCGTGCAGTTGCGGGCACCGGCTTCCACGATCATGCGGCCGAGCCGCGGATCAACCGGCAGCTGGGCCAGTTTGCGTCCGACGGCGGTGATGCCGCCCTTGGGCTCCAGGGCACCCAGCTCACGCAGCAGCAGTGCGCCGTCGTTCACGGCCTTGGGATCCGGCGGCTGGACGAACGGGAAGTCGGCCACGTCCTTGGGGCCCTGTGCCACGCCCATGGCTGCCATCTGCAGGATCACGGCGGCCAGGTTGGTCCGCAGGATTTCCGGGTCGGTGAATTCGGGGCGGGACTCGAAGTCCTCCTCCGAATACAGGCGGATGGCGATGCCGTCCGAGACACGGCCGCAGCGCCCGGAGCGCTGATTGGCCGAGGCCTGGGAGATCCGCTCGATCGGCAGACGCTGGACCTTGGTGCGGTGGGAGTACCGCGAGATCCGTGCCGTGCCGGTATCGATGACGTACTTGATGCCCGGAACGGTCAGGGAGGTTTCAGCAACGTTGGTGGCCAGCACAATCCGACGCTGCTTGCCCGGGGAGAAGACCCGGTGCTGCTCGGCCAGGGACAGGCGGGCATACAGCGGCAGGATTTCGGCATTCGCCAGCCGCGGATTGCGCTGCAGTGTCCCGCGCAGTGCATCGGCGGCGTCGCGGATTTCCCGCTCTCCGGAGAAAAAGATCAGGATGTCGCCGGGGGCTTCCCGGGAGAGTTCGTCAACGGCGTCGCAGACGGCGTCGAGTGGATCGCGGTCCTCCTCGAGCTCGTCCTCGTCATCGTCCAGGGCGCCGAGGGCCGGCTGGTTCAGCGGCCGGTAGCGGATTTCCACCGGGAAGGTGCGGCCGGAGACCTCGATAACAGGGGCCGGGGTGCCGTCCGGAGCAGCGAAGTGCCGGGCGAAACGCTCCGGATCGATGGTCGCGGAGGTGATGATGATCTTCAAGTCGGGGCGTTCGGGCAGCAGCCGCTTGAGGTAGCCCAGGATGAAGTCGATGTTGAGGCTGCGCTCGTGCGCCTCGTCAATGATGATGGTGCTGTACTTCTTCAGCTTCCGGTCATGCTGAATCTCGGCGAGCAGGATGCCGTCGGTCATGACCTTGACCTTGGTACCGCGGCTGACCTGCCCGGTGAACCGGACCTGGAAGCCAACCTCGTCGCCGATTTCGACGTCGAGCTCCTCGGCGATCCGCTCAGCGACGGTGCGGGCGGCGAGCCGGCGCGGCTGGGTGTGGCCGATCATTCCGTTCTCGCCGAGTCCCAGCTCCAGGCACATCTTGGGGATCTGGGTGGTTTTGCCGGAACCCGTGGCGCCGGCAATGACCGTCACCTGGTTGGCGGCGATGGCCGCCATGATGTCTTCGCGGCGTTCCGAGACGGGAAGCTGTTCGGGGTAGGAGATTGTCAGTGCCATAGTTGGCACCAGTCTAATGCGTCGGCGGTCCCTGCCCGGCGGCCCTGGCCAGGCGTCCCGCTGCCTCCAGGGCACGCTGGCGCATCTCCTCCGGCGCCAGGATCTCGAACTCAACGCCCAGGGCGGCCATACGGATCAAGGGCAGGTCCAGGGAATCCCATCCGCTGCGCAGCACCGTATGACCGGGGCCGTCTGCTTCCAGGACGGCGACCTCCGCCGGTACCTGTTCGGCAACCGCCGCCAGCGGCGCCGCGATCCGCAGTACGACGTCGTACCGGTAGGGGCTGCGGGTGATGGCGTCCTGGACGTAGGCAGCGAGGTCCTGGGCCGGCAGCGGCCGCGGGGCAAACCGTTCACGGGGCACCGGAATGGACTGGCACCGGTCCACCCGGAAGGTGCGCCAGTCCTGCCGGTCCACATCCCAGGCGACCAGGTACCACCGCCGGCCGGTGCTGACGAGTTTGTAAGGTTCCACGATCCGCCGGCCTTCGGTGGCTTCAAAGGCCTGATAGCGGAAAGCGGAAACCCGGCGCTCCGAAATAGCGGTGGAGAACGCGGTGAGGATGTCCGGGTTCACGGCGGAGGCGGCGGGTGCGGGACCCGCCAGGACGCTGACCGACTGGCGCAGGGCGGAGAACTTCGGCCGCAGGCGTCCGGGCAGGACCTGTTCCAGTTTGACCAGCGCCCGGATAGAGGCTTCACCGATGCCGGAAACCGGGCCGGAGGCGACAGCGGTCAGGCCCAGTGCAACCGCCAGGGCTTCCTCGTCGTCAAGCAGCAGCGGCGGCAGCTGTGCGCCGGCGCCCAGCTGGTAGCCTCCGGCGATGCCGGGGGAAGCCGAGATGGGGTACCCCAGGGTGCGCAGCTTGCCGATGTCCCGGCGTACTGTCCGCTCGGTGACGGACATGCGGTCTGCGAGCGCCGCGCCGGTCCACTCGCGGCGCAGCTGGAGCAGGGAGAGCAGGTGCAGCAGCCTGGCGGAGGTTTCGAGCATGAGTTCAAGCTACTCCGATATGCGGACAGAAGCTGTCCTGATGTGCAAAGAGCTGACGTGTAGAGCGCCTGATGCGCCGAGGGCTACCGGAAACGCGGCTGGTACGGCTGGTCGAGGTAAAGATCCCGGGGGTCACTGACATCCCAGAGCGCATTGCCGTGCCAGGGCCGGCCGGAGTGGACCGGGGGAAGATGGCCGCGTCCGTCGTTGCGGATGCTGTGGACGACGGCGGCGATGCTGGCGATAAGGAGAGCGGTTACAAAGCTGATCAAAAGGAGTTCCATACCTCTAGGCTCGTCCTGCCGCGGGGAAAAAATAAGTGGCAGAAATGACCATCACCAACAAAAAACTGCCATACTTGAGGCATGCTCAAATCTGTGGCGGTCATCACACTTGACCGGGTTGGAATCTTCGAACTCGGCCTGCTGGGGGAGATCTTCGGATTGGACCGTTCCGAGCGCGGAACCGGCGTCCCCCGCTTCGACTTCACCGTTGTTACACCGGTTCCAGGGCCCGTGCGGACCGGGCCCGGGTTCACCATCGACGTCACGCACGGCCTGGAAGCGGCGGCAGACGCGGACCTCGTGGTCATGGCGCCGTTCGGTACCACGGACGCCCGCGAGATGCCCGAAGCGGTGCTGGAGCTGCTGCGGGACACGATGCGGCGGGGAGCGTGGGTGATGTCCGTCTGCTCGGGGGCCTTCGCCCTGGCCGAAGCCGGCATCCTGAAGGGACGGAAAGCAACCACCCACTGGAGGTACTCGGCGGAGCTGGCGGCCTCCTACCCCGAGGTGAGCGTGGACGAGGACGTGCTCTACGTTCAGGACGGCACCGTGATCACCAGCGCCGGAACGGCGGCCGGAATTGATGCTGCCCTGCACCTGATCCGCCAGGAGCTCGGTGCCAAGGCGGCTGCTGCCATTGCCCGGGACATGGTGGTGCCCCCGCACCGGGACGGCGGCCAGGCGCAGTACGTTGACCGGCCGATGCCGATTACCGGCTGCGACACCCTGGAAGAGGTGCTCGTGTGGATCAATTCCCACCTGGAGGAGGAGCATTCGGTGACGGCGCTCGCCGCCCGGGCGCACATGTCCGAACGCACCTTCGCCCGCCGGTTCAAATCCGAGACGGGCACCACGCCGTCGGCGTGGATCAACGCGCAGCGGGTACTCCAGGCCCAGGAGCTCCTGGAAGATTCCGGGCTGACCATTGAGGAAGTTGCCCGGGCCGTTGGGTTTGGGCAGGCCGTCCTGCTCCGGCACCACTTCAACCGCGAAGTCGGCATCAGCCCCGCAGCGTACCGCCGGGCGTTCCGCGGTGCCGCTGCGCCCGGCACCGCTGGGGCCGGCACCGGGGCGGCCCACACCGGATCCATATCCGGTGTCTGACCGTCCGGCGCCCGCGACTTTCCTTAGGACCGCGGGATGTTGCGCAGATTGCTGCGGGCCATACTGACCGCCTGGCCTGCGCCCTTGTTCAGCACCACCTTGGACATGGCCGTGGCAAATCCCAGCACCTGGTCGGTAGTGATCTTCGGCGGTATGGACAGGGCGTTCGGATCGGTGATCAGCTCCACCAGAGAAGGACCCGGGTGTGCGAACGCCTCCCGGTAGGCGTTCATGATCTCTGCCGGGTCGGTAACCCGGACGGTATGGAAACCGATGGCGGCGGCAATGTCCGCGTAGTTGGTTTCGGGGACGTCCACGGCGTAGTCGGGGAGTCCGTCCACCAGCATTTCCAGCTTGACCATGCCCAGAGTGGAGTTGTTGAACACCACCACGTTCAGCGGCAGGTTGTACATCCGGGCGGTAATCAGCTCGCCGAGCAGCATTGACAGGCCGCCGTCGCCGCAGACCGCGACCACCTGGCGGTCCGGATGCGAGATCTGGGCACCCAGAGCGTGGGGCAGTGCGTTGGCCATGGTGCCGTGCAGGTAGGAGCCCAGGAGCCGGCGGGTCCCCAGCGGATTGATGTACCTGGCGGTCCAGACGTTGCACATGCCGGTATCGGCGGTGAAGATGGCATCCCTGGATGCGGCTTCATCCAGGAGCGAGGCAGCGTACTCGGGATGGATGGGGCGCAGCTTTTCCGCCTTCTGCGTGTAGGCGCCCACCGCCTTGTTCATGAGGCGGTCGTGCTTTTTCAGCATGTCGTCCAGGAATCTGCGGTCCTTCTTCTGCTCCACGAGGGGCATCAGCGCCTGGAGGGTGGGCAGGATGTCTCCGTGGACGGCAATATCGACGTCGGTGCGCCGGCCCAGGTGCTCGGCGGCCCGGTCCACCTGGGCTGTTTTAGTGTCCGGAAGGAACTGGTTGTACGGGAAATCCGTACCCAGCAGGATCAGCAGATCGGCGTCCTTGATCCCCTCCGCGGCAGCTCCGTAGCCCAACAGTCCGGTCATGCCCACATCGGTGGGATTCTCGTATTGGATGAAGTCCTTGCCCCGGAGGGAGTGGCCCACCGGAGCGTTGACCTTGGCCGCGAACTCCACCACTGCATCGTGGGCGCCCTCAACACCGATTCCAACGAAGACCGCCACCTTGCGTGCCTCGTTGACGGCGGCGGCAAGCTTTTGCACACTCTCGGCTGCGGGTACCACGGAAGCGGGGAGGAAGTCCGCGAGGGCGGGGGTGGGCGCCGTCGCCTCCTGGCCGGCAATATCGCCGGGAATCGTGACCACCGAGACACCGCGCAGGGCGAGCGCGTGCTGAATGGCGCTGTGCATCACGCGCGGAGCCTGATCCGAGGTGCTCACCAGTTCCGAATACACCGAACACTCGGTAAACAGCCGGTCCGGGTGGGTCTCCTGGAAAAAGCCGCTGCCGATCTGGGAGCTCGGTATGTGTGAGGCAATGGCCAGAACCGGGGCGCCGCTGCGGTTGGCGTCATAGAGCCCGTTGATCAGATGCAGGTTCCCCGGACCGCAGGAACCGGCGCAGACGGCCAGCTTTCCGGTCAGCTGGGCTTCAGCGGAAGCAGCCAGTGCAGCAGCTTCCTCATGCCGGACATGGATCCAGTCGATTCCGCCGCGCTTGGACCCCCCGGTCCGGCGGACGGCGTCCACGATCGGGTTCAGGCTGTCTCCGACGATGCCGTAAATGCGCTGTACTCCGGCGGCGCGAAGCTGTTCTATGAGTTGAGTGGCAAGCTGCTTGGCCATGGGTGCTCCCGGCTACCGGGGCTCAGTCGTCCGGCTGGCACCCGGTGGGTGGTTAGGCGGATTGATAGAAAAACCCGGCCAGCACCATGCCCTTTCCAATAACAAGCATGCTGACGGCCGGACTTTCATGCTACGCACCGCCGCTGCGGCCTCCAAGTCCGGCCGGCGCCGGCAAGACTCAGCCCTGAAGATGAAAAGCCTCAGCCCAGGGGATGGAAAACGCCAGGCTGCGCCGTTTCAGCGCCGAAGTAGCCGTTGCTGCTGGTAGCGTCCATCCCAGTCAAACCGGGGACCGCAGCGCATCCGCAGGGTGTGGTGCCGGGACCGGACCACAGTACGCGGCTGGCCCCACCCGGCAGCGGTCTCTATCCACAATTGGAGAGCCCACATGGGTGTTGCCAGGCGCATTGTTTTTCCTGTTCTGTGGCTGGTGGTTTTCGCCGTCATCGCTGCAGCCCTGTTCAAATTAGCGTTCCTCGACGGGCTCAGCGCCCAGGCGGAGACGCAGGTGCCCTCCGCGGCACTGCAGACTGCAACGGTGCAGGCTGTGCGCGGGAGCATCACCAACACCGTGGACGTCCAGGGCTCCGTGGTCTCGGACCCGGCGGTACCCGTCCGGAGCACCACTGACGGGATGGTCGTCTACCTCGACGCCGAGCCGGGACAGCGGATCGAAAAGGGCGAGCGGCTCTTCCAGGTGCGCAAGCCCGTGGAAGAGCAGCTGGTTCCGGAACCGGCGCCAGCGGAGGATGCCGCTCCGGTCCCTGCGGCCCCGCGTTACACGTACGTCGACGTCACTGCGGCGGCGTCCGGAACCCTGGCCAGCTTTCCGGTGCTGCTCAACCAGCAGGTGAGTGTCGGTACGGAAATCGCCTCGATCGACCCCGGCACGTTCTCCGTTCAGGGCGCCCTGACCACTGACCAGCAGTTCCGGATCATGGATCGGCCGAATACGGCCGAAGTGAGCATCAACGGCGGACCCGCACCGTTTGCCTGCAGTGACGTGACCATGGGGAAGACCACGCCGGCGGCAGAGGGTATTTCCACCCAGGCCCAGGCGCCGGCCCAGCCCGCCGCCGGACAGCCGGCAGCCGGGCAGGGCTCGGGAACCGTGAGCTGCTCCGTCCCGGCCGGTGTCTCGGTCTTCGCCGGACTCGGCGCAGGTATCACCATCACCGCCGGCCAGTCGCTGGACGCCGTGACGGTGCCGACGACGGCGGTGCAGGGAGCGGTGCAGAACGGCGTCGTCTGGGTTGTCACTGCTCCGGGTGCCTGGGAGGAAAGGGCAGTGACCCTGGGCCTGACGGACGGCCAGACCGTGGAGATCATCGACGGGCTGACCGAGGGGGAGGAGATCCTGTTGTTCGTTCCCGGTGCTGAAGCGCCGCAGGACGGACAGCAGATGATGTACGGGCCCGGGGTGATGGGCGGATGAGCGGGATAACCCTGCCCGTCGATGGTCCGGGAGCGCAGGAGCAGGCACAGTGGGAGGGCCCGCCCGCAGCCGGGGCGCTGGTTTCCATGTCCGGGGTCACCCGCAGCGTCCTGCTGCCGGACGGAACCCAGCTCACGATCCTGGACGGCGTCGATCTCCAGGTCCACCGCGGTGACCACGTTTCCGTGGTCGGCCGGTCCGGATCCGGTAAGTCCACGCTGCTCAACATCCTGGGCATGCTGGATCTGCCCACCACCGGCAGCATGGAATTCGACGGGATCCCCGTGGAATCCATGAGCGGGAATGCCCGTGCCGTCAAACGGGGGAGCTCGGTGGGGTTCATCTTCCAGCAGTTCAACCTGCTGGCCGAACGGACCGCCCTGGAAAACGTCATGACACCGCTGCTCTACGCGCGGGGCCGCTCCTTCTGGCAGCGGGAGAAGATTGCCGCGGACATGCTGGAGAAGGTCGGTCTGGGCAACCGGCTCAAGGACAAACCGCAGAAGCTCTCCGGCGGCGAGCAGCAGCGGGTAGCCATCGCGCGGGCCTTGGTGCGCAGGCCGTCGCTGATCCTGGCTGACGAACCCACCGGTGCGCTGGACATTGCCACCGGTCAGGCAGTCATGGCGCTCCTGGCCGAGGTTGTGGCCGAATCCGGAGCCGCGCTGGTCACCATCACCCACGATCCGGGCGTAGCCGCGCTCGCGGACCGGCACTACCTGCTGGACGGCGGGCACCTGCGTGCCGGAACGGAGCCGGCCGCATGAGTTTCTCAGGAATTACCGCCACCCTGGTGGAAGCCTGGACTGAAATCCGGATTCACAAGGCCAGGATCCTGCTGGCCCTGGTGGGTGTGGCGCTCTCCGTGGCGGCCTTGACCGCTGTGGTGGGGCTGGCGGACATGGCCAGGGCGGCCATGGCCCAGGGCTCCGAGTCGCAGGGCGGACGCCCGGCAACCTTGAATGTTTCCGCCTATTCCATGGACGGATCCGAAACTGACGCCGCCGGGCTAAGGGAGGCCTATGTAAATGTTGCGGAACGCTACTCCGTTGAACACTCGTCCTTGTTCCTGCCCACCCAGATTCCCTTCCAGTTCCCCGACGGCGTAGCGCAGACCGATGCCCTTGTTGTGGATGCTGACTTCGGCACCATGCGCCGCGTTAATCTGCAGACTGGAACCTGGTTTACGGAAGCGGACACCCAGCGCATGGCACCAGCAGTGATCGTCAATGAGGCGTTCTACGCCAGGATGGGTTCCCCGGACCTGGCATTGGATCCCGTGGTGGAAATCTGGAACGGCGCTCCGGTGGACGCTGTCATCACCGGGGTCCGGGCCAACACCTGGGAGCAGGAAATGCCCGCCGTCTACCTGCTGACCCCGGCGTACGACAGGCTCGGCCTGACCGGAGGGGGCATGGGTGCTTCACCGATGCTGGAACTGTGGGTCCCGGAGGAGCTTGCGCTTCCCCTGCAGGAAGCCATTACCACTGACCTCACGGCGCAGTTCCCCAACTTCCACGCCAACGTTTACCGGAGCGACTACGCCGCGTGGGGTGACCCGTACGCCGTGATGGAACTTGTTGTCGGCGGAATCGCGGCCATGGTGATGCTCCTGGGAGCGGTGGGCCTGCTCAACATCTCCATGGTGACGGTGAAGTACCGGGTCCGGGAGATCGGCATCCGGCGCAGCTTCGGGGCAACGTCAGGCAGAATCTTCTTCGGCGTGATGCTTGAGTCTGTGGTCGCGACCTTCGCGGCCGGTGTGGTGGGGGTTATGGCCGCCATCGCCGTCGTCAAACTGCCCATTGTTCAGCAGCAGATCGCCTCTGGTGTAGCCGAACACCCGCCGTTCCCCATCGAAGCGGCCCTCCTGGGGCTCGGGGCTGCCACCGCCGTCGGCACCCTGGCCGGGCTGATCCCGGCGCTGGTTGCCGTCCGGGTGAAGGTCATTGACGCTATCCGCTACTAGGCCCAGCCCTCAGCACCCGAGGTCGGACTCCAGTCCGTCCCGGGCGCTGCGGATCTGGTCGATATCATCGGACAGCGAGGCGGCGGCCTGGGGCACCGTCATCGACTCATCGATGTTCGCGACGGCGTCGTCGAAGTTCTTCCAGGCATCGTCGAGCGCGGTCCGGCGGTCCTCGGCAACGGACTCCAGGGCCGGTCCCAGGTCCTGATACGCGTTGCGGATGCTGTCGCGTTCCGCCTGGATTTCCTCGATGGTGGAAGAAGAGTCGATCGATGTTCGTGCGTCGGAGACGGTGCCGGAAAACTCCGCGTAAGCGTCGCAGGCCGACTGTGTGTTCTCCGCGGGGGTGTCGTTGCCGCTGCAGGCTGCTGCCGAGAGGGCAGCAGCGGCGAAAACGGCGGTCAGGGCGAATCGGCTGCTGCGGAACATGGACGCCTCCTGGAGAATCATGGATTTCGGCTGCGCACGGCGCTGCAGGAATCATGGGCCGGATCTACATTCTCCGTAACGTGGGAGACAAGCGGAAGGCAGCGGAGGCGGAGCTGCTGCTGTTCACCGGAAAAGCCCGCAAAAAAGCCAGGCTGTGACTTCCCCGGAGGGAAAATCACAGCCTGGCTGTCTCACATGCGTGCCCTCGATAGGATTCGAACCTACGGCCTGTTGCTCCGGAGGCAACCGCTCTATCCCCTGAGCTACGAGGGCGGGACACTGGTCAGATGCTGTCAGAGAAACAGCGGCTGAACCGGCTTGTCCTGCAGGGACTCAAGAAGCTTAGCAGGTCCGGGGCGGTGCCCGGAAACCCGCCCCGGGTTAGTACCCCAGGAAGGGGTCCGTGTGGACCTTCCGGACACCCGCCCGGCGGACTTCACGCCGGGCGAAAGCAACAGCCGAGGGTGATCCGGCCAGGAAAGCTGACCGCACGGCGGCGTCGGGCACGGCCTGCAGCAACCGGGCCGCATCCGGGAGGCCGGGGCCAAGCCAGGTCCATCCCGGCAGCAGCGGGTCCTGCGGTGTGCAGGCGAACAACTGCACGCCCAGCTGCGCGAGTTCCGCTGAGTAAGCCAGCTCCTGAGCTGATGAGGCAGCATAAACCAGCACGATGTCCCGTCCTCCAGGCCCTCCGGCAGGGCCGCTGCCGAGGGACCGCAGCTGGCTGATAAAGGGCGTGATTCCGATTCCCGAAGCCACCATCAAAATCTTCTGCGCAGGATCGCGGGGAAGCTGGAAGTCTCCGCCCACAGTCGTGGCAGCAACCCGGGTGCCGGGCTTCGCGCCCAGCAGCTTCGTCTTGAAGGAGCTGCCGGGGGAAGCAACCCGCATGGCTATGGACACTTCGCCCGCGTCTGCGGGATCCGAGGTGATGCTGAAGATCCGCCGCAGCCCCCGTCCATCCGCGTTCTGGTGCGGAAGGCTCAGTTCCAGATACTGGCCGGCCCGGTAACGCAGGGGGCGTTCCGGAACGAACACCAGTTCGCGGGACGTTGGGGTCAGTTCCCGGGTTTCGCGAAGGCGCAGGCTGATGCCGCCGCGCTGACCGGCCGCGAAGGCCAGCAGGTTTCCGACAAGCAGCGCCAGCTCAGGGGACATAAAGACCGGCCCGGCGGAGAGCGGAGTTGCGAACAGGACTGCGACGACGCCGGCTTCAGCCAGGCGCTGCCAGCGCAGGGGCGGCAGGGTCAGCGGCTCGGACAGCATAAAACCGGCAAAGAAGATGATGGGGTAGGAGGTGAAGGCAGTGACCAGCCCTTCCAGGGCTGACTCGCCGGAAACGGCGAACCGGAGAACCACAATCCCAACGGTGACCAGGGTAAACACTCCCGCCATCGGCAGCAGCCGGCTTCGGTAGAGCACCAGCAGAGCGGCTGGCAGAACGACAATGAGCATCAGTGGAGCGGCAACCCACCACACCGGTGTGTTGAGCCCCGTCAGGCCAATCACGACGGCGCCGACCGCCGCCGGGTTGAAAATGTGCCGGCGGCGCCAGGCGAGAAGGTATTTCGAGGCAGTGGCGGCAAACGCTGCCAGGGCAACGGTGCCAAGTTCAGGTCCGCTGGTGGTCGGCCAGAAGAGGAAAAACAGCAGGAGGCCGGTGATCAGCGCAGAGTCTGTCTGCGGGAAGGTGCGGAACAGCAGGCCCATCACCCGGCTGGCTACCAGTGTTGAGATCACGGCAGTCCCCAGGGCCGCCCCCAGCTCCGCCGGCGTATAGAAAAGTGCGCCGGTCAGGGAAAGCACGAAGGACCATGCCACCATGGCCAGCAGCGCCAGCACGAGCATGCGGTACATGCTCGTTTTACCGAGCAGGCGCTGCAGCCGAGCGGTGGGGGTACTCAGGGATACGGTCATGAAAAAAGGACTCCAGCCATAGCGTTGGAAAACTGTGCCCTGCCGTCGGAAAACATCCGGACGTACTCGAAGCTGAACTCGGCTGCGAGCAGGGCGGGGTCTGTGATGAAAAGTGCGGTTGCCAGGCCGTCGGCGGTCATCGCGTCGGCAGCCAGCACCCAGGTGGCGGCCACGGCGTCCACCGGGCGGCCCGTGGAAGCATCGAGAACGTGGTGGAGGCCTTCACCCCAGCTCCGGCGGTTGGCGGCTGAGGCGCACAGTGCGCCGTCCTGAAGGTCCAGAACGCCAATGGCCGCTCCCGGATCGTAAGGGTGTTCCAGGGCAACCCGGAGGCTCTCCGGCCCCGAATGCCTCATATCGGAACCGGCGTCTACCACTACCGCAGCATATCCGCGCGCGGTGAGCAGCTCCCAGACGAGGTCCACCAGCTGTCCTTTCCCGGCGGCGCCTACATCCACGGTGGCTGGCTGGTTCAGGGTCAGCGCCACGGTTTCCACTGCCTCCTGGCGCTGCCAGGAGACGGTGGACGTCCAGCCCGGAGCCGCAGCCGGCGGGCCCAGGGGGCGCAGCGGGTATCCGGGTCCATAGCCGAGCTGCTCCAGCGAACCCCCGACCAGCGGGTTCAGCCTGCCCTGTGTCAGCCGTTCCAGGCTGTCGAACAGGTCCAGGAGGGGTGCGGCATAGCCGGGAAGGATGGCGGTTCCGCCACTGTGGCCCAGAGTGGTCACCGCGGAATCCGGACGGAACCGGGACAACGCTGCGTCGTACTGTTCCACGAGCGCGGCCACCTCACTGCGGACAGCAGTGTCCACCGGCACCTCCGTGGTGATGTGCCACTGAGTGCCGATCGCCTCAAAGCTGAAGGACTCCATGAGCTGCGGACCCCTAGCCGGCGGCCTCGCCCTTAATCATCTCCAGGGCCTTGTTGAAGCCCTGGCTGGTGAGGGAGGAACCTGCCACCTTGCCGACATCCAGGCTGTCCAGGGGCTTGCCCACTACCTGCTCCTGGATTCCGTCGGTGAACTCCGCCTGGTACCGCTTCGACGTCGGATTGTTGCCCGACGGCGTGACCTCCACAGCGGTTACGGTGCCGCCGGAAAGGGTCATTTTGACGGTGACTTCTTCCTTCTGGTTCGACGGAGGAATGTAGGAACCGGTTCCCGTGTATTCGCCGTCGGCGTAGTTCCCGGGGCCCTCCGCGCCGGTCCCGGCCGCGGCCGATGCCGGGGAAGAAGCGGGGGAGGACGCCGGCGTGCCTGCGGCATTGTCTGCGGCACCGTCAGAGCCGCAGCCTGCGGTCCCGAGCAGCGTTAACCCGGCAACGACGGTCAGAAGGGGCTTTGTGGCCTGGGGTTTCACGGTTTCTCCTTGGTCTCTGGCGGCGCGTCCGCTGGGAGCAGTTGACCGCCGCGGCGGCTGGGCAGCCGGGCGGGGACGAGAAAGATGCTCCCCCTTTATTACAGCGCATGAACCCTGCAGGTTCGGCTCTTCGGTGCCCGGCACCGAAGAGCCCCAGGTGCGGTGCACAGGGATCCCCAGCGGAGGAATAAGGGCGCGGCGCCTGTCCCCGCTATGCTTAACCGGTGACTCCTGAAGAACTTTCCTCCGCCGTAACTGCCTGCCTCAAAGACGCCATCGATGCGGGTGATTTCAGCATCGAGCTTCCCTCCGAGGTTCGTGTGGAGCGGCCAAAAAACCGGGAGCATGGTGACTGGGCCACGAACATTGCCCTCCAGCTCTCGAAGCAGGCCGGCATGAACCCCCGCCAGTTCGCGGAAATCCTGTCCTCCCGGCTGGAGAAGATCGACGGCGTCGCCAAGGTCGACATCGCCGGCCCGGGCTTCCTGAACATCACGCTCGACGCCGGCGCAGCCGGTGAGCTGGCCAAGGCGATCGTGGAAGCCGGCCCTGCCTACGGCCGCTCCGATACACTGGCCGGCACCCGGATCAACCTCGAATTCGTCTCGGCCAACCCCACCGGGCCAATCCACCTCGGCGGAACCCGCTGGGCGGCCGTCGGTGACGCGCTGGCCCGGGTTTTCGAGTCCCAGGGTGCGGACGTCACCCGCGAGTACTACTTCAATGACCACGGCGCTCAGATCGACCGTTTCGCCCGCTCCCTCCTCGCCTCCGCCAAGGGCGAACCCGCCCCGGAGGACGGTTATGCCGGCGCCTACATCGAGGACATCGCAGCGCGCGTGCTCGCAGCGGAACCGAACATTATGGAACTTCCCGAGGCTGAGGCGCAGGAGCGTTTCCGCGCCGTCGGTGTTGATTTGATGTTTGGTGACATCAAGGAATCCCTGCACAACTTCGGTGTCGACTTCGACGTGTTCTTCCACGAGGACTCCCTGCACGAAAACGGCCAGGTGGAGAAGCTTCTGGAACAGCTGAAGGGCTCGAAGAATCTTTACGAGAAGGACGGCGCGTGGTGGCTGAACTCCACGGAGTTCGGTGACGACAAGGACCGCGTGGTCATCAAGTCCGATGGCAACGCCGCCTACATTGCCGGCGATATCGCCTACATCCAGAACAAGCGCGAGCGCGGCTTTGATCTGAACATCTACATGCTTGGCGCCGACCACCACGGCTACGTGGCCCGGCTGAAGGCCGCCGCGGCGGCCCTGGGGCATGATCCGGAGTGCGTCGAGGTGCTGATCGGCCAGATGGTGAATCTGGTCAAGGACGGCAAGCCGGTCCGGATGTCCAAGCGCGCCGGCACGGTGGTCACGCTCGAGGATCTGGTCGACGCCGTTGGCGTTGATGCCGCCCGTTACACCCTGGCCCGTTTCTCCGCCGACTCGAACATCGACGTCGACCTGGACCTGCTGACCAAGCGCAGCAACGAGAACCCGGTGTTTTACGTCCAGTACGCACACGCCCGGACCTATGCCCTGGCCCGCAACGCGGAGGCCGCCGGCGTTGATGATTCCGCGTTCGACGCCTCGCTGCTCACCCATCCCACGGAAGGCGCGCTGCTGGCAGCCCTGGGCCAGTACCCCGGTGTCCTGGCCCAGGCAAGCACTTTCCGCGAACCGCACCGCGTAGCCCGCCATCTGGAGGTCATCGCCGGCACCTACCACCGCTGGTACGATGCCTGCCGCATCGCCCCGCAGAACGGCGAGGAAGTCACCGACGTCAACCGCACTCGGCTGTGGTTGAACACCGCGGCGCGGCAGGTCCTGGCCAATGGGCTGAACCTGCTCGGCGTCTCCGCACCGGAAAGGATGTAAGGCAGCCATGACCGCATCTGAGCTGGCACCTGCCTGGCTGAGCTACCCCGAAGACGCCAACTCACTCTCCGGGGACATCTGGGCCCGCGATGTGACCCGCGGCGGCAACGGGGAACTGGAGATTTCCGGTATCCCGGTATCGGCCCTGGCCAAGGAGTACGGCACCCCGCTGTTCGTGGTCTCCGAGGCGGATTTCCGCGCCCGTGCCCGGGACTTCAAGGACTCTTTTGATGCGGCGTTTGAGAGCCTGTGCGGGGGAGTGGACGTCTACTACGCGGGCAAATCCTTCCTCTGCACTGAAATTGCCCGCTGGGTCGCTGACGAGGGCCTTCGCCTGGACACCTGTTCCGGCGGCGAACTTGCCGTCGCCAAGCGCGCCGGCATCCCCGGAGCCCATCTGGGCCTGCACGGCAACAACAAGTCGGACGCTGAACTGAACCGTGCCCTGGACATGGAACTGGGCCGGATCGTCGTCGACTCACTTCCCGAACTCGACCGGCTGGGCGCGATTGCCGCCGGCCGCGGTCTCCGCGCCAACGTGATGCTGCGCCTGACCCCCGGCGTCCACGCCCACACCCACGAGTTCATTGCCACCGCGCATGAGGACCAGAAATTCGGCCTGTCCATGGCCCCGGACCCTGAAACAGGTTCCTCGCCGGCAGCGGATGCCGTCGCTGCGGCACTGGCGAACCCGGGGATCCGGCTGCTCGGCCTGCACAGCCACATTGGTTCGCAGATCTTCGATCCCGCCGGCTTTGAGCTGGCCGCCCGCCGCCTGCTGGCGTTTATGGCCGAGATCAAGCAGGTCCACGGCGTCGAACTCCCCGAACTCGACCTGGGCGGCGGCTACGGAATCGCCTACACCGAAGCGGACACCCCGCGTCCGGCGGCGGAAATCGCCAAAGCCATGGCCGCCGTGGTGGGCGCCACCTGCACCGAACTGGACCTGGCTGTTCCGCGGATTTCGATCGAACCCGGACGCGCGATCGTGGGGCCGACCACCTTCACGCTGTACCGCGCCGGAACCATCAAGACCGTCCGCGTGGACACCCCCGAAGGGGGCAGCGCTCCGCGCCGCTACGTATCGGTTGACGGCGGGATGAGCGACAACGCCCGGCCGGTGCTGTACGACGCCGACTACACCGCCGTCCTGGCGTCACGGACCTCGGTTCATGACGCGGTTATGTCGCGCGTGGTTGGCAAACACTGCGAGAGCGGGGACATAGTAGTCAGGGATGTTTACCTGCCCTCGGACGTGGATCACGGGGACCTGCTGGCCGTTCCCGGTACGGGCGCCTACTGCTGGGCGCTCTCCAGCAACTACAACTACATCGCCCGCCCGCCCGTCGTCGCTGTCCGGAACGGTGCCGCGCGGCTGATCATCCGGGGCGAAACCGAAGACGACCTGCTGGCCCGCGACGTCTCAGAACCGGCATAGGAGAAGGCACAGAAATGAAGACCCTCAAAGTAGCCCTGTTGGGATGCGGGAACGTGGGATCCCAGGTGGCACGAGTCCTCCTTGATGATGCCGCTGACCTCAGCGCCCGCACGGGTGCCCGCCTGGAACTTGCAGGCATCGCGGTCCGCAACCCGGACGCTCCGCGCGGCGAAGAACTTCCGCGTGAGCTGTTCACCACGGACGCGGAAGCCCTCGTCGAGTCGGCGGACATCGTCATTGAACTGATGGGCGGCATCGAACCGGCCCGCACGCTGATCCTGCACGCCATCGGCCACGGCGCGTCCGTGGTGACCGGCAACAAGGCACTCCTCGCAGCCGACGGCGCAGCACTGTATGAGAAGGCCGACGCCGCCGGTGTCCGCCTGGCCTACGAAGCCGCCGTCGCCGGCGCCATCCCGATCCTGGGCCCGATCCGCGACAGCCTTTCCGGCGACCGGATCACCCGCGTGCTCGGCATCGTCAACGGCACCACCAACTACATCCTGGACCAGATGGACACCACCGGTGCACAGTTCGCTGACGCACTGGCCGAGGCCCAGCGCCTGGGTTACGCCGAGGCTGATCCGACCGCCGACGTCGGCGGGCACGACGCCGCAGCCAAGGGCGCCATCCTGGCCTCACTGGCCTTCCACACCACGTTCGACATGAAAAACGTGTCCTGTGAAGGCATCACTGACATCACTGCCCAGGACATCGCTGCGGCAAAGGACGCCGGGTTCGTTATCAAACTGCTCGCGATCGCCGAGAAGTTCGAGTCCGACGGCGCCGAGGGCGTCAGCGTCCGGGTGCACCCCACCCTGCTGCCCCGCACCCACCCGCTGGCTGCGGTCCACGGTGCCTTCAACGCAGTGTTCGTCGAGGCCGAAAACGCCGGCGAGCTGATGTTCTACGGCCAGGGCGCCGGCGGCACCCCCACCGCCTCCGCCGTGATGGGCGACGTCGTAACCGTCGCGCGCCGGATGGTCCTCGGCGGACATATGGGCGTGGAAGCTGCCTCCGGGCATGTTCCGGCCCTGCCGCTGGAGAAGGTCACCACCAGCTACAGCATCGGGCTGGATGTTGCCGACGCTCCGGGCGTGTTGTCCGCCGTCGCGCAGGTCTTCGCCGACCACGGCGTCTCGATCGAAACCATGCGGCAGACCAGCCACACCGACGCTGCAAACGCGTCGGCTGAACTGCGTTTTGTCACGCACCGCGCACCCGAGGCCGCCCTGGCGGCCACCGTTGAGGCCATCAAGGGCCTGGACGTCATCAATTCCGTCACATCCGTCCTGCGGGTAGAAGGAGTCTAGAACCGTGGCTCATCAATGGCGCGGCGTTATCCGCGAGTACGCCGACCGTCTGCCGGTTACCGACAGCACCGAAATCATCACCCTTGGTGAAGGCGGCACCCCGCTGGTCCACGCGAAGGCCCTCTCCGAGCTGACCGGCAACGAGGTATACCTCAAGGTCGAAGGCATGAACCCCACCGGGTCTTTCAAGGACCGCGGCATGACCATGGCCATGACCGCCGCGGTGGAAGCCGGGGCGAAGGCCGTTGTCTGCGCTTCCACCGGCAACACCAGTGCCTCCGCCGCTGCCTACGCCACCCAGGCCGGGATCACCTGCGCCGTGCTGGTGCCGGACGGCAAGATCTCCATGGGCAAGCTCAGCCAGGCGATCGCCCACGGCGCGCAGCTGCTGCAGGTCAACGGCAACTTCGACAACTGCCTTGAGGTGGCACGGAAGCTGGCCGAGGCGTACCCGGTGTTCCTGGTCAACTCGGTGAACCCCGCACGCATTGAAGGCCAGAAGACCGCGTCCTTCGAGGTTGTGGATTTCCTCGGCGACGCTCCTGACTACCACCTGCTGCCCGTCGGCAACGCCGGAAATATCACGGCATACTGGCGCGGCTACCAGGAATACGCCCAGCCCTGGACGAACAACGCCGGGACGGAACTTCCTCCCGTCGCCACCAAGACCCCCGTTATGTGGGGCTTCCAGGCTGAAGGTGCGTCCCCGCTGGTCAAGGGGCACCCGGTCACCGAGCCGGACACCATTGCCACGGCTATCCGGATCGGCAACCCGGCCTCCTGGGATCAGGCGATCGCCGCGCGGGACGAGTCCGGCGGACTGATCGAAGCCGTTACCGACACCGAAATCCTCGAAGCGCACCGCTGGCTCTCCTCCCGTGAAGGCGTCTTCGTGGAGCCGGCTTCAGCGGCCGGTGTCGCGGGGCTGCTGAAGAAGCACGCGGCCGGCGAAGCTCCCACGGGCAAGAAGATCGTCATCACGGTCACCGGACACGGCCTGAAGGACCCGCAGTGGGCCCTCCGGACCGCCGACGGCGCTGATGTCGAGCCGACCAAGGTGGAGTTCGACGTCGTAAGCGTCGCCGCTGCCCTGGGCCTCGAAGATTCCGCTCCCGCGGCAGCGCGCTAAGCGAAGCCGATGCAGGTGAAACAGGCACACACTGCGCGGGATGCTGCGCCCGCCCCGCGCGTCGCACCCGGGCAGGACATCACCGTCAGTGTGCCCGCAACAAGCGCCAACCTCGGCCCGGGCTTCGACAGCCTGGGCATGGCGGTCAGCCTGTTCGATACGGTGCGGGTGCGCACCACGGACACCGGACGCATCAGCGTGCGGGTCCGCGGCGAGGGTGCTGACACGCTGCCCACCGACGGAACGCACCTCGTGGCCCGGACCATCGTGGACACCATCGAGAACGCGGGCTGCGGCATCGGCGGGTTCGAACTCGAATGCGAGAACGTGATACCGCACGGCCGCGGCCTGGGGTCCTCGGCGTCGGCCATTGTCTCCGGTGTGCTGGCAGGCAACGCGCTGCTGCCGGCGGCCGTCCAGCTGGATCCGGCCGGGCTGCTGCATGCCTGTTCGGTCCTGGAAGGGCATCCGGACAATGTGGCACCGGCGCTGAGCGGCGGCCTCGCAGTGTCGTGGGAAGAGGAGGGCCGTTTCCGGTCCGTCACGGCCCAGGTTCATCCGGACATTGTTCCCGTAGTGGCAGTGCCTGCAACCGAACTGTCCACGGAAAGCGCGCGCGGACTGCTGCCGCAGGCCGTTCCGCACCGGGACGCGGCGGCAAACTCCGGCCGTGCCGCGCTGCTGATGCACGCCATGGCTGCTGATCCGTCGCTGCTGCTCGCCGGGACCGAGGATTTTCTGCACCAGTCCTACCGGGCACCCGCGATGCAGCCCAGCGCCGCCCTCATCCG
The DNA here is from genome assembly GCF_014836775.1 of Arthrobacter gallicola. Lineage (GTDB taxonomy): Bacteria > Actinomycetota > Actinomycetes > Actinomycetales > Micrococcaceae > Arthrobacter_B > Arthrobacter_B gallicola. The sequence goes on from NZ_JACSQD010000003.1 coordinate 437,460, forward strand.
GACGCTGCGCGCCGCGGGTTTCGCGGCAGTCGTTTCCGGAGCGGGACCGACCGTTATGGTCCTGGCTGCGGGTGCGGACCAGGCCGCTGCCGCTGCCGTCCTGATCGACCGGCATCTGGCCGCGCAGGCGCTGGAGAATTGGCGTGTGCTGCGGCTTGGCGTAGACCGAGATGGTGCTAGAGTGGTAGTGCACCAACGGTAATAACCGTATTTGTGCTTCCACCGGCAGGTCGTCCGTTCTGTGGACCACCGAGGCTTTTCCCTGAACCGGATTGTGGACCGTTTTGCATGGATATCAGCTCAGAAGCTGGTACCTGGGCATCGATCATAACGATTCGGACGGCGGGGTGGAGTCAGTCCGCGGAAACACAAGCATCGGTGTAGCCTTCCGGAGACTGCCAAGAAACGGTCAGTCGAATGATCATATGATCCTCGCGTTTTCCGACAGCGCAGCTGCCGAAACTCCCGTGGACTCTCCAAACAAGGCGCCAGCAGATTCACCGTTGCCGGGATAGTTCCTGCAGCAGGTGAACCCTAAACCGGTTGTCGAATCAACGGTTCAAGGGCCATTCAACGCGGCCGGCACTGCGCCGGACCGCCCGACGAGGGGGAAGGATCCTTCGTGACAGATACCACCGACCTGACATCAGGTGTGGACTCATCAGCATCCGCCGGTTCCAACGGTGAAGCACATTCCAAGAGCTCCGGGCTCGCCGGCCTGAAGCTTGCACAGCTGCAGGCACTGGCCGGCCAGCTGGGCATCACCGGGGGATCGCGCATGCGTAAGGGAGATCTGGTAACAGCTATCTCCAACCACCAGCGTGGCGGCTCCGTCGCAGACCGCCCGGTCCGCGGCTCCAAGTCCGAAGCCCCGCAGGGTGAGAAAGCCGGCGCTGACCGTTCGGCCAAGGCATCGGCTCCGGCCGAAGCAGCGCCCGCAGCCAAGGCAGAGCAGGGCCAGGCCGCCGCTGCAGGTGAGCAGACCACCGAGCGCCCCGCCCGGACCCGCAACCGTAACCGCCGCGCGGCGAGCGACGGCGTGGTCACCCCTGCCGGCAGCGACGCCGCAGAAGCCCCGCAGGCTGATGCTCCGGCAGCTGCTGCTGAACCGGCCGCTGAAAACGGCCGCGAAGAGGGCCAGCGGGAACGTGGCCGCAACCGCCGCAACCGCCGCAACGACGGCGAGAACACCACCGGCGGCAGCAGCGATACCGCTGGCGAAGGCTCCGGCCAGGACTCCGCCGCGGACAAGACCGCCGAGAAGCCCGCGGAAAAGCAGGACGGTTCCCGCGAGGAAGACCGCTCCGAGCGTCAGGGCCGCTCACGGAACCGGAATGACCGGAACGACCGCGACGGCAACCGCAATGACGGCAACCGCGGCGAAAACAACCGCGGTGACCGCGACGGCAACCGTAATGACGGCAACCGCAGCGAGAACAACCGCGGCGACCGCGACGGTAACCGCAACGACGGGCACCGCGATTCCGACGGCGATGACAACAGCCGCAGCGGACGCAACCGCCGTAACCGCAACCGGAACGACCGCAATGACCGTAATGACCGGTTCCGCGACCGCAACGAGCGCCGCCGCAACCGCGACCGCAGCCCCGACGTCGACGACGTTGAGGTCACCGAGGATGACGTCCTGCTGCCCGTAGCCGGCATCCTGGACGTGCTGGAGAACTACGCGTTCGTCCGCACCTCCGGTTACCTGCCGGGCCCGAACGACGTTTACGTGTCCCTGGCCCAGGTCAAGAAGTACAACCTGCGCAAGGGCGACGCCGTCGTTGGTGCCATCCGCGCCCCGCGTGACGGCGAGAACCAGGGCACCAGTGCACGCCAGAAGTTCAACGCCCTGGTACGCCTGACCTCGGTGAACGGCAAGCCGGCCGAGGACAACAAGGACCGCGTGGAGTTCTCCAAGCTGGTTCCGCTCTACCCCTCCGAGCGCCTGCGCCTGGAGACCTCCGCCAAGGTGATCGGCCCGCGTGTCATCGACCTGGTAGCCCCGATCGGCAAGGGCCAGCGCGGCCTGATCGTCTCCCCGCCGAAGGCAGGCAAGACGCTCATCCTGCAGGCAATCGCCAACGCGATCACCATCAACAACCCCGAAGTGCACCTGATGATGGTCCTCGTGGACGAACGTCCCGAAGAAGTCACCGACATGCAGCGCACCGTCAAGGGTGAGGTTATTGCCTCCACCTTCGACCGCCCCGCCGATGACCACACCACGGTTGCCGAACTCGCCATCGAGCGGGCCAAGCGCCTCGTGGAAATGGGTAACGACGTCGTCGTCCTCCTGGACTCCATGACCCGCCTGGGCCGTGCCTACAACCTGGCCGCTCCGGCGTCGGGCCGTATCCTCTCCGGCGGTGTGGATTCCTCCGCGCTGTACCCGCCGAAGCGCTTCTTCGGTGCTGCCCGCAACATCGAAAACGGCGGCTCGCTGACCATCCTGGCCACCGCGCTTGTCGAGACCGGGTCCAAGATGGACGAGGTCATCTTCGAAGAGTTCAAGGGCACCGGCAACATGGAACTGCGCCTTTCCCGCAACCTCGCGGACAAGCGCATCTTCCCGGCCGTGGACGTCAACGCGTCCGGCACCCGCCGCGAAGAGAACCTGCTCTCTCCGGATGAAGTCAAGATCATGTGGAAGCTGCGCCGGGTCCTTTCCGGGCTGGACACGCAGCAGGCACTGGAACTGCTCACCAATAAGATCAAGGAAACGCAGTCCAACGTCGAGTTCCTGATGCAGGTGCAGAAGACCACGCTGGGCAACAAGAACGATTAGCTGCCTTACCTAGCCGCTCATGCCCCTTGGCCCTCTTCGGAGGGTGAAGGGGCCTGGGCGGCTTGGCGGTTAACCGGCCGGCGGTCCTCCGGGCGAGAATGGTTCAAGGCAGCAACGGGATGTGGGGTCCGCTGACCCCACGGTGCGAAGAAGGAATGGGAAACAATGTTTGAGTCCATACAGGGACTGCTGGATGAGCACGCTGAACTCCAGATGCGGCTCTCTGACCCTGCTGTCCACGCGGACCAGGGCCTGGCCCGGCGGCTCGGCCGCCGCTACGCCGAGCTGAGCCGGATCGTCGACGCGTACAACACCTGGCACGGCTTGGAAGATGACCTTGCGGCCGCCCAGGAAATGGCGGACGAGGATCCTGAATTCGCTGCCGAGGTGCCGGTGCTGAAAGGCCAGCTGGCTGAGGCGCAGGAGAAGCTGCGCCGTCTGCTGATTCCGCGGGACCCCAACGACGGCCGCGACGTGATCATCGAGGTCAAGGGCGGCGAAGGCGGCGACGAAGCTGCACTTTTCGCCGGCGACCTGCTGCGGATGTACACCCGCTATGCGGAGACCCGCGGCTGGCGCACCGAGATCATTTCCGCGACGGAATCCGACCTTGGCGGCTTCAAGGACGTGTCCATGGCGATCAAGGGCTCCTCCAACGATCCCGCTGAGGGCGTCTACGCACGCCTGAAGTACGAGGGCGGCGTGCACCGGGTGCAGCGCGTCCCCGTCACCGAGTCCCAGGGACGGATCCATACTTCCGCTGCCGGCGTGCTGGTCCTGCCTGAAGTGGATGAGCCGGAAGAAGTCGAAATCAGCCAGAACGACCTGAAGATCGACGTCTACCGGTCCTCCGGTCCCGGCGGCCAGTCCGTGAACACCACCGACTCCGCCGTGCGCATTACCCACCTGCCCACCGGCATTGTGGTGGCCATGCAGAACGAGAAGTCGCAGCTGCAGAACCGCGAAGCCGCGATGCGCGTGCTGCGTTCGCGGATCCTGGCGCATGAGCAGGAAAAGATCGACGCCGCGAATTCGGACATCCGCAAGTCCCAGATCCGGACCATGGACCGTTCCGAGCGCATCCGCACCTACAACTACCCGGAAAACCGGATTGTGGATCACCGGACCGGGTATAAGGCCTACAACCTGGATACCGTGATGAATGGTGATCTCGAGGCCGTGGTCCAGGCTGCTATCGAAATGGATGAGCAGGCCCGCCTGGACGCCATCGGTGACGAGGCGTAGTCCTGCCCATGCCGGCCCTTTCCCTTGACCAGGCCCTGCGCGCGGCGGCGGCGGAACTCTCCGCCGCCGGCGTGCCAAGCCCGCGCGTCGACGCGGAGCTGTTGGCTGCTCACCTGCTCGGAGAATCCGTGGGGCGTGTGCGGGCCCTGGCGTTCACCGATGCCCTTGCGCCGGAGGGTTATGCCGGGCTGGTTGCCGAACGTGCCCGCCGGATTCCGCTGCAGCATCTCACCGGCAAGGCGCACTTCCGCCGGCTGGAGCTTGCCGTGGGACCCGGTGTTTTTGTTCCGCGGCCGGAAACCGAAACCGTTGCGCAGCTGGCCATTGACCGGGCGCAGCTGGTCCCGGGCGGGGCTAAGGTCGTGGACCTGGGGACCGGTTCCGGAGCGCTGGCGGCGTCAATCGCGTCCGAGGTTCCCGGCTCGGACGTTTACGCGGTGGAACTGAGCCCGCTGGCGTTGGCCTGGGCACGGAAAAACCTCGATCCGCTGGGCGTCACCGTCCTGGAGGGGGATCTGCGCACAGCGCTGCCCGGACAGGACGGGACGTTCGACGTCGTCGTGTCCAATCCGCCCTATATACCTGCAGACGCAGTCCCGAACGAACCTGAAGCGGCCGACCATGATCCCGCCATGGCCCTGTACGGCGGGGGAGCGGACGGGCTGGAGCTGCCCGGCGCGGCCGCCCGCACCGCCGCCCGGCTGCTGCGCCCTGGCGGCTACTTCGTCATGGAACATGCCGAAGTGCAGGCCAGGGTTATCGCCGCCCGCCTGGCTGCTGATCCGGTCTGGGAAGCAGTAACCTCACACAACGATCTCAACGACCGTCCGCGGGCCACGTCCGCCGTGCGTTCCGCGGCGGCCTCCGGGCGGTAAAGCAACATGAAAGAATGGTGCCGTGACTACCAGCTTTGACTGCACAGATCCCGAGTCCCGCAGCGCAGGTCTGGCCCGCGCCCAGCAGGCCATCGCCAACCGGCAGTGCATCGTCCTGCCTACCGATACCGTCTACGGTATTGGCGCTGACGCGTTCTCGCCGCAGGCCGTGGCCACCCTGCTCGCGGCCAAGGGCCGGGGACGTTCCATGCCGCCGCCCGTCCTGGTGCCGCGCCTGCAGACCATGGACGGCCTGGCGGTGGACGTCAGCCCCGAGGCACGGGCGCTGGCGGAGGCGTTCTGGCCCGGCGGACTGACCCTGATTTTCCATGCGCAGCCTTCCCTGACCTGGGATCTTGGCGACACCAAGGGCACCGTGGCGCTGCGGATGCCGGACGATGAGATCGCCCTGGACCTGCTGGCGCTTACCGGGCCCATGGCCGTGTCCTCCGCGAACCGGACCGGCAATCCTGCCGCCCAGACCGCTGCGCAGGCTCAGGCCCAGCTGGCCGAGTCCGTGGAGGTCTACCTGGAGGCCGGACCCCGGCCGCAGGAAGGCAGCGATGGGATTCCCTCAACGATCGTGGACGCGACGCAGTCGCCGCTGCGTGTGGTCCGCGCCGGTGCGGTGGGACTGGACGAGCTGCGCGCCGTCGTGCCGTCAGTGCTCGGTCTGGGTGAGGAACCGGCCCCGCCGGCTGCGGAAGCCTCCACGGTGGAGGACGTTTCCGCCCTTTAGCCGCGCTGGCGGCGTGCCTCGCGAAGCACTTCCTCAACGTGCGGCGTGGGAACGTTCCCGGTGGCTTCGGCCCACCCGGGCTCCTGCCGCTGCCCAAACCACATCATCTCCACCCGGCGCAGCGGACCGTGGAGGCGTTCACCGAGCAGAGCGGAAACGGCGTAACCGGCTTTCAGCGAGCCGCGGCAGAACCAGACGGGCAGCCGGAACGGCTGCCGGCCGCCGGCAGCTTCCAGGACACCTGCGGCAGTGGCGCCTTCCCACGGCTGCAGGACGAGGGCCGGAACCGGCTCCGGCTGTGCCCCGGCCAACAGGACAAAGCTAGTCAGCGCATCGACGGAACTGACGGGACTGGGCGAATCGCCGCGCCCCGCAACCGAAGCCAGGGGAGAGGCCGCGATGCGGACCAGTTTCGCCGTAGTGTCCCGTGCCGGTCCCTGTACGGAGGTCGCGCGGATGGTAATCACTGAACAGTGCCCCGGAACCCGGGCGGAGAGCGCCTGCTCACCCAGCGCCTTCGAACGGGAATAGGCGGAGAACGGTTCCACCGAAGAGCTCTCGTCCAGGCACGGCCGGTGGCCCTGCACGGCGGCACTGCTGAGATGGACAAAGCGGCGGACCCCGGCGGTGTCGGCAGCGTCGGCCACCAGCACCGGGAGCAGGGCGTTGGCGCCGCGCAGCTCAGGCGAGTCCGCTCCCGAGGGAGTGGCGAGCCCGGCAGCGTTAATGACCACGTCCGCGCCGGCCAGCGCACCCGCCAGGTCCATGGCCTGATCGGTCAGCGCCGCGGCTTCGGCCAGGAGTCCTGCCGCATCGGTGGACCGCGCACTGAGCCTCGGGGCCTTCACCTGGCGGACCGTGATGCCGGCCCGGCCCAGGGACGCCGTGAGGGCGCTGCCGATAAAACCGCTGGCACCGAGTACGGCCCAGACCTGGTCCACGGCAGATTCTGCCGGAGTGGGGGAGCTGCTCACAATGATTCCTGGTTTGAAGGGTCGGGTTCCGTGCCGGCGCCGAGTGCGGGCATGGGTTTCCAGCTCGGGTCACGCAGGATACGGCGGGAACCGCGCCAGCCGCGCCATAGGCTGCCGGCGCCGCGCAGGCTCCGTTCGACGGCGATAAGACGCAGGACTTCCTTGGCGGCGGTCAGTGCCGTGCCGGCAGCGAATCCCAACGGATTGAACCGCCCGTTGGCCCGCAGATACCCCGCCGTGTGCCCGCGGTTGCGCATCGCACAGAACCTGCTGAGGTCGCTGGAGTCATTCAGGTGCCGGATTCCCAGATCGATCTGCTTCTGTGGGCGGACCTTCCGGAGGACGAATTCGTTGACATACACCACGCGGTGGTTCAGGGAGGCCAGCCAGCCGTAGATCTCGTCGTCGCCGTTGATGAAGAAACGTGAATCGGGCAGGCCTATGTCCCGGACAACGCGGGCGCTGACCAGCATGCCCTCAAAGCAGCCGACGTTGGTGGCGAATACCGGACGGTCGGCAAAAACGTTGCCGCGGACCGGAACATGGATACCCAGGAACGGCAGGAACCGGTGCTGCCAGAAGAAGGGGTTGCCGGCGTCGTCAAGCCTGCGGCCGTGGATGCAGTCGTAGGTGGCTGTCCACTTTCCCAGGGCGCCAAGCGCTCCGGGGAGGACTTCGACGTCGTCGTCCATAAGCCAGAGCCACTGCGCTCCGGCGTCCAGGGCCCGGGCCACGCCCGCCGCAAACCCGCCGGATCCTCCGGTGTTCTCGGTGAGCCGCTCCACGCTGAGCGGCACCGGGAATTCCGGCTGCAGCCCGGCGAGGACCTCCGCCGTGTCGTCCGTGCTGGCGTTGTCCACCACTATGACCTGTTCCGGAGCCGGATCCAGGGCAGCCACGGACTCGAGCAACCCCCGCAGGTAGCTTGACCGGTTGAAGGTGACTATCACCAGGGCCAGGCCCTCGATGGCAGCGCCGGGCCGGTTCACGTTAGAAACCCAGATCCGACGGGGGGCCGAAGAGGGTGCCCCTTGCACCGCCTGTGTAGGCCCGCAGCCAGGCGCGGAACCCGCGCAGGTCCCGGGTCCGGGCGAAGTGGATAGGGTAGCCGGCTGCGTCCGCGGCCAGGGAGCGCAGGCGCTTGTGTTTCCACATCAGGTGCCCCCGGTTGCGGAAGAAGTAGAAGCGTTTGAAGTCCGTGTCCGGCACCAGAACGTGCAGGCGCCCGCCGAGGATTTCGTTGACCTCCGACCACGCAGCCGGATGGCTCAGCGCCACGGAGGTCAGGGTGCCGAAGGGGATCCCGGCTTTGCGCAGGCGGATCATAAAGTCTGTTTCATCACCGCGGATGAACAGCCGCAGGTCAGGAAGGCCCACCCGGAAGAATACGTCCCGGCGGATCAGTGCACCGTTGAAGAAGTGCCCGACGTCGGGAAGGAACCCGGCTTTGGCCACCTCGGCACGGTTGTGGGTCAGGCGCCCGTCGATACGGAAGTGAAAGGAGAGGGTGTCCGGCCGGCCGGGGGCAACCACCAGCGGAAGGATCACGTCGAGGTTCCGTTCCTTGGCTCCGTCAATCAGGGCCTGCAGGCACTCCGGGTCCTCCGGATGGGCGTCGTCGTCCATGATCCAGATCCACTCGGCTCCCGAGGCCATCGCTGTGAGGATAGCCAGCGAAAACCCGCCCGCGCCGCCGAGATTGGTTTCCGAGCGGACGTACGTAACGTTCGCCGCGGACGCTTCGGCAATGTCCTGCACCGGGCTCTTTCCCGAGTCGACCAAGGCCACGGAGGAGATGGCGGCGGTCTGAGCCGAAAGCGCCCCCAGCAGTGTCTTGACGTCGTCCGGGCGGTCAAACGTCACAGCTGCAACGGCCACTGAATCCGGCAAGGTGTTCCTCTCCAAGCTCTCCGGACGCACAGGCTTTGCCGGGCGCGGAGGGGTGTGCAGTTAGTATGCTGAATAGATTCCAGTCTATTACACCGGACTCACGGGACTTCCGTGCCCCCAGCACGGCAGGACCTCCAAACAGCCTAGATACGAACCGGGTGCCAACCCGTTGAGGACTATGAACGATTCAAGCAGGGACACAACCACCCCGGTGCGGGACGAGAAACCGGCGCTTTGGCTCTGGTCCCAATACGTGCTGGATTCAATGGCCTGGGTGGTGGCCATCGTCCTGGCGCTGATCCTGCGCTACGAACTCACAGTGGACCAGATCAACGTGGCCGGGCTGGCGGTGTTCTGCGCCGTGGCCGTGGTGACGCAGCTGGTGGTGGGCTATTCCTTTGCCCTCTACCGCGGCCGCTACAGCTTTGGCAGCTTCCACGAGATGCGGCTGCTCGCCGTCGTGACGATCGTGGTTTCGGCAATCCTGGTCCTGGTCAGCGCACTTTTCGGCCTGGCCATCGACATTCCGCGCAGTACCGGTGTGCTCGCCTTCCCGTTTGCCTGCCTGTTTATGGCAGCCATCCGCTACCTGAAGCGCATGTACGTCGAGAGCAAAACCCGCCCCGGCGACGAAGCACAGCGGACGTTGATCTACGGTGCCGGCTTCCTGGGCAACTCGCTGGTGACCCGGATGATGAACGATCCGGATTCCCCGTACTTCCCCGTCGGCCTGATCGATGATGATCCGGCCAAGAAGCACCTCCGCCTGGGAACAGTGCCCGTTGTCGGGAAGCTCTCAGACCTGCGGGAGCTGGTGCAGCGCACCCGCGCCACGGTCCTGATCATCGCAATTGCCGACGTCGACGCCGCGCAGGTGCGGCAGGTTTCGGACAGTGCGGAGGGGCTGGACCTGCGGGTCATGGTTCTCCCGCCGTTGCGGGACATGCTCGCGAAGGGCTCCGGAGCCGGACTGACGGATTTCCGGGAAGTCGCGGTGGAGGACCTCATTGGCCGCCGTCCAGTGGACATCCACGTGGATGAAGTTGCGGGCTACCTCACCGGCAAGAGAGTGCTGGTCACCGGTGCCGGCGGTTCCATCGGCTCCGAACTCTGCCGCCAGATCACGGCCTTCGAACCCGAAGAACTGATCATGGTGGACCGGGATGAGACCGGGCTGCAGCTGACGCAGCTCTCCATCACGGGCCAGGGCCTGCTGAACGGCAAGGACACTGTGCTTGCCGATATCCGTGATGCGCGGGCACTGGACGAGATTTTCACGGCCCGGCGGCCCGACGTCGTATTCCATGCTGCTGCCCTCAAGCACGTTTCGCTGCTGGAGCAGTACCCGCTGGAAGCCTGGAAGACGAATGTGCTGGGCACGGCGAACGTGCTGCGCTCGGCCGAAAAAGCCGGTGTCAGCCACTTCGTGAACATCTCCACGGACAAGGCGGCCAACCCCACCACAGTCCTGGGGCACTCCAAGCGGGTCGCCGAAAAGCTCACTGCCTGGATGGCAGGTCAGAGTGGGCGCCGGTTTGTTTCCGTGCGGTTCGGCAACGTCATCGGCAGCCGCGGTTCCATGCTGCCCCTGTTCACTGAGCAGATCCGCCAGGGCGGTCCGGTGACGGTGACGGATCCTGAGGTCACCCGGTTCTTTATGACCATTCCCGAGGCCTGCCAGCTGGTTATCCAGGCCGGGGCAATCGGCCGCGGGGGAGAAGTCCTGATCCTGGACATGGGCGAACCGGTGAAAATCCTCGACGTCGCCCAGCGCATGATCGCGATGTCGGGCAAGGACATCGACATTGTCTTCACCGGGCTGCGCAAGGGGGAGAAGCTGCACGAAATCCTAGTCGGCACCGGGGAAGACGATTCCCGCCCCCTGCACCCTAAGATCTCGCACACCTCGGTGGCGGTCCTGGCCCCTGAGGACCTTGATGCAGAGGACTGGCTGCGCCGCTGCGGCTTCGGACCAGACGGGTTCCCGGGCAGTGGAACAGGAAGCAACGCCGGTGCTCCGGCGGCGCTCTTCCCGCTGCCGGATACCGCGGCACTGCGCCTGGCTGACCTGCACAATGCCGATCTGCGCAATGCCGATCTGCGCAGTGCCGAACTGCGCAATGGAGCTCCGGCCACCGGACACGAGGATCGGCGGACCGGCTGATGCAGCTCGCCGTGCCTGTTGCGGCCGCATTCCTGGCCAGCCTCCTGCTGCCGTTCGCCTTTATTCCGCTGCTGCGCCGGCTGGGAGTTGTGGACGTGCCCAACGAGCGGTCCTCGCACACCAAGGTTGTCATCCGCGGCGTGGGCGCCACCATAGCCGCCGGAGTCCTGCTGGGCCTGGCCGCGTCCCTGCTGACGGGCTACGTGGCCGTGGACCGGTCCCTGGTCCTGGTGCTGATGGCCGTGATTGCCGCGGCTTCGCTGCTTGGCTGGATTGAGGACTTCCGCGGTTTGTCCGTCCGGGTCCGTTTCGGCCTGCAGCTGCTCATCGGGGCCGCCGGTACGACGGCACTGGCAGCCTCTTTGGGGCAGAGCTTCTGGTGGGTCCCGGTGGGGACCCTGGTGATCGCCGCGTACATCAATGTGGCGAACTTTATGGACGGTGTAAACGGGATTTCCGGACTGCACGGCGTAACCGTCGGCCTGCTCTACGCGGCGAGCGGTGTGCTGTCCGACCAGGTGTGGCTGACTGCCGCCGGCGCGGTGATCGCCGCTGCCTTCGCAGCGTTCCTGCCCTGGAACCTGGGCCGGGGGTCAGTCTTTATGGGCGACGTCGGCAGTTACCTGCTGGGCGCCGCTGTTGCCGGCACCGCCGTCGCGGCCTTCCTAGCCGGCGTGTATATCGAGTATCTGCTCTTTCCCATCCTGATCTATGTCCTTGATACATTCACCACACTCGTCCGCCGGATCTGGCGGCAGGAACGCTGGTACGCGGCACACCGCCAGCATGTCTACCAGCGGCTGACCGACGCGGGACTGAGCCACGTGCAGTCAGCGGTGCTGGTGACACTGTGCACGGCAGCAGTCGGCGCCACGGGCCTTGTGACCGGCGGATCCAGCTGGGGAGTTACCGCAGCAGGCACAGCCTTCGTAGCCGCAGTGGCAGGCTTTTACCTGGCTTCCCCGCGGCTGGTTGCCCGGCTGCGTGCCCGGACCCGGACCTGAGAACCGGGGCCGGGGGAGGGGCTGTGTCACGGGGCAGTTCTATGTGCTGTAGAATTCAAACGTCGCCTCGATCCGTTATGCGACGACGCTATATTTCCTCACAAAGCACAAGGATGATCCTCCAGCCATGAGCCCAGCAGAAGGCCCACGCGCTTCGCGGCTCAGTGTTTCCGGCCCCACAGCGGCGCCGTGGCTGAATATTCTCAAAGCCTGCCTCCTCTGGACCGGGATTCCGGCCGCTGCCGCCGCGGCAGCTGCTTTCCTGGCCGCCGGTGCTCCCGGTGCGGCCAGTGTCGCTTCGGGATGGCTTCTGATAGCTCTCTTCTTTGGAATCAGCCTGCTTGTCGGGCACGTGGTGGGACGGAAAAACCCCTCCGGCGCCATCGGAATGTTTGCCGTAACGTATGCCGTCAAAGTCGTCGGTTTTGCGGTAATTCTCTGGCTGGTTGGAAAACCTGCATGGCTTGAGGGCCCGTGGTTCTTCTATACGGCCATCGGCACCGTGGTGCTGTGGCAGACGGCTGAGGTCATCGCTTTTTCACGCACCCGCCACCTTATTTATTCGGATGCTCCAGCGAGCCCGGATAACTCAGCGAAAGGAATCTCCGGTGCCGGCTAATCGCAGGAATAAAGACGCCGACCAGGTTCCCGCGGCTTTTCAGGCGCCAACGAAAAAGTCACGCGCGGTCCTCCAGTATGTCCTGTCCGGAATCCTTGCCCTGGGTTTGATAGGGTGGGGGCTGGACAGTCTTCTGGGGACCCGCTGGATTCTATTTGCAGGTATCGCTCTGGGCGGTGTCAGCGGTTATTACACAGCTGCCGCCCACGGGCTCACTTCCACCAAGCCACTACCGCCCAAGGGTGGAAAACGGCCGGATGAGGGTTAGAGACATTAATGTCACAAAACTTAGTACACGGGTGCATGAGCCATGTGCCCGCCAATGAAATGCCCAACGATGGACACAGCAGAGAGGAAACGCGTTGATCGCGCTTGCGCTTCCCGCCGCCAATGAAGAGGGATTTGTTCCACCCACCCTCGAAGACATGCACCTCCCTGAGATCCTCCCCTGGGGCGCCCCGTACGGAGACGGGTTTGGAAAGCAGATGCTGCTTATCCTCATCTCGGTCGTCATTCTCGGATGGTTCTTCATAGTCGCAGCACGCAAGGGACAGATGGTCCCGGGCCGGCTGCAGTTCCTGGGCGAAGCGAGCTACAACTTCGTCCGGAACTCGATCGGCCGCGACATCATCGGTGAAAAGGACTTCCGTCCCTACACTCCGCTGCTGTTCTCGCTCTTCTTCTTTATCCTGATCAACAACCTGTGGGGCAGCATCCCGCTGGCACAGCTGCCCACCACCTCGCACGTTGGTACGGCGTATGCGCTTGCAGCGATTGTTTACTTCACGTGGATCATCCTGGGCATCAAGAAGCACGGCATCAAGTACTTCAAGTACGCAACCGTTCCGTCCGGTGTTCCGATTGCGATCCTGCCGCTGGTAGTCCTGATCGAAATCATCTCGACCTTCCTGGTCCGGCCGATAACGCACAGCCTCCGTCTCTTCGCAACGATGCTCTCAGGCCACCTGATCATCATGCTCTCCGCTGCCGGCACCGAGTTCCTGCTGCTGGAAGCTGAAGGACTGCTCAAGCCCCTCGGTGTCCTGACCCTGGTCGGCGGCGTCGCAATGTTCTTGTTCGAAGTTCTGATCCAGGTCCTGCAGGCCTATGTCTTTACCCTGCTGACCGCGATCTACATCCAAGGCTCCATCGCAGCTGCGGAACACTAAAGCCTCCCCTCCCCAGGGGAACCCCCTGAACCAACAACCTGCCTGCGGGCATCTTGAAAGGAACAAGCCAAAATGATTGGTGAAATCAACGGCAACATCAACCTCGTCGGCTACGGCCTCTCCGCCATCGGCGGCGCCATCGGCGTGGGTCTGGTCTTCGCTGCTTACATCAACGGCGTTGCACGCCAGCCTGAAGCTCAGCGTGTTCTGCAGCCGATCGCGTTCCTGGGCCTGGCCCTGACCGAAGCCCTCGCCATCCTTGGTCTGGTTTTCGCGTTCGTCCTCTAACTTCAGCGCGTTTTTCCCTACCAAGTAGATAGGACGGATGAGAAATGAACGAGGCACTTATCCTCGCCGCTGAAGAAGGCGCTAATCCTCTGGTCCCAAACATCTGGGAGATCCTGGTAACACTGCTTGGCTTCGCCGTGCTGATGTTTATCGTCGTCAAGTTCGTCGTCCCGATGTTCGAGAAGACGTTTGCAGAGCGTACCGAGGCCATCGAAGGCGGACTTGCCAAGGCCGAGGCAGCGCAGGCGGAAGCCAGTGCAGCCCTGGACGAGTACAAGCAGCAGCTGATTGACGCACGCACCGAAGCCAACCGGATCCGTGAGGAAGCGCGCTCTGAAGGCGCTCAGATTCTCGCCGACCTGAAGGCTAAGGCAGCCGCTGAGTCAGCACGCATCATGGAACAGTCCCAGGTCACCATCGAAGCAGAGCGCCAGGCAGCAGTTGTCTCGCTCCGCAGCGAAGTTGGCGCCCTGGCGACGGAACTGGCAAGCAAGATCGTCGGGGAGTCCCTCGCGGACGATGCCCGCTCGGCACGCGTTGTCGACCGTTTCCTCGATGAGCTGGAAACCTCGCAGAACGCGGGTGCGGTTCAGTAATGGCAGGTATATCGAGCGAGTCACTGGCAGCAGCCCAGGGTCAGTTGGAAGCACGGCTTCCGCACGCGACCCTTGGTCTGGCTGAGGAACTCTTTGGCATCCTGGGCCTGCTGGACGGCCAGACCGGCCTGCTTCGGGCCCTGACTGATCCGGCTCGGAATGGACAAGAGAAGGCAGCCCTGGTCTCCACACTGGTCGGCGGCAAGGTTTCGGCCGACGCCGAACAGATTGTTGCTTCATTGGTTGAATCCCGCTGGCGCGCACCGCGTGACCTCGGGGACGCTCTGGAAACCCTGGCTGCAACGGTTGTCTCCGCGGTCGCGGAAAACAAGGGACCGGGACTTTCCGGCCTTGAGGAACTGGAGGGCGACCTCTTCCGTTTCAACGAGACCGTGGCGTCCAACCATGACGTGCAGCGCGCGCTGTCCAACCCGCAGTCAAGCGCGGAGGCCAAGGCGGCGCTGGCACTGAAGCTGGTACCCGGTGCATCCGAGGCATCACAGGTATTGATCCGGCAGGCTGTTACCGCTCCCCGCGGACTCCGCCCCACTGCACTGGTCACCCGGTTCCTGGAACTGGTCGCCGGACGGCAGCAGCGGTGGATCGCGGAGGTCCGGACCAGCCTTCCCCTGACCGAGGAGCAGCGCGCCCGGCTGCAGGCGTCCTTGAACGCCCTGTACGGCCGCGAGCTGAAGATCAACGCAACCGTCGATCCCTCGATCGTTGGCGGCATCCGGGTTACGGTGGGCGATGAAGTCGTCGATTCCACCGTGGTGACCCGCCTGTCGGAACTGCGCCGGAAGCTCGCCGTTTAGCCACCTTTATGGCGCAGGCGGGCCATGAGAAACATTTGAGAACCAATCGAAGGTCATCGGCACCAAGCGATGATCACAACATAGGAGAGCAGGGACTGCAGATGGCCGAATTGACCATCAACGCCGACGACGTCCGTAATGCGTTGAATGAATTTGCGGCGTCCTACGAACCCGGAAACGCAGAGCGCGTTGAAGTTGGCCGCGTAACCACCGCCAGCGACGGCATTGCCCGTGTGGAGGGCCTGCCCTCCGTGATGGCGAACGAGCTGCTTCGGTTTGAGGACGGCACGCTGGGCCTGGCCCAGAACCTCGACACCCGTGAAATCGGCGTCGTTGTGCTTGGCGATTTTGGCGGCATCGAAGAAGGCCAGGAAGTTCACCGCACCGGTGAAGTCCTGTCCGTCCCCGTCGGGGATGCCTTCCTGGGCCGCGTCGTCGATCCCCTGGGTGAGCCCATGGATGACATGGGACCGATCCAGGCGGAAGCCCGCCGTGCCCTGGAACTCCAGGCGCCGGGCGTTACCCAGCGTAAGTCGGTTCACGAACCGCTTCAGACCGGCCTGAAGGCTATCGACGCGATGATCCCGGTCGGCCGCGGCCAGCGCCAGCTGATCATTGGTGACCGCAAGACGGGCAAGACTGCCCTCGCCGTCGACACCATCCTGAACCAGCGGGCCAACTGGGCCTCGGGCGACACCAACAAGCAGGTGCGCTGCATCTACGTGGCCATCGGCCAGAAGGCGTCCACGATCGCTGAGATCAAGCGGACCCTCGAAGATGCCGGCGCCATGGAGTACACCACGATCGTGGCCTCCCCGGCGTCCGACCCCGCAGGCTTCAAGTACCTGGCACCGTACGCCGGCTCGGCTATCGGCCAGCACTGGATGTACGGCGGCAAGCACGTTCTGATCATCTTTGATGATCTGTCGAAGCAGGCCGAAGCCTACCGTGCAGTGTCGCTGCTGCTGCGCCGCCCGCCGGGACGCGAAGCCTACCCGGGCGACGTTTTCTACTTGCACTCCCGCCTGCTGGAGCGTTGCGCAAAGCTCTCCGACGAGCTCGGCGCAGGCTCGATGACCGGCCTGCCGATCATCGAAACCAAGGCAAACGACGTCTCGGCCTACATCCCGACCAACGTCATCTCCATCACCGACGGCCAGATCTTCCTGCAGTCGGACCTCTTCAACGCCAACCAGCGCCCCGCAGTGGACGTCGGTATCTCGGTGTCCCGCGTTGGCGGTGCCGCCCAGCAGAAGGCGATGAAGAAGGTCTCCGGTACCTTGAAGCTGGAACTGGCCCAGTACCGCGACATGCAGGCATTCGCCATGTTTGCCTCGGACCTGGATGCGGCTTCCCGCCAGCAGCTGACCCGCGGCGCACGCCTGATGGAACTGCTGAAGCAGGGCCAGTACGCACCCTTCCCGGTCGAAGACCAGGTTGTGTCCATCTGGGCCGGCACCAACGGTTACCTCGACGACGTTCCGGTGGAAGATGTCCGCCGCTTCGAAGCCGAGTTCCTTGACCACGTCCGCCACTCTTCGAAGGTCCTCACCGTTCTGGCTGAGACCAACAAGCTCGAAGATTCCACGGTGGACGAACTCAAGACCCTTATCACCGACTTCAAGCAGGGTTTCTTCGGCGAAGGTGACAACCGCATGGTTGCCGCCGGACACGAGGAAGCTGCGGCTCTGGACGGGGATGCAGTCGACCAGGAAAAGATCGTCAAGCAGAAGCGCTAGCGGCTTCCAGGTTCCGCGGCCGGTTCCCGCCGGCCGCGGCACCGCTGCCCCTTGCCGTAGCCCCTAGTTCAAAACACTAGGAACCGAAAGGAAAAGTATGGGAGCCCAAATTCGGGTCTACCGCCAGAAGATCGCCTCGACCACGTCGATGCAGAAGATCTTCAAGGCGATGGAGCTGATTGCTGCCTCTCGCATTGGAAAGGCCCGCACCCGCGTAGCCGCGGCGCTGCCTTATTCCAACGCGATCACCCGTGCCGTTTCTGCTGTGGCGTCCCAGTCGGAGATCGATCACCCGCTGACGACCGAACCGGAGCAGATCCGCCGGGCGGCAGTGGTCGTTATGACTTCCGACCGTGGTCTTGCCGGGTCGTACTCCGCAGGCGTCCTGAAGCAGAGCGAATCACTGAATGAATTGCTCCGTGAAGAGGGCAAAGAAATCAAGACCTACCTGGTTGGACGCAAGGCCCAGGCGTACTACGACTTCCGTGACCGTGCTTATGAGCGCGTGTGGACCGGCGGTACGGATGCGCCCGAGTTTGAGACTGCCCGGGAAATCGGCAAAGCACTCCTCGATGACTTCAATACGGCCTACGAAGACGGCGGCGTGGATGAAATCCACATCGTGTTCACGCGCTTCAAGTCCATGGTTGTCCAGGAACCTGGGGTCATCCGGCTCCTGCCGCTGGAAGTTGTCGAAGAAGAAGCAGGCGCTGAAACCGAGCTCCTGCCCCTCTACGAGTACGAGCCCGAGCCGGAGAAGGTCCTGGATGCCCTGCTGCCGCGCTACATCGAGTCGCGCATCTTCGCAGCAATGCTCCAGGCCGCCGCTTCCGAGCTCGCAGCCCGCCAGCGTGCCATGAAGTCCGCAGGGGACAACGCCTCCGACCTTATTAAGAAGTACACGCGACTTCGCAATAACGCCCGTCAGGCCGAAATCACCCAGGAACTCTCCGAGATCGTGGCAGGTGCGGACGCGCTCAGCGCTTCCTAGCCCGCAGGTCACGGACCAAGAGGTCCACCAGCAAAAACTTAGCCCACACGCCATCTAACTGAGTGAAGTGAGAGAGATGACTGCCCAAACTGCCGAGCACGGAGCAACCTCCGTAGCACCGGGCGCCACAGGCCGTATCGCCCGTGTCATTGGCCCGGTTGTCGACGTCGAATTCCCGGCTGACGCAATCCCCACCATTTACAACGCGCTTACCACTGAGCTGACGCTCAACGGTGAGACCAAGACCATCACGTTCGAGACCTCGCAGCACCTGGGCGACAACCTCGTACGCGCCATCTCCCTGCAGGCCACCGACGGCCTGGTCCGCGGAGCTGCCGTTACCGACACCGGTGCTCCGATCTCCGTGCCGGTTGGCGACGGCGTCAAGGGCCACATCTTCAACGTCCTGGGCGAGCCCCTGGATGTTCCCGAAGAGCAGCTGGAAATCACCGAGCGCTGGCCGATCCACCGCAAGGCCCCGAACTTCGCGGACCTTGAGGGCTCGACCGAGATGCTGGAGACCGGCATCAAGGTCATCGACCTTCTGACCCCGTACATCAAGGGCGGAAAGATTGGTCTGTTCGGTGGTGCCGGTGTTGGCAAGACCGTTCTGATCCAGGAAATGATCACCCGTGTTGCCCGCAACTTCGGTGGTACGTCCGTGTTCGCCGGTGTCGGCGAGCGTACCCGTGAGGGCAACGACCTCTGGGTTGAAATGGAAGAAGCCAACGTCCTGAAGGACACGGCCCTTGTATTCGGCCAGATGGATGAACCGCCGGGAACGCGTCTGCGCGTGGCCCTGTCCGCTCTGACCATGGCGGAGTACTTCCGCGATGTGCAGAACCAGGACGTGCTGCTCTTCATCGACAACATCTTCCGCTTCACCCAGGCCGGTTCCGAGGTGTCGACCCTGCTGGGCCGCATGCCTTCCGCCGTGGGTTACCAGCCGAACCTTGCCGATGAGATGGGTCTCCTGCAGGAGCGCATCACCTCGACCAAGGGCCACTCCATTACGTCGATGCAGGCCATCTACGTCCCGGCTGATGACTACACCGACCCGGCTCCGGCCACCACGTTCGCGCACCTGGACGCCACCACGGAACTTTCCCGTGAAATCGCGTCCCGCGGTCTGTACCCGGCCGTGGATCCGCTGACCTCGACGTCGCGTATCCTCGACCCGCAGTACGTTGGCCAGCTGCACTACGATACGGCTGTCCGCGTCAAGCAGATCCTCCAGAAGAACAAGGAACTGCAGGACATCATTGCCATCCTCGGCATTGACGAACTGGGCGAAGAAGACAAGATCGTCGTCGCCCGTGCACGCCGCATCCAGCAGTTCCTGTCGCAGAACACCTACACCGCCAAGCAGTTCACCGGCGTCGAAGGTTCGACGGTTTCCATCAAGGACACCATCGAAGGCTTCAAGGCCATCTGCGACGGCGACGTTGACCACATCGCCGAGCAGGCGTTCTTCAACGTCGGCGGCATGGATGATGTCGAGCGTCAGTGGGCGAAGATCCAAGAGCAGACCGGGAAGTAAGCCCCATGGCTGAAACTGCTGAACTCGAAGTCGAAATTGTCGCGGCAGATCACTTTGTGTGGTCCGGTGCGGCGAAGATGGTCAAGGCACGCACCGCGGACGGCGAAATCGGGATCCTTCCCGGCCACTCTCCGGTGCTGGCGATCCTGGCCGAAGGCGAGCTGGCCATCGAGCCGGTGTCCGGCAGCCGGATCACGGTTGGGGTCGACGGCGGTTTCTTCTCCGTTGACAGCAACCGCGTGGTCATTGTCGCGGATAACGCGCAGTTGAACGACGCAGCCAACGCTGGGACCCGCTGACCCTAACCAATGGACAGTACCTACGTGTTCCTTGCACTGGCAGCGCTCTTCGCTCTGCTGGCCCTGGCAACGGCACTTTTCTGGGTACGCCGCACACAGCTGCGGCGTACCCTGGGTACCTTTGACGCCTCCATTTGCCTCCCGCCCGGCGGGTGGCGGATGGGGGTTTGCCGTTATACGGACACCCATCTTGAGTGGCTTCGCCTGCTCTCGCTGAGTCCGCGCCCGCCGTACCGGTTCCTCCGGAGCTCCCTGGAAATCAAGGGGTGGCGCCAGCCCACAGAGGCTGAGCGGGCCCGGATCCAGCCGGGTGCTCTGGTGGTAACGCTCGAGTACGAGGGGCGGGAACTGCTGATCGCGATGAAGTACGAGGTCTACACGGGCCTGTCCTCCTGGCTGGAGGCCGGACCGGTGATTGGTATCGGTACCTGGCGCTAGCCGCCCGGTTCTTGGAACGCACGAAGGCGCAGGGAAATTGATCCCTGCGCCTTCGGCGTATCCTCCCTGAGTGCATGGCGGGGGAGTGCCGCGTCCTAGTATGGAGGGATGGAAGACGTCATTGTTGTCACCGGTCCCTGCACGCTCAACGGCTCGGTGACAGTCCCCGGGGCGAAGAACAGCGTACTGAAACTCATGGCAGCTACGCTGCTGGCCGAGGGACGCTCCACCATCACGAATGTGCCAAACATTCAGGACGTCTGGATCATGGCCGAACTGCTCCGCCGGCTGGGCTGCGCGGTGGACTACGACGCCGATGCCGGCGAGGTGCGGATTGAGGTCCCCGACGTCCCGGGGCATCAGGCCGACTACGATCTGGTGCGCGCCATGCGTGCGTCCATCTCCGTGCTGGGACCCCTGGTGGCACGGTGCAGGCGTGCCGAAGTGGCGCTGCCGGGCGGCGATGCCATTGGGTCGCGCGGGCTCGATATGCACCGGGCCGGGCTCGAGGCCATGGGAACCACCATCACCATCGACCACGGCTATCTCGTAGCCTCGGTTCCGCAGGGACTGCAGGGAGCCCGGCACATCCTTGACTTCCCGTCGGTGGGCGCCACGGAGAACATCATGATGGCGGCCACGCTGGCCCGCGGCACCACCGTGATCGACAACGCGGCACGGGAACCGGAAATTACCGACATCGCCGAAATGCTCAATGCAATGGGTGCCAGGATCAGCGGCCTCGGGACCAACACGCTGACGATTGAAGGCGTGGAAAAACTCACTCCGGTGGAACACCGGGTGGTGCCGGACCGCATCGTCGCCGGCACCTGGGCCTTCGCTGCCGCGGTCACCGGCGGCAGCATCGAAGTGCGCCGCGCGGATCCGGGAGCGTTGACAGTCGTCCTGGACAAGCTGGTGCAGGCCGGTTGCGCGGTTGAACTCGCAGAGGACGGTTTTACCGTCAAGGGTCCGTCCCGTCCGGAACCGATCAACGTGTCCACCCTGCCGTACCCGGGTTTCCCCACGGATCTGCAGCCCTTCGTTGTGGCACTTAACGCTGTGTCCACCGGCTCTGGCATGGTGACCGAGAACGTTTTTGAAGCCCGCTGGGGATTCACTTCGGAGCTGGCACGGCTGGGGGCAGTGGTCCGGCTCGACGGACACCATGCCCTGATCCAGGGCGTGCCGCGGCTGTCCGGCGCCCCGGTGGAAGCCAACGACATCCGGGCCGGCGCTGCCCTGGTGATTGCCGGTCTGGCGGCTGAAGGAACCACGGAGGTCCGCGGGGTGGACCACATCGACCGCGGCTATGAGCGTTTTATGGAGAGCCTGCGCGGGCTCGGTGCCAACGTTATGCGGCGCCGGAGTTAGTTTTCGGCGGCGGGAAGAAACACTAAAGGCGGGAACCAAATGGTTCCCGCCTTTAGTGTGCGAAAAGTTTAGACGGCGGTAACGCCGGTGGCCTGGGGGCCCTTGGCGCCCTGGCCGATCTCGAACTGAACGCGCTGGTTTTCGTCGAGGGTCTTGAACCCGTTCGACTGGATTTCCGAGTAGTGGACGAAAACGTCTCCATCGGAATCATCCGGAGTAATGAAGCCGAAACCCTTTTCGGCGTTAAACCATTTTACGGTTCCCTGTGCCATTGCCTGTCTCCTTTATTGCTGGAACTTAACCGGCACACCGCGTGCCTGTGGTTGTGACCGAAGCGGGAAGTCCAGGTTCCCTGCCGGACGGCAGTTCCTACAGGAGCTTCACGCTCGCAACCGTCTTGCGAGCATGAAAATACACCTACACAAAGACTGCCTATAGCGTTACATACGGCTTAACACCCGTCAACGGATTCGGCGAAAAATTTAGCAGAATCTTTGGGCGGATAACTTTCCCCGGCAGCGGGCAGTATTGCGGTTAAAACAGGCGCGAAGCGCTGTCGTCCACGCCGCGCATTTCGTCATAGTCCAGGGTGAGGCAGTCGATGCCCCGGTCGGCGGCGAGAACCTTCGCCTGCGGCTTGATCTGCTGGGCCGCAAAAACGCCGCGGACGGGAGCCAGCAGCGGATCACGGTTAAGCAGTTCCAGATACCGGGTCAGCTGTTCCACACCGTCAATGTCGCCGCGGCGCTTCAGCTCGACCGCAACAGTGGCCCCGGTGGCGTCGCGGGCCAGGATGTCCACCGGACCGATCGCCGTCATGTACTCCCGGCGGATCAGTGTGTAACCCTCACCCAGCTTCGTGATCTGTTCGGCCAGCAGGCGCTGGAGGTCAGCCTCCACGCCGTCCTTGATCAGGCCGGGATCTGTCCCCAGGTCATGCGCAACGTCCGAAAGATGCTCATAGACACTGATCACGAGTTTGTCGTCGGTTTTGGCGCTTTGGACGTTCCAGATTTCGACGACGCCGGCCTCGGCATCGTCGGCACCCGGTTCGGTAATACGCAGGGTCGCCGGCGGACTCATCCAGTTCAGCGGTTTGTAGGAGCCGCCGTCGGAATGGATCAGGACGGAGCCGTCCGCCTTCACCATAAGAAGGCGGGTAGCCAGGGGCAGATGGGCACGGAGGCGGCCGATGTAGTCAACAGAGCAGCGGGCTATCACTAAACGCACAGTTGCACTTTACCGGCTCCGCTGCGGCAAGATGGTTTTATGCCCCGCTCCAACCAGCCCCGCCGCCGGCTGCCGGCCTCTGCCACGGCTGCCGGACGCAACGCCCGCCGCAAATGGGCGGCACCCGCCCCGGACATTGATCTGGACCGGGCACGGGTTGGGCTGCCGGAACGTCAGAGCGCCGCCGACGGCGAGTGGTCGGTGCGCCGCATCACGGCGCGGAACGCAGCCAAGGACTACCGCTGCCCCGGGTGCGGGCAGATTATCCCGCCCGGCACCGAGCACCTGGTCGTATGGCAGGAGGATTCTCTGCTGGGGCGGCAGACGGCGGTGGAGGACCGCCGGCACTGGCACACCCGCTGCTGGCAGATCCGTCCAGGTGCCGGCCGGCGCCGCTGAAGAGGGTTCCGACTAGCGCCTGTCCTGCTGGGCGATGACAACTTCCTTCATCAGCAGCAGCACGGCTGCCGCCGTCGGAATGGCAATCAGGGCGCCGAGGACACCAAGCAGTGATCCGCCGGCGATAACGGCGATGACAGCCACTGCGCCGGGGACCGCCACGGCGCGCTGCATCACCCGCGGGGAGACGAAGTAGGCCTCGAACTGCAGGTAGGCCATGTACAGGATGGCGAAGACCACCGCCGTCTGCCAGCTGGCCGTCAGCGCCACCAGGGACACCAGAACCAGGGCTATCGGCGGGCCGACCAGGGGGATGAACGCCAGCAGCGCCACGACGAAGGCCAGCAGCACCGAGAACGGCACCCCCGTAATAGTCATGATGACAAAGGCGTAGAGGGCGTCCAGGAGCGCTACGAAGCCCTGGCCAATCACGTAGTTGCCGACACTGCCGGTGATTTCCTCCGAGAGCGCTTCCACCCGGCGGCGGCGGCTGCGCGGCGCCAGCCGGTAGGCCCACTTCTTCATGGACGGCAGTGAGGCCAGGAAGTAAAGGGTCAGCACCAGAATGATCAGGGCGCCAAAGAGTCCGTTGGCGATCACCGAGCCGACGCTGAGCACACCGCCGAAGATTCCGCCCACCGCATCGGCATTGGAGAAGAATTTCTGCACTTCCTCATCCACTCGTTCGCGGATTTGGAACTGCTGCTCCACGGACACGAAGAAGTCCGAGGAGAGGAACCGGTCCACATAGCCCGGAGCCGCGTTGATGATCTCGGTGGTCTGGCTGACGATCGTGGGGATCAGGGTGGCGAAGAACCCGCCCACCGCGCTGGCCACCAGCAGGACAGTGAGGGCGATCCCGGCCGGCCGCGGAACTCCCCGCGCACTGAGCCAGCGGACCACGGGGTCAAGGCCCAGGGCGATGAAAAGTGCGGCACCAATCCAGACCAGCAGTTCACCCACATTGGTCACGATGAAGAACAGCAGCAGTGCGAAGCCGACACCGACAGTGAACATAAAGCCGAACCGGATCGGATGCCCCTCCGGGCCGCGGCCACCGGTGAAAGGCGCCGGAGCGCCGCTGAACCGGCG
The DNA here is from genome assembly GCF_014836775.1 of Arthrobacter gallicola. Lineage (GTDB taxonomy): Bacteria > Actinomycetota > Actinomycetes > Actinomycetales > Micrococcaceae > Arthrobacter_B > Arthrobacter_B gallicola. The sequence goes on from NZ_JACSQD010000003.1 coordinate 461,731, forward strand.
CCGTTCGTCGGAGAGCTCCGCGTCCTCATCAACCGCGGGTGCCGGTATGCGGCCCTGGTCTCCATCCTCCGGCGGGACATCGAAGCGCGGGCGCGGCCGGGCCCCGGGCACGTGGGCCAGCAGCTGCTGAAAGCGGGAACCGGCGGATCTGGGCCGGCCGGGCGCATCTGCTCCGGGTGCGGGGAGTGGCTCGTCGACGGGCAGATCCCGATCGTCCTCGCTCATCAGTTTCTTTCTCCCTGCATTCCGTGGTGGCTGGTTTGGTCAGATTCCAAGCTGTGCTGCGGCGCCAGATTATCAGTCAGAGGCCCGGCCGGGGCGCAGGCCCGCTGCCGTACGCTGACATGGGGGCAGGACGCTAAAATGTGTTCTTTACCGGATTTCGTTACCATAGGGTTATAAACCAACCGCCATGACGGTATCCATGGGGCCCGGTAGTCCCGTCACCGCTGCCTGGAGGCGCGCGGAGGACCGTGAACGACGATAGGTAAGTTGTGCGAAACAAAATTGCAGTCCCGCTGATCGTGCTCGGAGTGCTGATGATGCTGGTCGGAATCGGCCAGCGTACATTCTGGGCACCTCCCGAGACCGTTACGGCGCAGGCCCCCGCCGGCTCGGGCACGTCCCCGGTCGCCGTCCTCGATGCAAGCCTGCTGGCCTCGCATACGGATGGCGCAGAGGTCACCATCCGTTCCGAAGAGGGGGTTTTCCTGGCCGTCGGACGGGCGGCGGATGTTGACGCCTGGGTCGGCGATGCGGCGGTGACGCGCATCAGCGCCGGCGCGGATGATTCACTCACCGCCGATTCCACCGAGGGGGAGGCCACGGTCCCTAACCCGGCAGGCTCGGACCTGTGGATCAGCGAGGAAACCGCGAAGGGGGAGCTCTCCTACACATGGACCGAACCGGCAGAGGGCGAGTTCTCGATCCTGATTGCCACTGACGGAACCGCCCCGGCACCGACAGATATCGCGGTCAGCTGGGCCAATGACGAAGGCACGCCCCTTGCCGTTCCGCTGATCATCGCCGGCGCGCTCATTGCTGTGCTTGGCCTGGCCCTGGCGTTTATGGCCCGCACAGGCGGGGGAACGCCGGCCGCTCCCGGAAGCCGCCGCGCCGTCCGCGAATCAGACACCGCAGCACAGAAAACCGTCGCCGGACCCGCCCAGAGTGCCGGTGCCGCGAAGTTCAGCGTGACGGGCCCCGCCCGCCAGGGTCTGGCCGGAGTCCTCGCCGCAGCGCTGGCAGGGGGACTGGCCATAGCCCTGGTACCCGCTGCCGCTTCGGCCACGCAGCAGGAGTCTGCCGAGGAATCCCGTCCGGTGGTTTTGGACAGCCAGCTGACCCGGATCCTGGGCAATGTGGCCGGAACGGTGCAGAAGGCCGATGCAGCCCGGGACGCCACCGTACTGAAGGACCGCGCTGCGTCCACCGCCCTCGCCCTGCGCGAGGCCAACTACGCCACAGCGGCCAAGGCCCCGGACACCAAGGCTCCCGCCGCCGTCGCCGCGTCCCCGCTTCTGACGGACATGGTTTCCTCTGGAACAGGGTTCCCCCGGACCGTCGTCGCCGTGACGCAGGGACAGGACAACACCGTGCCGCAGGCACTGATGCTGGTTCAGGCGTCCCCGCGGGAGAACTACAAGCTGGTCTCCGCAATCCAGATGCTGCCCGGCACCACCTTCCCGCAGCCGCCGGCCAACGGCACCGGTGTCTCCGCCGTCGCAGCTGATTCCTCCGAGGGGCTGAGCATGTCCCCGCAGGGCGCCGTTGATGCCCTGGCAGACGCCCTGACCAACCCGGACGGAGCCAACAAGGACGCGTTCGCCTCGAACAGCTTCGCGGAAGCGGTCACCACGTTCCAGACGAATGTCACCACCAACCCGGACAACGAGTTCGCCGCGATCACGTTCAAGCACACCCCGGTCCCCTCGGATACCCGGGCACTGCGGACAGCAGACGGCGGGGCGATTGTCTTCGGATACATGTCCCACAGCTATTCAAGCGTTCCGCGTGAGGCAGGGGACTCGATCAACCTGGAGGGCACGATCTATGAGACCCTCACCGGCCAGAAAAACACGGAAGCCGGAATTGATGTCACGCACGGTGAAGCCGTGATGCTTTACCTCCCGCCGGCCGGAAGTGCGGACCAGGCAGAGGTTGTCGGCGCAGCCCAGGAACTGCTCTCGGCCACGCTCAAGTAATTCACTGATAGGACCACGAAACGGTGCCGCGGCAGCTTCTGCCGCGGCACCGCCGTCGTTAAGGCGGCGCACTTGCTCCGGGGCGGCATCGCCGTACTAGGGTTGAGGGCATGAGCACACCGAACCACCGTTCCGCGCCGTCACCGTCAATGAATCTTCGGGGGGCTGTGGACCTCTCCGCACTCAAGGCAAAGGCCAGCGCTCCGCCGCCCACAGCGGCGTCCGGTGCCGGAGAAGCTGCCGCGTATGTGATCGAGGTGAGTGAACAGTCCTTCCCGCAGGTTGTTCAGCTCTCGGCCACCGTCCCGGTCATCGTGAACATGTATTCCGCCCGCAGCCCGGAATCCGCCCAGGTGACAGCTGTCCTGCAGCAGGAAGCAGCTGCCCGCGGCGGAAAGCTGCTGGTGGCCAACGTTGACGCCGACGCGTATCCCCAGATTGCCCAGGCCTTCCAGGCGGTTTCCGTGCCGACCGTCGCCGCCGTCGTCAAGGGCCAGCCCGTCCCTCTCCTAGACCGGGCCGTTCCCGCCGAGCAGATCCATGCGCTCCTGAACGAGCTGATGCAGGTAGCAGAGGCCAACGGGGTTAACGGTTCCCTGGCCGACGGAGCCGGCGAGGCAGCTCAGGAGGAAGCGCCCCTGCCCCCGCTGCACCAGGAGGCCTACGACGCGATCGTTGCGGGAGACTACGACGCCGCGGCTGCCGCCTACCGGCAGGCACTGGCCGAGCAGCCGGCAGACGCTGAAGCCAAGGCCGGCCTGGCCCAGGTGGAACTGATGCAGCGGCTCAAGGGCGCTGACGCCGACGCCGTCCGCACCGCAGCTGCAGACCAGCCGGAGAATGTGGACGCCCAGCTCCAGGTAGCGGACCTGGATCTTTCCGGCGGGCACGTCGAGGATGCCTTCAACCGGTTGATCCGGCTCATTGCGCGCACCGCGGGGGAGGACCGGGAACGGGTACGCCTGCGCCTGCTGGATCTCTTCGAGATTGTCGGGAGCTCCGACCCCCGGGTCACGAAAGCACGGTCCGCGCTGGCACGCGCCCTCTTCTAAATCTTCGCTGCTGCCCGTTCTGCGCTCCGGAATCCGCCGGAGTGCAGAACGCAGCACGGGCCTAGTCCGCACGGCGGGTGCGGTGCGCGGCGGCGGCCGGGAATTTAGTTCACAAGGCGGAGGCCGCGCGGGGTCAGAGTTGCTAGCGTTACAGCTATGAGCGAGACACCCGAGCGTCCCACCCACCAGAATGGTCCGGACAACCTGCCGGTGCAGTCCGCGGCAGCCCCGCCGCAGGCTGCCCCGGGCACCCCCGGAGGGGCCCCGGCACAGACCCAGGCCCCTGCGCTGGCCATCCGCGGACTGGCCAAGCGTTTCGGCGAAAAGATCGCGGTGAACGGGATCAATCTCGACGTACCCGCAGGATCCTTCTACGGGCTGGTCGGTCCCAATGGAGCCGGCAAAACCACCGCTCTGTCCATGGCCACCGGATTGATGCGGCCCGACTACGGCCAGGTCTGGGTACACGGTGTGGATGTTTGGGCCCACCCGATTGAAGCCAAACGCATCATGGGCGTCCTGCCCGACGGCGTGCGCCTCTTCGACCGCCTGACCGGCGAGCAGCTGGTCACCTATGCCGGGCTCCTGCGCGGAATGGACCGGGAAACCGTGGCCTCACGGGTTGCGGACCTCCTGGCGGCCCTGGACCTGACGGCCGACGCCGGAACCCTGGTGGTGGATTACTCCGCAGGCATGACCAAGAAGATCTCCCTGGCTTCGGCGCTTATCCACGCGCCCCGGCTCCTTGTTCTGGACGAACCGTTCGAGGCAGTGGACCCGGTCTCCGCAGCCAACATCCGGGACATTCTCTCGAGTTACGTATCCTCCGGCGGCACCGTCATTGTCTCCAGCCATGTTATGGACCTGGTCCAGCGGATGTGCGACCACGTTGCGGTGGTGGCAGGCGGGAACGTCCTCGCTGCCGGAACGGTTGATGAGGTCCGTGCCGGGCGCAGCCTGGAGGAAACCTTCGTCGAGCTGGTTGGCGGACGCAGCACCTCGGAAGGGCTGGCATGGTTGCGCACCTCCTAAGACTCAAACTTCTCCTGCTGCGCAATTCCCTGCGCCGCAGTCCGTGGCAGCTGGTGGGCATCATTTTCGGCGCGCTGTACGGCCTCGGCATGTTGACCCTGCTGATGGGCGGACTGTTCTACCTGAATCTCACGGATCCCGCGCTGGCCCGCACACTGGTCATCCTGGGCGGATCGGCCGCCGTGCTCGGCTGGATGATCATTCCCATCGTGGCGACCGGCGTCGACATGACACTGGACCCGGCGCGGTTCGTCACCTTCGCGATTCCCATGCGGCAGATGATCACCGGGCTGGCGCTCGGCTCACTGATCGGCATCCCCGGGATCGTCACGCTGTTGGCGGCCCTGGTGCAGGCTGCGTCCTGGTGGCAGCACCCTGCCGCTGTCCTCGCCGGCATTCCGGCTGCTGCTGTTGCCGTCCTGACCTGCGTGGTGCTGGCCCGGCTTGCGGTGGCCGCCACGACATCCCTGGCGAGTTCCCGCCGGTTCAAAGACATTTCAGGCATGGTGGCGATCATTCCGCTGATCCTGCTCGGACCCATCTTCGGATTTGTGGCCACCGGGATCTCGGAGTCGGGTGATTTCCTGGGCAGGCTCGCGGATGTTCTGGCCTGGACGCCTCTGGGCGCGGTCTGGGCCGTACCGGGAGATATTGCCCTCGGCAGCCCGGGTGCCGCAGCCGCACGCTTCGCCATCTCGCTGCTCTTCCTCGTCCTCGCCGCCTGGGCCTGGAAGACCCTGCTGCAGCGTGCCCTCGTCACGCCGGCGCACAACGCTGCCTCCCGGAAGGGCGCTGGCAGGCTCGGACTCTTCAACCGGTTCCCGGCAACCCCCACGGGCGCCGTCGCTGCCCGTGCGCTGACCTACTGGCTCCGCGACCCGCGCTACAGCATCTCCCTGATTGTTGTTCCGGTCCTGGCCGCTGTGCTGATCTTTGCGGTCCAAACCGGTGAGGACCTGCCGCCGGTGGTACTGATGCTGGGCCCCTTGGTGGCCTTCCTGCTGGCCTTCGGTATTTCCGCGGACATCAGCTATGACAACACCGCCTTCGCCCTGCACCTCTCTGCCGGCGTGAGCGGGGCGGCGGACCGGGCCGGCCGGGCGATTGCCTGCGCGGTGTTTGCCCTCCCGGCAACCATCCTGGCCGCGGTGCTTCCTGCGCTGGTTGTCGGCCGGCCGGGGGCTATCCCGGTGCTGCTGGGGCTGTCCCTCGGGCTGCTGCTGAGCGGGCTCGGACTCTCCAGCGTCTTCTCCGCCCGCTATACGTACAATGTTCCGCTGCCGGGGGAGAACGCGTTCAAAACCCCTCCCGGATCGGCTGGCCGCACCATGCTCGCCCAGGGTCTGTGGCTGCTGGCTCAGCTGGTGCTGGCCCTGCCGCTCCTCGCCCCGGCCCTAGCTTATGCATTCGGTGCCGGGCAGGTCTGGGGATGGGTCACCCTGGCGGTCGGAACCGTGCTCGGATCAGTGCTGCTCGTGGCGGGAATCCGGGTGGGCGGGCGCTGGCTGGATCAGCGTGGACCCGAAGTGCTGCTGGCTGTTTCAGTCAATAAATAGCCGGGAGGGCCGGGTACTAAGATGGGATTATGACTCTGCCTCCTGATCCTTCCGAATCCGATCCAATGCGCCGGTCGGACAGCGGTTCCTCCACCGCCGTCATTGAACGCGAAGAGCAGCGCGAACTGGTTGAACCGGGCGACGCCGAACGGTTCTCGCACTACGTCCGCAAGGAAAAGATTATGGAGTCCGCCCTCACAGGTGAGCCCGTGATCGCCCTCTGCGGCAAGGTCTGGACGCCGGGCCGGGATCCCAAGAAGTTCCCGGTCTGCCCCGAGTGCAAGGAAATTTACGAAGGCCTCCGCCCCGGGAAGGACTCCGGCGACAAGTAGCCGCCCCTCCCTGTTGCCCTTCGTCGCCGTCGAACCTGAGCGACGGCAGTAAGTCCCGATGCCTTCATGAGTGATCCCCTGCCCGAGGGCCGGCCTGCGGGTGCCATGTCCTCCGCCTACCGTCCGCTCACCCTGGGTGTGATTGCGATCGTGACGTGTGCGGCCTTCGAAGCGATGGCCGTCACCACGGCAATGCCTGTGGTTGCGCAGGAGCTGGGCGCCGGAGCAGGTTACGGCCTGGCGTTCTCCATGTTCCTCACCGCGTCCCTGCTGGGTTCCGTCCTGGCCGGGTCAAGGTGCGACGCCGAGGGGCCGCGCCGGCCGCTGGTGGCAGGCATGGCCCTGCTCGTCGCGGGACTGGTCATGTCTTCCGTGGCGGGGGAGTTCTGGCAGGTAACCGCGGGCAGGGCAGTCTCCGGTCTGGGCAGCGGCGCCATGGTTGTGGCGCTCTATGTGATCATCGGCGAGGTGTACCCCTCGAAGCTGCAGCCCATGGTGTTCGGCTGGGTGTCGGCCGCCTGGATCCTTCCCTCCATGATTGGCCCGCTGGCAGCAGGCCTGCTGGCCCAGTACCTGAGCTGGCGCTGGGTCTTCGCCGCCGCGATCCCCATTGTGCTGGTGGCCGCGGCACTGGTCTGGCCCCGGGTGCGGCACCTGGGCGCCCCGGAAAACCCTGCCCTGGACCGCGCGCTGGGCAGGCGGCGCGGCCTGTGGGGCGTTTTCCTGGCTGCCGGCGTCTTCGTGGCCCAATGGGCCGGCAACACGGTGGCCGCAACCGGCTCCCTGCTGGCCGCCGCGGCCACCGCAGCCGGGATCGTGGCCTCTGTGGCGGCGCTTGCGGCGCTGCTTCCGGCGGGCACTCTTTGGCTGCGGCGGGGACTGCCGTCCGTCGTGGCGACACGCGGGCTGATCAACGCGGCGTTTGTGGCTGCCGAAGCCTTTATGCCGGTCATGCTGCTGGCTGTCTACGGGGTGAGTCCGGCCACGGCTGGAATTGCCCTGACGGTCGGCGCGGTAGGCTGGGCCATTGGATCCTTCGTTCAGGCCCGGGTCACCCGGAGACGGTACCTGCTGCTGGCAGCCGGGTCCGGACTCCTGGCCCTGGCGGTTGGCGGAACCGGTCTGCTGGCCGGAGCCCAGGCTCCGTTCTGGGTGCTCGTGCTGGTCTGGTCACTGGCCGGCGTGGCTATGGGTGCGGCTTTGTCCAGCACGTCCGTGATGGTCCTGGACGTCTCCTCGGCGGCGGACCGTGGGCGGAATTCGGCTTCCCTGCAGCTCTCTGACCAGGTGGGGGCCGTGGCAGGCACCACGGTGGGCGGGGCCCTGTTTGCGGTCCTGACGCCGCCTGGAACGGCGCAGGAAGGAACCTCCTTCGCCGTGATGTGGCTGTTCCTGGCCGGCTTTGCCGTCCTTGGAACAGCAGCGGGTATCCGCAGTGCAATTGTTAGACCAAGTACCGGAAAGGTGCCTTCCCAAGAGTGAGTCCCGATACCCTTTTCGGCGGCGGAACAGCCCTGCCCCCTGCCTACCCTGAACGGGCGGCCTGGGGAACAGCCCCTAAGCTGCGGCAGTGGCAGGCCGAAGCACTGGAAAAATACTTCGCCAAGAATGACAGCGACTTTCTCGCCGTCGCGACCCCCGGCGCCGGTAAAACAACCTTCGCGCTCCGGGTCGCCACGGAACTCGTGGACCGGGGCATCGTCAACCGGATCACCGTCGTCGCGCCCACCGACCACCTCAAACGGCAGTGGGCTGACGCGGCTGCCCGGGTGGGCCTGGCCCTGGACCCCAACTTCAAGAACGCCGATGGCCGGCATGGCCACGGGTTCATCGGGGTGGCGGTGACCTATGCCCAGGTGGCGAGCAAACCCATGCTGCACCGCGCCAAGACCGAAGCTGCCCGGACCCTGGTGATCCTGGACGAAATCCACCACGGCGGTGACGCCCTGTCCTGGGGCGACGGTATCCGCGAGGCGTTCGAACCGGCCACCAAGCGGCTCTCCCTGACGGGAACCCCGTTCCGTTCTGACACGGCTCCGATTCCGTTCGTCGAATATCAGGAGGACGGCGCCGGTATCCGCCGTTCCAAGGCCGACTACACCTACGGTTACGGCCAGGCGCTGAAGGACCATGTGGTCCGGCCCGTGATGTTTATGGCCTACTCCGGACACATGCGGTGGCGGACCAGTGCAGGCGAGGAAATGGCGGCGTCGCTCGGCGAAGCCGCCGTTACCAAGGACATCACCGCCCATGCCTGGCGCACGGCCCTCAACCCGACCGGGGAATGGATACCGGCGGTGCTGGCCGCCGCGGACCGGCGGCTGAGCGAAGTCCGGCGGACCGTCCCGGACGCCGGCGCCATGGTGATCGCCACGGACCACGAGGACGCCAGGGCGTACGCCGGCCAGTTGAAGAAGATCACGGGAGAATCTCCCACGGTGATCCTCTCCGACGATGCCAAGGCCTCAGACAAGATTGATGAGTTTTCCTCCGGAACCCAGCGCTGGATGGTGGCTGTGCGCATGGTCTCCGAAGGTGTGGACGTTCCGCGCCTCGCGGTGGGTGTGTACGCCACCTCGACGGCGACACCCCTGTTCTTCGCCCAGGCCATCGGCCGGTTCGTGCGCGCCCGCAAGCGCGGAGAAACCGCCTCGGTGTTCCTGCCTTCCGTGCCGAACCTCATGATCCTGGCCAATGAAATGGAAGTCGCGCGGGACCATGCCCTGGACCGGCCGGAGAACCACCTCGAGGAAGAGGGATTCGGCCTCGATGACTCGCTGATGGAAGCGGCAAACCGGGAGGAAAAAGCCTCCGGGGAGCTGCAGAAGCAGAAGTTCGAGGCCTTGGAGTCGCAGGCGTCCTTTGACCGGGTGTTGTTCGACGGCGGCGAATTCGGCACCGGCGGCGAGCTGGGCAGCGAGGAGGAGCAGGACTTCCTCGGTATTCCCGGGCTGCTGGACCCGGACCAGGTGACCACGCTGCTGCGCCAGCGCCAGCACGAACAGCTCTCCCGGCGCGGCCGGCGAAAGCCCGAGGAGGCAGTGCCGGAAGAGCCGCCGTCAGTGGTGGATCACCGGCACCTTACCGAGCTGCGCGGCCAGCTGGCGAAGAACGTTTCCGCATGGTCGGCCCGCTCCGGCATGCCGCACGGTATGGTGCACAGCGAGCTGCGCCGGATCTGCGGCGGCCCCGCCGTCGCCCAGGCCAATGAGGAACAGCTGCAGAAGCGGCTGGACAAGCTGCAGGACTGGTTCATCGGCCGTAAATAGCCGTCCCGGAACGCGAAAGTGCCCGTTTGATTTCTCAAACGGGCACTTCGCGTTCCGGGAGACTGGCGGCAGCCGGCCGGGTTACAGGTCCAGCAGTTCGACGCCGGCGTCCTCGAGTTCGTCGAGCGCGGCGCGTACATCGACCCGGTCCAGGCCGCGGCACAGCTCGGGGATGACGGCGGTGTCGTAGCCGGCGGCCACGGCGTCGAGCGCGGTGGCCTTGACGCAGTAATCGGTCGCCAGGCCCACGATCACCACTTCGTCGACGCCGTTATCCCGCAGCCAGTCATCAAGGCTGACGGAGTCGGCGTCCCTGACCGGTTCGGCGTCGGGTTCACCGAGCGGGACTTCCACGTCCGGTGCGAGCACACCCTCGAAACCCGAGTAGGCGGCCTCGTACTGGCCTTTGCGGAAGTAGGCATCGATGAATTCCGTGTCCAGGTCCGGGTTCAGCGCCGCTCCGTGGGTGCCGGCCACGCAGTGCACCGGCCAGGAATCGCGGAAGTTCGGATTGTCGGAGAAGTGGCTGCCCGGTTCGATGTGCCAGTCCTGGGTGGCAACCACGGCGCTGTACCGGTCCCGGGAGGACTCGATGTAGTCGCTGATTTCACCCGCGGCATCAGTTCCCCCGGGAACAGCAAGGCTGCCGCCTTCGCAGAAGTCGTTTTGGACGTCAACCACTATCAGTGCACGGGTCATCGGGTTTCCTCCTCAAATTCGGTCGGGATTACAGGCTCCCCGCGCTGCAGCCGGTGCGCAGAAGGCGGGAGTTCCGCCAGCGAGGCATCGTGGCGCTGCCGGGCACGGACGACGGCGGCGGGGCCGGTCCAGCTCTCCTGGATAGTACCGCCGGAAACGAATGTGGTCAGCAGTTCGCGGTCGTTGCCGTCATCGGCGGGCTGGGCGCCGACGCCCACCACTTCGGCGGTGGCCCGTCCGCGGGAGTCCAGCCGGCGCAGGGCATACTTGCGTCCGCCCAGGGAGGCCTTGTTCTTGGCCGCCTTGGCCACCGAGACGAAGTTGCCGTCCGTGCCTTCACGGCTCACGAGTTTGTACACCAGGCCCGCAGTGGGCGCTCCGGAACCGGTCACCAGCGAAGTGCCCACTCCGTAAGCATCCACCGGAGCGGAAGCCAGCGCAGCAATCGCGTACTCGTCCAGGTCCGACGTCACCATAATCCGGGTTGAGGTGTTGCCGAGGTCATCCAGGAGCTCACGGACCCACTGGGCCTGGGTGACCAGGTCACCTGAGTCCAGCCGGACGCCTCCCAGCTTGTTGCCCGCCACGGCGACGGCGTTGCGGACCCCTTGTTCGACGTCGTATGTGTCCACCAGCAGTGAAGTGCCAAGTCCAAGGGAAGCGGTCTGCGCCTCAAACGCGGCAACCTCGGAGTCGTGCAGCAGCGTGAAGGAGTGCGCGGCCGTGCCAACCGTCTTCACCCCGTAGCGCCGTCCGGCTTCCAGGTTGGAGCTGCTGTCGAAGCCCGCAATCACTGCGGCACGGGCCGCGGCGACAGCGCTTTCCTCATGCGTGCGGCGGGAGCCCATCTCGATGCACGGCCGTCCGCGGGCCGCCCGGCTCATCCGCGACGCGGCGGAGGCAATGGCGCTGTCATGGTTGAGGATGGAGAGGATCAGGGTTTCCAGGATGCAGGCTTCGCCGAAGCTGGCCTCCACCTGCAGGATGGGGGAGCCGGGGAAGTAGGCCTCGCCCTCGGCGTAGCCATGAATGCTGCCGGTGAACCTGAAGTCCGCCAGCCAGGCGAGGGTCCGGTCATCCACCACCCCGGTGGCGCCCAGGAACTCCAGCTGCGCCTCCTCGAAGCGGAAGTGGGGCAGTGCCTCCAGCAGGCGTCCGGTTCCGGCCACGATGCCGTAGCGGCGCCCGTCGGGCAGCTTGCGCGCGAAGGCTTCGAAGACTGACCTTCGGTCGGCGGTGCCGGCGTGAAGCGCGGCCTGGAGCATCGTGAGCTCGTAATGGTCGGTGTACAGGGCAGTATTGGGGTGCTGCCACGGCATGGGACTGTTCACATCCAAAACTCTAACCCGCCGCTCCGGGCCGGCCGCACCGGGGTCCATCCCGGCCTGCCCCGTCGCACCGGCGTGCCCGCACCAAACTACAATTGGGTTCATGAGCGTTGCCACCCTCCCGGGTACCGGGACAGAAACGGACTCCCGGACCGAGGAACTCACCTACAGCGATGTTCCCTGGGTGGTGATTGTCTGGAACGACCCCGTCAATCTCATGAGCTACGTCAGCTACGTTTTCCAGAGCTACTTCGGCTACTCGGAAGCCAAAGCCAACAAGCTGATGCTGGAGGTGCACAACGACGGTAAATCAGTGGTCGCCACGGGCTCCCGGGAGGACGCTGAACGCCATACGCTGGCCCTGCACTCCTATGGTCTCTGGGCCACGTTCCAGAAAGCCGACCAGCCCTAGGCAGGGCAGCCAACCACAGGAGAACTCTCTTTTGACAACCGGATTCAAGCTCACCCGCAAGGGGATCACGGCCACGCTGGAGCCGGGGGAGCGGACACTGCTGCGCGGCCTGTTCGCGGACGTAGCGGGCATGCTTGAGCCCGAAACCCCGTCACATGAGGACCCGCTGGCCGCACTGGTCGGACTGGACTCCAGCGCCGAAGTGCCGGAGGATCCGGCACTGCTGCGGCTGCTGCCGAACGGTGTCCAGGACAACGACGACGACGCCCTGGAGTTCCGGCGGCTGACCGAGCGTTCGCTGCGGGAAGGGAAGATCGGTGCCCTGCGCGCTGCCTCGATGGCACTGGAATCGAGTCCGGTGCACCTGGATGCGGAGCAGGCCAGGCATTTTGCCCGGGCACTGAATGACGTCCGGCTGGTACTCGGTGCCAGGCTGGGCCTGGCCACGGATGAGGACGCCGAAGCACTGCACTCTATTACGGAGCCCGCAGACGCCCAGGATGTCGATGAGTACCTGGCCCTGGTCTACAACTTCGCCACCTGGCTGCAGGAAACCCTGATGAAAGCACTGCTGGAGACCCTGCCCGGCAACTGACTGTGACAAAGGCCACGGGGTTCGTGGTGCACCCGGCAGCAGCCGGGGACTATTGTCGATACATCATGAGCTCTGACCACCCGGGCAGCCCGCAGCTGCCGGACGCCCTGCCGAAGACCACTGACGCGCCGATCGGCATTTTCGATTCCGGCGTCGGCGGCCTCACCGTGGCCCGCGCGGTCATTGACCAGCTGCCCAACGAATCCATTCTGTACGTCGGGGACACCGCCAACGGCCCCTACGGTCCGCTGCCGATCGCCGATGTCCGCGCGTTCGCGCTGGGAGTGATGGACGAGCTGGTGGACGCCGGCGTGAAGCTGCTGGTGATTGCCTGCAACTCTGCCTCCGCCGCGGTCCTGCGGGATGCCCGCGAACGCTACACCGGGCGTTACGGCATTCCTGTGATCGAAGTGATCCAGCCGGCCGTGCGCCGGGCGGTGGCTGCCACCCGGACCGGACGCATCGGCGTGATCGGCACCGCCGCCACTGTGGGCTCCCGTGCCTATGACGACACGTTTGCCGCTGCGCCGCACCTGGACGTGTCCTCCGTTGCCTGTCCTGCCTTCGTGGAATATGTCGAAGCCGGAGTGACGGCGGGTCCGGAGCTGCTGGAGGTCGCTGAGGAATACCTGGCCCCGCTGAAGGAACGCGGCGTGGACACCCTCGTCCTGGGCTGCACCCACTACCCGCTGCTGACCGGTGTTATCTCCTATGTGATGGGCGACGGCGTCACCCTGGTCTCCAGCGCGGAGGAAACCGCGAAGGACGTCTACCGTTCGCTGCTCACGCACGGCCTGGCGCGCGAATCAGCCACGCCGCCAAACCACCGTTTCGTTGCCACCGGGGACGCAGCTTCCTTTGAACTCCTGGCCCGGCGTTTCCTTGGCCCCGAAGTTCTGCGCGTTGAACATGCCGATTCCGTGGCCGCCCGGTATCCCACCGGAGTCCTGGCCCGGATCACGCCGGAAATGATCGCGGCGGCACGCGAGGCGTCACAGCTGCGCACAGCGCCCGGCGCCCTGCGGAACGGCACGCGATGAAACTGACGATTGTGGGCTGCTCCGGGTCCTTCCCCGGCCCGGCGTCCCCGGCGTCCTGCTACCTGGTGACCGCGGACGACGGCGAGCGGACCTGGCGGATCCTGCTGGACCTGGGCAACGGTTCGCTGGGCACGCTGCAGCGCTACATGGATCTGCGCGACATCGACGCGGTGCTGATCACCCACCTGCATCCGGACCATTTTATGGACCTGTGCGGGCTGCACGTGGCCGTGCACTGGGACCCGAACGGCTGGAACCGGGACCGGGTCAAGGTGTTCGGGCCGTCCGCCACGGCGGACCGGATCGCAGTGGCCTACGGGCTGGATCCCGAGCCCGGCATGCACGAGGACTTCGAGTTCCATACCTGGACGGCCGGGGAACCGGTGCAGATTGGTCCGTTTACGGTGACCCCGTACCCGGTCAGCCATCCCGCCGACGAAGCGTACGCCCTGCGGGTGGAAGCGACGGTGACAACGGAGGACGGGGCAGAGGTGGTCCGCTCGCTGGCGTACTCCGGAGACACGGACAGCTGCCCCGGACTTGAGGAAGCCGCCCGGGACAGCGACGTGTTCCTGTGCGAAGCCGCGTTCCAGGAAGGCCGCGATGACGCCATCCAGGGCGTCCACCTGACCGGCAAACGCGCCGGCGCGGCCGCAACGGCTGCCGGAGCCCGGCGCCTGCTGCTGACCCATCTTCCCGTCTGGAACGATGTGGGCACGGCTGTCAGCGAAGCGCGTGAGACCTACGACGGCGACCTCGCCGTCGCTGTCGCGGGTGTGTCCTACGACGTCGGCACCGCCTTCGCACCGCCGCTGGCTGCGGAACGGGCCCAGCCGCTCTGAACCCGGCCCGGCATCCGGTCCGTGGGGCGGCGATAGACTGGGCCCATGACTACAGCCCCGAATTCCTCCCTGTCGGCCGCCCCTCGGCGTGCTGACGGCCGTGCCCCCGACGAACTCCGCAGCATCACGATCACACGCGGCTGGTCCACCCAGGCCGAAGGGTCGGCGCTGATCGAATTCGGCGGCACCAAGGTGCTGTGCACCGCGTCCCTGACCGCCGGAGTGCCGCGCTGGCTGAAGGGCGAGGGCAAGGGCTGGGTCACGGCTGAGTACGCGATGCTGCCCCGGGCAACCAACACCCGCAACGCCCGCGAGTCGGTCAAGGGCAAGCTCGGCGGCCGGACGCATGAAATCTCCCGGCTGATCGGCCGCTCCCTGCGTTCGATCATCGACACCAAGGCGCTGGGCGAAAACACGATCGTGCTGGACTGCGACGTGCTCCAGGCCGACGGCGGCACCCGCACCGCGGCAATCACCGGTGCCTACGTGGCCCTGGCCGACGCCCTGGCCTGGGCCAAGGAGAACAAGCTGGTTGCCCGTAACGCCGAGCCCCTGCTGGACACCGTGGCTGCCGTCAGCGTCGGCATCATTGACGGGGTCCCCATGCTGGATCTGCCCTACGTCGAAGACGTCCGGGCCGAGACCGACATGAACGTTGTAGTCACCGGCAGCGGCAAGTTCGTGGAAGTCCAGGGCACCGCCGAAGGCGCCCCCTTCGACCGCGCCGAACTCGACGCCCTGCTGGACCTGGCCCTGCACGGCACCTCCCAGCTTGCCGAAATCCAGCGCCGCACCCTCGCCGGCCAGTGAGCGCCGTCGAACCCCGGCTGGTGCTGGCCACCCGGAATCAGGGAAAACTGCGGGAACTGCGTGAGCTGCTGCGCGGCAGGATCGAAGGGCTCGACGTCGACACCCAGGTGATCGACGCGGCCGCCGCCGGAGCCCCGGACGTGGCGGAGACGGGGGTGACGTTCGAGGAGAACTCCCTGCTGAAGGCGCGGGCGGTGGCGGAGGCAACCGGTTTACCGGCTATCGCCGACGATTCCGGACTTGCCGTTGATGTCCTGGGCGGAGCGCCCGGAATTTTCTCGGCCCGCTGGGCAGGTGCCCACGGCGACGATGCCGCCAACCTGGAACTGCTGCTGGCGCAGCTGGCCGACATCGGGCCCGAACACCGCGGCGCAGCCTTTATCTGTGCGGCTGCCCTGGCGGTCCCCGGGGGGTCGGAAACGGTGGAGCGCGGAGAGCTGCGCGGCACCCTCCTGTCCGCGCCGCGCGGCGCCGGCGGCTTCGGCTACGACCCGGTTCTGCAGCCGGACGGCGAGGACCGCAGCTGCGCTGAACTGACCGGCGAGGAGAAGAACGCCATCAGCCACCGCGGCCACGCGTTCCGCGCACTGCTGCCCTCCATTGTCCGGGTCCTGCAGGGCGGACCGGCCTCGAAAGAGTGATTCACGCCACTGCCGCGGCAGTGTGATCCGCGGGTAGGCGCACCCGGGACACGCTGCCGCGTTCTTCCCCCGCGGGGGAGTAGGGCACAATTGGTTCCGATATGAGTATCCTGATCAGCGCCTCAGTTGACCCCTCCAGTTCCGGATCGGCCCTGGGAGGGGTCGCCGAATGGGCTGTGGACATCATGGAGGCCATCGGCGCTCCTGGTGCCGGCCTGGCGATCGCCCTGGAAAACCTCTTCCCGCCGCTCCCGAGCGAAGTGATCCTTCCCCTGGCCGGCTTTGCCGCCAGCCAGGGAAACTTCTCCCTCGTGGCAGCGCTGATCTGGACGACCCTGGGGTCCGTCGTCGGGGCACTGGCCCTGTACGGGCTCGGTGCCTGGCTCGGCCGGGACCGGATGCGGGCCATCGTCGCCAAGGTGCCGCTCGTGGATCTGGAGGACGTGGACAAGGTTGAGGCCTGGTTCGACCGCCACGGGTACAAGGCCGTGTTCTTCGGCCGGATGATCCCCATCTTCCGTTCGCTTATTTCCATTCCCGCCGGCATCGAGAAGATGCCGCTGCTCAAATTCGCGGGCCTGACCACGGCCGGAAGTCTGATCTGGAACAGCATCTTCGTTTTCTCCGGGTACTACCTGGGCGAGAGCTGGCACATCGTCGAGGAATACGCCGGGATCTTCCAGAAGATTGTGATCGCTGCCGTCCTGGTGGCCGGCATCTGGTATCTCACCGTCAAAATCCGTTCCTACCGCCGGAGGAAGGCCCAGCGCACGGCCGACGAGTCCTGACGTGGGCTTGGATTTCACCTCCATTGACTTTGAAACTGCGAACGGCTTCCGGGGTTCGCCCTGTTCGGTGGGACTGAGCAAGGTCCGCGGCGGCAGGATCGTTGAGGAAGCGTCCTGGCTGATGCGACCCCCGGAAGGCCACGATTTCTTTGACCGGCGCAATACCGGCATCCACGGCATCGAGGACTGGATGGTGGCTGACAAGCCGCGGTTCGGTGAGCTGTTCCCGGAAATCGGAGCCTTCATCGGGCAGGACCTGCTGGTGGCCCACAACGCGGCATTCGACCTGGGGGTTATCCGCTCGGCTCTTGAGGTCTCTGAGCTTCCCGGCCCGGCGTATGACTATGCGTGCACTGTCATGCTGTCGCGGCGGACGTACTCCCTGCCTTCCCATTCCCTGCCGTTCGCAGCCGAGGCAGCCGGCGTACCGCTGGAAAACCACCACGACGCCACGGCCGATGCGCGGGCCTGTGCCGGGATCATGATTGACATTGTCCGCCGCTCCGGGGCCGCGGAGCTGGCGGAATTCTTCGCCCTCCAGAAAATGAAGCCGAACCATGCTCCGGCTTACCGCCCCGGCGTTGATGCCCTCTCCAAGGCGACGAGGGATGCACTGGAACGCGGCACCGGAGCCCCTTCCCCGGCCGGAAGCTGGGGCGGCTGGCCCTCGGAAGGGGTCAACCCTGCGCCGAATCCGGCCGCCGCGCCGGACCATCCGCTCTACGGGCAGACCGTGGTGTTCACCGGGAACCTGGGGATGCCCCGCCAGCAGGCAAAGGACCGTGCCGCGGAACTGGGGGCCCGGCCCGCCAGTACCGTGACGCGCGCAACCACGGTGCTGGTGGTCGGCGACGGGTTTGAGCCCGGTGACCTGCGCAACGGACGTGTGACGGGAAAGGCCCGCCGGGTGCTGGACCTGCATGAACGCGGGCAGCGGATTGAAGTCCTCTCCGAAGCGGAATTCCTGCAGATGATCGGCGGAACCTGGCCGCTGGCCAGCCAGTAAGCAGCGCGTCTTCAGTGCATGTTGCAGTGCAGCTTCAGTGCAGGTGAATATGCACTGAAGCTGCACTGGGTGCCGGCTGCGGCCGGACGAACGTCAGCCGACCGTAACGCGGATCAGCGCCTGCGCCATCTTTTCCACCGTCTCGCCGGCGTCGATTGCCTCAACCCACTCCGGAGGCAGGGCATCGCGTCCGTGCAGCGTCCCGAGGATGCTTCCGGCCACCGACGCCGTGGCGTCGCTGTCGCCGTCGTGGTTGACGGCCACCGCCAGGGCTGCTCGGAACTGAGCCTGCGGCGCCCCGGCACGTTCGGCGGACAGCGCTGCGTACAGTCCGATGGCCAGGGCTTCTTCGGCGACCCAGCCTTCACCAAGGACCTCGGTCATGCGCTCGGGCTGCACTGGCTGTTCAGCGGCGAGTGCGACGGCGGCCTCCAGCCGGGCGGCGAGCTCCGGAACACCGCTGGCAGCAGCGCGCTCAAGAGCCTTCGCAGCCGCCGCCTGCAGCGAGGCGCCTTCGGGCAGCAGGTCGTGGATCAGCGTGCTGAAAACCGCTGCGCTGTGCAAAGCGGAGGCATGACCGTGTGTCAGCGCCGCACCATCGGTGGCGAACCGGTACAGGACCTCACCGGCAACGTAAGGCAGCAGGCCGAAGGGTGCCGAGCGGGTCACCGTTCCGCTCTCCTTGGAATCCGGATTGACCGGACGGGACCGGGTTCCCATTTCTCCGGTCAGCAGCGCGGAGAGGCAGGCATTGGCGGGGTCCCTGCGGTGGCGCAGCACTTCCTGGCCGTCAATCCAGCGGTCCGGCTGGTGCGGGGCGTTACCGGGCAGCGCCACCCCCTGGGTCTTCACCCAGCGGAGGTAGGCAAGCCACAGACAGGCTGTCTCATCCGCGCCCACGCCGTCGTTGGCCCACTGCAGCACCTCAACGAGTCCATCCACTGTGTAGAGGGTCATCTGCGTGTCGTCAGAAACAGGAGCGGGGGCCTCCAGCTGGCGAAAATCCGTCAGACCGCTGGTGCCGAAGCGGGCACGGATGCCTTCCAGCGAGTCGAACTCCACGGGATAGCCCAGGGCATCCCCGAGAGCTCCGCCGAGCAGGCAGCCGTGGACTTTGCTGCGGAAGACGACGGCGTCAACGGACTCTTCGGCCTGGGAACCGGGGCTGGATTCGGGGGATTCTTTCACACCTTAAGCATAGGTGTCTGCCGGGGTGCTGCCGCCGGGAAGTCCGCGAGTGTATGCTCAGTGCGCACCCAGCCGGCTCTCAGGTAGCGATGGAAGTCTTGGGTGGTTTGCACGGCGCCCGCCCGATCCGGCGGCACGCCACCCGCCGTCCGCGGCGACCACTTGATTCCAACCGTTAGGAACACCCCCTCCATGACTGCAGAGCCTCACTTCCCGGCCGGTGCCCGCGCCGGCGCCGAAACCGAGAGCGTATCCCTTACGCACCTTCGAGGATATGGGCTCGTCGGCCGCAGCGTTGCCGAAGCGGCCGGCTCCTTCCTGGTGGTGATGGTGGGTCTGGGGGTCGCGTTCTTCAACCCGTCCGGCGGTCTCTCGGCGCCCCTGGCCTTCGGCCTGGTCCTTGCCGCGGCGATGGTGGCGTTCGGCTACATTTCCGGTGGCCACTTCCTTCCCACCATCACGGTTGCCAGTGCCCTGGCAGGCCGGACGGACTGGAAGTCCGTTCTTCCCTACATCGCTGCCCAGCTGATCGGTGCGGTTCTTGCCGCGGGAATCCTCTGGGTGTCCATGACCGGACATCCGCAGATCCCGGAGACACAGCCGTTCTTCTCAGCCGTTGCCAATGGTTTCGCTGAAAACTCCAGCACCCAGTTCCCGCTGGCGGGCGCACTGCTGACTGAGGTCATTGCCGCTGCGCTGCTCACGGCTGTCTTCCTCGGCTCCGGAAGCCGGCTCTCCGCAGCTGCGGGAGCTTTCGCCGTCGGTGTCACCTACGCCGCACTGCTTACCTTCCTTGTTCCCATCACCGGCGGATCCATCAACCCGGCGCGTTCCACGGCGACGGCGATCTTCGCCGAAGGCTGGGCCGTGGGCCAGCTCTGGCTGTTCTGGCTGGCACCCCTGCTCGGCGCCGCCATCACAGGCCTGATCTACCGCAGCCTCGACCTTGCCGACAACACGGCAGCCGGCACTACGGTGGAATTCACCCAGGAGCAGTACCTCGACGAGTCAGTACCGGCAGAGGAAACCACAGCCGGCACGGCCGCAGGAACCGGCGCCACGGCCGCGGACGTGCCGGACGCCGGGACTGCGACTCCGGTTGAGGATGCGCACCGGAAGGACCGCGAGGAGGCCCGCGGCTTCTTCGCCCGTGACAACGCAGGTACCGGGTCCACCCCGTCCTCCGGCGCCACGCCGGAGACCGACACCACAGAAGGTCCCCAGGACGGGCAGACTCCGGGCGGATCCACCGGGCCCAAGCGGCCGTAGGCCCGGCAGCCGGCCTTCCCGCCGGGAACCCTTCCGTTCAGCAGGTGCGCCTGCTGAACGGAAGTGTCACCGGCGGACGGTAGTTTGAAGGTATGCGAATCCTGCACACCTCTGACTGGCACCTCGGCCGTTCCTTCCACGGCGTTGGCATGCTGGAGGCCCAGCGCGGGTTCCTCAGCCAGCTGCTGGACACCGTCAGGTCCTCCCGGGTGGACGCCGTCCTGATTTCCGGCGATGTGTACGACCGCGCCCTTCCCGGCGTCGACGTCGTCCGGCTCCTGGACGAAGCCCTGGCGGGCATCACCGCCGCCGGCGCCCGTGTGATCCTGACCAGCGGCAACCACGATTCAGCTGCCCGGCTGGGGTTCGGCGGCAGGATCTTCGAGCAGGGCGGCGTGCATCTGCGCACGGGGATCGAATCAATCACCTCACCGGTGCTGCTGCAGGACGGAGCAGCCACGGTGGCCGTCTACGGCATCCCATATCTCGAGCCCCGGCTGGCGGCACCCGAACTGGGCGCGGATACCGCCCCAACCCACGCAGGGGTCCTGGGCGAGGCCGTCCGGCGGATCCGGGAGGACACTGCCCGCCGTGAAGCCGAGGGCGCACCGGTGCTTCCCCTGGTCATGGTCCATACCTTCGCCAGCGGCGGGATCACCTCGGACAGCGAACGTGACCTCTCGGTGGGCGGTGTAGGGGCAGTGCCGCTGGACCTCTTTACCGGGTTCACTTACACAGCGCTGGGCCACCTTCACGGCCGGCAGGAGCTGGCCCCCAACGTCTGGTACAGCGGTTCGCCGCTGCCGTACTCGTTCTCGGAAGCCCGCCAGTCCAAGGGCGGGCTGCTGATTGAGATTGGGCCCGGCGGCCTCACAGGCGTCACACCCGTGCCCTGGGAGGCGCCCAAACGACTGGAGCTGCTCCGCGGGACCCTGGACGGGCTGCTGGCCGACCCTTCCCTGACCGCGGCCGAAGATGCCTGGTGCCAGGTCACACTGACCGACGATGACCGTCCGGCGAAGGCGATGGAACGCATCCGGTCCCGTTTTCCGGGCACCCTGGTTTTGGTGTTCGAGCCGGCGTCAGGGAACCGCGGCGTTAACGAAAGCTACAGCCGGCGCCTCGCCAGGGCCACCGACGACCTGGATATCTGCTGCGGGTTCCTGGACCACGTGCGCTCGCGCGAAGCGGCACCCGAGGAGAAGGACCTTTTTGTGGAAGTCCTGGCGAAGGTCAATGCCGCGGAGGTTGCCAAATGAGGATCCACCGGCTGGAAATCCAGGCGTTCGGTCCGTTCGCGGAACGCCAGGTAGTCGACTTCGATGAGCTCGGTGCACAGGGGCTCTTCCTGCTCAACGGTCCCACGGGCGCGGGGAAAACCAGTGTCCTCGATGCGATCTGCTTCGCGCTCTACGGATCCGTTCCCGGGGCACGGCAGGCCGCCCGCAAGCTCCGCAGCGACCACGCTGCTCCCGGTACCGCACCGGAGGTGGTGCTGGACTTCAGCGCCGGCCCGCGCCGCTTCGAAGTGGTGCGCAGCCCGCAGTGGGAGCGGCCGGCTAAACGTGCCGGCAGCACCAATGGCACGGTAACCGAACAGGCCCGCACCCTGCTGCGCGAGCTGGTCCACGGCGAATGGGTGCAGAAAACCACGCGCAACGACGAAGCAGCAACAGAAATCCAGGACCTCCTGGGGATGAGCAGCGAACAGTTCACCCGCGTCGTTATGCTTCCGCAGGGAGATTTCGCTGCCTTCCTGAGGGCGGACGCCACCTCCCGGGCCGACCTGCTCCAGCGTTTGTTCGGCACCTGGCGCTTCGAGGAGATTGAGCGGCAGCTGAAGGAACAAACGGCCGACGCGCAAACCGAGCTGGCCCAGGCGCAGTCCTCCGCGGAACTGATTGTGGCGCAGGTGCAAAGCGAAGCAGCCAGGTGTATCAGGCTCCTGACCGGCGGGACGCAGACCGGAACCGGGGACGAGGCTTCCACTGAGGACTCCGATCCTGCGTTCCCTGCAGAACCGGATGAAGACCCGGCGGCCTGGCTGGCCGCCATCCGGACTGTTGTGGGGGACAGGCTCACCTCGGTCCGCACCGGGCAGGAACACCGGAAGAACGAACTTTCCCTCGCCGAAGCCACGGTGCACAAACTCCAGGCCCGCCGGGCCAGGGGCCTTGCGCTGCTGCAGCTGGAAGCTGAAGAACGGGAGCTCGCCGTCCGGCAGGCCGCCAGCGCGCCGCAGCGGGAGGCCCTCGCTGCACATACGCGGGCAGAAGGCCTGGCCGGGTATCTGGCCGCCTGCGATTCCGCCGGACGGGCCATGGAAAAGGCAGCGGCCGACGCCGGGTCCGCACTTGCCGGCCTCGCTGAGGCAGCCGGCACGGCAGGCCTGGCATCGCTGGTCCCTGGCAGCGGCACGGAACCGGGAGCCTTGCCGTGGCCCGGTCCCGGGGAACTGGAAGGCCTGGAATCGGCCACTGCGTCGGACCTTAGCGCCGCCGAAGCCGCGCTGGCAGACGCAGACCGCCTCGCGGGGCTGGAGCGTGAGCTGAAGAGGGACCGCGCCCTCGAAATCGAGCTCCGGGACAAAGCTGCACAGCACCACGCGGCGGCAGCGCAGCTTCGCACCGAACAGGCAGGCCTGCGTGCCGCCCTCCCGGACCTGCGGGCGAGAGCCGCCGGAACGGAATCCGCCCGGAACCGGGTGGAGCAGGCAGAACAGCTGATGAGCGTGATCGCCGAGTACGCCAAGGCGCAGACGGCGGCAGCCGCTTCCGCAGAAGCCGCGGCCACTGCCCGTCAGGATTACCAGGACCGGCGCGGGGCGTGGCAGGACCTGCTGCAGCTCCGGCTTGACCAGGCCGCCGCCGAGCTCGCTGCCTCACTCGAGCCGGGAGGCGCCTGCCCCGTCTGCGGCAGCTGCGAACACCCGGCACCTGCGCCGCTGCCCCAAAACGGGAAGTTTGTGGCACGGGAAGAGGAAACCGCGGCCCGGACCAGCAGCGAAGCGGCCGAGAAACTCTGGGAGGATGCACGGGCAGCGGCAGCTGCGGACGCCGCGGCCGCGGCAGCCCTCCAGGTGCAGGGCGGAGACGGTGATCCCGCAGACGCCCTGCAGGCGCGCGAAACCGCCGCGGCGCAGCTGGCAAGGGCCGAAGCAGCTGCCGCAGAACAGGCTGCCATTGAGGCGCGGCTGCAGGCACTGGAGGTTGAGCTCGACAGTCTGTCCGGAGCAGAATCCAATCTGCTGCAGGAGGCAGCATTGGCCCAGGCCCGCCTGCGCACGGCCACGGCGGAAGCCGCGGCGCTGCGCAGCCGCAGTGCAGACCTGACCAAGGGGGCCGCGTCCCTGCAGGAGCGGGTCGATTCCCTCCGCGCGGTCCGCCGGCTCTGCGGTGCAGCCCGCTCCGCCCTGCAGGCCGTGGCTTACGCGGAAGATTCCCATCAGACCAGCCGGCAGGCGCTTGACGATGCCCTGGACGGCACCGGGTTTCCGGACGCGGACTCCGCCCGGGCCGCGCTGCTCCCGGCTGCCGAGGCCGAGCGCCTCCGCAGCGCCCTCGACGCCCTCGACGCAGACGCAGCACGCGTGGCCATGCGGCGCGAAAGCGAAGATGCAGCCGCTTCCCTGGACAGCGGCGGCGATCCGGCGCAGATGCCCGATGAAGAGGACCTCGCTGAAGCTGCCGAAGCAGCAGATGCCGCCCGCAAAGCGGTTTCAGATGCCGGCATCCAGGTTGGTTTGCTGGAGGGATCCCTGGCAACACTGCAGGACCTGGACGTGAGGCTGGCAGCGGCAACCGAAGCGATCCGCCCCCTGCGCAGCCGGTTCGAGTTGCTCCAGTCGGTTACCGACACCGCCCGGGGCAACGGCGAGAACAACTACCGGATGGCTTTGAGCACCTACGTGCTGGCCGCGCGTCTGGAACAGGTGGCAGCAGCCGCGACGGAACGCCTGGCGGCCATGACCGCGGGACGGTACTCGCTGGTGCACGACGACTCGCGCTCCGGAAACCGCAAAGCCGGGCTCGGGCTCCATGTCATCGATGCCTGGACCGGTGTCCGCCGGGATACGTCCACCCTGTCAGGAGGGGAATCCTTTATGGCATCGCTGGCGCTGGCCCTGGGACTGGCGGACGTCGTACAGCAGGAAGCGGGCGGCACCAGCATGGAGACGCTGTTCGTGGACGAAGGCTTCGGCAGCCTGGACGAGGAAGCGCTGGAACAGGTGATGGACGCGCTGGAAGGGCTCCGCGACGGCGGCAGGGTGGTGGGACTGGTTAGCCACGTGGCGGAGATGAAGCAGCGGATCGGTGCTCAGCTGCAGATTACCCGCGGCCGCAATGGCTCCAGCATCCGGTTCCGGGCGGCGGAGGCTTTGCCTGTCTGACCTGCGGAGAAACAGGCGGAGTAGTAGAATCACCGTGTAACCGGGTCCGGCGCATCGGGAGGAGGGACGATGCGCGGTTTTCGCGTGAACAGAGCCAGCAAAATGACCCGTGACTACGAACCCGAACAGCCCTCACCGGCCGCCTCCGGAACTCAACCTGACCTCTCCAGCGCCCGGCCAACCGTGCCCCCGGCGCAGCCAGAAGCAGCTGTGAAGCCGGGATCAACAGCGCAGCCAGAAGCAAAAGCGCAGCCAGAAGCAACGGCGCAGCCAGAGCCAGGGGCCGGCCCCGCGTCCGCTTCTCCGCCGCCGTCCCAGGGCCGGTACGGGCGGATCTTCCAGATCGCGGGCAAGGCATTTTTCCCCGTTGCCTTTCTGGCGAGGCTTCCCCTGGCAATGCTGACGATCGGCGCGTTGACCCTTATCACCAGCACCACCGGGTCCTACGCCCAGGGCGGGTTCGCTGCCGGCGCCGTGGGCCTTGGCTCCGCGGTGGGAGGCCCGTTCCTCGGATACCTGGCAGACCGGATAGGTCAGCGGCCTCTGCTGCTGGGGGCCGCCGTCGTGAATCCGCTGATGATCCTGGCCGTCCTGTTCACGGCAGCCCAGCTGCCTGCCGGCGGCTCGCTCGCCGCTGTGCTTGCAGCGGCCTTTGCGATGGGAGCCACCGGCGCCCAGGTAGGCCCGCTGGCGCGCGTGCGGTGGATGGCCATGACCAGCCGGGACCGCAGCGGCCGGGAACTGGGCACTGCGCTGTCCTACGAGAGCATGGCCGATGAACTCAGTTTTGTCCTGGGTCCTGCCCTGGTTGGCCTGCTTGCCGCAGCGGTGGCGCCGTGGCTTCCGCTGGTGCTGGCTGCGGTGATCTCCGGGACCATGGTGACGGCCTTCGCGCTGCACCGTTCCGCTGAGACAGTGGTGCCGGCCGGGCGCCGCCGCACGGATCGGAACCGGGCCAAGGCCCGTGCCGCCGGCGCAGACCGGCCGTCACCGGCCGGTATCTGGCGCACCTGGGCGGTGCTGGCGCTGCCGATCCTGGGGATGGTGGCGATGGGGACATTCTTCGGTGCCACCCAGGCCAGCCTCACCGCATTTGGCGGGACCTTCGGCATCGCCGACGCTGCGGGGCTGCTCTATGCCGTCATGGGGATCAGCTCGGCCGTGGCCGCACTGTCTGTCGCGTTCTGGCCCGAACGCCTGAGCCAGTCCGTTCGCTGGGTCCTGGCTGCGGCCGCGATGACCGGTGCCGCACTGCTGCTGCTGCTGCCGGCCGGGATTCCGGAGATGCTGGTGGTCCTGTTCGTCCTGGGCATCCCCGTGGGACCAACCATGGTCAGTATTTTCGGCATCGGCGCCCAGCTTGCGCCCCCAAACCTGATGGGTACCGTGATGACCCTCCTGGCCAGCGGGACGGTGGCCGGAACTGCAGTCGGCTCGGCTCTCGCCGGTCCGCTGGCACAGGAGTACGGGCACTCTGCATCCTTCTGGGTCAGCTCCGGGGCCGCCGGCGCCCTCCTGGTCCTGGGCGTTGCATCGGCAGTCGCCGTACGGCGGCTGAAAAAGCCTCAAGCCTAACCGAGCACACACGTATTGCGCGCATTCTTTGCGGGCGGTACGGGTAGATTACGTGACGGTATCAAATGTGGCTCCAATCACGTTTTTTCCTTGACGAGGGGTGACCTATTTCATAGCGTTTACCTGTAGAACTTATGTTCAACATGCGAACAAGATGCAAACCTCAACGATTTTTGTGGCTGGTTGTTTCTGGGCCGTTCCGTTGTTGTTGAACTGAGGTCTGGATCCCGCGACCGTCTTCGCGGGGTTTCCCCCGTACAAGGAGCGCTTTAGTGAAACGCAATACCCCCCTCCTCCTGACTGCCGCGCTGGCTCTGACCCTCAGTGGCTGTGGAGGTGGATCTCTCTCCGGCGGCGAGGGCACCTCTGCTGCAGAGGGCACCTCCGGACTGACCACCCTCTCCGTGGGCATTATGCCCATCGTGGACACCGCCCCCATCTGGCTGGGCAAGGAACAGGGTTTCTTTGAAGCCGAGGGCCTGGACCTGGACATCCAGACCACCACCGGCGGGGCTGCGGCCGTGCCCGGCGTGGTCAGCGGAGACTTCGATTTCGCCTTTGGCAACGTCGTCTCCGTCATGGTGGCTAATGACAAGGGCCTGGACATCGAGCTGGTATCCAACGGCAACTCGACCACCGGAGACACGTCTTCGGACTTCGGCGCCGTCGTCGTTCCTGCCGGATCCGACATCCAGAGCGCGGCCGACCTTGCCGGCAAGACGGTTTCGGTCAACAACCTGTCCAATATCGGTGACACCACAATCCGGAAACTCGTGGAGAACGCCGGCGGTGACCAGGAGAGCATCAAGTTCGTGGAGATCCCGTTCCCCGACGCACCCGCGGCGGTCGAATCCGGACAGGTCGATGCTGCCTGGATCCTGGACCCGTTCCTCACCCAGACCGTCGAAAACGGTGCCCGGGTCATCGCCTACAACTTCGCCGAAACGCACCCGAACCTGGACATCAGCGGCTACTTCACCACCTCCGCGTACGTCGAGGAGAACCCTGAACTGGTGGAGAAGTTCACTGCGGCGATGAAGAAGTCGCTGGAGTACGCCCAGGAGAACCCGGACGAGGTCCGGGAAATCGTCGGCACCTACACCAAGATTGACGCCGAGATGCGCGCCAAGATGATCCTGCCGACCTTCCGGGCAGAATTCGACCGCGATGGCCTGACCGTTTTGGGCGAGGCCGCCGCAAGCTACGGAACGCTTTCCAAGGCGCCGGATCTGGCCGCCATGCTGCCCGCACAGGACTAGCACCGGACATCCGTCCGGATAACAGAACGAGACCATATGAACACCTCTAAACGACTCCCCACGGGGCCGTTGCTGGGTTTGGCGGGAATCCTCGGATTCCTGCTGACCTGGGAACTGATTCCCCGGCTGGGCGTGGTCAACCCCCGTTTCCTGCCTCCAGCCAGCGAGGTGCTGGGAGTCTTCTTCAGCAACCTGGGCCTGGGAGCCTTCTGGAATGCCGTCCTGGACACCATGACCGGCTGGTTCCTGGGCCTGCTCATCGCCACCGTTGCCGCCATTGTGCTGGGACTGGTGATCGGCTCCAGCGATTTCCTGCGGAAGGCCACCAACTCCACGATCGAATTCCTGCGGCCGATTCCCTCGGTCGCCCTGATTCCGCTCGCGGTGCTGCTGTTCGGGCTCAAGCTCGAATCGACTCTTCTGCTGGTGATCTACGCTTCCTTCTGGCAGGTCCTGATCCAGGTCCTGTACGGAGTGGCGGACGTTGATCCCGTCGCCAGCAACACGGCCAAGAGCTTTGGCCTGGGGCCGCTGGCCCGGATCCGGTACGTCGTGTGGCCCACCACGCTTCCCTACCTGATGACGGGCATCCGGCTCGCCGCCGCCGTCGCCCTGATCCTGGCGATCACCGCCAGCCTGATCATCGGCTCACCCGGTCTCGGCAAGGAGATTGCGAACGCCCAGTCAGGCGGCGCCATCTCCCAGATGTACGCGCTTGTGCTGACCACTGGTGTGCTGGGCATCCTCATCAACATGGGCATGCGCTTCGTTGAACGCCGCACTCTGTCCTGGCACAGCTCGGTACGCGGGGAGGTCGTGGTATGAACACGCTCAAAAAAGCCGGCTACATAGTCGCACTGCCCGTCCTGCTGATTGTCATCTGGTGGGTCAGCACGCTGGGAAGCACCAACTTCTTCGTCCCCAAGCCGGGCATGCTGCTGGACAAGCTGGTAACGGTGTGGACGGGGGAGCGGCTGGTCGAAGACGTTCTGCCCAGTCTCACCCGCCTGATTATCGGAATTCTTCTGGCGATTGTCCTGGGTACCGGCCTGGGTATCCTGGTCGGCACCACGCGCTGGCTGCGGAATCTGCTGGAGCCGGTCCTGGAGTTCTTCCGGGCCATCCCGCCGCCGGTGCTGATCCCGGTCCTGATGCTGCTCATCGGCGTCAATGACCAGATGAAGATTGCGGTCATCGTTTCGGGCTGCATCTGGCCGGTGCTGCTCAATACCATCGAAGGCGTCCGCGCCGTCGACGGCGTGCTCAGCGACTCCGCACGCACCTTCCGGATCAGCGGGTTCGCACGCCTGCGCTATCTGGTCCTGCCCAGCGCCAGCCCGCAGATTATGGCCGGCGTGCGGCAGTGCCTGTCCATCGGGCTGATCCTGATGGTGATTTCGGAGATGTTCGCATCCTCGGAAGGCCTGGGCTTCACCATCGTCCAGTTCCAGCGCTCCTTCGCTATCCCGGAGATGTGGAGCGGCATCGTGGTCCTTGGACTGATCGGTGTGGCCATGTCATTTATGTTCCAGTGGGCCGAACGCCGCATTCTCGGCTGGTACCACGGTTTGAGAGAGGTAGAACATGCAGAGTAACCCCACGGACGGCCAGGGCCAGCCGCTGCTTTCGGTCCGCGGCATCCAGAAGATCTACAAGGTTGACGCCGGCGAAATCGAAGCAGTCCGCAACCTGACCTTCGATCTGCGTCCGGGGGAACTGGTTTGCCTGGTGGGCCCCTCCGGCAGCGGCAAGACAACCCTGCTGAAGATCATTGCCGGACTGATGGCTCCGACGTCGGGTGAAGTGGTCCTGGCGGGGAAGAAGGTCACCGAGCCGCCGAAGGACATGGCCGTGGTTTTCCAGGAATACGGGCGCAGCCTGTTCCCGTGGATGACGGTCCGGGGCAACGTTGAGCTGCCGCTGAAGAACGCCGGAATCGCCAAGGCTGAGCGGAACAAGCTGGTTGAGGAAGCCCTGGAAGCGGTGGGCCTGGCCCACGTGCCCACCAGCTATCCGTGGCAGCTCTCCGGCGGTATGCAGCAGCGCGTGGCCATCGCCCGCGCCGTCGCCTACCAGCCCAAGGTGCTGCTGATGGATGAGCCGTTTGCCGCCGTCGACGCCCAGACCCGCGCGGACCTGGAGGACCTGGTCCGCAGTGTCTGGGAAAAACTGGGTGTCACCATCCTGTTCGTGACGCACGACATCGACGAGTCCGTCTACCTCGGAGAGCGGGTGGTGGTGCTTTCCAGCTCGCCGACCGTCGTCCAGGAGGACATTGTCATTGACCTGCCGGAAAAGCGGGACCAGCTCACCACCCGTTCGCTGCCGCGTTTTGTGGAGCTGCGCAACCACGTGTACGAGCAGATTCAGATCGCGAAGAAGAACAAGGGAGTGGCGAACCCCGCTCCGGTGGACCCGCGGGTCACGGTGCCGCACGCTGCGGCGGCCGTGGAAGGGCGTCCTCCGGCGAGCGGAATAGACGTTTCCTAGCCGGTCAGGCGGGCACAGCCGGGCAGGGGTCCGGAACTGCCGGGGACCTGGCTTCCCCCGCTGAGGCGGGGGAAGCCAGGTCCCTGTCCACTTAAAGGATGGTGGCCTAGTATCGGAAGTCAGCGGCCACGGCAGGCAGCGCGGCCGAAGCACCAGCCAAAGGAGACAGTTGTGGCTGAATCAGGCAAGCAGCATCCGGAAGACCAGCACGGCCAGGAGCAGGAGGAACGCCCGGAGGCGAAGGGCGGAGCCGGGCCTGAGGGGACTATCCCTGCCACGGGGGACGGCGTTGCGGCGGGCAGTGCCGGCGAAGCTTCGAACTTTGAACCGGAAGAGGACACAGACGCCGCCGGCGACGGCGGGTCCTGAACCGGCTAGCTGTACTCAGACAGCAGGTTGATTACACCGGTTGATGGGTGCTTTGCCTCCGAGGCTGCCGTGCGGGCGTTGATGGTT
>NZ_JACSQD010000004.1:0-115005 GCF_014836775.1 Arthrobacter gallicola
GTCAAGGGCTACGGCCTGGGCACGCACTTCGAGGGCCGCAACGCGACCCACCAGATGAAGAAGCTGACCCTGGAGGACCTCAAGGCCTTCCGTGATCACCTGCGGATCCCCATTACGGATGAGCAGCTCGAAGCCGATCCGTACGCCCCGCCGTACTACCACCCCGGTGTTGACTCCCCGGAGATCAAGTACCTGCTCGAGCGCCGCCGCGAGCTCGGCGGCAACGTGCCCGAGCGCCGCGAGAAGCACGCCCCGGTCAAACTGCCGGCAGCCAGCTCCTACGCGGTCGCCAAGAAGGGCTCAGGGAAGCAGATGGCGGCCACCACCATGGCCTTCGTCCGCCTGCTCAAGGACCTCATGCGGGACAAGGACTTCGGTGACCGGCTGGTTCCCATCGTGCCGGATGAATCGCGCACCTTCGGCATGGACGCTTTCTTCCCGTCCGCGAAGATCTACAACCCCGATGGCCAGAACTACCTGTCCGTGGACCGCGACCTTATGCTCGCGTATAAGGAATCACCCGCCGGGAAGCTGATCCATCCCGGCATTAATGAGGCCGGAGCCGTCGCGGCCTTCACCGCTGCCGGCACTGCCTACGCCACCCACGGCGAACCGCTGGTACCGGTGTACGTGTTCTACTCGATGTTCGGCTTCCAGCGGACGGGCGATTCGTTCTGGGCGGCGGCCGACCAGCTGACCCGAGGCTTCGTCATTGGCGCGACCGCCGGACGCACCACGCTGACCGGCGAGGGACTGCAGCATGCCGATGGCCACTCGCCGATCCTGGCCTCCACCAACCCCGCGGTGAAGACCTACGATCCGGCTTACGGCTACGAGATCGGGCACATCATGCGCCGCGGCCTCGAAGAGATGTATGGCGAAGGATCCGAGGACCGGAACCTGATGTATTACCTCACGGTCTACAACGAACCGATTATCCAGCCGGCCGAGCCGGAGAACCTGGATGTGGAAGGTGTCATTAGGGGCATTTACCGAGTAGCTGAATCGGCGGCCGAGGGCCCCAAAACCCAGATCCTGGCCTCCGGCGTCTCTGTTCCATGGGCACTGGAGGCGCAGAAGCTGCTGGCCGAGGATTGGGGAGTCTCCGCCGATGTCTGGTCGGTGACATCCTGGACCGAACTGCGCCGCGACGGCCTGGCCGCCGAGGAGGAAGCGTTCCTGAACCCGGGCGCCGAGCGGCGAGTACCCTTCGTCACCCAGCAGCTCGCCGGAACCGAAGGCCCGGTTGTCGCTGTCACCGACTATATGAAGGCTGTTCCGGACCAGATCCGGCAGTTCGTGCCGAACGAGTTCGCGTCACTGGGTGCCGACGGCTTCGGGTTCTCGGATACCCGTGCCGCCGCCCGCCGCTACTTCAAGAACGATACGCACTCCATAGTGGTCCGCACCCTGGCACTGCTGGCCGCAAGCGGCTCCGTTGGCTCGGACATCCCCGCCTACGCCATGGACCGCTACAAGCTCCTGGAGGTCAACGCCGGGACCACCGGCGGCGCCGGCGGCGACGCGTAAACCCAAAACGCCCCCGAAGGGGTGGCCCTGACTCAGGGGCACCCCTTCGGGGGCGTTGCCGGTTCTGCAGGACATCTACTCCGCAGCACGCCGGCGGTTGAATGGGCGCCACTTCAGCCAGCGGAAACGCTCCACGGTACCTTTCCGCCGGATGGGCAGGAAAAAGTCCGGATCTGCACCCCCGCCTGCCGGGAAATAGAATTCCTGGGCCGCCACGGACTTCAGTACCGGCGGCTTAGCTGTCTTCTCTGTTTCAGGGGACACCTTGACTCACTTCCTTCCACAACTTCTTGCTTCCACAAAGTGGAAAAAGATTCTTGTTCTGTGAAAAACAGTAACTCCCGCCGCTTTGACTGGTCAAGGGGTCCGCACGCAAAAGGGATTCTTAAAACACCAGGCAGAAAAACCGGCAGAGGGGATTTACGTGGCAGGGCGCCTCGGGTACTGTGAAGGCTACTTCGTGACCCACGTCACGTAACCTGGGAGCAGCAGGCAGGGTTGTAATGAGCTGACATCTATCGATGTCGGCTCATTTTTTATGGGCCGATCCAAAGGGTGTGTAGATACAGAGCTTCATACCCAATTTCAGTATGAAAACTTGTTTCCATATAGCGGAAGTTTGGAGAAGGTCATGAGCAGCAAAATCATCTTGGGAGACAACCAGTTCGGCAAAGCCGAAGTCCGGGTCGTCAAGATCTCGAGGGACACCGCCCGGCACGAGATCGAAGATCTCAACGTAACTTCCCAGCTGCGGGGCGATTTTTCCGCGGCCCACCTGGAGGGCGACAACGGCCACGTAGTCCCCACCGACACCCAGAAGAACACCATCTACGCCTTCGCCCGGGATGGCATCGGGGCACCGGAGTCGCTGCTTCTGCGCCTGGGCGACCACTTCACCTCCAGCTTCGACTGGGTCACCGGCGGCCGCTGGGAAGCCGAGGCGTACAGCTGGGACCGTATCCAGGCCCAGGGAACCGGGCACGACCACTCCTTTGTGCGCAACGGCCAGGAGGTCCGCACCGCGGTCCTGGTCCGCGAGGGCGACACCAACCACCTGATTGCGGGGCTGCGGGACCTCACCGTCCTGAAGTCGACGGAATCGGGCTTCACCGGTTATCCGAAGGACCGCTACACCACCCTGCAGGAGACCACCGACCGCATCCTCGCCACGGACATCGCCGCCCGCTGGCGCTTCAAGACGGGCACGGACTTCAGCAAGGTGGACTTCAACAAGAGCTACAACGACGTGCGTGGCTTGCTGCTGGAAGGTTTCACCGAGAAGTACTCCCACGCCCTGCAGCAGACACTGTTCGACATGGGAAGCAAGGTCCTTGAAGCGCACAGCGACATCGACGAGATCAAGTTCTCCATGCCCAACAAACACCACTTCCTGGTGGATCTCTCCCCGTTCGGTCTCGATAACCCCAACGAGGTGTTCTTTGCCGCAGACCGGCCCTACGGACTGATCGAAGCCACCGTCACGCGCGAGGACGCCGCCAGCGCAGACATCGCGTGGACCGGCATCGCTGGATTCTGCTAAGCCGGGGGCCGTCCCACTCAGCGGCACAAGCCGCTGCACCGCACCACAAGCAATACGAGCAATACAAGCAGTACAGGCAACACAGCGTGCTTTGAGCACACTCACTCCGCACCACATCCAAAGGGTGCACCGCCGGCACCGGCGGTGCACCCTGCAGCCTCATTTTGTTAGCCAGACCTTTTCAGATAGACGAAGACGTCTGCCATGAACCAAGGAAGTCTGCTATGACCATGAAATCCCGCCGGAACGGCGAAACCCTGCAGCGTCGCAGCCACCAACCCTCCCACCGTCCGGAAGACGAACGGCTTCCCCTCGGAAGCACCTTCGCCTACGGCTTCCAGCATGTCCTGACCATGTACGGGGGCATCATTGCGGTTCCCCTCATCATCGGCCAGGCGGCCGGACTGTCCTCCGCCGATATTGGAATCCTGATCGCCGCGGCGCTCTTTATGGGCGGACTTGCCACCCTGCTGCAGACGCTTGGCATCCCCTTCTTCGGGTCGCAGCTGCCCCTGGTGCAGGGGGTGTCCTTCGCCAGCGTCGCCACCATGGTCGCCATTGTCTCCGGCGGGGGCGGCCTTCCGGCCGTCTTCGGCGCCGTCATTGTCTCCGCAGCGATCGGCCTGCTGATCGCCCCGGTATTCTCCCGGATTGTCCGGTTCTTCCCGCCGGTGGTCACCGGCACCGTCATCACCACCATTGGCCTGACGCTGATGCCCGTCGCCGCGAACTGGGCCATGGGCGGAAACAGGACGGCCGAGGACTACGGCAGTGTGGCCAACATTGGACTGGCCGGCGTCACGCTTGCCCTGGTCCTGTTGCTCAGCAAGGTTGGCAGCGCAACGATCTCCCGGCTGTCCATTCTGCTGGCGATGGTCATCGGCACCCTCATTGCCGTCGTCGCCGGAGTAGCTGACTTCTCCAAGGTCGGCGAGGGCCCGATCGTCGCTTTCCCGACGCCGTTCCACCTGGGAGCGCCCACCTTTGAAGTCGCCGCCATTATCTCAATGCTGATTGTGGTCCTGGTGATCCTGACCGAAACGATGGCCGATATCCTGGCCGTCGGCGAGATTGTGGGCACCCGGACTGATTCCAAGCGCATTGCGGCAGGACTGCGCGCCGACATGGCCTCCAGCCTGGTGGCGCCGGTCTTCGGATCCTTCACCCAGAGTGCCTTCGCCCAGAACGTAGGGCTGGTCGCCGTCACCAAAATCAAGAGCCGCTACGTGGTGGCCGCCGGCGGCGTAATCCTGGTCCTGCTGGGCCTGCTGCCGATCATGGGCCGCCTCATCGCAGCCGTCCCCACAGCCGTACTGGGCGGGGCCGGAATTGTCCTGTTCGGAACGGTCGCAGCCAGCGGCATCCGCACCCTGGCCAAGGTCGAGTACAAGAACAACATGAACCTGATCATCGTGGCCACCTCCATCGGGTTCGGCATGCTCCCCATCGCCGCACCGACCTTCTACGATGCCTTCCCGGCCTGGTTCGGCACCATCTTCCACTCCGGCATCAGCTCCTCCGCCCTCATGGCGATCGCGCTGAACCTTCTCTTCAACCACCTCAAGGCCGGCAACTCGGAGAACTCTTCGGTCTTCGCCGCCGGCACCGGCCGGGTCATCCGGGAAGAGGATCTCAAATGCCTGGCTGAAGGCGACCGTTATGAGAACGGCCAGCTGATCGACTGCGACGGCAACGTGGTTCCCATCGATCCCGAGGCGCCGAAACCCGCCACTGCCCCGGGAACCCCCGGAACGTAAGCGCTTCCCCGCGGAACAGCCCAAGAACCAGTTGAGGCCCTGACCGTATCGATCAGGGCCTCAACTCCACCGCACCGGACTCAGTGCTGGTTGAGTTCCTCGGAAATGGCCTGCGCAGCCTCACGCAGCAGCGGAACGGCCCGTTCCGCGAAGGACCCATCCACGCGGGAAACCGGACCGGAGACGGAAATGGCGGCAGGGGTCGGGGCGCCGGGGATTGCCATCGCAAAACACCGGACGCCTATCTCCTGCTCCTCTTCATCAATGGAGTAACCGCGTTCGCGGATCAGGTTCAGTTCAGCCAGCAATGATTCGATGTCGCCGATGCTTTTCGGCGTGGGAGTGGGCAGGCCCTTGCGGGCAGCGATCCCGCGCACCGTGTCGTCGTCGAGCTCCGCCAGGATGGCCTTGCCCATTCCGGTGGCATGCATAAACCCGCGCCGGCCCACCTCGGTAAACATACGCATGGAGTGCAGCGAGGGCACCTGGGCCACGTAGAGGACCATGTCGGAGTCCAGGACCGCCATGTTGGCGGTCTCGCCGAGCTGGTCCACCAGGGACTTCAGCTGGGGCCGGGCCAGCGCGCCGAGCTGTTTGTTCGCTCCTTCGCCCAGGCGGATGAGCCGGGGGCCCAGGGCATAGCGGCGGTTCGGCAGCTGCCGGATATAGCCAAGCGTGACCAGGGTGCGCAGCAGCCGGTGAATGGTGGGGAGGGGCAAGTCGGTGGAGGCCGAAAGCTCGCTGAGGGTGACATCTCCCCCGGCATCAGTAATGAGCTCCAGCAGCTCGAAAACGCGTTCAACAGACTGCACGCCGCCCGGGGCTTTTTCGCCCATAACGCAGAACTCCTACCAGTTTAGTTTCCGACGCTTATCCACATCGTGAAATTACTCTATCGAGCTTCCCTGCGGAGCGCAGGTTTCCCGTGAACATACTTCCCGAGTGGGTTGTATTTCCACAGAGTAGATAATAATGTCCATAATACGAAATAACTTCGAGATACCGAGCAGACCCAGCCCCCTTCGAGGGCCAACACATGGAGGAATCCCAATGGCAAATCCCGGCCCCGGCAACTCGATCACCCTGCGGGTGGAGGCACCCTCCGGTTTCACCGCCACCAGCGAACTCGCAGCCGCAGCCGCTGCCGCCGGTGCCGCCGTTACCGCACTGGACGTCACCGAGTCCCGCCACGAAACCATCGTCGTCGACGTCACCTGCGACACCACCGGCGATGAGCACGCCCGTCAGGTGGAGGACGCCCTCAACCGCCTGGAAGGTGTCACCGTCCGCAATGTTTCGGACCGGACGTTCCTGATGCACCTCGGCGGCAAGCTCCAGGTAACGCCGAAGGTCACGCTGAACAACCGCGATGATCTTTCCCGGGCCTACACGCCCGGCGTTGCCCGGGTCTGCCTGGCCATCGCCGAAAACCCCGATGCAGCCCGCAACCTGACCATCAAGCGCAACACCATCGCCGTCGTCACCGATGGGTCCGCCGTGCTGGGCCTGGGCAACATCGGACCGGCCGCGGCGCTGCCGGTCATGGAAGGCAAGGCCGCACTGTTCAAGCAGTTCGCCAATGTGGACGCGTGGCCGGTGTGCCTGGACACGCAGGACACCGAGGAGATCATCCGCATCGTCAAGGCGCTGGCACCCGTTTACGGCGGTGTGAACCTGGAGGACATCGCGGCGCCGCGCTGCTTCGAAATCGAAAACCGGCTCCGCGAGGAACTGGATATTCCGGTCTTCCATGACGATCAGCACGGAACCGCCATCGTCACGCTGGCCGCCCTGGTCAATGCGCTGCGGGTGGTTGGCAAGAAGCTCTCCGAAGTCCGGATTGTCGTCTCCGGCGTCGGCGCGGCGGGATCAGCCATCATCCAGCTGCTCAAGGCCCAGGGCGCAGAGCACATCATTGCCGCCGGCCGCTCTGGTGCCATTCACTCCGGCGTCAGCTACGACGACGATCACCGGGCCTGGATCGCCGCGAACACCAATGAGGAAGGGTTCTCCGGCACCCTGCACGAGGCCCTCACCGGTGCAGACGTCTTCATTGGCGTGAGCGCACCCCACGTCATCGGCGAAGAGCAGGTCGCCGCCATGGCGGAGAAGGCCATCGTTTTCGCCATGGCCAACCCCACCCCGGAGATCGACCCCGCCGTCGCCGCCCGGCACGCCGCCGTTGTCGCCACCGGACGCAGCGACTTCCCGAACCAGATCAACAATGTTCTGGCCTTCCCGGGATTCTTCCGCGGCCTGCTGGATGCCGGAGTCTCCGACATCACCCCGGAGATGCTGGTGGCCGCCGCCCAGGCGATCGCGGACCGGGTGGCTGACGATGAGCTCAACGCCAGCTACATCATTCCGAGCGTTTTCGACCCCCAGGTCGCAGCCGACGTCGCCGCCGCCGTCGCAGGTGCAGCCCACTCCGCCCGCACCGCTGAACTGGTCGGCTGAGCCATGGCAAAACACCTCGCGTCCCTGACCCCGCAGGACCTGGACCGGATCAATGCCTCCCTCCAGGAGACGGACCGTTTCCTGGAGCAGAACTACCCGGGTGATGACGGCACCCGGCAGCCAATCCACACCGTTTATGTCCCCGCAGACCGGTTCACGCCGTCGTTTGCTGCTGACTGGGGAGCGCAGGCCGCGGCCGCGGTGGAAGACCACGGCGGCCTGGAACGGCTCGGCGGACTGCTGGGCCTGGAACCGAAACTCGGAACCGCCGTGGCCTCCCGCGTCGCCCGGAAACTGGCCGAAGAACCCATCGAGGATCTCCGCCTGGACTTCGAGGACGGCTATGGCGACCGCGGCGATGACGCCGAAGACGACGACGCCGTCGCCGCAGCCAAAGCGGTGGCCGCAGCGGTGGAGGCCGGGACGGCACCGCCGTTCATCGGCATCCGCTTCAAGTGCTTCGAGGCACCCACCCGCGCCCGCGGGCTGCGGACCCTTGACCTGTTCGTCTCCACCCTGGCCCGCGCCGGGGAACTGCCGGCAGGGCTGGTCCTCACCCTGCCCAAGGTCACCACCGTGGATCAGGTCAGGGCCATGGACGACGCCGTCTCCCGCCTGGAGCAGATCCACTCCCTCCCGGCGGGCCGGCTGAAGTTCGAGGTCCAGGTGGAAACACCGCAGCTGATCCTCGGCGCGGACGGTACGTCCCCGGTCGCACAGCTTCCGCACGCTGTCCCCGGCCGGATCAGTGCCCTGCACTACGGCACCTACGATTACTCGGCGTCACTGCAGATCGCTGCGGAATACCAGTCCATGGAACACCCCGTGGCGGACCTCGCCAAGGAAATCATGCAGCTGGCGGTGGCCGGCACGGGCATCCGGCTGTCCGACGGCTCCACCAACGTGATTCCCGTCGGCGACAACACGGAGAACGCCTGGAAACTGCACGGCAGGCTGGTGCGCAGGTCACTGGAACGGGGTTACTACCAGGGCTGGGATTTGCACGCAGCCCAGCTGCCCAGCCGGTTCACGGCCACCTACGCCTTCTACCGCGAGGGCCTGCCCGCGGCTGCACTCCGCCTGCGCAACTACGTTGAGCAGACCGGAAGCGGTGTGATGGATGAACCTGCCACGGCACGTGCCCTGGCCGGGTTCATTCTGCGGGGTGTCCAGTGCGGGGCTTTGAGCCCAGAGGAAGTCCTGTCCCAGGCCGGCGTCGAGCTGTCCCAGCTCACCACGCTGGCCCACCCGCGGCTCGCCAGCCCGGCCGTCAATTAAGAGGAGCACCTTGATGAGCAATTATTTCTACCCGCAGGGCGGCCTGCCGCCCCAGACCCAGCTCCTGACCGACCGCGCCGTGGTCAAGGAGGCCTACACCGTCATCCCCAAGGGTGTGCTGCGCGACATTGTCACCTCCAACCTCCCGGGGTGGGAGAACACCCGGTCCTGGATCCTCGCCCGGCCCATCGCCGGCTTTGCCACCACGTTCAGCCAGCTCATTGTCGAAGTCGGCCCCGGCGGCGGCTCGGACAAACCGGAACCTGAAGCGGGGGTGGAGGGGGTCATCTTCCTCACCCAGGGCAGCCTGACCCTGGAGCTCGACGGCGAGACACACCACCTGGAAGCAGGCGGCTACGCCTATCTTGCGGCCGGAGCGGACTGGAGCCTGCGCAATTCCTCGGATGAAATCGCCAGCTTCCAGTGGATCCGCAAGGCCTACGAGCCGCTGGAAGGCTTCACGGCGAAGTCATTCGTGACCAGCGACCAGGAGGTGGAGCCCACTCCCATGCCGGACACGGACGGAGCCTGGGCCACCACGCGGTTTGCCGACCCCAATGACCTGGCCCATGACATGCACGTCAACATTGTGACCTTCCGGCCCGGGGCCTCCATCCCGTTCGCGGAAACCCACGTGATGGAGCACGGGCTTTTCGTCCTGGAGGGCAAGGCCGTCTACCGGCTCAACGACGACTGGGTGGAGGTGGAGGCCGGGGACTTTATGTGGCTGCGCGCCTTCTGCCCGCAGGCCTGTTACGCCGGCGGGCCGGGGAACTTCCGCTACCTGCTGTACAAGGACGTCAACCGGCAGATCCGCCTGACCTAACCGCTCTGCGCCTTACTTCTGCACCCCGGCCGCCGCGGCCGGGGTGCAGCTGTTTTAAGCACCGGCGCAGGGGTTGACTCCGCCGCCGCTGCATCCTAGGCTTTTCACATAGCAAGATATTGTTTCCACAATATGAAAAGTATGAAAACAGACGCCGGGGGTACGCCCCCTCCCTCCTGAAGGAACCCAATGACGTATTCCGTGAACTGCTCAATCCTTCTGACCGAACTGCCGCTGCTCGAACGCCCCGCCGCCGCCAAGGCCGCAGGCTTCGACGCCGTCGAGTTCTGGTGGCCCTTCGACACCTCGGTGCCCTCCGACGCCCAGGTCACGGAATTCGAGACGGCAATCACCGACGCCGGCGTCCAGCTCACGGGTCTGAACTTCAATGCCGGCGACATGCCTGCCGGCGACCGCGGCCTGGTCTCGTGGAAGGGCCGCTGCTCCGAATTCAAGGACAACATCGACGTCGTCGCGGGCATCGGCGAGCGCCTGGGCTGCACCTCCTTCAACGCCCTCTACGGCAACCGCCAGGAGGAATTCACTCCGGAGGAGCAGGACACGCTGGCCGTGAAGAACCTGGCCGCGGCCGCACAGGGCGTCGCCCGCATTGGCGGCACGGTCCTGCTGGAGCCGGTCAGCGGCGCCGCCCGCTACCCGCTCCTGACGGCAGCGGACGCACTTGCGGTCATCGCCCGGGTCAAGGAGGAAACCGGCGCGGAGAACATCAAGCTTCTCGCGGACTTCTACCACCTGGCGGTCAACGGCGACGACGTTGCCGCCGTCATCGAAAACCACGCCAAGGACTTCGGGCACATCCAGATCGCGGACAGCCCCGGCCGCGGTGCTCCCGGAACCGGCGCGCTGCCCCTCGGCGAGTGGATCGCCCGCAGCCGCGAACTCGGCTACACCGGCGCCATCGGCCTGGAATACAAGGAACCGGCGCAGACCGCCTTCAGCTGGACCATCCGCCAGCCGGTCTCCAACTAACCCCTGCCTTCCCGGCAGCCACACACTTCAGCAAAGGAAACCTCATGAGCAACGTTGCAGTCATCGGACTCGGAATCATGGGCCTGCCCATGGCCATCAACCTGGTCAAGGCCGGGCACAGCGTCACCGGATTCAACCGCAGCCAGGACAAGATCGACAAGCTCGTCGCCGAAGGCGGCTCCGGCGCCGGCAGCATTGCCGAGGCCGTGAAGGACGCCGACGTCGTCATCACCATGGTGCCGGACTCCCCCGACGTCGAGGGTGTTGTTTCCGGGCCGGACGGCGTTTTCGCCAACGCCAAGCAGGGCACCCTGTGGATCGATGCCAGCAGCATCCGCCCGGACGTTGCCAAGCGGCTTGCCGATGAGGCAAAGGCCGCGGGTATCCGGGCGCTCGACGCACCGGTCTCCGGCGGCGAGCAGGGTGCAATTGATGCGGCTCTGTCCATCATGGTCGGCGGAGAAGCCGCTGACTTCGAAGCCGCCCAGGACGTACTTAACGCCGTCGGGAAAACCATCGTCCATGTGGGCCCGGCCGGCTCCGGCCAGACGGTCAAGGCTGCCAACCAGCTGATCGTCGCCGTCAACATCGAGGTCCTCGGCGAAGCCATCGCCTTCCTGGAGGCCTATGGCGTGGACACCGACGCCGCCCTCAAGGTCCTCGGCGGCGGTCTGGCCGGTTCCAAGGTCCTGGACCAGAAGGGGCAGAAAATGCTGGACCGCAACTTCGAACCCGGTTTCCGGCTCGCCCTGCACCACAAAGACCTGGGCATCGTGACCTCCGCCGCCCGCGAGGCCAACGTTGCACTGCCGCTCGGCGCCATCGCCGCCCAGCTCGTGGCCGCCACGGTCAACCAGGGCGACGGCGGCCTGGACCACTCCGGCCTGTTCAAGCAGACCCTCAAGCTCAGCGGCCGCGACTAATCCCCGGCGTACCCACCCTCCCACCGGCTGCCCCCGGGCCTTCCTGCCCGGCACACCAGCACCCAAGCAGACTTTCAAGGAGAACAGCATGACTAAGATGCGCACCGTAGACGCGGCTGTCGCCATCCTGGCCAAGGAGGGTGCCACTGAGGCGTTCGGCCTGCCAGGGGCAGCCATCAACCCCTTCTATGCGGCCATGCGGGAGCACGGCGGCATCCGCCACACCCTGGCCCGCCACGTGGAAGGTGCCTCCCACATGGCGGACGGCTACTCCCGCGCGCAGGACGGCAACATCGGCATCTGCATCGGCACCTCCGGCCCGGCCGGCACCGATATGATCACCGGGCTTTACGCCGCCTGGGCAGATTCCATTCCGATGCTCTGCATCACCGGCCAGGCACCCGTGGCCAAGCTGCACAAGGAAGACTTCCAGGCCGTGGACATTGAGTCCATCGCCAAGCCCGTCACCAAGATGGCCATGACCGTCCTGGAACCCGGCCAGGTGCCCGGCGCCTTCCAGAAAGCCTTCGCGCTGATGCGCTCCGGGCGTCCCGGACCGGTGCTGCTGGATCTGCCGTTCGACGTGCAGATGGCAGAGATCGAATTCGACATCGATGCCTATGAGCCGCTGCCCGTCGAGAAGCCGAAGGCCTCCCGTACCCAGCTGGAGAAGGCCCTGAACCTGCTCACCGCCTCGAGCCGGCCGCTGATCGTGGCCGGGGGCGGCGTCATCAATGCCCGGGCCTCCGAGCAGCTGGTGGAACTGGCGGAACTGCTCAACATTCCG
The DNA here is from genome assembly GCF_014836775.1 of Arthrobacter gallicola. Lineage (GTDB taxonomy): Bacteria > Actinomycetota > Actinomycetes > Actinomycetales > Micrococcaceae > Arthrobacter_B > Arthrobacter_B gallicola. The sequence goes on from NZ_JACSQD010000004.1 coordinate 12,089, forward strand.
GTGATTCCGACCCTGATGGGCTGGGGCTCCATTCCGGATGATCATCCCCTGATGGCCGGCATGGTGGGGCTGCAGACCTCCCACCGCTACGGCAACGAGACCCTGCTGGCCTCAGACTTTGTGATCGGCATCGGCAACCGCTGGGCCAACCGCCACACCGGCGGCCTCGAGAAGTACACTGCCGGGCGCACCTTCGTGCACGTTGACATTGAGCCCACCCAGATCGGCCGGGTTTTCTCTCCGGACCTGGGCATTACCTCGGATGCCGGCGCTGCCCTGGACGGGCTGCTGGAACTGGTCAAGGAACGCCAGCGGGACGGGAAGCTGCCGGATTACGCGTCCTGGGTTGCCGAGTGCGCCCAGCGCAAGGGCTCACTGCAGCGCAAAACCCACTTCGAGAACGTCCCGATCAAGCCCCAGCGCGTCTACCAGGAAATGAACCGGTCCTTCGGCCGGGACACCACCTATGTGACCACCATCGGGCTCTCCCAGATCGCCGGTGCCCAGATGCTGCACGTTTACGGACCGCGCCGCTGGATCAACGCAGGACAGGCCGGCCCGCTGGGCTGGACCGGTCCGGCGGCACTGGGTGTGGTCCGCGGCAAGCCGGACGAGACAGTGGTTGCTCTCTCCGGTGACTACGATTTCCAGTTCATGATCGAGGAGCTGGCGGTCGGGGCGCAGTTCAACCTGCCGTACATCCACGTGGTGGTGAACAACTCCTATCTGGGGCTGATCCGGCAGGCCCAGCGCGGGTTCAAGATGGAGCAGAACGTGTCCCTGGCGTTTGAGAACATCAACTCGCCGGAAACGGACGGCTACGGAGTGGACCACCTCAAGGTCGCCGAGGGTCTGGGCTGCAAGGCCATCCGGGTGAAGAACCCGGACGATCTGCCGGCCGCTTTCGAGAAGGCCAAGGCACTGATGGGTGAGTTCCGGGTTCCGGTGGTGGTGGAAGTAATCCTCGAGAAGGTCACCAACATCTCCATGGGCACCGAGCTGGACAACGTCAACGAGTTTGAGGACCTGGCCGAACGCTCCCAGGACGCGCCGACCGCAACCGTGGCGCTGCTGGACTAGCATTTCCTGTCCCGGGGCGGCCCTTCCGGGCTGCCCCGGGACACCTGATTCGTCGAAAGGAAGTACCGGCATGCGCGTGGTCATAGCACCGGACAAGTTCAAGGGGTCACTGACCGCCCCGGAGGTTGCCGCGCACCTGGCCGCCGGCCTCCAGTCGGTGCCGCTGCCGGCCGGACAAGCCTGGGACATTGACGGGATTCCGGTGGCCGACGGCGGTGAAGGCACCCTGGATGCCGCCGTCGCCACCGGCTTTACCCGCCGCAGTGCCCTGGTCAGCGGGCCGACCGGGGAACCGCTGAGAGCGGACTTCGCGGTCCGCGGCGGTGAAGCGGTCATTGAGATGGCCACCGCCTCCGGCCTTGCGGTGCTGCCCGCGGGCGTCAAGGACGCGCTGCGGGCCAGCTCCCGGGGAACCGGGGAGCTGATTCGCGCTGCCCTGGACGCCGGCTGCACCCGGATCATTCTCGGCGTCGGCGGCAGTGCCAACACCGACGGCGGGGCCGGGATCCTGCAGGGACTCGGTGCCCGCCTGCTGGACGCTGACGGAAAGGAGCTGGAAGGCGGCGGCGCTGCCCTGCTTCGGCTCGCCGGCATCGATTCGTCCGGTTTTGATCCCCGTCTGCGGCAGACACACTTTGTGCTGGCCAGCGATGTGGATAATCCGCTGTTGGGACCCGACGGCGCCGCGGCGGTTTTTGGTCCGCAGAAGGGCGCTTGCGCGGAAGACGTCCAGCTGCTCGATGCCGCCCTGGCGAATTTCGTGCAGGTCCTCGGCTCCCACTTTGGACCGCGGGCCCTGGACGCCGCCCACGCTCCCGGGGCGGGAGCCGCCGGCGGTGTCGGTTACGCCGCACTCGCGGTCCTCGCTGCCGACCGCCGGCCAGGCATCGACGTCGTCCTGGAATTCACCGGACTGGCGGACCGGTTGTCCGGTGCGGACCTCGTTATTACCGGCGAAGGCAGCCTCGATGAGCAAAGCCTGCTTGGCAAGACCCCCCTGGGGGTTGCCCGGGCGGCTGCCGCAGCGGGTGTTCCGGCCATCGCGGTCTGCGGGCGCAGCACCCTGCACGATCAGCAGGTCCGGGCGGCCGGGTTCGACCGCGCCTATGCCCTGACCGATCTGGAACCCGACACCGATAAATGCATGGCCGGCGCCGGACCGCTCCTGGAACAGGTGGGGTCTGCCATCGCCGGTCAGCTTATCGGCGGGCCCCTCACCGGTGAATCCCGGCCAGAACCAGCCGAAACCCGCTGACCGCGCCGCTCCGGAACTATCTACCGACCCCAACCAAAGGATCCTCATGGCCACGACACAGTCCCAGTCCCCGCTCCGCCTCTCCCCCGGCAGCGAAGCCCCCGGTTTCACACTGCCTGACGCAACCGGCAGGCAGGTGTCCCTCGCCGATTACCGGGGCAGGAACGTCATCGTCTATTTCTATCCCAAGGCCGCGACGCCTGGCTGCACCACTGAAGCGTGCGACTTCCGCGATAACCTGGCCTCGCTGCAGGGTGCCGGCTACGAGGTTCTGGGTATCTCCCCCGACCCGCTGCAGGCTCTGGCGGACTTTACTGAAGACCTCAGCCTCACCTTCCCGCTTCTTTCGGACGAGGACAACTCCGTTGCCCGTGCCTACGGGGCCTGGGGACCGAAGGTCATTAACGGACAGGAACTCGTGGGTGTGCTGCGTTCCACTGTCGTGATCGATGCCGAGGGCCGGGTCGCCCTTGCCCAGTACCAGGTCGACGCTGCAGGTCATGTCGCTGCCCTGCGTGAGGAACTGGCGGCCAAGGGCATCTAAAGTTGTCCCTATGACTGCACCTGTTGACCTGACCGCCGTTTTCGTCCCCAATCCCGGAGAGTTCTTCCGCGTGAAACTGGCCCTGGATATCGCGATTGAACAAGTTCTTTCCGAGCCCGGCTGCCTGCGCTATGAGATCACGGAAGAGTCCGAGGACCGGATTGTCCTGACCGAACAGTGGGCTTCCGAGGAGGACCTCGCCAACCATGCCAAGGGTGCTGCCAAGCAGGACCTGGACGAATCCCTGAGCGCACTGCTGGCTGAGCCGGTGGCCCTCACGCGCGGCTAACTGTCCCGCGGTACCTCCCGGGGAAGCACAGCACAGCTTCTTCGGGAGGTACCGTCACGGGCTGATCTCCAGCCGGTGACCTACGGGCTGATCTCCAGCCGGTGAATGGAGTCCGGTTCCGCGCCAAACCGGCGCAGTACCGCGGCCACCGCTTCTTCATGTTCGTCGTCCACGGCTGCGTAGACCCGCAGCCGGTCCTCGAAGTCCAGCTTCCGTACCTCGGAACGGAACACCTCGGTGCGGACCCGGCCGGTGTAGACCGTTGTTTCCATCAGTTCCAGTGAGCGGGCGCCCGCCATGAGCAGGGCATCGCGCAGCCCGTCGATCCGGTCGGTGTTCACAATTGCGCTGACCAGGTGCCGCGGCGGCGGAACCGCCCCGGCTGTCTGGCGTCCCGGCCCCGCACCCCGGCCGCTGGTGGTTGGACGGGCCGTAATCCCGCCCAGCGAATACCCAGCCTGCCCCTGCTGCACCCGGTCCAGCGAATCCTGCTCCGGACCGGGTTCGCGCAGTCCGATGGTCCGGCTGATCAGCGCCGCGATGAGCCAGCTGACCACGAAGGAAAACAGGACCACGCACACGATCGCCACGATCTGGTGCCAGAGAAGGTACCCGCCCCCGCCGGCGAACACGCCGTCGTCGCTGACCGGGTTGACGGCGCTGTCGGCAAAGAAACCAAGCAAAAAGGACCCGGTCACCCCGCCGACAAAGTGCACGGCAATGACGTCCAGCGCGTCGTCATAGTGCAGCAGGTGCTTGAGCCGCACGGCGAAGCAGCACACACACCCGGCGATCAGCCCGATGATCAGTGCCGACCCCGTGTTCACGAATCCTGCGCAGGGCGTGATGGTGGCCAGCCCGGCGACAGCACCGGACACCGCACCAACCAGAGTTGCGTACCCGCTGGTCAGCCGCTCCACAAGCAGCCACGTCAGCATCGCCGCTCCGCCGGCAACATGCGTGTTCACCAGCGCCTGCGCCGCTATGGCGTTAGCCTGCAGCCCGTCGCCGGCGTTGAACCCGAACCAGCCAAACCACAGAATTCCCGCGCCCACGAGCATTAACGGCAGATTGTTGGGAGAGGTCTTCAGCTGTGGCCAGCCGCGGCGCCGGCCCACCACGAGCAGGACGGCGACGGCGGCAGCCCCCGCGGACGCATGCACCACCATGCCTCCGGCCCAGTCCTGGGCACCGAGCTGGGCCAGCCAGCCTTTCGGATGCCAGAGCCAGCGGGCCACCTGCGGATACACCAGGATCGAAAAGGCTGTCAGGAACAGCACCCACCCCGCGAACCGCAGCCGCCCCGCCGTCGCGCCCGTGATCAGGGCCGGCGTGATGATCGCGAACATCATCTGGTAGGCCACGAAGGCGAGCGCGGGAATGGTGACCCCGGCTGCCACGGTGTGGAACTGGGGTGTGTCCACGTTGAGCAGCGCCCAGGCGTCGAACTCACCGAACACCGAGGTGCCCTTGTTGCTGAAGGCGAGTGTGTATCCCACCAGGACCCAGGTAAGCGTGATGATGCCGAGCGGGATGATGTTCTGCATCATCATGGTCAGCACGTTCCGCACCGGAACCATGCCGCCGTAGAAGAGCGCCAGCCCGGGTGTCATAAAGAGCACCAGGCCCGCGCAGACCAGGACCCAGGCGGTATCCGCCGCGTTCACCGCATGCCTCCCGTGGCCCGGCCGGCCGAACGACTCACGGTGGAGTGCACTGCTTCCGTTCCGGTGTTATGTCCGGAGACTACTGCCTGAACTGTCTTTGGGAAGTTCTTCAGAAGTTTACTGCCGCCTGCCAGGGGTGCACGCATCTGGTCCCCGCTTCCAACTCGTACCGCATGAGTGGTGGGCCGCCGGATCCCATAGACGTGTCGGGGTATCCCGGCTAAACGAGTTTACGTGCGCGGCACCGGGCAATAGAAGGCAAAAGGACACAACCGGGGCACCGGAGGCCGACACGGTTCAGTGCCGGCTCCGATGCCCCGATATGCCCTGGCGACGGCTGCCGCTAGTTGGCGTTCGCCCCCGTCACACCGTGCGGGTCAATCACGTACTTGCGGGCTGCACCTGAATCGAACTCCCGGTACGCTTCCGGTGCTGCGTCCAGGTTGATGGCGGTGGCATTGACGGCCTTGGCGATCTGCACCTTGTCATTGAGGATGGCCATCATCAGGTCCCGGTTGTACTTCATCACCGGACACTGTCCGGTGGTGAAGGACAGGGACTTCGCCCAGCCGGTGCCAAGGCTCAGCGAGAGGGATCCGACCTTGGCTGCTTCATCCACCCCACCGGGATCTCCCGTGACGTACAGGCCCGGGATGCCCAGGGCGCCGCCCGCCGCGGTGACGTCCATGAGCGAGTTGAGCACGGTTGCCGGAGCTTCGGTTCCCGAGCCGTGCCCATGGCCGCGGGCTTCGAAGCCCACAGCGTCCACACCACAGTCCACTTCGGGAACACCAAGCAGCTGCTCGATCTGGTCCTTGGGATCGCCTTTGGAGATGTCCACCGTCTCGCAGCCGAAGCTGCGGGCCTGCGCAAGCCGGTCCTCGTTAAGGTCGCCGACAATAACGACGGCGGCTCCGAGCAGCTGGGCCCCGGCCGCCGCTGCCAGGCCCACGGGACCGGCGCCGGCAATGTAAACCGTGGAACCGGTGCGTACACCGGCAGTGATGGCACCGTGATAACCCGTGGGGAAAATGTCGGAGAGCATGGTCAGGTCCATGATCTTCTCCATGGCCTGGTCCTTGTCCGGGAACTTCAGCAGGTTCCAGTCGGCGTACGGCACCAGCGCGTACTCGGCCTGTCCGCCGACCCATCCACCCATGTCCACGTAGCCATAGGCGCTGCCCGGCCGGTCCGGATTAACGTTCAGGCAGACCCCGGTCTTACGCTCCTTGCAGTTTTTGCACCGGCCGCAGGAAATGTTGAAGGGCACGGAGACCAGATCGCCTACCTTGATGAACTCCACTCCGGGCCCGGTCTCTACGACCTCCCCGGTGATCTCATGCCCAAGAATCAGGTTAGGCGGCGCGGTGGTCCGGCCGCGGACCATGTGCTGGTCCGACCCGCAGATGTTGGTGGTTACTACTTTCAGGATGGCAGCGTGGGGCAGTTTCCGTCCCACGTTGGCCGGATTCACACCCGGACCGTCCTTGAGTTCAAAAGTGGGATAGTCGATGTCCTGGACTTCCACGACGCCGGGTTCGATATATGCAATTGCTCGATTGCCGCTCATGTATCTTCCTCGCCTTGTTACCTGGGTCTTCGTTGACTGGTTACGTCCGGGCAGGCAGCCGGAGGCAGCCTGCTCCCCCGGGAGCTCAGAGCCTACAGCGGAAGCCAGTGCACGGCTAGGACCAAAAACTTCCGGGCACCCCCACTGCCCGGCGTTCCGTGGGTTTTTTTCGTGGGATCTGTTCCAGGGGATTTGTTCCAGGGGCGGCGTTCCGTGGGTATTCCAGGGGCGGTATTCCATGTTGGCTACCGGCCGCCACGACACGGGTTCCCACTCTTTGTCACCTGGTGTGGCTGGAGTGACCTCATCTGCCACAGCACACAACACAGAGTGGGAACGTGTGTCGGCCAACGCCCGATGTTCCCACTCAGTGTTACGGGAGTGACCCAAGAGAGCCCACCAGCAACAGGGGCAACATTCAGTGGGAACGGCGGCCGTCGGAGCCGCCCGGATCGGACTGGCTTAACGCAAAAACGGGGAGCCCTCCGGTGTGGAGGAGCTCCCCGCCGTCAAAAGGCCGGGTTGAAGGGCCGGCGTTAGTTAACCTGACCGTCCTGGCCGGCAGCGGCCTGGCCCTTTTCCTGGGCAGCGATCTGCTCGTGCACAGCCTTCATGTCCAGGCCCTTAACGGCCTCGACCAGTTCGCTGAACTGGTTGGCGTTGAGGGCGCCGGGCTGGGAGAAGACCAGGACCTTCTCACGGAAGGCCATCAGTGTGGGGATCGAGGTGATTCCTGCGGCAGCGGCGAGCCCCTGCTCGGCTTCGGTGTCCACCTTCGCGAAGGTGATGTCCTCATGCTGCTGCGAGACGGCGTCGTAAACCGGTGCGAACTGCTTGCACGGACCGCACCAGTCAGCCCAGAAGTCAACGAACACGATGTCGTTGTCCTCGATGGTCTCAGGGAACGTTGCCTCGGTGATGTCAATAGTTGCCATAGCTCCAACGCTATCGGTCCCCCGCTGGGATGTCTGCAATTGTTCGCTCAGCGGTGAAGGTCCCGGTTAGCCCACGGAGGAAAAACCCATGCGGGTCACTTTCGCGATGACGGGCAGCGCCTGGCGCAGCTTGTCCCGTTCGGATTCAGCCAACTGGGCAAGCAGGCCGGCCATCAGGGAAGCGCGCCGGGCGGTCTCCACCACGAGTTTTTGCTCTCCGTCGGGGGTGAGAGTCACCCGGACTCCTCTGGAATCGTCCGGGTCCGGAGTGCGCCGAACCAGTCCGGCATGTTCCAGCCGGATGATCTGCTCGGTGGCGCTCGGTACTTTGACACCGAGGTTGCGCGCGATGTCGCTGACCCGCATCCCGTCCCCGGAAACCATCCGCAGGGTAACCAGCTGGTTGCTGGTGAGACCGAACTCCGTGTCCATGTGGCGCACAAGGAAGACGGCTTCGCGCAGTGCTTCCCGGAATTCTTCCGCCAGGGGATCCAGTGCCGTGTCCTCATTCATGCTTAGGAAGACTAGCCTGTCTAGCCAACGCAGGCGCCGGGACGTGCCCAGACCGAACCTTTTTCCAGCAAAATTCTGCCCGCGCGGGACGTATCCTCCTCGTCCCGCGCGGGCAACTGCAGGGATGCAGTGCGCCTAACCCTCACCTGCGGTCTGCAAATGCCCGGCCGCCGGGTCGTCAGCTGCAAGCGCACCCAGAGCGGCGGCAATCCGGCCAGACGCGTCGGGAGGAAGTGCCCACAGCTGCGCGGCGAGAGGACTCCGGGCCGACCAGTCATTGCGGACCCGGAAGAGTCGACCCACCTCCCCATAGGCACCGGCTGCACCAACAACGGCTCGATACGCCTGCTCGTCCTCAACGATGTCCCGGGCAGGCGAAAACAGGGATATCGTTCCCCCGCTCGGTCGTGGTGCACGGGTATGGGAAGGCCTCCTCCACTCGTGCCGGCCAGGTCCTGCCATCATCTCCGCACCGCCTGGCAGATTCACAACGGCTCGTGAGTGCGCCGGCACGTCGAGGAGATAGACAATGTCATTCCCCTCCCGCCGCCAGCCTCCGGCCACGCTCCCCGAGGGAGTTTCAAGTCTCACGCGTGCATGGTCCAGGCTGTGGAACGGCACCGGCGCGAACGTGATCTCCGCGTATCCCGGCCGGCGTGCCGCGACGCCGGCCAGACGGCGGTACATCCAGCTCACAACAGCACCGAAGGCATAGTGATTGAAGGACGTCATCTCGCCGGGGTTGATGGAACCGTCTTCCAACAGAGAGTCCCACCGTTCCCACACTGTGGTTGCGCCCTGGGTCACCGGGTAGAGCCACGAAGGATTCTCCGTCTGCATCATAAGCGCCTCGGCGACCTCGGGCCGGCCCTCGTCGACGAGCGCATCGAGCAGGTGAGGGGTTCCAAGGAAGCCAGTGCCAATGTGGTAACCGTCTCGCCGGATGCATTCCACGAGGCGGTCCACTGCAGCGCGGCGCATTTCGGAGTCATCCAGCAGACCGAATCGAAGGGCGAGGACATAAGCCGTCGGGGCATCCGAGAGCATGCGCCCATCAGGCGTCACATATGCGCGGACAAAAGCATCCCGGAGGCGGCTCGCATCTGCCCGCCATCTGCTCGCCTCGTCCGTCTTGCCAAGCTCTTCCGCAGCGGCTGCGAGCAGGCAGAGTGACCGGTAGCGGTAGGCGTTGGCGACGAGGTCGCGGTCAGCGCGGGCAGCCCCGGCAGCGTCCGGCGGTGCGGTCGGATCGAGCCAGTCGCCGAACTGCGTTGACCCTTCCCATAGGACACTGTTACCTGCGGCACCGTGAAGTACTTCCACCCACGTACGCATGCTGTCGTATCGGCGTGACAACACCTCGACGTCGGCGCTGGCCCACCAGGCTGCGCTGGGTACGAGCGTTGCTGCGTCGCCCCACCCTGCCGCGGGTCCGGGCGGGAACCCCATAACGTCCGGAACGACGAAGGGAACAATACCGCCGTGGCGCTGCTGCTCGATCTCCAGATCGTCGAGCCAGCTGGAGAGAAACGCTGCCGCGTCGAAGAGGGTCAGTGCAGTTGGCGCGAAGACGGCAACGTCTCCCGTCCACCCCATCCGCTCGTCCCGCTGCGGACAGTCGGTGGGGATGCTGAGAAAGTTTGACCGTGTGCTCCAGACGACGTTCTCGTGCAGCCTGTTGAGAAGCGGATCCGAGGAGTCAAACCAGCCGGTTCGCCGCATGTCACTGCTCAGCACCACCGCCTCAATCGCGCCTTCTTCGAACTCGCCGGGCCAGCCGGTCACCTCCGCATAGCGGAATCCATGGAAGGTACCAAACGGTTCAAATGTCTCCTCACCGTTGCCGGCTAGGACGAATCGGTCATGGGCTTCGGCTCGGCGCAAGGGGCGAACGGCAAGTTCATCCCCCTCGAGAACCTCCGCGTGACGTACGGAAATTTCATGACCGGCATTGCCTGCCACCTTCAGTCGAAGGCGGCCGGCAAAGTTCTGGCCAAAGTCGAGGAGAAGCGTGCCGCGGGCAGTCCGCCGAACATCAACAGGCCGTCTCACCTCAACTTCCCGCACAGGCTCGCTGATGCGCGTAACCACGCGGGGTGCAGGGCAGTGCACCTCTGCAGCTGCCCACCCTTCCTCGACGCGCGACCACTGACGGTTCCGTCTCGCATCGATGGTCTCGCCGGCGTAGAGACCAGAAGACGTGATCGCGCCGTCTCCGCGCACATCCCAATCGCGGCCGGTCGCGACGGCCTCAATTCTGCCGCTGGTGTAGGTGATCACGAGTTGAGCCGCGATCAAAGGCTGTTCCCCGTAGACACGACGAGCGTCACCATCGAATCCGTACTCCTCGGTATACCAAGCGCCGGTGGCTTCCAAGGTCAACACCACCCGATCACCCTGTACCCGGTCTGTGACGTCGATGGCGTCCAACAGCATCCGTTCCTGGTAGGACGTCCATCCCGGTGCCAGGACCGCGTCTCCCACCGGCGCGTCGTCGAGGAACGCCCGCACGGCACCCAGCCCCGAAACGTACAGTGTTGCTGCCGCCACCTCTTCGTCCACGGAAACAACCCGCCGCGCAATGAACGGCTGGGCAGTCCGACCGGGGTTGGGCAGCCCCACAAGGGCGGCGTCCCACGTCGCTGGAGCGCCGAGGGAAATCAGCCTCTCTTCCGACCAAGGAGTCCACTCCCCGGCGATGTCCTGGACCCTCACCGCAACGCGGTACTTCCGCTCGGGCAAAATGTCGGCAAACGGCCAGGCGACGTGCAGATGATCGGCCCCGGTGTGGACGGCCACGTCTTCCCCATCCAGCCGGATCTCCGCGCCGCGCGCGGTCCAGGCCGCGTCTGCCTCAGCAACGATCCAGTTCAAGCGGGGCCTCGGAACCGCAACGAACGGACTGTCGCGCCGGCCCTCCGCCCACAGATCTGCTACGTGTGCGCCCATCAGAGCTTCCATCCTTCCGGGAACAGCGGGTCGACCGTATCCCCCGCGACGTCCGGCCGCGAGGCCGCGACAGCGCCCGTAGACCGCGGCAGTTCAAACGGTAACCGTCCCTCGGGCTGCACGCGCCCAAGCAGCACGTCCCATACGGCTGCGTCATCCGCGCCATACTCAGCGATGATGGCGCAGACATGCGGCACGAAGGGGGTCAGGATAGCGGGCCTGCTCAAGGTCACGACGAGTACGACGGGAAGCTTCGCGGCAAGCGTGCTGATGCGCTGCACCTCCTCAGCCGCCGGCTCAAGCGACCCCTGCTGCATCCCTGCCTCGAGGAAATAGTGGTCCCGGAACTCGAAGGGAGCACCGATCCGCACGACTGCTATCTGTGCGGTGTCGGGGGAAGTTACCTGCATCGAAGGATCCACGGTGGATTCATCCATACCGACGACGTGCACTCGTTCGAGATTTCTCAACGGCAGAGTTGCCTGTCCGCCTGGGGTGCGGTCCATCACGATGGTCATCGCCCTGGCCTGAGTAAGGTGACCCAGATCGATATGCTCGCGGATACCAGCGGTTGCCTCGGTCGCTTCGGTCTCCCCAAGGGCGTGCTGCAGAGCAAGCACGCGTCCGGCTGCGGCGGACACCGTTTCCTCGTCGACGTGCCCGGACGCGATCAACTCGCCAACGGCGTCGACATCCGATTCACCGCCGAATTGGTCAACGCCTGCCTGCAACAGGCGGGCGAACCGCTCGTGCCGGCTCAGATGCTCGACGCCCCACGACCGCGCGGGGAAAGGTTTCCCGAAGATCTCGGCGTCAGTGACAAGCCCGAAGTCGCTAAGCACGACGCCGGTGAAACCAAGCTGTTCGCGCAAGAGATCGGTGAGAATAAACCTGTTGAAGGCAAACCCCACTTCCTCTACCCGGCGCCCGTCCAGGTCCAGTCCAATAGGCATACCGTAGTAGGGCATGATGGCGGCCGTTCCGGCCTCGATCGCTGCTTTGAACGGTGCGAGATGATCCTCGAAGCGGCCGCCGGGGTAAACCTGCTCCTTGCCGTAGGGGAAGTGCGGGTCTTCCCCGTCTTTCTGCGGACCACCGCCGGGAAAGTGTTTGGTCGTTGCTGCCACGCTTCCCGGCCCGAGCGTTTCTCCTTGCAGTCCACGGATGTAAGCCGACGTCAGTCGACCTGCTCGCTGAGGGTCCGCTCCGAACGTCTGCGCCTGACGCGCCCAGCGGGGCTCGGTTGCCAGGTCTGCTTGGGGGTGCAAGGCCATACGAATGCCGAGGGCCAGGTAATCGCGCCTGACAATGTCTGCGAACTGTTCCACCAGCTCCTCGTCGTCAAGCGCTCCGAAACCGATCGGTTCGGGCCATCTCGATACGCCCTTAGTGGAGTGGGTGGCCCCTTCAACTTCGAGGAAAGAATGAAGCGGATCAGTAGAGAAGACGACAGGCGGGCCATCTCCGGCATCCCGTGCTACCTGCTGAATGCGCTCAAGCTGTTCCGCGAGCCTGTCCACCGGGGGTATGTTTCCCAGGCACATGAACCGGATGCCTCGCTCCACGATGAGCTCCCGGATGGATGCGCCTCCCCATGCCGGGGCCTCGTCGACGTCGAGGGAGTCTCCCAGCGTGACCAGCGGGTGGAAAAGCAGACCGATGCGCTGCTTGAGCGGCAGCGTCTCAACGGGCGGCGTCGGTCGGCTGGAGTGAGGGGTAAGAAGGGATGTCATATGTCAGAGCTTTCGAGGAATTCTGCGGCTGGCAATTGTTGGAACTCTTTACGGCGGACGCGCTGGGCTGCGGGGTCGGCGAGAGGCGAAGCCAGCAGCAGACGCTGTGTATACGGGTGTGTTGGCATCGTGGAGATTTGCTCTCCGTCTCCGGTCTCGACGATCCGGCCGCGGTACATCACCGCAATGCGGTGACTCATGACTCTGATGACGTCGAGATCATGGGAAATAAACAGGTATGACACTCCTGTTCGACGTTGAACTTCGATCAGCAGGTCGATGACCCTGGCCTGCGTGGACAGGTCAAGTGCCGATACCGGTTCGTCGCAGACTATGAACCTGGGCTCGAGCGCTAGCGATCGAGCGATCGCAACGCGTTGTCGCTGCCCCCCGCTGAACTCGCGTGGCATCCGCTGCAGCGCGTCTGAGGGAAGGTGAACGAGGTCGAGCAGTTCGCCGATGCGCCGGGATGCCTCCGTGCGTGATGCACCGCTTGCACGCAGGGGCTCCGCAAGAGTGTCTCCGATGGTCAGTGACGGGCTCAGGGACGAGTATGGATCCTGGAAGATGACCTGGATGTCGCTCGCCAAGGTTCTTCGGTCCCGCCGCGGGAGGTGCGTGATATTGCGGCCAGCGAACTCGATGCGCCCCGCTGTCACCGGTGCCATGCCGAGGATAGCCCGGCCGATCGTTGATTTGCCGGAACCGGACTCACCCACAAGCCCGATGGTTTCGCCTGATTGAACCTGGAGGTCGACTCCCGCCACCGCCTTGAATGAGGTCCGTCGCAGCCCGCGGGACTGATAGGTCACCTCCAGATCGTTGACCTGAAGAAGGGGTTCCGTCGTCATGGTGCTGTCTTTCCGATTGGGGTAAGCGGTCCACGCGAGGGCGCATCGCCTAAGAGCGCACCGAAGAGATCACGGGTATAAGGATGCCGGGGCTCTGCGAAGACCTGTTCCACCGAACCGGTCTCAACGATTTTGCCCTCTTTCATGACCGAGACGGTGTTGGCGATGTCGGCGACGACTCCGAAGTTATGGGTGACGAGGAGCATGGCCGTCCCGAATTCCAGCTGGAGGTCCCGGAGCAGCTGAAGAATTTCGGCCTGTACGGTGACGTCCAGGGCTGTAGTTGGTTCGTCCGCGATGATGAGGTCCGGCTCGCAGGACACCGCCCCCGCGATCAGGACGCGCTGTGCCATTCCTCCGGAGATCTCATGCGGGTATGAGTCGAAGACCCGGCGGGGTGCCGGGATGCCGACTCTGCTGAGCAGGTCCAGGGATCGAGAGCGTGCTGCCTCACGGCTCAATCCCTGAACGACACGCAGGGGTTCGAGCAGCTGATGCCCAACGGTGTAGGAGGGATCCAGATTGCTCAGCGGTTCCTGCGGCACGTAGCCGATTCGCCGACCACGGAACCCTGTCAAAACGGAGTCATTCGCGTCGGCAAGTTCTGTGCCGTCAAAGCGGATTGATCCGGAAACCACGCGCCCTCCTTGCGGAAGCAGACCAAGGATCGACCAGGCGGTCTGTGTCTTCCCCGATCCCGACTCGCCAATCAGAGCGTGCACTTCCCCGGGATGCACCTTCAAGGACACATCGTGGACGACGGTTCTCCATCCCGCGTCCGAGTGGTAGGCGACAGCGAGGTTGTCCACCTCGAGGAGCGGTGCGGTTGTTGGCTGATCGGTGCGGGCGTGGGTGAGGGCCGCACCGGTCTCGCCGCTCGGTGGTGTCCAGCCTTGGTTTCCGTAGCTGCGGACGGGACCGGTGCGCTCAAGCTCGTCACGCAGCACCGTGCCGAAGAGTGTGAATGCGACGCAGGTGAGTGCAATCGCGATCGCCGGCCAAACCAGCAGCATCGGCGTGCGCGAGATGTTGTAGAAGCCTTCTGAGAGCATCGACCCCCAGGTGGGAAGCTCGGGATCGCCCAGTCCCAGGAAGTCAACCGCCGCTTGGATAGCGATGGCAGCACCAAAGATTCCCGAAGTCAGCAGGATCACGGGAGCCCGAACGGCCGACAGCACGTGCCGTCCGACGATGCGCAGGTCCGAAAGGCCCGCCGCCCGCGCAGCGTCGATATACAGTTCCTCCCGCACGCCTCGTACTGAGGTGAAGACAATGCGGTAGTACGAGGGCGAGATCAGGACTCCGAAAATCGCCATGATCAGCCACATTGACGGGCCGATAACCGAACGCGCCGCGAGGAGGACGACTATCGCCGGCAGCGAGAGCATGACACCTGCGAACCATGCGGAGAGCTCACCGAACCAACCGCCCCGGTAACCGGCGATCAGGCCCGCCGGGACACCCGCTGCGATGGCCACTACCACCGTGATGGCAGCTCCCAGCAGGCTCAACGACGTGGCGTACACCAGCCGGGAAAGGACGTCACGGCCGGCGCTGTCGCCGCCAAGGAGGTGTTCAGCCGAGATGGGACCGAAAACGTTGGATATGTCTGCCTGCGACGGCCCAAAGGAGACCAGGAGCGGACCGATGGCCGCCACGAGGACCAGCAAGAAAAGGTATGAGCCTGCAATGAGTCCCAGCGGATTACGCACCAATCTCATGGGGAGGGAGACGGGCAGACGGTCCGTCCGGTTCTGACCGGACAGAACAAGTGCGGGAGTCATCATGACAGACGTACCTTCGGGTTGAGCCACGCCTGCAAAAGGTCGACGGCGAAATTGACCAGGACGACGACGATCGCAGTGACGATCACGACACCCATAACGAGCGGAACATCGCCTTGGCCGGTGGCGGCAACGGCAGTTTGGCCAAGGCCCGGAATCGCGAATACCTGCTCAACCACGACGGCGCTGCCGAAGATGACCACGAACTGGAGTCCGAGGGTGCTCAGTGCCGGACCCGCTGCGTTTCGCAGGACGTGACGGTTGATGACACGGCTGTAGGGCAGGCCGCGCGCACGAAGAGTACGGACGTAGTCGAGCCGCAGCGCATCGATCATCGCGCCGCGAATCTGTTGGCTGATGGCTGCAATGGCACCGAGCGAAAGGGCGATGACGGGAAGGATAATTGTTGAGAGCCAGCCGACGACGGAGTCTCCCGGGCGAATATAGCCGGTCGCGGGAACCCACCGCAGGGAGATCGCGAAGGTGACGACCAAAACCAGTGCAACCAGAAAGCTGGGAACCGCAGCGGCGGTGACCGAGGTGATTTGGAGGGCACGATCCACCGCCCCCCGCCGCCTGGCAGCAACGGCTCCCAAGGCGACGGCCACGACGGCAGAGAGCAGGACAGCCCCGATGGTGAGGGACAAGGTCACAGGAAGCCTGGTCAGAAGCGCCTCAGCTACAGGCTGACCGGAGTACCAGGACCGGCCGAGGTCTCCTCGCACGGCGCCCGCTGCCCAGTCACCGAATTGGACGACGAGAGACCGGTCAAGGCCGAGTTCGGCTGATTTTCGGTCCACGATCTCCTGGGCCGCGGTCTGTCCGACCAGGTTGCGGGCGGTGTCCCCGGCGCTGAGATAGAGGAGGAAGAAACCGACGGCGCAGATGGCCAGCAGCGTGAGGACACCGGTGACTGCGCGGCGAAGTAAAAACGCGAGCATAACGGAACTTTCGTCTGAGGTTGGGACGGGGACTGCACGCCCCGTCCCAACCGATGATCAGGATGCGGGCCGGAAGCTCGAGATGTAGGGGTATGCGTTCCCCACCTGCAGCTCGACCGTCGTGACGGCGTTGGTGAAGTACGCGGTCTGCGGGCGGTACACCGGCGCAAACCATGCCTGCTCGACCAAATATTCGTTCAGTTCCTGTCCGATTTTCTCCGCTTCAGCCGGTTCCGCCACGCGCATCCGCTCGACGATCTCGTTGACCTGGGCGTCCTCGGTGCGGAACGGATTCCATGTGGCGCTGGGTGTTACCGACAGCTGAGCCGTCTGGAATGCCGTGGGGTCGGTCTGCAGCTTGAAGGGGAATGCGGACCACGATGCCCCGAGCATCCGCGGAAAAAGATCGTCGCCCGTTTTCTGCCATTCAACGTCGATGCCAACAGCACCCAGCTGCTCGGCGTACAAGGCGAACTCAGCCTCGGGAACGAAGTCATTGCTCGGCATGGTCAGCGTGAAACCGTTGGCGTAGCCGGCCTCGGCCAGAAGTTCCCGTGCCCGGTCAGGAGAGTATGGGTAGCGTTCGTCGAGATCGGGGGCATACGCGTCAGAGTCAACCGCGAACACCTGCGTCGTCGGAGTTCCGTAGCCTCCAGCCAGTGCCTGAACCAGGCTTTCCCGATCCAGCGCGTGGTTGATGGCCTGCCGTACGCGCACATCTCCGAGCTCGGGTGTGAGGGTACCGGCACGGTCAACCAACAAGAATCCCGCCCAGTCGCCCTCAGCGGATGTAGAGGTGTAACCGGCGGCCTCGGCTTCAGCATTCTGCGTTGGCGTCTGCGATACAGTGCCGTCGACCTGGCCGCCCTTTACGGCGTTCATCAGCGACGTGGCGTCTCCATAGTAGGTAACGATTATTTCGTCGTAGTGCACCGATTCCGGGTCCCAGTAGTCGTCTTTGGCCTCGTACGTGTAGCTGGAACCGGCGACAGTTGCCGAGGCATCAAGCTCGTACGGTCCGGTGCCAATGGGGGTTGTTTGTGCATCAGCTGACTCCCACATGGCTTCTGCTCCCACCAGGCCCGCGTTCTGCGTGAGGTACACGGGGAAGGATGGGTCAGGTGCCGCCAAGGTGATGACAACAGTCATCTCCGCAGGGGCCTCGACGGATTGGACGCCCGCAAGGAAGGACGCGTTCTCGCTCGTTCCGTCACGGAACCGCAGGAGGCCCTCGGCAACAACGTCGCCCGTCAGCGCGGTGCCGTCGGAAAAAGTCACATCATCACGGAGTGTGAGGGTCAGCACAGTTTTGGTTTCGTCCAACACCCAGTCGGTTGCGAGGCCTTCGATAACTTCACCGTCAGGTGTTGCGCGGAGAAGGGTGTCGTAGACCGGCTGAAGATAAGGCGACTGATTCGCCCAGGATGCCCCCCACGGCGCGAAAGATGCCAAGGGGGTGACCGTGCCGAGGCGGAGAGTGTTGTTGACTTCCCCGTCAGCGTTACCCCCGCTCGTCGAACAGGCGGTCAAGACGAGAGCGGCAGCCATAACCACGGCTCCGGCGCTGAGGGTACGAGTACGGTGCATCGTCGCACGCTTCCTTTCGGTAACAAGTCACCTTCTTTGGTGAACTCGGCACGACGCTAACAGAAAATTCTTTGGGTGCAAAGGTTTTCAGGTGACGACTTGATAACCTCCATGAATGGCAATGACCAAGAAGGCTCGTGGCGAGTATCGAAAAACATCTCGTCGACGCGAAGAAATCCTCGACGCCGCCCTGGAGGTGTTCTCCCGTGTTGGCTATCTGAACGCATCCGTTACCGAGATAGCGCGGTCCGTCAACCTGACGCTTCCCGGCCTGAGCCACCATTACCCATCGAAGGCAGCCCTGTTCTCCGCCGTCCTCGAGCGCCGTGACCTGCAAGCCCAAGAGATCCTCAGCGGCAGACGGGGCGTCGATGTCCTCCTTGGCCTCATCGCTATTGCACAGCGCGATCAGGCAGACCGCCGCGCAACCCGGTTGTTTGCGATCATTGCCGCCGAAGCAACGGATTCCGGGCATCCCATGCATACCTACTTTCGTGAGCGCTACGCCATGGTGCTGAAGGACATCACCCGCACCCTCGACGAGGCCGCAAAGGCAGGACACCTCAAGCCGGGCGTAGATCCCGCAGAGACGGCCCGCCGCTACGTTGCACTATCGGATGGCCTGCAGATCCAGGCGCTCTACGATGACGACGCCTCCGAAGTCACGAGCCTGCTGAGTTATCTGCAGGAAATCGTGACGGTAGACCTGCACGTCGAGGATTGAGGGGAACCGCACCAGACGGAGAGCCACCCCGGACAGCAAAAAACCCGTCCCAGCCAGTGGCTGGAACGGGTTTTCTTCGGTGGCAGATGAGGGATTCGAACCCCCGTAGGCATTGCCAGCTGATTTACAGTCAGCCCCCTTTGGCCGCTCGGGTAATCTGCCGAAGGCCTTCTTGCGAAGACTTTGTCCGCGGTAACCGCGGGCAAGACAACTTTACAGAAAATTCTCCCCAGATACGAATCGGGCCTCCGGAGTCAGAGTCCGCGGGCAATCCGGGCGCTGATCTGAGCGTAAAAACGCTCCGCTTGATCGGCAGTCACACTGCCCCAGGCGACGGCGTTGGCGAGGTCCCGCCGCACCCCGGCGAGGCGCTCCTCACTGCCCGGAACCTGCACGGCACGCACGGCTGCAGCTGTGTCGGTGTGCGCTGCCGAGTCAACCTGGTTGCCGGCAGGAGCGGAAATGGCACCCGCCTGCAGGTCGCTGGCCTGGGCGCTGGCCGCGCCGATTCCCGTGACGGAAACCGCCGCCAGGACAGAGGAAGCCGCCGCAGTCCGGAAGCGGACACCGTTGAACCACCCCGCGGCTGCATGCGGCGGCACAGGCTGGGTGGGGTCGGTGTTCTCATCAAGCATGACTCCACCCTGTCCCGGCCGGATGTGAGGGCGGTGCATGCCGGCTGGACGCGCGCTGTGAACGCAGGACTGCCCGCGGGCGCAGCCCACCTATTAGGCTGGTGAGCAGGAACAACCGAACTACCAAGGAGCCACCATGGCCAGTGAGTCGACATTCGACGTCGTCAGCAAGATCGACAAGCAGGAAGTCGCCAACGCCCTGAACCAGGCGCAGAAGGAAATCGCCCAGCGCTACGACTTCAAGGGCGTCGGCGCGGAGATCGATTTCAGCGGCGAGAAGATCCTGATGAAAGCCAATTCCGAAGACCGGGTTAAGGCGGTGCTGGATGTCTTCCAGTCCAAGCTGGTCAAGCGGGGCATTTCGCTGAAGTCCTTCGACGACGGCGAGCCGTTCGCTTCCGGCAAGGAGTACCGGATCGAAGGCACCATGAAGGAAGGCATCGCCCAGGACCAGGCGAAGAAGATCAACAAGCTGATCCGCGATGAAGGCCCCAAGGGCGTCAAGTCCCAGATCCAGGGCGATGAGCTGCGCGTCAGCTCCAAGTCCCGCGACGACCTGCAGGCCACCATGGCGCTGCTCAAGGGCGCGGACCTCGACGTCGACCTTCAGTTCATCAACTTCCGCTAGGTTTCACCCGGCATTACGACGGCGGCGCTCCCCGGATGGTTTGAATCACCGGGGCGCCGCCGTCGTCGTCTGAGCCGCCGTCGCGATTAAGGGACCGCGAGAGCGGGCCGGTTACGGGGCCAGCTCGACGTCGTCCGCCGCTGGTCCGTCAGTGCCAGCGTCCTCCAGGGCCGGCCCGCCGACAGCCTGTCCCATCCAGGTCAGCAGCTCCCACGAATGCCCGTGCGCCTCGGGCCGGGGCCGGGATTCCAGCACCACGATGCCCGTGTTGCTCAGCGCATTATGGATGATGAAGTCCGGCGCTACGTTGTGTGCCCGGGACGTTGCCCAGGCCCGGATGATCGCGCCGTGGCTGAAGACCACCGGCACCTGATGGCCGGCGCGCTGCAGTTCGGACACCACCTCGTCGAACCGGCCCAGGGTTTCCGCACCGTCCGGACCGCCGGGCATGGACACCGAGAGGTCCCCGTGCACCCACGCATAAACCGTCTGCAGATAGGCGCGGATGGATTCGGGGTCCCCGCGCATCTCCAGGTCACCGGCGGATATTTCCCGCAGCCCGTCCCGCACTTCGACCGGCTGGGCGAGTGCGTCCGCGAGCGGCTCGGCGGTGAGCTGGGTGCGGATGAGGTTGGAGGCAAAAACCGCGCTCACCTGCTCGTGTCCCAGCGCCTGCGGCAGCGCCGCCGCCTGGGCGAATCCAAGTTCGGTGAGGCCGGGACCCGGCGCGGCCGTGTCCAGGAGCCGTTCAATGTTCGACGGCGTCTGGCCGTGCCGCACGAGGATCAAGCGCACCGGTTACCTCCCTGGTTTGCAGTTGGATGCTTGTTTAGCGCTGGATACTGCCGGTTAGGAGCCGAGCGGCCGGCCAGCCATGTTCTCGAGCCGGCGGATCCGGTCCGCCATTGGCGGGTGGGTGGCCAGCAGGCCCTTGACGCCGTTGCGGAACGGGTTGGCGATCATCAGGTGGGAGGCGTTCACCAGCTTTTGGTCGCTGTTGGGCAGCGGTGCCTGCTGTGTTCCGGATTCCAGCTTGCGCAGCGCGGAGGCGAGCGCCAGCGGATCGTCGGTGAGCTTGGCGCCGTCTTCGTCGGCATCGTACTCCCGCGTCCGGCCGATGGCCATCTGGACCAGGCTGGCAGCCAGGGGCGCGAGGATCGCCATGGCGATCATGGCCAGCGGGTTCGCGTTGCGGCGGTCACCGCCGCCGAAGAAGAGCAGGAACTGGCCCAGGGAGGTGATGACGCCGGCAATGGCAGCGGCAACCGAGGAGGTCAGGATGTCCCGGTTGTAAACATGCATCAGCTCGTGGCCCAGCACGCCGCGCAGTTCCCGCTCGTTGAGCAGCTGAAGGATGCCCTGGGTGCAGCAGACCGCCGCGTTCTTCGGATTCCGGCCGGTGGCGAAGGCGTTGGGTGCCATCGTGGGCGAAATATAGAGCCGCGGCATGGGCTGGTTGGCCTTCGCGGAAAGCTCCCGGACAATCCGGTACATTTCCGGCGCCTGGGCTTCGGTCACGGGAACGGCGTGCATCGCGCGGATGGCCAGTTTGTCGCTGTTCCAGTAGCTGTAGGCAGTGGTGGCGAGGCCGATCGCGAGAAAAATCCAGATGAACGATGAGTTGCCCGTACCGCTGGAGAGCAGGCCGCCGATAATCAGCAGCACGGCGAAGAGCACCCCAAAGAGGGCCGCGGTCTTCAAACCGTTGAAATGTTGGTGCACGTTTATCCGATCCTTCCTGAACGGAAGGCCCGGCTGCCCCACAGGCCAGCCGGTCCAAAACCTTCCGCGTTACGTTTCAGTCGTTTCTGTACGGCTTTAACGCTCAAGCGTCCCACACTGTTCCGCGTCACTGCGCGGATTCCGTGCCTAGGGGGCCGGGTGCCGGGCATCGTACCGGGCGAACCCCGGCTGCACTCTGGCCAGGACAGCGACGGCGGCGACGCAGGCCAGTCCCCCGGCAATCGCTGCCCAGCCCTCACCCAGGAAGGAAGCATCCAGGCCGGACACCAGGTCGCCCAGCCGCGGGCCGCCGGCGACGACCACCACGAAGACACCTTGCAGCCGCCCGCGCATGGCGTCAGGCGTTGCGGACTGCAGGATGGTGGAGCGGAAAACTCCGCTGATGGAGTCGGCGACTCCGGCCGCCCCCATGGCGAGCGCTGCCGGGAGCAGCCAGGGCGAGACGCCGCCGTCGTTCTCCCCGGCCAGCACCACCACGGCACCGAACGCCGCCACGGAGAGGCCCCAGGCAACCACCGACCACATCACCGCCAGTCCCTGCCGGCGGACCAGCCCCAGCGGCCCGGAGAAGAGGCCGGCAAGGAAAGACCCGGCAGCTACGGACGCGAGGAGAATCCCGACGGTTTCCGCTCCGCCGCCGAGCATCAGCGCCCCAATGGCCGGCAGCAGCGCCCGCGGCTGGGCCAGCACCATCGCCGCCAGGTCCACGATGAACGTCATGCGGATGTTGGGCCGGGTGCCCAGAAACGCGAACCCCTCCAGGACCGATTTCAGGCCGGCCTTCTGCACCTGGCCCTCCGGGGGCATCGGGTCGAGCCGGTAGAGCGCCCACATGGCAGCGGTGAAGGTCACGACGTCGATCGTGTAGGTCCAGCCGTAGCCCACCTGCCCCACCAGCACACCGGCAAGGAGCGGGCCGGCGGCCATCGCCAACCCAAACGTGATCATGTTCAGCGCGTTGGCTGCCGGCAGCAGTTCCGGGCGGACCAGGCGCGGAATAATGGCGCTGCGGGCGGGATGGTTCAGGCCGGCGGCACCGGAGTTGACCGCGATCAGCGCGAACAGCAGCCAGACGTTACCCACACCCAGCCAGGCCTGCGCAGCAATCCCGATGGTGGTGGCCCACAGGATTACCGCGGAAAAAAGCGCAACCTTGCGCCTGTCGTAGGCATCCACGACTGACCCGCCATACAGGCCGGCCAGAACCAGCGGCAGCAGCCCCACCACACCGAGCATCCCCACATAGAGACTGGACTGGGTCAGGTCATAAACTTCCAGGCTCACGGCCACCAGGGTCAGCTGCGTACCCACCGCTGAGAGGGCTGTCCCGGTCCAGAGCCGGCGGAATTCGGGGCTCTCACGCAGTGGAGTCAGGTCAGCAAGCAGTCTTGGCACCAGAGCAGTCTAGGTGAGCTGAAGCCTCATCCCCGCCGGGTTACGTCCGGTGGAGTCACCGGTATCCGGCGCGGCGCGTCTTTAGAGCCCGGAGCCGTCCCCGGCGGTGCCGCTGCTCTCCTTCGCCATGGCTGGCCGCAGGCGCCGCAGCTCCGCGATACGCAACCGCAGGAAGATAATCGACAGCACCAGCGCCCACACCAGCAGAACGAACAGGGCCACAATTCCCAAGATGTAGAGAAGAAAGAAAAAAGCGCCGATTCCCTGCATTGCCATCATGTGTGTCCCCCGGTTGACGTGAATTCGTTTCCCGATGCTATCCCGGACCGCCCGGACGAAATACCAAGCATGCTTACGGTAGCCTTGGGGTCTGATCGATTACCGAAGGAGGCACTTTATGCTGACCCGCAATGTCGCCGATGGCATCCACCTGATTGAGCACGCCTTCACGAATGTTTATCTGGTTGAAGATGAGCGCAGCCTCATGATCGTGGACAGCGGCCTGCCCGCCGCCCAGCACGACATTTCCAGTGCTGTGCGGTCGCTGGGCTACGGGCCGGGATCAGTCAGCGCCATTGTGCTCACCCACGGACATTTTGACCACACCGGCACCGCCGCGAAGCTGCGTGCCGAATTCCGGGCCCCGATCCTGGCCCATCCCGCGGACCACTACATTGCCGCCCACCCCTATCGGTACGCCCACGAGCGCAGCCGCTGGACGTACCCGCTGCGCTTCCCTGCCTCGCTGCGCTCACTTGGAGCCATGACGCTGGCAGGAGCCCTGCTGGTCCGGGGTGTTGCCGATGTTCAGGATCTTGGTCCGGAAAGCGGAACCGCTCTCCCCGGCACCCCGAACCTCCTGCACACTCCGGGGCATACTGCCGGGCACATCGCCCTGCACTTCCCCGAGCGCGATGCCTTGATCTGCGGTGATTCCATCGTGACCTTCAACCCGTACACCGGGCACCGCGGACCGCAGATTGTTTCCGGTGCTGCGACGGCGGACAGCGGCGTCGCGCTTGCGTCACTGCAGGCCCTCGCAGATGCCGGCGCCAAGACCCTCCTGACCGGCCACGGCGACCCGTGGACCGGGGGAGCCGAGGCCGCCGTCGAGCAGGCACTGGCCCGCGGGGCGTCGTAGCGGCCCGGCGTCCGCAGCAATCCAGGCCCGCAGCAGCCCGAAGCCGATTCGGTCCCGCAGCCCTAAGCGGTTCCCCGCTCCAGCTCCTCGGCGACAATCCGGTGCAGCACAGGATCCCCCACCGGACGGAAATGGCCCATGGCCTCCAGGACGATGTTCCGCGCCCCCTCCAGCTGACTGCCGCCCGGTATGTGCGGATCAAAGGACGCATAGACCGAGGTGATGCGTGAGTTGGTCTCAAGGTTCGCCTGCAGCCTTCGCAGATGAAAGTCCCGCGGAGAGAAGGCCCGGATGGAGCGGAGCGGAAAGAGCCGGGCATACGGCGAACCGGCAAAGGGGGTGTTGATGGCCACCAGGTGGCTGATCCGGTGCCCCTCGGGTCCCAGCAGCAGCTTCTTTCCGATGAGCCCGCCCTTGCTGTGCGCCGCGATGGCAGCGCGTTCGATACCCTGGTGCCGCAGATACGCCTCTACCCGCCGGGCCATCTCCTCCACAGTCCCCCGGTTGTAGCCCAGGGACCGGACCGCGTGCACGGGATGCCCGCGGCCGGCCAGATACTGTGCCAGCGGGCGCAGGAACTGCCAGTTCTCATAGACCCCGGGGATCAGCAGAACCGGTTCCCGCGGATCCACCCCGGCAGCGGGCTGCAGGAAGACGGCTGGATCCGACTGGAAGATGAAGCCCTGGATCTGCCAGCGGACCACGTACGCGTAGTCAGCGGCCCAGGCCGCCGCCAGCAGCAGCCGGCGGCGGACCCCCGCACCCAGGCGCGCCTCCTCAGCCTGCGGACTCAATCCTCCGCCTCTCCCATCCTGCGCACCCACGCGGCGGCATCCGCCGGACGGTTCCACATCAGCACGTGCGGGGAGTCCGGAATTTCGCCCAGCAGTGTTCCGGGGCGGGCCTTTTCCAGCCGGGCCAGCCAGGATGGCGGAACGATGGGATCTTTCGCCCCGCGCACCACACCAACGGGAGCCTGCACCATGGCAAGGCGTTCCTCCAGCCGGTGCTCCATCATCCGGCGCAGCGTGGCCAGGTACCAGCGCGGCCCGGCGCGGAGATAGTCAGTGAAGACAATCCGGTTGACGTCCAGGGTTTCATGCAGCGTGTCCTGCGCCAGCCGAAGGGCCTGGAGCGCAGCATTGCGCTGGGCCCGGTTGACCGTGGGTGCCAGGAGCAGCACTGACGACACCAGGTCCGGCGCCAGGAGGGCAGCCTCCACTGTGACCTGGCAGCCCATGGAGTGCCCCACCAGCTGGGCCCGGGCAATCCCTGCCCTCCGCAGGGCCTGGATCACGACGTCGGCGTAGCCCGCCATGGTCAGCGCCTCCGGCGGGCGCGGCAGCCCGCCATGCCCGGGCAGCTCTACGCAGTGCACCCGGTGGTCCGTGGACAACGTGTGGGCCAGCCGCTCGAAATACCGGGCCGACGCGCCGATCCCGTGGATCAGGACAATGTCCGGGCCGCTGGCCCCTGAGGTGCGCAGGCCGACGCCGTACTCCACCACCCGCAGGTGCTGCACCCGCGTCTGGCCCCGCGTGTCTGACCCCGTTCCGGGCATCCTGACTGTCTCCTTTACGCGTCTGCCGACACTGCCGTCCCCACCACCCTAACGCCAGCTTAGGCTGACCTTATTATGAATTAGTCAGAATAAGAGCGTATGCTCGAGTCATGACTTCCACAGCAGCCTCAGCGGCGGCCACTGACAAGTGGTCGGCCGAGTTGCGTGCACACGGACGCCGGGTCACCAAGCAGCGCCTGGCAGTGTTGGAGGCCGTCGACTCCGCTCCGCACGCCGGAGCGGACGACGTCGCGGCCGCGGTCCGGGCCACCCTTCCGGACATCAGCCTGCAGTCCGTTTACGTAGTGCTGGCCGACCTGACCGACACCGGACTCCTCCGCAGGATCGAGCCGCCGCATTCCCCGGCGCGCTACGAAACCCGAGTGGATGACAACCACCATCACGCGATCTGCACCGGCTGCGGGCGGATCGAGGACGTGGACTGCGCTGTCGGGCACGCACCGTGCCTGACCCCCAGCGACACCCACGGCATGACCATCCAAATTGCCGACGTCCTGTACCAGGGCCTCTGCGCGGACTGCGCAGCCAACGCCGGCGCGGAGAACGCAGCAAAAACGTCCTGACCCACATCTACTTACCAGTTCATCCACAAGAAAGAGAGAGAATGTCGAACTTCACCACTACCCAGACCGGCACTCCGGTTGCCAGTGACGCACACTCGCTGAGCAATGGTGCCGACGGCGCGATCGCACTCCACGACCGCTACCTGGTCGAGAAGCTGGCCCAGTTCAACCGGGAGCGCATCCCGGAGCGCATCGTGCACGCCAAGGGCGGCGGCGCGTTCGGCGAATTCACCGTCACCGAAGACGTTTCCAAGTACACCCGTGCGGCTGTCTTCCAGCCCGGCACCACCACCGAGACCGTGCAGCGGTTCTCCTCGGTTGCCGGCGAGATGGGCTCCCCGGACACCTGGCGCGACGTGCGCGGCTTCGCTCTGCGTTTCTACACCTCCGAGGGCAACTACGACATCGTCGGAAACAACACCCCGGTGTTCTTCATCCGCGACGGCATCAAGTTCCCCGACTTCATCCACTCGCAGAAGCGCCTCCCGGGTTCCGGCCTGCGTGACGCCGACATGCAGTGGGATTTCTGGACCAACTCCCCCGAGTCCGCACACCAGGTGACCTACCTGATGGGCGACCGCGGCATCCCGCGCTCCTGGCGTGAAATGCCCGGCTTCGGTTCGCACACCTACCAGTGGATCAACGCCGCCGGTGAGCGCTTCTGGGTGAAGTACCACTTCGTCTCCAACCAGGGCAACCACGAAATCACGGGTGCCGAGGCTGAGAAGATCGCCGGCGCGGACGCTGATTACTACCGCCGCGACCTGTACGAGAACATTGCCAACGGCAACTTCCCGTCCTGGGACCTGCACGTCCAGGTTATGCCGTACGAAGACGCGAAGACCTACCGGTTTAACCCGTTCGACCTGACCAAGGTCTGGCCGCACGCGGACTACCCGCTGATCAAGGTGGGCACCCACACGCTGAACCGCAACCCGGAGAACTTCTTCGCGCAGATCGAGCAGGTTGCCCTGTCTCCCGCGAACCTGGTCCCCGGCATCGACGCCAGCCCGGACAAGATGCTGATGGCCCGCATCTTCTCCTACCCGGATGCCCAGCGTTACCGCATGGGTGCCAACTACAACCAGCTGCCGGTGAACGCACCCAAGGCTCCGGTGCACAACTACTCTCAGGACGGCGCCCAGCGCCACTTCTTCAACTCCCCCGAGACTCCGGTTTACGCACCCAACACCCTGGGCGGCCCCGTGGCTGATCCGGCTCTTGCCGGTGAGGGCGGCTGGGAAAGCGACGGCGCGCTGGTGCGTTCCGCCGCTACCCTGCACCCCGAGGACAGCGACTTCGGTCAGGCCGGAACGCTGTACCGCGAGGTCTACGACGACGCCGCCAAGGAGCGTTTCCTGGAGACCATCACCGGTGCCGTCTCCGGTGTGCAGCGCCCGCATATCCGCGAAGCTGCCATCCAGTACTGGACCAACGTGGACGCCGATCTCGGTGCGAAGCTGCGTGCCAGCCTCGCAGCCGGCGAGACGACGGCCAACGAGCAGGCCGAGTACGTAGGCGTCGCGGAGTAATCTGCGCGCCTGACGCGGAAGCGGCCGGTTCCTTCGGGGGCCGGCCGCTTTGTCGTTGTTTACCGGGAGGGCCAGTACCAGATCAGCAGCATGGTCACGAGGAACCCGGTGAGGAAATTCAGCTTCAGGAAGCGCCGCCAGCCGGCATTGGCTTCTTCCGACCGTTCATCGGTGATGGAGAGGAACGGCAGCAGGTTCAGCAGATACGGCACCGCCAGCAGTGAACCCAGCAATGCCGGCCACGGTGCCAGGAGCATCAGCAGCCCGGCAGCCAAATAGGCCGCAGCAGCGAACCAGACGACGGTCCTCGCCCCCAGGACGGTCGCGATCGATGAGATCCCGCCCTCCCGGTCCGGCAGCACATCCTGCACGGCCCCGAAGGCCTGGCTGGCCATCCCCCACAGGAAGAAGGCACCCAAAACCGCCCACAGCCCGGGGGTGAACTCCGCTCCCGCAAGCACCAGCGCGTAAAGCGCCGGGGAGACGAAGTGCGTACTGGAGGTCATCGAATCCAGGAACGGCCGTTCCTTGAACCGCAGCCCGGGCGCGCTGTAGGCGACGACGGCGAACACGCTCACCGCCAGAACCAGCCAGGACAGCGGGGAGCCCAGCAGGACCAGCGCCGCGAGGAACGGCACATTGGACACAACTGCGGCCAGCAGCGTGATCCGGTGGAAGCGCCGGTCAAGCAGCGCTCCCTCAACCCCGCCCTTGCGGGGATTGCGCAGGTCCGATTCGTAGTCGAACACATCGTTGATGCCGTACATCGCCAGGTTGTAGGGAATCAGGAAATACAGGGTCCCGATGATCCACGCCAGATCGATCTGTCCGGCCGTCAGCAGGTACGCGGCAGCAAACGGATAGGCCGTGTTGACCCAGGACAGCGGCCGGGAGGAAAGCAGCAGCATCCGCAGCGTGGATCCGGGCGCCCTGGTGGCTGGTGCACTCATGATTTTTCCTCCCGAAGGGGTTTACGGGACCCCAGCAGTTCCCACAGGGCCGGCAGCAGCAGCACCGCGGCCAGCGGATAAGCGAAGTCCTCCAGCGGAGCGAGCCCCAGGAAGGCTCCGGAGATCCGGTCCGGGTTGTAGCCAAAGAGTCCGGCGGCGATCATCAGGTTGTCAAAGACGGCCGTCAGCAGCAGCAGGATGCCGGCACTTCCGGCCACCGCGGCGAGGAAAGCCCGGTTGCTGCGGTTCCTCCTGCGCCGGCGGATCAGGGCAGCGGTCAGCACCAGCGCGGCCGGGACCAGGAAGCACAGGTTCAAAAGCCAGTACGTCATCGCTGCACCTCACTGGAGCTGCGCAGCCTGCTGCCGCGGCGCCTGCTGCTGCGGGAACGGCCGGCCAGCTGTCCGGGCAGGACCCGCAGAAGGCCATACAGCACCATGGTCAGGTAGCAGAGGAAGGCCAGGAAGAAGGCTTCCTCGACAGGCAGGTGCGGCGCCAGTTCCACGCCAAGCATGAACCGGGTTTCGCCCCGGTAGAAGATATCCAGGCCGATCCCGAACAGGTCCCACACCAGGAAAAACGCCAGGCCGGCACCAAGCACCGCGGCAGCCCGCCAGGGGGCGGCGAAAAAGAACAGCCGGAACCGGTGATCCAGCAGCACCATGCAGCCAATCGAGGCCAGCAGGCACAGCAGGTACAGCGCGCCCACTAGGCCGCACCGTCAGCCGGGTGGGCGGTGCGGGCTGCTGCTGCCGGTTCGGGAAGCGCTTCCGTGCCCGTCTCACCGCGCAGCCGCTTCAGCACCAGTTCGGCGCTGATCAGGCACATCGGCAGACCGATGCCGGGCAGGGTGGACCCTCCGGCGTACAGGAGTCCGTCCACCTTCCGGCTGGCGTTGGTTCCGCGGAAGAAGGCGCTCTGCTTGAGCACGTGCGCGGGGCCCAGGAGGGTCCCCCGCCAGGAGTTGAAGTCGGCGGTGAAATC
Organism: Arthrobacter gallicola; assembly: GCF_014836775.1. GTDB lineage: Bacteria > Actinomycetota > Actinomycetes > Actinomycetales > Micrococcaceae > Arthrobacter_B > Arthrobacter_B gallicola. Next base: position 41,664 of record NZ_JACSQD010000004.1, read on the forward strand.
GCCCGGCCCAACGGTGCGCCGCACGGTGATGCGCTCGGCGAGGTCGGGAATATCCGCCCAGGCGGCGATCTGTGCAATAACGGCGTCGGCCAGCGCTTCCAGTCCCGGGTCCCCGGCACCGTCGATTCCGCCGCTCCCCAGGGCGGGGTCGGAGGGCACGGGCACCAGGACAAAGAGGTTCTCGTGTCCGGCGGGCGCCGCCCCCTCGTCGGTGGCGCTGGGTTTGCAGACATAGAGCGATGCCGGCTCCGGCACCTGGGTGTCCGGCCCAAAAATCTTCTCAAAGTTCGCTTCCCAGTCCCGGGTGAACAGCAGCGTGTGGTGCAGCAGCTGCGGCAGTTCACCCTTGACCCCCAGATGCAGCAGGATGCCTCCGGGCCCCGGCACCCGGCGCTTCCAGTACTTTTCCGGATAGGTCTGCAGTTCCGCCGGCAGCATCGCCGTCTCGGTGTGGTGCAGGTCGGCGGCGGAAACAACCAGGTCTGCTTCCAGCAGCACGCTGGCCCCGGAGGCGTCAGTGTAGTGAACCCCGGTGGCCCGGGGTTTTCCCGGTCCCGGGGTGGTGCGGATCGAGGTGGCGTTGGCGTTCAGCAGGACCTTCACGCCTTCGGCTTCGGCCAGGCCGGCCATCGCGGTGATGATCCGGGAGAAACCGCCCTGCGGGTACAGCACTCCGTCGGCGAGATCCAGGTGGCTCATTAGGTGGTACATGCTCGGCGTGATGAACGGCGAGGAACCCAGGAACACCGCCGGGTAGCCCAGGATCTGCCGCAGGTGCGGGTCCGTGAAGCGTTTGGCCACGAAGGAGCTCAGCGGCTGCAGCAGCAGCCGCGCCAGCCGGGGTCCACGGGTCAGCACGTCGCGGCGGAGCAAGGGGGTGAAGGACGCGAAGGTGCTGTAGAGGAAACGCTTTTTGGCCAGTCCGTAAACCTCGGCCGCTGAATCCAGATAGGCTGCCAGCCGAGCCCCGGCGCCCGGCTCCAGCGAGTCAAACAACGCAAGGTTCTTTTCCCGCGTGGCCTGGATATCCACCGGGTTCCGGTCCCCCTCGAAGTACACCCGGTAGCCGGGGTCCAGCTGCACCAGATCCAGCTGCTCTGCCGCAGTGGTGCCCAGAAGGCGGAAAAAGTGGTCGAAGACTTCGGGCATCAGATACCAGGACGGGCCGGTGTCGAACCGGAATCCGTCCTTCTCCCAGCTGCCCGTCCGCCCGCCGATGCTGCCGTTCTTCTCCAGGACTGTCACCTCCAGGCCTTCGCGGGCCAGCAGGGCCGCGGTGGCGATGCCGGTAATGCCGGCCCCGATCACGACGGCGGTGCGGGGCTGGGGTTCGCTGCTGTGTTTTGTCCCCTGGTTTTCAGTCTTCCAGCGGGAGGTGATGGTGCGGATCATGGCGCCCTCTCGGCGTCGGGTGCGGACAGGCCCGGCGCAGTGCGGCGCAGACCATGGGCGAAGACAGTTTCGGCGGCCAGCCGGAGCTTGATGGCATTGGGCACCCGGATTCTGGTGGTGCGCAGCTGCGCAGCCGGGGTGCGGCGCAGCCGGCGGGCCAGTTCCGCGAAGAGCTCCTGTGCCAGGGCGACGGCGGCGCGGCAGTCCCGAGGCAGCTCGGCAATGGCCGCCCCGGAGACCAAAAGATCCGCTTCAATGTCATCCAGGAGCCGGTGCTTGTCAGCTTCAGTAAACGCGTCCACGGTGATCCCCGGGAAATAGCTGCGGCCCAGGGATTCGAAGTCCTCTGCCAGGTCACGCAGGAAATTCACCTTCTGGAACGCCGCTCCCAGCCGCCGTGCACCTTCGCGAAGGCGCTTCTCCTGGTCTGCCGGCACCTCCCGGCCATCCAAAAAGCACTGCAGGCACATCAGCCCCACGACTTCGGCGGACCCGTAGACGTACTCGTCGAAGGTCGCCTGTGTGTGCTCGGCCCGGTCCAGGTCCGCACGCATCGAAGCGAAGAATGGGGCAGTCAGATCCGTGCCGATGCCGGTCCGGCGGGCGGTCAGCGCGAAGGCATGGACCACCAGGTTGACGCTGTACCCCGTGCGCAGAGCCGCAGCGGTCTCCGTTTCCAGGCCGTCAAGCAGGCGCCGGATCTGGTCCGCGGGAATCTCAGCAGCGGAGGCAACACCGTCAACAATCTCATCGGCCAGCCGGACCAGCGCATAGATCGTTTCGATCTGCCGCCGGGTCTGTGGCGCCAGGAGCCGCGACGCCAGCCCGAACGACGTCGAATAGGCCTTGATCATCACGGCAGCGGTTTCTGCCGCCGCCCGGTTGTACAGGCGCAGCCCGGTTTCCTGCGCCATGCTCACCGCCCCCGGTTCACGGAGGAGGAGACGACGGCGTCCAGCATCGCGGCGAGCCCGGCCGGCAGCTCCGCACAGTCAAGGTGGCTGCGGGCGCTGGCAGCGTAGTCGGCCGCCAGGTTCTGGGCGTAGTCCCTCGCCCCGCAGTCCACGAGGATTTTCCGCGCCCGGTCGGCGTCGGCCGTGTCCATGTCCGGACGCCCGATAATCCCGGACAGCTCGGCCCAGAACGGAGACTGGGCGGCATAGGCGATCAGCACGGTCCGTTTGCCTTCCCGCAGGTCCCCCATGCTGGACTTCCCGGTGGCGCTTTCGTTGCCGAAGACGCCGAGCAGATCATCCACCACCTGGTATGCAATTCCGGTATCCCTGCCGAACCGGCCCAGGGCGGCGACGGCTTCGGGGCCGGCTCCGGCCAGCACTGCACCGGCCCGCAGCGGAGCTTCGAAGGAGTACACGGCGGTTTTCAGCCGTTCCATGTCCAGAATGTCGCCGACTGGCGGAGCGCCGGGTTCAAAGGAGAAATCGACGTCGATCAGTTCACCCGCCGCTGAGGCAAAGACCGCGTCGTCCAGGATGCCCGCCAGGGTGTCCCGGGTAAAGGGATCAGTGGTGACGGAGTCCAGCATGCGGAAGGCACCGCTGAGGGCCAAGTCGCCGGCGATGATTCCCACGGACAGTCCCCGGTGCCGGGCCGTCTCGGGTGCTTCGCCCGAGGCCTCGGCCCGCCGGCGGTACACTCCGGGAACGTTGTCCTGCCCGCGGCGGACAAAGTCGAGATCGATCACGTCGTCATGAACGATCAGCGCGGTGTGAAGCAGTTCGAAGGCTGCACCAACCCGGGCAGCAGCAGCTATGTCCCGTCCCCCGAGATGCGTGTAGGCCGTCATGACAATCCGGGGACGCAGGCGTTTGCCGCCCGCTGTGGATTTTTCGAGCGCTTCCCAAAGGCTAAGGTAGCTGGGACTGATACGCTCCGCGCGTTCCTTGGCCGCGGCAAAGTACCCATCCAGGACACGTTCGACCTGCTGATGCGCAGTTATCTCGTCAAGCAAGTGTTCTGTATCCATGCATAAAGTAAACACTCTGATCGTTAGGGGAAGAAATGCCGCAACGCCGGGAAGAGGTCATTCTCGTCGATAACGAGGGCCAAAGGGTAGGTACCGCAGACAAATATTCGGTGCATACAACGGATACTCCGCTCCACCTGGCCTTCTCCACGCACGTCTATTCGCCGGACGGCCGCATTCTCGTGACGCGCCGGGCCCTGGGAAAACTGACCTGGCCCGGAGTCTGGACCAATTCCTTCTGCGGCCACCCGGGTCCGGGCGAAACCAACCAGGACGCAGTGGTGCGCCGCGCTGACCGCGAGCTGGGCCTGGAGCTGCGGGACATCGCCGTCGCTCTGCCGGATTTCCGCTACCGCGCGGTGGACGCCTCCGGCATTGTCGAAAACGAGATCTGTCCCGTGTTCACCGCGGTGGCCGAGAAAGACCCGGTGCCGGCAGCGGATGAAGTCATGGACTGGACCTGGACGGATCCGGCTGAGCTGGTGCAGTCGGTGCGCCTGACACCGTGGGCGTTCAGTCCCTGGCTGGTGCTGCAGCTTCCGCTGCTGTACCCCGAAAGCGCCTGACCCAGCGCCCCCACGGTGCCTCCTGGCGCCAGTGCACGGCCAGGGTGTGGAACGCCCGGCGGAACCGGCGGCGCAGATTCGCCCCGCCGAGCACCGCGCGCGGAGCCATACCCACCACCAGGGACCGCTCCCAGCCGCACCGGTAGTCCAGGCCCACATGGGCGCTGAGGCAGACGTCGTCGTGCTGTTCGGCGTCCTGGGTGTGGACAGCGGCGCGGACGGATTTCCACACGGCAGTCCGGATGGCCAGGTTCGAGCCGAAGAGCGGGCGGTGGGCCAGGGCCAGGCGCATCGCCTGATAGTAAGACCCCAGGTACAGCCAGGTCACCACCGGCCCCACCCCGCGGGGAAATCCGTAGAACCGGCCAGGTCCGCTGAGCACGGCAAGATCCGGCTCCTCCGCGAACCGCGCGGCGATGCGTTCCACCCAATCGACAGGAAGGACGCAGTCAGCGTCACACCGCGCAATAATTTCCGCCGCAGCGGCGTCGTAGCCCGCTGCCGCGGCTGCCGGGATCCCCGGGCGCAGTTCGCGGATGACGCGCGCGCCGTACCCGGCGGCGACGTCGGCGCTGTTGTCGGTGCTGTTGTTATCCACCACCACAATTTCTGCCGGCTGTTTCGACTGCACGGCCAGAGACGCGAGGCAGGCCTCCAGCGCCCCGGCATCGTTGAGGCAGGGGATAACAACACTGACACCGGGCAGCAGGGGGGAAGGCATGCTGGAGATTTTACGGGGAACCGGCAGAGAGGCCTGCAGGCTGCTGCGCTGACGGGTGCTGTGCCTGCCGGTAGGCGCTCGGATACCGTAAATACATGATCGATTCCCTCCTCCGCCGCCCGGCCACCACTGCGGAGTTCGCCTCGGACGGGGTCCGCGTCCTGGGCGCGGTCAGCCTGCTGGCAGCCCTGCTCTGGTACGGGCCGGTGGAGGCGGCGCTGTTTGCCCTGGTGGCCCTGGGGCTGCTGGTGTCCCGTGCTCTGCCCGCCGCACCCCTGTTCTCCTCCCTGTACGGTCTGACGCTGCTCGCGGCAGCCTGGAGCAGCGTACTTGATCTCTACGCCCGGATCAGCTGGTGGGACCTCGCCGTGCACTTCGCTGCAACCGGCGGCATCGCAGTGATGGCTTGGTATCTACTGGCTGCCTTCGGTGCGGTGACGGCGCGGCCCTACGGTCGGCAGCTGCCTTCCTTCGTTGTTACCGCCCTGGTCACCGCACTGGGCCTGGCCCTCAGCGTGCTCTGGGAATTCGCGGAATGGTGGGGACACACCTTCGTGGATGAAACCGTCAACATTGGGTACCAGGACACCCTGGGCGATCTCGCGGCCGGCGGCCTGGGCGCGCTGGCCTCCGGGTACCTGCTGGAGCGGATACTCCGCCGGTCCCCGGAGGCTGCCGCACCTGTGTCAGGTGCCGCTGCGCCGCTTCACCGCCGTTTCCAGCGCTGAGACCAGCGTGTACAGCAGGATCGAGGCCAGCGTAACAACGACGACGCCGGCCCAGACCTGGTCATAGCGCGCCCGGGACACGGCGGAAACAATTCCGTAGCCGATGCCCTGGCCGGTTGCCAGCCATTCCGCCAGCAGTGCCCCCGTGAGTGCACCGGGAATCGACACCCGAAGGGCAGTGAAGAACGCCGGCGCGGACGAGGGCAGGGCAACCTTGCGGAAGGAATCAAAACGTGAGCCGCCGTACACCTGCACCACCTCCAGCATGGCCGGCGACGCCGACCGCAGGCCCAGCATGATGGTGACCAGTGCCGGGAAAAGCACCACGATCCCTCCCATGGCTGCGACGGTGGCTTCCTGCCGCCCGAAAATCAGGATGATCATGGGTGCCAGGGCCACCAGGGGAACGGACCGCAGCAGCATGGCCATCGGCATCAGGGCCTGCTCGACGCCGCGGAACAGCGTGAAGATGCAGGCACCCGCGACGGCTGCCAGCATGCCTGCAGTGAACCCGAGGCCGGCGTCGAGCAGGGTCTGTCCCAGCTGCCCCATGATCAGCGCACGGTTCCCCGAAGCATCGCTGTCCAGGACCAAGTAGCTCCAGACGTCCCCAGGGCCCTTGCCGACATAGCTGGACACATCGAAGACCTTCAGCAGTCCGATCCACAGGACGCCGGCGGCGGCCAGGGAAAGCGCCAGGCCGGCCAGCAACCGGATGGCGGAGTGCAGCGCCCCGCCCATCAGATGCCGCCCGCCCGGAAGGCCCACGGCGCTGCCCGCCGCGAAAGCATGCCTAGTGCGGCATATACTCCTCCGGCCAAGGCTGCGCAGACGAAGGCGACGCCCCATACCCTCGCGACCTCGAGCGTCTGCTGGGCATTGACCATCGCGGGCCCCAGGCCACGGTCCACTCCCCCGACGTACTCGCCGAGTATCGCACCCAGGAGGGCTGCGGGGGCGGCGATTTTCAGGGCCGCCAGGACGGCCGGAACCGCGGCAATCATCCGTACTTTGACCAGCTGATGGATCCGCCGGCCACCGAAGACTTCCACCACGTCCAGGCAGGCCCGGTCAGCTGCTTTCAGCCCAGCCAGTGCGCTGACCATGGTGGTGAAGAAGACGGACAGTGCAGCCAGGGCGACGGCGGTTCCTGAGGGCTCCCCCGAGCGCGGCGGTCCCAGGACAATAAAGATCACCGGGCCGACCGCGACGACAGGCAGGCAGTAGCTGACCACCGCCAGCTGAGTGGCGAGGCGTTCCACACGCGGGACCAGCAGCACCAGGAAAGCCAGCGCCAGTGCCAAGGCGTTTCCCCAGGCATAGCCGGTACCTGCCTCCGCCAGTGTCACCGAAGCGTTGCGCCAGTAGAATCCCCAGCCGTCCTCCCCCATCTGGGACAGGATCTGCCCCGGTGTCGGAATAGCTCCCGGCGCGCCGGCACCTGGTGAACCGATGCCGCGCAGGAACGTGGCTGCACCGACCCACCACAGCCCAAGAGCGGCAGCTGTGCCCAGCAGTCCCACGGCCCAGGGCGGCAGCTTGACCCGGCTCATGGCCGCTGCCCGCCGGACCCGAAGAGCAGGTCCGAAGCATGGTCATGCAGGGCATGGAACTCCGGGGTGCGCATCATGTCCGGGGTCCGGGGTCGCGGCAGGTCCACGGAAATGACCTCTTTCACCCGGCCCGGACGCGGGCTCATCACGGCCACGGTATCGGACAGGAAAATCGCCTCGGATATCCCATGGGTGACCATCAGGGTGGTGGCGGGTTTCTCTGTCCAGATCCGCAGCAGCTCCAGGTTCAACCGCTGCCGGGTCATGTCATCCAGCGCCCCGAACGGCTCATCCAGCAGGAGTACGGAGGGTTTGAGGACAAGGGCCCGGGCAATCGATACGCGCTGCCGCATGCCGCCGGAGAGCTGGGCCGGCCGTGCCTTTTCGAATCCGTCCAGACCCACCAGGCTGATCAGTTCCCGGATGTAGGCCTCGTCCGCCGGGCGGCCGGACACTTCCAACGGCAGCCGGATGTTGGCATGGACGCTGCGCCAGGGCAGCAGCGCCGAGTCCTGGAAGGCAATTCCGAGCTCATGGCCGCGGCGCAGGTCCTCGGGTGTTTTTCCGTCAACCAGGACGTCCCCGGTGGTGGGGGTCTCCAATCCGGCCAGGATCCGCAGGACGGTGGATTTACCGCATCCGGACGGACCCAGCAGGGACAGAAATGATCCGCGGGCCGTACTGAGGTTGGTCTCCTCCAGAGCCGTGACCATAGTTCTGCCCGCCGGGAACGTCTTACCCAGGTTCCGCAGCCGGATACCGCTTCCGCCGCCGGCCTCTGCCGGCAGCTGGATGCCGGCAGAGACCGCAGTGGGTGAGGCGTTGCCGGCCATCTACTTGAGCTCCGGGTTCTCGTCATAAACCTCTGCCAGCAGGCTCAGATCGAAAATGTCCTCGGCGGCCAGGTCGTATCCGGCCAGTTTCAGGATGGCCAGGTTGTCCTCAATCAGCGAGTCACTGATGGTGAAGAGCCCGTTGGCTTCCGTCTCGGCGGAAACCACCAGCTTGGTGTTCTGTTCCTCGGCCTGCATCTTCTCCTTCGCCGGGTCCAGGTTCAGGTCCGCACCATAAACCTCGACGGCGAGCCGAGCCGATTCCTCAGCATCTGCCACGGCATCTTTCCAGCCGCGCAGCGTGGCCAGCAGGAACGCTTTGAGCTCCTCCCGGCGGGTCTCAATGCTCTCATCCGTGGCCACGAAACTCTCCGCGATGAACGGCAGCCCGTTGTCAGCAAACGGCAGCACCGCCGTCTTGTGGCCGGCCAGTTCCAGGGTCAGGACCTCATTGGTGAGATACCCAAAGAACCCGTCCACGTCGCCGTTGACCAGCGGCTGCGGGTCGTACTGCACCGGGACCTTCTCCAAGGAGCCCGGATCGATGCCGTTGACCTCTAGCAGCGCGTCGAAAAGCGTTTCGTTGACGCCGGCCTGCACACCGATCCGCTTGCCCGCCAGGTCCGCGGGCGTGGTGATGGGAGCCCCGGTGAGAGACACGATGACGAAGGGGTTTTTCTGGTAGGTGGTCCCGATGATCTTCAGCGGCGCCTCTTCCTCCACAATGACGGGAGCCACCCCCATGGGGCTGGAGGTGCCAACGAGGGCGCCCCCGGAGAGGACCATGGTTTCGGAGGATGCTCCACCGGGGCCGCCGGCAATGAGGTTTACATCGGAAAAACCTGCCTCAGCGTAGTACCCGTTCGCGTCGGCAAAATACTCGCCGGCGAATTCTGCGTTCTTGATCCAGGACAGGTTCAGGTCCAGCGTGCCGTAGTCGGCGGCCTCTGTTCCGGCTTCTGCCCCGGATCCTCCGCAGGCGGCAACCAGCAGCAGGCTGGACGCGGCCAGAGTGGCGGCAAGGAACCGGAAGGGTGTGGAACGCTTCGTCAATCGTGGTGTGCGGCTCATGGCTACCTTGGACTTCCCGTAGGTGCGGACGTGGTCAGCCCGAGCCTAGAAACGGATTGTTTCTGTGGCCGGCCAGGTGCGTTACGTTGCGGTAAACGGGTGTTTCGGCAGGTAAAAAAGGGCCGGCCGCAGCTGGAAAGGTGCGGCCGGCCCAATGCTTCAATAAGCGTTAGTTGCTCGTGTAGCGGGCGTGTTCCTCGTGTGCCCGGGCCACCTCTGAGCGGATGTCCTCAATGTCCTTGACCTTATTGCGGTATTTCAGATCCATCTGCTCGATCTGGCGCTCTTCCTCGCAGAGAGCCGTGTAGATCCGCTCCCGCTCACCCTCGTCAGCGGTGTAGGAGAGGTCCAGGTAGGCATTGGCGTGGCGGCGCGCATTGTTGACGGCGGTCTGGGCCTTCCCGGCCGGGCTCACCAGGGACGCAATGATCGTGATCACCAGGATGCCGATAATGACGCTCAGGGAGAGCTGCGTGCTGATTTCCACAACCTCGACGTGCTCGCCGTCGTTGATGAACCACAGCGTGTTCTCATGCAGCGCGTGCAGCACCAGCTTCACACCGATGAACGCGAGGATCGCCGCGAGGCCGAAGGAGAGATAGATGAGGCGGTCCAGCAGTCCGTCGATCAGGAAGTAGAGCTGGCGCAGGCCCATCAGGGAGAACGCTGTGGCGGTGAAGACAATGAAGGTGCTCTGTGTCAGGCCGAAGATTGCCGGAATGGAATCCAGTGCGAAGAGGATGTCAGTGCCGCCAATGGCCACCATGACCAGCAGCATCGGCGTCAGGACCTTTTTGCCGTTCTCCACGGTGAACAGTTTGTCGCCGTCGTAGTGGTCGGTGGTGGGCAGCACCCGCTTGGCGATCCGGATGATGAAGTTGTTCGCTTCATCGTGCTCACCCTCGGGCTTGAGCAGGTTTCCGGCGGTGATCAGCAGGATCAGGCCGAAGATGTAGAAGATCCAGGAGAAGGAGTTGATCAGGGCCGCACCCAGGAAAATAAAGCCGGTGCGGGCAATCAGTGCGAAAACAATGCCGAAGAGCAGCACCTTCTGCTGGTCTTCGCGGGGCACCCGGAAGCTGGCCATGATGATCAGGAAGACAAAAAGGTTATCGACTGACAGGGCTTTTTCCGTGATGTAGCCCGCGAAGTACTCGGTGCCGGCGGTGCCGCCGCCGAAGACCAGGACCAGGATGCCGAAGATGATTGCCAGGCCCACATAGATGGCTGACCAGATGGCAGCCTCTTTGAGCGTGGGGATGTGCGCCTTGCGGATGTGGAAGAAGTAATCGAAGGCCAGCAGGCCGAGGATGACGACAATCGTCACGCCCCAGACCAAAGGGGAAACCGTCATGGATTCTCTGCTTTCGTAGGGTATGCCAAATGGCCGCAAGTCTCTCCGGCGGCCTGTGGCCACCCGCTGTCCCCGGCTGGGCGTCGGTGCCCTACGTGTTGACGAACTACAGCGTGGAAGGATACTCCCCTACGAACGCACCACTCTACCTGATCCGTCGGCCGGTCCGGGTCCCGCACGTTCAGGCTCCCGTTTCGTTTCCGCTGCCAGGTTCCAGCAGCGCCAGGTCCGCCGGCGTATCGATGTCGCGTCCGTCCAGCTCGGAGCCGCAGTCCACCAGGTCCACCAAACCGGGGTGCGCTGCGAGGAAAGCGCGTGCACCGGCGTCACCCAGGGCGGTGGCGGCAGCGGCGCGTGCGAGCTGCGGGGCGAACAGCACCGGGTGTCCCCGGCGCATCCCGCCGGTGGGCAGGCGGTAACCGGCACACGAAACACGCGCCGGTGCCGCATGCGCAAGCAGCCGGGCCACGGTACCGGCGGTGAGTCCGGGCTGATCGGCCAGTGCCAGCAGCACCGGTTCCCGCGGTGCCAGGCGCAGCGCTTCGGCCACGCCCGTCCGGAACGATGAACCCATCCCGGATTCCCAGTCAGGATTGGTGAGCGGAAGTGTGCCGCTGAGGTCCGCGGCCGACTTCACCCGCCAGGATTCTGCGCCAAGGACAACGATCACGCGGGAGCACCCCCCGTCCCGCAGCGCGGCGGCCAGGTGCTCGATCAGGGGACGGCCCTTGAAAGGCAGCAGTGCCTTCGGGCCCAGGCCCAGCCGGGCACCGGCGCCCGCTGCCAGGAGGACGGCATTTACCATGCAAGTGAGAAAAGCACACCGGTGCGTTAACCACAACCGCCGCACCGGAGCATCCGGGGCGGCGGTTGGATACCGGCGGCAGCCGGCAGCTGGGCGGAGAACTCAGCCCTCGCAATCCTTGCAGTACTTGGTGCCGTTTTTTTCCACGGCGAACTGGGAGCGGTGGCGCACCAGGAAACAGGAACCGCAGGTGAACTCGTCCTCCTGGGCAGGCACCACCCGTACCAGCAGTTCCTCCCCCGAAAGATCGGCACCGGGCAGTTCGAACGCCTCGGCGGCCTCGGACTCGTCAACGTCCACTACCGCTGACTGTTTGTCGGTGCGCCGGGCCTGCAGCTCCTCGATGGAAGCAGTTCCGGTGTCCTCTTCCGCTTTTCGCGGTGCGTCATAATCCGTAGCCATCTACAGGCTCACTCTCCAATGTTGATCGGTGGTTCGATCCAGCTCCCCGATGGTAACCGCTCCGTCAGCCCACAGCGGCGCGGATGCGCAACATGAGCGAAATATTGGACCGAATAAAGCGCGCACACAGATGCCCGCCGGTTCACCCCGGCGGGCATCTATGGGTTGCAGCTCAGGGCAGCATCAGCGGTTCAGGCTACGGGCGGCCTTCGGGCTGCGGGTGAGCCGGATCCATGGTGTTTTCGCCGCCCGAGGTGTGCGACCGGTCTGCTGGGTTAGCGGTTCCTGCAACCGAGGAGGCACCGCTGCCGCCACTCTGGCTGCCACTCTGGCTGCCGCCGCCGGACACACTATCCTTGGCCTGCGAGGCGGCGTCCTTGGCTGACTCCGCGGCGTCCTTGGCGGCACCGGTGACCTTTTCCTGCAGTCCGGGTGCCTTGTGCTTGGCCCACTCTGTGCCCTGGTTCACGGTGTCCTGCACCTTGGGATCGTTCCACAGGGATTTGATCTTTTCCCGGCCTGCCTTGGAACCGATCAGGTAGCCAACGCCGATCCCTGCCAGAAATGTCATCTTCTTAACCATGGTGTTCCTCATTCCCGCCTTGTTAGAGGCATCATGATGTACCGTCAATCCCGCAGCCGGTGCCGCAAGGAATTAAACAGCAACCTTACTACTTGATGACTATCCGGGCACAACCAGCAGGCGGGACCTGATCAGGAAGCGCTTCCCTTCGGGCGCCTCGAGGGAGAAGCCGCTCCCCCGGCCGGTCACGACGTCGACCGTCAGGTGGGTGTGTTTCCAGTACTCAAACTGTTCGGCGGACATCCAGAAGCTGATCCCTTCACCGTCCAGATCAAACGTTCCCAGCCGCACATCAGCCTCGGAGGTGATGAAGTCACCGTCCGGATAGCACATGGGCGAAGACCCGTCACAGCAGCCCCCGGACTGGTGGAACATCAGCGGACCGTGCTGCGCGCGCAGGGCACGGAGCAGGTCACAGGCCGCGGCTGTCAGCCCCACCCGGGAAGTTTCCTCCCCGGGCAGGGCTGGTGCAGCGTCCAGGACCGATACTGCTTCCTGGCGTGCGTCCATCAGTACTGGACCACCACGCGTCCATCCACCTTTCCGGCTTCAAGCTCTTCCAGCACTGTGTTGATCTCCTCCAGCCGGCGGGTGCTCACCTTCGGTTTGATGAGTCCGCGGTCGTAGAAGTCGATCGCTTCGATCATGTCCTGCCGGGTGCCCACGATCGACCCCCGGATGGTCAGCCCCTTCAGGACAATGTCAAAGATGGGTGCCGGAAAGTCCCCCGGCGGGAGGCCGTTGAAGACGATGGTCCCGCCGCGCCGCGCGATGGCGATGGCCTGCCCGAATGCGGTGTGGTGCACGGCGGTGACGAGAACCCCGTGCGCGCCGCCGATTTTCTCCTGCAGCACCACAGCGGGATCTTCCTCGCGTGCATTGACCGTCACCTCGGCGCCGAATTCGCGGGCCAGGGCCAGCTTCTCCTCCGCAATGTCGATCGCTGCCACCCGCAGCCCCATGGCTCTGGCGTACTGCACGGCAATGTGCCCCAGACCGCCGATGCCGGAGATGGCCACCCACTGGCCCGGCCGGGCCTCGGTTTCCTTGAGCCCCTTGTACACCGTGACGCCGGCGCAGAGGATGGGAGCGATCTCCACGGGATCGGCGCCCTCGGGGATACGCGCTGCAAACCGTGCGTCCACCAGCATGTACTGTCCGAACGAGCCGTTGACGGAGTACCCGCCGTTCTGCTGCTGCTCGCAGAGTGTCTCCCACCCGGTGCGGCAGTACTCACAGACACCGCAGGCCGACCAGAGCCAGGCGTTGCCCACTCTGTCTCCCACCTTGATGTCCGTGACGCCCTCGCCCACCGCAACAACTTCGCCCACTCCCTCGTGGCCGGGGATGAACGGCGGGGTGGGTTTTACCGGCCAGTCACCGTGGGCCGCGTGAAGGTCGGTGTGACAAACGCCGGTGGTGATCAGTTTGACCAGGGCCTGTCCCGGTCCGGGGGCAGGGATATCCGTTTCCTGGACATCAAGGGGCTTACCGAGGCTGTTGACTACTGCTGCCTGCATGGTTTCCATTGCTTTCCTGTTCTGTTCGGGAGGGCTGACGGTGTAGCGGGCGGGTCTAGAAGAAACCCTGCTTGGATTCGGCGTAGCTGACCAGGAGGTTTTTGGTCTGCTGATAGTGGTCCAGCATCATGGCGTGGTTCTCCCGCCCGATTCCGGACGACTTGTACCCGCCGAACGCCGAGTGCGCCGGGTAGGCGTGGTAGTTGTTCACCCAAACCCTGCCGGCCTGGATATCCCGGCCCGCGCGGTAGGCGGTGTTGCCGTCCCTGGACCAGACACCCGCACCCAGGCCGTAGAGGGTGTCGTTGGCAATGGTGAGTGCCTCGCCGTAGTCAGAAAACCGCGTCACGGAGACCACGGGACCGAAGATCTCCTCCTGGAAGATCCGCATGTTGTTGGTCCCCTCGAACACGGTCGGCTCGACGTAGTAGCCGCCGGCAAGGTCGCCGCCAAGGATGTTCCGCTGGCCGCCCGCGAGGACCTTTGCCCCTTCCTGTCCCGCGATGTCCATGTAGGAGAGGATCTTTTCCAGCTGATCGTTGGAGGCCTGCGCGCCAACCATGGTGTTGGTGTCCAGCGGGTTTCCCTGAACTATCTGGGCAGTCCGGGCCAGCGCATCTGACATAAAGCTGTCATAGATGGATTCCTGCACCAGGGCACGGGAGGGGCAGGTGCAGACTTCGCCCTGGTTCAGCGCGAACATGTTGAAGCCTTCAAGCGCCTTGTCGTAGAAGGCGTCATCGTGGGCTGCCACATCGGCAAAGAAGATGTTCGGGCTTTTGCCGCCCAGTTCCAGCGTCACCGGAATGAGGTTCTGGCTGGCGTACTGCATGATCAGGCGGCCCGTGGTGGTCTCTCCGGTGAACGCGATCTTGCGGATCCGCTTTGAGGAAGCCAGCGGTTTGCCGGCCTCCACACCGAAGCCGTTGACGACGTTGAGCACCCCGGCGGGCAGCAGATCAGAGATCAGTTCCATCAGCACCAGGATGGATGCCGGCGTCTGTTCTGCGGGCTTGAGCACGACGGCGTTGCCGGCCGCGAGCGCCGGCGCCAGCTTCCAGGTCGCCATCAGGATGGGGAAGTTCCAGGGGATAATCTGGCCCACAACGCCAAGCGGCTCGTGGTAGTGGTAGGCCGTGGTGTTGTCATCGAGCTGGGAAAGCGTTCCTTCCTGCGCCCGGATGGCCCCGGCGAAGTAGCGGAAGTGGTCAACGGCCAGGGGCAGGTCAGCTGCCAGCGTCTCCCGGACCGGCTTGCCGTTGTCCCAGGTCTCTGCGACGGCCAGCATCTCCAGATTGTCTTCGATCCGGTCCGCGATGCGGTTGAGGATGTTGGCCCGTTCCGCCACCGAGGTCTTGCCCCAGGACGGCGCTGCCTTGTGGGCAGCGTCCAGAGCCAGATCGATATCCTCCGAGGTGCCGCGTGCCACTTCGCAGAAGACCTTGCCGGTCACGGGTGAAACGTTCTCAAAGTAGCCGCCCTTGACCGGGGCGACCCATTCTCCGCCGATCCAGTTTTCGTAACGGGGCTTGAACGAGACGAGGGCTTCGCTCTGCCCGGGCTGCGCGTATACGGTCATGACTAATTCGCTCCTGTTCTTCAACGACGCCGGTGTCGTTTCCGTCGGTGCAGTGAACCGTACGCCGGCCCAGGTTGCATCTACGTAGCAGCCGCCCTGCCCCTTCCCTGCGGTGTGGAGGGGACGGCCCGGCAGGTTTATTGTTGCCGTGGGCAAGTTTTCGCATGCCCGGTTTTTACTCCCACGACGCACCCCAAAGGACGGCACATGGCTTCCGCATCGCCCTCCCGCCAGGACGCCCAGCGCCCCGGCCGCTATCTCCGCTACCGCTGGTGGGGCCTGCTGGCTGTCAGCCTGGGCGTTGCCATGATCATCATGGACGCCACCATAGTCTCGGTGGCAGTACCCTCGATCGTTGCCGACCTGGGCATTTCCAGTACCCAGATTCAGTGGGTTCAGGAGATTTACACCCTGCTGTTCGCCGCCCTGCTCCTGACCTGGGGCCGGATTGCTGACCGGGTGGGACGGCGGCGGGTGATGCTCATCGGCGTCGTCCTCTTCGTGGCTGCGAGCGTACTGTGCGCAATGTCCGAATCCGGCGGCATGCTGATCCTCGGCCGCGCCCTGCAGGGTCTGGGCGGGTCTATGATCCTGCCAACCACGCTGGCTCTGCTGAACGCCAATTTCCAGGGCCGCGAGCGCGGTATAGCTTTTGCGGTATGGGGCTCCACCATTGGCGGGATGGCTGCCATCGGCCCGTTGCTGGGCGGGTGGCTCACCGAAAATGCCAGCTGGCGCTGGGCGTTTGGCATCAACGTCCCCGTGGGGCTGCTGATCGTGGCGGGCCTGCTGCTCTTCGTAGCCGAATCCTCGGAACCGGTTACTGGTGCCGCACAGCGCCTGGACCTTGGCGGTGCTGCCCTGTCCATCCTGGGGTTCGGCGCGCTGGTCTTCGGCCTGATCGAGGGCCGCACCTACGGCTGGTGGGAAGCCACCGAAGCGGCACCGTTCCAGATGGGACCGCTCTCCCCCGTCCCGCTGGCCTTCCTGCTGGCAGCCGTGTCCCTGGTGGGCTTTGTGCTGCTCCAGCGCGCGCGGACCGCGGCAGGCAAGGGCGTGATCCTGGACCTGTCCCTGTTCCGCATCCCGTCCTTCGCCAACGGCAATGTCACGGCGCTGATCGTCAGCTTCGGTGAGTTCGGGCTGATCCTTTCGCTGCCGCTGTGGTTCCAGAACGTGCTGGGTTTCAGCGCTTTTGAAGCCGGGCTGGCACTGCTGCCGCTGGCCGTCGGCTCCTTCCTTGCCAGCGGCGGGGTTGCGGCCCTGGCCAGGAGATTCAGTCCCATTGTGGTGGTCCGGATGGGGCTGGGGCTGGAGATTCTCAGCATTGCCGCGCTGGCCCTGCTGATCCGGCCGGACAGCACTGCCTGGCTGACCTCCCCGATCCTGCTGGTCTACGGCATGGGCGTGGGGCTGGCCACCGCGCAGCTGACTTCTGTAATCCTCGCGGAGGTCCCGCTGGCCAGCAGCGGCCAGGGCTCGGCCACGCAGAGCACAGCCCGCCAGACCGGCTCGGCCCTGGGCATTGCGGTGCTGGGGACCGCTTTCTTCACCACCCTCCGCACCGGAACCGAAGACCAGGTGGCCGGCGCCCTCACCGGCGCTCCGCAGCTGAGCGTAGCCGTGGACTCGGTCAATGCCACCTCCGGCGGCAGCATCGCTGCCCTGGCCGCCGACCCCCAGACCGCCTTCATCGCGGATGCCGCCCGGGAGGCGATGACGGACGGCGCAGCCCTGGCCGGGTGGATTGCCGCCGCAGCCCTGCTGTTCGGCTTCCTGACCAGCCTGCGCATTAAGCCGGCCGCCCAGCCCGCCGCAGCGCAGACCCCGGACGGTGCCGCTGAGACCCCTGACGGTGTCGCTGAGACTCCGGGCGGGGCATCCCAGTAGCCCGGTCCGGCGGCGGGCCGGCCGGAGCGCAGCGCCTGCCTAAGCCAGGTCCCGCTCAATCCGCTGGAGCCGGGCCACCACGCCCGCCCTGCGCGGTGAGCGGGCAGGCAGCAGCTGCAGGGCCAGGTGCCAGGCCTCGCCGTCGTCTGCCGCTTCCGGGAGGCGCAGGTACTGCAGCAGCGTCTCGATGCCCGCGTCAGCGAGCACCGCTTCCCGAAGCACGGAGCTGAGGCTGCGCCGCAGCTCCGTGATGCCGGGAGCCTGGGAGTGCGGGAGGACTTCCCCGCGGTAAATGTTCAGGGCCAGCCGGTAGGCTCCACGTTCCAGGCAGGAGCGGACCTGGCCGGCGTCGACCATCAGCTCCCGGGGCAGCCGGTAGGGACGGGACTGCGGGACCATCCCGGCGCCGGTTTCGCGGGCCAGCAGTTTGCGCAGCCGCAGCATCTCAGCGCGGACCGAGCCCACCGAGGACTGCTCCGGATAGGCCAGGACCGCCAGCTCTTCGGCGGTCAGTCCCCGCGGGTGCAGTGCCAGCAGCGCCATCAGCTCGGAGTGCCGTGGACTGAGCTGCAGGCGGGATCCGCCCAGGCAGAGCACGGCGGAATCCGTGCCAAGGATCTGCAGGCTGTCCTGGTAGAGGCTTGGCCGGGGGCCGGGAACAGAAGTGCGGGGCTTCCGGGGAGCCCGGACCTGCAGGCGTTCAACGTGCAGCTGCGCCTGGGCCGCCGCCACCGTTGCCTGCACCAGGGCCAGCGTGTGCACGGCAACGGCCTCTTCCTTGCCCGTGATGTCCACAACCCCCAGAACCGCACCCGAATCCGGGTCGTGTACGGGCACTGCAGTGCAGGACCAGGGATGTACCTGGACGCTGAAATGCTCGGCTCCGGCGATCTGCACGCTCCGCCCGGTGACCAGGGCGGTGCCCGGCGCGCTGGTGCCAATCGAATTCTCTGACCAGTCCGCGCCCGGCAGGAACATCATGTCTTCGGCGCGGCGGCGCAGTTCCGGATCGCCATCCACCCAGAGCAGCCGGCCCAGCTGGTCGCCGACTGCGACCAGGAGTCCGCTTTCCCTTCCGGGTTCCACCAGCAGACGCTGGATGACGGGCATGATCGAGGCCAGGGGGTGGGAAGCGCGGTACGCCTGGAGGTCTGCGTCGTCAAACACCAGGGCGGGCCGGGCGTCGTCCGGATTGGGATGATGCTGCAGGGACCGCTGCCAGGACTCTTTGACACCGGGACGAAGAATATCCAGGACTTCGCCCTGCGCCCGCATGCTTTCATGCGCCCGCCATGCCTCCTGCTGGAGGGATTCTGCTGTCCGGGACCAACGTTCCCGCACGCCGCTTCGAGTGTGCACCGTCCTGCCTATCCGCGCTGATAAGGAGACCGCTTGCGCCGGAACGTGGGTAACCCGGCGTACTGCCGGCAGGTTCCGGACAGCCGGAGGCTGCGTGTCCATGGTGACACGCGAAACCGTAACGTTCCAGAGCAAGTCCGCACGGCTGCAATGACGGGCCGGGGAGGGAGCAGCTCCGGTAGCTGCCGGCGCGCAGAAATCACTGAAGCCAGGGCCGCGGGGCGGCTCTGGCTTCAGTGACTAGCGCTTCGGTGGTTAGCTCCGGTGGTGGCTTGAACAGGCCCGAAGGCCGCTACTCCACACCCTGCCGGCTGATCCGGATCATTTCTTCGCGGTCCACAACCTTCACACGTTCGCGGACCAGCTCACCCACGCCCGGATCGCCGTGGACGTAGCTGGCGCCCAGCGACATCTCATGGGCATCAAGCTGCTTCCAGCCCTGCCAGGTGGTGTATTCGATGCCGCGCTCTTCGAGGAGGCGGATGATTGCTTCCGGCTCCGGCTCTTCAGCGGCGGGCAGCGTCCGGCGGTCCTCCAGCAGGAAGCCGATGGTTTCCAGCGCATCACCCTTGGTGTGGCCGATGAGTCCCACCGGGCCGCGCTTGATCCAGCCGGTCGTGTAGATTCCGGGAATGGGCTGTCCCTCAGTGTCCACCACGCGGCCGCCCTCATTCGGGATGACTCCACGGCGGGCGTCGTAGCCTACCTCGGGCAGTTCCGAGCCGAAGTAGCCCACCGCGCGGTAGACGGCCTGGACCGGGTAATCCACGTACTCGCCGGTGCCGCGGG
Organism: Arthrobacter gallicola; assembly: GCF_014836775.1. Taxonomy (GTDB): domain Bacteria; phylum Actinomycetota; class Actinomycetes; order Actinomycetales; family Micrococcaceae; genus Arthrobacter_B; species Arthrobacter_B gallicola. The sequence goes on from NZ_JACSQD010000004.1 coordinate 60,793, forward strand.
CATTGCCGCTGCCGTCGAGCTCCGTGCGTTCCATCTTGATACCCGCAACCTTGCCCGGTGTGGCGGGATCGTCATGGATCTCCACCGGGGAGTGCAGGAAGTGCAGGTGCAGGCGGCGCGAGGCACCGGTGTCCTGCTCCTCGACCAGCCAGTTGGTCAGGGTGTTGACCATGGTCTTGGTCTGGTTGTTGGTGCGGATCTGCTCATCGGAGGCCTCGTCGAACTCGAAGTCTTCCGGGTACAGGACAATGTCCACATCGCGGGAGTGCGAGAGTTCGCGCAGTTCCAGCGGAGTGAACTTCACCTGCGCCGGGCCGCGGCGTCCGAACACGTGGACGTCGGTGACCGGGGACTTCTTGAGTCCCTCATAAACGTTGGACGGAATTTCCGTGGTGAGCAGATCATCGGCGTGCTTGGAAAGGATGCGCGCGACGTCGAGCGCCACGTTGCCGTTCCCAATCACGGCAATCTCTTTGGCGTCCAGGGGCCAGTCACGGGGTACATCCGGGTTGCCGTCGTACCAGGAAACGAAGTCGGCGCCGCCGAAGGAACCCTCCAGTTCGACGCCGGGAATGTTCAGCGGGGCGTCCTTGAGCGCACCCGTGGCGAAGATGACCGCGTCATAGAAGTGCCGGAAATCGCTGAGCGTGAGGTCGCGGCCGTAGTTCACGTTCCCGAGGAAGCGGATGTCGCCGCGGTCCAGAACCTTCTCCAGTGCTTTGACGATCCCCTTGATGCGGGGATGATCGGGCGCGACGCCGTAGCGGATCAATCCGTAGGGAGTGGGGTACTGGTCGAAGAGGTCAATGCTGACGTCGAAGTCGCGGTCGGCTTTGGTCAGGATGTCTGCCGCATAAACGCCGGCCGGACCAGCACCGATAATTGCCACCCGCATGGGACGCTGCGAGCTGTCCGGGGCTGAGTTAGACACGTATAGTCCTTCTTCTCTGGAGTTCTGTGCATCTCAGGAGCAAGTCACTGAGCGGCTTACGGACGCAAATGGCGCACAGTTTCCTATTCTAATTGCCCCGTAGCACGGCGTCTAAACGGCACCGGTCCACGGCCGTGGAATATGCGCAGGGCGTAGCGCGTTGCACCGCACATGCCCAACGAGCAACCTCCCGGCAGTCCTCCTGCCTACGCCGCCTCAGATGCCGCTTCCCAGACTCCGCAGGGACCGCCCGCGCAGGGCGCTGCCGGCGCTGCTCCGGGCACCACACCGGAGGGCGGGTCTCCCGGCGCGGGAACCAGACGCGCGACAGACGGCAGGATCAGCGGATCAGGCCTGCTGTTTGGCATTGGCGCCTACGGCATCTGGGGTTTCCTGCCGCTGTACTTCCTGCTGCTGGAGCCGGCCGGGCCGGTGGAGATTGTCGCCGCGCGCGTTGTCTTCTCCCTGGTGTTCTGTGCCGTCCTGCTGACGGTTATGCGGTCCTGGCGCCGGGCCCTCACCGCTGCGCGGGATCTGCGGATGCTGGGCACCCTGTCCCTGGCGGCCGTCCTCATTGGGGTGAACTGGCTCGTCTTCTCCTGGGCAGTGCTCAACGGCCATGCGGTTGAAGCAGCGCTGGGCTACTTCATCAATCCCCTGGTTTCGGTCCTGCTGGGAGTGTTCCTGCTGAAGGAGCGGCTGCGGCCCCTGCAGTGGGCCGCCATTTTGGTGGGGTTCATTGCCGTGCTGGTTCTGGCATTCGCGTACGGCAACGTTCCCTGGGTCGCGTTGTCATTGGCATTCAGTTTCGGCTTTTACGGGCTGGTCAAGAAGGGTGTAGGCGGAAAGGTCGACGCCGTCTCCAGCCTCTCGATCGAGACAGCCGTCCTGACGCCGCTTGCCGTCGCTGTGCTGCTGGTGATGGGTGCCGGCGGCACGGGCACGCTGTTCAGCTTCGGGCCCGCGCATTTCTGGCTGCTGGCGGCCTCCGGCATTGCTACTGCCGTGCCCCTGATTTTCTTTGGTGCCGCCGCCAGCCGGCTGCCGCTGACGATGGTCGGAATGCTCCAGTATCTGGCACCGGTCCTGCAGTTCATCATGGCGCTGATCGTCTTCCAGGAAGCCATGCCCCCGGAACGCTGGGCCGGTTTTGGGCTCGTGTGGCTGGCCCTTGCCATGCTCAGCATCGACATGATGGGCTCCCCGCGGCGGGCCCGGCTCCGCCGGGCGCAGACCCAGGCTGTGTAGCTGCCCGCTTCACAGGAGTTAGCCGGGAGCTTGCCCCGGAACAGGCCGAATAAACGCTGAAAGCGCAGGACCGGATGGTCCTGCGCTTTCAGCGTTAAGGCCTGCTGGCGGTTACGCCGTTTCTTGCCTGCGGCTCCGCAGGAACAGCAGGGCTGCTGCACCGGCGATGATCAGGACTGTGCCCGTTCCGCCAAGCACGGCCTGGCCCGCGGAGAAGCCGGTTGAGGCCAGTTCCGCCGGTGCACCGGGACCTGCCGCGGTGGCGACACCGAGCACGTTGACCTCTGCCTGCACCGTGAAGGCCTGCCATCCGGCCAGGGTTCCATCGGCTTCATAGAGGGCTACCCGGTGGTCACCGGCTTCCAGCCCGGCCGGGATATCGATCCGCAGGACACCGTTCGCGTCAACCGTGAAGACTCCGGCCTTCACCGGGGTGGAATGCAGGAAGACCTGGTATTCGTGCCCGGGGGTGAGGCCGGAAACCGTGAGGCTGCTGCCGCTGGTCCTGGTTTCGAAGCTGCCGCGGGCCTCGGGGGTCAGCACGGCCGGGTCGCTGGTCTGCAGGTCAACGAACTCCCCTGCCGCGGTGACGGCTGCGGGCGTGACCGCTGCGGCCGGGTCAGAAAGTTCGGCTGCCTCCGGAGTTTCCTCGACCGGTGTCTCCACCGGCTCAGGGCTTTCCACCGGGTCGGCTGTCTGTGACGGCTCTTCCGGTGCAGGTGCGGAGGGTTCAACCGGGGCCGGAGGATCTGTGACCGGGGCTTCCGGGGTCTCGCTCGGCGCAGCCGGCTCGGCGGGCTCGGCGGGCTTAGCGGGCTCGACGGGCTTAGCGGGCTCGACGGGCTTAGCGGGCTCGGCGGGCTTAGCGGGCTCGGCGGGTGCTTCCGTCGGCGCCTGGTCGGGGACAGTTTCCGCCGGAGGGCTGCTGGGAGCCGGCTCCGGAGCAGGGGGAGGCGTCTCAGCCGGGGATTCAGGTTCCGGTGCGGCTTCCGCAGGCGGGCTGGCCGGTTCCGTTTCGGCGGGCGCGGCCGGTGCCGTGGGCTTCTGCTCGGCAGGGGTTTCCTCCGGCGAAGTCCCGGTAGCCGGAGTCTCAGTGGGCAGTGACGGTTCGGGGGTTCCGGCGTACTGGCCGAAGTTCACGGTGGCCAGGTACACGCCCTTGTTGGGCCCTTCCATCAGCTGGACAACCCCGATGCCGATATCAGTATCTGCGGCCCGAAGCATGTTCGCCCGGTGCGGCGTGGAATTAACCCACCATTGGAAGGCCTGGTCCACGCTCATGTTCCAGGCAATGTTTTCGGAGTATCCCAATGCGCCCGCAGGGTACTGGGCTGCGAAGTCCGGGTTGTGCAGGAAGGTACCGGCTCCGTGGACGTTGGCGGTCTGCGCGGAGCGCATGGTCCAGTCCTGGGAGACAGCGGCGATTCCGCCGTTCCAGGCAAGCGGCTTGAGCGCATGAGCCTGACGGTAGGTGTTGATCAGGGAGTGAAGTCTGCTGGCGGCCGCGCCGTCCAGTGACGTGGCCGACGCCGCGGGCAGCGCCACGGCGCTTGCCCCCAGTGCCAGCATCAGGGCAACAAACACCCCGGCGAGTTTCCTCAGTCGCATTGTGTAAATCCTTATGCCTCGAGACCCGCGGTTTCCACCGTGGAGGCCTTTGCTGCGCATCCGTCCCCTACGAACGCGACACACCGCATGCATGCAGTGCTTGACAAGCAATCTAACGCACACCTAACAGATTCACAACAATCCCATCAAGCTCTTCGGCAACACCAGCACCAAGGGAGGCCATGGGAGAGGCGCACCAGCCGGCGACGCTTCCGGGAACGCCTCCTACCCCAGGAAACCGCCGGCGTCGTACAGCATCTCTCCTCCGACGACGGTGGCCAGGGTCTGCGTTTCACGGATACGGGACGGGTCAATGCTGAACAGATCTTCGGAGAGCACCGTGAAATCAGCGAGCATCCCGCGCCGCAGGGCCCCCTTGTCCCCTTCCTGCCCAACGGCGTAGGCCGAACCGAAAGTGTAGGCACGGACGGCTTCGGCGACGCTGAGGCGTTCCTGGGCGCCCAGAACGCGCCCGGAGGCAGTACGCCGGTTGACCATATCGTGGATGGAGACGAGCGGGTTTCCGTCAGAGACCGGTGAATCGGTGGAACCCGGGAGGACCATTCCGGCGTTCAGCAGCGACTTCATCCGGTAGATCAGGGGCGCCAGGGCGGGTTCAACCGCGTCCATCATGCCGTCACCGAAATCGGAGATGAACGTGCCCTGCGGAACGGCTGTGAGTCCAAGGGCTGCTGCCCGGGCCACTTGGGCATCCGAAGCCAGCGCGAAGTGTTCGATCCGGTGGCGGACATCCTGCCTCGGCTTCAGACGCTGGGCTTCCTCCACGGCATCCATCACGTGGTCGATGGCAGCGTCCCCGATGGCGTGGACAGCCACCGTCCAACCGGCGGCGTGCGCACCGGTAATCATGGCGCGGAGCTCGTCTGCGTCATACTGCATTACCCCGTGGTTGTGCGGTTCGCCGTGGTAGCAGTGGTGCATCGCAGCAGACCGTCCGATGAAGGAGCCGTCGGAAACGATCTTGACCGGCCCAATCCGCAGCCTGTCATCCCCCAGTCCGGTGCGGATCCCCAGATCCAGCCCAAACAGTGCCGGACCCGGCATACCTTCCAGCGCGTGCAAAGTGGTGCAGTAGGGCATCAGGGTCACCCGGGTGCGCAGGGTCCCTTCCTCCACGGCCTGCTGGTAGGAGTGGAAATCCAGCGGTGTATTTCCGACCATCCGGTGGTCTCCAACGCCGGGTTCCGTGACCGAGGTGAGGCCGTACCTCAGTGCCTGGCGCCCGGCCAGGCCAAGGTTCCGCTGCACCTCGTCCAGGTCCATGGGCCGGACCAGATCGTAGATCAGCACCATGGCACGCTCCTGGAGCAGCCCGCTGGCACGGCCTTCGGCGTCCCGGTCCACGTGCCCTCCCGCGAAGTCCGGGACTCCCAGCCGGCCGGGATAGCCGGCCAGTTCAAAGGCCCGGGTACTGGCCGTACCCATGTGGCCGGACACGTGTTCCAGGAAGACCGGCCGTCCGCCGGATGCCTGATGCAGGGCTTCCGCATCAGGATGTGCTTCCAGGCAGTTCTGGTCGTAGCCGGATCCGCGGACCCAGGCGTCCGCCGGCAGAGTCCGGGCGTGTTCCGCCACGGCGGCGTAGATGTCTGCCAGGCTGTGCACCTTGCCCGGCCGCAGGTCCAGGGCCGCGAGCCGGGCACCGGTCAGCGACAAATGGAAGTGCGCATCGTGGAAGCCCGGGAAGACGGTTGCCCCGCGCAGATCGATCACCTCGGACGCGCTGACGCCCTCCAGTTCGCCGTCGAGTCCGGCAATCCGCCCGCCGAAGACGCCCACCCGGCTGGCGAGGGGATATTCCGGATCCAGGGTGTGAAACCGGCCGTTAGTAAAGATGGCGTCCAGGTGCATGGGGCTTCCTTGGGATTGGACCCGGCGCCGGAACGGTTGGGGGGACGGTTCCGACGCCGGGAGACTTGGGTGGCGCTGGTGAGGCAGGTCCGGCTGCAGGGGTGGTTCGGCGGTGTGACACCGGGTGGCGGTCTTCGGTTGCCCGGGCCAGGACTGCCCGGACGGAAGGTGATGCTCACCCCACCTTGGTGCAGCACCGGGATAACTGTCTAATGACTAATCGGCACGGTGCCATAACCTGTTGACATGATGGATCGCCGTGACCTCCAGTACTTCCTCGCTGTGGCCAACCATGGAACTGTGAGTGCGGCTGCCGCCGCCATCTACGTTTCCCAGCCCGCGGTGTCCCGCCGGATCGCCGGGCTGGAGCGGAAAATGGGGGTGCGCCTGTTCCGCCGGATGGCCTCGGGCATGAAACTCACCCCGGCCGGCGAGCGGGTGCGTGAGCTGGCCCAGGACCTGCAAAACCGGCAGGACCGGGCGGATGGCGTTATGCGCGCCATGCGCCGCGGCCACCAGTCATTTACGGTGGCGTGCCCCGAGACAACCGGTAACTTCTTCATCGCTCCGTTTGTCGCCGCAGGCGCTCCGATCGCCGATATTCAGCCGGCACATCCCAACGAGGTCTATGCCCGCCTCGCTTTGGGAGTGGACATGGCCGTTAACACGTCGGAGCCTCCGGCCCATCTTTCCCGGCGCCATTTGGCCTCGTCTCCGGTCTTCGTTCATTTCCGGCCAGACGCACCACCGGCAGTATCCGGCGGCGAAGTGGAGCTGGCCGAAGCCGCCCGTCTGCCTGCACTGCTGCCCGGCCATGGGAGTGCGATCGAACGGATCGTCAGGGAAACTGCACTGGCCGGTGGAATCGATCTGGCGCTGGCCCGGACCACCAGCAATGGAACGATGGCGCAGGCCATGGCCGCCGCGGGCCATGGAAACGCGGTCACCATCGAACCGGCCGGCTTTGGCCTCCAAAGTGCCTTTCTGGTTCACCAGGGCCAGCGCCTCGCAGTCCATCTCCATGCGGGGTGGGAACCCGACCACTACGCCGCCGGGGAACTCATGGACCTGGCGGCGTCACTGGGGTTGTGGATGCAGGAACGGGTCCCCCGCCTGGCCGGGCTGGATTCCGGCGAGAGGTGAGGTCCGGCGAGGGGTCCAGACTTCAGCCACCAACCGACCCCGGGCAGCGGAAAGCCCGCGGACCCCCTTGATCAGCGTGAGGGTCCGCGGGCTTTACTGCAGGTTGACTGCCTTTACCGGCTGACAGCTAGACGGACGGGACGTCTTCCCTGCCGGGAGCCTCATCCGGCGCGCTGCCGGAGTGCCCCACCCGCAGCGTCTCGCCCCGGAAGAAGCCGGGGTGCCGGCGGTACATCAGGAGCATCAGCACGGCACCGAGGGCGATCACGCCCATCCCCAGCACGAAGACCAGCCCCACCCCGCCCAGCGAGGACCCCGAACCGTAGGCCGGATCCATGGAATCCACCGCCGTCTTCAGGAACATCACCCAGAGAATGATTCCACCCAGCGCCGGGGCCAGGAACTTCAGCAGGAAGCTGCGCATACTGCTGAAGGCTTCACGCCGGAAATACCAGACACAAGCCAGGGCCGTCAGACCGTAGTAGAAGCAGATCATCAGGCCAAGCGCGGTGATGGTGTCCCACAGTGCGTTCTCCGACAGAAGCCGGGTAACCACGTAGAAGCCTGCGGCGGCCACAGCCGCCGCCACCGTCGCGTAGCCCGGGGATTTGTGGGCCGGACTGATCCGGCTGAAGCTGCGCGGCAGGGCCCGGTAGTGTCCCATCGCCAGCAGCGTGCGCGCCGGCGAGACGAAGGTTGACTGCAGCGAAGCCGCTGAACTGCTCAGGATGGACAGGGACATCAGGATGGCGAACGGTCCCATCACGGGACCAGCCAGCACGGCGAAGATGCTCTCCTGGTTCTCCGGGTTGCCGGCGCCCAGTTCCCCGTCTCCGATGCCGGCATAGGAGATCACCGCCAGCGCGATCATCATGTAGATCAGCACAATCACGAACACGGTGGCGGTGGCTGCGCGGCCCGGCGTCTTGTCGGGGTCCTTGGTTTCCTCGTTCATGGTGAGGGTTACGTCCCAGCCCCAGTACACGAAGATTGAGAGGGATACACCCGCTGCGAACGCCGAGAAGGATTCGACAGCAAAGGGGTTGAACCACTCGGCACTGATCTGCGTCGCGTCAAAGGCCGTGCCGTTGGCAACGTGGATGAACGCCGCCACCGAGAACCAAGTGAGCACCACCAGCTGGAAGGCCACCAGGACATACTGCACCGTCTTGGTCGTCTCGACGCCCCGGTAGGAGATCCAGCACGCCACGGCAATGAACACAAGCGTCGTTGCAATGTTCAGCGGAAGGTTCAGCGTCAGGTCCGCCAGGGCATCATTGCCCGTCACCTGCGCAAGCATGAGATAGAAGAAGTCCACCGCCACGGCGGCGAGGTTTGAAAGCACGATAATGGTGGCCGCGATCAGGCCCCAGCCGCCCATCCAGCCAACCCAGGGCCCGAAGGCCCGGGTCGCCCAGGTGAACGACGTGCCGGAATCGGGCATGGCGGTGTTCAGCTCCCGGTAGCCGACGGCAACCAGGATCATCGGGATAAACCCGACCAGGAAGATCGCCGGGAGCTGGACCCCCACCTCGGAGACGGTGGGGCCGAGCCCCGAGGTGAGGGTGTACGCGGGGGCGATGCAGGAGATGCCGATAACGACGGCGCCAATCAGCCCTACCTGCCCGCCCTTCAGCCCTTTGCTGGACAGCCCGCTTCCCTCTGCGCCCGAGCGCCCTGTTGATGTTTTGGCGCTCATTGCGGTTCTCCTGACTGCGGTGCGGGTGAGGCCGGCTGCCCCGGGGAGCCAGCGAGGTCCGGTGTCCCGGCGTAACTGCGGGGAACCACCACCATGGGTACGGGAAGGCTGCGCAGCACTTTCGACGCCGTGGTCCCCAGGAACAGCTGGTTGTGCAGGGCCAGGCGGCTGGAGCCGATAATGAAGATTTCCCCGTCGTCGAACTCAAGGTTGTCCACGGCGTTCTCAATGGTGCGGCCCTGTGCGACCGTGCCGGTGACTTCGCAGCGCCCGCCGGTGAGGGTTTTGGCCTTGGCCACCCGGTCCGCCACATGCAGCCGGGCTTCCTCAAGCGCACCGCTTGCCGAGGAGTCCAGGGCGAGCACCGACAGCAGGCGCAGCGGCAGGCCATGCCGCGCGGCCGTTGCTGATCCCACCTCGAGGACGTCTTCTGCCCCGCGCCGCTCGCCAACAGCGCAGGTGACCCGGGTGACCGGGTCGATCCGGCTGTAGCCGCGCGGTGCAAGGGCCACGGGAACGTGGGCTGCGTGGAGCAGCGCGTTGGCCACGCTGCCCACCGTGTAGCGCTTGAAGAGCCCATTGCTTCCGGCTCCGACCACAATGAGCCCGGCTCCGAACTCGTCAGCGGCCTCAATCAGGCCGCGGGCGTCCGAATCCGCGGCGCGGATATGACCCCGTGCCTCCACATCGGCCGGAACCATGGCGAGGGCTTCGTCCAGCCAGGTTCCCAGCTGCTGGGCCAGCAGCGTGGAGAATGAACGTTCCGGAGGGTAGACGGCCGTGTAGGGCGACTGCTCAGGATCAATCATCACCAGGTCCAGGGACGCCCCCTGGCTGCGCGCGAGCGCGCAGGCCAGGTTAAGGGCGTCGCGGCCCCGCTCCGTTGCGGCGTAGCCGACTACGTAGCGCACCTGGGTCTTAGCCTTTGAACCGGGAAAGGATACGGTCAGCGGTCTGGACGCCCATGCGGATGGCGCCGTCAACGTGCTGGTAACCCTCGGCTGCCAGGTCGGAGCTGGACCAGTAGATGGGGCCTACGGGAACCAGCTGGTCCGGTCCGTAGCGGTGCAGGCCGCCCAGATCGTAGCTGGCGGCGTAGGCACCGCGGGTCCATTCTTCCGAACCCCAGTCGGATTCGTAGTAGACCTCCGGGGTCAGGGCCTGCTCGCCCAGATACCCGGCAATGGATTCCAGAATGGCCTGCTTGCGCTCTTCGGCGCCGAGTTCGAACATCCGGTCGGCTTTTTCGTCGGAAACGAAGCCCACCAGGGTACCGCGGGGGTCGCCGTGGTTGGTGTTGTCGTAGACCTCCTGGACCAGTTCGTGTGCACCGAAGCAGGTGCCCGAGAGCCCGGCTTCGCGCCAGAACGGTGTCTTGTACACGGCGTGGACCTTGATGACCAGGCCCAGGGACTGGTGCTGGTGCATCTGGTGCTGGCGGCGCGGCAGCGGCGGATCGAAGGAAACCCGGGAGTAGAGGTTCGGCGGCACAGCCATCACGGCGTAGCGTGCGGTGACGCTGACGCCGTCGGCAAGTGCGGTGACGGACGTGCCTTCGGCGCCTTCAGACCAGCGCAGTGTGCGGACGGGAGCGTTCAGGATGACGTCCTCCCCCAGCTCGGCAGCCATGCGTTCGGAAACCTGCTGCATACCGCCGGCAACCCGGCGGTCGAGGATGAAGTCTTCGTCCACCAGGTTGGAGAAGGACCCTGCCGAGGCAGACATCAGCAGCGCCTGCAGCGCCGAGAAGGAATGCGCCGGTTTGGTCAGCATTCCGCCGGCCACGAAGAGTCCGATGTTGTTGCAGGCTTCTTCGTTGTCCGACTGGCTGCGCAGCCAGTGATGGAACGAAATGGTGTCCAAGGCCCGGGCATCCGGATGCGCCCACGGGGCGGCCGGATCGGTCTTGGCAGTGAGCTCATCAAGCAGATCGATGAGCCGCTGCATTTCCTTGGCCGTCTTTTCGGCCACCGGGAACATCTCACCGGTGTAGCGGACAGCGCGGTGGTCCGCTCCGATGTAGACGGACTCGCCTTCGCGGTAGCGCTGGAAGGTTTCCAGGCCGAGCTCTTCGACCAGTTCACTCAGGACTTCCTGGTCCGGCGAAATCCACTGCCCGCCGATTTCCAGGAAGGCACCGTCGATGGTGTCCGACCAGGTGCGGCCGCCTACCCGGTCCCGGGCTTCCAGCACGGTGACGCTCAGGCCGGCAGCCTTGAGCTTCCGGGCTGTGGTCAGGCCGGACGGGCCTGCTCCGATGATGACTACGTCGCGTTCCAGGTTTTGCACTGTGTTTCCTCTCTCCTGCGGCCGACCGCCGGCCGCGCAAATGCAGCGCTATCGGTGAGTACATAAATGAATAGCGTTCATTTTGTATCGACACTCTAGCCGACCCCCGGCGCCGTGGGGAGACTTTGTGCGAATATTAATTTCAGGGTGCCGAAGTGCCCGACAGACCATTGGAGGAAATGGATGCCGGCAGCACGCACCAGGCGCACCGCGGGGCGTCCGCACCAGCGCATCCTGACCCGGGAGAACATCACCGAGGCAGCGCTGGCCGTGATCGGCGCCAACGGCTACGGCGGCTTCACCATGTCCTCACTGGCTGGCAAACTTCAGGTTGCGCCGTCGGCGCTGTACAACCACGCCGCCTCCAAACAGGAAGTCCTGCGGTGGATCCAGGATGACCTCATGGCCAAGGTGGATGTCAGTGGATTCACCGCCGGTCCGTGGGAGGACGCGGTGCGCACCTGGGCCCGCTCCTACCGCGATGTGTTTGTCCGGCATACCCCGCTGATTCCCGTGATCGCTGTCCTCCAGGTCAGCGGGGCTCCCCGGACCCTGGCCATGTATGAGGCCGTGACAGCAGGCTTCCTGCGGGCCGGCTGGGAGGAAGCACGTATTGTTCCTGCCATCGTGGCACTGGAATCCTTCATCTTCGGGTCCGCGTTCGACGCCGTGGCACCCGAGGACATTTTTGATACCGGCCCGTTGACGGATGAAAGCCCCCGGTTCAGTTCAGCGGTGGCCGCTGCGGCCGCAAGAATCGGCGGCCAGGGTGCGGAGGAGGCTTTTGAGGCAGGCCTGAGTGCCCTGATCCGCGGATTCTCGCTGCCCGTGACCGGGCAGCAGCCCAGCTAGCAGCACGTCCGTACGCGCTGCGGCGCACAAAAAAGGGGCGGTGCCCGGCACCGCCCCTTTTGAGGACGTTATTCGTTCGACGGCGCTGTGCGCGCCGCCGCCTTAGGCCTGGGCGCGGATAGCCGCTTCCAGAACGTCAAGGCCATCAGAGAGCAGCTCGTCGCTGATCACCAGGGGGGGCAGCAGACGGATGACATTGCCGTAGGTGCCGCAGGTCAGGATGATGACACCCTCCTGCAGGCAGGCAGCGGCAATAGCCTTGGCGGCTTCCGCGTTCGGGGTCTTGGTGCCCGGCTTCACGAGTTCCAGGGCCAGCATGGCACCGCGGCCGCGGACCTCACCGATCACACCGGTTTCCTCGGCCACCTTGCTCATGCGGGGAACCGTGATCTCCTCGATGCGGCGGGCGCGGCCGGCCAGATCCTGGGACTTCATGGTTTCGATGGCGGCGAGCGCGGAGGCGCAGGCCACCGGGTTGCCGCCGTAGGTGCCACCCAGGCCGCCGGGGTGAACGGCGTCGAGCAGATCCGCCCGGCCGGTCACGGCGGAGAGCGGCATGCCGCCGGCAATGCCCTTGGCCATGGTCAGGATGTCCGGGACAACGCCTTCATGGTTAACTGCGAACCATTCCCCGGTGCGGCAGAAACCGGACTGCACTTCGTCGGCAATGAAGACGATGCCGTTTTCCTTGGCCCATTCGGCCAGGCGGGGCAGGAAGCCCTCGGCCGGAACAATGAAGCCGCCTTCGCCCTGGATCGGCTCGATGAGCAGGGCAGCGAGCTGGTCCGCACCGATCTGCTTTTCGATGGCGAGGATGGCACGGTTAGCGGCTTCGACGCCGGTGATCTCCGGGTTTTCTTCGCGGAACGGGTAGCTCATCGGCATCCGGTAGATCTCGGAAGCGAACGGCCCGAAACCGGTCTTGTAGGGCATGGCCTTGGCGGTCAGGCCCATGGTGAGGTTGGTGCGGCCGTGGTAGGCGTGGTCGAAGGCGACGACGGCCTGGCGTCCGGTGGCCGAGCGGGCGATCTTGACGGCGTTCTCCACGGCTTCAGCACCGGAGTTGAACAGCACGGTGCGCTTTTCGTGGTCACCGGGGGTCAGTTCGGCCAGCTTTTCGGCGACCTCGACGTAGCCTTCGTACGGGGTGACCATAAAGCAGGTGTGCGTGAACCGGGCAACCTGCTCCTGGGCTGCAGCGACCACGGCCGGATCGGAGGCGCCCACGCTGGTCACGGCGATGCCGGAGCCCAGGTCGATGAAGGAGTTGCCGTCAACGTCCTGGATGATGCCGCCGTCGGCGTCCTGGACGTAAACCGGAACACTGGAAGCGACACCCTTGGCCACGACCGCCGCACGGCGTTCGCTCAGCGCAGCGGACTTCGGGCCGGGGAAGGCCCCGGTGATATTCCGCTTCTGCTCCAGCCGGTAAGTCGGTTCGATGGCTGATGTGCTCATGGTTCTGCCTTTCGGAACAAAGTGTGGGGCGGCGTCAGTCCGCAATGATCCCCAACTTACGCGCCGGAGAACCTGCTGGGGACAGCCACCCGCACAATGGCTGGGTTCACTTGACGTGCAAACGCCCAATCCTGCCAGCATATAGTTGTTTGGTGCCTATCTCACTTTCCGATCTGCTCACCGCCGATGGCCTGGACCTGGAGGTGCGCGGTACTGCTGCGGTCAGTCCGGAGCCGGTGCAGTGGGTGGCCGTCACCGAGCTCGAAGACCCTTCCCCTTTCCTCGGCGGCGGCGAGGTGGTTCTCACCACCGGGATGCGGCAGCGGACGGGGGCAGCTCAGCGCAGGTTCGTGGAAAGCGTTCACCGGGCCGGCGCCCTTGCCATTGGCTTCGGCACCGGGCTCAGTCTGGACCGGGTTCCGGGGCCGCTGGTGGATGAGGCCAACCGGCTGGGGCTTCCGGTCTTCGAGGTTCCCTACAACACGCCTTTTATGGCAGTGGGCAAGCTCGTGGCGGACGCGCTCTCCGCAGACCATGTGGGCCAGCTCCACGATCTGCTCTCCGGCCACCAGGTTCTGGCCAAAGCACTGCTCTCCGGTCAGGGACTGGAAGGACTGCTGCGTGAACTGGCGCAGATCCTCGGCACCCAGGTAACCCTGCACCAGTACGGGGCGTTGATTTACTCCGCGGGCAAAAGTGCCAGCCCGGGAACAACCTGGCACACCACGCCGATCGCCACCGGACTGCGGGACCGCTGCACCCTTGCCGTGGCCGAGCCGTTCCGCGCCCCTGACCTTATTGCCTACGCACAGAGCCTGATCAGTGTGGAGCTCAACAACCAGGCCAGGCGCCGGGTGCGGGACAGGGCCGTCAACGGCCAGCTGCTGGCGGATATTGTTGCGGGCAAGCTCAGCGGCCCGGACGCCGTGCACCGGCTGCGCGCCTCCGGCGTGGGCACCGACAGGAAGCAGCTGACCCTCCTGGTTGAGGTTGCCGCCGCACAGGCCCGCTCGCTTCCGTCGCTGCCCCTGCCGGCGCGGTTCGATTCCGCGGTGACCGCGATCCTCGAAGAACGGCTGGTCATCCTGTACCCGGACGGAGATTCCGCGGAGCTGGCGGCAGCGCTCAGCAGTTACCTGCGGGACGCCGGACTCACTGCGAAAGTCGGCGTGGGCGGAGCGTACGCGGAACCTGCCGGCCTGCGCTGGGGATACTACGAGGCCAAGGAAGGCCTGCTCCGCGGTGCGGCGGTCAACCAGCCTGACCGGCTGAGCCTGGCCTCGCTGCTGATGGCCAGCCGCGATGTACCACTGGCTGACCTGGCGGCGGAAGCCCTGGAGCCACTGCTCGCCTTCGACACAGCGCACGACGCCGATCTGGTGGCCACCCTGGAAACCTACCTGGCGCTCAACGGGTCCGTAGCCAAGGTGGCCCACACCCTCGGACTGCACCGCAACACGGTGCGGTACCGGCTCTCCCAGATTGCGGACCTTTCCGGGTACGATCCGGCGGTCACCGCTGACCGGGTGCATCTGTATCTGGCCCTCAACGTCCGCCGGCTCGCTGGCTGAGGTTCCGGCAGCCGGCCGCCCCGCGGCATCGCAAGGCCGCGGTTTTGTGCCGCTTTGGGCCGGACTTTACGCTGTAGGAATGGACATGCCCGCGCAGCCCGCCAGGACCCTTCACTGGGCGGGCGTTGACGACCCTGAACGCCGGGATTCCGCCGTCGTGTCCTTCCGTCCCGGGGAACTGGCTGCCAGCGGCACCTCCACCTGCGCTGAGTATTCCGCCGCCTGGACCCTGAACACCTCCCCCGGCTGGGTGACCCGCCGCCTGCAGGTGCAGGTGACGGGCGAAGGCTGGACCCGGTCCCTGGACCTCACGCGGTCGGTGGAAGGGCGCTGGGACGCCCATGTGGAGACCAGTGGGGAAGTTGACCTGCCCGAGCCCGGTATTGAGGATCCGCTGGCGCTGGACAATGCCCAGGACTGTGATCTGGGTCTGAGCCCGCTGACCAACACGATGCCGATCCTTCGGCTGGACCTGCTCAATAATGCCGCTCCTCCGGACGAGACCCGGCTGACCATGGCGTGGGTGGAAATGCCCAGCCTGCGGGTGCTCGCCAGCGAACAGGTGTACTCGCAGGTCTCCCCCTACCGTGCCGAACGCGGCAGCGCGATCGTCCTCTACTCCTCCGCGACGCGCGGCTTCACGGCGGAACTCACGGTCGACGCCGACGGCACTGTCCTGGATTATCCGGGCCTCGCCCGGCGGACCAGCTAGGCCTGGAACAGGCCGCGGCCGCTCGCGGCTAGGATTGAAGCACGCCCGTCTGAAACCTTGGAGAACCCCCGCAATGAGTGAAATGTTCCTGGAAAAGTTCCGCGCCCTGGTCCCCAAGTATCTGGAGGACAAGTGGCGCCCCGAAGACGGTATTCCGGCCGCGGAACTGGACGAGATGCTTGAGGAACACGACTTCTCGATTCCGCTGGTGCTGCGCGAGTTCTATCTGGCACTGGGCGGCTGCGAAGACCTGATGGAGGCGTTCCACTTCTTCTGGGATCCGGACGAGCTGGAGATCGAGGACGGCTATCTCCTGTTCCTCGAGGACGAGGAAGAAAAGTTCACCTGGGGCTTCCGCGCCGACCAGCTGGACGTTCCGGACCCGATTGTCTGGCGCCGGAACAACGCCCGCGGCGGCTGGCAGAGCGAAGAGGGCACCTTCAGCGAATACACCTTCGACATGTTCGAGTGGGTTTTCGAAGAAGACGAAGACTAACAACTACCGCCAAAAGACAAACAACTCAGTCTGGTTTCCGCGGGTGCCTGGCGCACCCGCGGAACACCGGAAGTGTCTAAGCCTCGCGCTCCACCACGGCTTCGGCGAACGCTGCCAGGGATGCCTTGACCACGGAGTCCGGCATCGGGTCCAGCGCCGCTACGGCGTCGGCAGCCCAGCTGCGGGCCACTTCCCAGGCCTGGGCGGTTGCCCGGTTGCCGCGGAGGGCGTCCACCGCCACCGCAAGTGCCTCATCGGAGGTGAGATCGCCATCCACCAGTTTCAGGACGGCAGCGGCCTCGGCATCTCCTTCGGCGGCGTTGCGGCGCAGCAGCAGGACCGGCAGGGTCGGCACGCCTTCCCGCAGGTCGGTTCCCGGGGTCTTGCCGGACTTGTCCTTCAGGCCTGCGACGTCGATCACGTCATCGGCGAGCTGGAACGCCACGCCCACCTTCTCGCCGTACTCCACCATAATTTCCACGGTCTGCGCGTCAGCACCGCCAAACAGGGCGCCCAGCTGGCCGGAGGCCGCGATCAGGGATCCGGTCTTGCCTGCAATAACAGAGAGGTAGTGCTCAATGGGATCCTCGCCGTCGGCCGGACCCACCGTTTCATTCAGCTGACCCAGGACCAGCCGCTCGAACGTCCGGGCCTGGATGCCCAGTGCCTCGCCGCCCAGGACTGACACCAGGGAGGAGGCGCGGGCGAAGATCAGGTCGCCGGTCAGCACGGCAACGGAGTTCCCCCAGACTTCGTGGGCGGTCGGGGCTCCGCGGCGGACCGGGGCCGAGTCCATCACGTCGTCGTGATAAAGCGTGGCCAGGTGGGTGAGTTCGACGACGACGGCGGCCGTGCGGACATCTGCGTTGCCGGGATCGGTGCCGAGGTGGGAGGCCAGCAGAACCAGCAGCGGACGGACCCGCTTGCCGCCCGCTTCGAGCAGGTGCCGCGACGTCGCGTCAGCGAAGGGATCCGCGTTGGCAATGGCCTCATGCAGCTGCGTTTCCACTTTTTCCAAACCGGCGACGATGGCCGGACCCAGGACGGGGTCCTGGGCGAGGGGGGCGAATCCGGGGGGAAGCACCATCTCGGTGTCCCCGGCTGCGTCCGGGCTGGCATTGGTGGATTCAGTCACTGTTCAAGGCTAACTTCTCGTCGGGGCAGGTGGGCAGGATTAGGCATGTCGGGCACCATCGGTGCCCGACGCCCTGGCGGAGCGCGGAACGGTGTCCTGATTGGAAGCGGCCGGAACGAGCATTTCCAGCACTGCAATCACTCTATCCTCGATCCCCCTGGGAGACGCGTCTACCAGGTTGGCGAGCATCCGCACCACAAACTTCATAAGGACCGGGATCGGCATTCCGGTGCGCAGCGCGAGCTTCATAACTGCGGGCCTGCCGATCATGCCGGCGAAAATCCGGCCGATGGTGAAATGGCTGCCCCATTCAGAACGGATCCGGTCCGCATAGCCGGACAGCACGCCGTCGTACGCGGCCTGTGCTGCCAGCAGACCCGGCGTGCCGGCGGCCTGGGTGGCGGAAACAATGTAATCCGCGGCGAAACGCGCGGATTCCATCGCGTAGGAAATGCCTTCACCGTTAAACGGGCTGACCATGCCTCCGGCGTCACCCAGCAGCAGCAGCCCGGGGGAATAATGCGGGGTCCGGTTAAAGCCCATGGGAAGGGCCGCGCCGCGGATCTCGCCGACCTGGTTCTCCGGTGTGAAACCCCATTCTTCGGGCATGCCGGCGGTCCAGTCCCGCAGGACCTTGCGGTAGTCCAGCCGGCCGAACTCCTTGGAGGAGTTCAGGATGCCCAGGCCAACGTTGGAGGTCCCGTCGCCCACGCCGAAGACCCAGCCGTAGCCGGGCAGCGGATTCCCGGCTGCGTCGGGCAGTTCCAGCCAGCCTTCCATCCAGTCGTCGTGGGTGCGCGGGGACGTGAAATAGGTGCGTACCGCGACGCCGAGGGGACGGTCGTCGCGCTTTTCCAGTCCCAGGCTCAGGGCGGTGCGGCTGGAGTT
This sequence comes from Arthrobacter gallicola, assembly GCF_014836775.1. Classification (GTDB taxonomy): domain Bacteria; phylum Actinomycetota; class Actinomycetes; order Actinomycetales; family Micrococcaceae; genus Arthrobacter_B; species Arthrobacter_B gallicola. The sequence goes on from NZ_JACSQD010000004.1 coordinate 78,695, forward strand.
TCCATCCGCCGCGAGGACAACGTCCGCAGTGAAGTCGCGGGTCTGTCCGGTCCGCCGCCCGTTTTCGTCCAAAACGTTTGCGGTGACGCCGCGGACCCGGCCGGAATCGTCCCGCAGAGCTGTGGTGACGCTGTGCCGTTCCAGGATTCGGGCTCCTGCGGCCTCGGCGTGCCGGGCCAGGGCTTCGTCAAAGCCCAGCCGGGTCCGCACCAACCCGTAGGAGGGGAAGTCGGAGAGCGCGGGCCAGGGGATTTCGAGCGTGCGTCCGGAAGCGATCAGGCGCAGGCCCTTGTTGCGGCGCCACCCATCGGCTTCCTCATGCGGCAGGCCAAGGAGCTGGATTTCCCGCACTGCCCTGGGGGTCAGGCCGTCGCCGCAGACCTTTTCCCGCGGGAAGGAGGTCTTTTCCAGCACGGTCACGTCGATCCCGGCCGAGGCCAGGTAGTAAGCGGCGGTGGAGCCGGCCGGGCCGGCTCCAACAATCAGGACGTTCACTTAAACAGCGGTCTCCGCGGGCTTGACGGCACGGTGGATGGCGACGATGCCGCCGGAAAGGTTGCGGTAGGCCACGTCCTGCCAGCCGGCGGCGGAAATCCAGGCGGCCAGTCCATCCTGGTCCGGCCAGGCGCGGATGGATTCAGCCAGGTACACATACGCCGTGGGGTTGGAGGCCACCTTGCTGGCAATCGCCGGCAGGGCCCGCATCAGGTATTCGGTGTACATGGTCCGCCACACCGGGACCACCGGAGAGGAGAACTCAGCGATAACCAGCGTGCCGCCGGGCTTGGTGACCCGGTACATCTCTTCGAGCGCTTTCTGCGGCTCGTTGACGTTGCGCAGGCCGAAAGAGATGGTGGCGGCATCGAAGGATTCGTCGGCGAACGGCAGGTTGGTGGCATCGCCGGCAACGAAATCGATGTCCGGGCGGCGGCGCTTGCCCACCTTCAGCATGCCCAGGGAGAAGTCGCAGGCAACTACGGAGACACCCGCGTCGGCATACGGCTCACTGGAGGTGCCGGTTCCCGCGGCCAGGTCCAGGACCCGCTGTCCCGGACGGGCGCCCACTGCATCCACCACCAGGCGGCGCCAGCGGCGCGTCTGCCCCATGGACAGCACATCATTGACGATGTCGTATTTGGGGGCCACCTCATCAAACATGGCAGCGACTTCATCAGGGCGTTTTTCCAAAGTTGCGCGCTTCACCCGCCCATTGTCTCAAACAATAGTGAGGCCGCCGAACCGGCGGACTACCCGTTTACCGTTGATCACACACCCGTGTGAGACCAAGCGCCATCTTGGTGTCCGGAATGCAGGCCGCACCTGCAGTCGGAGTAGGGTTGAGGCACTATGACCACCCTGCGTTCCCTTACCGTTCCCCTGGGCGTGCCGTCAGCCACCATCGGACTACTGGAGTACCTGGTCCGTGATGACCAGCTCTGCTGGATCCGCCGCGGCGAAGGCCTGGTGGGTTTCGGCGAAACCCTGCGGTACACCTCCTCCGGCCCCGGCAGGTTCGCTGCTGCCCGGGACTGGTGGGCGGACATCTCCGCTTCCGCCGAGATTGAGGACCAGGTGACTGTTCCAGGGTCCGGGCTCACCGCGTTCGGCTCGTTCGCTTTCTCCAAGCGCTCGCCCTTCGCCTCCCGGCTGGTGGTCCCGGAGATTATTGTTGGTTCCCGCAATGGAACCGCCTGGGTCACACAGACCACTGCCGATCCTGATCAGGTGCTGGACGCGGAGAGCGTCTTCACCGCGCTGGCGGGTTTCCTGGACGACATTTCCGGCGAGCAGCTGCCCGAAGCCGGCGACCGCATCCGGCCCGGAGTCCTTTCCGAGTCCGAGTGGAAAAACGCCGTCGCCCGGTCCGTAGCGCACATCGCCGCCGGGGACCTGAGCAAAATTGTGCTGGCCCGGGACATCGTTGCGTCCCTCTCCTCCCCCATTGCCACCGCGCAGGTGCTTCGGGAACTGGCGCTGCGCTATGAGAGCTGCTGGACCTACGCAGTGGACGGCCTGATCGGCTCCACTCCGGAAATGCTGATCAAGGTCGAAGATGGCAAGGCACAGGCCCGTGTACTTGCGGGCACCCTGGACCGCGCCACCGCACCCCTGGATGATCCCGGTTATGCCAAACGGGTCCTGGCCGGTTCCGAAAAGCAGCAGCACGAACACGCGATCGCCATTGATTCTCTGACCCGCCAGCTGGAGCCGTTCACCTCATCCATGACGAGCCACAGCGAACCGTTCGTCCTGGAACTGCCGAACGTCTGGCACCTGGCCTCCGATGTCACAGCTGATCTGCGCACCGAAGACGGCGCCCTGCCCACACCGCTGGACCTGGTCGAGGCGGTGCACCCCACTGCCGCCGTCTGCGGCTTCCCGACCAGCGTGGCCGGGGAACTGATCAGCGAACTGGAACACATGGACCGCGGACCGTATGCGGGTCCGGTGGGATGGCTCGACGCGGCCGGCAACGGCGAGTGGGGCATTGCCCTGCGCGGCGCCGTGATCGAAGAGCCGACTGAAGTGCGGCTCTACGCCGGCTGCGGGATCGTTTCCGGCTCCAACCCCACCGCCGAGCTGGAAGAAACCTGGAGCAAGTTCCGGCCCATGCTGGAGGCGCTGGGACTGGACCGAAGCCGCGTGCTCTCCGGCCAGGTTTCCTGAAACAGCGGGGCACCGCGCCCCGACGGTACAATCTAGGTAGCCGGAGCGCCGCCTAGGACGCCCCGTTCTCCCCCCCACCGGAGCCTGCGCTCCGCAACGATCTAAGGTTCTAACTCCATGCACCACAAAGCACGCAAAGCCGTTGCGGCCGTCTTCGCAATCGGCGCCCTCAGCCTCACTGCCTGCAGCTCGGGCTCGGATTCCGCTGATGACTCCGGGCTTGGCCTGGTTCGTGAAGGCACATTGACGGTTTGCTCCAACCTGCCGTTCCAGCCCTTCGAGTATGTCAACGACGACGGCGACTACGCCGGGTTCGACATGGACCTCACCCGCGAGATCGCCTCCGGGATGGGCCTGGACTGGGCTCTGCAGAACGTGGGCTTTGACGGGCTCCAGAGCGGCACCGTCCTGGCTGCCGGCCAGTGCGACCTGATCGCGGCCGCGGTGACCATAACCCCCGAGCGCGAAGACAAGCTGGCTTTCTCCGATCCGTACTACGACTCCCTGCAGTCGCTGCTGGTTCCCGCCGGTTCCTCTGTCACCTCCCTCGAAGACCTCGACGGTAAGAAGGTCGGCGTACAGCAGGGCACCACCGGCGAATCGTACGCCCGGACGAACGCCGAAGGCGCTGAAGTCATCGCCTATCCCTCCGACGCCGAGCTGTTCCCGGCGCTGAAGGCCGGCAACATCGACGCTGTCCTCCAGGACCTGCCCGTCAACCTGGACCACACCGACGGCGGAAAGTTCACCATCGTTGCCAAGTACGAAACGGACGAGGCCTATGGCTTCGCAATGAAGAAGCAGGGCAGTGAGGATCTGGTTGCGGCCGTCAACGCCGAGCTGGCTGAGCTGCGCGAAAGCGGCAAGTACCAGGAAGTCTACGACCGCTACTTCACCGAGTAGGGCGGCCTGCCACGGCGCGCCGGGCACGGCGGAACACTGTATCTGGGCAAAAACGGCATGCGTACAATCTAGACTGCTTGCCAAGACGTTCAGGGGCCTTATAGTCCCTGTTCAGCACCGTTCAGCACGTTCAGCACTGCCCAGCTCCGTCCAGCTCGCTCAAGAGAAGGTAGCCTTCAATGCCGTACAAAGCACGATCCTCCGTCCTGGCCACTGCGGCATTGTCCGCACTGCTCCTCTCCGCCTGCGGCGGCGGAGGCAATGACACTGCCTCCGACTCCGGGATGAACCTCGTGACCGAGGGCACCCTCACGGTCTGCTCCGACATCCCCTACATCCCGTTCGAGTACGAAGAGAACGGCGAGTACGTGGGGTTCGACATGGACCTCGTGAAGGAGATCGCCTCCGGCATGGGCCTGGACATCGCCATCCAGGATGTCGGCTTTGACGGTCTGCAGGGCGGTACCGTGCTGGCCGCCAAGCAGTGTGACCTCGGTGCCAGCGCCATGACCATCACCGAGGAACGGCAGAAGAACCTGGCGTTCTCTGACCCGTACTATGACTCGCTGCAGTCCATCCTGGTTCCAGAGGGATCGGACATCGCCGGCATTGAGGACCTGGCCGGGAAGAAGGTCGGTGTCCAGCAGGGCACCACCGGCGAGGCTTATGCCCGGGAAAAGGCACCTGAGGCCGAGATCATCTCCTACCCCAGTGATGCAGAGCTGTTCCCCGCCCTCCAGGCTGGAAACGTCGAAGCCGTGCTCCAGGATCTGCCCGTGAACCTCGGCCATACCCAGGAGGGCGCCTTCACCATTGCCGCGAAGTTCGAAACGGACGAATCCTACGGTTTTGCGATGTCCAAGACCGGCAGCGAAGAACTGGTCTCCGCCGTCAATGAACAGCTGGCGGCCCTGCGGGACAACGGCAAATACCAGGAAATTTACGACAAGTACTTCACCGAGTAACAACGACTGACCCATCGCCGTCCCGGACACACCCCGTCCGGGACGGCGCCATCACTTCCGCGGAAGGCCTTCCACCTTGAAACCGTCCACCCGCAGACGCCTCACCCGGGGCATCCTGTACGCCGTCTTTGTCCTGGCGGTTCTTGCCGTAGTCCTGCTTGCAGACTGGCAGGCGATCGGCGTCAACTTCTTCGATCCTGAAGTTGCCCGTGAGTCTTTCCCGACCATCATTACCGTGGCGGTCAAAAACACCATCGTCTACACGGTGATCGCCTTCATTGGCGGAATGATCCTGGGCCTGATCCTGGCCCTGATGAAGCTCTCCCCGGTGGCACCGTACCGCTGGGCCGCGACGATCTACATCGAGATTTTCCGCGGCTTGCCGGCCCTGCTGGTCATTTTTGCCATGGCTTTCGCCGTGCCGATCGCCTTCGCGTGGCGTCCGCCGGGAGGCAATGCCGGTGCAGGCCTGATCGCACTGATCATGGTTTCCGGCGCCTACATTGCCGAGACCATCCGGGCCGGCATCCAGGCCGTACCCGCCGGCCAGACCGAGGCCGCCCGCTCCCTCGGGATGGGGCCCGCCTGGACGATGGTGTCCGTGACCCTCCCCCAGGCCTTCCGCATCATCACCCCGCCGCTGACCAACGAGCTGGTGATCCTGATCAAGGACACCTCGCTGCTCTTCATCGCCGGCATGGCCCTGCAGGACCGGGAACTGACAACATTTGCCCGTGATTCCCAGTCGCAATTCGCCAACTCCACCCCGCTGGTCCTAGCCGCCGTGATGTACCTGATCATCACCCTGCCGCTGACGCAGCTGGTCGCCAAACTCGAACGCCACAACCAGAGAGGCCGGTAGCCCAGCGTGAGCACAGCTGCATCTGTCCCGTCCGCAAACCAGCCCGCCATTGAAGTCCGCGACCTGCATAAGTCCTTCGGCGACAACGAAGTCCTTAAGGGCATCGATTTCCATGTGAACCAGGGCGAAGTCGTCTGCGTGATCGGTCCGTCCGGCAGCGGCAAGTCCACCCTGCTGCGCTGCGTGAACCGGCTGGAGGAGCCCACCAGCGGCATCATCCGGGTCGAAGGCGTGGACATCACCGACCCGGAAACCGACCTGGACGCCGTCCGCACCCGGATTGGCATGGTCTTCCAGCAGTTCAACCTCTTCCCGCACCTGAACGTGCTGCAGAACCTCACCCTGGCCCAGCGCCGCGCCAAGAAACGCGGCAAGGCCGAAGCCGAACAAACCGCCATGAAGAACCTGGCCAAGGTGGGACTGGCAGACCGCGCGAAGGCCTTCCCCGCGCAGCTCTCCGGCGGCCAGCAGCAGCGCGTGGCCATCGCCCGGGCCCTGTCCATGGATCCGGACATGATGCTCTTCGACGAGCCCACCAGCGCCCTCGACCCGGAACTGGTGGGCGACGTCCTCGAGGTGATGCGCCAGCTTGCCGAAGAGGGCATGACCATGATGGTTGTTACCCACGAGATGGGTTTTGCCCGCGAGGTCGGTGACCGCGTGGTCTTTATGGACGGCGGCGTCGTGGTGGAGCAGGGCAATCCCGCGGATGTCCTTGGCAGCCCGCAGCACGAGCGCACCCGCTCGTTCCTCTCGAAGGTCCTGTAGGGACCAGCCCCCGGGAAGCCTTCAGCTGCGGCCTGCACCATCCGGTGCGGGCCGCAGCTGCGTTACGGGCTGCCGCAGGGAAATCAGCGGGGTGCAGAATCAGCGAGCGCGCTGCGCACGGCCGCCTGTACCCGGCGGTGCAGGGAGCGCAGCCCGGTCCGCTGCACCGGCACCTCGATTACCGACCGGCCGCGGATCGGCGCTTCCAGTGCCGCCGTCAGTTCCTCCGCTGTCCGGGCTACCTGGTGGGGCACGCCGTAGCCGGCGGCCAGTCCGCCGATGTCCGCCCGGTGCGGGGTGCCGAAGAATCGTTCGACGACGCCGCGGTACTCTTCCCGCTCTCCCAGCTCCCCGTGTTCGAGCAGGCTGAAGATGCCGCCTCCGGAGTCGTTGAGCACCACCAGCTGCAGGTCGGGTTCGGTTTCGCCGTCTCCGAGCAGCAGACCGCCGGCGTCGTGCAGGAAGGTCAGGTCTCCCAGCAGCAGGCGGGTCGGGATGCCCTGGGCCAGCGCGATCCCGGCCGCCGTGGAGATGGTGCCGTCGATTCCGGCCAGGCCGCGGTTGGCGTACACGTCCAGCGGGTGCCAGTGTGTGGAGGCCACCAGGTCCACGTCCCGGATCGTGTTGGAGGACCCCAGCACCAGGTTGCCGTCGGAAGAATCCCAGACCATGCCAGCCACGTGCAGTCCGGTGAGTTCAGCCTCGGACGCGAGCAGCGACTGGATGGAAGCTTCCGCCACCCCGGAGGCCTGCTGCCAGGATTCCAGCCAGCCCGGCGCACCACTGCCGGCAAAGGCGAGCAGCGCCCCCAGATCCGAGATGACCGTCTCCGGCCGTTTCCCGGGCTCAAACCAGTTCACCGGGTGGGGTACGTAGAGCGCCTTCCGGACGTCCGGGCGCGCCAGGAGCGCAGCCACCGGCCGGGACAGCGTGGGGCGGCCAAAGACCACCACTCGTTCAATCTGCCCGCCCAGTTCCCCGAGCAGCAGCCGGTACGCGGGAATGGCGTTGGGCCCGAACCGTGCGTTCGATGACGGTTCCGCGAACAGCGGCAGTCCGGCCCGCTGGGCGAACATCGCCGCCACTTCCCCGGCGCCGTCGCCGGCCACCACCACGGTGTGGTGGGCCCCGGCCAGCTCCGCCAGGGTTCCGGGTTCGTGTTCGGCCGGTTCGGGAAGCAGCACGGGGCCGCCGGCACCCGCGGCCGGCACCAGGGCGTCGGCGGCGGTGGGGACCAGCGGGTCACGGAAGTGCAGGTTGATGTGGACCGGTCCGGTGGGGGACGTGCCGCCGACCCTGCCGAATGCCTCGGCAATCGGGCCCGCCGGGTCCTCCCCGGCCTCCACAGAGGTGTGGGCCGCCGGGAACCGGCCGAAAATCCCATGCTGCACGGTGGTCTGGTTGGCGCCGCTGCCGTGCAGCTCGGACGGGCGGTCCGCGGAAAGAACCACCAGCGCAATGCCGGCATGATGGGCCTCCATCACGGCCGGCAGCAGCTCGCCGACGGCGGTGCCCGAGGTAGTTACCACCGCTGCGGGCCGCTGCCCGCCGCGGGCCAGACCGAGCGCCGTGAATCCGGCGACCCTCTCGTCGATGCGGACATGAACCTGGACCAATCCCTGCACCTGTGCCTCCGCCAGGGCATACGCAAGCGGAGCGCTGCGCGACCCGGGGGCCAGGACCACGTCCCGCACGCCGGCTGCGGCCAGCGCGGACACAGCTGAGCGGGCTGCCTGCAGGGAGCTCAGGCTCTTGGCGGATGCCGGCTCGGCGGCACCGGTGGAGGAAAACTGGCGGGGGGACTTCGAAGATCCGGTCACCTCTCCATCCTAGGGTTCGTGGTCAGGGACCGTGCCCTCCGGGCCTGCCCCTAAACTCTCCCGGAGGCCATTCCAGCGGGTCCGGAGCCCTCAGGCGCCGGAGCACACCTGTCTGCTGAAGCAGTGAGAAGCGGTCCGGCACGCCCCAGTGCTCAGTGATCCTGCCGTCAACCACTGTGGCGACGTCTATGACGGTGAGCTCGACATGCTTACCGCTGGGCGGCCCGAAGAACTGACCCGTGTTGGTACCCATGCCGTAAAACCGCGCCCACCCCGTGTCACCGCGGGTAGCCCAGTCCTGCAGTTCATAGCTGATGTCCGGCATGGCCTCGTGCACCTGGCGAATGGCTTCCCTGACGTGTTCGATGGCTTCTGCGCCGCCTCCGTCGAGGCCGAACTGGTGCTCGATCAGGTCCGGTGAGAAAAGCTCGTCCACGATCGAAGTGTCCCCGAGGGCAAAACCCTCGAAAAGGACCCGCCGCAGTACGCTGACACTTTCCGGCAGCTGGGTCTGGTCCATTCTCTGCATCCTCGCCACTGGGAGTGCGGCCGCACGGTCCGCACCGCGGTAGTGTCTCAGCCGGATAGCAGCGGTTGAGGCATTGGATAAGTAGACCATAGGCCCTGCGAAACCGCGGAGGAAGGGAGGGCCGCTGTTCAGCCGGGCCGCCGCCGGAGCCTATCCGTGCGCTGCTGCGCCCAGCCCGGCCTGGACCCGCTCCAGCCGATCCAGCCACCACCGCCGGCGCTCCGGCTCGGCGGCGAACCGTTCCAGCAGCGCCTCGGAGACCGGCACGTCCCGCACAGCCAGCGCGCCGCCGTCGGGCACCAGCGAATCCTCCGTGATGTCCCCTGCCATCAGCGACAGCGTGCCAAGTCCGCAGGCGTAGGGCAGCTGGGGCAGGGAAGCTGCCAGCGCCACTCCGGCGCGGATCCCCACCGAGGTATCCAGCGCGGAACTGACGACGGCGGGAAGCCCGGCAGCCGCCACGATGTCCAGGGCGCGGCGCACCCCGCCCAGCGGCGCCACCTTAACCACAATCAGGTCGGCGGCATCTTCGCGTGCCACCCGCAGCGGATCGGTCTCCTTGCGCACACTTTCATCGGCGGCGATCAGCACCGGGATGCCCCGGCGCTGCAGTTCCAGCCGCACCTCGCGCAGCCCGGCGATCTCCGGCACGGGCTGTTCGGCGTACTCCAGCCCGGCCTCGGCCAGGGCTTCCAGGGCCCCGACGGCGGTGGGCACGTCCCAGCCGCCATTGGCGTCCACGCGGATGCCGGCGGCTGGAAGCAGGCGGCGGACCTCGGCCACCCGGGCCAGATCCTCCGCCACGGACTGGCCGCGTTCGGCAACTTTCACCTTCACGGCGCCCACATCACCGAACCGGGCCAGGACACCTTCCACCTGCTCCACCGGGACGGCCGGTACGGTCCCGTTGACCGGCACCGAGCCGCGGAGCGGATCCGGGTAGCCGTGCCAGGCCGCCTCCACAGCCGCGGCGAGCCAGGGAGCAGCCTCGGCGTCGTCATATTCGGGAAACGGCGCGAACTCGCCCCAGCCTTCCGGGCCGCGCAGGAGCAGCGCCTCACGGTGCAGGATCCCGCGGAATTTCACCCGCATCGGGATCGAGACGACGTGGGCCCGGCTGAGGAGGCTGCTGAGACTGGGAACTGTATTCGAATCCACCCAGCCAGCCTACCCGCGGGACTCCGCCGGCAGACCGCGTGCCAAGGTGGGCCGCCGCCGGAGAGCCACGGCCGCGGCCGCGGGACTTTTTGCGGACCGCCTGTGCAGCGCGGCGGCCGGCGCACAGGAAACCGTCATGGACCTGTGGCACGCTGGAGGGAATGGATACGCGCAATCTCCTGAGCAAACGGGCACCGGCACGCCGCCGGGCCGGGCACAACCCTGCCCTGTTCCTCTTCGCCGCACTGATAACCGCAGCCTGTGCTGCCCTGACGTATTTCGGTTTTGTCCGCACCACCACCGGGCAGCTGGCGGACGAATCGGCGTGGCGCGAGGCAGAAGTGGTGGCGCCGGCTACCCGTGTCCCGGCCCTGGAAGTTCTGGACAACCTGCCGCTGCTCTCGGTGTTTATCGCCCTTGCCGTCATAGTGGCCGTCAGCATTGCGCGGAAACGCCTGGCGCCCGCCATCATTGCCGTGGCAGCCATGGCCGCTGCCAACCTGGCGACCCAGCTGCTGAAGAATCTGCTGCTGGACCGCCCGGACCGCGGCGTTATCACCCTGGACTTTAATTCCCTGCCCTCCGGGCACACCACCCTGGCAGCCTCCGCCATGGCCGCCATTTTCCTCGTGGCGTCCCCTCGCTGGCGGCCCGCCGCCGCAGCCCTCGGCGGCACCTACGCCGTCCTGGCCGGAGCGGCAACGTTCTTCAACCTCTGGCACCGCCCGGCCGACGTCGTTGCTGCCTTCTTTGTGGTAGCCACCTGCACGCTCCTGGGCGGCTTGGTGATGCTGAGGACAAACCCCGATTGGAACACCTGGCCGGCCGGCGGACGGACCACCGGAACCAGGTTCTGGACCGGGATCTGCGTTCTCCTGGGGACCCTTGCCCTGGCAACCGCCGCAGCGGTGTACGCCTACGCCCGCTGGGGAAACGGCATCGCCGTGCTTGACGGCAGCCCGCTCTACTTCTGGTGCGGCCTCGCACTGATCATCGGGGTTGGCTACAGCCTGGCCGCGCTGGGCTCACTGTTGTTCAGCCAGCAGGCGGGCGACCGTTAGGCACCGCACCAACCCCGGGCCGACCTTTGGGGACCCAGCGCCAGAGAACCGCTGCGCCCGCCACTCCCAGCAGCGCCGTCGCCCCGATTCCGGCGGAGAGCGAAAGCACCGCCGTGATCCCGGCGAGCAGTCCGGGACCGCCGAGGGTGCCGATGTCCGAGAGCAGCCGCCAGATCCCCAGGAACTGCGGGCGTCCGGGCTGCGGGGAAAAGTCCGCACCGAGGGTCATCACGATTCCTGATCCGATCCCGTTGCCGAAGCCGATGAGCAGCGCGGCTGCCAGCAGACCCAGCGGACTGGACGTCAGCGGCAGCAGCGCCAGTCCCAAAGCCATCAGGAGCATGCAGGGTACCGCCACGGCACGCCGGCCGCGCAGGTCCATCACCCGTCCGGCCGGATAGAAAAGCAGCATGTCGATTCCGGCGGAGATCCCGTAAATGATTGCGGTCTGGGTGGGGTCGATCCCCAGGTACTGGGCCCAGAGCGGAATCACGGCCTGCCGGGTGGCCCGCACCGCCGCAATCAGCAGCACGCCGATTCCCACCGTGCGAAAAATTCGGGAGTGGCTGCCCAGAACGGATCGGAGGGTCGGCGCGGCAGCGGCTTCCACGCCGTCCGGCTGCCCTTGCCCGCGCTGCCGCCGGCCAGGCCGCGGTACACGCACCGTGAGGTCCGGGACAGTCAGGCTGAGCAGCCCCGCCGCCAGCGCGGCTGCGGCGCCAACCCAATACGCGCCTGCGGTACCGGCAAAATGCATGGCCGCCGCAGCGGCGAACGGTCCCAGGAACACACCGATCCGGTTGGATCCGCCCAGCGTGGAAAGCGCCCGGGCGCGGTACAGCAGCGGTACCGCTTCGGTCACATAGCTTTGCCGGGCCAGTCCGAAGACGGCGCCGGCCATACCGACCATAAAAACGGCGAGGGCGAAGACCCACAGCACCGGAATGGTGGCGGCCAGGACCATGGCGGCGGCGCACCAGGCGGCTGCCCCCACCAGGGCCCACTTCTCACCGAAGCGGGTGGTGATGAGGGTCGCGGGCACGTTGGCCACCAGCGATCCAATGCCGGTCAGGGTCACCACAAGCGCAGCCAGGGCAACGGTGGCACCCAGATCGCTGGCAGTAAGGGCGACGACGGGCAGGATCGCGCCAATGGCGGTCCCGTACAGGATGGTCGGTCCGAAGGCCGGTACGGCGATGCTGCGCAGGCTGAACGAGTCTATTGCTTCAGCCATTTCCACCGGGCGAGGGTCCGCAGCCGGGTGAGGAGCGCCCGCGACTGTTCCGGTCCGTAGGGCAGGATCGGCACGGCCTTGGTCACATCCGTGGAGGCCTGTTCCATGGCGTTGCGGGTCACAGCTACAGCGCTGCGCATCTTGTTCATCTGCGTGGTCACGAAATCCATGGTCACCGGTTTGCCGTGCCCGGGAACCACGGTGGCGTAAAGGTCTTCCAGGGCGGTGATTTTGCCCAGGGTCCGGACCCAGTCCTTCGGAAAGGAGTCGCCGAAGTTCGGGTCTGCACCCTCCTCGACCAGATCGCCGGCAAACAACACGTCCCCGGCTCCCACCAGGAGGTCGTGGCTGGTGTGGCCACGGCCCAGATGGAACAGGGTCACGGACATTCCGCCGAGGTCCAGATCCACGGGGCTGCCGTCCACCAGCCGGTTCGGCGGGGTGATGCCGGTATGCTCACCGGTGCCCGCGGCCATGCCGGGTTCGACGGCGGCTACCGCGGCGCGCTGGTTCTCCCCGTCTTCGGCGATGACCGCGGCGCAGTCGCTGGTTCCCCAGATATCTTCTACGCCGTGGGCCAGCAGGTAGCTGTTGCCATAAAAATGGTCGAAATGGGCGTGGGTGTTCACGGCCGTGACCGGCAGATCGGTCAGCTGCCGGACGCCGTCGAAGATGGTTTTGGCCTGGGCCGGGCCGGCGCCGGTGTCGATCAGCAGGGCACGCTCATCGCCGATGACCAGTCCGGTGTTCATTCCCCAGCCGGGGTTGGTCCGCACGTAAACGCGCGGCGCAACCTCCACCCAGTCATGAGGAGTGTGCTGGCCTGCCTGCGTCATGGTGTCCGTCCTTCGGGTCTGTCCGAAAACAAACCTACCGCGTATCGGACATCACAGGTCGGCCAGCACGCTCCCGGGGTTCTCTATTGCGTCGGCCACGTAACGGAGGAAGCCACCGGCGGTTCCGCCGTCGCAGACCCGGTGGTCAAACACCAGGGTCAGCTCGGTGAGCTTGCGGACGGCCAGTTCCCCGTCGACGACCCAGGGCTTGTCGATAATCCGGCCGATGCCCAGGATCGCCGACTCCGGGTAGTTGATAATGGCCGCGCTGCCGTCCACACCGAAGACCCCGTAGTTGTTCAGGGTGAACGTTCCGGAGGTGAGTTCTGCCGGGGTGGCGGCCCCCGACCGGGCCGCGGAAGTCAGCCGGCGGATCTCGGCGTCGAGCTCCCGGGCGCTGAGCTTTTCCGCATGCCGGATGGAGGGGACCATCAGGCCGCGGTCGGTCTGCGCCGCGAAACCGAGGTTTACGCCGTCAAACTCCAGCAGCTCCGCATCTCCCGCCTCGCCGCGCACATAGCGGGTGTTCAGTTCCGGGAAACGGCGCAGGCCGGCCAGCACAAAGCGGGCCAGGAAAGCCATCAGGCCCGGCGTGTTATCCGGGTCCCGGCGCTTCATTCCGGCGCGCAGCTCCAGCAGCGCGGTGGCGTCCACGTCCACCCACACGGTTGCCTCGGGGATTTCGGAGCGGCTGGCGCTGAGGTTGGCCGCGACTGTGCGGCGCAGTCCCTTGACCGGCGTCCGGCTGGTGATGGCCAGTCCCGAGCGTGTGTCAGTGCCCGAAGCGGGCACTGCTTCAGCCGCAGGCGCTGTTTCAGCCGCGGGCGCTTGGGCACCTGCGATGGCCTGCTCGACGTCGCGGCGCAGGATCAGCCCGTCCGCACCGCTGCCAGTCAAGGTCATCAGCGCCAGTCCGGCGTCGCGGGCCAGCCGGCGCACCAGTGGGTTGATGCAGCGGGGCGCTTCGAGCGTTACCGTGCCTGCAGCTGCAGTTGCCGCTGCGGCAGCGGGAGCAGGCACCAGGGCTGCAGCGTTGGTGCGGGCGCGCCGCGGGGCACGGGTGCGCCGGTTGGTTCCGTGGTTGTCCGGGGTCCCGTAACCGATCAGCACGTTACCGGAACCGGCTCGTTCCTCTTGGCGGTAGGCTTCGCCGGCAGCATCGGACCCGGGTGCGGACACAGCCGCTGCGCCGCCGGAAGCTACGGCTCCGGGTTCGGGCAGTCCGGCAGCCGCCGTCGTGCGCACCGAAATCAGCGGCTTACCGACGTCGATGCTTTCACCGGCAGCGCCGTGCAGTGTTTCGACGATCCCGGCAAACGGGGAAGGAACCTCCACCAGCGATTTGGCGGTCTCCACCTCGGCTACCGGCTGATCGACGGCGATCGTGTCGCCCTCGGCCACCAGCCAGGTCACCAGTTCGGCGTCGGTCAGGCCTTCGCCCAGGTCAGGGAGCAGGAAGGTACGCACGCTCACTTGTCCTCCCACTGCAGTTCGTCAACGGTGTCCAGGATCCGGTCCACGCCGGGCAGGAAGAAGTGCTCCAGTTTGGGCGCCGGATAGGGAATGTCGAATCCGGTGACCCGGAGCACGGGAGCCGCGAGGGAATGGAAGCAGCGTTCCTGGATCCGGGCGGTGATCTCGGAGGCCACGGATGCGAACCCCGGGGCTTCGGAAATGACGACGGCGCGGCCGGTCTTGCGGACGGACGCGCAGACGGTTTCGTCGTCGAACGGCACAATGCTGCGGACGTCGATGACTTCCAGGCTGCGGCCTTCGGCGGCGGCGGCTTCCGCGGCGGCCAGGGCAGTGGACACTGACGGTCCGTAGGCGATCAGGGTCGCGTCAGTTCCCGGGCGGGCAACGGCGGCTGTGCCGATGCCGGTTCCGGGCTGGGTGTCATTGGAAGCAGCGGACGCGGTGCCGTCGTCGGCTGATTTTCGGGACGCGTCGGCGTCGGCGCGCAGCTGCGCCAGGTCCACGTCTTCCTTGGTCCAGTAGAGCTTCTTGGGCTCTAGGAAGACCACCGGGTCCGGGTAGCGGATGGCTTCGCGCAGCAGGGTGTAAGCGTCGGCGACGGTGGCCGGCGCCAGCACGGTCAGGCCGGGGGTGTGGGCGTAGTAGGACTCCGAGGAATCACAGTGGTGCTCCACTCCCCCAATGCCGCCGGCGTACGGGATGCGGATGACCAGTGGCAGCTTGACCTTCCCGCGGGTGCGGTTGGACATCTTGGCAACGTGGCTGACCACCTGCTCGAAGGCCGGGTAGGCGAACGCGTCGAACTGCATTTCCACGACGGGACGCATCCCGTTCATGGCCATGCCCACGGCCATGCCTATGATGCCGGATTCGGCCAGCGGGGTATCGAAGCAGCGGTCTTCGCCGAAGCGTGCCGTCAGCCCGTCGGTGATCCGGAAAACGCCGCCCAGCGGGCCAACGTCTTCGCCGAAGATGACGACGGAGGCGTCGGCCTCCAGCTCGTCGGCCAGGGCGGTGTTCAGTGCCTTGGCAAAGGTCAGGGACACCGTCGTGGACGCGGGTGCCGGTGCGGGGTCTGTGATTGTCATGGTGCGTGGCGTTCCTTAGGCCTGGGTCCGGGAGAGTTCGTCCTGCAGCAGGGCGGCCTGTTCAGCCAGCTGCGGGGTCCGGCGGTTGTAGACGAAGTTGAACAGGTCCATCGGTTCCGGCACGGTGTCGGTGTTCAGGCCGTCGCGGATGCGCGCGGCAATGGTTTCGGCGTCCGCTGCCATGGCGTCCTCCGCGGCGTCGTCGAGGACTCCCAGCTCGCGCAGGTAGGTACGCAGCCGCGTCAGCGGATCCCGCGGAACCCATTCCTCGACGTCGGCGGCGGCACGGTACCGGGTGGCGTCGTCGGCGTTGGTGTGCGCCTGCATCCGGTAGGTATGTGCTTCCACGAGGGCAGGTCCGCCGCCTTCGCGGGCCCGCTCGACGGCGGCGCCCAGGACAGCCAGGAGGGCTGCGGCATCATTGCCGTCCACCCGTTCGCCGGGCATGCCATAGCCAATGGCCTTGTGCGCCAGGGACGGTGCCACCGACTGGTTTTTCAACGGGACGGAGATGGCGTACTCGTTGTTCTGGACGAAAAACACCACGGGCACGTGGAAGACGGCCGCGAAGTTCAGGGCCTCATGGAAATCGCCTTCGCTGGTGGCACCATCACCGCACATGGCCAGGACCACGGTGTTCTCGCCGCGCAGCTTCGCCGCGTGGGCCACGCCGACGGCGTGCAGCAGCTGGGTGGCCAGCGGAGTGGCCTGCGGGGCGACGTGGTGCTCGTACGGATCGTAGCCGGAGTGCCAGTCGCCCTTGAGCAGGGTCAGCACCTGCAGCGGGTCGACGCCGCGGTGCACCACTGCGACGGTGTCGCGGTAGGTCGGGAACATCCAGTCGCCATCGGCCAGGACAGCGGCGGCCGCGATCTGGCAGGCTTCCTGGCCGTGGGAGGACGGGTAGACCGCAAGGCGGCCCTGCCGGACCAGGGCGTTGGCCTGGTCATTGATCCGCCGTCCGGCAACCAGGCCCTGGTAGGCGGCGCGGAGGCGGCCGCCGTCGGGCAGCGGGTACTTGTCGCTGTGCCGGTGGCGGCCGTCCGCGTCGATCAGCTGAACCGGGGTGGCGGAGGGCAGCATGGTGTCGGTGCGGTCCTCGTTGTCCTCGGGACGCTGACTGTGCGCGGACCCGGGGTGTGTGTGGCCGGTGGGAATAGTCATGGAAGCCTCCGTCATCAGCGGCGGATGCGGACAGGCCTCCAAGCGGCTCACTGCATATCAGCAATCTGATAGCGGCAATTTACCCACTCGAGCCCAGCCACACGGATGGAATTTCTGTAAGCCCAGTATGGATAGGCGCACGATTCGCATCCAGCTTTGCCGGAAATCCTAGATTTTTGGTTGTGAAAACCGTACGGTGGTGGACAAGTTGCAAAAGTGAGCTGGATTACTTTGAAGGATGTAGACACTATGGCGGAGACTCCGGCCGCGGCACTGGATGAGATCGACAAGAGCATTCTGGCTGAACTCACCAGGGACGGGCGCGCCTCGGTGAGTGCCGTGGCGGAGGCCGTCCACATCTCGCGGGCCCATGCCTATTCGCGGATTTCCAAGCTGACCAGCTCCGGTGTACTGACCCGCTTCACCGCGGTGGTGGATCCGGTGAAGGCCGGGCTGCGGTCCAGCGCCTACGTGACGCTCAAAGTCCGGCAGCACTCCTGGCGTGAATTGAAGGAGGCCCTGCGCAAGATCCCGGAGGTGCACCATGTGGCCCTGGTGGGCGGCTCCTTCGACGTGATCCTGCTGGTCCGGGCCGAGGACAACCTGCACCTGCGCCAGGTCATCTTCGATCACCTGCAGTCCATGCCCGGTGTCCTGGACACCCAGACCTTCCTGGTCTTCGAGGACCTCGACATCCGCTGAGACAAAATTGAGCTCCAGCGGATTAACCCCAACGGCCGCCGCAGTACCGGTGCAAACCCGGAATTGCGGCGGCCGTTGGGCACGCGGGGGCAGGAACGCCTGCGGCCAGCGTCAAGGGACCTAGTTTTCGTCGTGCCCCTGATCCATGCTCATCTGGTTTTCTGCCGGCGGAGTCTCTCCCGGCGGCACGCCGCCGCCCGATTCGAGTCCGGTGATGTTGCCTTCCGCGGGATCGGGGTTGGCGCGGCTGCCTTTCTCGCCGCTCCCGGCATGATTGCCGGTACCCTCACCGGTCCCGGGCCCCTTCTGTGCGGCGGCTGCTTCTGCATCCTTGGGTTTGTCCGGATTCGCGGGATCGTTGTTGGGGTCATAGCTCTGTGTCATCGTCGCCTTTCGGTCGGGCCCCGCCAGGGGAACGGAAATCGATCAGCATGCTGATAAATCCAACCTAGCGGGACCGCGCCCCGGGAGCAATCTGCTACTTGAAGAGCTCCTCCCCCACGAATCCGCCCTCCCGGGCACCCGGGGGAACGGCGAACACCGCCGAACCAATCGGCGTCGTCCATTCATTCAACAGGTCCAGCTTGTCCAGGCGCTCCTGGATCGGCAGGAACTGAGCCGTGACATCGGCCTGGTAGGAAACAAAGACCTGGCCGGCATTGGAGACGGCTCCCCCGGGCTCCGGCGCGGCGTCGTAGTTGTACGAACGGCGCAGGATCCGCTGGCGCGGATTGTCCGGCCGGGCACGGCGCATGTGTGCGTAGTCCGGTATCACCGGGAAGCCCAGAGCCGTGACTGCCTCGAAGTCCGGTTCGTCGCGTTCGGAGGAGCCGGTCAGCGGTGCACCGTTGGTCAGCGTCCGCCCAACCGATTCCTCCCGCCCGCGCCGGTCCAGTTCATCCCAGGTGTCCAGGTTCATCGCAATCCGGCGGACGACGACGGATGTTCCGCCTTCCAGCCACGCCGGGATCTCGGCGTCGCCCCAGACCACGCGGTGGAACTCGGCGGTGCCCGGGACGGGATTAGCTGAACCGTCCACCTGCCCAAACAGGTTCCGCGCGGTGGTGCCGGCCCGTTCACTGCCGTAGGCGCGGCGGAAGCCGGACTGGATCCAGCGCACCGTGGCGAAGCTCCGGCTGTCCTTAAGCAGCATGCGCTGGGCATGGGCCAGGGTCAGCGGATCATCCGCGCAGAGCTGCAGCAGCAGGTCACCACCGTTCCAGCGTTCCTGCAGCGCGTCGATGCCGAAGGCCGGGAGCGGAGCCAGCCAGCCCGGGACCAGGTGCGGGGCCACGGCGGCCACGAGCCGCGGCCCGAATCCGAACGTCACCGTCAGCCTGGCCGGGAGCACCGCCAGTTCCGCTTCCGTGTCCGCCAGGGCAGCCTGCCCCTGGGTCAGGGCAGCGGCGTCGTCACTGAGCAGGCGCAGCAGGGACCGGATGCGGTCCCTGCCCACGCCGGCGCGCAGATCCAATGCCACAAAGGATGCGTGGGCGGGTGGCGGGGTTTCAATGCCTGCCTGATGAAGACCGAAAAACGGGACAATCTGGCTGCCGTTAGCGCCGGCCTCGTCCAGCCCTGTCCGGACCAGGTCCGGCGCAGCGGATCCGGCCCGGCCGGCGGCCAGCTGCGCGCCGGCTGCGGCAACCGCACCCAGGCCGGCTGCTGCCCCGCCGAAGAGCAGGTGCCGGCGGGCGACTCCCCCGTTGCGGGGTGGAGCTGATTCCGGGCTCATCAGTGGTCCACAGTGCCGTGGGTGTCTTCAGTGCCGTGGGCGTGTTCAGTGCCGTCGGTGTGCTCAGTGCCGTGCGTGTGTTCGGCACCGTCCGTGTCTTCAGCGCCGTGCGTGTGGTCAGCGTCCGCGGCGTCGTCGCCGTAGTTTTCATTGGCTCCGGCAAAGTCCTTGGCGATGACCTCGATGCCGGTGGTGCTTCCGTCCGCCAGTTCCAGAGTGATCGGCAGCGTGTCTCCCGCAAGCAGGCCGTCCTCCAGTCCCATCAGCATCAGATGGCTGGCGCCGGGTTCCAGCAGGTATTCGCCACCTGCCGGAATGATGAACCCGCCGTCGATCTCCTGCATGGTCATGGCGCCGTCAGCTCCGGCTGCCGTTTCATGCAGTTCAACCGAGGCGGCTGCCGGTGAGCTGGCGGCGACCACGGTGAGATCTTCAGCGCCGCCGTTTTTCAGGGTTCCGAAGACTCCGGTCATGCCGCCGGCGTCCGCAGCCTTGGCCCAGGCACCGGTGATGGTCAGGGACTGCGCCTGTTCAGCCGCAGCCGATGAGGCAGAGCCGGGTGCCGGAGCGTCCGCTCCGCAGCCGGCCAGCCCGACGGCGGACAGGGCGAGGACTGCTGCTGCAAGGGTCATTTTTTTCATGGGGAAGGTACTCCAAAGGGGTAAGTGTCCGGGCACGCATGAGGGGGCCGGGAAAAGGTGTGGGAGTCCTGCGGCGCCGCGCCGGCACCGCAGCATGGGTGGTGCGCCGGGACTGTCAGGTCCTGCGCATCAAGAGGTGAAGCTAAGCGTTGCCGCCGCGGCGGCGCTTGTTCACGACGACTACGATGACGTAGATGATCACTCCGATGAGTGCTCCGCCCAGGGCCGTCAGGACCCATCCCAGCGGTCCAAAGGTTACTGTGCTGGTGGTTTCGCCCGGAGCCAGCGCGGTGGCGGATTCTTCGGGAGCCGGAGTTGTGGCTTCGGCAGTCGGAGTTGCAGCCGCTGTGCCCGCTTCAGCCTGATCGGTGGCAGCGCCGCTGGCCACGGGTGCACCAACGGTGAAGCTGAACGCACCGGTGATCGGGTGGCCGTCGCTGGAGACCGCGCGCCAGGTGACCTGGTATTCGCCGTCGTCGAGAGCGGGGAGCTTCTGGACCAGGGTTTCGCGGTTCAGGACCGGCTCGGACTCGGCCAGGTTGGTCCCGGAAGCATCAGCCACGATCACCTGGTTGCCCAGGTCCATCAGTGCGGAGCTGAACACCAGTTCAACTTCAGTGGGCGCTTCGGCCAGCACCGTACCGTCGGCAGGGGTAGCGGAGACAAGTTCATCATGGGCCAGGGCCGGCGGGGCGGCCACCAGGAAGAGGGCGAGGGCGCCGAACAGAGCGGCTGCCAGCAGGGTGGCACGCGTGCGGGCGTGCTGGAAAAGGGAGGTGGTCATTACTGCTTTCCGTTCCGTGGAGAAGTGGGGTTCGTGTGGGTGCGCGGGGAGGCGCTTAGGCGGACACGAACGCAGCCGGCGGGCCACGGTGGCGGAAAGCTAACAGGGGTATGCCGAGATTGCGCAGGCCGCGCGGGCGGTAGGCGAGAACCAGGGCCACCGGACGGGGCAGGTGTTCCGGAAAGAACAGCGGGAGCAGGGCCCCGGGCCGCAGCCCAAGAGCTTCGATGAGCCTGCGGGCGGCTTTCTCGCCGCAGGCCAGCAGCCAGACCGTTGCAGCAGCCGCGAGGGCGTGGCTCGCCCACATCAGGAGCCCCGCGGCGGCGGCGGCCTGGGCTGGTTCGGCCGCGAGGGAACGCTCAGCTATGCCACTGAGGAAGGCGGCGTGGCCGGCATGTCCTGCCTGGGTCCCGACCGTTGCCGGCGCGGACCCCAGGCTGAACAGGAAGTGGAAAAGTCCCTGGCTGAAGACCACCGCTGCGGAAAGCCGCAGCAGTGAGAGCGAGCGGCCAGCGAGAAGGCAGCTGACCATTCCGGACAGTGCCAGGGAGAACAGGACGATGGCGGGCTCCGGTGTGGAACCTCCGCCAAGCACATGCGACGCCGAGGCGACAGCCGTGGCCGCAAATGCTGCGGCCCAGCCACGCACCAGGCGTGCGGCACGCACAGTCATGAGTCCTCCTCGGGCACCGGATGCCGGGCAGGGTGGTGCTCCGGCCCTGTCATTCTCCCGGAGTTTGGCGGTGCTGTCGAATGGAACGGCACCGCGGTGACGGCCGGGCCGTCCATTCGCCGGCCCCGCCAGCGCGCCGGTGTTTAGCTCACGCCTCCGGCGTTGATCAGCCGTTGAAGCGGGGCCGCCGCTTTTCCTTGAAGGCGGCAAAACCCTCGGCGTAGTCCCGGGTGCCGCACAGGACGCCCTGGGCTTTGTTCTCATCCTCCACGGAGTCCCACAGTCCCAGGCGCTGGTCGCGGATCTGGGCGACCAGGTCCTTCGACGCGCGGAAGGCTCCGGTGGCGCCGGTGGCGACGCGGGCCACGGTGGCACGGGTGGTTTCGAGCAGGTCATTGGCCGGGAAGACGCGGCTGAACAGCCCGGCGGCCACGGCCTCTGAACCGCTCATCAGGTCCGCGGTGTAAATCAGGTCGAGTGTGCGGTGCGCGCCGAGGCGCTCGGTGAACAGCCAGTGCCCGCCCGAATCCAGGGTCGCGCCGAGGTTGGCAAACGGCGAGCCGATCTTCGCGTTATCCGCTACGTACACCACGTCCGTGGCCACCAGCAGGCCGAGTCCGACGCCGAGGCACGCGCCGTGGGCGGCGGCGAAGGTGGGCGCCGGGAAGGCTGCCATCTTCTTCAGCAGCGGAGTGACCAGATCGCCCAGGAAACCGTAGGCATCGTCGTTGGCGGGGTCGACGGCGGAGATGTCCCGTCCGGCGCAGAACGCCCGGCCCTCCCCGCGCAGCAGCAGCGCCCGCACTCCGGCGGAGGCGGCGTCGTCGTAAGCCTTGGACACATCAGCCAGTGCCTGCTCGTCGAGGGAGTTCAGCTTTTGCGGAGCGTTCAGCACCACTTCGGCGACGCCGTCGCTGATGCTCAGCTCAACCATGGACTTAGGCTCAGAGGGGATCTGCTCGCTCATATGTTCGGTGCTCCTAGGCGTCGTAGTCGACGGTGACTTCGGGGCTGGTGGGGCGGCTCTGGCAGGTGAGGATGTAGCCCTTTTCGATCTCGTCCGGTTCCAGGGCGTAGTTCTCGTCCATCGACACGGTGCCGGAGACCACCTTGGCCCGGCAGGTGCCGCAGACGCCGCCGGCGCAGGCGAACGGAACGTCCGGGCGGACGCGCAGCGCAGCGTTGAGGATTGACTCGCGGGCGTGGGTGGGGCTGGCCACCTTGCCCTGCAGTCCGTCGAGCCGGAAGCTGATCTCGAAGTTGTCTGCGGACGCATCCACCGTGACCGGGCGGCCAATCTGGCCTTCCGGGCGGCCCGGCTGGCCGGTGGTGAAGAGTTCGAAGCGGATTTTCTCGGCTTCCACGCCGCGTTCGGCCAGAGTGTCCCGGCACAGCTGCACCAGTTCGAAGGGGCCGCAGAGGAACCATTCATCGACGTTGCGGGTGGGCAGGACGGATTCGATCAGCGATGAGAGTTTCTCCGCATCGATCCGGCCGGAGAGCAGCGGAGAGATGCGTTGTTCCCGGGACAGGACATGGTAGAGGGCGAACCGGGCGGGGTATTTGTCCTTCAGGTCGGCGAGTTCCTCGAGGAACATCACGTCCATGGCGGCCTTGTTGGCGTAGACCAGGTCAAAACGGACGTTGTCCGACGCCGCGAGCACGGTCCGGGCGATGGAGATGACCGGCGTGATGCCCGAACCTGCGGCGACGGCGACGAACACGTTTTCCGCGTCGACGTCGATGTCCTCGGGGTGGTTCAGCGCCGTCATCGGATGCTTGGAGATGAAGCCGCCCGTGGGGCTCATGACCTCCAGCACGTCTCCGGCCCTGAGGTTGTCATTGGCCCAGGTGGAGAAACGGCCGCCCAGGTCCCGCTTAATGGCTACCCGGATTTCCCCGGGCTTGGGTTCGGCGCAGATGGAGTAGCTGCGGCGGATGTCCTGTCCGTCCAGCGTGGTGCGCAGCGCAACGTACTGGCCGGGGAGGTAGTCGAAGGAGCCGGCCAGTTCCTCGGGCACAGCGAAGGTGACTTCAATGGCATCTTCGGTGAGCCGGCGGACTTCGCTGACCGTCAGCGGATGGAAGGCGGTGCGGCGGGAGGCCGGAGCCGCACCGGCGGCCTCGGTGGTGGAGGTTGTCATAGTTAGAGCACCTTGAAGTAGTCGAAGGGTTCCCGGCAGTCGCCGCAGACGTACAGCGCTTTGCAGGAGGTGGAGCCAAAGCGGGTCATTTCACGGGTGTTGAGCGAGGAGCACTGGGGGCACTTGACGCTCAGCCCCAGACGGACGGGTCCCGCTGCCGCACGCCCGGTCGGTGGGGCGATCCCGTAGGCGTTGAGCTTGGCCTTGCCCGCCTCACTCATCCAGTCCGTGGTCCAGGCCGGTGCGAGCACCAGATCCACCCGGACGCCGGCATAGCCTGCGGCCATCAGTGCCGCCGTCACGTCCTCGCGGATCGCGTCCATGGCCGGGCAGCCCGAATACGTGGGAGTGATGGTGGCCCGGACCTGGTTGCCGTCCAGCAGCTCCACGGCCCGCAGCACACCCAGGTCCTCAATGGTGAGGACCGGGATTTCCGGATCGCAGACCGTGGCAGCAATATCCCAGGCGGCAGCGGCTGCCGGGTCCGCCGGGCGGAGCGCCGTGCTCGAATCCGGGTCTGTGCCGGTGTTCTGGTCCACCCCGGATTCGTGCCGGGCTCCGCTGTGTCCGGAAGCTGCCCCTGACGGGTCCCAGGCCGTGTGTGTCTGATTCATGGCTGTTACCAGGAAGCGCCGGGATGTTCGCGGGCCAGGACCTGCATTTCCGCCAGGAGCGGGCCCAGGTATTCGCTGTGCAGTCCCTGACGACCGCCGCCGGGAGCGGACTGAACGTCGGGAACCTGCAGTTCCGCTTCAGCCAGCACCGCGGCGATCTTCTCGTCGAAGGCGGCCCGCAGGGTGGAGGGCAGGACGGCGGTTCCGTCCAGGGAGCGGACCAGGTCATCGTCCTGGAACAGCTCTCCGACGTAGGGCCAGACCAGTTCCAGGGCGCGGATCATGCGGGTGCGGGATTCCTCAGTGCCCAGGCTCAGGCGCAGGACCCACTGGGCACTGTGGTCCCGGTGGTAGTCCACTTCCTTGACCGCCTTGGCTGCAATGGCGGCAAGGGTCTCGTCCTTGGAGGCGAGCATCGCCGTGTACAGCTCGAACTGGTAAAAGGACACCACCAGCTGACGGGCGATGGTCCTGGCGAAGTCACCGTTTTCCTGCTCGACGATGTGGGCGGAGCGGTAGTCGCCCTCGCCGCGCCAGTACGCCAGGTCATCTTCGGACTTGTCCCAGGCGGTGCCGGCGTAGGTCAGAAAGGACCGGGCGTGGCCAATCAGGTCCAGGGCGATGTTGGAGAGGGCAATGTCCTCTTCCAGCTCCGGCGCCCGGGAAATCCACCAGCCCAGGCGCTGCGCCAGGATCAGCGAGTCATCACCGAGACGGAGGGCGTATTCGGCGGTGTCGGCCGGTGCCTTGGCATCCGAGGCGGCAATGTCTTCAGGACGGAGGGCATTTCCCGGGGTGATGCGGGTGGCGCTGTCCGAGCTCACAGGTGCTTCACCCCTTCAGACTTGCGGTAGTACGTGGCGTGCCGGTAGTCCTTGCCCTGCGGGGACTCGAAGAACTGTCCCCTGGCATCCGGATCACTGGAGATGATGGCTTCAGCGGGGACGACCCAGAGCGAAACGCCTTCATTGCGGCGGGTGTAGAGGTCGCGGGCGTTGCGGACCGCCATGTCCGCGTCCGGCGCGTGCAGTGAACCTGCGTGCACGTGGGACAGCCCGCGGGAGGAGCGGACAAAAACCTCCCAGAGCGGCCAGGCCGCGCTGGCGCCCGTACCGGGCTGGGCGGAGGAATCAGTGCCCACCGGCTTGGCGCCGTCGTCACCCGTTGTGGAACCGGAAACCATGCTTATGCCACCTCAGTCTTTCGTGCCTGTTTGGCGGCGTAGGCCGCTGCTGCTTCGCGCACCCAGGCGCCGTTCTCGTGTGCTTCGCGGCGCCGTGCCAGGCGCTGGGCATTGCATGGGCCGCGGCCGGCGAGGACTTCCTTGAATTCATCCCAGTCCAGGGGCCCGTGCTCCCATTTGCCGGTTTCTTCGTTGAACCGGATCTGGTCATCGGGGAGGGTCAGGCCCAGGACCTTGACCTGCTCGAAGATCATCCCGACGAACCGCTGCCGCAGTTCATCATTGGAGAAACGCTTGATGTTCCACTTCATGGACTGCTGGGAATTCGGCGAATTGTCATCCGGCGGGCCGAACATCATCAGGGACGGGGCATACCAGCGGTTGATTGCGTCCTGCGCCATCTGCTTCTGCGCCTCGGTGCCGTTGGCCAGTTCGAGCAGGATTTCAAACCCCTGCCGCTGGTGGAAGGACTCTTCCTTGCAGACCCGCACCATGGCCCGGCCGTAGGGGCCGTAGGAGGCACGGCACAGCGGCACCTGGTTGCAGATGGCAGCGCCGTCCACCAGCCAGCCGATGGCACCCATGTCCGCCCAGCTGCGGGTCGGGTAGTTGAAGATGCTGGAGTAGCGGGCCTTGCCGGCAATCAGATCCTCGGTCATCTTCTCGCGCGGGGTGCCCAGGGTCTCGGCGGCGGAGTAGAGGTAGAGTCCGTGCCCGGCTTCGTCCTGCACCTTGGCCATCAGGATGGCCTTCCGCTTCAGCGACGGAGCCCGGGTGATCCAGTTGGCCTCCGGCTGCATTCCGACGATTTCCGAATGCGCGTGCTGGGAGATCTGCCGGACCAGGGTCTTGCGGTAGCCCTCCGGCATCCAGTCCCGCGGCTCGATCCGGGAGTCCTCGGCAATAATCGCGTCGAAAGCGGCCTGCCCGGCCTGGTCCTCGAATGCCGGGACAGCCTGCAGGTCCCGCTGTGCGTCGGTCTGCGCAGCCATATAAGTCACCTCACTGTTTTCCACGTGCCCGCGGTCCGGACCGCGGAAGTCGCCCGGCCAATAATTACCGACCGTTCGTTCAGGATATGGGTGTGAGCGGCGGCACGTCAAGACGGCACCGTTCCGGTGCCGCCGCCCGTCCGGCAAGCTGCCCCGGCACAGTCATATCCTTGGATATGCACACCCAGCGGCTACCTTGGGAATGGCACAGATCAGCGGCGGAGGAAGCACCATGGTGAACAGCGGGCAGACGGAGCGCAGCAGGCTTCGCGCGCGGATCAAGGACCGGGTCTCCCCGGCCCTGGCGGCGCAGCTGCTGGTTCCCGCGCTGCTGGGACTGCTGGGATTCTGCGCCGTCGCCGCAGCCGTCGCCTCCACGGGCGGAGTCCTGGGTATCACCGTGACCGGACTCGCCGTCGTCGTTACCCTGCTGCTGGCCGCGGGAGCTGCACCCTTTTACGTTCCCTTCCTGCTGGCCGGGACCTGGTACAAGCCACTGGGCGTGCTGGCCGCTGTGGCGGCCTTCCATCTGCTGCTTTTCGCGACGATCGGAAGATCGGTCCTGCTGACGGTGTCCGCTGTCCCAGTGGCACTGGCCGGGGGCGGGCTGCTCCTGCTCACCTCGCTGTGGTCCCAGTTCCACCACGGCCCGGCCGCCGAGCCGGTCATCGGACCCGCCATGCCGGAGGATGCCCGCCCGTTCACGCACACGCTGGTGCTGGTAACGGTCAACTGGGTGTTTTTTGCCGCCGCAGGTATGTTCAGCGCCTGGTTCCTGCTCGGCCGCTGAACGTCCACACGGTGCAGCCCGTGCCGCGGCCGTCTGCTGGCGGCATAACCGCAGGCTGCCGCCTTCCGCTGCGGGCAAGGCTCGATATATTCGGATGATGACTACTACGCAGCCTCCCGTCGCCAAGAAGGTACCCACCGAGCGCACCCACCACGGCCAGACGTTCATTGACGACTACGAATGGCTGCGCGAGAAGGAAAACCCCGAGGTGATCGCGCACCTTGAGGCCGAGAACGCCTACACCGAGGCCGTGACGGCTAACCAGGAAGAGCTGCGGCAGCGGATCTTTGAGGAGATCAAGGCGCGGACGGTGGAAACTGACCTGTCCGTTCCTGCCCGCAAGCGCGGCTGGTGGTACTACACCCGGACCGAAGAGGGCCAGCAGTATGGGATCCACTGCCGCACCGCTGCGCAGGATACCGGGGACCTGCACGCCGATTGGACCCCGCCCGTCGTCGAACCTGGGGTTCCGGTGCCCGGGGAACAGATCCTGATCGACGGCAACGCCGAAGCCGAGGGCAAACCCTTCTTCTCCCTCGGCGGACTCGCCGTCACCGAGGACGGCAACCTCCTCGCCTACTCCGAGGACAACGCCGGGGACGAGCGGTTCACGCTCCGCATCAAGGACCTGCGCACCGGGGAGCTACTGCCGGACGTGGTCAGCAACGTTTTCTACTCCCTGGCCTTCTCCCCCGACGGCACCCGCGTTTTCTACACGGTCGTCGATGATTCCTGGCGCCCGTACCAGATCAAGGCCCACACCCTGGGAACCCCGGTGGAGGAGGACACCGTCATCTACCAGGAAGACGACGTCGCCATGTGGACCGGCTTTGATCTCTCCGCCGACCGGACGCAGCTGCTCATCGGCATCAGCACCTCCGAGTACAGCGAGTACCGGGTGCTGGACTTCGACGATCCCACCGGCACCGTCCGCACCCTTATTCCGCGCAGCGAACGCATCCTCTACGAAGCCGAACCGTTCACCCGGGACGGAGTCCGCGAATACCTCATCACCCACAACCGGGATGCCCTGAACTCGATGGTCTCCCTGGTTGCGGAAACCGAATTCGCCAAGCCGGTCGCTGAGCAGGACTGGCGCACAGTCGTGGCGCATAACGACGCCGTCAGGGTCAACGGGGCTTCGGTCACCAGCACGCACGTCCTCGTTTCGGTCCGCAAGGAAACCACCGAGCGGGTGCAGGTCCTGCCATTGGAGGGCCTGGGCACTCCGGCCCAGGCCAGCCCCGTCGAACCCGCCTTTGACGAGGAGCTGTACACGGCGGGCCTGACCAACGCCGAGTACGATTCCCCGATCATCCGGCTGAGCTACACGTCCTACCTGACTCCGCCGCGGGTCTATGACTACGTCCTGGCCAGCGGCGAACTGGAACTTCGCAAGGAAACCCCGGTCCGCGGCGGCTATAACCCCGCCGACTACGTTGCGGAACGGGATTGGGCGACGGCGCCGGATGGCACCCGGGTGCCGCTTTCGGTGCTGCGCCGCGCTGAAGTGACCCGGGACGGCTCCAATCCGGCACTGGTTTACGCCTACGGCAGCTACGAAATTTCCATGGACCCGGCCTTCAACATTTCCCGGTTGTCGCTGCTGGACCGCGGCGTCATCTTCGTCGTCGCGCATATCCGCGGCGGCGGCGAAATGGGCCGCGCCTGGTACGACCAGGGCAAGAAACTGCACAAAAAGAACAGCTTCACGGACTTCGTTGCCGCCACCGATCATGTGGCTGCCTCCGGCTGGGTGGACCCGGCAAGGATCGCTGCGATGGGCGGTTCCGCGGGCGGACTGCTGATGGGCGCCGTAGCGAACCTGGCCCCGGAGAAGTACAAGGCGGTTGTGGCGCAGGTGCCGTTCGTGGATGCCTTGACCTCGATCCTGGATCCAGATCTGCCGCTCTCGGCCCTGGAGTGGGAGGAGTGGGGCAACCCCATCACCGATCCGGAGGTGTACCGCTACATGAGCGAATACACCCCGTATGAGAACATCCGCCCGGTGGACTACCCGCGGATCGCGGCGGTCACCAGCTTCAACGACACCCGGGTGCTGTATGTGGAGCCGGCCAAGTGGGTGGCAAAACTCCGCGAGGTCACCACCGGCTCCGAGCCGATCGTGCTGAAGATTGAGATGGAAGGCGGTCACGGAGGAGCGTCCGGCCGCTACGAGGCGTGGAAGGACCGGGCCTGGGACTACGCCTTCGTCCTGGATGCGCTCGACGCGCAGGACCTGTTGCCGAGCGCCGGTTCACCGGTGCAAACGAGCAGGTAATACAGACAGCGGCGGGAGCCGGGTGCATTGCATCCGGCTCCCGCCGCTGTGTTTATGCTGTGTTCAAGGCAGTGGAAAAGCGGGCCATGCCCCCGGCCGTCCGCGCGGACCGCTTCAGTCAGCGTTGCCGGCCTCCGGAGCCTGCGGGCCGGGGCGGGGATCCGGGGCCGGCTGGTCTGCGGACGGCGAAGGGCGGCCTGACCGGCGGCCCGAACGGTTGTTGCCTGAACGGCGGCCCGGCCGGATCAGCCCAACCACCACAAAGACCAGGGTCAGGGCGATGA
This sequence comes from Arthrobacter gallicola, assembly GCF_014836775.1. Lineage (GTDB taxonomy): Bacteria > Actinomycetota > Actinomycetes > Actinomycetales > Micrococcaceae > Arthrobacter_B > Arthrobacter_B gallicola. Next base: position 108,049 of record NZ_JACSQD010000004.1, read on the forward strand.
CACCGAGGAAGATCAGGTCCAGATTGTCCCGGACAAACGGCACCCGGTCTCCCAGCAGGTAGCCGAGCAGGATCAGGCTAAGGGCCCAGAGGACCCCGCCGATGGCGTTGAACGCGATGAAGGTGGCGTAGTGCATCCGGCCCACTCCGGCGACCACGGGCGTGAAGGTGCGGACCACCGGAACAAACCGGGCCAGGACCACCGCCTTTCCGCCGTGCCGGGCGAAGAAAACCTCCGCACGGGTCACGTTCTCCCGGCGGAAGAGCCTGGATTCAGGCCGGTTGAAGACCACAGGTCCAGCCTTCCGCCCAATGTAATAGCCAAGCTGGTCTCCCGCGAACGCACACAGGGCGACCAGCAGGATCAGCAGCCAGACGTTGATGGAAATGGCCCCCGTGGCCACCAGCAGGCCCGCGGTGAAGAGCAGCGAATCCCCCGGCAGGAAAAAGCCGACCAGCAGGCCGGTTTCCACAAACACGATTCCGCACACCAGCAGGACTACCCAGGGTCCGATGGCGGGGTCGGCGAGAAACACCTGCGGATCCAGCCATTCCGGCAGCAGGGAGGACATAACAGGCTGCAGCGCTCCCGGCACTGCCAAAGCAAAGGTCACTTTCTCAGGGTATGCCATGCCCCGGAGTTCAGCCCGGGAGCCCCCGGATGCCTGCCGGGCCGTGGGTGGCCCTGCCCCTCCTGCCCGGCCGAACTTGACAGTGACAGCGCTCACAGGATTACCTAATGAACATTCGGTAAAGAAAAGTGAGGGATCCCATGGCTGACTGCGTCGTCACCACTCCGGCCCGCGAAACGCGTCCGGCCCACCCCATCCTCGAGCAGGACGCCACGTCCGAATGGCTGGGGATCCAGGTGGCCCATCTGGGCGATGGGGAGGCCACCATCACCATGGACCTCCGGCCGGAAATGCTCAACGGGTTTGCCATCGCCCACGGCGGCATGGTCTTCGCCTTCGCCGATACCGCGTTCGCCCTTGCCTGCAATCCGTCCAGCCCCGCGTCGCTCGCCGAGATGGAGACCATCACCGTGGCCTCGGGAGCGGACATCAACTTCATTTCCTCGGCCAGTGCCGGGGAAAAGCTCCGGGCAGAAGCCGTCCGGCGTGCAGGCGCGGGCCGCAGCGGCATTTACGACATTGAGGTTAGTGCCGAAGCACCGGACGGGAGCAGCCGCGTCATCGCGGAATTCCGCGGCCGATCCCGCACCATCCCGAATCCCGCCCGGCGGGCCTAACCCGCTCCCCGCCGTCCGCCGCGCATTTCCCGGAAGCATCGCCCGGCAGCGGCCCCAACCAGTTCCGCTTCCGCCGTAACCCTGCCCCACCATTCCCCTCCACGAAGGTTCCCGCGCATGAATACCGCTTCCCCCCTCAAGGCCACCGCAGCCGACCCCGCAACGCTCGATCCCGAGGAGCTGATGAGCCGGGAGGAAATCGAAACCCTCCAGCTGGTCCGCCTGCAGGAAACGGTGCGCTACGCGTATGAGCGGGTGCCGCTGTACACGAAGAAATTCGACGACGCCGGTGTCCACCCGGACGATCTCAAGGAGCTCGCAGATCTGGCGAAGTTCCCATACACCACCAAGGAAGACCTGCGGCAGAGCTATCCGTTCGGCATGTTCGCCGTCCCCATGGAGCAGGTGGCCCGGATCCATGCGTCCTCCGGAACGACCGGCCGGCCGACAGTTGTTGGTTACACCAAGGGTGACCTTGACCGCTGGGGCACCCTGGTGGCCCGTTCCCTGCGTGCCTCCGGCGTGAAGTCCAGCTACAAAGTGCATAACGCCTACGGATACGGGCTGTTCACCGGCGGCCTGGGCGCGCATTTCGGGGCCGAGAAGCTGGGGTGCACAGTGATTCCCATGTCCGGCGGCCAGACCGAGCGGCAGATCCAGATGATCCAGGACTTCGAGCCGGACACGATCCTCTGCACGCCGACCTACCTGTTGACCATTGCTGATGCCATGGCCAAGGCCGGCATCGATCCCCGTTCCACGTCGCTGAAGAACGCCGTCCTGGGTGCCGAGCCCTGGACCGAGGAGATGCGCCATGAACTCGAAGTCCTGCTGGACCTCGATGCGTGCGATATTTACGGCCTGTCCGAGGTCATGGGGCCGGGCGTGGCCGGGGAATGCGTCGAGACCAAGGACGGGGCACACATCTGGGAGGATCATTTCCGTCCGGAGATCATCGACCCGTTCGATGACACCAGGGTTCTGCAGGACGGTGAACACGGTGAACTCGTCTTCACCTCGCTCACCAAGGAAGCCCTGCCGATCATCCGCTACCGCACCCACGATCTCACCCGCCTGCTGCCGGGCACTGCCCGTCCTGGCATGCGGCGGATGGGCCGGATCACCGGGCGGAACGATGACATGATTATCCTGCGCGGCGTGAACCTGTTCCCCAGCCAGATTGAGGAAATTGCCCTGCGCATTCCCGCCCTGAGCCCGCATTTCCAGCTGGAAATCACCCGCCCGGACCGCATGGATGAGCTGACCGTCAAGATCGAGCGCCGCACGGAAGCCAGCTCCGAGGAGTGCATCGGGGCTGCTGCTGAGCTGAGGTCCCAGATCAAGATTCACATCGGCTCTTCCTGCACCGTCAACGTGGTGGAGCCTGGCTCCCTGGCCCGTTCCAGCGGCAAGCTGCGCCGGATCTACGACCTCCGCAAGAAGGCCGAGGCCCAGGCCTAACACCTGCCCCGAACGATCCATCCTTCGGTTGGCCGGCCTGGTCCGGCCAACCGAACGTTCATGGGAAAATAGATAGATGCCTAAGACTCCGACCTCCTCTGCTTCGCCGCCCGCTGCCGCAAACGGCACCCGCCGGGGCAGGCCGGGCTATGACCAGCAGACCGTGCTGAACATCGCCGTCGACGTCTTCAACCGGCACGGCTACGAGGCGACCTCCATGGGGATCCTCGCGGAGAACCTGGGCATCACGAAGTCCGCCATCTACCACCATGTGCCGTCCAAGGGGGATCTGCTCCGCCTAGCACTGGACAATGCGCTGGGCGGCCTGGAGGGGGTCCTGGACGATCCGCGGGCATCCACCGGTCCCGCCGATGCCCGGTTGGAGTTCGTCCTGCGCGGAACCATCCGGGTTCTGACGGACCGCCTGCCGTTCGTGACCCTGCTGCTGCGTCTGCGCGGCAACACGGAGATCGAGCGGGATGCCCTGGCCCGGCGCCGCGAGTTCGACCACCGGGTGGCCCAGCTGGTCGACGCCGCCCGGACCGAAGGCTCTCTGCGCAGCGACATCGATCCGCGCACCACTACCCGGCTGCTCTTCGGCACCATCAACTCGATTGTTGAGTGGTACAAGCCCGGCGGGCCGATCGGCGCGGACAAGCTCGCCGACGACGTTATTTCCATGGTGTTCGACGGCCTCCATAAAAAGGCCTGACCGAACCCTCCCCCTTCAAACACATGAAGCCCGCCTGGATTTCCAGGCGGGCTTCGCTGTATCGCCGAAAGTTAAGCGCGTTCCTTCTCCACCAGGGTCAGGACGTCGTAGGTCGCCACGATCTCGTCGTTCTGGTTGTGCAGGACGGCGTCCCACGCCACCTCGCCGTACTCGTCCGTCTCCCGCGGGGTGATGCGCTTGGCGGTGAGGGTGACCCGGATGGAGTCCCCTGCGGCCACCGGAGTGATGAAACGCAGGTTCTCCAGGCCGTAGTTGGCCAGCACCGGTCCCGGTGCGGGCTCAACGAACAGCCCGGCCCCCCAGGACAGCAGCAGGTAACCGTGCGCCACGATGCCCGGGAAGAACGGGTTCGCCTCGGCAGCTTCCTGGTTGGTGTGCGCGTAGAAGGTGTCCCCCGTGCTGTTCGCGAAGGCCGTGATGTCCTCAAGCGTGACCTCCCGCAGCTCCGAGGCCATCGCGTCGCCGATCTTCAGCGTGGCCAGGTCCTTGCGGAACGGGTGCGTCTCATCGAAGTTCCGGTCCGCGCCGGTGTGCCAGACGCCGGTGATGGCCGTGAGCATGTTGGGCGAGCCCTGGATTGCGGTGCGCTGCATGTGGTGCTTGACGGCGCGGATGCCGCCGAGTTCCTCGCCGCCGCCGGCACGTCCGGGGCCGCCGTGGACCAGGTGCGGCACGGGCGAACCGTGGCCGGTCGATGACCTGGCGTCTTCGCGGTTCAGCACGTGCACGCGGCCGTGGTGGCCGGCGATGCCGGTGACAACTTCGCGGACAGTCTCCGGGTCGTTGCTGCACACGGTGGCAACCAGGGAGCCGCCGCCGAGTGCTGCCAGCCGGACGGCGTCGGCCGTGTCTTCGTAGCCGACCACGGAGGCGACCGGGCCGAAGGCCTCCACGGAGTGCAGGGCCGGTGCCTCGGGGTTCTCCCACGTCAGCAGGACGGGAGCCATAAACGCACCGTTTTCGGCGACGCCGCGGCTGCCGTCAGCCTGCACGGTTTCCGGGGCGTCCAGGCTGCCAAAGGCGATCTCGGCGCCGGCGTCGAGCAGTGCCTGCACCGACTCCCGGACGCCGTCGCGCTGCTCCGTGGAGGCCAGGGCGCCCATGGTGACGCCTTCGGCGCGCGGGTCGCCGAGGACCACGCGCTCTTCGATGCGCTTGGCAGCGGCAGCAACGACGTCGTTCACCAGTGCCTTGGGGACAATGGCACGGCGGATACTGGTGCACTTCTGGCCGGCCTTGACGGTCATCTCGGTGACCAGCGATTTCACGTACGCGTCGAACTCCGGAGTGCCGGGCACAGCGTCAGGTCCCAGGATGGAGGCGTTCAGCGAGTCGGTTTCGCTGGTGAAGCGCACGCCGCCTTCGATGACGTTGGGATGGTTCTTCAGCTTGTTGGCGGTCGACGCCGAACCCGTGAAGGAGACCATGTCCCGGTAGTCCAGGTGGTCCAGCAGGTCCCGGGCGGAGCCGGAGATCAGCTGCAGCGAGCCGGCGGGCAGGATGCCGGATTCGATCATCATCCGCACGGTGGCTTCGGTGAGGTAGCCGGTGGGAGTTGCGGGCTTCACGATGGTGGGAACGCCGGCGAGGAAGGCCGGAGCGAACTTCTCCAGCATGCCCCAGACCGGGAAGTTAAAGGCGTTGATCTGCACGGCGACTCCGGGGATGGACGTGTAGATGTGTTCGCCAATGAAGGAGCCGTCCTTGGACAGGACCTCGGGGGTGCCGTCGATCACCACGGTGGCGTTGGGCAGTTCGCGGCGGCCCTTGGAGCCGAAAGTGAAGAGCACGCCGATGCCGCCGTCGATGTCCACGAGGGAATCAATTTTGGTGGCGCCGGTGCGGGCGGAGACTTCGTAGAGTTCCGGGCGGCGGCCGTTCAGGTACTGCGCCAGTTCCTTCAGCTTCAGCGCCCGCTGGTGGAAGGTGAGTCCGGCCAGCCCGCGGTGCCCTACCGTGCGTCCGTGGGCAACTGCGGCGGAGAGGTCCAGTCCGTCGGTGCTGACCAGCGCCAGGAGTTCGCCAGTGCTGGCATCACGGACTTCGGCCGGGTTGGCCGCGGCGAGGCTGCCGCGCTCCGGGGTCCACCATTCGTCCTGGACGAAGCTGGGGACGACTTGCACGTCTATGGCGGTTGAGGTCATCTTTGACGGACCCTTTCGGTACTGGACGTTCGTTTTCCGGTCCGGGCATCTGTGCGCGGGCATCCACACGGGACGTACGCGCACATAACTGACCGGACGGTCGGTAATGAATCCAGCCTACATGAGAGTGGGCTGGAGCACACCACCGCAGCCGGCGTTGAATCTGATCCCCGGCCGGTGCCGTTTTGGCCGTTGCGCGTTCCGCATCGGGAGCCCGGGCGTTAGCTTGGGTGCGTCCCGTCCCCTGATGAAGGAGTCCCGTGATGCACCGGAACCGGATGAACGGCTGGAGCCGGGCAGCAGTGCTGCTGGCGGTGGGAAGCGGATTAATCGCCGGCGGGGTTGCCGCTCCGGCCGCGGCTTCGGAGCCCGGAACCGCACTCGGCCAGAGGCACAACACCGGACACCCTGCCTGGCACGGCAGCGGGCACGGCAGGGGCGAACACCAGGTGTGGCGTCAGGGCCCGGGCCACGGGCGGAATCACGACGGGGACCACGGCCGGGACCGCAGCTTCGACTACCTAGCGCTGGGCGATTCCTACGCCGCGGGCTACGGCGGCGGTGAGCTGCTGGACGCGTGCCGCCGGACGGCGGAGGGCTACCCGGCACTGCTGGACGGAGTCGACGGCGTCACGATGGTCTCGAACCAGTCCTGTGCCGGAGCCACAGCACTGTCCACCCCTCCGGAACCTCCCACCGGTCCGGTGGACCTGCCGGAACAGATCAACGCGCTGGCGGAAGGCGGCTTGATCGGCCGCGGCACCGACCTGATCACCCTGACAATTGGCGGCAACGACGTGCGGTTCGGCGAAGTAGTTGCGGCCTGCGCCGGGCCGGAACTGCCGGCCACCTGCGCCCCCGCTCTTGAGGCCGCCCAGGCCTACGCCGAAACCACGCTCGCCGCCGCGCTGCAGGAATCGCTGCGGCAGCTGCGCTCGCTGGCACCCCGGGCCGAGCTTGTCCTGACCGGTTATCCGCACCTGTTTGAGCAAGGCACCCCCGGGCCGCTGAGCCCGGCAGCCCAGGCACTCTTCAACGAAGGCACCGATAAGCTCAACGCCGTCCTGGCGGCCCAGCTGGGCCGCGGCTCGACCTTCGTGGATGTGGTGGACGAATTCGCCGGACACGGCGTGGGCTCGGCTGAACCGTGGATTATTTTCGACGGCGGGCCGTTGGATCTGCACCCGAATGCCACCGGCTACCGCGACGGCTATCTGGCAGCAATCACGGCCGATGTTGAGCTGCCCTCCGGGCACGGCGGCTGCCGCGGCAGGAGCTAGCGGGAACGCTGCCCCGTCCCTGCGCCCAAAGCACGACGGCGGGGGCCCCCCCCCCCCGGCCCCCCCCCCCCCCCCCCCCCCCCCCCCCCCC
>NZ_JACSQD010000004.1:115015-358747 GCF_014836775.1 Arthrobacter gallicola
CGACGGCGGGGCCCGCCAGACGCGGGCACCGCCGTCGAACTGTTTTTCAGAAGCGTTACTTCATATGCGGAACAACGACGGCGCGGCCGCTGAGTTCGCCTGCCTCCAGCTTCCGGTAAGCCTCCAGCGCGTTGTCCATGCTGTAGAGCTCAACCTCCGGCTTGATCTGCCCGGCGCGGTACATGGCCACGACTTCGTGCAGATCCTCGATGGTGCCCCAGTAGGTGTTGGTGATGGTGGATTCGTACGGCGTGGTGAAGAAGCTCCACTCATACGATCCGCCGGCAATGCCCACCACGGTAAACCGGGACTGCGGTGCCATCGAAGCGGCTGCAGTTTTGATGGTCGGGCCCACACCCACGAAGTCGAACGCAGCATCCACGCCGCGGCCGCCGGTGATCTCGCGGATGCGTTCCACCTGGCCTTCACCACCGGGAACCACAATGGCCCCGGCAGCTTCGGCCTTCTGCATGGCCTCTTCCTTCATGTCCGTGGCGATCACGGTGGCGCCGGTGAGCGCCTTGAGGATCTGCACGGCCATCTGGCCCAGCCCGCCGAGGCCGATCACCAGGGCGAACTTACCGCCTCCGGCCAGGTTCGGCAGGGAGTTCTTGATGGCGTGGTACGGCGTCAGGGCCGCGTCGGACAGCGGAGCTGCGGCAACGGGATCTGCGTCCCCCAGCGGCACCAGGTTGCGGACCGGGACCACCAGGTACTCAGCCATGCCGCCGTCGCGGCCCAGCCCCATGCCCAGGTAGGGCATCTCGGCGGCGTTCTCACAGTAGGTGTCCTGTCCGCGGGAGCAGGCCTTGCAGTGCCCGCAGCCCACCGGACCGTAGACCAGGTAGGCCCCGCCGATTTCCACACCGCTGACACCTTCACCCAGCTCTTCGACCCAGCCGGAGTTCTCATGGCCCAGGACGAAGGCGGGCGGAATCGAGCCCGGAGCACCTTCGGCGAAGTCCTTGTAGAGTGCGACGTCGGAGTGGCAGGCACCGGCGCCTGCCACCTTCAGCAGGACCTCCCCCGGGCCCGGCTTCGGCTTTTCGACCTCGGTCAGGGACGGGAAAGTCTGCCACTTCTCAAATACAACTGCACGCATAACGCCTTCTTCTTTGAATCGGGTTGGCGGAGGTTATCCGCCACCTCCACCATATATACATTTACATCTATCTGCCCGGCGGGGGCGGGGGCTTCCGCTGCAGGGGCCGGTTGCGCTAGTGTTTGCAGTGCTTCACGAGATGTGGCCTCCTTCCCCCCGGTACCAACCGGTCAGGAAAAGCTCCGACTGGCCTCACACCAACCCCATTGTTCGGCGGGTGGTTCGGATGACGAAGCGGCCCGCTTCCAACCGGAGCGGGCAAGGACAACTCCCTGCGAAGGATGAACACTGTGGCTTACTCCAGTGACTCCCCCACCCGCGCCTCTTCGGTGCACCCGGGCGACGGGCTTCCGGCTGTTCCGGCCCGCGCCCTGTCCGGCTACGACGAATGGGTCGATGTGGAAGTCCATGCCGATCCCGGTCTCGACGTTATTGCCCTGGTGGTCGACGGCACCCAGCAGCTGATGTGGCACCAGGACGTAGCCCGTCTCGCACTGGCCCTGGCCTCCGCTGGCGGAAATCCGCAGTGGTGCGCACTGCACTCCATCCTGCTGGTCCCCGGTGGCTTCAACAGCCCCGCCGGCAGCTCTTTTTTCTGCTTGGCCGCCACGGAACGCGCGCACCGGTGCCCGGAGACTACGGTCCGCGCTGAGGCTCCGCATTCCGTCCCGCAACCGGCTTCACGCCCGTAGCGGCTCCCCCGGCCCCGGTCAGCAGGTTTCATCCAGCAGCCGTGCCCGAAGCCGATCCAGCGTCTGCCTGTCCACTCCAGCCCGGAGCAGGAAGTTCCAGCTGTCCAGGCTCCCGGCCACGGCCAGAAGTTCCTTCCGTGCCGCAGCGCTTCGCCCGGCAAGTTCGTGGTCATCCAGCGGACGCTCCCGCGGCTGCTTCTGGAGCCGGTGCCACTCATTGATTCCCGCGAACGCTGCCGCATAGTCCGCGGCGATCGCCTCCGGTGCCGCACCTGCGAGCTGCAGCAGGAGCAGGGTGACCAGCCCCGTGCGGTCCCGTCCGGCGGAGCAGTGAATCACGACGCCGCCGGCTGGAGCTTCGGCGATAGTCCGGACTATCGCAGCGAATTTCTCCGGCCAGCGCGCAAGGTTGTCAGGGTAAAAGCGCGGTGAGTTCATATATGGTCCGGTGAGGGCGGTGAACTCGGGGTCAGCGGATTCCTGGGTGGGCCGGTTCAATACCGCTATGTGCTGGACGGCCGACGGCGGCACTGCCGGATCGGTGTCCCGCCTGCCGATTTCGGCCTCGTTCCGCAGGTCCACCACGGTGCGGACACCGGCGTCGTATGCCTGTTCCCAGCCGCGCGCAGTGAGCCATTCGGAGCGTCCCATCCGGAAGAGTCTGCCCGGCTGGATGGTGCGGCCACCTGCCACGGGGATGCCTCCGAGGTCCCGGGCGTTCACCGCACCTTCCCAGTCCACTGTCCGGTTTCTGGCGCTGTCCATGGCTCCAGCGTAGGGGGCGGACGGATCAACCGTGCCCGCAGCTGGCGGGTGCTGCGCCGGCAAGGCAGGATGGGCGGGTGACCCAACGGAGAGAACCCAGGACTTGAGCCAGGCACTGGTGCGGTTGTGGTGGCTGCCGGTAGGTGCCGGCGGCCGTGTGGTGGTCCACACCAGCCGCTGGTGGGAGCTGTGGCAGGCGCGGAAGGAGCGGCGCCGCCCCCAGCCGCTCTTCCATACGGCACTGGAGGTCACCGTTGAGGGTTCCAGGTATGCCATCGAGATGGCACCGGCGTGGGGAAAGGGTTCGGGCCAGGGCTGCGTAGTGGCAACCGGTTCCGTCGGATTACGCCGGGCCGGCGCCTTGAGGCTCTTCCGGTATGAAGTCCGCTGCTCCCGGAACGGAGTCATCCCGGACCTCGGTTACGCGGCGGCACCGCCCGTGGATTGGGGTGTTTCCCAAGCCGGTGCCGAAGCGCTCATTGGCCGCGTGGGGCAGGTGCCGCGGCTGGTCTGGGGAGAGAAAATGCCGGACGGCGACATGTGGAACTCAAACTCCCTGATTTCCTGGCTGCTGCAGACCGCAGGGATCGACGCCGCAGCACTCCAGCCGCCGGATAACGGGCGCGCTCCCGGATGGTACGCAGGGATTCAGGAAGCGCGCCGTTGACGGCCGGTGCCGGGCAGCCCCTCGTGAGCTCAGCGGCGGGTCAGCTCCAGTCGAAAAAGCCCTTGCCGGATTTCCGGCCCAGCTCGCCGCGGGCCACCTTGTCCCGCAGGATCTGCGGCGGCTCGAAGCGCGGACCGAGGGTGGAGGCCAGGTACTCGGCGATGCCGAGCCGGACATCCAGGCCCACAATGTCGGTGGTCTTCAGCGGGCCGGTCGGGTGCTTGTAGCCCAGCACCATGGCGGCGTCGATGTCCTCCGCGGAGGCCACGCCTTCCTCGACCATGCGCATGGCTTCCAGGGCGATCGCCACGCCCAGCCGCGAGCTGGCGAAGCCGGGAGCATCGTTGACAACCACGGGTGTTTTGCCCAGGTCGGCAACCCAGGTGCGGGCTTCAGCGGCCAGTTCCCCGGAGGTCCGTTTACCGAGCACCACCTCGATCAGGGTCGATGCCGGAACCGGGTTAAAGAAGTGCAGGCCGCAGAACCGGTCTGGGCGCTGCAGCTTCTCCGCCAGTTCGGAGACGGAGAGCGAGGAGGTGTTGGATGCCAGCCAGGCATCGTGGTCCAGCTGTTCCTCGACCGCCACCAGCGCCGTCGCCTTCAGGCTGAAGTCCTCCGGCACCGCTTCGACCACCAAACCGGATCCGGCGAAGTCGGCGTAATCGGTAGACACGCTCAGCCGCGTGGTGAGGGCCTCCAGCGTCTCAGACGTAGTGCCGCGCTCCACACTCCTGGCCAGATTCCCGGCCACGCGTTCGTAGGCTGCCTGGGCGGCGGCGTCGTCGCGTTCCACCACGACGACGGCGGCACCGGCCGTGCAGAAGGCGTGGGCAATACCTGCGCCCATGCGGCCACCGCCGAGGACACCGACCTTGGGAGGAACTGTCATTTGTTTTTCTTCCTTTCCAGGAAAGCCTGCATACGGTCGAACTTCGCCTCGGACTCGAACAGGATGCCCTGGGCGAGGGTGTCGATCACTGGGTGCGCCTCAGCGGGAGCGTGGAACACGGATTTGGTGATGCGCACGGCCAGGGGGTCCTGTTTGGCAATGCGGTCGGCCAGGGCGTTCGCTGCGTCCAGCAGGTTCCCTGCGTCATGGACTTCGGTGACCAGGCGGGCTGCCAGAGCTTCCTCGGCGTTCAGGATCCGGCCCGCCAGGAGAATCTCCTTGGCCAGGGGTTCGCCCACCAGTTCCTTCAGCCGCCAAGTTGCGCCGGCTGCAGCCATAATGCCGAGCGAGGTTTCCGGGTTGCCGATCTTCACGGTGGGGGTGGCGAGGCGGAAGTCGGCGGCGAAGGCCAGCTCCGCTCCCCCGCCCAGCGCGTAGCCGTCCAGCGCGGCGATGACCGGCATGGGCAGTTTGGCGATCCGGTGGAAGATCGATGAGTTGATGCCGCGCAGGGCGTCTTCCCGGCGGCGTTCGCGCAGCTGGGCGATGTCCGCGCCGGAGGCAAAAACGCCGTTGGTGCCGGAAAGGATCAGGATCTTCGGGTCGCTTTCCAGCACTGCGCAGAGTTCGTGCAGCTCATCGACCATGGCCTGGTCAATGGCATTGCGGACCTCTGGCCGGTTGAGGACGGCGGAAATCCGGTCCCCGCCAACGCTAACCTGCAGCGTGGTGAAGTGCTCGAAGCCCGCCATTTAGAGCGCCTCAATCAGCATCGCGGTTCCCTGCCCAACGCCCACGCACATGGTCGCGATGCCGCGGGAAGCGCCTTCGCGTTCCATGCGGCCCAGCAAGGTGATGGCGATGCGTGAGCCGGAGGAGCCCAGCGGGTGGCCCAGGGCGATCGCGCCGCCGTCGTTGTTCACGATTCCCTCGTCCAGGCCCAGGCGGCGGATGCAGGCCAGGGACTGGGTGGCGAAGGCTTCGTTGAGTTCGACGGCGCCGATCTGATCGAGGCGGACGCCGCTGCGCTGCAGCACCTTCTGCGTCGCCGGAACCGGGCCGATGCCCATGATTTCCGGCGGCACACCGGCGGAGGCGCCGTCGACAATCCGGGCGCGGGCGGTGAGCCCGTATTCCTTGATGGCGCGCTCGGAGGCAACGATGATCGCGGAGGCGCCGTCGTTCAGGGAGCTGGCGTTGCCGGCGGTGACAATTCCGCCGGGCTTGACCACCGGGCGCAGCTTGCCGAGGACCTCCAGGGTGGTGCCCTCGCGGGGGCCTTCGTCGGTATCCACGACGGTGTCCCCCTTGCGGCCCGGAACCGTGACCGGGACGATTTCGTCCTTGAAGCGTCCCGCAGCGATGGCGGCCAGCGCCTTTTCGTGTGAGCGGACGGCAAACGCATCGGCGTCTTCCCGGGAGATGCTGTCCGTGGCGGCCAGTTCCTCGGCGGTTTCCGGCATCGAGTAGGTCATCTTTCCATCGCGGGAGAGGTCCCCGGAGGCGAAGCGTTCGTTGGCGAAGCGCCAGCCGATCGAGGTGTCGAAGGTGTCACCGGGCTTGGCGAACGCCTTGGTGGGTTTTTCGGTGACCCACGGCGCGCGGCTCATGGACTCGGTGCCGCCGGCAATGACAATGTCCGCGGCACCGGACTTGATCATGTGCGAGGCCATGATGATGGCAGACAGCCCCGAAGCGCAGAGCCGGTTCACGGTGATGCCGGGGACGGTGTCCGGGAACCCTGCGAGCAGTGCGGCCATGCGGGCGACGTTGCGGTTCTCTTCGCCGGCACCGTTGGCGTTGCCGAGAATGACTTCATCGACGACGGCGGGATCCAGGCCTTCACGGGCCACCAGTTCCTGCAGCGTCAGGGCCGCGAGGTCGTCCGGGCGGACGCTGGAGAGCGCACCCCCGTAGCGGCCCACCGGGGTCCGAACTCCGCCTACGAGAAAAGCCTCAGCCATGTCTGCTCCCAAAGAGTTGCCAGTCTGCCGCCGGGCTTCGCTGCCCGCGGCTGCCGGATTTACCGACCAAACGTTCTATAAACAATTGCAGAACCCGGCGGAGCGGTCAAACACATGAAGGGGCCCCCGGAGAGTTTGGGTAATGTACCCGGGTCCGGTGCGAAGCCAGGTCAGTCCTGCCGGAGTTCTGCGGTCAGGTCAGCGACATCCGTCCGGCTGGGGGCAGTCCAGCCTGCCTGCCAGATTGCTGAGCAGGCTTCCCGGACAGCCCTTACCTGCCGCGCCGAGAGGCCCTCGAAAAGGTCCGGCCACCGCACCAGGGGATCCAGCCCGGCGGGAATGACCGCGGGAGCGATCCAGTTCGGCTGCCTGCCCATTAGGCGCAGCATTACGTCATCGTGGAACTCCAGCATGTTTTCCCCTCTCTCTCGGTGCCGCCCGGTCGGGCACAACTGAATTATCTTCATGCGGACACAAGTTGTCCTGAACGCCGCCGACCGGGACTTCATCGTGCCCTAGGTTTAGGCCATGGCCTACGACATTCAGATCTGCATCGACTGCGAAAACGCCCATGCCCAGGCTGACTGGTGGGCCACAACCCTTGGCTGGCCGGTGGAGGAAACCAACCAGGGCTTCATAGATGACATGCTCGCGAAAGGCTATGCCTCCCCGGATGACCTGATCGAGCACAACGGTGTCCGGATGTGGCGCGGCGGTTCCGCCATCCTGCAGCCGGTTCCGGACGCTTCGCCCGTGACACCCATGCGCATCCTGTTCCAGCCGGTTCCGGAACCGAAAACCGTCAAGGACCGGATCCACCTGGACATCCGGCTGGCCGGAGCTGACAAGGACGCCATCCGCGCGGACCTCGAGGCGCGGGGTGCGAAGTTCCTCTGGGAGGCCAATGAGGGTCCGCATGCCTGGTACACGATGGCAGATCCGGAAGGCAACGAATTCTGCATCAGCTGAGCCGTTACTGCTGCAGCAGCTCCACCGGCACGGCGTAAGTGATCACCACGGCAAGCAGGTTCTTAGCGGCATGCACGGCGTAGGAGAGCATGAAGTTGTTCCCGGCCCAGACGTATACGCCCACCAGGACCGCGCCCATGGCGAGGTACGGGGTCAGGACAGCCAGGGAGAATTCGGTTTCCTGGACAACGTGGATTCCGGAAAACAGCAGGAGCGAGAGCAGGCAGCACACCCAGAGATTCCACCGCCGGGACAGCTTGCCGATCAGCAGGTGCCGGAAGATGTACTCCTCCACAAACGGTGCCAGCACCACGAACAGCGGAACGATCACCCAGGGGGACATGGAGACCAGTAAACCCTGGGCCGCCTCCTGGTTCACCGCCGTCTGCGGCGGGCCGGTGAACAGCACCAGGACCATGGTGGCGACCAGCATCGCGATCACTGCGAGCGGTATAACGCTGAGGGTGAGCCAGGGCCGGGTGGCAAGGATGCGGGTTTCCCGCACTACGTAGGCACGGGCTGCCGTGAACGCCAGGATGCCCGCGATGAGGTAGAAGGTGAAGTTCACCGCGTAGGACGCCGTCACCGGATCCGGCACAAGCGCGGTCACCGCGAGCGCCGCCGGCGTCAGGCTCAGCAGCATCAGCGCCCCGGCGTAGAACGCCAGCGCCACACCGTCCGCCCGGGTGAACCGGTAGCTCAGCGGAGGCTCCTGCAGGACCGCACGGCGCCGGTCTGCGGGACGGGCCGGGAATTCGGGGGTTGCCATCAATCCACAGTATCGGTCCCGCATCCGGCAGGCATCACCCGCCCGCCGGAGCGGGACCTCAAAGGAATCACACGGTCAGTTCGGCCATAATCTGCGGCATCGCCTCAAGCAGTTCGCTGGCCAGGAAGCTGAGCGGACCTTTCGAGGAGGACAACCGGTCCCCGGCCGTGGCGTGCAGATAGGTTCCCCAGCAGGCACCCTGTTCCGGAGCGGCGCCGCGGGCCAGGAACCCGGCCACCGCGCCGGCCAGGACATCGCCGCTCCCCGAGGTGGCCAGGCCGGGATTCCCCGCGGGAACCTCCCAGGCGCGTCCGTCGGGTGCGGTGATCCGTCCCTGGCTGGTGACCACGGCGCCGTAGGTCCGTGCGATATCCGCCGCCGCGGACGCGGCGTCGTCCACTTCCTTCCGGCCCAGCAGCCGGGCCGCCTCCGTCCGGTTGGGGGTCAGCACCAGCCGTCCGGACAGGAGCGGGTGCAGCTCCGGCAGGTCGCGGAACACCCCGAGGGCATAGGCGTCCAGCACCACTGCGGCTTCCGCGGGGATTCCCGGGACGACTGCCCGCAGCAGATCGGCAGTGTCCTCGGCATTGTCCAGTCCGGGACCCACCGCCACTACGCTGGCGGCAGCCAGGTCTTCCGCCAGCGCTTCCGGTGCCGCGGCCCCGTCGATCCTGCCGTTACGCTCCGGAAGTCCCACCGCGCCGCTTTCCGGCAGCGCCACGGCGGAGGCGACAGCCACCGACTCCGCCACGGCCAGTGTCAGGCGGCCCGCTCCGACGCGCAGTGCGGTCCGGCCCGCCAGCAGGGCAGCTCCGGGCGTCCGGCGGGCACCGCCGACAATCAGGACTGTGCCGCGGTCGTCCTTGCCTTCAGCGTCCCGTGACACCTGCCACTGGCGCAGCAGCGCGGGGGTGATCAGTTCAGCGCGGATGGACATTACCCTCCCCGGCATGTTCGGTGACCGGTGCTCCCGCACCGGACAGGTGGTCCACCACGTTGAACTCCGCAACCTGCCAGAATCCGGTGCCGGTGGGCCGGACCAGCCGGGTCACCGACCCGTTCCGGACACTGCTGGTGGCGGCGATCTCCAGCAGGTCCGCTTCCGAAAGGCCCTCGCAGACGTAGCGCAGCAGCAGGATCACGGCATCATGGCAGACAACGGCAACCCGCCGGCCGTCTTCGCTGTCATCCAGGTCCCGCAGCAGCGAGCGCAGCCGCAGCGCGACGTCGGCCCAGGACTCCCCGCCCGGCGGACGGTAGGCGAACTTCCCCAGCCACTGTTTGCGCTCCGCCTCGGCGGGATAGCGGGCGGCGACGCCGCGCGCGGTGAGCAGGTCCAGGATTCCCAGTTCCCGGTCGCGCAGGCGTTCATCGACCCGGTTCGGTGCCAGGCCGGCCAGCTCGGCCGTCTGCCGCGCCCTCAGATACGGCGAGCACCACACGGAGTCCGGCCGTTCGGCCTCCGGTAATCCGGCCAGCCACTGCCCCAGCGCCTGGGCCTGCTGCGCGCCGGCATCGCTGAGCGGCACATCTGGATCACGCAGGCCGACGTCGATTACCTCGGCCCCGTTTTGCTGGGCCCGCGTGGCAGCGACATTGCCGGCGCTTTCGCCGTGACGGATGAGAATCAGCTCTGTTGCACCCATTCCTCCGACTCTACCCCCGGCCGCCCGCAGGCCAAGGGCTAGGTCTCGGCGCGGGTCCGTTCGTCCGTTTTTCCGCCGTTGCGCACGGTGAAGGTGAGCAGCAGTGCCAGCGCCGCGAAGACGGCCAGCAGGGTGAGGCCCACGAAGTAGCTGGACCGCTCGGCGTCGTAGGTGGCGCCCATCACCAGCGGCGGGAAGTAGCCGCCCAGTCCGCCGGCGGCGGCGATGATGCCGCCGACCGTACCAACGTCTCTCACCGGTGCTGCCCGTCCTACCCAGGCGAAGACCCCTCCGGTACCCAGACCGAGGAACAGTGCCATCAGCAGGAACGCGGTCCCGTAAACCCGTTCCTGGCTGGGCTGGAACGCCACCACCATGGCCAGGACCACGGTCCCGGCAAAGGACGTGAGCGTGACGATCTTTGGCCCGACCTTGTCCGCAATGGTTCCGCCGATCGGCCGGGCGATCACGGCGGCAACCGCGAAACCGGCTGTCCGGGTGCCGGCGGCCGTCGCATCGTAGTCGTAGACGTTGCCCAGATACGTGGGCAGGTAGTTGGAGAAGGCCACGAAGGCACCGAAGACGACGCCGTAGAGAAAGCACAGCTGCCAGGTCACCTTGAGCGTGAAGGCATGGCGGATCTTGGGCAGCGTTGGCTCCGTGGGCCGGCTCCACGCCGGCGATTCCCGCAGGACCAGCCAGCAGATCACCGCCATGGCCGCGACGATGCAGGCAATGATGAGGTGGGTATTGAAGTAGCCCACCGCGCTGACCAGCCGCGGTGTGAAGAACGCCGACACCGCGGTGCCCACCATTCCGGCACCGAAGATGCCGGTGGCGAAGCCCTTGCGGGTGCGGTCGTACCAGGCCGAACAGAACGGAATGCCGATCGCGAAGACCGTGCCGGCGATGCCCAGGAAAAAGGCGACGACGACGATCAGCGCGTAGCTGCCTGTCTCTCCGGCCACGGCCGTCAGCAGGACCAGCGGTGCCGTGGCGCCCAGGACGGTGGTGAACATCCGCCGGCCGCCGTACCGGTCCGTCCAGGCGCCGACCGGGATCCTGGCGATGGACCCCACGAGGATGGGCATCGCCACCAGCACCGACGCCTGGGTGGGGGTAAGGTCCATGTCCGCCGTGTACCGGGCGGAAAGCGGGCCGATGATGGTCCAGGCCCAGAAGCCCACGGTTGAGGCAGTGGTGGCGGTGATGAGGTTCAGCAGCTGCCCGGACTTGAGGTTCGGTGCCGCGGAGGGGGCGGACGGTGACGCTGCCATGGCTGTCCTATCTGTGGTTCATCACTGCGGAGGAACGCCTCTGCGGTCCCGGTCCGGGGTGCCGATCGGCGCCCATCCGCGGCGCGGCGGCAGGGCACCCGGTACCGGCCGCCTGCCGCGGGAGCGGTAAACGATGTAGGGGCGGAAAAGGTACTGGAGCGGGGCCGTGAAGGCATGCACCAGCCGGGTGAAGGGCCAGATCGCGAAGAGGGCCAGCCCCCAGAGCGTGTGGATCTTGAAGGACAGGCTGGCTGCCGTCATCGCGGCAATATCGGGCTGGAAAATGAAGATGGAGCGGAACCAGGGGGAAACCGTTTGGCGGTAATCGGTGACGTTCGTATCGAAGACGGAGATCAAGGTTGTGGCGAGTCCAGCCAGGAGGGCGCCGAGCAGCACGATGTACATGAACTTGTCATTGTTCGTGGTTGCCATAAAGACCGGTCCCGTGGTGCGCCGGCGGTAAATGAGCAGCACAATCCCGACCAGGGTGCCGATGCCGGCAATGATCCCGATGCCAAGCGCCATGGCGTGGTACAGGCCTTCCGACACCCCCACCTGCTCAGTCCACGATTTGGGGATTACCAGTCCGATGAAGTGTCCGACGATCACCGCCAGGATCCCGAAGTGGAACAGCGGGGAAGCGATGCGAAGGATGCGTGCCTCATACAGCTGCGAGGACCGTGTGGTCCACCCGAACTGGTCATACCGGTAGCGCCAGATCGAGCCCAGGACCAGGACGGCGATCACCACATAGGGCAGCACACCCCAGAGCATCACGTCGCCGAGCGTGACGGTGACGTCCTGCGGCGGAGCGGCGTCTGCGGGGAGCTGCAATGCGGCGGCCACGGCGCTCATGGTGTGTTCCTCTCGGCAAGCGGCAGCAGCCGGGAGCTGTAGGGCTCCAACCCCACAGTCTCCGTGGGCGGCCCGTATCCAGCGGTGCGCATCACGGTCTGGGCGTCCTCGGGTGAGACGCCCGGCAGGGTGGAGCAGACCAATGCCAGCACGTGTTGATAGGGCAGATCCGCGTCCCGCAGGGCCAGCCTGAGCAGTTCCAGGGACGGCCGGTAGCGCTGCAGCAGCTCATAGCCGTCCTTCGCGGAAACCTTCGCCGCGAATTCCAGCACCAGGGGCAGGTAATCGGGGAGCTCAGTACCGTCCGGGAGCATCCCGTGCTCCCGGTAAATTTCCTTGAACGCGGCCAGCGCCTCGCCGCGGCGGCGGGTGTCCCCGTCCGTCCAGTAGGTCAGGTGCAGGCTGTGCCGCTTGGACAAGTCGAATTCCTGCACATAGTCCGCCTGAACGTCCGGCAGCGCACGGGCGGTGTACCAGTCGAAAAGCTCCATCATGCCGGGCCCGGCCGCATCGACCTCCTCCAGTGCCCGGCGCAGCACCGGCAGCGAGGAAATCAACTGCTCGTCGGGGTATTCCAGCAGCAGCGAGGCGACCTGCCGGATCACGGCGCTGCGCCGCGGGTTCCGGTCCGCGTAGGCCTCCGGCTCTACCGTTCCTTTACCGGGCTTGCCCAGAATCTTTTCCAGCAGGCTCATGTCCGTTCGCCTCCGTCGCCCTGGTCCGGCGGGAACAGTCCCTGCGGGGATCCGCGGCCGTCCCAGTTCAGCAGGTTGACCCGCCCGGCCATGTCGCGGTTCCCGGCCGGATCATCCCCCCGCTGACGGGCCTCCAACGCGGCGAAGTTCTCCACGGCCACCGGCATGGGACGGCCGGAGGCTTCCCCGAACACGCCGGTCTGGCCCATGCCCGGCCCGCCTTCGGTATCGAGCGAGCAGCCGATCTCTTCCAGATTGTGCGCATCCTCGAGGTGGGCGCTGGGGATCACGTAGCGTTCCTCGTACTTGGCGATCGCCATCAGCCGGTACATCCGCACGATCTCTTCCCCACTCATCCCCACCCCCTCGGCAATCGATGCGTCCGGCGGATCGCCCAGGGTGATGTCCCGCATGTACGCGCGCATGGCCGCCAGCCTGCGCAGCACGTTGGTCACCAGGTCCGTGTCTCCCGCGGTGAACAGTTCCGCCAGGTACTCCACCGGGATGCGCAGTGCTTCGATGGCACCGAACAGGTTGCCTGCGTCCTCGCCGTCGTGCCCCTGCCCCTGCAGCACATCCACGATCGGGGACAGCGGCGGCACGTACCAGACCATCGGCATGGTCCGGTACTCGGGGTGCAGCGGCAGGGCCACCCGGAATTCCTTGGCCAGTGCATACACCGGGGAGCGGCGGGCGGCGTCCAGCCAGTCCTCCGTGATCCCCTGGGCCCGGGCCGCGGCGATCACCTCCGGATCATTGGGGTCCATCATCAAATCCAGCTGCGCCTCGTAGAGGTCCTGCTCGTTGGGGGTGGCAGCGGCCTCGGTGACCCGGTCGGCGTCGTACAGGAAAATCCCGATGTAGCGCAGCCGGCCCACGCAGGTTTCCGCGCACACCGTCGGGATCCCCACCTCGATCCGGGGGTAGCAGAAGGTGCACTTCTCCGCTTTGCCGGACCGGTGATTGAAGTAGACCTTCTTGTACGGGCAGCCGGTAACGCATTGCCGCCAGCCGCGGCAGCGGTCCTGGTCCACCAGCACAATGCCGTCTTCCTCGCGCTTGTAGATCGCGCCGGACGGACAGGAGGCCATGCAGGACGGGTTCAGGCAGTGCTCGCAGATCCGCGGCAGGTAGAACATAAAGGTCTGGTCGAATTCGAACTTGACCTTATCTTCGGCCTCCCGGCGCATCTTCTCCAGCACCGGGTCCTGCTGCGCCGTCTCCGGCGCCCCGCCCAGGTTGTCATCCCAGTTCGCGGACCACTGGATCTTCATGTTCTCCCCGGTGATCAGGGACTTGGGCCGGGCCACCGGGAAGTCGTTGCCCGCCGGGGCCTGGATGAGGTTCTCGTAGTCGTAGGTCCAGGGCTCGTAGTAGTCGTTCAGCTCGGGCTGGACCGGGCTGGCGAACAGCCCCATGAGCTTGGCCATGCGCCCGCCCGACTTCAGTTTGAGGTTGCCGCGCCCGTTCAGCTCCCAGCCGCCGCGCCATTTCTCCTGGTCCTCATAGCGGCGGGGGTAACCGAGACCGGGGCGGGTCTCCACGTTGTTGAACCACACATATTCAGTTCCGGCGCGGTTGGTCCACGCCTGCTTACAGGTCACGGAACATGTATGACAGCCGATGCATTTGTCCAGCGCCATCACCATGGCGACCTGGGCCATGATCCTCATCAGTAGCTCACCTCCTGCGCGCGCTTGCGGACCACCGAAACGATGTCCCGCTGGTTCCCTGTAGGGCCCAGATAGTTAAAGGCCCAGGACAGCTGGGCGTATCCGCCGATCATGTGGCTGGGTTTGACCAGGATCCGGGTCACCGAGTTGTGGATCCCGCCGCGGCGGCCGGTCGCCTCGGATTTGGGGACGTCGATGATCCGTTCCTGCGCGTGATAGACGTAGACGACGCCGGCGGGCATCCGGCTGCTGACGATCGCCCGGCCGACCAGAACTCCGTTGGTGTTCACGCATTCCACCCACTCGTTATCCGCCACGTTGATCAGGGCGGCGTCCTGCGGGCTCATCCAGACCGCTGTTCCGCCGCGGGACAGGGACAGCATCAGCAGGTTGTCCTGGTACTCGGAGTGGATGGACCACTTATTGTGCGGGGTCAGATAGCGCACGGCTACGGAAAGCTCGCCGCGGGTCCCCAGCTCCGGTTCGCCGAAGAGCCGGTGCATGTCCAGCGGGGGACGGAAGATAGGCAGTGCCTCCCCCATGTCCCGGATCCAGTCGTGGTCCAGGAAGAAATGCATTCGTCCGGTGAGGGTGTGGAAGGGTTTGAGCCGTTCAATGTTGATGGTGAACGGGGCGTAGCGGCGGCCGCCGGATTCGGAGCCGGACCATTCCGGTGAGGTAATCACCGGCGTCGGCCGGTCCTGCGTATCGCGGAAGGTGATCAGTTTTTCCTCGGCACCTTCCGCCAGGTCCGCGAGCCGCCTGCCGGTGCGTTTCTCCAAGGTCTTGAACCCTTGGACGGCCAGTTCGCCGTTGGTGGTCCCGGAGAGCATCAGGATGGTCTCGGCCATCCGCGCATCGGTGTCGATCGCGGGCCGCCCGCGTGCTGCACCGGAATCGTAGACCCCGTGTTTCGCGGCCAGCTGTCCGACCTGTTTCGTGACGTCGTAGGTGATGTATTTGGTGGTGAATCCCGCTTTATCGGCCAGCGGCCCCAGGGCGGTGAACTTGTCCGCGATAGCGGTGTAATCGCGTTCCACCACGGCCAGGGACGGGAGGTTTTTACCCGGCACCGCGGGGATGTCCGTCCCTTTCCAGTCCGGGGCGTGGCCGCCGGGCTGGGCGATTTCACCGGGTGTGTCGTGGGTCAGCGCCGTGGCTACCAGGTCTTTGCGCACACCGAGGTGCTTTTGGGCCTGCCGTGAGAATTCCACGGTCAGCAGCCGGAACAGCTCAAAGTCGGACTTGGCTTCCCACGGCGGCGGAATAGCCGGGGTGAAGGCGTGCACGTACGGGTGCATGTCGGTGGAGGACAGGTCGTACTTCTCGTACCAGGTCGCCGCGGGGAACACGACGTCGGAAAGCAGGGTGGAGCTGGTCATCCGAAAGTCGGCGGAAACCAGCAGGTCCAGCTTCCCCTGCGGAGCGTCTTCCCGCCACACCACGTCCTTGGGGCGGGAATCACCGTGGTCCTTGCCCATCACGTTGTTCATGGTGCCGAGTAGATGCTTCTGGAAGTACTCCTCTCCCTTCGCGGAGGAACCGAGCAGGTTCGAGCGCCACAGGATCAGGGTGCGGGGCCAGTTCTCCGGGGCATCAATATCCTCCACGGCGAAGCGCAGGCTGCCTTCCTTAAGCCGGTCGGCCACCCAGCGGGCCTCATTGGGCGCCTCCCCGCGGGCCACCCCGTCCGCTGCTTCGTCGGCGACGTCGAGAGAGTTCTTAGCGTCAAACTGCGGGAAGAACGGCATCCAGCCCATCCGGGTGGACTTGGCGATGACATCGGCCGAGTGCATACCGCGCAGGTGCCCCTCGGCCAGCGGCGACTGCACCGCGTCGGTGGAATACCCGTCGGAACGGAACTGGTCTGTGTGCATGTACCAGAAGGCGGTGCCGATCATGAACCGCGGCGGCCGGCTCCAGTCCCCAGCCGAGGCCATGGCGGCCCAGCCGGTGATGGGCCGGCATTTTTCCTGGCCCACATAGTGCGCCCAGCCGCCGCCGTTGCGGCCCTCGCAGCCGGTGAGCATCAGCATGGCCAGGATGGCCCGGTAGGTCACGTCCCCGTGGTACCACTGGCAGATGCCGGCGCCGAGGATGATCATGGACCGGCCCTTGGACTTTCCCGCGTTGGCGGCAAACTCCCGCGCCGTGCGGATCACGGCGGACGGCTTCACCGAGGTGAGTTCTTCCTGCCACGCGGGGGTGTAGGCGGTGCCGGCGTCGTCGTATCCGGCGGCCCAGTCCCCCGGGAGCCCCTCCCGTCCCACTGCGTACTGGGCGAGCATCAGGTCAAAAACGGTGGTGACGCGTTTGCCTGCCACGTCCATCACGGGCACGCCGCGGTGGACCACGCTTCCGGCTCCCGCGGGGTCGGCGAAGACCGGCAGATCCACCGGGGACGTCTCCCGCGTCCAGGAGGCGGCGTCCGCCAGCGACAGTGCGGGCCGTACTCCCTGCAGGTCCAGGTTCCATTTGCCGGCGTCGGCGTCGTTGTAGCGGAATCCCAGGGAGCCGTTCGGCACCGTGGGCAGGCCGGTATCCCGGTCCAGCAGCACGGTTTTGAAGGCCGGGTCCGACGCCGTGCCCGAGTCACCGCCCAGATCCGCCGCGGTAAGGAACTTCCCGGGCACGGTGGTTCCATCGGGTCCGTCCACCAACGTCACCAGGAACGGCAGATCCGTGTACTGCAGTACATAGTCCTCGAAGAACGGCACCCGCCGGTCCACGAAGTTCTCTTTCAGGATCACGTGCCCCATGGCCATAGCCAGAGCGGCATCCGAACCGGCCTGCGCGGGCAGCCATTCGTCGGCGAACTTGGTGTTGTCCGCATAGTCAGGGCTGACGGAGACCACCTTTGTTCCCCGGTAGCGGCCCTCGACCATCCAGTGCGCGTCCGGGGTGCGGGTGACCGGAATATTGGATCCCCACATCATCAGGTAGGTGGCGTCCCACCAGTCCCCGGATTCCGGAACGTCTGTCTGGTCCCCGAAGACCTGCGGACTGGCCACCGGCAGGTCCGCGTACCAGTCGTAGAAGCTGTTCATCACGCCGCCGATGAGGTTGATGAACCGGGCCCCGGCAGCGTGGGAGACCATGGACATCGCCGGGATCGGGGAGAATCCGGTACATCGGTCCGGCCCGAAATTCTTGATCGTGGCCACGTGCGCTGCCGCAGTCATTTCCAGGGCTTCCTGCCAGCCGGAGCGCACCAGCCCGCCCTTGCCCCGGGCCTGCTGCCAGGTGCGCCGCTTCTCCGGGTCCGCGATCAGCGACTCCCACGCCAGCACCGGGTCTCCCCCGCTGCCCCGTTTGGCTTCCCGGTAGAGGTCCAGCAGCACCCCGCGGATATAGGGAAACCGGACCCGGGTGGGCGAATAGGTGTACCAGGAAAACGCGGCTCCGCGCGGGCAGCCGCGGGGTTCATACTCCGGCCGGTCCGGGCCGACGGTGGGATAGTCCGTTTCCTGGGCTTCCCACGTGATGATCCCGTCCTTGACATAGATCTTCCAGGAGCAGGATCCCGTGCAGTTCACGCCGTGGGTGGAGCGCACCACCTTGTCGTGACTCCACCGGTTCCGGTAGAAGGCGTCCCCTTTGCGGCCACCCTCGCGGAACACCGCACGGCCATCGGCGGTCTCGTCCCAGCGGGTGAAGAACCTGCCGAGTTTCAGTAGTGCATCGGATGCGGGGCCGTCTGTCCCCGTAACGGAGCTGCTAGCCATTTCTCAAAGCTACGCCCGGCCTGAAAGGGTCAACAGGGACCTGCTCAAAACCGGGCCCTGGACCGCTCAGTCTGTTCCCGCCTCCGGGCTCCGAAGGTTATCCTTCCCCGCCGCGATAAACTCGACACCGTGAGCACACTACTTCCCGCGCAGGTCTCTGACATTTTCGATCCCCGGCAGTGGCGGGTGGTTGGCGGCTTCGATGATTTCCAGGACATGACCTACCACCGTCAGGTGGAGCGCGGCGCCGACGGCACGGTGCTGCGGGACCTGCCCACCGTGCGGATCGCCTTCAACCGCCCCGAGGTACGCAACGCGTTCCGGCCCGGCACCGTGGACGAGCTGTACCGGGCCATGGACCACGCCCGGATGAGCCCCGATGTTGCCACGGTGCTGCTCACCGGCAACGGCCCCTCCCCCAAGGACGGCGGGCACTCCTTCTGCTCCGGCGGCGACCAGCGGATCCGCGGCCGGGACGGGTACCGGTATGCAGACGGAGAAAAGTCGGAAACGATCGATCCGGCCCGGGCCGGACGGCTGCACATCCTGGAGGTTCAGCGGCTGATGCGCACCATGCCCAAGGTGGTCATCGCCGTCGTTAATGGCTGGGCGGCCGGCGGCGGGCACAGCCTGCACGTGGTGGCGGACCTGACCATCGCTTCCCGGCAGTTCGGGAAATTCAAGCAGACAGACGCCACGGTCGGCAGCTTCGACGCCGGTTACGGCTCAGCCCTGCTGGCCCGGCAGATCGGGCAGAAGCGCGCCCGCGAGATCTTTTTCCTGGCCCGCGAGTACTCCGCCGAGGACATGGTTGCCATGGGCGCCGTCAACGAGGCCGTGGACCACGAAAACCTGGAGAAGGTGGCGCTGGAATACGCTGCGGACATCGCGCGCCAGTCCCCGCAGGCCATCCGCATGCTGAAGTTCGCGTTCAACCTGGCGGACGACGGGCTGGCGGGCCAGCAGGTTTTTGCCGGCGAAGCGACCCGGATGGCCTACATGACGGATGAGGCGGTGGAGGGCAAAGAAGCGTTCCTGGCCAAACGGGACCCGGACTGGTCCTCCTTCCCCTACTACTTCTAGGACGTTATGGAACTCCTCCCCGTCCATACGCCCGCAGGCTATAACGCCGGGGACCTGCTGGCCCCGCTTGCGGCGGCGCTGGCCGGTGAAGGCCCGGCGGTGGCGCCGCATGCCGACCCGGCCCAGACCTTCTCCGGGGAACTGCCCAATGATGACATTGCCCTGGTCATCAGCACCTCCGGTTCCACGGGCACGCCCAAGCAGACCATGCTCAGCATCGACGCGCTGGCCGCCTCCTCGATGGCCACGGCCCTGTCCCTCAAGCAGGACGGGCAGTGGCTGCTGGCCCTGCCGGTGCACTACATTGCCGGCGTCCAGGTGCTGATCCGTTCCCTGTTCGCGGGAACCCAGCCGGTCCTGCTGGACACGGCGAAGCCCTTTGACCCCGCAGCGTTCACCACTGCCGCCCTGGAGATGACGGACAAGACCCGTCTGACCTCCCTGGTGCCCACCCAGCTGCACCGCCTGCTCACCGAACCGGCCGCGGATACCCTGCACGCCCTGCGCCGTTTCGACGCGATCCTCCTCGGCGGCGCGGCCGCCGGCCCTGCCCTGCTGGCGGAAGCCCGCGGCCGGGGACTCAATGTGGTGACCACCTACGGCATGAGCGAAACCGCCGGCGGCTGCGTGTACGACGGCGTTCCGCTGCCCGGCGCGGACGTCCAGGAATACCAGGGCCGGCTCTGGATTGCCGGGGACATGCTGGCCGACGGCTACCTGGGGGCGCCGGAGCTGACCGCTGACCGGTTTGCGTTCCACTCCGGCAAACGCTGGTTCCGCACCGATGACACCGGGTCCGTGGCCGCAAACGGGACCGTGTCGGTTTCCGGCAGGCTCGACGACGTTATTGTCACCGGCGGGGTCAAGGTTTCCGGAGCTGCGGTGGCTGCGGCCGCCGAACAGCTGCCGGAGGTGCACCAGGCCATTGCCGTTGGCCTTCCCGACGCCGAGTGGGGCTCCGTGGTGGGGCTCGCCGTCGTCGGTCCCGTCAACCTGGACAGCCTGCGCGCGGCGATCCGCGCCGCGCTCGGCGCACCGGCGGTGCCCAAGACCGTGGTGGTGCTGGAGCACATTCCCCTGCTGCCCAACGGGAAAACCGACCGGCTGGCTGTCCGCAGCCTGCTCAGTGCCGCCCGTTCCTAGTGCCGCCCGTTCCTAGGAACGGCTGCTCCTCCCCTGTTTTCGTCCTGCGCGCACAGGTGCGGGAGAATATGACTGCCCGGCATTGCACCGCCGGCTAACCCGCACAACCTGACTGAGCAACAAAAACTGAGCAAGAAAAGAAGGAAGATACTGTGGCCACAGCGGCGCAATGGTTCGAAGGAGCACGCCCCCGGACACTGCCGATGGCGGTGGCCCCGGTCATCATCGGTACGGCAGCTGCGTTCGATCTCGGCTCCTTCCGCTGGGTCAACGCCCTGCTGGCGGCCGTCGTCGCGATCCTGCTTCAGGTGGGCGTGAATTACGCCAACGACTACTCCGACGGCGTACGGGGCACCGATGACAACCGGGTCGGGCCGCTGCGCCTCACCGGTTCCGGCGCTGCCCCGGCAAAGCAGGTGAAATACGCTGCCTTCGCCTGCTTCGGTGCTGCGATGGCCGCGGGCCTGGCCCTGGTTCTGCTGTCACAGGCCTGGTTCCTCCTGCTGGTGGGCGTCGGATGTATCGCCGCCGCGTGGGGGTACACCGGCGGCCGTAACCCGTATGGCTACCTGGGCCTGGGCGACGTTTTCGTGTTTGTGTTCTTTGGGCTGGTCGCCACGCTGGGCACCACCTATACCCAGGCCGGAGAAATCAACGCTGCGGCCCTGATCGGTGCGGTCTCCACCGGCCTCATCGCCACCGCACTGCTGATGGCCAACAACGTGCGGGACATTCCGACGGACCGCGAATCCGGAAAACGCACGCTCGCGGTCCGGCTGGGAGATGACGCCGCCCGGATTACTTACGTCATGATGCTGGCCCTGGCGCTGCTGCTGCCCCTGCTGCTGGTTGGTGACTATCCGTGGGTGCTGCTGGTCCTGCTGCTGCTCCCGGCCTGTCTGATGCCCAGCTGGCTGATGCTCAAGGGCAAGAAGCGCCGCAGTCTTATCCCGGTGCTGAAGCAGACGGGCCTGATCAACCTCGGGTTCAGCGTGCTCTATGGCCTGGCACTGGTGCTGACGCACCTGCTGGCGCACTAGGGGCCGGCCACACGGCCGGCCGTGTGGCCGGCGCTGCGGCTGCTGCGCGGCCGGATAACACCGAGGACCACGCCCAGGAACAGGACCGCGGAGGCCAGCAGGAAGACCAGTGCGGTCAGCCAGGCGGCGTCAGTCCAGCCTGCTTGTAGTCCGTCAGCGTGGCCTGGGGCCGCGCCGGCCAGGACTCCGACGCCGCACCAGGACAGCAGGTGGACACCCGCCGCCACGACGCCGAGGTGCCCGGCCTGTCCGGCTGCCTTCACCGCTCAGCCGCCCAGCAAATAACGCTCATGGGCAAAGCTCACCAGCTGAATCCGGGTGCGCAGCTCCAATTTGTCCAGGACGCTGCGCAGATGCGTCTTGATCGTGGCCTCGGAAACGAACAGGCTCTGCGCCATTTCGCCGTTGCTGAGCCCCTTCGCGGCCAGCAGGAACACGTCCCGTTCCCGGGCCGAGAGGACCTCAAGGACCGACAGGTCCGGCTGCGCCGCCGGAGCATTTCGGGCGGCGTGGTCGAAGAGCGAGTGGATGGAGCCCGGAGCAATTACGGAGTAGCCCGAGTGGACGGTCCGGATAGCGGCAAGGAGAAATTCGGGTTCCGCGCTTTTCAACAGGTAGCCGCTGGCACCTGCCTGGACTGCCTGGACCACCGCCTGGTCCCGGTTGAATGTGGTCAGGGCGATGATCCTCGGGTGTTCGGTTCCGGCCGCGTCCGCGTTTCCAATAATCGCGCGGGTGGCGGCAACGCCGTCGAGGACGGGCATTCGCAGGTCCATGAGCATCACGTCAGGGCGCCGCTCGGCAACCCGGTCAACTGCCTGCTGTCCGTCACCGGCCTCCCAGCAGAACTCCATGTCGGTCTGGCTGTCTATCAGCATGCGGATCCCGGCCAGGAACAGCGGCTGGTCATCAACCAGGGCTACGGAAATCCGGGTGCCGGACTCAGGCATTATTGGTTTCCTTTCCGATCGTGCCGGGAGCCGTTCCGGCAGGCGCGGGTCCCGTCAGTGCCGGCTGCCGGTGCTCGCGGTCCCGTTCTGGCTGCTCGATCCCGGCTCTTTCCCCGGCCCCGGCTCGATCTCCCGCGCCGGCCCCGTCCCTGTCCCTGTCGCCGGGATGTCCGTACGGGATGAAGACGGTTACCCGGAAGTGTTCGCCGTCGGGCCCGGCTGTGAGCCAGCCTCCCGCCAGATGAGCCCGTTCACGCATACCGGCCAGCCCGCGGCCCGGCCGGCCGGGTTCTTCAGCTGTTGCGGGCTCTTGGGCCAGTGCGGAAGCTGCGTGAAGGGTCAGCCCCGGTCCGCTCCAGTCGAGGTGCAGGCGAACCTCGGCGTCCCGGCCGCCGTGTTTCAGCGCGTTGGTGAGGCACTCCTGAACAATGCGGAATACCGCCAGCTGCTGCCCGCTGGACAGCTCCACCGGCTGCCCGGAGGCGCTGTCTCGGATCTGCAGGTTGCTGCGCATCCCCTCGACCATGCCGGTGATGTCCTTCATCTGCGGCTGGGGCGCGGTCATTCCGTCCTCGCTGACGCCCTCAATCACCCGCTGCGCGTCCACCAGCGCACTCCGCGCCGAACCGGCAATGGTTTCCAGGGCCTTGAGCACGGGCTGCGGCTGGTCCTTCACCAGGTACCGGGCGCCGTCGGCCTGTGCGGCGATCACCGCGAGTGAGTGCGCCAGGACGTCGTGCAGGTCCCGGGAGATCCGGGTCCGTTCCTGCTCCACGATCAGGTCAATTTCCGTGTCCTGGAGGGTGCTGCGGGCGAGGTCGCGGGCCTGAAAAAGGCTGCCGCGCTCCTGGTACAGGGACAGAAGCAGTCCGACGGCGAAGCACCCCGCTGCGATGAGCATCAGGAGGGAAAATAGCTGCCATCCATAGACCCTTAGGGTCAGCAGATCCCCGCCGTAGAGTGGTGGGAACCAGCCAACTCCTGCTCCATAACGCCAGGAGAGCATCTGGAAAGCCATGACAGCGGCGAAGACGATGTTCGCGGAGATGGCGATAACCCGCATCCGTTTAGTCCCGGCCCAAGCGATGACGCCCAGTGCAATGAATGAGCCAAGGTAAATGGCCCAATGCGTCGATCCCATGGGTGAAATCAGAAGGAATAGCTGGCCCAGGAGCAGGAGTCCGGTCAGCGCCAGTGACAGGATCGGCCACCTCGACGCGACGGCGATGGCCGCAGTCATCAACACGAGCGGAGCCGCACCGGGCCAAAACACGGGAAGGATGCCAACCGGCGCACCCATCCGTCCAGCCTCCGCGACGCACCACAAAACAAAGAAAATCACGGCCCCTACCGGGGCGCCCCAGCGCCGGGCGTGATTCAAGACTGATTCCATGACTGTCACACTATCCACGGCAAGGGGACGCAATGCGCGGAAACCCCCGGATGACGGCAATCTCAAACCTGGGGCCAGCGGAATTCATCCCGGAAGCCAGCGGGCCGCCTACGGTTGTTTCCGTGAACCGGAAACCGTTCCAGCTCCCCGGTCCGATTCCTTAGTCCGGTATGCATTAACCAGGGCACAGGCGCGGGCCGCAGTCTCGGCGTCGGGCATTGAGAAGACATAGCGCTGCGCAAAGCCAGCCTCCAGAATCAGCGCCGGACCGCTGCCCATAATAAAACCAACACTTCCTCCATTGAGCCGGTAACCCCAGCCACCGAAGTCCATGGCCTTAATATCCTGGACGGAGGCGGCGCGTATCTCCCCGTAAGTCAGCGGCATAAGTTTCCAGAAGCCGCCGGCGAGTGCGCGGACACCATTCGGATCGATGATTACCCGGCCTTGGCAGAACACCCACAGCAGGGCAGCTGCCGGAACGCCGCACAGGGCCAGCGCCGGATGGATGAAGACCAGGCTCAGCGCCACGGCTGCTCCGGTCCCCAGACTGGCGGCCCACTTCCACCGGCCCATCGAGACACTAACCGCCAGCGGCTGCTCATCGGCCGCCAGTTCTCGGGCGGCCAGGGAGACGGCTGACCCTCGATCCGCGGCGGCGTCGTCCAGGGCGGATGTTTCGGGGCTTTGCGTGCGCTCGTACGTGCCGGGCCGGTACAGCCAGGCGCCGGCGGCCGCGGCCAGCACCGCCACCCCAGCTGCAGTCCAGATGACAGGTGCGGAAATTTCAGCCCGGGAGGAGTCTGCCAAACCGATCTGTCCGGCCACCACCGCAACGGAGAGCCCCGTCATCAGAACACCGAATCCGAGGCCAAAGCCCACCCCGAGCCGGGCCATAAGCGGGGATTGACCACGTGCGAGGACACCCAATGCGGTGATCAGGGCACCGCTTCCGCCGCCCACCAGAACGACGATCAAGGCGTGACCTGCCAGGGACATATAACCGTCCACCCCGTCCCGGCCCCAGTGGCTGGCCAGCGGATCCGGCAGTTCCCCGGCGACGCTGAACATCCAGGCTGCGGCCAGGAAGCCAAGCCCCAGATTTCCAGCGACAAGTCCGATCACCCATCGCCGGGTGTAGACCTGCTCGGCCGCAGGGGTGCGCAGGTTTCCACCGCTGGTTTCGGTCTGGCTGTGGGCGTCGCTCATGGCTGCGAGCCTACCTGAGAATGTGGTGCCGATAAGCCGGGCGGGGCTGGCCAGGAGGATGGCCGGGGTTGGGCAGACCGGGGCAGGGGCTGGGCAGGCCGGGGCCCGTCAGCAGCTTTTAGCTTTCGCGGGGCTTACGGTCGGCGTCGATCGCCACGTCCGGGTTTGCGTCCAGCATGGAATCTTCGGCCTGGGAGTCGTCCAGCTCGGCGCGGTTGCGTGTCGGCGGAGTCTTTTCGCTGAACCGGCTCTGGATGCTGCGGGCAGCGGCGTCGCGCATGTCCCGGAAGAACAGGTAGGTGACGCACCAAGCCAGAATGGCCGCGACCAGGGCGGAGAGCACTATTCCAAGCTGCAGGAACAGCCCGGCAATGAAGAAGACGACCACCAGACCAAGGCGGAGAGCGGTAAATTTCCAGAAAGCCACGGCCCTATTCTACGGGTAGTGCCAGGGAACGGTTTCCAGGTAATTAGGGCGTTCAGGAGGTTCCCGGGATTCGCCGGGCCGGGCCGCAGCGGTCTCCTCTACAATTGGGGGCATGCCCCGCTTCGTACTCATCGGCGTCATTGTCGTCGCAGTCTTGATCATCTACTCGCTCATTGACTGCATCATGTCCAAAGCCCACGAAGTGCGCAGCATCTCGAAGACTGCCTGGCTCTTCACGATCGTGCTTCTGCCGGTCCTGGGCGCCATCCTGTGGTTCCTCTTTGGG
Organism: Arthrobacter gallicola; assembly: GCF_014836775.1. GTDB lineage: Bacteria > Actinomycetota > Actinomycetes > Actinomycetales > Micrococcaceae > Arthrobacter_B > Arthrobacter_B gallicola. The sequence continues at coordinate 140,235 of NZ_JACSQD010000004.1, forward strand.
CGCCCGATGCATGGTCCGGAGCCAAAACCGCGGGCCACCCGGCACCCCACCGCCCCCGATGACGACCCCGAGTTCCTGCGGAACCTGGAAATCCGCCGCCGGCAGAAGGCGAAGGAAGAGGAACTCAAGCGCCGCGAACAGGAGCTCGCCGACAGGGAGAAGCGTGCCCGCCAGAAGAACGACGACGAAACTCCCAGCCCTTAGCCACCAAGCACCAGGTCTGCTGCCCCGTCCCGGATTTCTCCGGGGCGGGGCATTTTGCTGGTCGGAAGGTTTCAGCAGGGAGGGGGACGGCGCTTACCCCGTTTCCCTCCCCATAGGAACTTCCAGCCCGGGGTTCCCACACTTCGTTACCTGTGTGAAAAGTGAGACCACACCAGTCACAGGGAAAACACTGGGTGGGAACAATGGTCGCCTGGCCCGTCTGTCGGGTCTCGGCCGGCCAGATCGAGGAAACGCGTCCCAGAGGCCCACCCCGTCCCCACACACCCCGCACCGCCACGAAACCAAAAGGCCCCGCCCCGGAACGCGTCCGGGGCGGGGCCTTGGTCAGCACCAGCAGAGAGGCTAGACGCCGGAGTAGCTGTGCAGACCGGAGAAGAAGACGTTCACGATCGTGAAGTTGAAGACCACGCAGAGGTAGCCGACGATTGACAGCCACGCAGCACGGGTTCCGGTCCAGCCGCGGGTGGCCCGGGCGTGCAGGTAACCGGCGTAGACAACCCAGATCACGAAGGTCCAGACTTCCTTGGTGTCCCAGCCCCAGTAACGGCCCCAGGCCTGTTCGGCCCAGACGGAACCGGCCATCAGGGTGAACGTCCACAGCACGAATGCCACGGCGTTGATGCGGTAGGAGAAGGTTTCCAGCGACTGGGCGGAGGGAACGATCTTCAGGAAGGCCAGGCGTTCGCGGCCGCCGGCACGGACCTTGGCTTCGCGGTCCGCCTGCAGCAGCTGCAGGACCGACATAGCGAAGGTCAGGGTGAACAGTGCGGAGGCAATCACGGCAACGGAGACGTGGATGATCAGCCAGTAGCTCTGCAGTGCGGGGATCAGGTGGCCCACCGGGGTGGGGAAACCGATGGTTGCTGCCATCATCATGATCAGCACCAGGCCGATAACGAACGTGCCCAGGAACCGCAGGTCACGGCGCAGCAGGACGAGCAGGAAGACAACGGCAACGACCATCGCGCCGGTGGTGCAGAACTCGTACATGTTGCCCCAGGGCACGCGGTGCGCGGCCAGGCCGCGCATCACGACGGCGGCGACATGGATGAGCGTTCCCAGCACCGTCAGGGCGACGGCGATGCGGGCGGCGTTGCGCCGTTCCCCGGTGTAACCCATGGCATCATCGGCGGTGAGGGCAGCACCGCTGGTGTCCCAGTTGCGGTTCGAGCCCTCCGGCCCGGAAGGAGCACCCGCCGAGACCATGGCCTTTTCCGCCGGGACCGCTGCCTGCAGCGCACCGGCCTTCTGGTCAATGGCACGGAGCGTTTTACTGCTCTTGGCCAGGTCCCAGGTGAAAGCCAGGAACGCCACCGTGTAGGTGAACGCGGCCAGCAGCATAAAGAGGTCGCTGTACTCAGCGAGCTGGTAGTCGATGGAGGGCATTAGTCGTCCTTACCTGATTCTTCCGTGCGTCCGGTGCTGCCGGCCACTGATGCGTCGGCCAGGGTGTCCGGGCCGTCCTTCCGCGGAGCGGCCCCGGCCGCCATCCACTTCTTTTCCAGCAGGTTGCGCAAAGCTTCGGCTTCGGTTTCCAGGCGGGCGTCTTCGCCGCGCGCCAGCAGACCGTACTCGACCATTATGCGGCCATCATCGTTCGTTCCCGTACGGACCCACACCCGGCGGCGGGCCAGGAACAGTGATGCGCTGAGTCCGGTCAGGCTGAGCACGGCAAAAATGAGCACTGCGTACTTGGCCGGATCGTAGTGGATGTCCAGTGCGGCATAACGCAGAAGGCCGTCAAAGCTGATGGACCCCTTGCCGTCCGGGAGGTCCTGGATCTGGTTCATTGCCAGGACAATGCCGCCGGAGTCCAGGTCACGGTTGTTCAAGGGCGTCAGGCCCTCTGTGTCCAGGACGAAGACGTTGCCCGGGACGCCGTCGTCCAGTCCCAGGTCCCCGTAGTAGGAGTTGAGGTTCAGCTGCGGGTTGGCCGGGTCCGGGTCGCCGGAGAAGGACACGCCGTTGCCGTCGATCAGCGCGGTGGGCAGGAAGAACCCGACGAACCCCAGCTGATCCGGTTTCGCGTCCGGGGCCTTGATCACCATCAAGGAGGTGTACACACCGTCAGTGGGGACACCGACAACCGGCCCCTGGAAGGCGATGTTGCCCTCGCCGTCGCGCACGGTCACTACGGGAGCGTAGCCGTTGCCGACGAGGAAGACCCGGGTTCCGCCGATGGTCAGCGGTTCGTTGACCTTGAGGGTCTCCGTCCGCGGCTCATCATTCGGATCCTCCTTGACCGTCACGGAAGCGGTGAAGTCAAGCGGCTGGACCTTGCCGGTGCTGCTCTGCCGGTCGAAGGTGACGTCGAAATCATCCAGGGTGATCGAATACGGGGCCAGCTGCGACTCGGTGAAATTCGTGCCGGGGCTGAAGGTGTCATAGCCGACCAGTGTGTTCACAAAGGTTTCGCCTTCAACGACCACGCGCTGCCCGTTGTAACCGAACAGCCCGCCCACGGCGATTGAACCCAGCACACCGATCAGGCACACGTGGAAAACCAGGTTTCCGGTTTCCTTGGCGAAGCCGCGCTCGGCAGCGACGGAGGGCCGGTCGGTCTCCAGGTCGCGGGCCTCTACCCGGTAGCCGCGTTTGCGGAGCAGCTGCGCAGCGTCTTTGGCTGCTTCGGCTGCCGTCAGGCCGGCACCGGCCGGGACGGCGAGCGTGCCGTATTCGGGGAGCCGGGAGAGGTTCTTCGGGGTCCGCGGCGGCTTGGAGCGCAGCGCTTTCCAGTGGACCTTGGCCCGGGGAATCACACAGCCGATCAGGGAGATAAACAGCAGCAGGTAGATCGCCGAGAACCAGGCGGAGGAGTACACATCAAACAGCTGGAACCGGTCAAGCCACGGGCCGGTGCCCGGGTTGTCCTGGATGTACTGCGTAACCGATGCCGGGTTGGCCGGACGCTGCGGGAACAGCGAGCCGGGCACCGCGGCGACGGCAAGCAGCAGAAGCAGGAACAGTGCGGTACGCATGCTGGTGAGCTGGGTCCACGCCCAGCGCAGCGTGCCAACCAGCCCGAGGGCCGGCAGGGCGACATCGTCGCGCTGGCGTCCGCGTTTCGTCTTGCCGCCCTGCGCCGGCGCGGAGTCAGGCGTATCCGGGGGCAGGGTCTGCGTCTTTTCGCTGTCCGGTTCAGGTTTCAACTGGTTCTCATTGTTCTCTGGGGACTGGTTCCGGGGGTCCGGCGGACTCGGGGCATCGTTGAGGTCATCAAATCGGCAAGGTCACACTATCCACCCAGCCTTGGAGTTCATTGATCCAAAGCGTCCACACGCCGGTGGCCATCAGCAGGCCGAGGACGATCAGCATGCCGCCGCCGAAGCGCTGCATGGCGACCCGGTGGCGGCGGAAGAAGGAAAGGGCGCCCATGCCGCGGCGGAATCCCAGGGCGATGAACAGGAAGGGCAGACCCAATCCAAGGCAGTAGACAAAGGTAAGCAGTGCGCCCTTGGCCGCAGAGGCATCGTCACCGGAGAAGGAGAGCAGCTGCACCGCCGAAAGCGTCGGCCCCATGCAGGGTGCCCAGCCAAGACCGAAGGTGACACCCAGCAGCGGTGCTCCCCAGAGTCCGGCGGGCGGCTTCGCTTCGATCTTGCGGTCCCGCTGGAACCAGGACAGCCCGCCCATAAAAATAACGCCCATCAGGATAATGAGCACACCCAGCAGCTGCGGGATCCAGGCCTGGTCCGCGCCGCGGAGCCAGGCTCCGAGCTGCCCGATTCCGGCGCCGATGGCGACGAAGACCACGGAGAAGCCCAGCACAAACAGCCCGATCCCGGTGAGCATCCGCCCGCGGCGCTGGTTCTCCAGGTCCACCCCGGAAAGTCCCGTGACGTATCCCAGGTAGCCGGGCACCAGGGGCAGGATGCACGGCGAGAGGAAGGACACCAGCCCAGCGAGGGCGGCAACGGGGATGGCGAGCAGCATCGATCCGTTGAGGATCGTTTCCGCGAACACATTCGCCGCCGGCAAAGCTGCGGCGGGCAAGGCTGCGGACAGGAGGACGGTGGGCACAGCTGCTACGCGGCCAACGCGTCGCTGATCAGGGCCTTCAGTGTGCCCTTGTCTGCCAGGCCAAGAATCCTGGCGGCGACTCTGCCCTCACGGTCCAGGACCAGTGTGGTCGGCACGGCCTGCGGCGGAACAAAGCGGGTCATGGCCAGAAGCACGTCCCCGTTCCGGTCCTCGAAGCTGGGGTACGGAATGGCGAAGTTCCGTTCGAAGGCCTCGGCTGTCCGGGCTTCATCACGGACATTCACCCCGTAGAAACGCGCTCCCTCTGAGGCGAAGGTCTCATGGAGTTCCACCAGGTCCGGCGCTTCCTTGCGGCACGGAGCGCACGCGGCGTACCAGAAGTTAAGGACGACGACGTCGCCGGCCCAGTCAGCGGCGCTGACTTTCGTGCCGTCAAACAGAGTGCCGGTCAGCTCCACCGGCTCACCGCGGTCCGAAGCGGCGTATTCGGTGACGGAGCCGTCTCCGGCAATGTAGTTCTTGTTGTCGCCTGCTTTCGCCTGCTCGGCCAGCGGATCGTCCGCCGTGCATCCTGCCAGGGCGGCAGCCAGCGGCACGCCAACGGCCAGCCCGGCGCCGATCCGCAGAAAGGATCTGCGGTGCATGGCACCAGCCTGGTTTTCGCTCTCAGATTTCTTCAAGGACATCCAGCTTTCATCGCGGCAGGGGGCGGCCACTTCTACAACGCGTAGTAATTGTATTATGCGCCGGGGATGTTAGCCGCACCGGGCAGCAGGTCTGCGGACGGCTCGGCGTACCGGACGCCGGTGAGCTGTCCGCCGTCGAAGTCCAGTGTGGTGACCGAGGTCAACGTGCATTCCCGGTTGCGGGGATCATGCCAGAGCCGGCGGCCTTCGGCGGCCAGCCGGGTAACCCAGATCGGCAGCTGGTGACTGACCAGCACAGCCTCAGAATCCTCGCCGCCCAGTTCCAGGGCACGGATGCGTGCATCCTCAACGGCTGCCATAACGCGCTGCACCTGGGCGGCGTACGGCTCACCCCAGGAAGGCTTTATGGGGTTGCGCAGCAGCGGCCAGTACTTCGGATTACGGAGCCGGCTCTTGACGCCGGAGAGCCCTTCGAAACGGTTCTCGGCCTCCAGGATCCGTTCATCGGTGACGATCTCCAGGCCGAGTGCAGCGGCAATGGGGGCAGCCGTCTCCTGCGCACGGGTCAGCGGCGAGGCCACCACCTGCACCAGCTTGGCGCCGCTGTTCTGCTGCTCCTGGAAATAGGCAGCTACGCGGCGGGCCATCTCCTGGCCCAGGTCTGACAGGTGGAACTCGGGCAGACGGCCATACAAAACACCGTCCGGGTTGAAGACTTCGCCGTGACGGACTAGGTGAATTGAGGCTCGGGACATAACGACAAGTCTCGCAGAGACCCGTGGGAAGAATAAAACTTCACAAACACTTGAACCTTTGAGCAATCCATGGCAAGCTTGATGCAAATGCATCTACTGGTAGCGTTGCAAACGCAGCACTGCCGTCTATCACAGGAGAAAAAACATGATCCCCACCGGTCTTAACGCAGGCACCTGGAACCTCGACTCTTCCCACAGCGAGGTCGGATTCACCGTCCGTCACGCCGGCATCAGCAAGGTCCGCGGCAGCTTTGACAAGGTCACGTCCGTCCTGGAGGTCGGAGAAAGCCTGAGCGATTCGAAGCTCAGCGCCGTGATCGACGCCGCGTCCTTCAACTCCAACGACGCCAACCGCGACGCGCACATCAAGAGCGCAGACTTCTTCGACGTCGAGCAGTTCCCGGAACTGACCTTCACCGCCACGAAGGTTGAAGGTTCGGGCGAGAACTACAAGGTCTCCGGCGATCTGACCATCAAGGGCATCACCCACCCGGTCACGCTGGACGTCGAGTTCAACGGCGTTGCCGTTGACCCGTTCGGTGCCACGCGTGCCGGCTTCTCCGGCAGCACCTCCATCAGCCGCAAGGAATTCGGCCTGACCTGGAACGCCGCACTCGAAACCGGCGGCGTACTGGTTGGTGACAAGGTCACCATCAACCTGGACGTTGCTTTCGTCGCAGCGTAAGTACCCCGCTTCACTGCGTAAGGCCCGGAACGCCCAGACGGCGTACCGGGCCTTACGCATACCCGCTTACCCTCCGCCCACCTTCCCTGCCTGCTTTACCGGTGCCCGGTTCGCCCGAACCGGGTACCGGTGCAGGTGTCCCAGGTCTCCCGGATGGCACGGAGGGATAGACTGGACCTGACTTCGCAGACGGGGGATCTGCCCTATGGTCAGCACCATCCGGTACGAATCCTCCCGCAGACCATCCACACGGCAGGCGGCTGACATGACCACTCCCAACTCCCCCGATTCCCACGAGCCCGACCGTCCGGAGGGAACGCCTGCTGGCGGTCCTGGCCCGGACGCGGCTCCCGGAGGCACCCCCAGCCCGGACAGCGGGCAGCCCCCGCAGCGTCCCCAGCCGCGGTACGGGCAGTACAGCCAGCCCGAGCAGCCCCCTGCACCGCCCCATGCCGGCCAGCAGCCGGGCGCCTATGGTCAGCAGTCCGGCCAGCCGGGCACCTTCGGCCAGGGGCAGCAATATGGCCAGGGCCAGTACGGCCCGGGAACCGGGCAGGCAGGCCAGCAGCCCGGCCCCTACGGTCAGGGGCAGTACGGTCAGGGGCAGTACGGTCAGACGCCGTACGGCTACCAGGCCGCCCAGCCCTCGGGTTATGCCTACCCCGGTGGACCGGCCGCTCAGTCCGGGCCCAAGGGACCGCCCCCGCGTGAAGTGATGATGGGCTTCTGGCTGATCCTCGCTGCCGGGGTGCTGGCCTTCATTAACAACCTGGTCACATCCTTCAACCTTCCGGATCTGCTCACCCCGGCCCAGATCCAGGACCTGCGGCAGGCGAACATCGACGTCCAGGACATCAGCGGATTTATGGTGACTTTCTCGGTCGTCATCGCCCTGATTGGTTTGGGCCTGTACGTCCTGATCGCCCTGTTCGTGCGCAAGGGCCACAACTGGGCACGCATCGTGGGGACGGTCTTCGCCGCACTTTCCTTCTTCGGCCTGCTGGTATCCCTCCCGGCCTACTTCACGTCCGCACTCGGACTGCTGTCCCTGCTGTCCACGTTGCTTGGCATCGCGGGCATCGTCATGCTCTATCTGAAGCCCAGCAACGCCTACTTCCAGCGCCAACAGTTCAACCCGTACCGCCCTTACTAGCCGCCTGTAACAATCTCGCTAAAGGCAGCGCAGGTTCACTGCCTCAGTGGTCACAGCACGGAGCCGGAGACGTAGCGTTTAATGCTCCACGAAGGGCCTGCAGACCCTTCGTGGAGCACCACTTCCCGCTCTCCTGAAGGCGGCTACGACTATGACGATTCCCCCTGCAGCACCCAACTCCCCCAGTGCAGGCCCCAATCCCCCGGCTTCACGGGCAGCGCACCTGCGCAGCGGATTCCGAGGGAACGGGAACCGTGCTGATTCCTCCGCGGGGCAGGAGCTCCCGGCCCACGCGTTAACGGAAGAGAGCCGGGGACGGGCGTGGCGGCCATGGCCGGGCACCGCGCTCCGGCAGGCCCTCCACGGACGGTCCGCTTCCCGGCGGCGGTCAGCAGCAGACCACAGGTCCTCCGAGCAGGACCTCACTGCATCCGAACCGGCGGGGCACCCCTCCAGCGGGCTCGCTCCGGATCCTGGACCGGGATCGTCCACGGGCGCTGCTGCAGCATCCGCCACCGGAGCTGTTCCGGATCCAACCACAGACCAGCACCGGCATAACCCTTGGCCGCTTGCCCAGCCGGCTGCCAAGCTGCCACCCAGGCCACAGCATCCCCCGGCTCCTGCGCCGGAACCTCCCCGACGGCTGCCGGACCGCCGGATCAGGCGCAAAGCCCCATTCGCTGTCCATGCCGGCGCCTGGCTCATAGCCGCGGCAGGTGTCCTGATCCTGGTCGTGGGGCTTAGGGCGGCCCTGGACCCGGCCAGGCCTTTCCCTGAAGCTGCCATTCAACTCCAGCAGCTGAAGGTGCCGCCTGAATCTGTGCTCGCGGTGGCAAGGGTCGCGGATGCGGCGCTCGCGGTCGTAACGTTCGGCCTCTACCTTTTCCTGGCGACCCTGGTCCGCGAAGGAAGAAACTGGGCCAGGGTGTGCTGCTGCCTGCTGATCACCGCGTCCCTGTTCCTGGGGATCAGAGACAACCTGGCACAGCATGTCGGGGCCGCGCTGCTCGCCGGTGCCGGGGTGGGACTGCTGTTCCTGCCGCGCGCTGCCCGCTACTTCGCGAGGCGCCGGTCCGGTCCGCAGCCGCTGGGTTAGGCACTCAGCGGAGGATCCTGGCCTGGGCGTCCGTGGCGAGCGCGGACACCTGAGCCCGCTGGGCGTGATAGGCCAGAATCTGCAGCTCCGTTGCCATGTCGACCTTGCGGATCTGCACCTCGGCCGGAGCCTGCAGGACCACCGGAGCAAAACTCAGGATGCTCGTGATCCCGGCCGCCACCAGGCGGTCGCACATACCCTGGGCGGCTTCGGCGGGAACGGCCAGTACAGCCATATTGGCCCTGGTCTTTTCCAGGATGCTCTCCATAGCCTCCACCGGACTGATCCTGAGCCAGCCGACCTCCTGGCCAACCGCCATCTGATCGGCGTCAAACAGGGCCACCACTTCAAATCCGCGGGACCCGAATCCGGGGTACCCCGCAAGGGCCCGGCCCAAATGCCCGGCACCCACAATTGCCACCCGCCAGTCCAGGGTGAGGCCCAGGGCTGCCGAGATCTGTCCGCTCAGGTACGGGACGTCGTAGCCGACGCCGCGGGTTCCGTAGGAGCCCAGGTAGGAGAGGTCCTTCCGCAGCTTGGGGGAATTGACCCCGGCGGCCTCAGCCAGCTCCTCGGAGGAGACCCGCTCGATTCCCTCTGTCATCATGGTGCCGAGTACCCGCAGGTACACGGTCAGGCGGGCGAGGGATGCCGGAGGGATGTGCCGCCCGTGGCCGGACGCCGCCGGGCGGACCAGGTCACGCTCATCCGGAATACTCACTTCTGCAACTCCGTCTGTCCTCAGCACCGGTCGGTCCCTGCGGACCGCCGGTCCGGTAATGTCCCACTCTAGGACTGTGCACGCCGCCTGACCAAGTGTGTTTTACCATCCGGACTCCGTGTGCGGCAGCGTGTTACGCGGCCAGCAGGCGCCGGAGCCGGGCCTCATCGATCTGCCAGAAGTCACGCTGCACCCCATCGATCATCAGTACCGGGATCTCCTCCGCGAAGCGTTCCAAAAGGTCCCCTTCCTGCTCGATGGACCTTTCCTGCCAGGGAATTCCGAGGTCCTCAGAGACCCGGCCAAGGACCTCCCTGGCTTCTTCGCAGAGGTGGCAGCCGGGGCGGGTGAGCAGGAGAAGGTCGGGAACCGCACGGGCAGACTCGGGATCATTCATGAGAACAAAGATAGTCCCCTGCGCGGCACGTCCGCGCGTGGCATGTGTTTTTCAGTAGACTCAATGCATGCCCCGTTCCCGTGCCGTCCGAGCCGCTGATTCACCGGCCGCGGCAGGTACGCCGGGAGAAGCAGCGTTTTTCGACGTCGACAACACCCTGATGCGCGGCGCCAGCCTGTTCCATGTGGCGCGCAAAATGTACCAGCGCCGGGTCTTCACTCTCCGCGAGGCCGCCGGTTTCGCCACCAAACAGCTGCGGTTTATGCTCCAGGGCGAGAACCTCAAGGACGTCCACAGCGTGCGCGACGCCGCCCTGGCCTTCGCGACCGGACTCGCGGCCGAGGACGTCCGGACGCTTGGCGAAGAGGTCTACGACGAGATGATCGTTTCCAAGATCTGGCCCGGAACCCGCGCCCTGACCGAACAGCACATGAAGGCCGGGCGCCCCGTCTGGCTGGTCACGGGAACACCCGTGGAGGTGGCGTCGGTGATCGCCAGCAGGCTGTCCCTGACCGGGGCGCTTGGCACGGTCAGCGAGGTGACCGACGGGCTCTACACCGGACGCCTGGTCGGCGAATTCCTGCACGGTCCGGCCAAAGCAGAGGGTGTCCGGCTGCTGGCGAGCCAGGAAGGGCTGGACCTCTCACGCTGCTGGGCCTACAGCGATTCCTTCAACGACGTTCCGCTCCTGTCCCTTGTTGGCCACCCCGTGGCCATCAATCCCGATGCACGCCTGCGCCGGCACGCCCGCGAACACAACTGGCCGGTCTATGATTTCCGCTCGGGCCGCCGGGCCGCCACTTTCGGGCTGAAGACGGCATCGGTGGCCGGAGCCGCGTACGGCCTGTGGCGGGGGTTTTCCTGGGTCCGTTCCCGCTGATGCGCCGCGCCCGCAGCCGGCACCGGAGCACCCGCCTCTGTCCTCGCTTCAGACGGCGTTAAAAAGCTGAAGCCCGCCTGATCCTTTTCGGATGGCGGGCTTCTGCGGCACTAAGAAGAATCTACTTCTTATTACGGCGCTGGTGACGGGTCTTGCGAAGCAGCTTGCGGTGCTTCTTCTTGGCCATACGCTTGCGGCGCTTCTTAATAACTGAACCCACAGAGTCCTCACAAACTGAAATAGGAGCCATGCCGGTCCCGGGGCCGGAGGCCTAACGGCCCGCACAGCTTCGGTTCCGGCAGATACTAGCCATGATTGAAACGTTCCTTAACAGGGTACCGCCTCCGCGCTGCCATTCCGGACAGCGCCAGGGCGCACCCGCGGCCGGTTACAGCCGGCAGACTCAGGCCGTGCCGGACTGGCGGTCGATCACGGCGTTGCGCAGAACCTGCTCCACCGCAGATTCCGGAACGCGGTAAGACCGTCCGAAACGGACTGCCGGAAGTTCTCCGGAATGTACCAGCCGGTAAACGGTCATCTTGGACACACGCATGACATCCGCAACCTCTGACACCGTCAGAAACCGCACGTCCGAGAAATTGCTCTCGTCTGCCATTGATCTACTGTTCCTTCGTTCGGGAAGCAACCTGCGCCTGATATGACCACGGCCCGGAACTCCGCGGTCTGCGGTGTTCCCTGATCCGTTCGTCCTACAGCCGGCGGCGTGTCGCCTTGATGACCATCTAGTGACCGTCTAGCACTCTACTCTAGTGGCCAGAGTAACCATAGTGGAAGTTTTCGCGCGTATTTGAGGCGCTCCGGACCCGATTAGCCGCCTCTTGCAGCGGGCCGGTTCCGGGTGCTCAGGCTGCTGCGCCACGGACGGAACGCCGGCGGCGGGCAGCCCCGGCCAGGACGGCCAGGATCCCGGCCGAGGTGTCCCAATCCATGCACGCATCCGTAATACTCTGCCCGTAGGTCAGCGGACCGGGGCTGGCGCTGTCATGTGCCTGGGCGCCGCCCACCAGGAAGCTCTCCAGCATGATGCCGGCTACCAGGTCCGCGCCGGTTGTTCCCGATTCAACCTGGGCCGCCAGTTCCAACGCCACCTGGGCCTGCCTGCGGTGGTCCTTGCCGCTGTTGGCGTGGCTGGCATCCACGATGACCCGGGGATTCAGGCCCTTGGCCGCCAGCGACGCCGACGCAGCCGCTACATGGCCGGCGTCGTAATTTGGTCCTGAGCTGCCCCCGCGGAGAATCAGGTGCGTGTCCGGGTTGCCCGCGGTGCCGACCATCGCTGCCCGCCCGCCGCCGTCGATCCCCAGGAAGGACTGCGGCGCAGAAGCTGCGGCACAGGCGTCCAGCGCGATCTGCAGCGACCCGTCGGTGCCGTTTTTGAAACCCACGGGCATGGACAGTCCGGAGACCAGCTGGCGGTGGATCTGGCTTTCAGTGGTCCGCGCGCCGATCGCTCCCCAGCTGACCAGATCGGCGACGTACTGCGGGCTGATGGGTTCCAGGAATTCGGTCGCCGTCGGCAGGCCCAGTTCCCCGGCGGCGAGGAGGAAGCGGCGTGCAGCGTGGAGACCGCCGGCGATGTCGTGGCTGCCGTCCAGATGCGGATCATTGATGAGGCCCTTCCAGCCCACCGTGGTCCGCGGCTTTTCGAAGTAGGCCCGCAGCACCACCAGCAGGTCCTGGCGGTGTTCCCGGGCAGCCTCAGCGAGGCGGCGCGCGTAGTCCAGTCCGGCGTCGGGATCATGGATCGAGCAGGGGCCAACGATCACCAGGAGGCGGTCGTCGACGCCGTCGAGCACCGCGCGGATTTCATCGCGGCTTGAGCTGACGGCGGCGGCGAGTTCGTCCGAAAGCGGCAGCTCGGCCCGCAGGTCCGCGGGCGCCGGAAGCGGACGGAATTCGCTGACGCGCAGGTCGGAAGTGGATTTGGAATGCTGCGTGGTGGTGAGGTTCATGGTCCCGTTATCCGTGTGTGAACCGGCGGGAGTAGTCTTCAGAAACCCCGCCGGATATGGCGAAGGGCAAGGGATGAATCCCCTGCCCTGTTGGCTCTGAAGGTTGGCGTCAGCGAATTATCGCGCGGGCTCCTCCAGAGCCAACGAAAAATACGCATACCAACGGTTAGTCATGGGTAGACCGTAAGCCCCCAGCGCGCGCATGGCAAGTTTCGTCCCTGGCCTTCGCTTTGTGACACCGGCCCGGCCGCTGGATGACGACGCCTGACGACGCGCATGGTGCCGGCTTGGACCGGGGGCGGCTGGGCGCATTCCGGTCCCGCCCGGAATGGTTTGCCTAGGCTGCATTCGCCGGAGGCGCGGTCCCGAGGGTTTACCTCCCGTTTGGAACGTGCCAGCCGTTCCGTGACGGGCTTCCCTCCGCTTTGGGAAAACCCAGCCGTTTTGTGACGGGCTTCCCTCCGCTTTGGGAAAACCCAGCCGTTTTGTGACGGGCCTCCCTCCGCTTTGGGAAAACCCAGCCGTTTTGTGACGGGCCTCCCTCCGCTTTGGGAAAAACCAGCCGCTTTGTGACGCGGTTTGCCTCCGTTCTGGGAAAACCCAGCCGTTTTGGACTTTCCCTCCGGCGCGCGCTGGCAGGGATTTCCCAAACTGGTCGATTTGTCCCAAGCCGGAGGGTTTTCGCGGCCGCACTCGCACCGGCTTGGACCGGGGCGGCTGGGCGCATTCCGGCCCTGCCGGGAATGGATCGGGCCGATTCGCCGGACACCAGCCTGGCGGGCGAGCGGGACGGAGCCGCCGGACGCTCGGTTCGATTCGCCGGACGCCCAGCCTCGCCGGCGGGAGGGACGGTGCCGCCGGACGCAACATGCCTTGTCACAGCCCCGCACGCGTCCGTAGGCTCAAAGGCACAGAGCAGCATGCTTCGAAAGGCAGTGTTATTCCCTTGACTTCCAAACCCCAGGCCCTGACCCGCCGGATCCCCCGCGTCCATGACCTTGCACCCTTGATGCAGTTCAAGAAACCGCAGCTGGGACCGGCAGCGAAACTAAAGCGGGCCAGTACCGTCTGGGATTTGAGGGACCTGGCCAAGCGGCGCACCCCCAAGGCCGCCTTCGATTACACCGATGGGGCGGCCGAGGCCGAAATCACCCTTCGGCGCGCACGGGAGGCCTTTGAGCAGCTGGAGTTCCGTCCCGGAGTCCTGCGCAACGTTTCATCCGTGGATCTCACCACGTCCGTGCTGGGGCGGGAATCTGCCCTGCCGTTTGGAATAGCTCCCACCGGCTTCACCCGGATGATGCAGTCCGAAGGTGAATACGCCGGTTCCCAGGCCGCGGCAGCAGCCGGGATTCCGTACACACTCTCCACTATGGGCACTGCCTCCATTGAGGACGTAGCCGCCGAGGCACCGGACGGGCGGAACTGGTTCCAGCTCTATCTGTGGACGGACCGGGACAAATCGCTGGAGCTGATCAACCGCGCCGCGGCCGCCGGGTTCGATACCCTGATGGTCACGGTGGACACCGCCGTCGCCGGTGAGCGGCTGCGGGACGTGCGCAACGGCATGACAATCCCTCCGGCGCTGACCGTCCGAACCGTGCTGGACGCTTCCTACCGGCCGGCCTGGTGGTTCAACTTCCTCACCCATGAACCGCTGTCTTTCGCCACGCTCAACCGGTACTCCGGCACCGTGGCGGATCTGATCAACTCCATGTTCGATCCCACGCTGACCTTTGATGACCTGGCCTGGCTGCGCCGGGTATGGAAGGGAAACCTGGTGGTGAAGGGCATCCAGACACTGGAGGATGCACGCCGGGCTGTGGACCATGGCGCAGACGGCATCGTCCTGTCCAACCACGGGGGACGGCAGCTCGACCGGGCGCCGATCCCGCTGCACCTGCTTCCGGTGGTGGCCGCTGAGCTCAAGGGGAAAACCAGCATCATCCTGGACACCGGCATCATGAGCGGCGGGGACATTGTTGCCGCGCTCGCCCTGGGCGCGGACTTTACGCTGATCGGCCGCGCCTACCTTTACGGTCTGATGGCCGGAGGCCGGGCGGGTGTGGACCGGACCATCCAGATCCTCTCCTCACAGGCCGCCCGGACCATGGCACTGATGGGCGTGGACCGGATTGCGGACCTAACTCCGGACCACGTCCGGCTGCTCTCCGCCTATTCCCCCGTAACAGCTGCTGCGGCCGAGCAGCAGCCGGTCCTGGGCTAGGATCCGCCCGCCCCCCTGAAGGCAGGGGGCACAGCGCCAAGGCCCGGTGCCGGCGCCCGGAACGGGCTGCCTGCACCGGGCCTCTGTTTGAGGTCACTAATCCAAAACGGCTAGATAACGCCCAGCGCCAGCATGGCGTCGGCCACCTTAACAAAGCCGCCGATGTTGGCGCCGACCACGTAGTTGCCGGGTGCACCGTATTCCTCTGCTGTTTCCGCGCACCGGTCATGGATGTTCACCATGATCTCGCTCAGCCGCCGCTCGGTGTGTTCGAAGGTCCAGGCGTCGCGGCTGGCGTTCTGCTGCATCTCGAGGGCTGAGGTTGCCACGCCGCCGGCGTTTGCGGCTTTGCCCGGGCCGAACAGGACGCCGGCTTCCTGGAAGATTTCGATCGCCTTCGGCGTGCAGGGCATGTTGGCGCCCTCCGCGACGGCGACGACGCCGGATTTCAGCAGCGAAACTGCGTCCGATTCGCCAAGTTCGTTCTGGGTGGCACAGGGCAGCGCCACGGTGGCACCGGCGTCCCAGATGGAGCCGCCGGCCACAAAGGAGGAGCCGTTTCCACGGCGGGCTGCGTAGTCGGAGATGCGGCCGCGCTCACCCTCCTTGATCTGGCGCAGCAGCGCGACGTCGATTCCAGCCTCGTCGACCACGTAGCCGGAGGAGTCGGAGCAGGCAATGACCTTACCGCCCAGATACTGGGCTTTGGCGATGGCGTTGATCGCCACGTTGCCGGAACCGGAGACGATCACCCGCTGGCCATCCAGGCTCATCCCCTTGGTCTTCAGCATTTCTTCGACGAACATCACCGCGCCGTAGCCGGTGGCTTCGGGCCGGACCAGCGATCCGCCCCAGCTGACACCCTTGCCGGTCAGGACCCCTGACTCGTAGCGGTTGGTGATCCGCTTGTACTGTCCAAAGAGGTAGCCGATTTCCCGTCCGCCCACGCCGATATCTCCGGCGGGGACATCCGTGTATTCACCGATATGCCGGTACAGCTCAGTCATGAAGGACTGGCAGAAACGCATCACTTCGGCGTCGGACTTGCCGCGCGGATCGAAGTCCGAGCCGCCCTTGCCGCCACCGATGGGCATACCGGTCAGGGCGTTCTTGAAGATCTGTTCAAACCCGAGGAATTTCACGATTCCCAGGTAGACCGAGGGGTGGAAGCGCAACCCGCCCTTGTACGGGCCCAGCGCGGAGTTGAACTCGACCCGGAAACCGCGGTTGATGCGGACCTGGCCTGCATCATCAACCCACGGCACGCGGAAAATGATCTGGCGTTCCGGCTCGCAGATCCGCTGCAGGATAGCCGCTTCACCGAATTCGGGATGCTTGCGAAGTACCGGTTCGAGGGTTTCGAAGACTTCAACCACGGCCTGGTGGAATTCCGTTTCGCCGGGGTTGCGGCGGAAAACGTCGTCGCGCACGCGTGTGAGTGTTGCGTCCATATATTGCTCCTTATAGGTTCCCCGCCTGTTTACTACGCTAGACCGATTGGTGCCGGGGCGCGATTGCAGACCGGGGGCAGCACCGCTTAGGGGCGGCGGCGGCGGAACTTGGGTAGTGAACCCAGCAGGTCAGCGGCGCGTTCCGCGGCACGGCCGACAGTGCGGCCAAGCTGCTGCTGGACGCTGGCGTCAGCGGCCGAGGGGGTTTCGGCAGCGCCGGACGGCAGCTGTGCCGCCACGGCAGCGGCGGCGTTTTGCCGTCCTGTCCCGGGCACGGGGCGCCCGGGGAAGAAGGATCGGCCGCCGCGGAAATCGGCCGTTTCCAGGCCGGCGGCGACGCCAGCCAGGCGCGGAGTGGTGGCCTGGGCGGCGGTAAGTGATGGCAGATCGAATGCGCTTAGCCATAGTACTACCTCATCGAGCGGCTCAGTCTTCAGCGCGTAGTAGCGCCGCTGCCCTTCCGCCCGCATTGTGACCAGCCCCGCTTCGCGCAGGACCTTCAAGTGCTTCGATACCGTGGGCTGGCTGACTTCCAACTCCTCCACCAGTTCACCCACGGATTTGTCGCCGCCGCGCAGTGCCCCCAGGATTTCGCGCCGGGTACCTTCCGCGATGACAGCGAATACATCATCAATGACCATATCCATTACCTTAGCCGCATATATTCCACTGACTGCTCAGGGCAGGGTTTCCGGCTCTCAGTCGAACCAGGGGTCCAACCCGTGCAGCGGAAATATTTCCTTGCGGGTAGCCATGACGGTCCGGTCGATCTCATCATTGGGGTCATAACCAACCTCCCAGGAACGCCACCACACGTCGTCGCCGTCGCCCAGGACGGGCGGGGTTTCAATGCCGTGCCGTTCACGGACGTAGTCCCGCCAGCTGCGCGGCACCGGCGTCGTAACCGGCATGCGCGTGTTCGCCGCCACGGCCAGCAGCAGGCTCCAGGACCGGGGGACGACGCTGGCCACGTTGTACCCGCCGCCGCCCGTGGCCACCCACCGGCCGCCGCAGAACTGGTCTGCCAGCCCGGAGATGCTCAGGGCGGCCTGCCGCTGCGTCTCCACCGACAGCCGCAGATTCGAAAGCGGATCATCCCGGTGGCCGTCGCAGCCGTGCTGGCTGATGATCACCTCCGGTGCGAACGCGCCGGTGAGCTGCGGGACGATGGCGTGGAAGGCGCGCAGCCAGCCGGCGTCCGTGGTGCGCGCGGGGAGCGCCACGTTTACGGCCGTGCCGGCCGCATCCGGCCCGCCCGCTTCGTTCGCGAAACCGGTACCCGGGAAGAGCGTCAGCCCCGTCTCGTGCAGTGAAATCGTCATAACCCGCGGATCGTTCCAGAAGATCGACTGGGTTCCGTCGCCGTGGTGCGCATCAACATCGATGTACAGCACCCGGGAATAACCCGCCTCCAGGAACCGCGCAACGGCGGCAGCGGCGTCGTTGTAGATGCAGAACCCCGAGGCCTTTCCGGCCGCGGCATGGTGCATTCCGCCGCTGAAGTTCACGGCGTGCAGGGCCTCACCGGAGAGCACCGCCTCCGCGGCGGCGAGGGAGCCGCCCACCAGCCGGGCACTGGCCTCATGCATGCCCTCGAACGCCGGATCGTCTTCCGTGCCCAGCCCCAGCGCCTCGTTGGAGCGGTCGGGGTTGCGGCTGATCTCCCGCACGGCGGCGATGTAGCCGGGCTCGTGCACCGTGGCGAGCTGGGTGTCTGCAGCGACGAAGGGCTCCCCCAGGCTGACCTGCGGCAGATCGAAAATTCCGAGTTCCTTCGCCAGTCTGGCGGTCAGGTCCAGCCGGAGCGGATTCATGGGATGACCGGGGCCAAAGTTGTAGGCCAGCAGTGACGCGTTCCACACAATGCGGGTGGGGACCGCGGGAAGGCTGAGCCCGGTACTCGTCATGGTCACAGGCTACGCGATCCTCTTCCGCGCCCGGCACCGCCGCCGGCAACGTTAAGTGGTTTACTACTCAGCAGGACCACAGCGCACAGAACTGGAATTTTTCGACCCATGGCATCCCCACAGCAGCCTCCGCTGCAGCCGAGCCGGCGACCCCTCGGCTTCGTCGCAGCAGGCCGGGACTTTATCGACGCCGTCGCCAACAGCTCCCCCGCACGCCTGGCGCTGATCGTCTTCAGCCTGGTGATCCTGGTCTTCACAGCACTGCTGTCCCTTCCCGCGGCGTCCGTCTCCGGCGACGTCACCCCACTGCACGATGCCATGTTCACGGCGGTCTCCGCGGTCTGCGTCACCGGCCTGACCGTGGTGTCCACTGCAGCGTACTGGTCCGTGTTCGGGCAGGTGCTGATCCTGGTGGCCATCCAGGTCGGCGGCCTGGGCATCCTGACCATGGCATCCCTGCTGGCGCTGGCCGTGAACCGCCGGCTCGGTGTACGCGGGAAGCTGATTGCCCAGGAGGGAATGAACACCGGCCGGCTCGGCGAGGTGGGTTCGTTGCTGCGGATTGTCGTGGCCACCACGGTGCTGATCGAACTGGCGCTGGCGGCGGTGCTGGCGCCGCGGTTTATGCTGCTCGGCGAACCGCCGGTCCAGGCCATCTGGCATGCGGTGTTCTACTCCATCTCCTCATTCAACAATGCCGGCTTCACCCCGCACTCAGACGGTCTGGTGCCGTATGAAAACGATCCCTGGATCCTGATCCCCCTGATGCTGGGCGTGTTCATTGGTTCCCTCGGTTTCCCGGTCATCATGGTTCTGCTCCAGAGCCGGCTGAAGCCGCGCAGATGGAACCTGCACACCAAGCTGACGCTGGTGGTCTCCTTTATCCTGCTGGGCGCCGGCAGCCTGCTGTGGGCCGCGTTTGAGTGGTTCAACCAGCAGACCATCGCGGGCATGGGCGTCGGAGACAAGATCCTGCACGCCGTTTTCGCCTCAGTCATGATGCGATCGGGCGGATTCAGCCTGGTGGACATGGCAGACCAGGACGCCAGCACCCTGGTGATCACCGACATGCTGATGTTCGCCGGCGGCGGTTCGGCCTCGACCGCGGGCGGCATCAAGGTCACCACCATCGCCGTGATCTTCCTGGCCATCATCGCCGAGGCCCGTGGTGACACCGATGTGCGGGCCTTCGCACGGAACATCCCCGCAGGTGCCCTCCGGGTCGCCATTTCAGTGGTGATGCTCGGTGCCACCATGGTCGCCGTCGCCACTCTGGCCCTGCTGGTGATCACGGATCAGACCCTGCAGCCGGTACTGTTCGAGGTGATCTCCGCGTTCGCTACCGTAGGACTGAGCATTGGGCTGAGTCCTGAACTGCCGCCGGCGGGCAAGTACGTGCTGGCCGCGACCATGTTCGCCGGACGCGTTGGAACGATCACGCTCGCGGCCGCCCTTGCCCTTCGGCAGCGCAAGCCGCTGTACCACTATCCGGAAGAAAGGCCCATCATTGGCTGAAAGACCGCCGCACAACGCCCCCGTCCTGGTGATCGGGCTGGGCCGTTTCGGCTCCGCCACCGCCGAGCAGCTGGTGAAGCAGGGCCGGGAGGTCCTGGCCATCGAACGTGATCCGGACCTGGTGCAGAAAGCAGCCGGCAAGCTCACGCATGTGGTGCAGGCCGATGCCACCAACCTTGACGCGCTCAAGCAGCTGGGCGCGCAGGACTTTTCCGCCGCCGTCGTAGGCGTGGGTACTTCGATCGAATCCAGCGTGCTGATTACGGTGAACCTGGTGGACCTGGGCATCGAGCACCTCTGGGTCAAGGCCATCACCCCGGCCCACGGCAAGATCCTGACCCGGATCGGGGCCAACCACGTGATCTACCCGGAGGCTGACGCCGGGCAGCGCGCGGCGCACCTGGTCGGTGGCCGGATGCTGGATTTCATCGAGTTCGACGACGATTTTGCCATTGTGAAGATGTATCCGCCCAAGGAAACCCAGGGCTTCACACTGCGCGAATCCAATGTCCGGTCCAAGTACGGCGTGACGATCGTGGGCGTGAAATCGCCGGGCGAGGACTTCACCTACGCGCAGGCTGACACCAAGGTCTCCAGCCGTGACGTGCTGATCGTCTCCGGCCATGTTGACCTGCTGGAACGGTTCGCGGCGCGGCCCTAAGCGCGCGGTACGGCCGTAGCTGCACCGTCGCGGCGGCGCCTTTGCTGGCTTCGCCTGCTGCGCGCCGTCGTTAGGAAGCGGCGTTGAGCTCCGCCGTGATCTGCGCTGAACGCTCCGCCGCGGCGGCCATGCCGGCGGCGATGGTTCCGGGCAGGTCCTGCTCGCCGAACACGCGGATCGCTGCCTCCGTGGTGCCATTGGGGCTGGTCACAGCCTTGCGCAGCGCAGCGGCGTCCGCACCGGGCTCAGCCAGCATGGCTCCGGCTCCGGCAATGGTCTCTGCGGCCAGGACAGCGGCGAGCTCCGGGTCCAGGCCCAGTTCCACACCTGCCTTGGCCATTGCCTCTGCCAGGTAGAAGGCGTAAGCCGGACCGGATCCGCTGACGGAACCGACGGCGTCGAGCTGGCTTTCGGGTACCTCGACGACGCGGCCGGTGCTGGCGAGCAGGGAACGGACCACTTCCACCGAGTTCGGGGCGGCCGAGGAACCGAGGGCCAGGGCGGTGACGCCGCGGCCCAGTTTGGCCGGGGTGTTGGGCATGGTGCGAATGACCTGCGTGCCAGTCGGCAGGGCGGCTTCCATCAGTTCCAGCGGAACTGCTGCGGCGACGCTGACGACGACGGCTCCCGGGGCCAGCGATCCGGCCACCTCGGTGAGCATGGCCCGGACCCCCACCGGCTTCACTCCGACAATCACGATGTCCGCTTCGGCCGCGGCCGTGGCGTTGGCGCTGGCGTTCTCTTCCCCGGCCAGGACGGTGATCCCGTGCCGCTCCCGCAGTTCCGCAGCCCGCCCGGCACGGCGGACGGTGGCGGTGATGCGGTCCGCCGGGAATCCACCGGCAAGGATGCCGCCGAGGATGGCTTCGTTCATGGAACCGCAGCCGAGGAAGGAAAGTCGGGGGAGATTTTGCATGCCCCGATTCTTTCACGGGCCCGCGGCGGGGCCGAACGCTGTTACGGGCCCGGATCTGCGGTACAGGGGAAAGGCAACGGGGAAAGGCCGCGGGAGAAGGCAGCGGAGAAGGCCGGGCACCGGCAGCGGGCCACCCGGTCCTCCCCCGCCACAGCGGCTTAGACGATGGTGTAGCCGCCGTCAATGATCAGGTTCTCGCCCGTGATCATGGCTGCCTGCTCGGAGGCCAGGTAGCCGATCAGTCCCGCGATCTCCTCCGGCTGCGCGAAGCGCCCCACCGGGATCTGCCCGCGCATCCTCCGCCCCGGCTCGCCCGCCCAGGCCTGGCGTCCGAGCTCGGTTTCCACGACCGTCGGGGAGACAGCATTGACCGTCACCCCGCTGCGGGCCCACTCCGCCGCAAGCACCTTTGTCATTCCGACGACGGCGGCCTTGCTGGCGCCGTAGGCCACGTGCCGGTCAAGGGCCACAACGCTGGCCTGCGAGGCCAGGTTCACGATCCGCCCGTAGCCGGCCGCCGTCATCACCTTCCCGGCGGCCTGCGACATCAGGAACGTCGCGGTCAGGTTCAGGTCCAGGCTTTTGCGCCAGGCGTCCTCCGAGATATCCAAGGCTGAATCCAGCAGTGCTGCTCCGGCGGAGTTCACCAGAACATCGATCCGCCCGGCCACCGCCACGGCCTCGGCGATAATCCGGGCCGGAGCACCCGCTTCACACAGGTCAGCAACAATGGCATGGTGACCACTGCCCGGCAGGGCACCGAGCGTCTCCTGCAGCGCCTGGCTGCGGTCCACCCCGATGACTGCCGCGCCTTCAGCGGCAAACCACGCGGCAGCTGCCTGCCCGATTCCCTGCGCTGCACCGGTGACAACTACTGTCCGGCCGGTGAACTGCCCGGCCATTAGACGGCCTCGTAGGCGCAGATGGCGTCGACCTTCGCGGCCGAGGCGCTGGCCGGATCAAACGTGTATCCAAGCCATTCTCGGACCAGCCTGCGTGCCAGTTCCAGGCCAATCACGCGCTCACCCATGCACAGCACCTGGGCGTTGTTGCTCAGTACCGAACGCTCCACGGAGAACGAGTCGTGCGCCGTGACGGCACGGACGCCGGCCACCTTGTTGGCGGAAATCGCCACCCCCAGTCCCGTACCGCAGACCAGCAGTGCCCGGTCAGCCCGGCCGTCCGCAACCATCCGGGCTGCTTCCACGGCCACATGGGGATAGTCGGTATCCTCGGTGGCGGAAATCCCGACATCTACGACGCCGGCCACGCGTTCGTCCCGTTCCAAGTCCAGTTTCAGCGCTTCCTTGTAGTTGAAGCCGGCGCTGTCGCTGCCGACAACAATGCGAAGTCCGTTCGTGCTCACTGCTCTACCTTCTCCTTCTTAGTGGTGTCTTCTGCGCTGGTGTCCGCCGCAGCATCCGGACCGGTGCCCAGGATCTCCCGTCCCACCGCGCTGAGGATCAGCGCGATCGAGGTGGCTCCGGCGTCGGGCGTTCCGAGGCTCTTTTCAGCCAGCGGCCGGGCACGCCCAACCTGCGGGCGCAGGCGCGCGGTGTCCGCTGCGGCGCTCGTGGCGGTGGCCGCTGAGACCTCCCAGGCAGCAGTCAGTCCCTGCCCGATGGCCGAACGCAGTTTCTCGGTAAAGGGAACGAGTGCGTCAAGCATCGTTTTATCGCCGGGCTGCGCCCCGCCAAGTTCCTGGATGGCGCGGGTGAAGGCGTCGACGGCGGCACAGGCGTCGTCGGCGTCAAAAGCGTCCGCGTCCTCGTCCAGGACGGAACCGGCGGCCTCGAGGGCGGCTCCCCACAGGACTCCGGAGGTCCCGCCGGCCTTGGCTGCCCATGACCTGCCGGCGGTGCGCAGCAGCCAGCCGGCGCCGGCGTGCTCCGGCAGGGCTTCCACGGAAGCCAGGGCGCCGGAGGCGCCTTTAACCATGCCCCGGCCGTGGTCGCCGTCGCCGGCCACCGCGTCGATGGCGCCCAGCTCCGCCTCGTTCAGGCGCAGTACACGGTCCACGGTGCGCAGCCCGGCGAGCACCTGCCCGGCCAGGGCGCGCGACGCTGCACCGGCCTCCGGCACCTGCTCGGCGTGCTCGGCTGCTGCCCCGCGCCGCGCCGCCGTATCCAGTCCGGCCAGGGGTCCGGCCTGCTTGCGGTAGGCCGGAGTGTAGGCATCCGCGCGCCAGTACTTTTCCAGTTCGTCGGTCAGCCAGAAGAGGGTCAGCGAGCAGCCGCCCATGTCGAGGCTGGTCACCAGCTCCCCGACCTCGGGATCAACGAGCTCACAGCCCGCTGCCCGCAGCAGCGGCGCGACGTGGCCCCAGAGCAGGAAAAGCTCCTCATACTTGGTGGTGCCGAGCCCGTTCAGGATCACACCGACCCGGGTTCCGGATCCCTCCGGCGCCGCGGACAGGAGTGCGGAAACCAGCGTCTGGGCGAGCTGATCCGCTGACGGCAGCGGCTCGTCGCGGATGCCTGGTTCGCCGTGGATGCCAAGGCCCAGTCCCAGGTGCCCCTCCGGAACGGTGAACAGCGGCTGCTCCGCGCCCGGCATGGTGCAGCCGGAGAAGGCCACACCCAGGGTCCGCGTGGCGGCGTTCGCCTCGCGGCCCACCCGCTCGACGCCGTCGAGGTCCAGCCCCGCGGCGGCCGCCGCGCCCATAGCTTTGAACACGGTGAAATCACCGGCAATCCCGCGCCGTTTGTCCTCCTCCGTGGCGGAGGCGACGTCGTCAGTCACCACCACAATGCGGGTGTCGATCCCCTCCTCCCGGAGCCTGCGGGCGGCGATGCCGAAGTTCATGTTGTCCCCGGCATAGTTGCCGAAAGTCAGGATGACGCCGCGGCCCTGGTCGGCGGCTTTGGCTACGGAATAGACCTGCGCGGCGGACGGGGACGTGAAAATGTTGCCGACGACGGCCCCGGTTGCGAAGCCCGGGCCGACCAGGCCCGCGAACGCGGGATAGTGGCCGGAGCCGCCGCCGACGACGACGGCAACCTGCGGTTCGCCGGAAGGCAGCGCCACGACGCCGCCGGGCACGGCCCACAGCCGGTCAGCGTAGAGGTCCGCAAAGCCAGCGAGCTGGTCCTCGCAGAATTCGCTGGGGTCGTTGAAAATCTTGGTCATGACGCTGCTTTCTTAGTGGCCGGGTGGTTAGTGGGAGGACTCGGCTGAGCCGCGCTCAGCCGCGCTGGTTTCAGGCTGCGGTTCCAGGGTCAGATACCGGGTGAGGTAGAAGGCCAGGGCGTAGAGGACGACGAACGCCCAGACGACGCCGGCGTTTCCGCCCCACGGCAGCACCACGGCGACCACGGCTGATCCCAGGAAGGCCGCTCCGCCGGCGGCGGTGGTGTACATGGCCATTGCCGCTCCCTTGTGGTGAGGGGTCATCGCGGGCATGATCGCGCCCATCGGCACGAAGCCGGCGAGCATGATGCCGAAGGCGACTCCGGCCAGTACCGAGAGCCAGTAGCCCCATTCAGAGCCGGGCTCGACCAGGTGCGGGACGTACCACCAGGCCAGCAGGCCCAGGGCGGAACCAAACACGCCGAACCAGCGAACCGTCCGCCGCCAGCCCCATTTGTCCCCGATCGCGCCGAAGACCGCGTTGAAGGCAATATTGGACGCGTACACAAGCACGGTCATGATCAGCCACTGCGACTGGCTCCAGCCCAGCTGATCCACCATCACGGCGGGCAGGATGATGAACATGCCGTATTGGGGTGCGGTGTTAATGAGCCGGACCACGAAGCCGACGGCGATCCGCGGTTCGCGGACCATCACCCGCAGTCCGCTGAAGATGACGGCGGAGGAGGACTCACCCTCGGGAGCGAGCCGGCCGCGGCCCCTGGGATCCTTGACGGCCAGGAAACCGATCAGGAATCCGGCCAGCACCAGGATGATGGAAATCCACATGGCACCGGTTTCACCGCTGAAACCGCCGCCGAACGCCGGAATGGCCAGGACCGCCACCAGCGAACCCAGTGTGGGCAGCCCGCCGGTAAACATGACGTAGAACCAGCCGACGGCCGTGCCGCTGCGCTTCTGCGGAGCGACAGCGTTGATCCAGACCAGGAAGGCAAAGGCATAGAGGGGATACCCGAAGCCGCGGAGGAAGTACGTGGCCATCACGGCAGTGGCCGAGCCGGTGGAGATGGCACCGATGAACAGGACTTCGAAAACCACCCAGACGATGAAGCCGAGCAGCATCACCTTGCGCGGCCCCCAAAGATCGGCCAGGGCGCCGGAGAGGTAGGAGCCGATGGTCACTGAGACGCCGTACAGGGTGATGATCGTTGGGACCAGATAGGCATCGGACCCCAGCGCAGTGCTGAGGTGCGGGGAGATGAAGTTGGACTCCACGCCGTTGCCGGTCATAAAGACCAGGACGGCGAGGAAGCCCCATTTGATTGAACTGGGAATACCCAGCTTGTCCAGGCGGGTTTCCGGCAGGACGGAAGTGGGAGCAGTACTCATGGTGTTCCTTCTGGGGGAGCCGTGCCTCCGGCCGGGGCGGCGACGGTGCCGCCCAAGCCCGAGGAGCGGCGTCAGTTGGGCAGGATGGAGACCTTCACGGATTCACCACTGGAGTCCGCTACCTTGTCCAGGGCCTCCTGGAACTTCTCGAGCGGGAACTGGTCAGTGCAGATTTCGTCCAGGGGAAGGATGCCGGACTCGATCATCTTGATCGCGGCGGGCCAGCAGTGCGGGCCAAGATGCGCCCCGAGAACGTTCAGTTCCTTGTCATCGCTGATGATCGACCAGTCCACGGTCACGTCGGAGCCGAAGACGGAGTATTCGACGTAGGTGCCGAGCTTGCGCAGCAGGTTGAGGCCCTGCTTGACCGCCGAGGGGTGGCCGGTGCCTTCAATGTAGACGTCTGCGCCGTATCCGTCGGTGAGTTCCTTGATCTTTTCCACCGCGTCTTCGCGGGAGATGTTGATCGTGATGTCGGCGCCGCATTTGCGGGCCAGGTCCAGTTTGTGGTCGGACATGTCCAGGGCGATGACCGTCATCGGGTTCTTCGCCTTCGCGCCGGCAACCATGCCCAGGCCGATGGGCCCGCAGCCGGCGACCACCACAACGTCGTCGAAGGTGATTCCCGCACGTTCCACCGCATGCAGCGAGCAGGCCAGCGGCTCGGCGAAGGCGGCGTGGGCCGGGGGAAGATCGGCTGAAACGCGGTGGACCCGGGCCTTGATGGGCACGAGCATGTATTCAGCCATGGCGCCGTTGTAGTTGCGGAAACCGAACATGTCGTGCGGGCCGCACATCCAGTACTGGCCGCGCTGGCAGTAGCGGCACTCGCCGCACGGAACGATCTGCTCGCAGGCGATGCGCTCGCCGACCTTCACGCCGTGGTGCGCCAGGGCGGCGTCGGTGGCCTCCACGATGGTGCCCACGAGTTCGTGACCGGGAGTGACACCCTCCTGCGCCCATGCGGGACGGTTTTCATCCCCCCAGAACTTTGCAGCTCCGTGGTAACACTTCAGGTCGCTGGCGCATACGCCCACGGCCTCCACCCGAATGAGCAGCTGCCCGTCTTCCACGGCTGGTACCGGGAGGGTTTCCAGTTTGTAGTTTTCGGGGCCGTGGCAGACTACGGCCGACATGGTTTCGGGACGCTCAAAGGCGGCAACCATTAGGTGCTCCTCACTTCGTTGTGACTCAAATAACTCCTCTACGCTATACCTAGCTGCACATATGTCAAGAACATACGTTCACGGAGTCGGTTCTGCCGCGGTATGCCCCGTAATGTTGTTGGCGGTCCGGCCCGGCCTCCGGTGTACGGCCCGCAGTCTTGATGTCCCCGCAGTGTTACAGTGCGATTTGATCTGTTCGATCCATGGAAGGTGCCTCCTTGACCACCCAGCCCAGGCCGGCATCGGCCGTGCCCGGCTCCAACCCGGCTTTTGAAGCAGCACGGGCCTATTACGAGCACAATGAGACCCAGGCGGAAATCGCCGCGCGGATGGGCGTTTCGCGGGCCACGGTAAGCCGGTTGCTGACCGATGCCCGGGAAAGCGGGATTGTCCGCATTCAGGTCATCAACCCGGACCAGGGCGGCCTGGAAGATCTGGCCGCCCGGACCGCTGCAGCCCTGGGTGTTCAGCGGGTTTATTTGGCTGCGGGCAACCAGTCCCGGGAGCTGGGCCGCGGCGTCAACCCGCAGGCCCGCCAGGCCCTGCTCGACATGCATCTGGTCCCTGGTGACGTCCTGCTGGTTTCCTCCGGGCGCACCCTCTACGAAGTTGGACGCACGCAGCTGCCGCCGCTGCCCGGCGTCGTTGTGGCCCCGACGGTGGGCGGGCAGGCCGAACCCGAGCCCTGGTACCAGACCAATGAAATCACCCGGGCCGTGGCCCAGCAGCTGCAGGCCCACCCCGCATTCCTGTTTGCCGAAGCCAAACCCTCCCCGGTCATGTTCGAGGCTCTCCAGCATGATCCCGGGTTCGGTCACATCCAGCAGTTGTGGGCGGGCGCCAGAGGCGCGCTGGTTGGCATCGGCGCACCGACGAGCACCCGCAGCTCCATCTCGCCGGCGATTCCCACCGAGAGTGAGGCCCTGCGGCATGCCGTGGGCGACGTCTGCCTGAACTTCTTCGAAATCGACGGCACCCCCCTGGATTTCCCCGGACACGAGCGGATGATCCGGACACCGCTTTCTGTCCTGCGGGACATGGAGCACTGCGTGGGGATCGCCATCGGTGAGCACAAAACGCCGAGCATCCTCGGGGCCGCCCGCGCGGGAATCATCAACCGCCTGGTCACCGACGAACACACGGCCGAGGCGATTCTGAGGGCACTGGGAGAACCGTCCGCCTGAACCCCGGCCGGTTCGCCTTACCGTTTACGCCGCGCCCGGCCGCGGCTGGCTGCGTGTGTTGACCCCAGGAGGCTAGCTGCGCCGCTGAACCGCAGCCAGGCTGTGCATGGCTGCCCGGGTGGCGGGGTAGAGCCCGTCATAAACCTCAAAGAGTTCTCCGTACACCTCTGCCGTCCGGGGGTCCGGCTCGATGGTCTCACCAATGACCGCCCAGTCGGTTTCCGGCGGTACGGCGCCGGTTCCGATGGCGGCCATGTGGGCGTCACCGAAGCTGGCTCCGATGGCCTGGGCCGGCAGGGACTGCTCACGGCCGGTGACGTCACTGACGATCTGCAGCCACAACCGTGCCTGTGTCCCGCCGCCCACTGCGACCAGCCGGCTGGTCTCCTCCGCAGCCTCGCCCATAAAACTGAGGATCTGCCGAACCCCGTAGGCCACACCCTCATAGGTGGCCCGGAACAGGTCTCCGCGGCTGTGACTCAGCGTGAGGCCGGTGATGGTCCCGCGGGCGTCCGGGTCGAAGATCGGGGTCCGTTCGCCGGCAAAATAGGGCAGCACAATCAGCCCGTTGGCTCCCGGGGCGGCTGCGGAAGCCTCTGCCACCAGGTCTTCGAAGGAGGGGTCGCCGAAAAGCCGCTTCATCCAGGTGGTGAGGCTGCCCGAGGTGGACATTCCGCCGGCTATGCACAGCGAGTCCTTTTCGACGCCGGTGGTGGTCCACAGCAGTTCATGGGAGCGGTAGTCGTGCAGGTTCTGGACGAAGAAGAAGGTGGAGCCGTACATCAGCATGGTGTCACCCGGCCTGCGGGCACCGGCGCTGAAGGCCTCCGCCCAGGCATCAATGGTGCCGGCACACACCGGCGTGCCGGCGGGGATACCGGTGAGTTCGGCGGCCCGGCGGTGCACCTGGCCAACAACGTCCAGCGGCCAGGCCAACCGGGGCACCTCGAGGTGCCCGGCGACGGCGGCATAGTGGTCCCGTGACCAGGCATTGGCCTGCAGATCGTACAGCGGGTCGGACTGGCTGGCGGAATGGTGGTCCTGAATGTATTCGCCGGTCAGCCGGGCCACGATGAAGGAGTTCAGGCCGAACCAGTGGGTGGCGGAGCTGAAAACCTCGGGTTCGTTCCGGGCCAGCCAGCGCAGCTTCGGTCCCACGGACTGTGAGCTGAGCATTTTTCCGCCCAGCTGATAGAGCTCCCCGGACCCGAATTCGGCGTTCAGCTCGGTAATCTCCCGGTGCGCGCGTGTGTCGATCCCGTAGAGGATCGCGGGGCGCAGCGGGCGGAAGTCGGCATCGGTCACCACCAGGGAAGGGCCCATGCCGCTGACGCACACTCCCTGCAGTGCGGAGGCATCGCGGCCGTCGAGCAGCCTGCGGCTCAGGCGGCAGGTCTCTTCCCACCAGACGCTCTCTGCATCGAACTCCGCCCAGCCCGGATGCGGCATCGACATCTCGTGGGCAATGGTGGCCTGGTCCAGGACCGTGCCTTCGCTGTCCACCAGCACCGCCTTGCTGCTCCCGGTGCCAATGTCTATGCCAAGGAACATGCCTTCACCTTCCGTGCCGCCGATAGTTTCAGGAAAACCGCCCGCGGGCTGGTTTCCCAGTTCACACTATCGGCAACGGTGACCGGTGTCGCATTTCCTCAAAGCGCGTCCGCTGTCCGGGTTCGGGGCGGCGGAGCAGACGTAAGCGGCCTACTCGTCCAGCACCTGGTTGAGGTTTATCCGGGCGAATTCCAGGGTCTGCCGCAGCATTTTCTCCCGCTCCCCAGGTTCCTTCGCCCGGCGGGTACTGACTTCAATGGCCACTGACCCGTTATAGCCGGTCTCCGAGAGGTACTGCAGCGTCTCGGCACAGCGCTGTGTCCCCTCCCCCGGCAGCAGGTGTTCGTCCCTGCCGTTCGGAGTTCCGTCCGTCAGATGCACATGGCTGAGCCGGCTGCCAAGTTTGCGGATCTCCTCATAGGAATCCATCCCGGCAATCGCGGCGTGGGAGAAGTCCCAGGTCACGTGGTCATACGGTTCCGGCAGCGGATTCCAGTGCGGCAGGTAGGCCTTTGCCTCGCGGCCGCGGACCCGCCACGGATACATGTTCTCCACCGCGATAATGACGCCGTAGTCCTCCTCGATGCGCCGGACTCCTTCAGCGAAGTTTTCCGCGTATCCGGTCTGCCACCGGAACGGGGGATGCGCCACAACAATGCGCGCTCCGACCTCAGCGGCCATCGCGGCAGAGAGTTCAATTTTGGTCCAGGCTTTGCCCCATACCTGCTGGGTGAGCAGCAGGGTGGGCGCGTGGATGGCCAGCACCGGCAGTTGGTACCTGTCGATCAGTCCCTTGACGGTCTCCGGGTTCCGACTAATCTGGCTCCCGGTGACCATCACCTCCACCCCGTCGTACCCCAGGTCATGGGCGACGGCAAACGTGTCATGGACGGACAGCGGGTAGACGGAGGAGCTGGACAGCGCCACCGGGATCGTCGGCAGGTTGGCCGCCGGCTGCGCCGGCTTGGGGGACGTTAGGGTCATGGCATTGCTCCGCTCGGTTCACCGGCAGCAGCCAAGACCAGGGTCCCGGCAGATTCTGGCTGGTAGGGTTCAGGCCCGGCCGGCAGGGGGCCCGGGGTCTCAAAGCGCAGCGTATCCAACCGCTGCAGGATCAGGCCCTCGCGCAGCGCCCAGGGGCAGATCTGCAGGGACTTGAGGTTGAAGGCTTCCATCGCTGCCTCCGCGACCAGTGCGCCGGCCAGCAGCTGGGGTGCCCGGAGAGCGGAGACCCCGTCAAGGCGGGACCTCTCAGCCGCGCTCAGCGTGGACAGCCGCAGTGCCAGCCGGGTGAGGTCTTTCCGGCGCAGCTTGCGCCGGGCGTAGGAACCGGCCGACGACGGCGCCGCGCCGGTCAGGCGGGCCAGCGACCGGAACGTTTTGGAGGTGCCGGTGGCGAGGTGAGGCGGCCCGTAGGGCAAAAATTCCAGCGCGGCGTCATGCACCGTGTTGCGGATGTAGTTCCGCAGCGCTTCGATGCTCTCCGCGGCCGGCGGATCCCCCGCCAGCCAATCCCGGGTGAGCCGGCCGGCGCCCAGCGGGACCGAAACGGCGGCGTCCGGCAGTTCGTCCTGGCCCTGCGCCATCTCGAAGGACCCGCCGCCGATGTCCAGGTCCAACAGTGTTCCCGCACCCCAGCCGTACCAGCGCCGCGCGGCCAGGTAGGTCATGGACGCTTCCTGCCGTCCGCTCAGTTCCTTGAGTGCGACGCCGGTTTGGAGCTCCACGTGATCGAGCACGGAAGGGCCGTTGACCGCTTCCCGAAGCGCCGAGGTACAGAAGGCCAGCAGGTCCTGGGCCCGGTGGCGTTCGGCGAAGTCCCGGGCCTCTTCCACGAATTCCACCAGCAGCTGCTGGCCCTCGAGCGTGATGGCTCCGCGGTCGTCCAGATGGGCCACCAGCTGCAGCGGCCGCTTGTGGGAGGCAAAGGGCACCGGACGGGCACCCGGATGGGCGTCCACCAGGAGCAGGTGGACGGTGTTGGAACCAATATCCAGGACGCCTAGTCGCATGGTTCCATTATGGCGCGGCCGCAGCCGCGCGCCTGCTCCGGGCCCCGCGCAGGGACCCGGAACAAACGCCCGGCAATCGGCATGGAAAGCCTACTTCTTCGCCGCGGCGCGCTTACGGACAGGCTTTTTCGCCGGGCCCTTCTCACGCTTCTCGGCCAGCAGGTCAATGGCCTGTTCCCGGGTAAGTTCCTCGATCGCGGTGGAGCGCGGAACCGTGATGTTCGTGATGCCGTCAGTGATGTAGGGGCCGAACCGGCCGTCCTTAACCACAATCGGCTTCTCGGACACGGGGTCGGTACCGAACTCAGCCAGCGGGGCCGCGGCCTGCCGGCCGCCGCGCTGCTTGGGCTGCGAGTAGATCTCCAGCGCCTGCTCCAGGGTGATCGTGAAGATCTCCTCTTCGGAGCCGATCGAGCGGGAATCCGTGCCCTTCTTCAGGTACGGTCCGAACCGGCCGTTCTGCACGGTGATCTCGTTGCCCTCGGCGTCGGTCCCCAGCACACGCGGGAGCCGCATCAGCTTCAGCGCTTCCTCCAGAGTGACCGTCTCAACGCTCATCGACTTGAACAGCGAGCCGGTGCGCGGCTTGACCTTGGCAGGCTTCTTCGGCGGCTTGGGCTTGCCGTTTTTGTAATATTCGACCGGCTGGTTGGCCAGCTCCTCGGCCGTTGGCTCCGGAATCAGTTCAATGACGTAGGGTCCGTAGCGGCCGTTGCGCGCGACGATGGTGCGCCCGGTTTCGGGGTCCTCTCCCAGCACGCGTTCCTCGGGGCCGGCACTGTTCATCAGCTCGATCGCCTTTTCGGCAGTCAGCTCATCGGGAGCCAGATCCTCCGGCACATTGGCCCGGTCCGGCTCGGTGCCTTCGGGAGCATCCGCGGGCAGCGGGCGTTCCAGGTACGGGCCGAACTTGCCCACGCGCAGCACAATGCCGTCCGCGATCTCGATGGAGTTCACCGCGCGGGCATCGATCTCGCCGAGATCGTTCACAATCGTATGCAGGCCGGTTTCGACGCGGTCGCCGTAGTAGAACTGGTTCAGCCATTCCACCCGGCCGGCTTCGCCGCGGGCAATCCGGTCCAGGTCCTCTTCCAGCTCGGCCGTGAAGTCGTAGTCCACGTAGTCCGTGAAGTGCTCCTCGAGCAGCCGCACCACGGAGAAGGCGATCCAGCTCGGCACCAGGGCCTGGCCGCGGCTGGTCACGTACCCGCGGTCCATGATGGTGGAGATCGTTGCGGCGTAGGTGGACGGGCGTCCGATGCCCAGCTCTTCGAGCATCTTCACCAGCGACGCTTCCGTGAAGCGCGGCGGCGGGGAGGTCTCGTGGCCGGCGGCTGCCAGCTCGGCTGCCGTCAGCGGGTCGTCCTTCGTCAGGATCGGCAAGCGTCCGTCGCCGGCGCCGTCCTCCTCGTCCCGGGAGGCGTCATGGCCTTCTTCATAAGCGGCCATAAAACCGCGGAAGGTGATGACCGTGCCGGAAGCCGAGAACTCGGCGTCGCGCCCATCGGCGGACACGGCACCCAGCTTGACGGACGCCGTCGAGCCCTTGGCATCTGCCATCTGCGAGGCGACGGTCCGCTTCCAGATCAGTTCATAGAGCTTGAATTCGTCGCCGCGCAGCGAGGACGCCACCTGTGCCGGAGTGCGGAAGGAATCACCGGCGGGGCGGATGGCCTCGTGGGCTTCCTGCGCGTTCTTGGACTTGCCCTTATAGACGCGGCGGGCTTCAGGCACGTACTCGGGCCCGTAAAGCTCCGACGCCTGGCGGCGGGCGGCATTAATGGCCTGATCCGAGAGCGACGAAGAGTCGGTACGCATATAGGTGATGTAGCCGTTTTCGTACAGCCGCTGCGCCACCTGCATGGTCACGCGGGAGGAGAAACGCAGCTTGCGGCTGGCTTCCTGCTGCAGCGTGGAGGTGGTGAACGGCGCCGCCGGACGGCGGGTGTAGGGCTTGGTCTCCAGCGAACGGACAGTAAACGACGCCGATTCCAGGCCGGCGGCCAGCGAAACTGCCGCTGCCTCATCCAGGTGGGTGACGGTCTTGGACTTGAGCTCGCCGCGGTCGGTGAAGTCCTTGCCGGTGGCGATCCGGGCGCCGTCGACCGAGGTCAGACGGGCCTTGAACGTCTCCGAGGAAGAGGTGGCGAAGGTGCCCAGCAGGTCCCAGTAGGACGCGGAGCGGAAGGCCATGCGTTCGCGTTCGCGCTCCACCACCAGCCGGGTCGCCACGGACTGGACACGGCCGGCGGACAGGCCGCGGGCCACCTTGCGCCAAAGCACCGGGGAGATCTCGTAGCCGTACAGGCGGTCCAGGATGCGGCGGGTTTCCTGCGCATCAACCATGGAGATGTCGATGTCCCGCATTTCCAGCAGCGCGCGCTGGATTGCTTCCTTGGTGATTTCGGGGAAGGTCAGGCGGTGGACAGGCACCTTGGGCTTCAGGACCTGGAGCAGGTGCCACGCGATGGCTTCGCCTTCGCGGTCACCGTCAGTTGCGAGGTAAAGTTCGTCGGCGTCCTTGAGCGCGGCCTTGAGCTCGGCGACCTTCTTCTTTTTATCCGTGGAGACGACGTAATACGGCTCAAAGTCCTTTTCGACGTCGACGGCGAACTTGCCCAGCGAGCTCTTCTTCAGCTCCGCGGGGAGGTCCGAGGGCTGGGGAAGGTCGCGGATGTGCCCCATGGAGGCGGTCACCTCGAACCCCTCGCCGAGGTACCCGGCGATGGTCTTGCCCTTGGCCGGGGACTCGACAATTACCAACTTCTTCTTTTTGCCGGCCGACTTGTCCGTTGCCTTAACTGGCACTGTTCTCCTACGTACGGGGTAGATCAAATGAAAATGAGGGAGGCGCGGAAAGGACCGCAGGCCTGCTCATCCTAAGACAGTATGGGGTTTTCCCAAGCACAAGGGTAACCTCAACCGGTCTGGCCCGCCGACGCACCCCCAATTCCGCGCTGTGCTGCTAAGACTGCGCGGGCAGCAGGAATCCGTCCAGGATAAGGTTGCACACTTCCGCAGCGAGTCCCGCGGCGAACTCCGGATCGTCCCGGCCAAGCAGGGCACCCAGCGCCGCGATGATCGCACCGGCTGGCAGCTCCCCGTCGCAGGCCGAGACAAACCCGGTGAGCTCGGTGCTCATCAGGTTGGTACGCCGCAGGCCGGCGCCCTGCCGCAGCAGGATGACGCCGGGGTGTTCCGCGCCGGGACGCTGGTGGCGTTCCTCCGTGACGTCCCCGGCAACCTCCAGGTGTTCAGCGGAGAGGTCCGGATGGGCTGCGGTCCAGTCAAAGAGGTCGACGGCGGCGCCGAGGTGCGGGCCAATCGGCGACTCGAGCGGGTGGGCGATTTCCTCGAAACGGCGCAGCGGGGCCGCGTCCGGATCGGCACGGCGGCGCATCCAGACCAGGCCGAAGCCGACGGCGGTGGTGTCCCGGGACGCAAAGTCCGCCAGGTAAGCGGCGTAGGAGGCGGCGTATTCGTGCTTGTCGCGGTTCTCCGCCGCGTCCCGCAGCCACATTTCGGCATATTCCGCCGGACTGAGGGTTTCCCGCTGAATGACCCAGGCGTCCATGGTTTCCGGCAGCCAGGAACGCAGCCTGTCACTGAACCCGTCCGTTCCCTGGATTTCCCAGTTGCCGAGCATCTGGGCCGTGCCACCGGGCGCCAGGACCGATCCAAGGTCCCGGAACAGTCCTTCGACAATGCCGTCGCCGGCCATGCCGCCGTCGCGGTAGGTGAAGCGGCCCTCAGCTGTTTCGGCCGCAGAGCGCGGGGTGATCACGAACGGCGGGTTGGAAACCACCAGATCGAACCGCTCCCCCGCCACCGGTTCCAGCATGCTGCCCAGCCGCAGGTCGATGCGCTGCTCCGGGCGGGCCGGGTCGAGGTCCAGGGCGGGTGCATTCAGGAGGAGGTTGAAGCGGGTGAAACCCAGTGCCCGTTCAGAAATGTCAGTTGCGGTGACGTGCCCGGCATGGCTGAGCAGGTGGAAGGCCTGGATGCCGCAGCCGGTTCCCAGATCCAGTGCCCGTTCCACGGGACGGCGGCTGGTCAGCTGGGCCAGGGACAGCGAGGCCTGGCCTATGCCCAGGACATGGTCGTGGGGCAGCACCCCGGGACGCTGGTGGGCCCCCAGGTCGCTGGCGACCCAGAGCTGGACTCCGGCACTGGCTGCGGGAGGACTGCCTGCCGGGGCATCCCCGTCCCGGGCGGAGGCATCGGCGTCGGCGGCGTCGGCATTCTCATCGGCGTCGGCGGCGGCAGCGTTCGCATCGGCAGCGTTCGCATCGGCGGCGTCGAAAGCGTAGGGCCGCAGGTCAACGGCGGCCCGGAAAAGGTCCGGACTCTCCGGGTCCTGCTCGGCAAGTCCGAGCTGCAGCAGCCCGGCGGCACCGGTGCGGGGGAAGGCGGCATCGAGCCGGCCCGGGCTCACTGACTCACCGGTAAGCCACAGCTGCACGGCGGCGGCCAGGGGCACCGAAACCCCGGACTCGGCGGCCGCCCGGCAGATCAGCATCGCCGGGACCACCTGCTCCCGGCCCAGCGCCGCACTAGCCTCCTCCCCCAGGAAGGCGGCAACGCCGTCGACCGTGTAGCCGGCGTCCTGCAGGTCAGCGGCGAGGCCGGCCAGGAGCGGAAGATTCGAACTCTGCGGAGCGCCCGGGATCCGGGAAAAATCAGTCACCGTTCCAGTCTAGGTTCCGCTGCCGACCTTCATTGCCCGCCCAAAAGCCAGGAGCCGGGCCGTTTGACCCGCAAACGACCCGGCTCCCAGCCCTGAATCAGGGACAGGTTAGTGCGCCCTGGTGACCTTGATGAACGGTGCGAGCACCAGGCCAAGGGTTGCCAGGATGGCGCCGATGATGAAGGAGACGTGAGCACCCGAGAACAGGGCCGACGCCAGATCCGAGCCGGCTTCCAGCTTTCCTGCAGACAGCAGCGACATCACGGTAACGAAAATGGTGGTGCCGATGGCGCCGCCCAACTGCTGGCCCGTATTGAAAATTGCCGATCCGTGGCCATAGAGGCGCGGTTCGAGGGAAGCCATGGCGGAGGCGAGCAGACCGGTCATCAGCATGGCCAGTCCAATGCTGAAGACCACGTGGCTGACCACGAACATCCACAGTTCGGTATCCGTAGTCACCGTGACGAAAAGCCACTGGCCCAGCGCCAGCATGGCAGCGCCGGGGATCAGGACCGGACGGGGGCCGAAGCGGTCGTAGACACGGCCGAAAATCGGAGCCACAAATGCCTGCACCAGGCCACCGGGCAACAGCAGCATTCCGATGGTCAGGGTGCTCAGGCCGCTGCCGGTCTGGAGGATGATCGGAATCATGACCACGGTGCCAAGCATGGTGCCCATGGCGATCATGATCATGACCACGCTGAAGGTGAAGGGGCGGTGCTTGAACGGAGTGAGGTTCAGGAGTTCACGGCCGCTCCGGGTGAGGCGGACCTGGCGCCGGATGAAGAGGGCCAGCCCGGCAATGCCGATAACGAAGGAGGCGATGGTCACCGCCAGGTTCTCGCTGGCGTGTTCAACGCTGGAGATCGCGTACACGAGGAAACCGAAGGCCACCGCGGACAGGATCACCGAGAGCACGTCCACCGGAATCTTGCGGGTATTGACCGGAATCCTGATGAAGATCATCCCGAAGATGAGAATGAGGACGGCAAGCGGAGCCATCATCACAAAAATGTAGTGCCAGCTGAAGGCATTCACGATCGCACCGGATACGGTCGGCCCGATGGCCGGGCCCACGGAGATCACGATCGAGTTCAGCCCCATGATCGCCCCACGGTTCCGGACCGGAACCAGCGACAGCGTAGTGGTCATCAGCAGGGGCAGAACAATAGCGGTGCCGACAGCCTGGATGACCCGGGCGATCAGCAGGAAGACAAAGCTCGGTGCGAAAACCGCCAGGAGCGTGCCGGCCAGGAAGCTGAGCAGCGCAAAGACGAACAGGCTGCGTGTGGTGAACCGCTGGATCAGGAAGCCCGTGGTGGGGATGACAACGGACATGGTCAGCAGGAAGCCGGTGGTCAGCCACTGGCCGGCTGCCGCTGAGACATCCAGGTCGGCCATGATCGACGGCAGCGCCACGCTCAGGACAGTTTCGTTCAGGATCATCACAAAGGCCGCGAGGGCCAGGGCACCGATGATTCCCGTCAGTTGTTTGGTGGAAAATACCGGCGGCGCGGCGGCGTGGGGCCGCTCTACTGCCGGGGCTTCGGGACTGTCGTGACTCAAATGCTTCCTCTTCCTGAATAATTTAGAACTCATAGATTGTGTCACAAACTGACAGTATTTTTGACCAAACGTGGCATACTGTGACAGAAACCAAGGCGGGCCGACGACCGCCTGCACGCGCATGAAGCAGGGAGGAGCGCGGAATGGGAATACGGGACGACCGCAAGGCAGCAACCCGGGGCGAGATTCAGCGGGCAACGCTTGATCTGCTGGAAACCGCCGGATTCGAGGCCACGACCGTCGCCCGGATCGCAGAGCAGGCTGGCATCTCGGAGCGCACTTTCTTCCGTTACTTCGACTCGAAGGAGTCTGCCGCGATGCCGGGGCAGGGCGAATTGGTGCAGGCGCTCCTGACCCATCCCCTTCACCCCGCGCTGACCTCCGCGCAGGTTCTCCGCGAGCTGATTGAGGTCTGCCGGAAGCACTTCGCCTACGAGGTCCAGCAGTACGAGTTCCTGCGGATTTCCCGTTTGGTCCTGCGCGAACCCGGACTCTTGCAGGGAGTGGCCCGGCAGGAACTGCAGCTGGTCTCAGCGCTCAGCGGATCGCTGGTCGAACGAAATATCCTCGGCCAGATGCCTGCCCTGCTCGTGGCCGAGCTCATCGCCTGCACGTGGCGGGTGGCCTGGCAGTGCTTCGCCCAGGAAAGCGCGGACGGCGGCTGCGACCCCGCTGCCCTGTTCGACAAAGCCGTCACAAACCTCGGTGAGATTGTGTCGCCGGCAGCCGGCTCCCCCGCTCCGGTGCAGCTCGCCTAAGCTGCGCAGCCGTCCGGGCAGCGAAGCGTTGAGGGATCGGAGGCACACTCGGCGCAGTACAGGGTGAGCTCGCGGCACGCGGGATTGGAACAGTTTTCGAACTTGCTCGTGGGCGCTTCGCACCGGACGCACTGGCCGATAGTGACGGCGTCGTCAGTGAATTCCATGTGCATCCGCTTGTCGAAGACGTAGAGCGATCCTTCCCACAGCCCCTTATCCCCGTAAGCCTCTCCGTACCGGACGATCCCACCCTGCATCTGGTACACCTCCTGGAAACCGCGGTCCACCATCAGCGCCGAAAGCACTTCGCAGCGGACGCCGCCGGTGCAGTACGTGACAACGGGCTTGTCCTTGAGGTCGTCGTATTTCCCGGATTCGAGTTCGGCGATGAAGTCGTGGGTCGTGGAGACATCCGGGACAACGGCACCCTTAAACCGGCCAATCTGGGATTCGAAGGCATTGCGGCCATCGAAGAAGACGATCTCCTCACCCTCGGCTTTCTTCTTCTCCACCAGTTCGTGCAGTTCCTCGGGGCGCAGGTGTGTGCCGCCGCCGACCACTCCGTTTTCGTCGACCTTGAGCTCCCCGGGGGCACCGAAACTGACGATCTCCGGGCGGACCTTCACGCTCAGGCGCGGGAAGTCCTCGGCGGAACCCTCTGAGTACTTGATGTCCATTTTCTTGAACGCGGGGTACTCCCGGGTGGCCTTGACATAGGTTTTGACCGCGCTCAGCTCACCTCCGACAGTTCCGTTGATCCCGTCCTTGGAGATCAGGATGCGGCCGCGCAGGCCAAGTTTCTCGCAGAGTGCACGCTGCCAGAGACGGATCGCCTCCGGGTCCGGGAGCGGGGTAAAGGCGTAATAAAGAGCAATTCGGTTCAGAGCCACGCTTTAAGGGTAGACCGGCGGGCAAAATCCGATTTTGGGATCAGCCCTGCCGCCCGTCCGGCTCCCGGGCTAGTGTTCATTCATGAACGCGTTGACCGACGATCTCCTCGAAACCTGGGTTACCGGCTGGGCCCGCGCCCGCGGGTACCAGATGCGCCACGAGGGTCGGTTTCCGGCGGCCTTCCTGCACGACAAGACCAACGATTGGGAGTACTTCGCACTCGAGCCCTCGCATGACGAGTTTGCCGCTCTGGCCGCCTCGGCGCGGCAGGGGGCCAGCCGGCTGTTCACCATCGTTACCTCACGTGTTGGTGAACTGCACGGGGCCGCGAACGTGTATGGGCTCTCCGTCCGCTCCACGGATGAGGTTTTTATGGTCCTGGACATGGAGGGCCAGGATATTGAGGATCCGATTACGCCGGACGGTTACGATTCCGAGACGCAGAGGTCCGGAGCCGTGGGATCGGTGCTGGTCACGATGGACGGCGAGCCGGCAGCCCGGGGGCATGTAGCAGTGGTGGACGGTTATGCCGTGTACGACAAAATCTCCACGGAACCGGCCTTTCGCCGCCGCGGGCTGGGCAGTTACGTCATGCGGGCGCTGACGGCGGTGGCCTTGGAGCACGATGCAGAGACCGGCCTGCTCATTTCGCCCGAAACCGGTTTGGAGCTGTACCGCTACCTGGGCTGGGAGTCGCTGGCCAACGTGATGATTTTCGAGCCGCGCCTCTAGCAGATTTCGCCGGTCGCGGAGCGGCCGGGTTTGCGGGCCTGGCCGGGGGATGCCGGTGGGAGAATAACCGCGTGGCCTTACATGATTCCCTGATCCCGCTGCTCGGCGGCGGCACCGACCCGGAGCAGCTGGTCCACATCCATTCCATTCCCGCCCGGCAGGCCGAGACGGTGGCATGGCCGGACTGGGTCCATCCCGATGTGCGGGTCGCCTATGAACGCCTGGGCGTGCATCAGCCCTGGCGGCATCAGGCCGAAGCCGCGGAGTCGGCCCGCGCCGGCCGGCACACGATCATTTCCACCGGCACAGCCTCCGGGAAATCGCTGGCCTACCAGCTGCCGGTGCTGGACGAGATTCACCGCACCGCACTGGAGGACAGGATCAGCCTGGAGCCCGCCGGTGCGGTTGCGCTTTACCTCTCCCCCACCAAGGCCCTGGCTGCGGACCAGCTCTCGGCACTGAAAGCGCTGCAGCTGCCCACGCTGCGGGCGGAAACCTACGACGGCGACACCGATCCCGGTGCCCGCCGCTGGATCCGGGACCACGCCAACCTGGTGCTGGCCAACCCGGACATGCTGCACTTTGGCGTACTGCCCAACCATGCCTGGTGGGCACGGTTTTTCCGCCGGCTGAAGTACGTCATCATCGATGAGGCGCACAGCTACCGGGGTGTTTTCGGCTCCAACGTTGCCAACCTGATGCGCCGCCTGCGGCGGATCTGCGCCTACTACGGCGCAGACCCGGTCTTCATCGGAGCCTCCGCCACCTCAGCTGATCCGGCGCAGTCCTTCGGCCGGCTGATCGGCGCGGAGGTCCAGGCCTTCACCCGTGATTACTCCCCGCACGGTGCCACCACGGTGGCTCTCTGGGAACCGCAGCTGACCGAGCTGAAAGGCGAAAACGGTGCCCGCGAGCGCCGCACGGTGATTGCCGAAACCTCGGATCTGCTGGCGAATCTGGTTTCGGCCCAGGTCCGCACTATTGCTTTCATCAAGTCCCGCCGGGGCGCGGAGGCGATCGCCACGATCAGCCGGCGCCTGCTGGAGGAGGTCCATCCGTCCCTGCCGGGCCGGGTGGCGGCCTACCGTTCGGGTTACCTCCCGGAGGAACGGCGGGAACTGGAGAATCAGCTGCGCAGCGGTCAGCTGCTCGGGATCGCCAGCACCTCGGCCCTGGAGCTGGGAATCGACATTTCCGGCCTTGATGCCGTGCTGGTGGCCGGCTGGCCCGGCACCCGCGCATCCCTGTTCCAGCAGATTGGCCGTGCGGGACGGTCCGGGCAGGATGCGCTGGCGGCGTTTGTGGCCAGTGACGATCCACTCGACACGTATCTGGTGCACCACCCGGAAGCAATCTTCGACATCTCTGTGGAGGCCACGGTCTTCGATCCGTCCAACCCGTATGTGCTGGGCCCGCATCTGTGCGCGGCGGCCGCCGAACTGCCGCTGACCCCGGCGGAGCGGGAGATGTTCGGCCCAACGGCTGCGAAGCTGCTGGATCAACTGGTGGCACAGGGGTATCTGCGGCGCCGTCCGGCCGGCTGGTTCTGGACCCATGCCGAGAGTGCCGCCTCAATGGTGAACCTGCGGGCCAGCGGAGGCGGGCCGATCAACATCGTCGAGTCAGAAACCGGGACGCTGCTGGGCACCATGGATGCCGCGCAGAGCCAGTACCAGGCGCATACCGGTGCCGTGTATGTGCACCAGGGCCAGACCTTC
The DNA here is from genome assembly GCF_014836775.1 of Arthrobacter gallicola. GTDB lineage: Bacteria > Actinomycetota > Actinomycetes > Actinomycetales > Micrococcaceae > Arthrobacter_B > Arthrobacter_B gallicola. Next base: position 182,169 of record NZ_JACSQD010000004.1, read on the forward strand.
CTGGTGGATGAGCTGAATGAGGCCGACCACTGTGCCATGGTGACCCGCGGCAACCCGGAGTTCTATACGCAGGCCCGGGATGTCACGCAGATCGAAGTGATGGAAACCGAGCGGTCCGTGCAGTGGGGTGAGGTGACGGTCTGCTTCGGCACCGTGAAGGTGACCACCCAAGTGGTCTCCTTCCAGCGCAAGGCACTGGTCTCGAACGAAATCCTGGGTGAGGAACCTTTGGAGCTGGAGGCCAAGGAACTGTTCACCAAGGCGGTGTGGTTCGTCATCGACGAGAAGCTGCTGCTCGGTGCCGGGCTGGCAGCGGCTGATTTCCCCGGGTCGCTCCACGCTGCCGAGCATGCCTCGATCGGGATGCTCCCGCTGGTGGCGACCTCGGACCGCTGGGACATCGGCGGCGTCTCCACCGCCCTGCATGCAGACACCGGCAAGCCCACCATCTTCGTCTACGACGGTCACCCCGGCGGCGCCGGCTTCGCCGAACGCGCCTACGAGGCCGCGATCGTGTGGCTTACGGCCACCCGGGACGCCATCCGGGCCTGCGAGTGCGACGGCGGCTGCCCGTCCTGCGTGCAGTCCCCCAAGTGCGGCAATAAGAACAACCCGCTGGACAAGAAGGGTGCCGTTACCCTGATCAATGTGCTCCTGGAGAACGCTCCGGACGGTGCCGACGCCGGAGCATCCATCTCCGCCGGGTCCGGCGGATCGAAGCGGTAGCTCCCCGGTTACCGGTCCCGGATCTCAATCACCAGTGCTGCCCCGGGGCGGCGTGAGACGGTGAGCTGGCCGAGGGAAGCCACCACCGCGTCGGCCTCCAGCTGCCGGGCGCCGTAGGTTCCGGTCACACCCAGGGTCTGCGCGTTCGCTGACCGCCCGGCGCTTAGGCCTGCCGGCGCGTCTTCAACCACCAGGCACCGCCGGATGTCCGCGCCCAGCCGTTTGGCAGCCAGCAGAAAACCCTCAGGTGACGGCTTTCCTGTGGTGACCTGGTCTGCAGTAACCATGTGCTCCGGCCAGTCCAGTCCCGCGGCCGCCATGCGTGCACGCGCCAGTTCACGGGTACAGGAGGTCACGATGGTCCATTGCTTCGACGGAATAGCCGCCAGGAGGTCCGCTGTTCCCTCTTTTTGACGGATTCCGTCGGTATCTTCAATTTCCAGCCGGGTGATCAGCTCGAGGGCTTCCGCCCGGCGGGGAGCGTCCACCAGTTCGTTGACGAGTGTCAGCGCTGTCATGCCGTGAGCGGTATGCCGGTACCCGGCGATCCCCATTTTTTCACCCCAGAGGGTCCAGGCACGTTCGGTTGCGACAGTGGAGTCAATAAGCGTGCCGTCGAGGTCAAAGAGGACGGCGTCGACGTCGAACACCGTTAAGGAATCGTCCAGGGCGGGTGCAGCAGCATCAAAAGTCATGGGTTCCTTCGGACCGTCACAGTCCATAAGCGGCGATACGGGACGCCGTGAAGCGCCCCCGGACCTCGGCGGCCCAGGAGGCACCGGTTGGTTCATGAGTTTCTTCGGTGGAACGCGACCATGTGGGAGGCTCCGCCGCCCCGCTCAATGCCCAGGCCGCCTGCCGGGCTGCGCCCAGGGCCACATATTCCGCGGGAGCAGGAATGACCACCTCGGCGTTGAAAATCTCTGCCGCTGCCCGGCGGACGGATCGGGACATTGACCCACCGCCGATCAGCATTATACGCTCGCAGGCCACTCCCTGCGCGCGCAGCCGGTCCAGGGCATCCGAAAGCGTGCAGAGCAGTCCCAGGACCGATGCCCGGGCAAGGTTCTCGGCTGTCAGGTTGGCTCTGGTCAGTCCCGTCATGGTCCCGGTTGCGTGTGGAAGGTCGGGGGTCCGCTCGCCGTCGAGATAAGGAATGAAAGTCAGTCCGCCGGCGTCCGGGGCGCCCGCCGAGGCCAGCTCATCGAACTCGTCGAGGTCAACGTTCAGAAGCCCGGCGCTGGCAGCCAGAGTGCGGGCAGCATTGATCGTGGCCAGCAGCGGAAGGTTATTGCCCGTAGCGTCCGCGAATCCCGCCACGGCGCCGCTGGGATCCTGGATCCGGGCCGCCGACGGCGCAAAGACAGTACCGCTGGTACCGATGCTGACGACCACTTCGCCCGCCGTCAGGCCCAGGCCCAGTGCCGCCCCCGCATTGTCGCCGCAGCCGGCTGCAAGGAGCGCGCCCGCGCCGGTTTCGCCGGCCGTTCCGTTTGGATCCAGCACTCGGGGAAGCAGCGGGGAGCGTCCGAAGGCCAGTTCCAGGATGTCCTTGCGGTAACGGCCTTCCGGAACCGAATAGTAGCCCGTACCCGAAGCGTCGCTGCGGTCCGTGGTCGCCTCCTCCGGACGGCCGGCGAGCCGCCAGGTCAGCCAGTCGTGCGGCAACAATACCTGGTGCACGCGGTCGGCGAGCTCCGGGTGGTTCTCGGCGAGCCAGGCGAGTTTCGTGACGGTGAAGGACGGAACCGGAACAATACCGATTTCCCGCGCCCAGGCCTCAGGGCCCAGGGCTTCTTTGAGCCTTCTGGCCTGCGCGGACGACCTGGTGTCGTTCCACAGCAGGGCCTCGTGGACGGGCTGGCCGCTGCTGTCCAGGGCAACCATGCCGTGCTGCTGGGCACTGACCGACACTGCGGCTACGTTCTCCAAGCGGTCCTGCGACTGAAGGGCCTGCCACCAGAACTCCGGGTCAATGCTTGTCCCGTCGGGGTGCGGGGCCGAGGTCTTGCTGAGGATTTCGCCTGTCTCAGCGTCCACGTGAAGCACCTTGGTGCTTTGGGTGGATGAATCGATACCGGCAACGACAGGGCGGGTCATGAGTTCTCCAGCAGTCGGTTGGCAAGGGTGGAATCGGTAACCAGCGAGTCAATGAGTCCCGATCTGAGGGCGGCGCGGACCGCGTCGTGTTTCAGCGCTCCCCCGGCGACGCCGATCACTTCCGGAATCCGCCGCAGTTCGTCAGCGTCAATAGCGACGCAGCGGTCCTGGATATCGTTGACGGTTTTCCCGTCCCGGTCGATCAAAATGGAACCGATATCCGCCTGGACACCGCTGGCCAGGAGAGCGGCGTGGTCCTCGGCGGTGAGGGCGGGGTTGTCGAAGAACTGCGAATCTGCTGGCGCCCAGCTGCCGATCGCCACGAGAGCCAGCGTCACTTTGGAGTACTGGTGCATGGTCTGCTGCACGTCGTGCTGGCGGCGGATGGCTGCGGCAGCCTCGGGGTCCGAGGCAACAATGGGCGCATACAGGGTCCAGCCCCGTGACCGTGCGGCCTCGGCCACCCGCCTGATTACTTCCACACCGGTGGCCTGGACCGGCCCTGCGACGCCGGCCAGCTGGACCACCTCGCAGCCCGGCAGCGCGCCCAGGGAATCTGCAAGCCTGCCCAGGGTCCGGCCTGCCGTCATACCTATGACGTCGTCCGGAGCAGCCAGCTCGGCCAGCAGCTCGGCGCCGACTTTGCCCAGTTCCTCCTGCACGGCCTCCGACGCGTCTGTGGGAGTGCGCACCACAACAGCCCGGGTTAGTCCGAAGCGCCGCTGCAGTTTCAGGGAGGACTCCACGTCCACCGGCCCGGGAACTGAGATGTCAAAGGTAACAATTCCGCATTTGACCGCGTCATCGAGCAATCGGCCGACCTTGAAGCGACTCAGGCCCAGTTCTTCCGCGATTTCGACGCGGGTCTTGCCGGCTATGTAATGTTCGCGGGCAATGTGAGCCAGGCGAACCAGCTCGTCGGGGCCAATGGGTGCCAAAAACGTCTCCTTGCAGGGGGCGGGCTTCCACCATAGCGTACCGTGCTCACATGAGCACGCTAATTGCACACGTGAGAATAATTGGTGCATACTTGTGGCTGTCGTCACGGCGCATCTCTGCTTCAGGGGAAGCCCGTTGAAGCAATCCAGGAGAAGGAAACCATGCGCGAACCACTTCCAACGCAGATGCGTGCCAGCGTCCTGCGCCGCGCCGGCGAAATCGTCGTCGAGTCGCGTCCCGTTCCCCGGCCTGCGGCCGACGAGGTCCTCATCCGTGTTGGTGCGGTCGGGATCTGCGGCTCCGATGTGCATTACTTCAAGGAAGGCAGGATCGGTGACTTCGTCGTCGAATCCCCCCTGGTCCTGGGGCACGAAGCGGGCGGAACCATCGTGGCCGTTGGCTCCGGCGTTGCTGAATCCAGACTCGGGGAACGGGTATCGATCGAGCCTCAGCGTCCGTCGCCGACCAGCCGCCAGACCCTGGCCGGCGCCTACAACCTCTGCCCGCACATGGAGTTCTACGCCACCCCTCCGGTGGACGGAGCATTTGCCGAGTACGTCACCATTCAGTCCCACTTCGCCTTCCGGGTCCCGGATACCGTCAGCGAGGACGCTGCAGCACTGATGGAACCGCTTTCAGTGGGCATCGCTGCTGCCCGTAAGGCCGGCATCACGGCCGGATCACGGGTGCTGGTCACCGGGGCCGGGCCGATCGGCATCATCGCCCTGCAGGTCGCACAAGCCTTCGGCGCCACGGAAGTTATTGTCAGCGACGTCGATCCCGCACGCCGTTCCCAAGCCCTGAAGTTCGGTGCTGACCGCGTACTGGATGCCATTGCGGACGACGCCGAGCTGCGCACCTTGGGGGTAGATGCCCTGCTCGAATGCTCCGGCGCCACCCCTGCTGTCCTCTCGGGCCTGGAGGCCCTCGCACCAGCCGGCACCGCAGTGCTCATCGGCATGGGAGCAGACGAAATCGCCTTCCCCGTTCCGTTGATTCAGAACCGGGAGCTCGTCGTTACGGGCATCTTCCGCTATGCCAATACCTGGCCCACAGCGATCGATCTGGTAAGCACCGGCCGGGTGGACCTGGATTCACTGGTCACCGGTTCCTATGGGCTGGACGACGTTGAAGAAGCCCTCCGGATTTCAACGGCCTCCACCAGCTTGAAGACCATGATCCGGCCGGGTAGCGCTTCATGAACACGGCCGCGGGAGCCCTGGAATGCGTTGACATCCGCAAAGGATTTGCGGGCGTTCCGGTACTAAAGGGCATCACACTCACGCTTGAACCCGGCACCGTGACGGCCCTCGCCGGAGAAAACGGCGCGGGAAAGTCCACCCTGATGAAAATTGCGTCCGGCCAGTACCGGGCAGACAGCGGCAGCGTCAGTGTCGCTGGGGAGCATTTGCCGGTTGGTAACCCTCAGGCGGCCAACCAGCTCGGGGTGGCCATCGTGCCTCAGGAACTGGCTTCGATCCCGGACATGAGCGTTTACGAGAACCTGTTCATTGGACGGGAGCTGCGCCGGGGCGGCTTCCTGCGCCGCAGGGCCATGAAATCCGAGGCCCGTGCGATGCTGGCTAAGTTCGGACTGGATATTTCACCGGACCTCCAGATGGGCTCATTGTCCGTCGGCGTCCGGCAGATCATCGAAATCGCCAAGGCCACCACGCGCGGAGCAAAGGTCCTGCTCCTGGATGAACCCACCAGCGCCATCGCGGAGAAGGAAGTCGCCCGCCTCGCTGCGGTGGTGCGTCAGCTGCGTGCCGAGGGCGTGGCTCTGCTCTTCACTACCCACAAGATGGAAGAGATCCGGGCCATGTCGGACCGCGTGATCGTGCTCCGGGACGGGAACCTCGTCGCGGACAGCCCCATCGGGGACGTCACCGACGATGACATTGTGCGCGCGATGATTGGCCGCGAGCTTGAGGACCTGTTCCCCGAGATCCACCCGCACGGCAACGAAGTGCTGCTCGAAGCCACCGACCTGCGGGTCGGGGACCGGGCTCCGGTGAACCTCACTGTGCGCCGCGGCGAGATCCTTGGGCTGGCGGGCCTGGTCGGAGCCGGACGCACCGAACTGCTCGAGACTATATTCGGCATGCGTGCCCGTACATCCGGGGTGGTAACTGTCTCGGGTTCCAAAGTCCGTGCTGGCAACCCAGCCGCGTCGATCGTCGCCGGAATGGCACTCGTCCCTGAGGACCGCAAGGGCTCCGGCGCCGTGATGGGAATGTCCATTTTGGACAACACGACCCTTCCACGGATCTCGGCCTTTTCCACCGCCGGGTGGCTGCACGGACGCTCGCGCCAGCAGACTGCCGCCGAGGTCATGGATTCGCTGCGGCTTCGGCGCCGCACCCTGAACCAGCCAGTGGAGACGCTGTCCGGCGGCAACCAGCAGAAGGTAGTCCTGGGACGCTGGCTGACCGGCAACGTCGACGTAATGCTGCTCGACGAACCGACCCGGGGGGTCGACGTTGGGGCACGCAACGAGATTTACCGGATCATCACTGACCTCGCGCAGTCCGGAATGGCCGTGGTGATGGCCTCCTCCGACATGCCGGAAATCCTTTCCCTGACCCACCGGACCCTGGTGATGCGCGACGGCGGCTTCGCAGCCGAACTTTCCCGGGAGGAACTGTCCCATCCCGAGATCCAAGACCGCATATTCAGACTCGCCTCCGGGCAGGAAGCCCACTCCGAGAAGGACCTCAGCAAATGACGACGACTAAACCGGCTCCCCCAAGCGGTCAGGCAGAAACGGCCCGGCCGGCAGCCCTGGGGCCCGCCCGCTTCAGCGGACCTTGGATTAAACAGCTGCTCATCGACCACGCCATGGTTGTTGTGATGGTGCTGGTGATCTGCTTCTTCCTGTACCGCAGCGCGCGCTTCGGCACACCGGAGAACCTTGCAACGATCCTCATCGCTGCGGCACCGTTCGCGCTGATCGCCTTGGGGCAGACCCTGGTAATCCTCACCGGCGGCATCGACCTCTCTGTCGGCAGTGTTATCGCGGCAAGCGCCATGGCCGGAGCACTCACGGCTAAATCGAATCCCGACCAGGTCTGGCTGGCCCTCGTGGTCGCCGTCGCCGTCGGCCTGCTGGCGGGCGTGATCAACGGCCTCGTGGTCGCGTATATGAAGGTTCCGCCCTTCATTGCCACGCTGGGCATGATGACGCTGGCCTCCGGCATTGCCTACGTGATCGGCAACGGGGCACCGATCAACGGTCTGCCTAACAGCTTTGGCAACTTCGCGAACACGGAAATACTCGGGATCAAGATCCCGGTGATCCTCATGATCGTCAGCATCATCGGACTTGGCGTGATTATGAAGCGCACGGCCTACGGCATGCGGGTTTACGCCGTGGGCGGCAACCGCCTCGCCGCCGAAATTGCGGGTGTCAACAGCTCCCGGATCCTGCTCAGCGTTTATGCCATCAGCGGTGTGCTCGCCGGGCTCTCCGGAATCATGATCGCTTCCCGGGTGATCTCCGGCGCTCCGAATCTGGGCTCCGGTTACGAACTCGACGCAATCGCCGCCGTCGTCATTGGCGGAGCCTCGCTGATGGGCGGCCGCGGAAGCATCTGGGGAACAGCACTCGGTCTGCTGCTTATCCAGACCCTCAACAACGGGTTCGATCTGCTGGTTGTTCCTGCCTACTGGCAGGACGTTATGAAGGGCATCCTCATTGTCGCGGCGGTCGCCGTTGATGTCTGGGCGTCCAAGCACCGCAAATAGCGGTCCTCTTCTTTCACCCCCCACCTATTCATCACTATCAGGAGTGTCAACGATGATCCGTCCTCTGCAAAAACTCGCTACCAGCATCGCCGCTGTGGGAGTTTTTTCGCTCGTCCTTACTGGCTGCGGCGCCGGTGACCCGAACGCAGCATCCGGTGCCACCGATGCCGGCGGCGAGCAGCTCACCATCGGTGTGAGCGTTTACGACATGTCCTCCTTCGTCACGCAGGGCAAGGAAGGCATCGACGCATACGCCGCCGCCAACAACGTGAAGATCCTCTGGAACTCCGCCAACCTGGACGTCAACACCCAGGCCAACCAGGTGGACCAGTTCGTGAACCAGGGCGTTGACGCGATCCTCGTGAACCCGGTCCAGGCGGGTTCGCTGCAGCCCCAGGTCGCAGCGGCTAAGGCTGCCGGGATTCCCTTCGTGGACGTCAACGCGTCCCTGAAGAACGACGATCTCGACGGGTCGGTGCAGCCCGACGACGTCGCAGCCGGTGCGCAGGAAGCCCAGATGATGATGGACAAACTGGGAGGCAAGGGCAATGTGGTGATCCTCCAGGGCCCGCTGGGCGGCTCCGGTGAGATCGACCGCGGCGCGGGCATCGACTCTGTCCTGGCGCAGTACCCGGACGTAAAGGTGCTCGCCAAGGACACGGCCAACTGGAAGCGTGACGAGGCCGTCAACAAGATGAACAACTGGATCTCCGCCTTCGGCGCCGACATTGACGGCGTGATTTCCCAGAACGATGACATGGGACTCGGCGCCCTCCAGGCGCTGAAGGAAGCCGGGATCACGGATGTCCCGATCGTCGGCATCGACGGCATTGAGGACGGCCTGAACGCGGTCAAGAACGGCGACTTCATCGGCACCTCTCTGCAGCACGGCACGGTTGAAATGGCGGCCGGCCTGGCTGTGGCCATCAAACTCGCCAAGGGTGAGGACATCGACGCCAAGCCTGTCTACATGATGCCTGCCATCACCACTGAGAACGTCGAGGACGCCATGAAAAACGTGGTGACCGAACGCGAAGCGTTCCTGGACCGCCTGCCCACTCTCATTGACGAGAACCTGGCCTCGGGCAACGTGGCCTATGAGGGTCTGCCCGGCCAGGAGCAGTAGTCCCTGAAGTCCCCATAAAGCAGTTGGCGGTTGCCGGATATTTCCGGCAGCCGCCAACTGCTTTTCAGCACAAATCAGGACGGCTCCAGGACGGATTCAAGCCGAATTCAGGACGGGCCCAGGACAGATTCCGGGGACGGCATCAGGACAGGGGCAGGACGAATTGAAGACGGTGGCGGCCCGGGCTCCCTAGGTCCCGCTGTTATCGGGGCGGCCCGGCCCTGGCGCTGGCCGAAGGCGCCCAAGGCAGCAGCCCTCCGCCACGTGACCTGACCTCCACCGTGACGGAGCGGGATCCCACGTCCGGCGCACACGATGCCAGGTCACCCCCGTTTCGGGCAACCACATCTTCTGCGACTGAACAGGGGTCCCCGGCCCGCAGCCCGCGGATCGTGTCGGCACCGGCAAGAGCGGCCAGGTCCGCTGCCACGCCCGCCCGGGCTGCTCCGACGGTGGCCTGTGTCAGTGCCAGGAGGGCCGTAATCAGGACGATAGTTCCGAGCGCGATGCCCACGGTCAGCATGGTTCCTGCTCCGCTGTCCCGGCAGTCCCCGTGCTCGGCCCCGATCTGCTTCACAGACCCGTATCCGTGTTCCCCGCAACGCTGCCTCACCCTCGAACGGATCATTGCTCCCTTTTTCCTTCGGCACCCGGCTTCCCGGCTTCCCGACTCACTATGGCGCGGTTTCGGGGAGCGCAGTGGCCTGCGCCCTGAGGGTAATCGGGAGGTGCTCGAGCAGCGGAGCGTTGAGGGTGGACTCAACGTGGACGGTGACCCACTCGCCCTGGGTTGTCAGCTCAAAACCGGCGCGGGGCCCTGCAAGCCGGGCGACAGTCTCCCCCGTGGCGCTGGCATCTCCCCGCATAACCTGCCGGGCTGCAGCACTGGCCGCTTCCTCCAGCCGAAGCTGGGTGATTCCCGCTGCTGCTCCGGTCAACAACCCGGCCAGCAGGATTACCAATGCTGGCAGGGCCACAGCCAGCTCCGCAGTCACGGCTCCCTGCTCGTGCGAACATTGATGGGCGGTCCACCCGGGCTCGGCCCGCTGCAGTCTCGTCCGCTGCCGCCTTCCCCGGCCGTCAGACCGCCGGATCACCCGAAGCTCAGGGCTCCCCGGATGAGTGCCAGAAGCAGTTCCCGGACATCGCCGCTGCTCAACACCGCCACCAGCAGGGCGGCAAATGCCACGGCGGCCAGGGTTGCAATCGCATATTCAGCTGTTGCCATACCAGCCTCGCGGTCCTGAGGGACGGCGGATACCCGCTGCCGGGGACGAAGCGGAATGACCGGAGCTATTGGAGATTCCGCTGCCTGCCCCACACCGGCTCCGTTCGTGGCGGGAGCGCTCTGGCCTCCTCGCGGCGAACAGGTGCAGCTCACGTGGGTGCAGTCTGATTTCTCCGCCGAGCCCGAGCTGCCCGGAGCAGGAGTTGTGTGCGTCAACGGGGATTCAAACGGCATGGACAACATGGAGGGCTCCTTTGATCGATTCTTATCCTGCCCGGAGGAGTCTGAAAATTCTCCGGCCGTGGGATCGATTCTGGCCCCTCCTTGCTTTCCCCGAAGCCGGGCGGAACGTGTTCTGGACAACGGTCCGCGCTCAGTCGGTTGTGGAGGACAAGCGCGTCAAAGCACGGGGGTGCAGGCACCCCGCAGACGGCGTCACTCAGTGTCAGGTTACGGACAGCATGCTCCGGCCCACGCGAGGCGCGGGGCCGGAGCAGCGCAGCGGGATGGCGGGCAGCCCACCCATGGCTGGTGCCTGTCTCTACTCAGTTAGGGGCGGCCGTTCCCGTTCCCGTTCCCGTTCCCATTGCCGTTGCCGTTGCCGTTGCCGTTCCCATTTCCGTTGCCGTTGCTGTTTTCGCACTTGAAGCTGTCCGCACTTTCCGGATCACCCTTCTTGTACTGCGCAATGAGGGGATAGACGCACAGTGGCCGGGAACGGTCGGCAGACCAGCTGGCCGGGATCTCCGGGTTTACGCCGCCGGGGTTACCCGCACCGCGGGCCGTGGCAACCATGCTCTCGGGCGCGTATCCGCCTTCCACCCAGCTGACCAGAGCCCCGAGTCCGTCGAACTGGTCCGTCGCAGGGCCGCCACGGACATGTCCCATACCCGGGACCTCGAAGTAGCGGACAAACTCGTCGGCCTTCTTCTTATAGCGGCTGTCCACAGACCGGTACCAGGCAGCCGTGTCATCAGATGAGAAGACACCGTCCGCCGCCCCATGGACAACGATCATTTTGGCTCCCCGGCCGCGGAGCGTATCAAGCTGCGTCGGGTTCGGCGGAGTCATAAAGGACATCGCGCTCTCGGTGTAAACGCCGTCCGCCGCGAAGATCTGCGGAGCCTGCGTATCGACGTCGTAATTCAGCGCGTACCCCAGGGTGTCCTTCAGCATGCTGACATCCTCCGGCGGCGAGGAGAAGATGAAGCCCACCGACACCGGGTCACGGTTGCTGTCAATGGAGCTTGTGAACTTCCAGCTCGCCCATCCCGGCGACACGATCCCCGGGTCGAGCGGGAAGGAACTGTAGAGTTCCTCCCCTGCACTGTTGCGCGCCCCGGCGAAGACTGCCGCAATCACCTTCTTCTGTTCAGCCGTGAGGCAGGTTCCGTCCCGTACCGGAGCGCAGGTCGGCACATCCCGGTCAATGGAGAAAACCTCCTGGCACCCGTCGATGTTCTGCACCATTCCGTCCTCGAGCCGGTCCAGTCCGTCGCACCGGGCGATGATCGCATCGGCAACCAATTGACGCTCTACGGCGGGAAAGGCCGTTTCCAGGTCGGCGGGCCCCGTCACGGGGGTGGCTGCCGCCACGCTCGCCCATTGCTGCGCTCCCCACAACTGGGCCACAGCGGCCTGGGGAAGGTTGAACCCCGGCGCGACGGCCAGGAACCCGTCGTACTCCTGCGCATAGCGGGTGGAAGCGACCATGGTGTGCCGTCCGCCGTTGGAACCGCCGGCGATATAGGACCGGTCCGGCCCGCGGCCGTATGCGGCCTTGATCAGTTCCTTCGCCATAGGCGTCAGCGTCCCCACGGCCTGGTAGCCGTAGTCCAGGCGGGCCTGCGGATCGAGCCCAAACAACGGGTTCTGCGCTCCGCTGTGACCGGCGTCGGAGCTCAACACCGCGAACCCCATCTGCAGTCCGTTTTCCAGCTGGCCGCCCGTGATCGCACCAACCGCGGGGGCAACCCGGCCGTCAGTTCCGCCGTTGGCCTGATAGAGATAACGGCCGCTCCAGTCCACCGGCAGACGCATCTCAAACCCGATCGCGTAGGTCTGTCCGTCGACAGGACTGATGCGCTCGTTCATCTGACCCTGCACCAGGCAGTGCTCACCCACGGGGGCTCCGGCATTGGTCAGCCCGCCCGCGGGAACGATTTCCGCCCGGGCAATGGTGGTAGTGCCAAAATCAAAGGCCGCCAGACCCGTACACTCCGCCAACGTACCGGGCTGCGCTGCTGAGAGCTGCGGGATCTTCTTTGACGTTTCCGGCTGCGACGCAGAAGCGGAAACCAACCCGGTTGTCAGCGTGAGGGCGGCGAGCGCCGCCGCGTAAACTAGGCGGCGCGGGTGCCTGCCGCCGTCGGGGGCCTGCTCGGCTCCCCTGAACCTGGTGATCATGTCCATCCCTCCATTGGGTTTCGATGAGCAGCTTCCGCCCGCCACGAAGGCACCGCGCCAAGCCGCCGGTGCGTCGTTGCGCCGGATCGATGTCATCCTTGCCAAAGTAGGAGGCATTGTTGAAAATCGCAATAGTCAAGTACCTCAAAGGTTTCTGTTCACCTCACATTGCTCCCCACGGCGAACCCGGTTGAAGTTGAGCGACGCCGATCTCCGGTTGTACCGTGCCGTTCAGAACGCAGGCAGGAGTGCGAGGAGCAGCGGAACCACCGTCAGGCAGATAAAGGCCGGAAGCGCGCACAGGCCAAGAGGCAGCACCAAATGAACGCCGAGTGCTGCTGCACGGCGCTCGGCCTCCCGGGCACGGGTGCGCCGGATCTGCTCGGCCTGTGCATGCAGGACGGCGGCGGACGGTGCGCCGCTGGAGGCAGCAAATGCCAAGGCGCTGCGGAGCACGTCTGCCGCGCCCCGGGTCTGCGCTGCTTCTTTCGATGCTGCCCCGGGGCTGCTGCCGAGGGCCAGCATCCAGGCCCCCTGCCAGTCCGAGCCCAGCTCCAGGGCGGTCACCACTCTGGCGAGCAGGCGTGCCGTGCCTTGGTCAGCAGATTCGGCCAGGATGGTCAGGGCCAGGGGCAGCGGCCTGCCTGCCAGCAGGATGGCCGCCACCAGGTCAAGCATCAGGGCAGGGTCGCTGATGCCCCTGGCCTCCGTGCGCTGCGGGACATTGCCCTCATTCCGAATGTCCTCATTCCGGGCAGATCCGGCCGGTCCGGTATGTCTCGTCCCGGCCCCGCCGCAGGGGCCGCGGCCCAGCCCGGCCGCTGGGTTCGAGCCGGGCCCGTACAGTATCCAGGCCGCTGCACCAAGCAACGCCGCCACCACCACGCCGGTCATCATGCCGGTTTCATCCTGGCTCCGGTCCGGCTGCCCGGCGGACAAGGAACCTCGTCCAGAGCCACGCGGCGAAGGCCAGACCCGCGCCCGCGCCCGCTGTGCTCCACCCCAGTGGGGTCTGCGCAAGCATAGCCAAGGGGTCGGCACCGAGCGCATACCCCATTCCCAGCCCGGCGGCCGGCAGCCAGGTCAGTACCCGGACGGTCGCTTTGGGGCCGGACAGAGCTGTAGCCCGCGCCGCCCGGGCATCCAGCACAGCGTCCAGCCCCTGGGCATACCGCGCCAGGATGCCAGCCAGCGGTGCGCCGCTGCGTTCAGAGGCCGAGACGCAGGCCGCCAGATCGTTCCAGACCATCGCCTCGATGCTCCGGCTGGACAGAGCGGCTTCCCGGAGCAGGGGCACCGGGCTGAAGCCCAGCCCAGCCGCTCGGGCTGCGGACTCGAGGATCACCGCTTCCCTGGCCCCGCTCACAGTCCCGAAACCGTGCGAGCCAATGCCTTCCCGGCGCAGCCGCGCTGCATCCGTCCATAGTTCGCTGGGAGTCCGGCCCGCTTTGAGCAGCCCTGCAAGCTGATGAACCAGCAACGGGAACCGGTGCAGGTCCTCCTCCCGGTTTGCCTTCTTCAGCCACACCGCGGGCGACGGCATCATTCGTGCTGAAGCAGCGCGTGAGCCCGCCGATCCCTCCGGACCAGGATGCGGAGCGTCCGTCCCCGCACCCGGGTACCGGTCCGAATGCAGGATCCTGAGCTGATCCCGGCCCCCGCCCAGAAGCACCAGCCAGGCAGCTGCGAGCAGAACCCCCACCAGTGCCCCGGTCATCGTGCCCTGCCCGCGTCAGAATCCTTACCCGGCCCCAAACCGTTGAGCTGCCAACGGGGCCTCCCAGTCATCACCGCTTTCCTGCCCGGAGCCGGTCCTGGAGCTGTTCCCAGCCACGGTGCCGGATCAATCCTGCTGGTCCGTGAGTCAGAGCCGTCACGGCAGACAGTTCCCCGCCGCGTGAGCACAGGACTGCCACCTCCGCCACGCGGCGTCCGTCCACGGAACGTTCCAAATGCACCACGGCGTCGAGCGCTCCCGCCGCCTGCAGAGCCAACGCGCGGCTGCTCATTCCGGCCAGCGCCCCCAGGGCGGCCAGACGTGCCGGAACCGTGGCCGCAGAATTCGCGTGGATGGTTCCGCCTGCACCATCGTGTCCGGTGTTCATGGCGGCAAGCAGTTCACGCACCTCAGCGCCCCGGCATTCCCCCACCACCAGCCGGTCCGGCCGCATCCGCATGGCTTGGCGCACCAGATCAGCCAGTTCCACCGACCCGGCACGTTCAATGTTGCTGTGCCGGGTCTGCAAACCGACAACGTGCGGATGGGCGGGATCCAACTCGGCGGCGTCTTCGATCAGTACCAGGCGTTCGGCCGGATCGCACAGGGAGAGCAGGGAGGACAACAGGGTGGTTTTTCCTGTGCCGGTGGCCCCGCTGATGAGGAAGTTCAACCGGCTCTTCATCATTCGCCGAAGGACATCCGCCCAGCCGGCCGTCAGCATGCCTCCCGTTTCAAGCTCATCGAGCCGGAAGCTGCGGGGCGCGCGCAGACGAATGGATAACAGCGTGAATCCCGTGGACACCGGTGGAAGGACAGCATGCACGCGGTATCCGTTTAGCTGCACATCCGCGCAGGGGCTGGAATCGTCCAGCCGCCGTCCACCGGCGGCGATCAGCCGGGTCGCCAGAGCCCGCACATCGGCATCGCTGGTGAACCGGACAGCGGTCCGTTCGAGGCCCGGTCCGCTGTCGATCCATACCTGATTGGGTCCGTTGACCAGGACGTCGGTGACCCCCGGCTGCAGCAGGGACTGCAGCGGACCAAGCCCCTGCAGATCTGCCCGCACCCGGTCCACCGCCCGCATTCCGCCTTCAGAACCGAGCAGCCGGCCGCTGGAGAACACGGCTTCTGCCAGGGTGGCTCCGGTAACCGGGGCGCCGCCGGACAGGACGTCTGCCCGGACCTGCTCAACCAGTTCCCTTCCTCCTTGTTCAGGCCTGTAGCGTCCGGCCGCGCTGTTCCTGGTGTGCCTGCCGCTGCCGTCCATTTTCACAGCATCCCCGGCAGAACGGGTTCAATTTCCTTCAGAATCCGGACCAGGGCGGAACGCAGCCTGCGCCGCCGCAGCTCCAGGAGCCTTCCATGGTCAGTGGTCGGGCTGAGTGCGCGCACCCACGGCACGTAGCCGGCCAGCCGCATGCCAACCAGCTCGGAGACACGGACTTCGTCCAGCCCCTCCCCGAGCGGCCCCCGGACAACGGCAAGGGTCTCCGGGGGATCAGTGCGAAGGGACGCCCACCAGGACCGGGCTGCCAGCAACAGCTGCGCCCGACCTGCCAGGACAGCGAGTACTACGTCGCACTGGGCCAGTGCCGGTGACCGGGCCCCCGGACAGGCTCCCAGGTCCAGGAAGGTCTGTTCGAAACCCGCGCGCGCGGCCTGCAGGACCGACGGGAGCACTTCGCGGTCAAGGCCGGGAGGCGGCGGCTCCCCCGCCGGGTGTGTCAGCAGGGCGAATCCGCCCGCCGTGGGCAGGGCGGAAACCAGCTGGGCGGGGTTCACCGTTCCCCTGACGTCGGCAAGGTCCTTCCAGCGCAGACCCGCCGAGGCGCCCGCCCCCACCCGATGTTCAAGACCAGCGCCGGAGGGATCAGCGTCCGCCAGCAGGACACTGCGGCCCTGGGCTGCCGCTTCCTGCGCAAGCAGGCACGCCAGAGTGGATCCGCCCGAGCCGCCGAAGGTGCCCGCCACCCCGATGACGGAGCCGGTTCGGGAGTTCCTCCGTGCCAGGTACTCCGCCAGCCAGGCCCCGCCGTCTGGAAGAACCACGACCCGGTCCACGGAGCAGCGTGCCGCATGGGTCCAGGGCCGGTCGGACTCAAATCCGATGCAGATGGTCTCGATTCCCCGCAGCGCTGCCAGCGATTGCCCGTCGCGAACCAGTCCGTCCGCGGCGATGAGCACTATCCCGCACGGATACCGCTCGGCCTCGGCAAGGTCCTCAGCAAGAATCAGTTCCACGCCCGCAGCCACGGCTATCCGTGCGGCCTCATCCTGCAGCCGTTGTTCTCCCGGTCTGACCAGCACCAGGGAATCCGTCCCCGCGCTGTCCCCTCCCTTGGTCGTCGGCAACAGGGAAGCACCTCGCCGCTGCCGTTCCGGGAGCCAAAGCACGGTGTCTGTCATGCCTTCAACCTGCCCGGTCGGGGCCGGTTCGTCAGCCGCACCGGCAGGACCTGTGCGGCCGGACGGGTCGCCCGGCGCCTCAAAGCGGCCTTGTGGAGGAACAGTGTCCATGCCGGGGCACTTCCAGTGCACGGGAAGCCTGGTGGTGCCCGAACTGCCCAACGTCCGGCCCCGACGCTGCTTTGTCTGGTGCTGCTGCGGCTCGGGTGTGCAGATATGGCGGGTTGGCCGACCATCCAGCGCGTTGGGTGCGCAGGTATGGCGACTAAATCTGCGGGCAAGCCACCAGACCTGCACATCCAACGGCCCAGGAACCCGCCGCAGGCCGCCGAAAGCCGCGGAATTGCAGCCGCCCCGGCCGCCACACCCGCCGGCACCCCGGCACCCCGGCACCCCGGCACCCCTGCACCGCACCACTGCGGACAGAACCTGTCCGCAGTCCTGGTACGCGCCGGGGATCTGGTCTGGCAGCACCCGCGGACAGGCGAGAATGGGGAGGTGTACATCCTCCTCGCGCCGGCACCCCCAGCAACGCCGGGCTCCCCGGTTTCCTGGGTGCTGCAGCCGGCCGACGGTAACGGCGCACCCAGCGCCCCCGCCGCCGCCGTCCCCGGAACAGCGCTGCGGCAGACCGTAGCGGCTGCGGAACAACAGCCGGTCCGCTGGGTCTGGAACCGCACCCGGGACACCTACGGCTCCCTGCTGCAGGCGGGAATCAGTGTGGAGCGAAGCCACGATCTCAGCCTGGTGCGGGAGATTCTGCGCCACTCCGAATTCGCCGCGGCTACCCCCTATATAGAGCGGCTCCGGACCGAGGCCGCCGCACCGGACCCCGATCCCGCGCCGCGGCAGCTGCTGCCGCTGCAGCCGTCCCCGGACCAGGGATCACTCTTTGAAGGTATTGACGGATTCGAAGCCGGGCCACGCCCGGAGCGGACTGTCCCCGTGGAAAATCTGGCCGCTGAGCTTCAGGAGCAGCTGGCCGCCGTCGCCGGCTCCCCGGAACGCCGCCGGCTCGGTCTGCTCCTCGCCGCTGAATCCGCCGGCGGGCTGGTCGCCGCCGAAATGGAGCACGCCGGCATTCCGTGGCGCCGCGACCTGCACGAGGCCATGCTCGAGGCGGAGCTGGGACCCCGCCCGCCGGAAGGCCAGCGGCCGGCCAAACTCGAAGCGGCGGCCGCTGAGCTGCGGCACAAACTCGGCAACCCCGGATTCAATCCTGATTCGCCGCAGGAACTGCTCCGGGCCCTGCACCGGGCCGGGATCGAAGTCCGGACCACAAGAACCTGGGAGCTCCAGGAGCACCAGCACGCGGCGATCGAACCGCTGCTGCGCTACAAAAAGCTCTCCCGGCTGCTCTCCGCCAACGGCTGGGCCTGGCTGGACGAGTGGGTGGACGGCGGGCGGTTCCGCACCGAGTACGTGGTCGGCGGCGTGGTGTCCGGCCGCTGGTCCTCCCGCGGCGGCGGCGCCCTGCAGATCCCCAAGAATGTCCGGGGCGCGGTTCGTGCAGACCCCGGGTACAAGCTTCTGGTCGCCGACGCGGCGCAGCTCGAGCCGCGGGTGCTGGCCGCCCTGGGCCAGGACAACGCGCTGGCCGCCGCGGCCCGCGGCCGGGACCTCTACCAGGGCATCGCGGATCAGGGCTTCAACGGAGACCGCTCGCTGGCCAAGATCGCAATGCTCGGCGCCATGTACGGGGCCACCAGCGGCGAGGCCGGCCGGCTGATGCCGGTCCTGACAAGGACTTATCCGCGGGCCATCGACGTCGTTGAACGGGCGGCCCGCGCGGGCGAGGCCGGAAAGACGGTTTCCACCCACCTCGGCCGCAGCACCCCACCGGAATCCGAAGCGTGGTTCCGTTCCCAGCAGTCAGCGTCCGCGGAGGAGCAGCGGCGGGCCGACAACCTGGCCCGTTCCCGAGGACGGTTTACCCGCAACTTTGTAGTTCAGGGGACGGCGGCGGAGTGGGCCACCTGCTGGCTGGCGGGGATACGACGGCGGCTGCGGGCGGCGTCGCGCACCTCACCGGCCGGGCAGCTGGTGTTTTTCCTGCACGACGAAGTGATGCTGCACGTTCCCGCGGAGCGCGCCGACGAGGCTGCGGCGATCGTCAGTGCTGCCGCGGCGGAGGCCACAGAGCTGCTGTTCGGAAAGATTCCGCTGGAGTTCCCCGTGGTCGCCACCGTGACCGATTCCTATGCGGAGGCCAAGTAGCTCCGTCGGCTAGACCTCAGGCACCATTTCCTGCGAGCTGTCCCAGGGCAGGGTCCAGCCCAGCTGATTGAACAGGCTGTCGAGGATCAGCGCTGTAAAGCCCCAGACCACTACCCCGTTCACCAGGAACGCCGGGCCGCGGTGCACCTGCCCCCCGCGTGCCACCACCGTGGTGCGCCGGTTCTCCGGGTTAAGCAGGTCCGCCACCGGAACCCGGAAGACGGAGGCCGATTCAGCTTTGTCCACCACATCCACCGGAGTCGGCCGGTCCCACCAGCCCAGGACCGGCGTAACCAGGAAGTTACTCACCGGCAGGCCAACCTGCGGCAGCGTGCCGAGCACCCGGACACCGGTTGGGTCCAGTCCTGTCTCCTCGGTGGCTTCCCGCAGCGCTGCCGCCACCGGACCGTCGTCGGCTTCGTCCACGCCTCCGCCGGGAAACGCGATCTGCCCGGGGTGGGAGTTGAGCGTGGCCGCCCGTTCCACGAACAGCAGATCAAGGTCATCGGGCACCGCAGTGCCATGGAAATCCGCCGGATTCTCGTCCAGCACACCAAACAGGATCAGGACAGCAGCCTGCCGGGCGCGGGCCGGATCAACCGCGCGGGTCATAAAACGAAGATCCGCGCTGAAGCTCTCCTGCCTCTCCGTCACCAGCGCGCCGAAGGCTTCGAGCTGGGCCTGCGCGCTCACGCTTCGAGGCCGTAACCGGCGGCGCGCAGCTCAGCCCGCGTCTCCGAGGCCATCATCCGGGCCAGCAGTTCTTCCCGCCCGGGTGCCAGCTCATACTTGAGCAGCTTCCGTGCCTTGTCCGGATCGGTCTCGCCTTCGCCGAACGACGGGCACAGCTGCGCGACGGCGCAGACGCCGCAGGCCGGTTTTTTGGCGTGGCACACCCGGCGCCCGTGGAACACGACCCGGTTGGACAGCGGCGTCCAGTCCTTGGGTTCAAAGAGCTCCGCCACGTCCTGTTCAACCTTCACCGGGTCCTTGGACGTGGTCCAGCCGAACCGCCTGGAAAGCCGCAGGAAATGGGTGTCTACGGTGATCCCGGGCACCCCGAAGGCGTTGCCCAGCACCACGTTGGCGGTTTTGCGGCCCACGCCGGCCAGCTTGACCAGGTCCTCGAGCTTGTCGGGGACCTCGCCGTCGTAATCATCGACGATCTGGGTAGCCAGCTTTTTGATGGCCGCGGACTTGGCCCGGAAGAACCCCGTGGGCCGGATCAGTTCCTGCAGCTCGGCCTCGTCCGCTTCTGCCAGTGCCTTCGCGTTGGGGTACCTGGCGAAGAGGACAGGGGTGACGGCGTTGACCCGGACGTCGGTGGTCTGGGCTGAGAGCACCGTGGCGATGAGCAGTTCGAAGGCGTTCGTGAAGTCCAGCTCGGCGACCGCGTAGGGGTAGAGCTCCCCCAGCAGCCGGTTGATTTTCCGGGCCCGGCGTTTCAGGGCCAGCAGGGAGGCATCGTTGCCGGTTGCCATGGAGTTCGTATCCTTCACAGTCAGCGATGCCCCGGCGGGCCCCCGTTCTGGAGGGCCCGCCGGGGCATCGACAAGGTTTAGTGTCCGGAGTTGTCGTCGCTGACGCGCTCGATGTTGGAGAGGTCCCGCAGTACACCGATACGGCCGGTGCGCTTGTCCTGGACCAGGAATTCGTGCCCGCGGTCTTCAAGCCCCAGTTCCCAGTCACCCGGGTAGAACATAAACAGCGGCAGGCCCGTGCGCTCGTCAACAATCTGGCGCGGCGTTCCGACGGCGAACCAGAAGGCCTCCACCACGTTCTCGTTGTCTTCCCGGGTGGCGGAAATGGACTCCTGTGCCTGCGTGGCAGGCTGGCTGGCCGACGACGGCGTGCCGGGCGCCACGGCCGGGTTCACGGTGGTGGCGGGCAGGGAATGTTCTTCTGCGGGCGCCTGCGTTCCAGCTGCAGGTGCGGGCGAGGAAGCGGCTGACGGCGATGCCGCCGCCTGGGCGCCGGAGCCCGCTGCGGAGGCACCCGCCGCGCCTGCTCCGGCTGAGTACGCCGCGCCGGAATCACCGGCAGTCCCCGCAGCCGCACCGGCCGCGCCGGCGGACAGACCGGCGGCACCGGTTCCCGCCGCCTGGGGCTGGTCAGCCCTGGTCTGGGCAGGCTGCCCGGTGTTGGTGCGGTCCTGCTGCCCAGCGTTGGAAGCGGAACGGCCCTGGTCCGCGCCGGCCGCCTGCGCGGCACCCGTCGGGGCGGCACTGGCTTGGGCGGCACCGGCCGGGTTCCGGCCAAACGTTCCGGCGGCAGCCGGAGCAACCGGCGTTCCGGCGGCCGGGCCCTCGGGCTTGGGCGCCGGGACAGGCTTAGGCGCGCGGTGCAGCGGCAGAGCGTCCCGTGCCGCCGGGTGCGCCGGAATCTCCCTGCGGCCCTGGAACTCCTCCGAGAAGGGCGGGATGTGCGGCGCGAGAGTTGTTGCTGCCACCAGCACCACGGAGCCGATCAGGCCGATCAGGGAGCCAATGCTGAAGACGTAGACCAGCTGCAGGAAGAAGAAGATGACCGCCAGAACGGCGATCACGGAAGCGAACTGATCCACGGACAGCGAGCCCACCCGCAGCTTCATGTCCGGAGCGAGCCGCCGGGCAAGGAACAGGCCCGCGGTGACCAGGGGCATGATGATGCCGATGCCAACGTAGAAAAGGCTGAAGGCAGTCCACAGGTTCAGGCCGCTGCCGATGGTGAAGGGCAGCAGGCTGCCCACCAGCATCACCAGGACGGCTGAACCCACCACAATGTCACGCAGCCCGAACGGACCGGCAAGTGCGTGCTGCCGGTTTCCCTCCGCCGAAGCCTGCCGCGGCGCCGGCGCGTTCGCGTCTGTGCTGGCCTCGTTCTCGACATGGGGATGGTTCATTCTGGTCTCCGTTCCGACAGCAGCCAACCGGAAGGCGGGTGCGCCGACCGTGCAGGACACCGCATGCGCAGGGCCACAAGCGGATTGCTTTCAATGACAGCCTAGTCAAAGCCAGCAGGACAGACTACCCGGACCACCTCTTCGGCAGCCTGCAGAAGCTACCGTTTACCGCATAATTACCCCACTTGACGCAGCCCGATGTGAGCGGTGCCACAACCTCGTTCTTCCGGCGTTAGGGTTAGGACAACATCCGAATAACCCCCGCCGGCCGGGCGCCAGCCCGGCCCAAGGCCGGGTTCGAGCCAATCGAAAGGGTCCGCGATGTCTGATCAGCAACCGGTCAAACAGCATGGTGACGCGCTGGAGAACCTGTACCATGAGCACCGCAGTTTTCCGCCCAGCGCAGAATTTTCCGCCGCCGCAGTGGCACAGCCTGAACTGTATAAGGAGGCTGCCGCCGAAGGCCCGGACTTCTGGGCCAAGCAGGCACGGCAGCTGCTCTCCTGGGACGAGGATTTCACCCAGACCCTGGACTGGACTGACGCCCCGTTCGCCAAATGGTTTGTGGGCGGAAAACTCAATGCCTCCTACAACGCCCTGGACCGCCATGTCGAGGAAGGCCGCGGCGACCGCGTTGCCATCTACTTCGAGGGCGAGCCCGGCGACACCCGCACCTACACCTACGCCCAGCTCACCGAAGAGGTGAAGAGGGCGGCCAACGCTTTCGAATCCCTCGGCGTAAGCAAGGGCGACCGGGTGGCCGTCTATCTGCCGATGATCCCCGAAGCTGTCATCACCATGCTGGCCTGCGCCCGGATCGGCGCAGTCCACTCCGTGGTCTTTGGCGGCTTCTCCGCCGATGCCCTGCGCAGCCGGATCGACGACGCCGAGGCCAAGCTGGTTGTTACGGCCGACGGCTCCTACCGCCGCGGCAAGCCGAGCCTGCTGAAACCTGCGGTGGACGAATCCCTGCAGAAGGACGGACACACGGTAGGCCACGTCGTCGTCGTCAAGCGCAACGGTGAGCCGGTGCAGTGGACCGAGGGGCGCGATGTGTGGTGGGACGACGTCGTCTCCTCCGCGAGCGCCGAGCATACCCCCGTGCCGCATGATTCCGAGCACCCGCTGTTCATCCTCTACACCTCCGGCACCACCGGAAAGCCCAAGGGCATCCTGCACACCACCGGCGGCTACCTGACGCAGACCGCGTTCACCCACCGGGCCACCTTCGACCTCAAGCCGGAGAGCGACGTGTACTGGTGCACGGCGGACATCGGCTGGGTCACCGGCCACAGCTACGTCACGTACGCCCCGCTGATCAACGGCGCCACCCAGCTGATGTACGAGGGCACCCCGGACACCCCGCACCAGGGCCGCTGGTGGGAACTGGTGGAGAAGTACAAGGTCAGCATCCTCTACACGGCGCCGACGGCGATCCGCACGTGCATGAAGTGGGGCCGGGACATTCCGCAGAAGTTCAATCTGGATTCCATCCGCGTGCTGGGCAGTGTGGGCGAGCCCATCAACCCCGAAGCCTGGATGTGGTACCGCACCGTCATTGGCGGCAACGGCGGCAAGAAGGAAACCCCGGCTCCGATCGTTGACACCTGGTGGCAGACCGAGACCGGCGCCCACATGATCACTCCGCTGCCGGGCATCACGGCCACCAAGCCCGGCTCCGCCCAGGTTGCCGTTCCGGGCATCTCGGTGGACGTGGTGGATGAGATGGGCGAGTCAGTGCCGAACGGCTCCGGTGGTTTCCTGGTGGTCCGCGAACCATGGCCCGCCATGCTGCGCGGCATCTGGGGGGATCCGGAGCGGTTCAAGGAAACCTACTGGTCCCGTTTCGACAACATGTACTTCGCCGGTGACGGGGCGAAGAAGGATGAGGACGGCGATATCTGGCTGCTCGGCCGGGTGGACGACGTGATGAACGTGTCCGGCCACCGCCTCTCCACCACGGAAATTGAATCCGCCCTTGTCAGCCATCCCTCGGTGGCGGAGGCCGCCGTCGTCGGCGCGACTGACGAAACCACCGGCGAAGCCGTGGTGGCGTTCGTTATCCTGCGCGGCAGTGCCAAGGACGACGACGATATTGTCACTACCCTGCGTAACCACGTGGGCAAGGAGATCGGCCCGATCGCCAAGCCGCGGCACATTCTGGTGGTCCCGGAGCTGCCCAAGACCCGTTCCGGCAAGATCATGCGGCGTCTGCTCAAGGATGTGGCCGAAGGCCGCGAACCGGGCGATTCGAGCACGCTGGCGGACAACACGGTGATGTCCCAGATCGCGGAGTCGCTGCGTAAGTAGTCTCCGCCCTGCGCCCCAAAAGAACGGTGCCCTCTTCCCGGCCGGGAAGGGGGCACCGTTGCGTTGTGGATGGAAAGGCCGGTCAGCCGACGACGGCGTCCACCTCCACCTCGATGTTTCCCCGGGTGGCGTTGGAATAGGGGCATACCTGGTGGGCTTCCTCAACGAGCTTGTCTGCCATGGCCTGCTCCACGCCGGACATCTCAGCGTGCAGGGCCACGGCGAGCTGGAACCCGCCTTCCTCAGTGGGGTTGATGCTCACCTCGGCGGTCACGGCGCTGTCACTGATGGTTACCTTGGCGCGGCGGGCGACCAGCTTCAGCGCGGAGTGGAAGCATGCGGCGTAGCCGACGGCGAACAGCTGCTCCGGGTTGGTTGCACCTCCTGCACCGCCCATTTCCTTCGGAACGGTCAGGTCCACCTCGAGCAGCCCGTCACTGGTGCGGGCCGCGCCGTCCCGGCCCTCGCCGGTGGCGGTGGCAACTGCTGTGTAAAGGGCGCTCATGGAAACTCCTCAGGTCGGAAAATGGCTTGTGCGAGGACGGGATTATCCGCCGCTCACCAAGTAGACTAACTAGTACGTCTACTTAACGCCAATGATCCGCAGGAGGCTCCATCCATGGCACCCGAGATTCCCTCAAGGGCCCGGCCCATCCGGGACCGCCTCCTGGACGCCGCCGGCAGCCTGTTCTACCGCGAAGGCATCCGGGCCGTCAGCGCCGACAAGATCATCGCGGCGGCAGGCACCACCAAGGTGACCTTTTACCGGTACTTCCCCACGAAGGATGACCTGGTGGCCGCCTACCTTGATGAGCAGTCCCGGAGAATCCGCGAGGCCGCCGGGCTGCTGCCGGAAGACCCCTGCGAGGCATTGACCGCCCTGGCGGCCGCCATGGGTCAAGAAGCCTGCCGCCCGGGTTTCCGCGGCTGCCCGTTTATCAACGCCGCCGCGGAATACCCGGATCCCCGGCATCCGGTACGGGCCGCCGTTGACCGGCACCGCACCTGGTTCCACGCCCTGGTGACATCACTGGTGGCTGCCCTCGGCGCCGCGGAGCCGGAAGCCGCCGCCGACCAGCTGTTGATGCTGCGCGACGGCGCCATGGTGCACGGGTACGTCTCGGAGCCCGGCAGTGTGGGAGCCGGCATGCTCCAGGCAGGCCGGGCCGTCCTGCAGCTTCACGTCCGGCCGGGAAGCACCGGCTAGGAACTGCTTCGGCCGGATCGCCGCAGGTCAGAGTGGGGGCCGACGGCGAAACGCCACCACTGCAACCCAGCGTGATCTTGGGCTCATCGAGTGGCAAAAGCGCGGAGCAGGTAGCACAATCAGGATTTGTGTCTACTACCCCCACAGCTGTGAATCCCGCCCAGCGTTCGCGGATGGCCCGCCGGGTCGCCGGAGCCTCGTTCGTCGGAACCGCCCTGGAATCCTACGACTTCTACGTCTTCGGCACCGCCGCCGCACTGATCCTGAACCGCGTGTTCTTCCCGGACGTGGACCCGCTGACCGGCACCCTTCTGGCCTTCCTGTCCCTGGGCATGGGCTTTATTGCCCGGCCGCTGGGTGCCGTGCTGTTCGGGCACATCGGTGACCGGATCGGGCGGAAGAAGTCCTTGATTTACACCATCGTCCTGATGGGTGTGGCCACCGGTGTGATCGGTTTGCTGCCGGACTACAACACCGTCGGAGTCTGGGCGCCGATCCTGCTGGTGGCCCTGCGCCTGCTGCAGGGCCTGGCCGTCGGCGGTGAATGGGGCGGCGCCGTCCTGATCGCCAGCGAGCACGCCGAACCTAAGAAACGGGCCCTCTTCGCCGCGATCCCGCAGATCGGGTCTCCGGTCGGCACCATCATGGTCACCGCAACGTTCCTGATCCTCACCCAGGTCTCCCCCGAAGCCATGGAAG
The DNA here is from genome assembly GCF_014836775.1 of Arthrobacter gallicola. Classification (GTDB taxonomy): domain Bacteria; phylum Actinomycetota; class Actinomycetes; order Actinomycetales; family Micrococcaceae; genus Arthrobacter_B; species Arthrobacter_B gallicola. The sequence continues at coordinate 207,881 of NZ_JACSQD010000004.1, forward strand.
CCGGCGTCTGGCGCATCCCGTTCCTGCTGGCCTTCCCCTTTATGGCGGTGGCGCTGTATCTCCGCCTGGCCATCGATGAGACCCCTGTCTTCAAGGACGTCGCTGAACACCACCAGGTGGCCCGGGTGCCGGTCCTCGAGGTGCTCCGCACCCAGCGTGCCGCCGTCGTCATCGCGATGTCCGCTGCGCTGCTGGGCATTGGCTCCTACTTCCTGATGACCACCTACACGCAGGCCTACGGTGTGTCGGAGCTGGGCCTGTCAGAATCCACGGTCCTGAACGCCGCGCTGGTGGGCTCGATTCTGCAGCTGGCCACTATTCCGGCCTTCGGCTGGCTCGCCACCAGGATCGGCTCGGCAAAGGTGGTGGCAGCGGGCGCCGCCTGCACCCTGCTGATTTCCTTCCCGCTGTATTACCTGATCAGCATCGCCAACCAGCCGGTCTACATTCTCACCATCCTGATCGGCGGGATTTTCCCGACGGCGGCCTGGGCGGCGCTGGGCGGGCTGATGGCGGATCTATTCCCGGCACGCACCGGGGTGACCGCCATGTCCCTGGCGTACAGCTTTGCGGGAATTCTGGCGGGGTTCACCCCGGCGGTCACCCAGCTCTTCTCCGATATGACCGGGGCGGCCTGGTGGCATCCCGGCGCGGTGCTGGCGCTGATGTCGCTGATCACCGTCGGCGGCGCACTGGCCGCCGGACGGCTGGCACGCCAGCGTGCCCGGTCGGAAGCCGGAACCCCGGTTGCGGCATAGTTGATCCCATGACTACTGAACGCACCCGCAACCTCCTGGTCCTGAACGGCCCGAACCTGAACCTGCTGGGCACCCGCGAGCCGGCCGTCTACGGCACCGGCACCCTCGACGACGTCGAAGCCGCCGCTCTGGCCGCTGCCCAGGCCCATGGCTGGACCGTGGACTGCATCCAGTCCAACCACGAGGGCGATCTCATCGATGCGATCCATGGAGCTCCCGGGCTTGCTGACGCCATCATTATCAATCCGGCCGCGTACAGCCATACTTCCGTGGCCCTGCGGGACGCCTTCTCCGGCGTGGGCCTGCCCGTGGTGGAGGTGCACTTGAGCAACATCCACAAGCGGGAGGAGTTCCGCCACCACTCGTATATCTCTGCGGTGGCTGAAGTTGTGATCTGCGGGGCCGGAATTGCCGGCTACCGGATGGCCGTGGATTTCCTCGCGGAGTCACTGGACGCCAAGGCCGGGCAGTAGCAAACCTGCGGCAGCTGCCCGCGGCTACTCACTGATGCATTCGCCGGGCGACACCGGGCTGAGATAGTCCGGCGCCGCTTCGGCGATCGGCGCCAGCTCGGCCAGGGACAGCGCATACCCGATCGGCTGGTCCCCCGTGGTCTTGGCGAACACCACACCAGCCACGCGGCCGTCGATATCCAGCAGCGGCCCGCCGGAATTGCCCTGCTGCACATTGGCCGCCACGGTGTAGACCTCCAGGATCGACGGCGATGTGCCGTAGATGCTGCGGACCGAGACGTCGCCCAGGCTCTGGACCTTGGCCGGCTGCAGGCGGAAGGGGCCGCCTGCCGGATACCCGGCGAAGGCCGCCGTGGTTCCGGTGGGCAGCTCTTCTCCCAGCCGGAGCGGATCAGCGTCCAGGTTCTGGACGGCAATCACCGCAAGATCGCGGGCCGGATCAAAGTGCACCACCTGGCCGGGCCGCACGCCCTTGCCCGGCACCTGCACCACGGGTTCGCTGACCCCGGCCACCACGTGTGCGTTGGTGACCACACGGTCCTCGGCAATAACAAACCCGGAGCCCGTCTGGTTCTGCCCGCATTGGAACGCGGTGCCGGTGATTTTCAGCACGGAGCCGGACGCGGCTGTCAGCGCCTCGGAGCTGATGCCTTCCGACGGTATTTCCGCTGCCTCCGGGACCGCGCCGTCGAAGATCCGGGGCAGACCCTCGGCGAGCGTGAAGGAGCGGACCTGCGCTGTCCAGGTCTTGACCGGCGTCGGCGTGAGCGCCTCAATTGTGGTCAGGACGCGGGAGGAAGCGATCTGCTGGGACAAAAACGGCATGCCCAGCGTGCCGATGCTGAAGGCCAGCATGGACATCACCAGGGCCGCGACCAGTACGTTCAAGGCCCCGCCCAGGATCCGGTCCAGGGCGCGGAGCGGCGGAAAGTTGAACCAGCGGCGGACCCCCGCACCCAGCGCCGCACCGGCGGCATGACCTACCAGGACCAGCACGACGGCGGTGGCGATCACCGCTGCCAGCCGCCAGCCTTCATCAGGCACCCAGCCGGAAACCAGCGGGATGGCAAAGAAGGCGGCAGCGGCGCCGGCGACGAATCCGACGATGCCGCCAAGAGTTACGGCCAGTCCGTTGCGCAGGCCAGAGAGAAGGTAGAAAAGCAGCGCGAGCAGCAGGATGATGTCCAGAACGGTGAGTCCGAGCACAAACAGCTCCCATAGGATGTAATGACGCGTGCGGCTGCCGGCTGAGCCCCTTAATCCACGATTCTAGCGGGCCGCTCCGACGATTCCCCGGCGGTGTTGTGTGGGCCACAGCGCGGCAGGGCTTTTTATCATCCGAGGGCGAACAACGCTATTACGGGTGTCACATGGACGTTCAGTGCGGCAAGATAGTACAAGCGACAACTATTTACAGGAGATTTCATGGATATCGAGGTATTGCGCCGTGCGCCTTTGTTCGCCTCACTGGGAGACGACGTCTTCGCCGCTTTGACCGACGAGCTCACCGAGGTCGATCTTTCGCGCGGGGCCTCCGTCTTCCGCGAGGGCGACCAGGGTGACCAGCTGTATTTCATCGTGTCCGGAAAGATCAAGCTGGGGCGTTCAGCCCCGGACGGCCGCGAGAACCTGCTGGCTATCCTCGGCCCGGGCGAGCTCTTTGGCGAGATGGCCCTTTTTGACCCCAGTCCCCGGACTGCCACGGCTACCGCGGTGTCTGAGACCCGCCTCGCCGGACTGCGGCATGAGAACCTGCGTGCCCTGATCGAGACCCGCCCCGAGGTTTCCGTCCAGCTGCTGCAGGCTCTGGCCCGCCGCCTGCGGCGTACCAACGAGTCCCTGGCGGACCTGGTCTTCTCGGATGTTCCGGGCCGCGTTGCCAAGGCCCTGCTGGATCTTGCCGACCGTTTCGGCCGCCCGGCGACGGACGGCATCCTGGTGGCTCATGAGCTGACCCAGGAAGAGCTGGCCCAGCTGGTCGGCGCGTCCCGCGAGACCGTTAACAAGGCACTCGCGGAGTTCGTCCAGCGCGGCTGGCTGCGGCTCGAAGCCCGCGCCGTCGTCATTCTGGATGTGCAGCGGCTGCGCCAGCGCTCGCGCTAAACCCGCACAGCAGCACAGCAGCACAGAAAAACACAGCGCAGAACGGCACCGTTTCCCGCAGGGAAACGGTGCCGTTGCGTTGCTGGGATGGTTAGCGTCCGCGCTGGCCGGAGCCTTCCGCGGTATCGGTGCCCGTGACCTGCAGAACGTATTTTCCGTCTGCTTCCACCAGCTCCGGCTGGTAAACCGCGGTGGGCCGGCGGTGCGCCAGGTAGGCGATGCAGCCGCGGGCCTTTGCCAGCTTCTCGATCATCAGCAGCACCGCCGGGACGGTGAGCTGCTCCAGGGTCAGGCCGATTGTGTCCGGCTGGCCGACCTCGTCCCCCAGCCCGGTGGTGTTCGCCCGCTCCGCTTCGCGCGCCGCGGCGCACCACTGTCCCCAGATGCCCTTGCCCTCGAGCAGGGACGTGTCCTGTCCGATGGGCTGGACCGCTGCGAAATAACGGGTATCGAAGCGGCGGAGGGCAAAGTCCGCCGTCCGCCAGTTGGAGAGGGGCCGCAGCAGGTCGGTCCGCAGTCCCAGCCCGCGGCGTGCGAGCAGTTCCGGGAAGGACTTCTCCCCGGCAGCGATGCCCACGCGCGCGGCCATCCAGTCCGGACCGCGGTTGCTTTCGAGCAGGGTGGATGAGTCCGGTCCGGCAAGCAGCACCCCGGTCTCTTCGAACAGCTCACGGACCGCGGCCACCACATGCCGCCTGGCCTGCTGGGGATCATCCAGCCCCAGCGCCTTGGCCCAGTCCGAGGGCGACGGACCGTACCAGGCCACCGGGTCGTCGTCGGTTGGTTCCAGGCTCCCGCCGGGAAACGCGATCTTCCCCAGCGGGGACTCGCCGCTGCGGTAGCGCAGGAACGTCTCCGCCCCCACCCGGGAGTCGCGCAGCAGCAGCACCGACGACGCCGGCCGCGGTTTGCGGGGCGTGGTTTCGCCGCGTTCGAACCAGCTTTGTGCAGCCGCCTCCTGCCAGGGAGGCAACTGAAAGTAGCGGGTGGGAAAACTAGGCAAATTCAGCGATCACTTCCACTTCCACGGGAGCATCCAGCGGAAGTACGGCAACGCCGACGGCGGAACGGGCATGGCTTCCCGCCTCGCCGAAGACCTGGGCGAACAGTTCGGAGGCACCGTTAATGACGCCGGGCTGTCCGGTGAAGCCCGGGTCCGACGCCACGAAGCCGACGACCTTGACGATCCGGGTCACCCGGTCGAGATCGCCGATCTGTGCCTTAATGGCGGCAAGGGCGTTCACGGCGCAGCGGGCAGCGTATGCCTTGGCGTCCTCTGCGGAGACTTCCGCACCGACCTTGCCGGCTGCGGGCAGCGCACCGTCAATGAACGGCAGCTGACCCGAGGTGTAGACGTGGTTGCCGGTCACAACCGCCGGAACGTAGGCAGCGACGGGTGCGGCCACGCCGGGCAGGGTCAGGCCCAGTTCAGCCAGGCGGCGCTCGACGGCGGAAACAGCCTCCGGTCCGGCGCTCATTAGGCTTTCTCCCGCTTCATGTAGGCCACGGCTCCGGTGCCGTTAGGGGCCGGGGTGATCTGCACCAGTTCCCAGCCTTCTTCGCCGTGCATGTTCAGGACCGCGCCCGGGGTGTGGAGGGGCAGCGGCGTGATGAAGTATTCCCATTTGCTCATGATCCAAAGACTAGCGTGTGCTTGTAGACTGATCGGCATGGCAGCTCGCAAATCTCCTTTTTTTGACACGGCTACCACGCTGGGCAAAATTGTCGCCTTTTTTGGGGTGAGCACACTGTGCGGTGTACTCGCCGCCGGGCTGCTGGTTCCCGCAGCTGCTGCTGCCGGTACGGCGGCCTCCGGTTCGCTGCAGTTCTTCGACCAGCTGCCGTCGGAACTCCAGCGCGGTGCCCTGGCTCAGCCCTCCAATATCTACGCCAGCGACGGCTCGCTGATCGCCACCCTGTATGAGGAGAACCGGCAGCCGGTCACGCTGGACGAAGTTTCGCCACACATGGTGGACGCGATGCTGGCCATTGAGGACGACCGCTACTACGAGCACGGCGGCGTGGACCTGCAGGGCATTTTCAGCGCCATCGTTTCCAACGTCACTTCCGACCGGACCCGCGGCGCCTCGACGATCACCCAGCAGTACGTGAACAACGTGATCATCGATACCAACCTGCAGGAGGGCGGTGAGGTGGTCTTCAGCGGGCAGAAGACAGTTGGTGACAAGCTGCGCGAGATCAAGCTGGCCATCGCCGTCGAAAAGGAACTCAGCAAGGACGAGATCCTTGAGGGCTACTTCAACATTGTGCCGTTCAGCGGAACCACGTTCGGTGTTCAGGCGGCCTCAAGGTACTTCTTCAACGTCGATGCCAAGGATCTGAGCATCGCGCAGTCCGCACTGCTGGCCGGCGTCGTCAACGGTCCCACCTACTACAGTCCGGAACTGAACCCGGAACGGTCCCTCGAGCGCCGGAACCTGGTGCTGAACGCCATGCTGGACAAGGGCCGCATCACGCAGGAAGAACATGATGCAGCGGTTGCCACCGGCCTGGAACTGAATCTCACCCCCGTACTGAACGGCTGTGTGGGAGCCGAACAGGCACCCTACTTCTGTGACTACGTCAAGCAGCTGGTGCTCAACGACGAGCGCTACGGCGCCACCTACGACGACCGGGATAAGCTGCTGTACCGCGGGGGCCTGAGCATCACCACCACCCTGGACCCGGTGCTGCAGAACGCGGCCCAGACCGCAATCAATGAGACCGCGAACCCGGACACCACCGACGCTGAGATCGGTCACTCCATGGTCAGCGTGGAGCCGCGGACCGGCAACATCAAGGTCATGGCGCAGAACACGCGCTACACCCCGGAACTGGCGGCCGGCAACTCGGTGCAGAACTTTAACGTCGACGTCTATCAGGACGGCGATCCGAATAAGTACCTCGGCGGCCTCGGCGGGTTCCAGCCCGGATCAACCTACAAACCGTTCACCGTTGCAGCCTGGCTGGACGCGGGCAAGACGCTGAACACCACCCTGAACGGCAGCAAACGGACCTACCCGGTGGGTACTCCCTGGAACGCCAGCTGCTACGGCGGAGCGTACATCAGCACCACCGAATGGACGCCCATTAACTACGGCGACACCAATTACAAAACCACCACCGTCATTGACGGCCTGGCCAACTCCCTCAACACCATCACTCTGGCCGAAGCCCGGGAACTGGACCTCTGCAAGTTCCAGGAGATCGCCTTCGCTGCCGGCGTTCACAACGGCAAGGGAGCCTCCGGCGAGCGGGAAATGCTTGAAGTGAATCCGCCCTCCACCTTCGGTGGCGGCGGCGACGCATCCCCGCTGGCCATGGCCACCGGTTTCGCCACGTTTGCCGCTGAAGGCCTCATGTGTGAACCGCGTGCCCTGGTATCCATCAAGACGCCGGAGGGAACCGACCTGCCCGTGCCGGAGCAGGACTGCAAGCAGGTCATGAAGAAGGAAGTGGCCCAGGGCGTCAATATGGCCACCCAGCGCGTGATGACCAACGGATCGGGCATCAACCTGCAGGTCGGCGTTCCGATCGCCGGAAAGACCGGCACCAATGACACCCGGTCGCAGACCTGGTTCATGGGCTACAGCACCGGCCTTTCCACGGCATCCTGGATCGGCAACTGGAAGTCCAACAACACCACCATGTCGGACAAGCTGATCGGCGGCCGGATCTACCCGGAAGTCGACGGCTCGCTGATCGCAGGCCCGTCCTGGAAGAACTTCATCCAGCGCGTCGCCGGGCAGTATGAAGCCAATCCGTTCGCCAATCCGCCGGCCAGCGTCGTTGGCCAGACACCCGCGCCGCCGCGCTCCACCCCGGCACCCAGTAATTCCGGCCCCGGCAACAACAACGGAAACAACAACCAGGGCAACAACAACAACTCCGGGAACAACGGGAACAACCAGGACAACGACTAACCTTGAGGACCACCACTACTCTCCCGGCCCTTAAATCCGCCGCCTGGGTCGCCGGCAGCTTCGCGGCTGCCGGCGCCGGTGCCCTCGCCTACGGTTCACTGGTTGAACGGAACTTCTTCGGTATCCGCACCGAAACAGTCGGTGTGCTGCCGGCGGGGAGCAAACCCCTGCGCGTCCTGCACCTCTCCGACATCCACTTCGTGCCGGGGCAGACCCGCAAGACCCGCTGGCTGCGCTCGCTCGCGGACCTCGAGCCCGATCTGGTCGTCAACACCGGGGATAACCTCAGTCATCTGGACGCGGTGGCGCCGCTGCTGGACGCGCTGAAACCGCTGATGCGGTTCCCAGGCGTGTTTGTCCCGGGCTCCAACGATTACTACGCACCGGTGTTTAAGAGCCCGTTCACGTACTTCACCTCACCGTCCAAGCTGCGCAAAGAGCCCCAGACGCTCCCCTACGGACAGATGTTTTCGACCTTTGGCAACGCAGGCTGGGTGGACCTGACCAACCGGAACCAGTCCATGGTCCTGGGCGGACTCCGCCTGGATTTCTCCGGCGTGGACGATCCGCACTTGAAACGCGACCGCTACGCCGGCTTCCCGGCGGGGAGCTCGTCCTCGCACGGCGCCCGGCACCTGCGCATCGGGGTGGCGCATGCCCCGTATCAGCGGGTGCTGGATTACTTCACCGACGGCGGGGCCAAGCTCATCCTCGCCGGACACACCCATGGCGGGCAGGTCTGCGTTCCGGGGTACGGTGCGCTGGTCAGCAACTGTGACCTGCCAACCTGGCGGGCCAAGGGCCTCACCGATTGGGAGCACAACGGGCGGACGGTTCCGTTGAACGTTTCGGCAGGGATCGGCACCTCCCGCTTCGCGCCGGTGCGCTTCGCGTGCCGTCCCGAGGCCGTACTGCTGACGCTGACACCGCCGGCAGGCTGACCCTCCCGGCACGTGGGGAGCCTGCTTCGCCTCCCGGCAGCTGTGTGCCGGGCGGGGTTCCGGCCCGCGGCGTTCTGCTCCGCGGGTTCAGGTTCTGCTCCGCGGGTGCAGTGGCCTACGATTGAGCGGTAACACGGCCGGCACCCACCGTGCGGCCAGTCCGGTGCGAAGAGGATCCATGCCCCAGCAGACAACTTTGTGGCAGTCCCTGGGGCGTTTGTACCCGCACGTTAAACCGATCCTGCCCCGCCTGTTCCTGGGATTCCTCTGCGCCATCGGCGCCAGCATTGTCGCGCTGGCCATCCCGCAGGTACTGCGGATCCTGGTGAACTCCTATCTGCAGCCCGGGGCGCAGTCCTCCGCACTGTGGTGGGCCACCGGCATTGTGCTGCTGCTCGGAATCCTGGAAGCAGCCTTTATGGCCCTGCGCCGGCAATTCGCCATCGCCCCGGCCACCACGGTGGAAACCGGTCTCCGCACCTCGTTCTACCGGCACCTGCAGGACCTCTCCGTCGCGTTCCATGACCGGTGGGGATCGGGCCAGCTGCTCTCCCGTGCCATGAGCGACCTGAACCTGATCCGCCGCTGGATGGCGTTCGGCGCCATGATGCTGATCGTCACGGCCCTGACCGTGCTGATCGGGATCACCATCATGTTTCTCACCAGCTGGCAGCTCGCGCTCGTGTTTGCGCTGGCTGCCGTACCGATCATCGTGTACGGCTTCCGGTTCCGGCGTTTCTACGGGCGGGTATCCCGGCAGAGCCAGGACCAGGCCGGGGATCTGGCCACCGCCGTGGAGGAATCCGTCCACGGCATCCGCGTGCTCAAGGCCTTCGGCCGCAGCTCCGAAGCCTTGGACGCGTTTGAGGAACAGGCCCAGGGCCTGCGCCAGACCGAAGTCTTCAAAGCGAACTCGCTGGCCAAGTTCTCTCTGGTCGTCACCCTGCTGCCCGAGGCCGCGCTGGCGGTGTCCCTGGTCTGGGGCATCCTGCTGGTCAATACAGGGGACCTCAGTATCGGCGCCCTGGTCGCGTTCTTCGCCACGGCCGCCGTCGTCGCCGGCCCGGTTGAGTCGATGGGCCCGCTGCTCTCCATGACCCTCACGGCGAAAACCGCCATCGACCGGCACTTCGAAGTCATGGACGCCAAACGCACCATCACTGACCCGGAGCACCCGCGCCGCCCCGCAGAGGTCCATGGCCAGCTGACGTTCGATGACGTCCACTTCGCCTATCCGGACGCATCCGCGGACCGGGATGACGTGCTCGACGGCGTCACTTTGGACCTGCGCGCGGGTGAAACCATGGCGCTGGTCGGGATCACCGGCAGCGGGAAGTCCACCATGCTCCAGCTGGTCCCCCGGTTGTACGACGTGACCGGCGGGAGCATCCGGATCGACGGCATCGACCTGCGCCAGTATTCGCTGGAAGAGCTGCGGTCCATCGTTGCTGTCGCCTTCGAGGACACCACTTTGTTTTCCAGCTCGGTCCGGGACAATGTTCTGCTCGGCGCCGATCCGGCGAACGACGCCGAGGCGGAACTGCTGCTGCGCGAGGCGCTGGAGGTGGCGCAGGCCCAGTTCGTGTATTCCCTGCCCGACGGCGCTGACACCCTGATCGGGGAGGAAGGACTCAGCCTTTCCGGGGGCCAGCGCCAGCGGATCGCCCTGGCCCGGGCCATTGCCGCCCGGCCCAGCGTCCTGATTATGGATGACCCGCTCTCTGCCCTCGATGTGCGTACGGAGGAGCTCGTGGAACACCGGCTGCGTGAGGTCCTGGCCGAGACGACCACCCTGGTGGTCGCGCACCGCCCGTCCACCGTGAGTCTCGCGGACCGCGTGGCCCTGTTGGAGGGCGGCCGGATCTCCGCGGTGGGCACCCACGCGGAACTGCTGGCCGGCAACGAGCACTACCGCCACGTGATTGCCAGTCTCCCCGCCACACCGCAGGACCTGGACAGCCAGCTGGAATCTGAGAACGACGGCGGGGTGGTCCTGTGAGCCGGTTCAGCATCCGCCGCGGCGGCGCCCCCGTGCCTGCGGACCCGGCCGTGCCGGGACCCGGAGCAGGAACCGCCGGCGAGGACAACGTTAATCTGGACCGGGCCCAAAGCCAGGCCGTCCGCCGTCGTTCCCTGGCCCTGCTGCGTTCCCTGCTGCGGCCGAACCGCGGCCGCTTCGTCCTCACCATCGTCCTGGTGGTGCTCTCCCAGGCGGCCCGCGTGGCCGGTCCGGCGATCATTGCCTACGGCATCGACCACGCTCTTCCCGCCCTGCGCGCGGGCAGTTCCGTGCCGCTGCTGCTCTCCGGCGGCGGGTACCTGCTGGCGGCAGTCCTGGCTGCGGCGCTGACCGCAGGCTACGTGCGTTCCACCGCACAGCTGAGCCAGGCGATGCTGCTTGATCTGAGGCTGCGGGTGTTCCGGCACACCCAGCGCCTGAGCCTGGAATTCCATGAAAAGTACACCTCGGGGCGGATCATCTCGCGGCAGACCTCCGATCTGGAGGCGCTGCGGGAACTGCTCGATTCGGGTATCAGTTCACTGGCGTCCGGGGCCATGTACATGCTCTTCGTCGCGGTCAGTATCTTCGCTTTGGACTGGCGCACCGGCGTGCTGCTTTGTGTGGCGTTTGTACCGATGTACCTGCTCACCCGCTGGTACCAGAAGCGGTCCCAGATTGCCTACCGTGCCTCGCGGGTCACCTCTGCACGGCTGATCGTGCACTTCATTGAGACCATGACCGGTATCCGCGCGGTGAAGGCGTTCCGCCGGGAGAACGTCAATGCCCGGAAGAATGATGAGCTTGCGGAGGACTACCGCCGGGCGACCCTGCGTTCAATCAATCTCAACGGCGTCTTCCAGCCGGGGCTGATCCTGATCGGCAACACCACGGTGGCTGTGGTGCTGCTGGTGGGCGGCTACCGGGTGCTCGACGGCGGACTGGAGGTGGGCGCACTGCTGGCTCTGCTGCTGTACGCCAAGCGTTTCTTCCAGCCGGTGGACCAGATGGCGATGTTCTACAACTCGTTCCAGTCCGCCTCGGCTGCACTGGAGAAGGTCTCCGGCCTCCTGGAGGAGATCCCCACGGTTCGTCCGCCCAAGCACCCGGTGCCGCTGCCGGCGGCCAGGGGCGACATTCGGTTCGACGGCGTCGAGTTCCGTTACGGCGGAGGTCCTGTCATCCTGCCGCAGCTGGACCTGCACATTCCGGCCGGACAGACCGTGGCCCTGGTGGGCCAGACAGGTGCCGGGAAATCGACGCTGGCGAAACTGATTGCCCGCTTCTACGATCCGTCCGCCGGAGCGGTACTGCTGGACGGCGTGGATCTGCGGGACCTGACGCAGCGGGATCTGCGCCGCGCCGTCGTGATGGTGACCCAGGAAGCATTCCTGTTCAGCGGCTCGGTGGCGGAGAACATCGCCCTGGGCAAACCCTCGGCCTCACAGCAGGAGATCGAGGCTGCGGCCCGCGCCGTGGGAGCGCATGAGTTCATTGAGTCACTACCCGAGGGATATCAGACCGATGTGAACAAACGCGGCGGCAGGGTCTCCGCCGGGCAGCGCCAACTGATCAGTTTTGCCCGGGCGTTCCTTGCTGATCCGGCGGTGCTGATCCTGGACGAGGCCACGTCCTCCCTGGATATCCCCAGCGAACGGCTGGTGCAGCAGGGACTGAAATCCCTGCTGGGCAACCGCACGGCACTGATTATTGCGCACCGGCTTTCTACGGTGGAAATCGCTGACCGGGTGCTGGTGATGGCTGACGGTGAAGTGGTCGAGGACGGCACCCCGAAGGAGCTCACCAGCGGGGCTGGACGGTTCGCGGCCCTGAATGCCGCCTGGCAGGATTCCCTCGTCTGACTTCTTGTTTCACCTGCTCAGCCGCTGAATTTCGCTCTCCCGCAGGTTGTCGAGTACACTTGTAAAGTTGCTTCGGCGGGAGGGAAACCTTCCAGGAAGCAGTGGTTACGGGGTGTGGCGCAGCTTGGTAGCGCGCGTCGTTCGGGACGACGAGGTCGCAGGTTCAAATCCTGTCACCCCGACCAAATCAAAAAAGGACCTGCTTTCACAGCGGGTCCTTTTTTATTGCCTTCTGATGCGTGCGGTCCCGCTGCCGGCCGGCTTCGACGAGGGTCAAGCCGGCCGGCAGCGGGATGGGTTAAGCGGCGTTTGCCGCGAGGGGGCGGTAGACGCGGTTGGCGGTATCGAAGAAGACAGCCGATTTGCCGGCGTCGCTCAGGGAGGACGTAATGTCCAGGAAACTCCCCAGCAGTTCGCCATAGGTTGCGAACATACCGTCAACCGGGAAGTTACTGCCGAACATCACGCGGTCGGGCCCGAAGATCCGGATCATTTCGAGCACCACCTCGCGGTTGAGCGCAGCCGAGAACGGAACCCCCTCGACGCACAGGCCCGAAGCTTTGATGACGACGTTCGGGCATGCGGCGATCCGTTCCAGCGCCGCCCGCCATCCGTCCACAGTCTCAGGTGAGCGGTCGAGCAGGACTCCCGAGTGGTTGATCACCAGCGTGGTTTCGGGAAAATCCCTGGCAAGTTCGGTTGCCTCCCCCAGGTTCCACCACGGTGTCTGCAGCTCGAAATGGAGTCCGTAGCGGGCGAGCAGCCCGTACCCTGCGCGCCACATCGGATCGCTCATCAGGGACCTGCGTCCGGCCATAGCTTCGCTGCGGCTTGCCGCCCCTCCGGGTTTATGCCGCACGCTGCGCACCAGCGGAAACGCAGCCTGCGCCGCCAGCGTCGCAGCCACGTCAGGAGCGTCGAGCCAGGCCTGCGCCACGGCAGCTCCCGGATAACCGCTCTCCGCCGCAACGTCAGCGATGTAGCGGCTCTCCCCGATCGGGTCGGCAGGATCCCACTCCGCTTCCATATACACGCTCGCTGTTACCCGGTGCCCGGCGATGTCTGCCAGGTAATCGTCCGCCAGATAACTGCGTTTGATCGCGGTGTAATCGCCGTACCGGTGTGGCACCGTGACCTCGGGCGTCAACCACGGGTAGTGATTGCGCTCAAGGTCCCAGACATGGTGGTGCGCGTCGATTACATCTCCGGCGTATGGAAGAGCGTCAGACAACGGCCGCGTCCTTTTTGGTTCCGGAGAAGTTAATCGAGAGGGACGCGGCCAGATAGACGGCTGCGGCGATCGCCAGGAACGCCAGGACGGCTTCGTAGCCGCCGGTCACGTCCAGCAGCACGCCGGCGGCGATCGGCACAATGATCCCTGCCGATGTACCCGCAAAGTTCATGGTTCCGCCGACGAGGCCGACCTTCTCCTTTTCTGCGAGCATGGCGGGAATCGTCCAGTACAGGCCACCAAAGAGGTTGAAGAAAACACCGATGCAGAGCAGGACCACGGCAGTACCCGCGTCGCTGACAAACGGCAGCGCGACGAGGGCGGCAAGGCTGATTGCGCCCGAGCCGCCGAACAGCAGTTTGAAGGCGAAGTTACGGGAGAACCGCTTTTGGAGGCGGTCGGCCAGGAACCCGCTGAGAATCTCCCCCACCGCGCCGCAGAGGAAAATGATGAACGTCGCGAACCCCATGGCGGCCAGGTCGAGTCCACGAGCGTTGCTCAGGTAACTGGGCCCCCAGGTAACGAGCCCCCAGAACACCATCGCCCAGCCGAGGCGGCCAATCACCATGGCGGTGATGTTGGCGCGGCTGACGCCCGGCTTCTCACCTTCCGCTTCGGCGGAGATGCTCACCAGTTCCACCTCGGCCTCGTTGACGAGCTTGTGCTCACGTGGATGGTTCCGGATGTAAAGAAACACGAGAAATCCGATGACAACCGTAGAGAGGCCGATGATAATGAACGACCACCGCCAGGATCCCGTTGAAGCGATCAGCCAGGCGACGAGAAGGCCGCCGAAGGCAGCCCCCAGTGGAGCGCCGCTGTCGATCAGGGTGACGCCGCTCGCCCTGCGCTTGGGAGGCATCCAGTTGGACACGAGCTTCGACGCGGACGGCATGTACGGCGCTTCGAACGCTCCGAGGCCGAGCCTGGCCAGGATGAGCATGACCCCATTTGCTGCGAGCCCGGCGAAGGCGGTGAACATGCCCCAGACGGCGGAGGCGATTCCGATCACCGTACGTGGGCCAAACTTGTCCGCGGCCAGCCCGCCCGGAATCTGCAGCAGGCAGTAGGTCCAGAAGAAGGCACTGAGGATCACGCCCTGCATGGTTGCTGAGAGTTCAAACTCCTCAACAATCGTCGGCATGGCAACGCCGAGTGAACTGCGGTCAATCGAGTTCACTGTGTAGAACAGGAACAGGATGATGACGACGCTCCAACGGATGTTCGTCGGCTTTGAGCGGTGCTTTCCCGTGGCTGAGGTAATGGGTTGTGTTGCACTCATCTAACGAGTTCCTTCTTGGCAGAGGCGGTTGCCGGCTCACCCGCAGAGCGGGAGGCACGAACCGTGAGCACGAGAGTGGCACCCAGGACCATAAACCCGGCTGAGACGAGCAGCGCGATGTTCGAGCTGCCGGTGGCATCCCGCACAAAGCCCATCAGGTAGGGCGCCGCAAAGCCGGCGAGGTTGCCGGTGGAGTTGATCAGGGCTATGCCGCCGGCGAGGGCGGTTCCGGTGAGCATTGCGGTCTGGAAACTCCAGAAGATGGCTGGGATAGCCAGTGCTCCCGCGTTCGCAAGGCTCAGCCCGATGATGCCGAACAGAGGATCGGGGCCGGCGACAACGCAGATGATGAAGCCCGAGCAGCTGAGGGCAAACGCGGCGGCAATGTGTTTTTTCCGCTCGCCGTGGCGGTCGGAGCTAAATCCGAAGGCAAGCATCGCCACCATCGCAGCGAGGCTGGGAATCGCTGAAACGAAACCGATCTGAAGAGTGTCCGTGATCCCCAGGCCCTGGATGAGACTCGGCAGCCAGAAGCCGATGCCGTACAACGCGAAGTTGTAGGAAAAGTAGATGAGGGCCAGCAGCCAGAGCAGCCTGCTGCGGAACACTTCGCTGACCTTCATATGGCTGCCCGCTGGTGCTTCAGCCGCAAGCATCTCGCCGAGACGGGCCTTCTCAGCCTCGTTCAGCCAGGGAGCGGTGCGGTAGTCCTCGCGCAGATACTTGAAGACGACGAAGCCCAGGATGACGGTCGGTACTGCCTCGATCACAAACAGCCACTGCCAGCCCTGAATACCGAACGCACCGTGCGTCGCATTCATAACGATGCCGGAGAGCGGTCCGCCGACAACCCCGGACATAGCCAGTGCGAGGTAGAAGATTCCCCACGCCCGGCCACGGCGGCTCGCCGGGAACCACTGGCTCATGTAATACAGCACCCCGGGTATGAACCCGGCCTCGGCGACGCCGAGAAGGAAGCGCAGGGTGTAGAACATCCACTCCGAGTCAACGAAGAACATCAGGCCCGAGATGATTCCCCAGGTAATCATGATGCGTGCGATCCACTTTCGTGCACCGACCTTCGCCAAAATGAGGTTGGATGGCACCTCGAAAATGAAATACCCGATGAAGAAGACGCCGGCTCCGAGCCCGAAAACGGCCTCGGAAAAACCGAGATCGGAGCTCATTTCGAGCTTTGCGAACCCGACATTTACGCGGTCAAGGTAGGAGAGGAAGAATCCGACCATCACGAGCGGCAGGATGCGCGTGTAAATCTTTCTGAAAAGCTTGTCGTCGTTGACGCCCATTACAGATCCTTTAGTGGTGTGGTGGGGAAAGGCTAGGTGAGGGTGGAGAGATCGACGTTGTAATATTCAGCCGCCGTCTCCGAGAACAGCCGGTCGAGTTGCTCCCGGCTGGCGGACGGGAGGGCGGCAAGAACGGTGTCGACAACCTCCCCGAAGGTTGGTGCCGTAAGAGTGGCGACGGGCAGATTCGATGCGAACATTGAGCGCTCATAACCGAAAATTGCCACCGTGTCGGCAACGACTGCTTCATTGGATGCGCGGTCCCAGCGATTGCGCGGAAGCCCCAGCTCTGAGACCTTCACCGCGGTGTTCGGCAGCGCGGCCAGCGCCTCCATCCCGACGCGCCAAGCAGCGATGCCGTCGGCAGAACGGTCGAGCGGGAGACCGCAGTGATTGATGATCACCGTGATGCCCGGAAACTGTTCGACGACCTCGGCTGCCTCGCTGAGGTGCCAGTACGGCACCCGAAGGTCCCAGGACAGCCCGTGGGTTTCCAGCAGAGCCAGACCCTCAATGAAGCGGGGGTCCTGGAGCGTGCCGGGTTCGCCGAACACCGAGCGGTCGGTGCTCGGTGACGTGACAGGCTTCGACCGGATTCCGCGCACCAGCGGGCTCGCCGCCTGCTGGGCCAGCACTTCGGCTGCGTCTTGTCTGGCCAGCGTCGCGTGCGCAACGATTGCGGCGGGGAAACGTGAGTCAGCCCCGTGCAACGACTCCAGGAAGCGGGTCTCCGCGACCTCCTGGTCCCGGGCACGTTCGGCCTCGACGTGTACCGTGCCGACCACCGAATACCCTGCGGTTGCGCCACCGTACTGCTCCGGCAGGAAGGTCTGAAGCATGCCCGTGTAGTCGCCGAGGAAGAAGTTCTCGTTGTATTCACCCTGCAGCCAGGGGTAATAACCATCACCCTCGAAGTTCCAGAAGTGGTGGTGTGCGTCGAGGATGCGCAGCGCTGCAGCCTCCATCACGCTGTAACCGTGCTCAGTGCGCGACCGCTCTGGAAGGCCTCCCAGAGCTCAGCTCCAAAGCCGGCGACGTCGTTGATCGAGATCAATTCGCCGGCAGCAACCGGCCGTGCAAGGGTTGTGCGATCGAGGAGATAGAACGGTGCCACGTCGTCGGTGACGTCACTGGCGGCGCAGAGAACGGGCGCTACCCCAGCAATCTCGTGGTGGTGCCCGGCAACCCGCAGCTCGGTGCCCGCCGGAAGATCGATTTCGGCACGGCCAGCGAGGGTGGAGTACTGCCGGGGTTCCTTTGGAACCCGGTGGGGATCCACTGACGCGAGCACCGACAGCGGCGTCTCGACGCCCATGAAGTGATAGGGGCTGAAGATACAGGCGCAGCGTCCGTCGCGGCTGACCACGTGGCCCTTGTCCCGCAAAATCGACCACGTCTGCTCGTCATTGGTCTTCACAACCACGAAGACACCGCCAGCGAAACTGGCTTCGTTGGGCAGGCGCAGCATGCTGAAGACGTCGGTTGCGCCCTCGCTGGAGAGAATTCCGCCGTGCTCACGCAGTGCGTAGATATCCGCGAGCTCGTTGGGGCGTGCAACGGGGTAATGCATGGCTTCGACGTCCGGGTGGTAACCCGAGTACTGGGAGACCACAGCCATCTCGCAGTAGTCTGCGGCTGCCGCGCGCTTGAAGCTCCTGACAGCATGAGCACGGGCGGCAAGCGTTGCGCTCACATCGCTGCCAAGACAAAGAAGACCTTGGAGCTCCGGGGCGTGGGCGGTTTCTGAAACCTGGCGCACCAGACCGGAGTCCGGATCGAAGTTGAGGTCATACTCGCTGGATTTCCCGACTGCGACCACCTCCAGGCCGACTGCCTGTACCCAGGCGAGCAGGGCCAGCAGGTTCGCGGGCTGATCGCCCATTCCGGGGAGGTAGCTGACACCGGACTGCTTTGCGAGGTCTGCGAGATAGACCCCTGCGAGACTCTCCACTTCCTTGCTGACCATGATGACGTGGCGCTCCTGCGCGATCGCGCGGCAGGCAAACGCGAAGCCGGCGCGCGTGCTGCCGGTTGCTTCAACAAGCACGTCGTAAGACGCTGCGGAAAGAAGTTCGATGTCTGCGACCAGCGCTGTGCGTCCGGAGGCAACCACAGCGTCCGCTTGGTCACGGCTTGCGCACACGTGCCACGTTGCCCGGTCGTAGCCGAGTGAGTCCAGCATCGTGGAGAGGGCCTCGAGGTTCAGATCGACGAGCACGCTGGGGCGCATCGTGGGAAGCTTTTTCAGCTGCGCCAGGAAGGTGCGGCCAAATCCACCACTCGCACCGGTCAGGGCCACCGTGATGGGAGCAGCTGCGGGAGCAGCTGGGACCGGAGTGACGGATTCCATAGTTGTTTGGTTCCTCTCTGAACGAACCCCGTGCGTCGGGTGCACTGAGTCATGTTTCACAAAAATTATTGCTGATTTATAGCATTGTCAAATATTCACACAATTTTTCACATGCATGATTGAATGGACATCAGGGTGGATCCATAACCTTGGTCATCGGAGCCCTAAAAGAAATGGAGCAGTGTTGTGAGCCAGTTGGGCGCAATCGCGGACGACTTCACAGGAGCGACTGACCTCGCAACAAACCTCGCGAAGCGCGGGTTTGACGTGATCGTTGTTCCGGAGGAAGGACTCGGCAGCGTAGATAACGACTTTTCGCGCTATGAGGCGGTTGTGGTCGCGCTGAAAACGCGCACGGCCCCCGTCGCGGCGGCGGTATCCGACTCCCTGCGTGCCTTGGAGTTTCTGCAATCGCTCGGCTGCCGGCGGTTCTACTTCAAGTACTGTTCCACCTTCGATTCCACAGATGAGGGCAACATTGGACCGGTGCTTGACGCACTCAGCAGCCGGCTCGGCGTCCACCGCACCGTTGTGGTCCCTTCCTTCCCTGACAACGGACGCACCGTAGTCGACGGTGTGCTCTACGTCGGCGGCGATCTGCTGGAGCATTCCTCCATGCGCACCCACCCGCTCACCCCGATGACCCGCTCCAGGGTGTCTGAGATTCTCCAGCCGCAGACTCCGAACCCGGTGGCCGAGATAGACTCCGCACCCGTGGATGCTGGTGATGCTCAGTTGAAGATCGCTCTCGACTCCCAGACAGCGCGCTATGTTGTCGTGGATGCTGCCTCAAATGCTCAGCTGGGGGTGATCGCGCGGGCGACGTCCGACGACATTCTGGTTTCGGGCGGGTCGGGTTTGGCGCTCGGCCTCGAGCCCCGTGCCACCACCACGGCGCCTCCTATGACCGTGACAGGCGGACGCCGTCTGGTTTTGTCAGGAAGCGCCTCCACCGCGACCCGGGGACAGGTGGCCCATGCCCTGACCGGGATGCCCGCGCTGAAGATTGATGTGCAGCGTCTCCTCGATGACCCGGAAAAGCTGCTGCTCGAGAGTATGGACTTCCTCGCAGCACAGGACCCGGACGCCGTGGTCCTCGTTTATGCCGTTGACTCGCTCGATGACCTCATTCTCTCTCGAGAGCTTGCCACCGGGGGAATCGATCCGGCCGAGCGTGTGGAGTGGCTGTTGGCTCGCATCGCGGCCGAGGCGACGAACCCGGCACACGGTTTCTCCCGCATCATCGTGGCCGGCGGTGAAACTTCCGGCGCCGTGGTCAGGTCGCTTGGCCTCAACAGCCTCGTGATTGGCAAAGAGATCGCGCCCGGCGTGTGCTGGGCGTTCGGCACAACCCGCACCGGGGTGGCCGTCAATCTCGCACTCAAATCAGGAAACTTCGGAACGGAAGATATGTTCACCACCGCATGGAACAGGCTCGGCGGATGACGGCTGCACAGCCCGGCACACGCCTTATCGGAGAGCTTGTCGATGCGGGCAAAGCGGTGGTCGCTGCCGGTTTGAGCCCAGGGAGCAGCGGTAATATTTCGGTTCGCGGGGATGACGGACGAATCTACATCACGCCCGGTGGCTCCAGCCTGGGCGCACTCGATCCTGACCGGATATCTGTGCTGAGCCCCGAGGGGGATTGGCTTTCCGGTGACAAGCCGTCGAAAGAGATCGGACTGCATCTGGGGCTCTACCGCAAGAATCCCGATCATTACGCCGTAGTGCATGTGCACTCAGCCCAGGCGGTTGCCGCCTCGTGTGTTTCGCCGTGGTCGGAGGCCAGCGCCCTCCCACCCCTCACCCCGTACTTCGTCATGCGTGCGGGCCAGACCCCTTTGGTGCCCTACCGTGCGCCAGGATCTGCCGATCTCGGAAAGCTGCTCTTAGCAATCGATTACCCCTTTTCTTCAGCGCTCCTGCAAAACCATGGGCAGGTGACGAGCGCCCGCACTTTAGCCGGTGCCATTGATGCCGCCGTTGAGGTTGAAGAAGCATCCAGGATCGCCCTGCTCACGGCGGGCCAGGAACGGCGTCTGCTTACCGATGCCGAGATCACCGAGCTGACCGGGCGTTACGGGTCGGACTGGACGCTGGGAAACCGATAAGGTGGCTTCTGAGCTGAAAGGGGTGCCCACTGTGAACGCTGATCCTGCTGAATCCGGTCCGTTGATCCCCGACCAGCGGCGTGAGCTCATCCTGAAGCACCTGCGGCGGGAACAGGTTTTGAGCTTCAATCAGCTCTCTTCCCTGCTTGATGTAAGCCACATGACGATCCGGCGTGACGTTGCCGTGCTGGAAGAAGAAGGCAGAGCAGTCTCAGTGCCGGGCGGCGCCAAGATTGCCAGCCGCCTAACGGTCGAGCCAAGCCATGAGGAAAAGGTTCTCGTCGATTCGAGCGAGAAAACGGCAATGGCCGCCATTGCCGCCGCCATGGTTGAAGACTCGATGACGATTTACCTCGATGCGGGGACGAGCATGCTCGCGATCGTGCCGCTGATTGCCCATGTCCGCGACCTCACCGTGGTCACCAACGACGTGGCAATCATCCGCGAGCTGATTCCGCATCCCACCACCGAAATCATCAGCATCGGAGGCCGGGTTGACAAGGGAAATCACTCTACAGTCGGTCGGCTCGCCGCTGCCATGCTGCGGGAGCTGGCGGTTGATATCGCCTTCATCTCCACCAGCTCCTGGGACCTTACCCGAGGCCTGACAACACCCACGGAATCAAAAGTTGAAGTGAAGCAGGCTGCAGCAGCGATCTCCTCAGAGACGGTTCTCGTCGCGGCCAGCTCCAAATACGGCACCTTCGGCAGGTTCCGTGCGCTCAATCTGGCCGATTTCGACTGGATCATCTCCGACTCGGGCCTCAACGACAACATTGTCGCCGGGCTCTCCTCCCTGGGTGTAAAAGTCCGCCGCCCCTAGCACCGGGACAGCGTCCATCCCTTGCATCGTTCGGCCGCGTAGGTAAGCTCGGGTTCACTCTCTGTCTAGCTGCCCAGGAGCCCTCCATGGCTGTTCGTGTAGACCTGAACATTTCCCTTGACGGATACGCCACCACCACGGATCAGACTCCGGAAAACCCGTTCGGGCAGGACTGGAGCCGGCTGGTCGGCCCGTACTCCGCCACCCGCACCTTCCGGGAGCGGGTCCTGCAGGAAACCAGCGGTGAAGGGACCACCGGCGTGGATGACAAGTACGCCGAGTCGTACTTTGACCAGATCGGCGCGGAAATCATGGGAGCCGGCATGTTCGGTCTGCATAATTTCCCCGACGACCCGGATTGGCAGGGATGGTGGGGGGACGAGCCTCCGTTCCGGGTCCCGGTCTATGTCCTGACGCATGCTCAGCGCCAACCGATTGAAATGGCCAATGGAACCCGGTTCGAGTTCCTCGCCGCCTCCCCCGAGGACGCGCTGGACCTGGCCACGGAAACCGCCGCGGGCAAGGACGTCAGGGTGGGCGGGGGCCCCACGGTGGTCAAGGCTTTCCTGGAGGCCGGACTGGTGGATCAGCTGCACGTGGGCATCACCCCCATCCTGCTGGGCCGCGGCATCAACCTGTGGGAGGGTCTCCGCGGCTTGGAAGACGCCTACGACGTCAGTGCGGAAACGGCGGAAAGCGGCGTCGTACACCTGACCTTCCGGGGCTGACACAAAGCGGCCCCGGGAAATCCCGGGGCCGCTTTCGCTCACTGTTGCTGGAAAGTTAGACGAACGTTTTTCCGGTCAGCCGCTCGTACGCGTCGACGTACCGGGCGCGGGTGCGCTCGACGACGTCGGCCGGCAGTGCGGGAGGCGGTGTGTCCGATGCCTTGTCCCAGCCGGACTCGGGGGAGGTCAGCCAGTCCCGGACATACTGTTTGTCAAAGGACGGCTGCGCCTGGCCGGGCTCGTACAGGGACGCATCCCAGAACCGTGAGGAATCCGGGGTGAGCACCTCATCGCCCAGGGTGACCAGTCCGGTGGCCGGATCCAGCCCGAACTCCACTTTGGTGTCCGCCAGGATGATCCCCCGCTCGCGGGCAATCGCCTCGGCGGTGGTGTAGATTTCCAGCGTCAGGGTGCGGATCGTCGCGGCGGTTTCGGCACCCACGGCCGCCACAACGGCGTCGTAATTAATGTTCTCGTCATGCTCGCCCACCTCGGCCTTGGCCGACGGCGTGAAGATGGCCGGCTCCAGCCGCGAGCCGTCCACCAGGCCAGCTGGCAGCGGCACATCGCAGACGGTCTGGGAGTCCTTGTACTCAAGGAGCCCGGACCCGGTGAGATAGCCGCGGGCGATCGCCTCCACCGGGTACATCGCCAGCTTCTTGCAGATCATGGCCCGCCCGGCGACTTCGGCCGGAACTCCTTCGTCCGCAGAAATCACGTGGTTGGGGATGTTCTCCAGCTGTTCGAACCACCACAGGCTGAGCTGCGTCAGGATCCGGCCCTTGTCCGGGA
The DNA here is from genome assembly GCF_014836775.1 of Arthrobacter gallicola. Taxonomy (GTDB): domain Bacteria; phylum Actinomycetota; class Actinomycetes; order Actinomycetales; family Micrococcaceae; genus Arthrobacter_B; species Arthrobacter_B gallicola. The sequence continues at coordinate 230,564 of NZ_JACSQD010000004.1, forward strand.
TGGTGCTGGAAAGGACATGGTCGTAGGCGCTGATCCGGTCGCTGGCGACCACCAGCACCCTGTCCTGCGCTGCGTCGGGGCCGGCCGGGACATACAGGTCGCGGACTTTACCGGAGTAGATGTGCTCCCAGCCCTGCAGCTGCGGTGCCTGGCTCATGAAAGTTCCTTCTCATTGTCGATCCCCGCGCTGCCGGCCGGCACCACGATTTCCCCGAGGGAAGCCTTCAGCGCAATGTCGCTGCGGTGCTGTGAGCCTTCCAGCTCAATCGCGGCGACACCCGCATAGGCAAGCTCCCGGGCCTGCACCAGGTCCTGGCCCAGGGCCACGACGGCGAGGACCCGCCCTCCGGCGCTGACGATTTCCGCGGCGTCGAGCCGGGTGCCGGCGTGCAGCACGTGCACGCCCTCCATCGCTTCCGCTTCCACCAGGCCCAGGATCGGGTCTCCGGTGCGTGGGGTGTCCGGGTAGTTTTTCGAGGCGACGACGACGGCGACTGCCGTGCGTGCGTCCCATTTCAGCTGCTCCATGGCATCCAGTTCGCCCTTGGCGGCAGCCAGCAGGAGTCCCCCGAGCGGAGTCTTCAGCCGGGCCAGGACGGCCTGGGTTTCCGGGTCACCGAAGCGGGCGTTGAACTCGATGACGCGCATGCCGCGGGAGGTCAGGGCCAATCCGCAGTAGAGCACACCGACAAACGGGGTGCCGCGGGCGGCCATTTCATCCACGGTCGGCTGTGCGACGCGCGCAATCACATCGTCCACCAGGTTTGCCGGCGCCCACTCCAGAGGCGAGTAAGCACCCATACCGCCGGTGTTCGGTCCTTCGTCATTATCGAAGATCCGTTTGAAGTCCTGTGCCGGAGCAAGCGGCACCACGTGCCGCCCGTCGGAGAGGACAAACAGGGAGACCTCCGGCCCGTCCAGGTATTCCTCGATCACCACGGTTCCGCCGGCGTCGAAGCAGGCCTGTGCGTGGGCCAGGGCTTCGTCCCGGTCTGAGGTAACGACGACACCCTTCCCCGCCGCGAGCCCGTCGTCCTTCACAACATAGGGTGCGCCAAAGGTGTCCAGCGCGTCGGCGGCTTCCTCAGCGGTGGCGGCAACCCTGGCCATGGCCGTGGGAACGTTGGCGGCGGCCATGATCTGCTTGGCGAACGCCTTCGAGGCTTCAAGCTGAGCCGCTTCGCGGGAGGGACCGAAGACCGGAATACCGGCGTCGCGCAGGGCATCGGAGACGCCTGCGGCGAGCGGGGCCTCAGGCCCCACGACCACAAGGTCCGAACCGAGGCGCTGAGCCAGTTCGGTCACAGCCGCCGGATCGCTGGCGTTGACGGGATGGACTGGCACAATCTGGGCGATTCCGGCGTTACCAGGAGCCGCATGGACTTCCGAAACGTAGGGATCAGCCAGCAGTGCCCGGACAATGGCGTGTTCGCGGCCGCCGGGGCCAACAACAAGAACCTTCACAGTCATTCAGCGTACTGGCAGGGACGCACGCCCTGAAAGCCGGGGCAGCTGCATGACGGCGGCTCCCGTACCGGGTTTCGCCCCGATGCGTTGCACGCACTGCGGGCAGAGCGGATAGTGAGAAGCGGCGGGCTCTCCAGGTTCGCCGGCGCGGGCTATGGGGCAGGCGGACTCGATGGCGGTGCTGGGGCGGTCATCGCACCCCTGCCTCACCGCGTGCGCCCCTCACCTTTCTCCGGACGATGCGGCGGTCCGCTCCCGCATCCAGCGCGGTGAAGCTACCGTCCACACCCCACCTCGGCAACAACGCGCGGCGCTTCGCTGCATGCGTCCCGGACTGTCCCCCGGACTTTCGTAGACTGGCAGTATGTCTGCCACCTTTACTGCCGCTGATGCCGTCGAACTCGCCGTTGTGGAACGCAACGGCTTCATTGAGTCCCGGCACGTGGGGTCCGCCGTCGTCCTCTCCGGAGACGGGTCGGTGGTGACTTCCCTGGGCGACATCACAACACCGGTGTTCCCCCGCTCCTCCCTAAAACCCTTCCAGGCAGTTGCCGCCATGCAGGCCGGCGTTCCACTGCGTGGACCGCAGGTGGCCCTGGCCGCAGCCAGCCACACCGGCGCCAAGGAACACACCGACGTCGTCCGCGGCATGCTGGAGGCCGCAGGCCTGACCGAAGACCACCTGCAGTGCCCGGCGGACTGGCCACAGAACGAGGAAGCCCGGACAGCATTGATCCGCTCCGGCGCAGGCAAGCAGAAAATCGCCTTCAACTGCTCCGGCAAACATGCCGCATTCCTGTGGGCCTGCACCGAAAACGGCTGGGACACCGGTACGTACCTGGATCCCCGGCATCCGATGCAGCAGGGCGTGGCCCGCGTGGTCGAGGAATACTGCGGTGAAGCACCGGCCCACTGGGCTGTGGATGGCTGCGGGGCTCCGCTGGCGGCGGTTTCCTTAACCGGCCTCGCCCGGGGCATCGGCCGGCTGGCCCAGGCCCCGTCCGGCAAGCACGGCGACGCGCGGGCTGCCACCGTGGCCACGGCCATGCTCGACTACCCGTGGGCCGTACACGGCGCCGGCAAGGAAAACACCACGGTCATGGAAGACCTGGGGATCATCGCCAAGAGCGGCGCCGAAGGTGTGCTGGTCCTGGGCACCAGCACCGGCGTTGCCGTGGCGCTCAAGATGCTCGACGGTAATGGCCGGGCCGCCACCCTGGTGGGCCTGACCCTGCTCGCGGCCAGCGGCGCTGTCGACCCCGAGGCCGTCTTCAAGGTCCTCGCGAAGGTGGTGCCGCCGGTCCTGGGCGGCGGCAACCCGGTGGGCAGCCTCCGGCTGGCCGCCCCCGTCACTGCGCTGCTGGACTAAGCCGTGGCACGACGCAGGATTTCCGCTGCCGACGGCCAGCGCGCTCTCCGCGCCGCGGCGGCCGGCGGAACAGACCGGACGACGACGGCGATGGCCGTGCGCTACGCCCTCGAAGAGCTGGCCGAACGGGTACCGGGCAACAGCGTGGAAGTCCGGGTGCCTCCGTTCGGCGTCACCCAGTGCATCCCGGGCCCCCGCCACACCCGCGGCACCCCGCCAAACGTGGTGGAAACAGACGCCGCCACCTGGCTGGGCCTGGTGACCGGTGCCCAGTCCTGGGCCGGTGCCGTCGCCGCCGGAAAAGTCTCAGCCTCTGGGCTCCGAGCTGACCTCTCCGAGTGTCTTCCGCTCTTCCCGGAACTTGGCACCGGCGTCCGGCAGTAGCCTCTACTGCCGGTAGAATTCCCCTATGACTTCAGAGCAGCACAGCCCTGAGCGGCGCGAGATCACCATTCGCCGAGCTCCCCGCTTCGTTCCCTTTATGGTGCTGGGCGCGGTTGCCGCCTTCGTTGTGGCCGTCATTATGGCCTACACCGGCCCCGAGAATGCGCAGTACACCCGTGAATCGGTGCTGGGCTTCTTCTTTGTGATCCTTGCGCTTCCCGGCGTGGCTCTGGGCTCGATTCTCGCGCTGGTCCTGGACCGGATCAGCGTCCGCCGCGCCAAGCATGCCATCGTCGAGGCAGCAGATGACGAGCCGCGAACCGCCGGCGGGTCCCACTCCGCGTAACGCACTGCCCCAGAACCGGTTGCACGCGGTGATCATGAGAGAATAATTCCTATGGCACGCGGTGACGGAAAGCTTTCCCACGATCTCATGCCCGGCGAGAAAGGACCGCAGGATGCCTGCGGTGTTTTCGGTGTCTGGGCCCCCGGCGAAGAGGTAGCGAAGCTTACCTATTACGGTCTGTATGCGCTGCAGCACCGCGGACAGGAGTCCGCCGGCATTGCAACCAGCGACGGCAACCGGATCAGCGTTTATAAGGATATGGGCCTGGTCTCCCAGGTTTTCGATGAGACCACCCTGAACACCTTGGTGGGGCACATCGCCATCGGCCACTGCCGCTATTCCACCACCGGCGGCTCCCACTGGGCCAACGCGCAGCCGACCCTCGGCGCGACCGCCGCCGGCACGGTAGCCCTGGCCCACAACGGCAATCTCACCAACTCCGCAGAACTGTATGAATTGATCCTGGAACGCCAGGGCCGCCCCCGCGCCGGTGAAATCGCGCAGGGCAACACCTCCGACACAGCACTGGTCACCGCCCTCCTCAACGGCACGGACGGCCGCTCGCTGGAAGCAACAGCGCTCGAGCTGCTGCCCAAGCTGCGCGGGGCTTTCTCCTTTGTCTTTATGGATGAGGGCACGCTCTACGCCGCACGTGACACCTACGGCGTCCGCCCGCTGGTCCTCGGCCGGCTGAACCGCGGCTGGGTCGTCGCGTCCGAAGGCTCTGCCCTGGCCACCGTCGGCGCCACCTTCATCCGGGAGATCAAGCCCGGTGAGTTCATCGCGATCGATGAAAACGGTGTCCGTTCCCAGACCTTCGGGGAACCGACCCCTGCCGGCTGCGTGTTCGAGTACGTTTACCTGGCCCGGCCCGATGCCTCAATCAACGGGCGCTCCGTCTACGAATCCCGCGTGGAAATGGGCCGTCAGCTGGCCCGCGAAAATTCGGTGGAAGCAGACATTGTGATTCCCGTGCCGGAATCCGGCACGCCCGCGGCCGTGGGCTACGCCGAGGAGTCCGGCATCCCGTTCGCGCATGGCTTCGTGAAGAACTCCTACGTGGGCCGCACCTTCATTCAGCCCAGCCAGACCCTGCGCCAGCTGGGGATCAAGCTGAAGCTCAATGCCCTGGAATCCGTGATCCGCGGCAAGCGTGTGGTGGTGGTGGACGACTCGATCGTCCGCGGCAACACCCAGCGGGCCATCGTGCGCATGCTGCGTGAGGTCGGTGCCAAGGAAGTCCACGTCAAGATCTCCTCTCCTCCCGTTCAGTGGCCCTGCTTCTACGGCATCGATTTCGCTTCCCGGGCCGAACTGATCGCCAACGGTGCCGAGATCGAAGAAATCTGCACGTCCATCGGAGCGGACACCCTGGCCTACATCTCCGGCGACGGGATGATCGGCGCCACCCAGCAGCCGCGGGAAAAGCTCTGCACGGCCTGCTTCACCGGCGATTACCCCATCGAACTACCCTCCGCTGACCGCCTGGGCAAAAACCTGCTGGAGAACCCCGCGGACGCGGACGGATCCAACGGCTGCGATCCCGGGCCGGACAGTGAATTCGAGACCCTCCTGACCCCGACAGACAAGAAAGAATCAGTATGAGCGCGAGCGAAAACGCCATCACCTACGCCTCCGCAGGTGTGGACGTCGAAGCCGGCGACAAGGCCGTTGAACTGATGAAAGCGGCCGTGAAGGCCACGCACAATAACAACGTCATCGGCGGGGTCGGCGGCTTCGCCGGGCTCTACGACGTCTCCCGGCTGCTGACCTACAAGAAGCCCCTGCTGGCAACCTCCACCGACGGGGTCGGCACCAAGGTGGCCATCGCCCAGGCCCTGGACATCCACCACACCATCGGCTTCGACCTGGTGGGCATGGTGGTGGACGACATCGTTGTGGTCGGCGCCGAACCGCTGTTTATGACCGATTACATTGCCTGCGGCAAGGTGGTCCCCGAACGCATCGCGGATATTGTGCGCGGCATTGCCGCCGCCTGTGAAGTTGCCGGCACCGCCCTGGTGGGCGGGGAGACCGCGGAGCACCCCGGCCTGCTCGGTGTTGACGAGTACGACGTCGCCGGTGCCGCCACCGGCGTCGTCGAAGCTGCTGATCTGCTCGGTCCGGAGCGCGTTCGCAACGGTGACGTTGTTATCGGCATGGCGTCCTCCGGTATTCACTCCAACGGTTACTCACTGGTCCGCCGCGTCATCAATCACGCCGGCTGGCAGCTCGAGCGCCAGATCCCGGAACTGGGACGCACCCTCGGCGAAGAACTGCTGGAACCGACCCGCGTGTACGCAGCCGACTGCCTGGACCTGGCCCGCTACGCCCCTGCAGGTGTCCACGGGTTCAGCCATGTGACCGGCGGCGGTCTGGCCGCTAACCTGGCCCGGGTGCTGCCCAAGGGCATGGAAGCCACCATTGACCGCTCCACCTGGGAACTTCCCCCGGTCTTCAAGCTCGTGGGCGAACTCGGCAACGTCCCGCTGCCGGATCTGGAGCGGACACTGAACCTCGGCGTCGGTATGGTCGCGATCGTCGACGCCGCCGGTGCCGATGCAGCGCTGGCCCGCCTCGCCGAGCGCGGAGTCCCGGCCTGGACCATGGGCACCGTGGGACCCGCAGGGGAACCCGACACCGCTAACCCGGACTACGTCCAGGGCGCCAAGGGTGTCGACGGCGGCGCAGTGCGTCTGGTCGGCAGCTACGCCTAGGCATTCCACAGCTTTCAACGCAAAGAGGGTGGCCACTCGAAGGAGTGGCCACCCTCTTTGCATATGCCCGGAGCTGGTCTTCGCCGCTGGTCTTTAGAGATGGCCCGTGGTGGGAAAGCCGGGCTGGTTCCGGCGGAGTCTGCGGCGGCTGGCGAATTAACCGCTTAAACGCCCTTCAGCGGATCCACCGACTGGTGATCCGCTGAAGGAGGGCAATTGGCTTGCCGAAGAACGATTCGTTCGCTGCATCTAGCCGATGCGGCGGGAACCCTCGTCGTCGTCATCGTCGCCAAATTGATCTGCGTACTTATCCTCGTACGCCGAGTAATCCGGCTCGGCCGGTTCCTCGGGATATCGACTCGAAGGACGGCTCGCAGGTCCCGACAGCTCACGCTGAAGGGCCGAGTAGTCCGTGGCAGGAGTGAAGTACTTCATCTCGCGTGCCTGCTTGGTTGCTTTTGCCTTTTGACGGCCGCGCCCCATGGCGTGACCCCCTTTTTGCGTCGATCCGGAGGTGGTCGCTCGGGCAGGAGAGCGAGGCCCCGGAATTTGGTCAATTTGTCGTAACTACAGGTTACATGCTTTCCCGCGGCGTTGTGCCCTTGCATGACCTCACGCGCACTCAACTTCCAAGTTTACTCCCGGTCCGCTACCGGCGCGTACTGCGCTGTCACCTGCAAATTCGCTAAAGTCAGGGAGGAACAGACGTTGCGGGACACCAGCGGGACCACGAACAGGGAGGACAGACGTTCACCATGAGCGATCAGAAGCGGACGCCGCGGGCAGGCGCACCCCTGCCGGGAAAGTCCCCGCGCACCTCCCCGCCACTGGACGGCAACGCGTCCGGCAAAGGGTCCCAGGCAACACCTCCCGCAGTTCAGCGAACACCACCTGCCCGGAGCAATCCCGCTACAAGGAGCATTCCAGTTACTAAGCCGCAGCAGTCATCCGCCAGTGGACGTCCCGTAGCCCAGGGTGACTCCTCCCCCGGCAGAGCAGGCCAGCCCGATGTGCCCGGGAAGTCCGGGAAACCGGGTAAGTCCGGCCGGCGGGTTCCAGGTGCCAAGCGGCCAGCCGCCGCCAAGAAAGGCACCGTGCCCAAGGGGCTGCTCGGTTCCAAGAGCGGTGCCAAACGCCCGGCCCTGAGTACCGGCCCGGGGGCCAAGGACGCTTCCGGACCCGCCGACGATCCCACTCTGCCTCCGGAACCATCCAGCGGGCACGAGGTTCCGGACAAGGGATCCACTCCGGGACCGAAAAAGAGCCCTGAGCAGGGACAGGGCCCGGAGACCGGTGCGGCCCTGCCTGATTTGGCTTCCCACACGGAGGCACCGGAGTGGCTCTCCGGGGACGGCTCCCGCGACGCGGAAGTCTGGACCGAGGCCTTCGACGCCGAGGTTCAGCAGTCGCCACCTGCTGAACCCCAAGTTGTTCCAGCCGAAGACGTCCACCTCGCCGAACCCACCCTCGGTGTCCCGTCCATCAGCGCAGACGTTGCGGAGGCAGCCTCGCTTCCGGCAGCGGCGGCTGAAGTGCGGGCAGTCTCCGAAGAAGCAGCAGAGGCCGGAAAGCAGGCCGGAATTCCCGAGCCGGCCCCTGAAGGCACGGAAGTCGCCGTCGACGCCGGCGAGGGTCTTACCGAACTGGAATCCGACGCCGACGGCACCACTGCAGCCGAGGCAACCGGGGAAGACAGCACAGCTGCCGATGAAGGCGCTGATGCTGGTGAGACGAAGGCAGAGGGCGCTGCCGAGACTGAACCGGCGGCAACAGCGGCGGACCCCGAAACCCCGGACGCTGCGCCCGCTGGCGCTGAACCTGCCGCTGACGCTGGCACTGAGACGGACACCGACGCCGACGCTGGCACTGATGACGCTGGCACTGATACCGACACTGCCACTGGAACGTCAGACACCGGCGCTGCCGCTTCAACGGCGAGCGCAGACAGCTCACAGCCCACGATCGTCACGTCGTCTGTCAGTAGCGACAGCACCGACCTCGCTGCACCTGTCACTGATTCGTTCGCCTCTCTCGCCCTCATCAAAACAGTTCCGGCTGAGGATCCGGCGGATACCGGCATTACCCATACGGTCCACCCTTCCGGTTCCACCGCTGTTCCCGCTGATTCCCGGCGGGCACGCCGCACCAGGGAAGCCGCGGAGGCTGCCGCCAAGAGCACCGGCAGCAGCAGCCGGACAACCCGCATGCTGGTCCTGATCGGATCGATTCTGATCATTGTCCTGCTGGGCATCTGGCTCGCCACCGTCGTTGCCGACAGCAACCGGGAGGAGGGCGTTCTGGAGGAGTCTGTGTCTCCCATCGATCTGGAAGCAGGAGCCTGCATCCTGGACTTCCAGAGCGTGAACGCAGAGGTCACAGTTGTTACCTGCGAAACCCCGCACAACGCACAGCTTGTTGCGAGCGAGTCCTACCTCAACTCGGATTCGTTCCCGGGCGCGGACGCCTTGGCCGCCAAGGCTGAGGAAGTCTGTTCCTCGGTGATGTACACGGATGCTGCGTCCAAGTACGTGGACCTGGAGCTCAACCGTGCTGTCCCGACGCAGAGTTCCTGGGATGCCGGCGACCGCCGGGTGGATTGCTTCGTGGTTGCTCCTGGTGTGGAACTCTCCGAGTCCCTCATCGTTCAGCCCTAAGACCCGTCCAGGCGTCAGACCCGGCCAGGCGTAGGGCACGCGCCCCGGACGCGCAAAAAGCCGGAAGGCCGCCAAGGGCGGGCTTCCGGCTTTCTGCCTGCCGGGGACTATCCGACGGGCGCCACGGCTTCGACGCTCAGGCCCTGGGCCGCCAGTTCATCGCCGTTGACGGCCTCGGGCCGGTCCACCAGGACGGTGTCGCCGTCGGAGATCCGGCCGGCCAGGATGCCCTTGGCCAGTTTGTCCCCGATTTCCCGCTGCACCAGCCGGCGCAGCGGCCGGGCACCATACGCCGGATCGTACCCGGTCAGCGCCAGCCATTCCCGTGCCGCGTCGGTGACCTTCAGGGTCAGGCGGCGGTCCCGGAGCCGGGACGCGAGGCCACGCACCTGAATGTCCACGATCTTGGACAGCTCCTCCAGGTTCAGCGGATCAAAGAGGATGATGTCATCCAGCCGGTTCAGGAACTCCGGTTTGAAGTTGGCGTTCACCATGGACATCACCGATTCGCGCTTCTGGTCCTCGTTCAGCCCCGGATCCACCAGGAACTGGGAGCCGAGGTTGGAGGTCAGGATCAGGATAACGTTGCGGAAGTCCACGGTGCGGCCTTGTCCGTCCGTCAGCCGCCCGTCGTCGAGGACCTGCAGCAGAATATCGAAGACATCCGAATGGGCCTTCTCCACCTCGTCCAGCAGAATGACGGAGTAGGGACGCCGGCGGACCGCTTCGGTGAGCTGGCCGCCCTCCTCGTATCCGACGTATCCCGGAGGGGCACCAACCAGGCGGGACACCGTGTGCTTTTCGGCGTATTCGCTCATGTCCATGCGGACGATCGCGCGTTCGTCGTCGAAAATAAACTCCGCGAGGGCCTTGGCCAGCTCAGTCTTGCCTACGCCGGTGGGCCCCAGGAACAGGAAGGAACCCGTGGGCCGGTCCGGGTCGCTGACCCCGGCACGGGAGCGCCGGACGGCGTCCGCCACCGCAGCAACGGCCTTGGTCTGCCCGATCAGCCGGGACCCGATGACTGACTCCATCTCCAGCAGCTTCTGCGACTCCCCCTGGAGCATGCGGCCGGCGGGGATGCCGGTCCAGGCCGACACGACTTCGGCGATGTCGTCGGCAGTGACTTCCTCCGACACCATCAGTTCCCTGGCACCCTCACCGAACTGATCCTGCTCGGCTTCCTGCGCGGCATCAAGTTCCTTCTGCATGGCCGGGATTTCGCCGTACAGGATCCGGGAGGCCTCGGTGAGATCGCCGTCGCGCTGGGCCTTTTCGGCGAGTGAGCGCAGTTCGTCGATCCGGGCCTTGATATCGCCAACCCGGTTGAGGCCGGCTTTCTCCGACTCCCAGCGGGCGTTCAGGGCAGCAAGCTGCTCCTTCTTGTTCGCCATGTCCTCACGGAGCACCTCCAGGCGTTCCAGCGACGCTTCGTCTGTCTCCCCGGAGATGGCCAGCTCCTCCATGGTGAGCCGGTCGACGGCGCGGCGCAGTTCGTCGATTTCCTCCGGTGCGGAGTCAATCTCCATCCGGAGCCGGGAGGCGGCCTCATCGACCAGGTCGATCGCCTTGTCGGGCAGCTGGCGGCCCGTGATGTACCGGTTGGAGAGGTTCGCAGCGGCCACCAGCGCGGAATCGGCGATGGCTACCTTGTGGTGCGCTTCGTAGCGTTCCTTCAGGCCGCGGAGGATGCCGATCGTGTCCGGAACGCTGGGCTCCCCCACGAAAACCTGCTGGAAACGGCGTTCCAGCGCAGCGTCCTTCTCCACGTTTTCGCGGTATTCGTTCAGGGTGGTGGCACCGATCAGGCGCAGCTCGCCGCGCGCCAGCATGGGCTTGAGCATGTTGCCCGCGTCCATGGACCCTTCGGCCGCTCCGGCGCCCACAACGGTGTGCATCTCGTCAATGAACGTGACGATCTGTCCCTCCGCACTGGCGATCTCCTCCAGCACGGCCTTGAACCGCTCTTCAAACTCGCCGCGGTACTTAGCTCCCGCCACCATGGACCCGAGGTCCAGCGAGAGCAGGGTCTTGCCGCTCAGGCTTTCCGGCACGTCTCCCGCCACGATCCGCTGCGCGAGGCCTTCGACGACGGCGGTCTTCCCCACTCCGGGTTCACCGATCAGCACCGGGTTGTTCTTTGTCCGGCGGCTCAGCACCTGAATCACCCGGCGGATTTCGGCGTCGCGGCCAATGACGGGATCAAGTTTCCCGGACCGCGCCAATTCGGTGAGGTCGGTGCTGAACTTTTCCAGGGCCTGGAGGGTGTTCTCCGGATCGGCATTCGTCACTTTACGGTCTCCTCGGACGGTGGGAAGGGCGGCGGCCAGCACATCGCGGCCGGCATTGTTGTCCCGCAGTGCCTTGCCTGCCGGCCCGCTGTCCACCGCGAGAGCCAGCAGCAAGTGCTCGGTGGAAACGTAGGCATCACCAAGCTGGGAAGCCTCCTGCTGTGCGGCGTTTATGACCTGCAGCAGGGGGCGCGAGAACTGCGGCTGCTGCACGGAGGATCCGGAGCTGGACGGCAGGTTATGGATGGCGTTGCTGGCTGCGGCACTGACGGCGTCTGGGTTGGCCCCGGCAGCCTTGAGCAGGGCCACTGCCACGCCCTGGCGCTGGTCCATCAGTGCTTTCAACAGGTGGGCAGGCTCAATCTGGGGATTTCCGGCAGTGGTCGCGTTCATAGCGGCGGACTGAAGTGCCTCTTGGCTTTTGTTCGTGAACTTCGTATCCACAGCGGGCTCCTTTTCGGGCTCAAAGAACAACCAAAACAAGCTCCCGGCGGACTGTCCTTTTGGAGAACCCTGGTGGCCCTACCTACTGGCTTCATCCAACCGTGCTCAACAAGATTGAGTGTAGTTCACTCAACGTTGCGCGTAAAGTTATCCACAGGTGATTCGTGCGTCCGGTCTGCGCCTAGTCAGGTGCCGGCAAGGGACTGTGCTCCCGCTCGAATTCCTCCCTCACCCGCACCCATTCATCGTTCCGGGCGCGGTACAGGTCCCGGACCGCCCCTTCCATGGACCTCCAGTCGCGGTCCGTCGGATACGGCTCCCGTCCGTCCAGATGGGCGGCCAGATTGTCGAGGAAAAATTCCCAGCCCGGCCCCGCCGCCCACTCATTAACCTCGGGGTCCATGACGGCGAAGCGCTTGCGGACCGAGGCATACCGCAAATCCACCCGGGTTGCCCCGTCTTCATCGGTGAGATGGAACTCCAATTCCCCGCCGTTACCCTGCGGGGGAAACCAGGAGACCGTGAGCAGCCGGGGCGGATCGCACCGCAGGATGGTCCCGCTGGCAAAGCCGGGCACGGAGTACTCCCCACCCCGGCGAAAGTCCCCCTCCGGCTCGGCGAAGTAGGCACCAACACGGGCCGGGTCGGTCAGGGCATTCCACACCTCTCCGATGGGCTGTGGGAGATACCGTCCGATCACCAGCATGCGCGCGTGCCCAGCCTGTATCTGGCGCAGCCCAAAGGACCGCTCGGTTTCGGAAAGATCTACATCCAGCTCGGACATTCACCCGCTCCTTCAGCTTGCCGGCATGGCGGTTCTGAGGAGTCAATCCGGATCGATACGGCGGGTCTGGCCGGGCACCCCGGAACCGGTTTCTGTGAGATGGAGCACGCCCCATCCTTCTTGGAGATTAGCAGGGAAACCCAGCCGGGGACAGGGCAAAAGGCGGGGTCGAATGCCTTCCGGCACCAACTTCCTCAGGCCCCTCAGCCTGCTGTCCAGCCTCCAAAAACCGCCCCTGACTAGGGATTTTGATAGTCTGAATGCGCCGAGACTAAGGAAGCTTTCTTTTTTTACCCCCCTCGAAAAGGACCCGATGACCAGCCCGGAAGCGGACACACCGCACGAAACAGCCGTCAAAACCCGCGTCAACAAGACGGTATTCATCGGGTCCGCACTCGGCATCATCGCCATCGCGGTGTGGGCCATGATCTCCACCGAATCGGCCGAGTCGGTCATCGGAACGATGGTGAGTTGGGTATCCACCAACATGGGCTGGTACTACTTCCTGGTCGTGACCCTGGTTGTCATCTTCGTCCTGGTCATCGCCCTCTCCGGCGTCGGCAAGACCAAGCTCGGCCCCGACCATTCCAAACCCCAGTTCGGATTGTTCACCTGGGCAGCCATGCTGTTCGCGGCCGGGATCGGCATCGACCTGATGTTCTTCTCAGTCTCCGAACCGGTCACCCAGTTCCTTGCACCACCCCAGGGCGACGGGTCCACCGCAGAAGCCGCCCGCCAGGCACTGGTGTGGACCCTGTTCCACTACGGCATCACCGGATGGGCGCTCTACGCCCTGATGGGTCTTGCCCTCGGTTACTTTGCCTACCGGCACAACCTGCCGCTGAGCATCCGCTCCGCCCTGTATCCCATCTTCGGCAAGCGCATCGACGGCCCGCTGGGGCACGGCGTTGACATCGCCGCCCTGCTCGGCACCATCTTCGGCATCGCCACCTCGCTGGGCATCGGCGTCGTGCAGCTGAACTACGGACTGAACTTTATGTTCGGAGTCCCGGAGAATGTCAGCGTCCAAATCGCGCTGATCGCACTGTCTGTAGCCATGGCCACGGTCTCGGTGGTCTCCGGAGTGGAGAAGGGCATCCGCCGCCTCTCCGAACTCAATGTCATCCTGGCCGTCGGACTGATGCTGTTCGTCCTCATCGCCGGAAAGACCAGCTTCCTGTTCGACGGGATCGTGCAGAACACCGGCGACGTCCTCAGCCGCTTCCCCGGCATGACACTGGACACGATGGCCTACGACCGGCCGGACGAGTGGCTCTCCAGCTGGACCCTCTTCTTCTGGGCCTGGTGGATCGCCTGGGCGCCCTTCGTTGGCCTGTTCCTGGCCCGCATCTCCCGCGGACGGACCATCCGCCAGTTTGTCCTGGGCACCATGGTTGTCCCCTTCGCCTTCATCCTGCTGTGGATCTCCATCTTCGGGAACAGTGCGCTGGACCTGGTGATGGGCGGAAACGCCGCGTTCGGCGAGGTGGCCATGAACCAGCCCGAACGCGCGTTCTACGGCTTGCTGGAGCAGTACCCCTGGGCCCCGGCCACAGCCGCCATCGCCACCTTCACCGGGCTGCTGTTCTACGTCACCTCCGCCGACTCCGGTGCCCTGGTCATGGCGAACTTCACCTCCCACCTCAAGGACGCGGATTCCGATGCGCCGAAGTGGATGCGTGTTTTCTGGGCCGTGGTCACCGGCCTGCTCACCCTGGCCATGCTGATGGTCGGCGGTGTCAGCACGCTGCAGAACGCCACGATCATCATGGGCCTGCCGCTGTCCATCCTGCTGCTGTTCATCATGCTCGGCGTTTACAAAGCACTGCGGGTGGAGACCTCCCTGGCCGCCAGTTTCCGGGCCTCCCTGCCCGGGATGATCGCCGGCCGCGGCGGCGGGGATGCCCGGGGCGGACGTTCCTGGCGCCAGCGGCTCACCCGGGCCATGACCTACCCCGGCCCCAAGCAGGCAGCACGGTTCGTCGAAAGTGTCGCGTACCCCGCGCTGCAGGAGGTGCACGATGAACTCCAGAACAAGGGCGCGGAGGTGTCCCTGTCGCTGGCCGGCTGCGGTGTGAACGATATCCGTTCCGCGGACCTCTCCGTGGGGCTGGGCCACGAGCGCCCGTTCAAGTACCAGGTCTACCCCGTCCAGTATGAGACGCCGTCGTACGCCCTGCGCAGCGCCTCGACGGACACCAAATACTTCCGCATGGAGGTCTTCTCCCTCGAAGGCAGCCACGGTTACGACGTGATGGGCTACACCAAGGAGCAGCTGATTACCGACGTCCTGGATCACTACGAACGACACCTGGAATTCCTGCACCTCAACCGCGAGGTGCCCGGCAACACCGCAATCACCGAAGACCCGGTTGGCAAAGACAACTGGGATGCCGACTTTGTCGGCGAGGAGGAAAAAGTATGACCACCACGGCAAACACGGCCAACACGGCCACCCTTTTCATCGATGGTGAGTGGGTCCCCGCATCCGACGGCGGCACCCGTGAGATCCACAACCCCGCCGACGGGGAACACGTCGTAACGGTTTCCGAGGCCACCCGCGCTGACACGGAGAAGGCCATCGCGGCTGCCCGCGCCGCTTTTGACCGCGGCGAATGGGCAGCTGTGCCCGCCCCGGAGCGGGGCGATTTCCTGCTGCGCGTCGCAGCGGAACTGCGCGCCCGCAAGGATGAGTTCGCCCGCGCCGAAACCCTCGACACCGGCAAGCGCCTGGTGGAGAGCCAGATCGACATGGACGACATCGCTGCCTGCTTCACCTACTTCGGCAAGATCGCCGGTCAGAACGCCGGCCGGATTGTCGACGCCGGGGATCCCGGCGTTGTCTCCCGGGTCGAGTACGAGCCGGTCGGCGTCTGCGGGCTGATCGCCCCGTGGAACTATCCTCTGCTGCAGGCCGCATGGAAGATCGCCCCGGCCCTGGCGGCCGGCTGCACCTTTGTGCTGAAGCCCTCCGAGCTCACGCCGTCCACCTCCATCCTCATGATGAAGGTCCTGGAAGATCTTGGCCTGCCCCGCGGCACGGCCAACCTGGTGCTCGGCGCCGGGGCCGTCGCCGGCGCACCCCTCTCCGAATCCCCCGACGTCGATCTGGTCTCCTTTACCGGCGGTGTCGCGACCGGGAGGATCATCGCTGCCTCCGCCGCCGGAACGGTCAAGAAGGTGGCACTGGAACTCGGCGGCAAGAACCCCAACATCATTTTCGCGGATGCCGATTTCGACGCCGCTGTGGACAACGCGCTCAACGCCGCCTTTGTGCACTCCGGGCAGGTCTGCTCTGCCGGCGCCCGGCTGATCGTGGAAGAGCCCATCGCCGAACGCTTCGTGGATGAGCTGGTCCGCCGGGCCAAGCAGATCCGGATGGGCGGCCCCTTCGACGACGCCGCCGAAACCGGTCCGCTGATCTCCGCGGCGCACCGGGAGAAAGTCACCGCCTACGTCAACAAGGCCGTCGAGGAAGGTGCGCGGATCCGCTGCGGCGGAACCTGGGGCACCGGCGAGCTGGAAAAGGGTTTCTACTACACCCCCACCGTGCTGGATAACGTCCGGCGCGGCAGCTCGGCCCTGG
The DNA here is from genome assembly GCF_014836775.1 of Arthrobacter gallicola. Taxonomy (GTDB): domain Bacteria; phylum Actinomycetota; class Actinomycetes; order Actinomycetales; family Micrococcaceae; genus Arthrobacter_B; species Arthrobacter_B gallicola. Next base: position 246,606 of record NZ_JACSQD010000004.1, read on the forward strand.
TGGACGAGGCCTTCGGCCCGGTCGTCACCGTCGAAACGTTCAACGGCGAGGACGAAGCCGTGGAACTGGGCAATGACACCGATTACGGCCTGGCCGGCGCGGTCTGGTCCTCCGATGCGGGGAAGACCCAGCGTGTGGCCCGGCGGCTGCGGCACGGCACCATCTGGATCAACGACTTCCACCCCTACCTGCCGCAGGCCGAATGGGGCGGTTTCGGTGCCTCCGGCGTCGGCCGCGAACTCGGCCCCACCGGGTTGGGTGAGTACCAGGAGGCCAAGCACATCTACCAGAACATCAATCCACAGGTAACCGGCTGGTTCCCCGACCACGGAAAGGTCAACTAGCTCCATGACTGATCTGCAGAAAACGGACTTCGACTACATCGTGATCGGCGGCGGCTCCGCCGGTGCCGCGGTCGCCGCGAGGCTGAGCGAGGATCCCACCGTCGAAGTGGCGCTGGTGGAAGCCGGCGCCGATGACCGGGGAGTGGACGAAGTTCTCCAGCTGGACCGCTGGATGGAACTGCTGGAATCCGGCTACGACTGGGACTACCCGATCGAGCCGCAGGAAAACGGCAACTCGTTTATGCGCCACTCCCGCGCCAAGGTCATGGGCGGCTGTTCCAGCCACAACTCCTGCATCGCCTTCTGGGCGCCCCGGGAGGACATCGATGAATGGGAGACCAGGTTCGGTGCGGAGGGCTGGAACTCGGAGATGGCCTTCCGGCTGTACAAGCAGCTCGAATCCAACGAGGATGCCGGCCCCGATGCACCCCATCACGGTGCGGACGGCCCGGTGAAACTGATGAACGTGCCGCCGAGCGACCCCTGCGGCGTCGCCCTGCTGGACGCCTGTGAACAGGCCGGCATTCCGCGGACGAAGTTCAACACCGGGCAGACCGTCATCAACGGAGCCAATTTCTTCCAGATCAACCGGCGCCCGGACGGCACCCGCTCCTCGTCCTCCGTGTCCTACATCCATCCGATCCTGGAACGGAAGAACTTCACGCTGCTGACCGGGCTGCGCGCCCGTGAACTCAAATTCAATGATGCCAACCACTGCACCGGCGTCGACGTCGTGGACGGGCAGTTCGCCCGCACGCACACACTGAACGCCCGCACCGAGGTCATCCTCTCCGCCGGGGCGATTGATTCGCCCAAACTGCTGATGCTCTCCGGCATCGGCCCGAAGGAGCACCTGGCCGAACACGGCATCGAGGTGCGCGCAGACTCCCCCGGCGTGGGCTCGAACCTGCAGGACCACCCGGAGGGTGTTATCCAGTGGGAGGCGAAGCAGCCCATGACCGAAACCTCCACCCAGTGGTGGGAAATCGGCATCTTCACCCCCACTGAAGACGGCCTGGACCGCCCAGACCTGATGTTCCATTACGGCTCGGTGCCGTTTGACATGCACACGCTGAGGCAGGGTTTCCCCACCACGGAGAACGGTTTCTGCCTCACCCCGAACGTCACCCACGCGCGGTCCCGCGGCACGGTGCGGCTGCGCAGCCGGGACTTCCGGGACAAGCCGATGGTGGACCCGCGCTACTTCACCGACCCGCATGACATGCGCGTGATGGTCTACGGCATCAAGAAGGCCCGGGAGATCATCTCCCAGCCGGCAATGGCCGAATGGGCGGGCCGGGAACTGTACCCGGGACCGGACGTGCAGACGGATGAGGAGATCACCGAGTACATCACCAAAACGCACAACACTGTCTACCACCCGGCCGGTTCGGTGCGGATGGGCGCGTACGACGACGGGATGTCGCCTTTGGATCCGCAGCTGCGGGTCAAGGGCGTCACCGGCCTTCGGGTGGCTGATGCCTCCGTCATGCCGGAGCTCACCACGGTCAACCCGAACATCACCACCATGATGATCGGCGAGCGCTGTGCCGAACTGGTACGGGAAGCCCGTGCTGCCTCCGGTGCGGACACCGCTGCTGCAGGTGCCGGCGTGTAGCCTCCGGTAGCTTCCGGAGCCGGAGCGGACACGGGTGCAGCGCGCCCGTGTCCGCTTTTGTTTGTGCTGCCGGTACTCTGTGCGGATGGGGAATCACCGCTTTTTGGCATCTGTACTGTCCGTGTCCATTTTGGGGCTGTCGCTGGCCGCCTGCTCGGCCGAGGACCGGCCCGCCCCCGAAGAGGCAGCGGCCAAGCTCGCTGAGGGCCTTTCCGGACTGGATGTCTCCGGCAGTTCATTCCAGGACTCCACGGCGGAGGAAATCAACGCCCTGCTGGCGGACTCGGTCTCCGGTATGGCTCCGCTGAAACCGGCCGTCAGTGTTACCTCCGTGGAGGAGGTCTCCGATGACGAAGCCACGGCAACCCTCAGCTACGTCTGGGACGTCAGCGCCGGGGATGAGGATTACAGCTACGAAACCACGGTGGAACTGCAGCGGGACGAAGAGGACCTCTGGCAGGTCAGGTTCGATCCCTCCTCCGTGCATCCCAGCCTCGCACCGGGCGATTACCTCCTGCGCGAAGTTACCCCGGTCCCCCGCGGCGAGATCCACGGCGCGGACGGACAGGTACTGGTCACGGAGCGTCCGGTGTGGCGCGTCGGAATCGATAAGACACGGCTGGAGTCCGCCGAGCTGGAGTCTTCCGCCGCCGCGCTCGCCGGGTTCCTGGAACTTGACCCCGCTGCCTATACCGCCCAGGTGCTGGCATCCGGGCCGGAGGCCTTCGTGGAAGCCATCACCCTCCGCCAGGACAGTGTCAGCCCGCCGGCCGTCTTCCAGGCCGAAGTCGCTGCCATCCCCGGCGCCGCCGCGATCTCTGCCAGCCTGCCGCTGGCCCCCACCCGCACGTTCGCCCGGGCACTGCTGGGGTCTGTGGGCGAGGCGACGGCCGAACTGATCGAGAAGTCCGGCGGCACGCTCTCCCCCGGCGACAAGACCGGCCTCTCCGGGCTGCAGCAGCAGTACAACTCCCAGCTCCTGGGCGTTGACGGCGTCGCCGTCCGCACCGTCAGTGCCGCAAACGTGTCATCTGCTCCGCTCTTCGAATCCGACGGTGTTGCTTCTGACCCGCTGCAGACCACACTTGACGTACGCCTGCAGACACTTGCCGAGTCCGTCCTTGCTGATGAGCCGTCGGCCTCGGCGCTGGTGGCCATCCAGCCGTCCACGGGCAATCTCCTCGCCGTAGCCAACGGGCCCGGCAGCGAAGGAGCCCAGACGGCCCTGCTCGGACAATACGCCCCGGGATCCACGTTCAAAATCGCCACTTCCCTGGCCATGCTGCGCTCCGGAGCCACCCCGGCAACCACCGTTTCCTGCCCCGAAGAACTCACCGTGGACGGCAGGCGGTTCAATAACGCCAGCACCTACCCGGCGCAGTTCCTCGGGGAAATCCCGCTGCGCCAGGCGTTCGCGCAGTCCTGCAACACGGCCTTCATCAACGCCCGCGGAACGGTGGCCCAGCCGGATCTGACCGCCGCAGCGCAGGCTTTGGGCGTGGGGGTCGACGCCGCGATCGGCACTCCGGCGTACTTCGGCTCCGTGCCCGCAGCCGCGGATGGAACCCTTCACGCCGCCTCCATGATCGGGCAGGGCGAGATCCTCGTGTCGCCGCTGGCGCTGGCCGTCGCGGGCGCCTCCGTTGCCAAGGGCGAACGGGTCTCCCCCGTGCTGGTCGAAGCGGCTGACCCAGCTGCGGGCGGTGAAACGGCAGGTTCTTCCGGCTCGGCGTCGGCCTCCGGCTCGGCGTCAGTTTCCGGCTCGGCGTCGGCCTCCGGCTCCGCGCCGGGATCCGCCGCAGCACCCTCCCTGACCACCGCTGAAGCGGCAACCCTGCGTGAGATGATGCGCGCCGTGGTGACCGACGGCGGTGTGCAGCTGCTCCAGGGCGTTCCCGGCGAACCCATTCTGGCCAAGACCGGCACCGCTGAATTCGGCAGCGATACTCCGCCGCGCACCCATGCCTGGGTCGTGGCGATCCAGGGCGATCTCGCCGTCGCAGTGTTCATTGAAGAGGGTGAACTGGGTTCAACCTCCGGCGGCCCCGTGATGAAGGCATTCCTCGACGGCCTGGCCGGCTGACCCTCCCCAAAAAAATCCGGCTGCGGGCGCTGCGCTTTCCGCTGGGGCCGTGTCCTTTTGCGGATGCCCGCAGATAGCCTGTCCGGATGGTGAAACACCGCCTGATAGCAGCCGCTGTGTCCGTATCCGTCCTGGCGTTGTCCCTGAGCGCGTGTTCGCCGGAGGAAGGGCCCGGTCCCGAAGCCGCTGCGGAGACGCTGGCTGCCGGTCTCTCCGCCCTTGATGTCACGGGCAGCGCTTTCGTGGACTCCTCGGTCGAGGCAGTCAACGGCATGCTGGAACATCTGGTCTCCGGAATGGCACCGCTGAAGCCGTCGGTGACCGTGACCAAAATCGAGGATGTCTCGGATTCACAAGCTGCCGCCACTCTCCACTATGTCTGGGACGTCAACGCGGCGGCGGAAGACTACAGCTACGACGCCACGGTGCTCCTGGACCGGGGTGAAGACAACACCTGGCAGGCCCGCTTTACCTCCACCACCGTGCATCCGGAGCTGGACCCTACGGAGCGGCTGCTGCGCACCACGGCCCCCGTGCGCCGGGGGGACATTCTCGGCGCCGGGGGTGCCGTGCTGATGGCAGACCGGGCAGTCTGGCACGTGGGCATCGATAAGGTGTGGCTCACCGAAAAGGAGTACGCTTCCTCCGCGTTTTACCTGTCCCAGTATTTGAATATCGACACCGATGCCTTCACTGCCAAGGTCCGGGCGGCGGGCCCGAAGGACTTCGTTGAGGCTGTCACCGTGCGGCAGGACAGCGTTCCCGCGAACTTCGAATCGGAAATCGCCACCGTGCCCGGCGCCGCAGCACTTCCCGAGGTCCGGTCCCTGGCGCAGTCAGGCAGTTTCGCCGGGGCGCTGCTGGGTTCGGTCGGCGAGGCCACCCCTGAATTGATTGAACAGTCCGGCGGCTCGCTGGCCGCCGGGGACCAGACGGGGCTGTCCGGGCTGCAGCGCGAATACGATACGCAGCTTCGGGGTGCCGACGCCGTCACCGTCCAGATAGCCACGGCGGATAACGTCCGCTCGGCACCGCTGTTCGAGACAGCCGGTGAGGCCGGTAAGCCCCTGCAGACAACCCTCAACGCCGGCATCCAGACGCAGGCGGAGTCCGCGCTGAAGGACGAGCCGTCTGCTGCGGCCCTGGTAGCCATCCAGCCCTCCACCGGGAATATCCTTGCGGCGGCCAACGGGCCCGGAAGCGGCGGAGCCCAGACGGCGCTGCTGGGCCAGTTTGCTCCGGGGTCCGCGTTCCAGCTCGCCACCGCGCTGGCGATGCTGCGCACCGGAGCTGCCCCGGACACCGAGGTCTCCTGCCCCGCGGACGTCACCGTGGACGGCCGGACATTCGCCAACCCCGCTGGCTATCCCAGCGGGTACCTGGGCGGGATCACCCTCGCGGAGGCCTTCGCCCAGTCCTGCGACACCGCGTTCGTCAACGCCCGGGACTCGGTGTCCCAATCTGATCTCTCCGCTGCCGGTGCCGGCCTGGGTCTGGGGGTGGATTCCGCTATCGGCACCCCCGCCTACTTCGGGTCTGTGCCGGAGACAGCGGACGGAGCCCTCCACGCAGCCTCGATGATCGGACAGGGTGAGGTCCTGGTCTCACCGCTTGCCCTGGCCGTTGCCGGTGCCTCCGTGGCCAAGGGCGAACGGGTATCTCCCGCGCTGGTCTCCTCCGCAGACAGCGGGACGGACAGCACACAGAGCCCGCAGGCACCGGCTCCGGTCACCGCGGAGGAGGCCGGCACCCTGCGTGAGCTGATGCGCGGTGTCGTCACCGACGGCAGCGCTCAGCTGCTCGAGGACGTGCCCGGCAACCCGGTCCTGGCCAAGAACGGTGCCGCCGGGTTTGGCGGCGAGACCCCGCCGCGCACCCATGCCTGGGTGGTCGCAGTCCACGGCGATCTCGCCGTCGCGCTGTTCATTGAACGGGGTGAAACCGCCCCGGCTCCCGCCGAAACGCTCATGAAGACGTTCCTGGATGCGCTGACGGGCTAACGCGCCGGGTGCACTCGGGTGCGGCCCCGGGTGATCCGCCGGCCGTGCCTACCGGCAATACTGTTTTACCGGCCGTACCTGCCCTTGCCGGGAGTTCCTGAATACGTCGCATACGCGGTGGGCGAGTTGTAGGGGACGAGGCCGGGACCGGCGGTCGGCACAATCCGCTTGCCGAGTGGAACCAGCGAAATAGGGATCATTTTCAGATTCGCGATGCCCAGCGGAATACCGATGATGCTCACGAACATGGGGATGGCCGTCAACACGTGCCCAATGGCGATCCACACACCGGCAAACACCAGCCAGATCACGTTCCCCAGGGTGGCCAGCACTCCGGTTCCGCGGCCGCTGTCGATGACGGTGCGGCCGAAGGGCCACAGCGCATAGGACGCGATCCTAAAGGACGCGATGCCGAACGGGATGGTCACGATCAGCAGGCAGCAGACGATTCCGGCCAGGACATAGCCCAGGGCAAGCCAGATACCGCCGAAAAGGAGCCAGATAACGTTCAGGATTGCCTTCATGTGCCCATTGTTCTCCTGTTGCCGTGCAGAGTCACGGCTTCCGGCTTACCGGGGCCAAGCGGGCTGCGCCTAGACTGGGGGTATGCCGCCAACCACAGATGATGCAGGGGTACCCGTTGAACTAAGTTCCCGCGAATGCTGGGACTACGTCCGCCAGGCTTCGGTCGGGCGGCTTGCTGTGGTGGTTGAGGGAGCGCCGGACATCTTCCCCATCAACTTCGCCGTGGACCACGGCACTGTGGTGTTCCGCAGCGCGGCAGGCACCAAGCTCGCCGCAGCGCTTGGTGACATTCCGGTCGCATTCGAGGTGGACGGGTACGACGACGGCCTTGGCCGCGCCTGGAGCGTTGTCCTGAAGGGGGCGGCCTCCCAGCTGGGGTCGATTGAGGATGTACTGGATTCCGAGACGCTGGAGCTCTTCCCCTGGCAGAGCGGGGAGAAGAACCACTTCGTGCGGATCGAGCCCACCGAGACCACCGGAAGGCGCTTCCGGATCAGCGACGCCGCCCGCCGGCAGGTGCCCTCCGCCCAGCCCCAGGACCTTCCGGAATAGGCGTGGAAGCTTCGATCCTGAGTTTCGCTGCCCTGCCCTCCCGCTCCTGGGGGAATAATGCCGGCCGGGTGAAGGACATTGCGTCCGGCCCTGCCGGACCTGCCGGAATCCCCGGCTGGCGTTTAGCTGCCGCCACCATCGAGAAATCCGGTCCGTTCACCCGCTTTGAGGACATGGACCGCATCACGCTTCCGGTGGAGGGCGAACTCCTTCTCCTGGAGGTGGACGGAACCGAGCATGCCATGGAACGCCTCCGGCCACTGCGCTACCCCGGGGATGTGCCCGCACATGCCTCGCTGCCCACCGGTGAAGTGACCGTGCTCAACACATTTGTGGACCGCACCCGCTTCGGGGCGGCCGTTATGGTGGTGGAGCTGTCAAAGAAGAATGCCCCGGCGCTTGGGCCCGGTCAGTTCCTGGTCCTGCTGCAGGGATCCGCCAAGGCCATGCTGGACGCGGGCAGCCAGGAGCTGGATCCGCTGGACACGGTCCCGGGCAGCGAGGACCGCCCGCAGGTCCTGGGCCGGGGTTTCGCCGCCGTCGTCTCCTTCTACGAACTGGACTGATCTCGGGAAGGACTAGGCCGGCGCCGTGGCCGTTGCCTAGCATCTACGCATGAGTACTTCGCTGAATGAGCTTCCGCGGATTTCCGCGCCTGCCGTGCGGGCCCTGGGCGGTGCCGGTTTCACGTCGCTGCGCCAGCTGGCGGGTATCCCCCGGGAGGATCTGGCTCAGCTGCACGGTATGGGTCCGAAGGCCCTGGACACTCTTGACGCCGCGCTGGCCGAGCACGGACTTAGCCTGGGCTAAGCGCCTGACACGGTGGACCCGGGCGGACGCCGAGGCGCTGCCGCCCGGAAGCGCGCCGGAGAACTAAACCGGTAACGGATCCCACCCGGACAGAGAGAAGGCCCCGCAGATCACTGCGGGGCCTTCTCTGTCAGCGTTTAGAGCTGTCAGTGCTTAGCGGCTGCGGCGTTCGTTCGACGCCGGCGCGGTGGCACGGCGGGGACCGGCTGCACGTGCCGGACGGCCGCTGCCGCCGGCAGCAGGAGCTGCGGAACGGGTGCCGCCGGAACGGTGGGTCCCGGAAGCCGCGACGTCGCCGGCGCGCTGGCCGGTGGCGGGACGGCGGTTGCGGCCCTGCGAGGTCGCTGCTGCAGCTGCACCGCGGCGGCCGTCCTGCGACCGCTGTGCGCGCGGGGCGTCGGGCGTGAAGTCGTTGCGTTCGCTGCGGCTGCTGCTGCGTTCCGCGCGCTCGGCGGAGACCCGGCCGCGGCCGCCTGCTCCGCCCCGGCCGCCGGCACGGGTGCCGGCACCGGAACCTGAGCGGGCTGCGCGCTTGCGCTGGGCGTTGGCGCCGGTGGAGCGGCCGCCGCCCTGCTGCGGGGACTTGGCTGCCAGCTGCGCTGCACGGACATGCGGCTCGACGACGTCGGCGCGTTCCCCAATAAGCTTGGCGATCGACGGCGAATTGTGTGAGACCTTCTCGATCGAGACGTCGACGCCGGCCGCCTTCATCAGCTTGGACACCTCGCCCTTCTGCTCGGGAAGGGTCACGGTGACGACGGTGCCGTCGGAGCCGGCGCGGGCCGTACGCCCGGAGCGGTGCAGGTAGGCCTTGTGCTCCGTGGGCGGGTCAATGTGGACCACCAGTTCGACGTCGTCCACGTGCACGCCGCGGGCAGCGACGTCGGTGGCGACCAGGACGCGGACGTCACCGGATGCGAACTCGGCCAGGTTCCGGTCGCGGGCGTTCTGCGAGAGGTTGCCGTGCAGGTCAACCGTGGGGATGCCGCTGTCCGTAAGGAACTTCGCCATCTTGCGGGCATGGTGCTTGGTGCGCATGAACATGATGCGGCGGCCCTGGCCGGAAGCCAGCTCCTTGACCAGCAGCTTCTTGGCCGTCTGGTCCTGCACCAGCAGGACGTGGTGTTCCATGGTGCTGACCGCGGCCTGCGGCTCGTCCACGGAGTGGGTCAGCGGGTTGGACAGGTAGCGGCGGACCAGCTTGTCCACGCCGTTGTCCAGGGTCGCGGAGAACAGCAGGCGCTGGCCCTTTTCCGGGGTGCGGTCCAGCAGGCGCTGCACAACGGGAAGGAAGCCGAGGTCAGCCATGTGGTCGGCCTCATCCAGCACGGTGATTTCCACGGACTCCAGGCTGATGAGCTTCTGCTTCATCAGGTCCTCGAGGCGCCCGGGGCAGGCAATGACAATGTCGACGCCGGCGGCCAGCGCCTTTTCCTGGCGCTGCTGGGACACACCGCCGTAGATGACGGTGGTGTTCAGTCCCAGCTCGGAAGCGAGGGGCTCGATCACGTTGTTGATCTGGGTGGCAAGTTCACGCGTCGGCGCCAGAACCAGGCCAAGCGGGCGGTTAGGCCGGCGGCGGTAGGCGGCTTCGCCTTCGCTCAGGCGGGCGACCAGCGGCAGGGAGAACGCGAGGGTCTTGCCGGAGCCGGTGCGGCCGCGGCCCAGGACGTCACGGCCCTTGAGGGTATCCGGGAGGGTCTGCACCTGGATGGGAAAAGCTTCAGCAATTCCCTGTGCGGAGAGGGTTGAGACAAGGGCCTTGGGCACACCAAGGGCAGCAAAAGTAGTCATTAAAAGACAGGCAACTTTCGGTAAGAGGCCCCCTGAGCCGTGTAGCGCAGAGGGTTCGCCGAAGAAAAGTCAGACAGTGTCCACCGTCCCGGATTCGCACCGGGCGGGACAAAAGAAAGCGTTCATCGACGCAGGTTGCGCTGCTTACACACGCGGCTTTTAGGCGCGGCAGTCGCAACAACTTCCCCCAGTTTACGCGATGGGGCGCAGTTACCTAATCCGCGCCTCCGGTCTGCCCGGGCCTGAACGGCCGGACCGTTAGCATTAACGGTGATGACTACTGAACCAGCACTGCCTGTTACCGACGCAGCCGAAGACGTTCAAGGCACCGAAACCCACCATTTCCGTGCCCCGGTTTCCTTCGTCCGCCGGGGCTCCCGGCTCCAGGGACGCCGCCAGCAGGCGTGGGACGAACTCTCTGACGTTTTTGTGATCGACGTTCCGCGCGTGCAGGCTGACACCTCTGTGGACCCGGACTACGTGTTCGACGCCGAGGCTGCATTCGGGCGCCAGGCACCCCTCGTCGTCGAAATCGGTTCGGGACTTGGCGAAGCCGTCACGCATGCCGCCGAGCAGAACCCGGACAAGAATTTCCTGGCCGTGGAGGTCTACCTGCCCGGCCTGGCCCAGACCCTCCAGCGGATCGGCCAGAAGAACCTGACCAATGTGCGGGTGGTGCAGGCCAACGCCCCGGAGGTGCTGACCACCATGCTGCCGGCCGGTTCAGTGGACGAACTGTGGGTGTTCTTCCCGGACCCGTGGCACAAGACCCGGCACCACAAGCGGCGCATGGTGAAGGACAGTTTTGCCGAACTCGCTGCCCGCGTCCTGGTGCCGGGTGGCCTGTGGCGGCTGGCCACGGACTGGTCCGACTACGCGGTGCAGATGCGTGAGGTCCTCGACGCTTCACCGCACTTCGAAAACCTGCACCCCGGCGAGCGCGCCGGCGCGGACGGTCCGCTGACCCAGGTGTACGCCCAGGGGCTGGAAGGCAAGGAAGCCTCGAACGACGTCGACACCCGCGGCGGCTGGGCACCGCGCTTCGAGGGCCGCATCCTGACCAGTTTCGAGAACAAGGCCCACCAGGCCAACCGGCTCATCTTCGACCTCACCTACCGCAAGGCCTGAAATTTCCATGACTGAACCAAATGATGCACGTGTTGGCCTCTACATCGACTTCGATAACATCGTCATTTCCCGCTATCAGCAGCTCCACGGCCGGAATGCGTTCCAGCGTGACGGAATCCGGGACTTCGACCGGACAAGCCGCGACGCCGACCCGGAGATCAGCGCCAAGCTGACCGCAGCCACCGTTGACTTCAATGCCATCATCGACTTCGCTGCCTCGTTCGGCACGCTCGTCGTCAATCGTGCCTACGCGGATTGGTCCGTGCCGGTCAACGCCAGCTACCAGCGCCAGCTGATGTCCCGGGCCGTGGACCTCACCCAGCTGTTCACGACCACCACCCGGGGCACCAAGAACGGCGCCGACATCCGTCTGGCCGTCGACGTCGTCGAAGATCTCTTCCGCCTCCCGGACCTCACCCACGTCATCATTGTCGCCGGGGACTCCGACTACATTGCCCTGGCGCAGAAGTCCAAGCGCCTCGGCCGGTTTGTGGTGGGTATCGGCGTTGCCGGCTCGACCAGCACCTCCCTCGCCGCAGCGTGCGACGAATTCGAGGACTACGATTCGCTGCCCGGTGTGGACAAAGCCGCCGCAGCTGCGGCGGAGCGCCCTTCCCAGGACCGGAAGTCTCCGGCACCGGCCCAGTCCGCTCCCGGCCAGGACCCGTCCCCGGAGAAACCGCGCAAACTGACCACAATCCCCATGTTCTCCCACACCGAGGACGCGCAGTTCGACGAACATGAGCCGGCCGAGGACATCGACCCCCAGACCATCGCCACGGAACTGCTGGTGCGTGCACTGCAGATCGGCCATGCCAAGGGCGACGCCGACGAGTGGCTCAACACGGGCACGATCAAGAACCAGATGCGCCGGATGGACCCTTCCTTCAACGAGAAGCCGCTCGGGTTCCGGTCCTTCACCGATTTCCTTGCCTCCCATGCCGATCTGGTGGAACTCCAGGAGGACGGTCCGCACCGGCTGATCCGACTCCGCCCGGAGGCTGAGGCCAAGGGCTGAGGCCGGGGCGGCTCAGCGTAGGCGGAAGACGCGAATGCACACTGTGTCCGGTTCTGACCGGGCGTACCCCACGAACTGCGCTTCGGTGAGCCAGCGGTGTGCCTCGGCACCGGTCTGGAACACGAATGCAGTCCGGTAATACAACTCTGCCTCGCCGACTTTCTCCCCCGCATGCACACGTTGCTCCACCGAATCCTGCGCGTGCCAGTAGCCGCGGTTGACCACGTCGATGGCGGCGCCGTCGTCGGCTTCGATGAGATACCGTGCATCGAGCTGCGTCGTCGCGCCGCGGGTCACCCACCAATCGGCACCCACGGGCAGCACCCGCCCGTTCAGCCGCGGGCCCGAGACGGTGCCGCCGACGATGGGTGTGACGTTGAGATCCGGCGTGCCCCCGACCCGGAGGGGATCATCCACCCTGACCTTCAGCTCGAAGACGAACTCGAGCCCGGGCTCGAACGCGCTCACGCAACCACCTTCGTGCTGAAGTTGACCGGCGTCAGGGTCCCGAGCGCTGCCTCGACGTCACGCGCCGCAGCCAGGGCGATGTGCTCGCCGTTCCGCGGGCCGATGAGCTGAACACCGGTCGGCAAACTGTCCTCGTCAAGGCCAGTCGGCACGGCGACTGAGGGAAGCCCCAGGAAATTGACCGTGACGAGCAGCCGGTGTGCCCGCCACAGCTCAGTCGTGGCTTCGGGCCCTGATAGGTCGAAGCCGATCTCCGGCATCCGCCGGGCCGAAACGGGACCAAGGATGACCGGGTATTCGGACTGGAACCGTTCCCATGCGGCAGCGATGACCGCACGCTGCGCCCATGCTCCTCCGTATGCCTGGCCGGACTCGAGAATCTCGGTCTCCTTGGCATTATCGAGGAAGTACTGCGTCGACCCCTGCGACAGCGGCATCGGCAATGCCCCGGGCAGGAACGCACCCACCATCTCGGTCGTCGAGATCTTCCGCCACAGTGTGGCTGCCTCCTCGATGAGGGGCGGCTCAGCCTCGATGATCTCCCAACCGGCGGCGCTCAGCGCGTCTGCAGCGCGGTCGACGGCAGCGGCCACCTGCGGGTCGACACCCCACCCAAGCGGGTCGCGTACGACGGCGGCCCGGCGGGCGCCGTCGTAAGAAGACGGATGCGGGATCGTCACCGCCGTCGGGTCACTTCCATCGGCGCCGTGCATCAGCCCGAAGGCCGTGTCCAGGTCATCGACGCGGCGGGCAATCGGCCCGTTGACGGCGAAGAACTGCAATGACAACGGGACCGGTTCTAGCACGTCGACCGACGGCGCGGGAATGCGTCCAGCCGACGGGCGCAGGGCGCACACTCCCGCGGCATACGCGGGGAGCCGCAGCGACCCCCCATAGTCGTTGCCCAGGCCCAGGGGCGTCATTCCGGTTGCGACAGCGACGGCATCTCCGCCGCTGGATCCGCCCGGTACCCGCTGCGGGTCCCACGGGTTGATCGTCCGTCCGAACAGGTCATTGTCGGTGTCCCAGCGCAGACCCCAGTCGGGCATATTGCCGCGCGCCACGGGGATCGCACCGGCCTCGAGCAGACGGCGGACCATCGTGGCGTCCTTGGCAGCCGCAACTTCGGCGAGGAAGGCCCAGCCGCTCGTCGTCGCCGACCAGGTGATGTCGATGTTCTCCTTGACGGTGAACGGGACGCCCGCGAGCGGGCCGGCGTCTTCGCCGGCGGCCAGGCGGCGGTCCACTTCCTCAGCGAGGGCACGCGCGCGGTCGTGGAAGACGACCGTGAGCGCGTTGACGATCGGATTGATCTCGTCGATGCGGGCAAGATGGGCGTCGATGACGGCGCGTGCTGTCACTGCCCGGGCGCGGACAGCCTCGGCGAGTTCGGATAGTGACAGCTGCCACAGGGGACGATTGGTCATTTCTTACCTCCAGAATGGGCGGTGAACGTGGTCGAAGCGGCCACGGTCGGCGGGACGGATCCGGGCGTGGGGAGACGCCGGCGCGGCACCCACCCATCCCGTGGAATGGAGTCGAGCAGCATGCGTGTGTAGTCGGCGCGGGGATCGTCGAGCACCTCGGCAATGGGCCCCTGCTCGACGATGCGGCCCGTGCGCATCACCACGACGTAATCACATAGACGGCGGACGGTGGTGAGGTCGTGCGAGATCATAAGCAGGGCGACACCCGTGTCTCGGCGGATGCCGTCGAGAAGCGTCAGGATCTCGATCTGGGTAGTCACGTCCAGGGCTGACACGGCTTCGTCGAGCACGAGGATCTCGGGGTCCGCCGCAAGGGCCCGGGCGATCGCGACGCGCTGACGCTGCCCGCCTGACAACGACCGCGGCCGCTGGTCTGCGAGCGAGAGGTCGAGCGTGACGGCCAGCATGAGTTCGTCGACGCGCGCAGCGAGCTCGGCACGTGTCGCCTTCGTCCGATGCACAGCGACAGCCTCCGACAGGCACTGCCGAACCGTCTGGCGGCGGTCAAGGGACTGGTAGGGGTCCTGGAACACCATCTGCGCGATCCGGGCGCGCCTGCGGCGGGCCGGCGTGCCGCGTGCGGCCTTGATCCAGTCCTCGTCCTTGACGGTGACAGTGCCGGCATCCGCCGTCTCGAGGCCACAGATGATGCGGGCCATCGTCGACTTACCCGACCCCGACTCACCGACGATGCCGAGCGATCCGCCCGGCGCGAGGGTGAAAGCCACATCGTCGACGGCAACAAACTCCTCGCGCCTGCCCCCGCGGCCCGAGCGCACCTCGAACACCTTGCGCAGCCCCTCGACAACCAGCACAGGCCTGCCCTGCTCGCCGGAACCGGTGACGAGATCGCCGGGCAGGGATGCGGAGAGCAGCCGCTTCGTGTACGGGTCGGTCCCGTCCTGCCGCATCGTGGCGGCCCGGAGCGTCTCGATCGTCCGGCCCTGCTGCATCACTGCGACGCGGTCGCACACGGCACCGGCCAGGGCAAGATCATGGGTGATGAACAGCATCGCGAGGTTGCGGTGTTTGCGCAGGTCGGCGATGACCGCCATAACCTCTTCCTGCGTTGTTACGTCGAGGGCCGTCGTAATCTCATCGGCGAGGAGAATGGGCGGATCCATCGCAAGGGTCGCCGCGATCATGACCCGCTGCAGCAAGCCGCCGGAGAGGTCGCCGGGGCGCTGGCGCATACGGCGGGCCGGATCGGGGATTCCGACCTCGGCAAGCAGTTCGACGGCGCGGCGCTCCGCTGTATGGGGTTTCTGCCCGGCCACGGCGATGAGCGCCTCGGTCATGAAGTCGCCGATCGTGCGCAGCGGATTCAGGTGAGCACGCGGTGTCTGGAACACCATGCCGATTCGACGGGCGCGCACGTCGCGCAGCTGCTTGGGGCCAAGCGCCGAGATGTCCTCGCCGTCAACCCGGATGCTCCCGCCGACCGTGAAGCCGTCGGGGAGCAGACCGGCGACGGCGCGCGCCGACAGTGTCTTGCCCGAACCCGACTCGCCCACGAGTCCGAGGGCTTCGCCGGCCCGCACATGCAGCGTGCAGTCGTGCACGAGCGTGTGGGATCCGTTGATGCCGGGAGCGGTAATTGAGATGTGGTCGAGCTCGAGGACGACATTGGTCATCGGTCCACTCCTTCTGCCCAGTCTGTGACGCGGGCGCCGAGGATGTTTACGGAGAGCACAGTGAGCACGACCATCAGCGCGGGGAACATCGACTGCTCGGGTGCGCCCGCCAGAAGTGCCGGCTGGCCGCCGGAGATCATGACACCCCAGTCAGATGCCGGCGGCGCAGCACCCAAACCGAGGTAGGAGATCGCGGCCAAGTCGAGCATCGCGTAGCCGAACCCGATGGTGGACTGGGCGATGATCACGGGCAGCAGCGCCGGGATGAGGTGCTTGAAGCAGATCGCGAACGAGCTCACCCCCTGGATGGTCAGTGCTGCCATATATGGTTTACCGAGCTCCGAGCGGGCACCGGCGCGGACGAGGCGCGACAGAATCGGCAGATAGGCGATCGACAGCGCGATGACGGGGGCGATAAGGCCCTTGCCGAACATGGAGATTGCGAGGACGGCGAGGACGAGGCCGGGGATCGCGAAGATCACCTCGATGGTGCGCGTGCTCACGCCGTCCACCCAGCCGCCGAACCAGGCTGAGAGGATCCCGATGACCGAGCCAAACACAGTGGAAAGAAGCACCACGATGATCGGTGCGACGACGCTCGGTCCTGCCCCGGCGAGGATGCGCGAGAAAATATCGCGCCCCAGATCGTCGGTTCCCATCAGATGCGGCAGGCCGGCAGCCCCTGAAATGGGCCCGACATACAGCTGATTCGGGTCGAAGGGGGCCACAAGCGGCCCGAAAACAGCGATCACTGCGACCGCGGTCATAACAACAACGGCGCCGATGAACAGCGGGCCGTGTTTGGCCGCCCGGCGCACGTTACCGGGGATGCGGCCGCCGGCAAGCTGAGCGACACTCATGCGTTCCTCCTGGATTTGGCCGAGTCGGGATCGATCACGGCTATAACGACGTCGACAATGACATTGAGTACGACGAACAGGGCCACCAGCAGCAGCGATAGAGTCTGCACGACCGGCAGGTCCTTGCGTGCGGCAGCCTCGGTGAGTAGCGAACCGATGCCACCGAGCCCGAACGCCTGCTCGGCGATGGCCGCGACCGCAAAAAGACCTGCGACCGTTGCCCCGGAAACCGAGAGAATCGTCGGCGACGCATTAAGGAACACATGCTTGCGGAAGATCTGACCCCGTGGGATACCACGCACGACAGCCGTGCCGACGTGCTCAGCGTGCTGCTGCGCGACGATTGCTCCGCGGGTGATGCGGCTCATGTAGGCGATGTAGAGCACCGCCAGGGAGATTGCAGGGAGAGTCAGGTGGTACAAATTGTCGAAAAACCCTTGGCCGGCGCCATACACCGGGAACCAGCCCAGCACGCGGCCAAAGACCCAGATCAGCACGATCGCGACGACGAAGGTTGGCATCGAGACTCCGATCGAGGTGGCGACAAGCACCCCCCGATCGGTCGCGCCGCCCTTTTGCGCGGCCAAAATGCCTGAACCGATGCCGAAGACGATGATCAGCACGACTGTGTAGACCACGAGCAGGAATGTGATCCCAAAGCGCGGCGCGATGAGGTCAATGACCGGCGTCTTGTAGACGAATGACGTGCCGAAATCGCCCGTGAGGACATTCTGGATCCAGTGCAGGTACTGTATCCAGACCGGCTGGTCCAGATAGAACTGCGCACGGATCGCGTCTATCATCTCCGGCGTCGGCCGCACACCCCCGGCGAGGGCGACGACCGGATCGCCGGGTGTGAGCAGCATCGCGGAGAAGATCACGATGCTGGACAGGAAGAGAGTCAGGAGCAGCCCTCCGAACCTGCTCAGCAGCTGACGGGCAGCGTGTATGTTCATTCGTCTCGCCTGTTTCTGTTCAGCGCCACGTCGATCATTCGCCACCGAGGTGCAGAGCCCAGGGGCTCGCGTAGGCCGCCACAGAGGTCACAGCGCCGGTGAGGCGGTTGTTCAGGAACGTCGTGTGGAATGCTCCTGCGAGAGTCACCTGCAGCATGTCGGGCGCGAATCCCTCCTGGGCGGCGGTGTACGCCTCGGCCGCACCAAACGGGTCCGGCGTCGTGCGGGCAGCCTGAAGCGCACCCGTCACCTCGGGGTTCGCGTAACCGGTCCAGTTGAAGATGCCGCCGAGGTCCGGGCTCAGCAGGAACAGCTGGGGGTAGGCGAGCACGCCCGGAGTCTCGGTGTAGCCGGTCGTCGCCACGAGGTCGATGTTCTCGCGCGGGCCGGGATCCGGGAGGAAGATCGCCGCGAAGTCCGCCGCTTGGCGTTCGTCGATCTCCACTGTGAGGCCGATCTGCTGGGCGGCGTTCTGGATAATCGCCGCCGTCTGCGAAAACTCCTTGTTGCCTGCCGGGATCGCAAGACGCAGCGGCACCGCTGTGTCCTCCCCCGATTCCTGGACGAGCTTCTTCGCGGCGTCGAGATCGGTTTCGGGCTGTTCGAGCGCATCGTAACCAGCCTGGTAGGCATCGGCTGCGGGCGAGCCCGACCATGAGAAGGGTGCAACAAACGTGCTTTGGGGTTGGCCGAGACCGTTCAAGACCGTTGAGATGTACTGCTCGCGGTCAATCGCGAGGCTCAGCGCCTGACGGATCTTCGGATTCGCGCCCGCACCGGTGTCCCGAGCCGGTCCGAAGGAGAAGGACGCTGTCGAGGGCCCGACCACGAGCCGCCCCTGGTCCGAGGATTCAAACGCATCCCTGCCGCCGGGCGCCACGTTGAAGGCTCCGTCAACGTCGCCTTCCAGCAGGGCATTGGTGAGCGTCGTCCCGTCGGGAATGAACTTGAAGGTCAGCTTCTGCACAAGCGGCGCGCCATCCCAGTAGTCCGCGTTGGCAACCGTCACGATCTCGCTTCCGGGCGTCCAGCTCTCGAGCTTGTACGGCCCTGCGCACAGCAGATCCCCACCCGATGTTCCCAGTGCCGGTCCCTGCTCCTCACTGACAGTCTTACTGAGCACGGCACCGGCCCCGCCGGACAACGCGTCCCGGAAGGTCGAGTCCGGAGCAGCGAAGTGGATCGTCACCTGGTTTTCGCCGGTGATCTCAATGCCGCCTTCGGGTGCCACCAGCACGAACGCGCCGAAGAACGCGGACGTGACATCCAAGTGGTGACGCTGAAGGCTGTAGACGACGTCGCCGGGTGTAACGGGCGATCCGTCCCAGAAGGTGACGCCCGGGCGGATGTCGATGACGAACGTCACCGGGTCAACCCAGTCTGCGCGCTCGGCGATACCCGCATCGATGGTGAAGTCGGGCTGTACGCGCAGCAGGCTGTCACACAGGTTGGGCTGAATGAAGTTGTAGTCAGCGCCCGGAACCAGCGAGCGCGGCTCACCTTCCACGAGCCCCCAGGTGACGTCGTCGACGGCGGTTTTTCCCGCAGCCAGCGATGTAACGAGTGACTCCGGGTCGATGGCCGGTGCGGCTGACTGCTCGGGAGTGCGGGAGGTGCATCCCGTCAGCAGAAGTAGTGCGACGACACCGGTTGAGAGCGCTTTCACGGTGGCGCGGTGGCCGGAGTTTTTCATGGCGGTTCCTTTCACAGGTTCGCGCACCGGCAGATCACCAGTGACGTAGGTCTCATTCGGATAATACAACAGTGTTGTACATCAAGGTTGCATGCAGATCACAATGAAATTAAGGTTGGGGACATGCCCCGAGAGGTAAACACTGAGAAGCGGCTTGCCGACATTGCAGCCGCGACGGTCCGCGTCGCCCGGACAGCGGGAGCACAAGCGGTCACGATCCGCTCCGTTGCAAGGGAATTGGGCGGCTCGACGACGCTCGTGACGAACTATCTGCCTTCACGGGCGGCACTCATCATGAATGCCCTCGACCAGGGGCGGGACCGCTGGCTTGAAGAGCGCCGCGCGGTGGTCACGGCCAGCCCTCCTGGCGAACGGCTGGCCGCGCTCATCGACTGGTCGTTGAGCGCCACCAGCGACGACTCCGTGCTGCGCACTCTCATTCTGGAGATAGTCGCCAACGCGCGCGTCGAGCCTGAGATGCGCGAATCGCTGCACCGCGAGTCGGTCGAGTTCCAGCAAATCCTCGAAAGCACGGCGAGCGAGTCCGGCTTCGCGGACGCGCGCCACGTCGCCGAGCTTCTCTACATCATCGTGCGGGGCGCATATATCGCGACGGTCGAGGACCCTGAGCACTGGAACGAGGACCGTGTGCGCAGCGTCGCCCACTCCACCATCTCGACCCTCCCCCGCCGTCACGACGCCACCCAGATGGTGCCCCCGGTGCCCTCCGCCGAATAACTGTTCGCCTGCGTTGACCGGAAGCGAGGGCCATCCGGGCCGGAAGGCCCGGCCTCCTGCGTGGATTGTCTGAAACATCATCGCGCTCCTGTCAGCGCACCACGTAGACGCGGACGCAGACCTGGCTGTCCTCGTCGCGTGCCAGCCCGATGAACTGGTGCTCGGCAAGCCAGCGGTGAGGTTCACCGTCCGTCTGGAAGACCGGAGCCGTGCGGAAGTAGTACTCATCCTCGGGAACGGTCTCACCCGCCTCGACTCGTGCAACAACCTCGGCCGATGCGCGGTAGTAACCGCGGTTAAGGATGTCGATGACGGTGCCGTCGTCGGCCTTCAGGAGGTAGCGGGCTTCCAGCTGGGCCGTGCCGCTGCGCTCAACGGCCCAGTCACCGCCGCCTGCGAGCACGACTCCGTTAAGCAGTGGGCCCGCGACCGTTCCGCCCGTCACGGGCGTGAACGAGAGTTCCTCATCGGCACCGCGGCCAATGCGCCAATAGGGCGCGATGTCCACTCGAATCTCGAAAACAAACTCGAGGATGGGTTCGGACCGGGTCATGATTCCTCCAGCACACTCAGGGTGAACATCAAAGGTTCATCCCCGCCGAGCATCAGCGACTGGAGGTTCCTGCGGACATCAACCGCCGACCATGGGTGCTCCCCCGTGCCTGGTTGCGGAATGAACTCCGGGAAGTCACTGCTGGAGACGTGGACGCGCAGTCGATGGCCCGGTGCCAGGCGATAGCTCAACTGGCCGAGGTCGACCTCGACGGCGGTCGGCCGCGACGCGTCGGCGAGCTGCACCTGGCCACGGGCGATGCGAAGCGCCGTGCCGTCGGGGGCAACGTCGAGCAGACGAATGAAGAGATCCATGACAGGACCGTCCGAGTGGATGCGGGCGCGCGCCATAACAGGGCCGACGAGGTTGACCTCCTGCTCGACGGCGTCGCCGGTGAACACGAGTACGTCGTCGCGGTCACCGATCGGCGCTTCGTCGGGTTGATCAAGGAGGAACGCGAAGGCATTGTCCACGCTCGACGGGACGAGGTCGGCGGGATCGTGCACCCACCTGGCCGTCGTGCCCGCAATGTCCGGAGCCGTGGCCAGATGACCGTCAGAGGTAGCGAACAGGGTGCGCTCGACCGTGCCCGGAGGTGGCCAGGAGGCGGAGGTGCGCACCTCCTCGGTTCCGGCCAGCGCCCATGTGACCCGCGGGAAGTCAGACGCTGAACCCTTGCCGCGCACAAATATCTCAAAGAAATCAAGGACCGCGTCGAGCATGCGCGGAAGTTCGCCGCGCACCTGCTCCACCGAGCGCTCCGCGACGCGGGCGTCAGCCGGGTCCCCGAGGTAGAAGGACTCGTGGTCCATCGCCTCAATGCGCAGGAAGTGGTTCATTGCCCACACCGGGCGCTTTTCAATCTCGGCCACGTCGGCCCAGGACAGCGGGGCGCAGTTGTCCCACAGCCCGATCGTCTGCAGAACCGGAACAGGGCGGGCATCGAACGGACTTCCCGCCGGGAAGCGGCGCAGGTGCACCGGGCGAGGGAACCACTGGTCGTATGAGATCGAGCGCGAGCCGATCTCGGCGAGCACCTCCTCGACCTGTGCACTGAACGGGCGGCGGTCGAGGTCGAGCTCCCAGAAGTACGCATCCTGCGAGTGGAAGTAGGAGAGCGGGTAAAGATATGTGACCCCCCACTCGACGCCGCGCGTGATGTCGTTGGACCGATGCTCGACGGGCTCACCCAGCTGGGTGCCGGTCACGCGCGGCGCGATCGCTTTCAGGGCTGGGTGCTGCGTCGATACGGCTGCCCACTGCGTGTACCCGTAGTAGCTGTCGCCCCACATCGCCACACGGCCGTTCGACCAGCGCTGACGGGTGATCCACTCGATCGTGTCGTATCCGTCGTAGGCCTCGTTGACAAACAGCAGCGTCTCACCCTCGGAACGAAATTTGCCCCGTACGTCTTGGGCGACCACCCGGTAGCCGCGGGTCATAAAGTACTCGGCGACCAGCGGGATGAAGGTGTACGTTCCGCTCTTGTCATATGGGAGCCTAATGAGGATCGTGTCGCCGGGTTCAGCGTCACCGTTCGGCAGATACACATCGGTGGCCAGGCGTACTCCGTCGCGCATCGGCACGAACTCCTCAGCCGCCAGGGGGCTTGTCGGGGCCGGCCCGATACTCACGATCTTGTTCATCAGCGTCCTCTCGCATGGTGCGTTGAATGCACGATAGAGTGTGCGAGAGTTGATAGTCAATAGCGACTAAAAAGAATCACCGAGTCATCTCACCCACCTGAAGGAGCTATACATGGGACGCCCCTCTGTCTCCGCCGAGCGCCGTCGCCAGATCCTCGAGGCCGCGATCCGCAGTCTCGCCGCGAACGGCCTGGCCGGCACCTCGCTGGACCGGATCGCTGAGGAAGCCGGCATGGCACGCGGCCACATCCGGCATTTCGCCGGAAATCGCGACGACATTCTTACTGCGGCGGCCGTCTTGTTCTACTTCGGTGAGGTCCCGGATGCGGACACCGATGTGCCGGTAATTCCGAACGCCGCATCATTCCTGCCGGAGAAGGCTGGCACCATCGCGGGCGCATTGGATTACCTGTTCGGGGACTTTGCTGCGCCGGATGCCGAGAACGCGGTCACACTTGCCCTCGTCGACGCTGCGCGCACCAACCCCCAGATCCACGCGATCGTACTAAGGGCCTATACGGGCTCGCAGAACGAGCTGGCTGCACTGCTGGCTCAGGCCTGCCCTGAGGCTGCGGCCACCTCCTGCCGAAACGTCGCCTACGGCATCCTCACAATCGCCCTCGGCAACGTCTTCATGGCGGACATCGAGGTGTCCGCGCAGCGCACCGCCGTGGCGCGCCAGAGCGCCGAACTGCTTGTCGCAACGCTTTCAGAAAAGCCGGGTTCCCTGGCGGGCTGATCCCCGCAGGTGATCCGCGCGGGTTTACCCCCGCCCAGCGCGGCTTCACACCGAGTGTTACCTCCGTGACGGCTGGGTCCTCACTCAATAACTCCTGCCCCACCCAGTGGGAAATCGCACGCCCTCCGTCGTTGGAAGACAGTGCTGGTCCCGAAACCGTGCAGACGGGACCCTCGCCGGGCGGCCGGGCCCTGGCTGGGTCGACCGGGTCCGGGCCGGTGCGCCCCGCCGGGCGGACGGTGACCCGCCGCGGGGCCGAATACCGGCGACACGCGTTCCCACTCTAAGTTCACTCCTGAGGCTGAAGTGACCTCACCAGCCACAGCAGGCTACATAGAGTGGGAACCCGTGTCCCGTGTACCCCCGGAACCGGACCGCCCAGCCGCAATGAATTAATCCTCGAACCTCTTGCCGCAAAGCAGTTTGTGATGCAAACTACTTTGTATGAACCGAGATCACCTCACGAACCGGGCGTCCGACGCCGCCGTCCCGGAATCAGCAGTCTTCGGTGTCCGGAGTGCACCCACAGCTGGGGAAGCACCGGCAGCATCGTCCCCGGCGAACGACCCCCAGGAACTTACGGCAGGCGAAGACCGCTCACTCGATCTCCGGGCCGCGCTCGCCGTGGTGCAGGACGCGGAGCGCTCGGCGCGGCGAAGCCTCACCGGAAACACCGCGCTCGTCTACTTCCTGTGGGGACTGACCTGGGTCATCGGGTACGGCTCACTCTGGGGCAGCAAGTCGGGACGGCTGCCCCTGGAACCGCAAGCGGCACTGGGTATCCTCGGCGCCGCCCTGGCTGTGGCAACCGTGTCCACGGTCGTGATCTTCGCCCGGGGTTCCCGCGGTATCCGCGGACAGTCTGCCTTCCAGGGCGGAATGTACGGGGCGGCCTGGATGCTCGGCTTCACCGTGATGGGGGCGCTCAGCGCAGTCATCGGCAGGGCCATCGATGACTTCTGGCTGCGCGGCATGCTCATCAACTCGATCGCGATCCTGATCGTGGGACTGCTCTACATCACGGGTGGCACCACCTTCAATGACAAGCACCAGGCCTACCTGGGTGTGTGGCTGCTGCTCGTAACCGGCGCCGGGCTTATCTCCGGCCCTGATCATTTCCTGACGGTGTTCCTGTTCCTCGGTTCCACCGGCATGCTGGCCGCCGCCGTCGTCGAGCACCTGCGCACCCGCAGGCACCGGACGGAAGCAGCTCATGCCTGAACTCGATCCCGTTATCCACGCCGAATCCAGGCTTCGCACGCTGACCACGCTCAATGCGGTCGGCGAGAACAACCAGATCGCGTTCACCAAACTGCAGAAACTGCTCGAAATGACGGCGGGCAACCTCTCCACCCACCTCCGGAAGCTGGAAACGGCCGGCTACGTGGAAGTCACCAAGACCATCGAGGGCCGCACGCCGGCCACCTATGTCGGCATCACCCCGGAAGGCAAGGCAGCGTACGCGCGCTACCGCCGCAACCTGCAGGACCTGCTTTCCGGCCTTACCTAAAGCCATACCTCATCTGCGGGCAACCACCAGCACCAGTGCAAGGAGAAGCGAACCATGAACATCCCCCGTCCCCGCGGCGGTCCACCGGCAGAAATCCTGGCGGCCGCACATTCCGTCAGCAAAAGCTACGGCGGCACCAAAGCACTTGACGCGGTAAGTTTCGCTGTCGGTGCAGGTGAAACCGTGGGACTCCTCGGCCCAAACGGAGCCGGCAAATCCACCCTGCTCAACCTTCTGAGCGGGCTGCGGCAGCCAGACACCGGAACCGTCGAACTTTTCGGCCAGGATCCGCGCAGCCCGCTCTCCCGGCGGGAGCTGGGAACCACACCGCAGGCGACCTCCGTTCCGGCAACGCTGCGGGTGCGGGAAACCGTGGACTTTGTGGCTGCCCACTATCCAGATCCCATTCCAACACCGGAGCTGCTGGCCGATTTCGGCCTGGGTTCAGCCGCCGGCAAGCAGTGCGGCGGGCTCTCCGGCGGGCAGCAGCGGCGGCTGCTGGTGGCGCTGGCGCTGGTCGGGCGTCCCCGTTTGGTGATCCTGGACGAGCCGACCACGGGCCTGGACGTCGAGGCCCGGGAGAGCCTCTGGGACCGCCTGGCGGAATACCGGACCGGCGGCGGAACGCTCCTCATCACCAGTCATTACCTCGAGGAGATCCAGACCCTGGCCAGCCGCGTCGTCGTGATTAACGAAGGCTCCGTGGTGGCGGACGGAAACGTGGACGAGATCCGCGGCCGGGTCAGCGTGTCCCGGGTGTCCTTTCACACCGGGCTGCCGGCGTCGTCCTTCGAGATGATGCCCGGAACGGTGTCCGTGTCCGTGTCTGCTGCCGGTACCACCACCATCCTCACGCACGACGCCGACGAAACGGTCCGTCAGCTGGTGCGCGGCAACCTGGGGTTCAGCGGGCTGGAAGTGCACGCCGCAAGCCTCGAGGAGGCCTTTCTTTCCCTCACCCACTCCGGTGGGTCCGCTCCTGCCCCCGAACGGAGAGCAGCCCGATGAGCAGCACCGCCACAACACCCGCACTGGAGACAAAATCACAGCTGCACCTGATCCGCACCCACACCCGGGCCCAGGTCCTGGAACAGCTGCGGATTCCGGTGGCTGTCCTGTCCTCCACCATCTTCCCCACCCTGGCGCTGGTGTTTTTCGTTCTCCCGCAGACCGCGGTGACCTCGAATCCGCTGGCCTCGCTGACGGCAATCGCCCAGCTGGCGGTATTCGGCGTTATGAGCGCGTTCCTGTTCAACTACGGGATCGGGGTCGCGGAGGAACGGGCCAATCCGTGGAGCAGTTATGTGCGCACGCTTCCAGCCGGCGCCATACCGCCAACCGTCGCGCGCGCCCTGACCGCCATGATGTTCGCGTTCTTCGCGCTGATTCCGGTCCTGGTGGTGGGTGCCCTGACCACTGCCGGAATGGACCTGTACGTGGATGGAACGCTGTCCTGGTGGCGGCTGCCGTTCTCGGTTGCGGTGTGGCTGCTGTGCGGGCTGCCGTTCCTGTGCCTGGGACTCATGATCGGTTACCTCTGCACGTCAAAGGTGGCGATCGCGGTCACGCAGGTGGTCTTTTTCCCGCTGGCCTTCGCCGGCGGCATGATGCTGCCGCCGGAGATCTTCTCTTCCGGCCTGGATCTGTTCTCGCGCTTCCTGCCGTCCCGGGCAGCCCGGGATCTCTCCGTGTCAGCTCTCTCCGGTGAACCTTTCGAGCTGGGGGCCGTGGCCTGCTTCCTCGCCTGGACGGCGGTGCTGGGTGCCGGGGCGGTCTGGGCCAACCGGCGGGATCAGGGACGCCGCTTCCGGTAGGCCAGCAGGACGGCGCTAGCGGGAGCCGAAAAACTCGCCGCGGTCCGCGGTGTAGCCCAGTTCGGTTTCCGCAGTGCTGCCCTTGCCTGCGGGGAGCGCCATCACCCGGCGGTTGAGCGCCGCCAGGGCGGCCAGACCAAGCGGCCGGCCGCTGGACCTCGACGCCGGGGGACGCTGCCCGCGGGAGAGGGTGACGACGTCGCCCGCCAGCCCGGCAGCGAAGACGCGGCCCATGTCGGCGCTGCGCTGCTGGACCTGTTCCAGTTCGGCGGAAAGCTCATTAACACGGGCCCGCAGACCGGAAACCTGCTTCTGCAGCTCCATGATCCGCTTAATGCCCTCCAGCGAGACGCCCTCCTGGGAGAGGCGCTGCACCTCGCGCAGCATTTCGATGTCCCGCTGGGAGTACCGGCGCGAACGCCCGGGGGCACGGCTCGGACTGACGATGCCGAGCCTGTCGTACTGCCGCAGCGTCTGCGGATGCATGTCCGCAAGTTCAGCGGCAACGGAGATCACGAAGATGGGTGCGTTCACGTCGAAGCCCACGTCCTTCACTCTCCCTCGCTGCTTGCCGGTTTGCGTGCTTGTCATACTAGCTTCGGTCCCGTCCGTTGCCTGGCAGGCTACAGCCGTGCCTTGGCGGCCAGCCCGGCCCGCGGATCTTCGCCCTTGGTTGCCTCAGCGAACGCCTCAACCGCGGCCTTCGCATCCTTGCTGAGGTGGGAGGGAACGGCGACGTCGACCGTCACCAGCAGGTCACCGTTGCCTTTGGAGGTATGGACGCCCCGGCCCTTAACGCGCAGTGTCCGCCCGGAGGGAGTGCCCGCGGGAACCTTGAGCTTGACCCGGTCTGCCGTCAGGGTGGGCACCTCGATCGTGGCGCCCAGGGCAGCCTCGGGGAAGGTGATGGGGACGTGGATGCGGATGTTGTTGCCATCCCGCACAAAGAAGTCATGCGGCGTGACATGCACCGTGACCATCAGGTCTCCGTTGCCGGCGGCACCGGGCATACCCTTGCCGCGGACCCGGATCTTCTGGCCGTCCTTCACCCCGGCGGGCACCCGCACCTCGACGACTTCACCGCTGGGCTCGCGCAGCCCGATCACGGTTCCGTTGATCGACCCGGCAAAGGAAATGGTGGTGCTGGCCGTCCGGTCCGCGCCCTTCTGCGGCGGCGCGGACGTAAAGCCGCCGCCAAATCCGCCGCCGCCAAACAGGTCGGCGAACTCCGGCGGGATGTTGCTGCCGCCGCCGGCGTTGAAGGAACTCCCCCGCCGGCTGCGTCCTGCGGACTGATTAAACAGGCCGCCGAAAATGTCCTCGAATCCTGCGCCGGCTCCCCCGGCGGGGCCTCCGCCGCCTGCCGTGAACCTGGCGCCGCTGCCCATGGCCCGGATGGCGTCATACTGCTGGCGTTCCTCGGGATCGGACAGCACCGAGTAGGCCTCGGAGACGTCCTTGAACATCTTCTCGGCAGAGGGATCATCCTGGTTCTGGTCCGGATGGTATTTGCGTGCCAGCTTCCGGTACGACTTCTTGATGTCGGCTTCGGAAGCGTCCTTGGGAACACCCAGAATCTTGTAGAAATCCTTGTCGACCCAATCCTGACTAGCCAATTGGTGTCCCCTTCCTTATGTCTTGCCTACAACGCTGGAACCGGCTCTCCACCGGCGATGCCCGGGGCCGCTGTCGCGCGGCCCCGGGCATCAACTGCTACTGCTCCGGAACGGAGACGATTACCTGTGCCGCGCGGAGCACCCGGTCGTTCGCCTTGTATCCGGTGCGCAGGATCTGCGTAACGGTGTCCGACTGAACGTCCGGGCTCTGCTGCTGGATCAGGGCTTCGTGGATATTCGGGTCGAAGTCCACTCCGGTCTCATCGATCCGGCTCATGCCGTAACCCTTGAGCGTGTTTTCCAGCTTCACCGCGATCGAGGCGAAGGGACCTTCGGCGAGGTCCCCGTGCTGGCGGGCAGCCTCAATATCGTCCAGGACCGGCAGCAGGGAATTAAGCATTCCGATCACTGCCATTTCCCGGGCGACGTCGCGGTCCCGCTCCACCCGCTTGCGGTAGTTGACGTACTCAGCCTGCAGCCGAAGAAGGTCGTTGCGCAGTTCGAACGCTTCGGCCGAGCCTGCATCTTCCTTCGCGCCGCTGCCGGCGCTGTTCAAGATCTCCTCGGCCTGGGACAGTGCGTCGCCCTCGGCCGCCGGAGCGCCCTCCGCAGCGGGCTGTGCGTCCGCTGCGGAGGAACCTGCCTGCTGCGACTGCGGATCCTCGTTCTCCTCCGGCTGGCCGGCGGGGTTCTGGTTTCCGTTGCCATTAGCAGCCATGATTACTTCTTTTCCTCGTCATCGACGACTTCGGCATCCACGATGTCTTCATCGTCCGCGCCGGAGCCCGATGCGGCGCCCTCACCCGGTGCAGCACCGGCGGAACCGGCGTCACCTGCGGCCTGGGCCTGCGAGTAGATGGCCTCGCCCAGCTTCGTCTGGGAAGCCTGCAGCTTCTCGAACGCGCTCTTCACATCGTCGTCGTTCTCGGTGCCTTCCAGCGCCTTCTTCAACGCGTCGACGTCGCCCTTGACCTCGGACTTGACGTCCTCGGGCAGCTTGTCGTCATTGTCGGTGAGGAGCTTGTCCACGGAGTAGGCCAGCTGCTCGGCGGAGTTGCGGACGTCGGCTGCCTCGCGGCGCTTCTTGTCCTCCGCAGCGTGCTCTTCGGCTTCGCGGACCATGCGGTCGATGTCCTCCTTGGACAGCGAGGAGCCGCCCGTGATGGTCATGGACTGCTCGGCGCCGGTGCCCTTGTCCTTGGCGGACACGTGGACGATGCCGTTGGCGTCGATGTCGAAGGTGACCTCGACCTGCGGCACGCCGCGGGGAGCCGGAGCAATACCGGTCAGCTCGAAGGTGCCCAGCGGCTTGTTGTCCCGGGTGAACTCGCGCTCGCCCTGGAAGACCTGGATGGCCACGGACGGCTGGTTGTCATCCGCGGTGGTGAAGGTCTCGCTGCGCTTGGTCGGGATGGCCGTGTTGCGCTCGATCAGCTTGGTCATCACGCCACCCTTGGTCTCAATACCCAGGGAAAGCGGGGTGACGTCGATCAGCAGCACGTCCTTGCGTTCGCCCTTGAGGACGCCGGCCTGCAGGGCTGCACCAACGGCTACAACCTCGTCCGGGTTCACACCCTTGTTCGGCTCCTGGCCGCCGGCCAGTTCCTTCACCAGCTCGGAAACGGCAGGCATACGGGTGGAGCCGCCGACCAGGATGATGTGGTCGATGTCCGAGACCTTGATGCCGGCTTCGGCAATGACGTCGTTGAACGGCTTCTTGGTGCGGTCCAGCAGGTCCTTGGTCAGGTCCTGGAACTTGGCGCGGGAGAGGTGCTCGTCCAGGTGGACGGGACCTTCCGGGGTCACCGAGAGGTACTGCAGGGAGATGTTCGTGGAGGTGGCCGAGGAGAGTTCCTTCTTGGCCTGCTCCGCTGCTTCCTTCAGGCGCTGCAGGGCGATCTTGTCCTTGGACAGGTCCGCACCCTTGGCCTTGGCCTGCGCCAGCAGGTAGTCAACGATCCGCTGATCCCAGTCGTCGCCGCCCAGACGGTTGTCACCGGCGGTGGCGCGGACCTGGATGGTGGAGAAGTCGTCTTCGTCCTTGCCGACTTCCAGCAGGGACACATCGAAGGTGCCGCCGCCGAGGTCGAAGACCAGAATCAGTTCGTCTTCCTTGCCCTTGTCCAGGCCGTACGCGAGTGCGGCCGCGGTGGGCTCGTTGACGATGCGCAGGACGTTCAGGCCGGCAATCTCACCGGCTTCCTTGGTGGCCTGGCGCTCAGCGTCATTGAAGTAGGCCGGGACGGTCACAACAGCGTCGGTGACCTTCTCACCCAGGTAGGCCTCGGCGTCGGCCTTCAGCTTCTGCAGGATACGGGCGGAGATTTCCTGGGCGGTGTACTTCTTGCCGTCAATGTCCACGCTCCAGTCGGTGCCCATGTGGCGCTTCACCGAGGCGATGGTGCGGTCGATGTTGTTGACAGCCTGGCGCTTGGCGATCTCGCCGACCAGGACCTCGCCGGACTTGGCGAAAGCAACAACAGACGGGGTGGTCCGGCCGCCTTCGGCGTTGGCGATGACGGTGGGTTCACCACCTTCAAGGACGGAGACAACGGAGTTCGTGGTTCCGAGGTCGATACCTACTGCACGTGACATATTTGCTTCCTCTTTCCTTGGAAATCGATGGCCCGCTGCGGCTGCTCTCTTTGGAGAACCGGCCGCCGCGGCCACCCGTAGCGCATATTGAGCGTTCTGGACTCAACTTTACTCCGTGCGGTTCTTTTGTCAACCAGAGTTGAGTGCCCCCGACTCAACTCTTTGCTCTCAAGGTTCAGCGCTTCGTTGGAGTTCACTTTCCGGCCGGTCACACGCAGCTCCGGCCGGCCGCAGGCACTTCTTCTATGAAGGCACCGCCAGCGGGCACTGCACAAGGGTCCACGGAATCCTGTGGACGACGGCGCCCTATCCTCGCCTCCCCGGGCGGGGACACGCGGCGACTCAGAACCGGATCCCGTCCGGTCCTGCGCGTATCGTCCTGCTATGCCCCAGGACACGTATTCGCACGGCCATCACCGCAGCGTCATCAGCGCCCACGCCACCCGGACGGCGGAAGACTCCGCCGGATACCTCGTCCCGCACCTTCGCCCGGGCCTCAGCATTCTCGACGTCGGCTGCGGCCCCGGCAGTATCACCCTGGATTTCGCGGACCTGGTGGCACCGGGACAGGTCACCGGGCTGGACCGTTCGGAGGACGTTCTTCTCCAGGCCCGGGCACTCGCCGCCGAGCGCGGCACGGCGAACGCGGAGTTCCTCTCCGGGAATGTTTATGACCTGGATTTTCCGGATGACACGTTCGACGTCGTTCACGCCCACCAGGTGCTGCAGCACCTCACCGATCCGGTGGCCGCACTGCATGAAATGCGCCGGGTCACCCGGCCGGGCGGAGTTGTGGCCGTGCGGGACGCCGATTACCACGGTATGAGCTGGTACCCCGAGATTCCGGAGCTGGCGGAGTGGATGGAGACCTACCAGCAGATCGCCCGCGGCAACGGCGCCGAGCCCGACGCCGGACGCCGGTTGATCAGCTGGGCGCTGGACGCCGGCTTCACCGAATTCCTGCCCTCCTCAACCAACTGGGTTTATGCCACGCCGGACCGCCGCCAGTGGTTCTCCGGCACCTGGTCCCAGCGGGTCCTCCATTCCGCGTTCGCCGATCAGGCCCTCGAACGCGGGCTCGCCTCGCAGAAGGATCTGGAAAGGATGGCATCCGGCTGGAAACGCTGGGCTGAGGCACCGGAGGGCTGGTTCCTGGTTCCCAGCGGGGAGCTCCTCGCCCGGGCCTGAACACCGCTGCCCCGGCCCGCCCAGCCGCTGGGTACGCTTAACCGATGTACCGCATCATCACGGTCTGCACCGGAAACATCTGCCGTTCACCCATGGCCCAGTTCTGCCTCTCCCGCGCCTTCAGCGACGCCGGACTCGCGGAGAGGGTTGCGGTGGACTCAGCCGGTGTCACCGGCTGGGAAGCCGGCCGCCCGATGGACCCCCGCACCGCCGCCGAGCTGCTCCAGCACAACTTCCCCAAACAACCGCTGGAGAGCTTCCGGGCCAGGGCCTTTGAAGCGCAGTGGTACCGCAGCCGGGACCTCATCCTGGCCCTGGACGACGGCCATCTGAACCATCTGCTGGCCGAAGCGCCGACGTCCGAACAGGACAAAATCCGGATGCTGCGCAGCTTCGACCCGGCCGCCGCGGAGCTGCCGGCGAACCAGCAGGGCATTGACGATCCCTGGTACGGCGACATGACCGACTTTGATTCCTCCTACGCCCTGATCCAGGCTGCGGTCCCCGGCGTGGTGGACTTTGTCCGCAGCGCGCTGGCGGAGCGGCACTGATGTCCCCTGCGCCGAAGCGCCCGCTCCTGATTGCAGTTGACGGCTTTTCCGGAGCAGGAAAAACCAGCCTGGCGCTGGAACTGGCGGCTGAGCTGCGCGCGCACCGCACGGTTGCCGTGTTTCATCTGGAGGATATTTATCCGGGCTGGGACGGCTTGGCAGCCGGCATGGACTATTACCGCCGCCGCGTCCTGGAACCGCTGGTCCGGGGCGGCAGCGCGCACTGGCAGTCCTGGGACTGGGTGGAAGGCCGGTACAGCACGCAGCACACCACCGAACCGGCGGACATTGTGATCTTCGAAGGAGTCGGAGCCGGGCACCGGTCCGCCCGGGGAATGCTGGATGCGGTCCTGTGGATTCAGGCCCCCGAATCCGTCCGCCGGGATCGTGCCCTGGCCCGCGACGGGGACACGTATGCTCCGCACTGGGACCGCTGGGCCGCGCAGGAAGCGGCCTGGGCTGCGGGCGACCCGGTGTCCTCCGCAGCTGACGTGCTGGTCCGGAACGAGCCGGCCGCAGATCCTTCCTCACTCGACAACAACATCGGAAGCCCTGCACCAGCGGCGCAGCCTGAACCCGCGGCGTCCCCGGTGCACGCGCAGCAGGTGCCGCTGCCGCGTTTCGTGCTGCGCGCCCTGGCAGCGCTGCCGCTGCCCTCCCCCGGACTGGGCCTGCCCCGTCCGGACCTGCAGGTTCAGGTACAGACGGTCGACGGCGCTCCGGACCCGTCGACGCTGTTCGCTGAACTGTTCGGCGGCTCACCCAACGCCGTCTGGCTGGACAGTTCCGACGCCGGTTCCGCCGGCGGCAGCCCTGGCGGGCGCAGCCGGTTCAGCATCATGGCGGACGACGGCGGCCTCCCGGGCCGGCACGCGGAGCACACTGCGGGACTGACCACCATCACGCATGGACCCGTGACCACCCGCATCCCGGGACCGTTTTTCCGCTGGCTGGACCGCGAATGGGGTGAGCTGCAGGCACCGGCCCCCGACGGGATGGCCTGCCCGTTCGCCCTGGGCTGGCTGGGTTTCCTCGGTTACGAACTCAAGCGTGAAACCGGCGGAGCGGACACCGGCGGACCAGGACCGGACGCAGCGCTGATCTTCGCCGGACGTGCCGTTGTCCTGGACCATGCCGCCGGAACGGTCCATCTGCTGACTCTCCGGGACTCGTTTTTCGAGAATCCGTCCGGCGGCTTTTCGGGGCATCACCAAAACACGGATGGTGACGCAGCGGACCCGGACGAAGGGTGGCTCGCCAAGGCATCCGCCGCCGTCGCCACCGCCAGCCGGACCGCTAAGGCTGCCGCCGCCCGTTCCAGGCCCGCGCAGACACCCGCGTTCCTGCCCGGCAGCGCACCAA
Source organism: Arthrobacter gallicola (assembly GCF_014836775.1). Lineage (GTDB taxonomy): Bacteria > Actinomycetota > Actinomycetes > Actinomycetales > Micrococcaceae > Arthrobacter_B > Arthrobacter_B gallicola. Next base: position 279,888 of record NZ_JACSQD010000004.1, read on the forward strand.
TCTTCACTTTCCGGGACAGCCGCGAAGAGTACCTGGCCAAGGTGCGCCGGTCGCAGCTGGAAATCGCGGAGGGCAACACCTACGAGGTCTGCCTGACAACTTCCCTGCATGCCGCCCTGCCCGCACCGCTGACTCCGGCGGGTGTGCTGGAGCTGTACGCCTCGCTGCGCCGGCACAGTCCCGCGCCGTTCGCGTCGCTGCTCCGGCTGGGCCGGCTCACCCTGGCGGGCACCTCGCCGGAACGGTTCCTGCGGGTTGGCGCGGACGGGAGGCTGCGTGCGGAGCCGATCAAGGGCACCCGCCCGCGCGGGCAGAACCCGGCAGCGGATGCCGCACTGCGGGAAGACCTGCTGGAGAGCGAAAAGGACCGCGCGGAGAACATCATGATTGTGGACCTGATGCGCAATGACCTCTCCCGGCTGGCGGTGGCCGGTTCGGTGACCGTTCCGCGGTTGTGTGTGGTGGAGAGTTATGCCACCGTGCACCAGCTGGTCAGCACCGTGGATGCGCAGCTCGTCCCGGATGCCAGCCGCGCCGAAGCCGTGGCCGCTGCCTTCCCGGCCGGGTCGATGACCGGGGCGCCGAAGACCAGCACCATGGCGATTCTTGACGAGCTGGAAGCCGCGCCGCGGGGTGCCTATTCCGGTGCCGTGGGCTACTTTTCGCTGACCGGTGCGGCAGACCTCTCCGTTGTGATCCGCACGCTGGTTCTCAGCCCGTCCCCGGACGGCGGCCTGGACCTGAGCCTGGGCGTGGGCGGCGCGGTCACCGCCGGATCCGACCCGGACGCCGAATGGGAAGAAGTGCGCACCAAGGCCCGTGGCGTCCTGGGCGCACTCGGCTCCGACGTTCCGGCCGGGTAGCCGGCTACTGCAGGGTGGCGGTCAGCCGCGCGACGTTATCGATGTACCGCTGCCACAGCGGCCGGTTCCGCCACTCCTCCAAGACCAGTTCCTTGGACAGGTTCCGGTAGGTGTCCTCGATCTGACGCATCTTTTCGACGATGTTTCCGCCGTACATCATCATGGACACTTCAAGGTTCAGCGAGAAGGACCGCATGTCCATGTTGGACGAGCCCAGGACGGCGACGTCGTTGTCCACGGTGAAGTGCTTGGCGTGCAGCACCAGCGGCGCCGGGTACAGCCAGATCCGGATACCCGATTCCAGCAGGGCCTCATAGTAGGAGCGCTGGGCGTGATCCACCAGGAACTGGTCCCCTCGCTCGGAGACAAACAGTTCCACCTGCACGCCGCGCTGCGCCGCCGTCGTAATCGCGTACAGCAGCGAATCGTCCGGAACGAAGTAGGGGCTGGTGATGGAGATCCGTTCCGAAGCGGAGTAGATCAGCGAGGTGAAGAGCCGCAGGTTGTTTTCCGTGGTGAAACCCGGTCCGCTGGGAACCACCTGGCAGGTGACGTCCCCGGGCTCGTAGGTCCACTCGTACAGGCTGAGCTCGCGCTCGAGGTTCTCATCGGTCTCCATGTTCCAGTCGGTGGCGAAGACGACGTTGATTTCGTCGACCGCGGGACCCTCGAGCCGGCACATCAGTTCCACCCATTTGCGGCCGAGCCGGTGGTTGCCGGGCTTGCGGTACCCCGGTTCCACCAGGTTCTGTGACCCGGTGAAGCCCAGAACACCGTCGACCACCAGGATCTTGCGGTGGTTGCGCAGGTCCGGACGGCGCCAGTGTCCGCGCAGCGGCTGGATGGGCAGCATCGGATGCCACTGGATGGCGCTGGACTTCAGTTCTTTGAGCAGCTGGCGGTACCCCTTCACCCGCAGCGTTCCAATGTGGTCGAACAGGAGCCGTACCTTGACCCCCCGGCCCGCTGCGTCCTTCAGGGCCGCGAAGAAATCCCGGGTGACGGCGTCGTAGCTCATGATGTAGAACTCGACGTGGACGTAACTCTCCGCGGTACGGACCGCCTCAGTCATCTCGCGGATGGACTGCTCATAGTCCCGCTGCAGCTCCACCTTGTTGCCGTCCAGGCTGGGCAGCGAGCCCAGCCGCCGGTTCAGCTCGACGGCGGACATTACCCATTCCGGGCCCAGATAGGAACTGGATTGGGCTTCCAGCTCGCGGGTGTTGTCGCGGACCCTGCGGTTGATGAGGGTCTGGCGCTCCACACGCTGTTCAGAAAGGCGGTGATTACCGAACAGAGTGAACAGGATGATGCCAGGAACCGGCAGGAAGAAGATGCACAGCAACCAGGCCATGGCTGTGGTGGGCCGGCGGTTTCCGGGGACCACGCCCAGGGCGATGATCCGGATCGCGAAGTCCAGGATCGTTAAAACCGTCGCCAGCCAGTTCGGAGTCGTAACCGTCCACCACACGCTTCTTTTCCCTCCAACAGGCCGAACGTCCCCCCAGCCTAGTCGGCTGGGGACCCTGGTTGTGGCCCGCGGGCACACTACGCTGGGACGCATGAGTGTTTTGGTTTTTCTCGATCCCGCTTTCCCATCCGGCCGCGTGGCCGATGCCTCCGTTCCGCAGCTGCTTGCGACTGACCTCGGCGCTACCCGGGGAGACGGGGTTTTCGAATCCATGCTGGCGGTGGACGGTCACCCGCGGAAGCTTGCATCCCATCTGAGCCGGATGGCGGGATCAGCTTCAGCCCTGGGCCTGGAGTTCCCTTCGGCGGACACATGGGAACCTGCAATCGGCACTGCCCTGGCCGAATTCACGCGGAAGTACGGGGATCAGCAGGCCGTTGTGAAGCTGCTCCTGACCCGCGGGCCTGAAGGCGCTGACCGCCCGACGGCCTGGGTCCAGGCGTCCCCGGTGCCGGCGTCCGCTGCCGAACAGCGGCAGACCGGGCTCGATGTGCTGCTGCTGGAACGCGGATATGACAGCACGTTGGCCGAGCGGGCCCCCTGGCTGCTCCTCGGTTCCAAGACGCTCTCCTACGCCGTAAATATGGCCGCGATCCGCTACGCCCGGGAGCACGGAGCCGACGATGTGATCTTTACCTCTTCGGACGGACTGGTCCTGGAAGGACCCACCTCCACAGTGGTTCTGGCCGAGGTCAAGGACGGAGTGAAGACCCTCCTGACCCCGGAGCTGGAGAGCGGGATCCTTCCTGGCACCACCCAGAGTGCCCTGTTCGACGCCGCCGCCAAGTCCGGCTGGCAGCTCGGCTACGGCCCCTTGCGGCCGGAGCGCCTCCGGCAGGCCGACGGCGTGTGGCTGGTTTCCAGCATTCGGCTGCTCGCACCGGTGAAGTCAATCGACGGTAATGCCATTCCCGTGTCACCGGAGCTGACGGCGGAGCTTGCAGCCCTGGTGGAAACCGTCCTGTAACCGCACCTAGGTCAGGATGAAGTTGTAGGTTCCCGCCACCACAGCCGCAGCCACCGCGGCAGCGGCCAAGCCCACACCGTAGAGCAGCACCCAGACATCCACGCGGCTAAACGTGGAGGTCCGGGCCCAGGTCCGGGGTCCTCCGCCGAATCCGCGGGCCTCCATCGCCACGGCCAGCCGCGTGGCGCGGCGGATTGCCTGCACCAGCAGGGCCAAACCCTGGCCCAGCAGATTCCGGAACCGTCCCAGCGGTCCGCCCGCCGTGTCAGCTCCGCGGGCATGGCGGGCCAGTCCCAGGGTGCGCCATTCCTCCACCAGCAGTCCCACCAGCCGCATCGCGGCCAGCGCACCGAGCACAAACCTGGCGGGCAGATGCAGCCGCTGGGCCAGTGCGTCGGCAAGGTCAGTGGGATCGGTGGACACGAGGAGGAAGATTCCCGGCAGGGCAATGGCGAGGCCGCGCAGTCCAATGGCAATACCGGCGGCCACGGAATCGGTGGTGAACAGCAGCGGACCTGCGTGCAGCACAACGCTTCCGGTCTTTTCCGCCAGCAGTGCGGTTCCGTAGGCGCCAATGGCCGCCGCGATGATCAGGGGCCAGATCCGTTTCAGCAGCGTCCAGGGATGGATGCGCAGCAGCGGGAGCAGCAGCAGTTCCCCGGCCAGCACCACCGTGGCGCTGACCCAGTCAACCGTGAGCAGCACAGCCGCTGTCACAGCTACCGCCGCCGCCAGCGTGGACAGGGGGTTCGCAGCGGACAGAGCCGAGTCACGAGTGCTGCCTGCCACCGTGCCGGGACGCAGGGTAACCGCACTCATTGCGCGCCTGACGGGGTCCGGCCGGAAACCGGAAGGAGTTCCTCCACCCGTCCCCCGGAGACCCGCAGCGTCCGGCAGCCAAGGGCAGCGGTGAACTCGCGGTCATGGGTCACCGAGACCACCGCACAGCCGTGAACATCGCGCTGCTCGGTCAGCAGTGCCACGAGTTCACGCCAGGTGTTGGCGTCCTGCCCAAAGGTGGGTTCGTCCAGGAGGAGGATGTCCGGGGCGGTGGCGAGCATGGTCGCCACCGACAGCCGGCGTTTCTCCCCGCCGGAGAGAGTGAAGGGGTTGACCGGCAGCAGGGACTGCAGCCGCAGCCGCTCCGCCAGCCGCCCCACAACGGCCTCCACCTCGGTCTCGCTCCGGCCGGCCCGCCGCGGCCCGAAGGCCAGCTCGTTATGGACCGATCCGGTGAGGAACTGATGCTCCGGTTCCTGGAATACCGTGCCGATCCGGGTGACCAGCTGGGCGGACTTCCATCTAAACGGCACGCTGCCGGCGCCGCGGGCCAATGGAGGTGCCGCCGCGAGATCCCCGCCGCGCGGACGCAGGAGCCCGCCCAGGGTCAGCGCCAGGGTGGATTTACCGGCACCGTTAGGCCCGGTGATGCCCACGGCGGTTCCGGCCTGCAGGGAGAGGTCTACTCCCGCCAGCACCGGCTGCCCCTTGGCGGTCCGGGCCACGTCCAAGCTCCGTGCCACCAACAGATCGGTTCCCGCTCCCGGGCCCGCAGGCGCCGGCGGGACAATATCCCGCGCGGGGAAGAGCATTGCGGCCCCTGAGCCTGCCCCGGACCCTGACCCGGGCCCGGCCGCCGATCCGGCACCCGGGAGCCACACACCTGCCTCCGCAAGCCGGCTGCGGGTCCCGGCACCGGACAGCACCTGATCGGGTGGCCCGTCAGCAAGGATCCCGCCACCGGCGTCGAGCACTATCACCCGGTCCACAAGCTCTGCCCACGCCGCTACCCGGTGCTCCACCACAATCAGTGTGGCTCCGGTGCGGTCCAGGACCCGGGCTACGGCGTCCCGGATTTCCAGCACCCCGTCGGGGTCCAGGTTCGCGGTCGGTTCATCCAGCAGCAGCAATCCGGGCTGCATGGCCAGGATGGACGCCAGGGCCAGCCGCTGCTTCTGCCCGCCGGACAGCGCCGCGGTGGAGTGGTTCAGCGGAACCGCCAGTCCGACGTCGTCCAGCGCCGCCCGCACCCGCTCCCAGATCTCGTCCCGGGCAATGCCAAGGTTTTCGGCCCCAAAGGCAACCTCGTCTCCCACCCGGGAGAGCACAATCTGGCTGTCCGGATCCTGCAGCAGCAGTCCGGCGCGGCCCCGCGCTGCCTGGGGATGGACGCCGTCGAGCGTCAGCGAACCCGATTCGGTTCCACCGGTGTCCTCGCCAAGAACCCCGGCGAGGGCATGGAGCAGGGTTGATTTGCCGGCGCCGGACGCACCGAGGAGCAGAACCCGCTCGCCGGGACGGATCGAAAAGTCCGCCCCGGCCACAGCGGGCCGTTTACGCCCGGCGTGCCGCCAGCCCCAGTTGTGGGCGCTGACAGCCACAGGAGAGGTCCGTTGCTGCATGGTTTTACACGTCCGCCGTACGGCCTGCCGCGAACGGGGACAGCACCCCGGTCCGTGCCAGCGCCCGCACCGCAAGCCAGGACAGCAGACCGGCCAGCACCAGACCGGATACCGCTGCGAAACCGGTGTAGAGCGCCTGCCATTGGAAGGCCCATTCGGGTTTGTACAGGATCGATTCACTGACACCCAGGAAGAGTCCGGATCCCAGCCCGGCCAGGAGGGCCACAGGCAGAGTGAACTTCCGGTAGAGGAACAGCAGGAAGACCAGTTCCGCTCCCAGCCCCTGGATAGCACCGGAAAGCAGCACGGAGAGGCCAAACTGGGTGCCCAGGACGCCGGAGACGGCTGCGGCCAGGACCTCACAGTAAATGGCTGCGCCAGGCTTGCGGATAATCAGTCCGCCCAGGACACCGGCAATCAGCCAGCCGCCGGTGTACAGCCCGCCGATCGGCGGGAAGGCAAGGACCAGGGCCTCGACCCCGCCGTAGGCCAGTGACCAGGCCCAGAAAACGACGCCGACGGCCACTGCGAGCACCGAAGCGACAACGATGTCCACAACCCGCCACGAAAACGGGCTGCGCGCAGGTGCCCGTTGAAGAGTGTGTTCCATAAAAAGTTTCCTCCTGTATTCAGGAGGGGAGGGAAACCCCCGCGTTCTGCGGCGGTGCACCCCTGAGATCTCGACTCCCTTCGCCGGTACTAACCGGAGCAGGTTCGAGGGTCTGCGGCTTGGTCCGCACTCTCAGCGCCCGAATTCCCCGCCCGGTTACCGGATCGGAGGAAGCGGCGCTCCCCTGTCGTGTGTATGCGAGGTCCACTGTACACGCAGTCCACCGGGGTTTCGGGTTGTTTTGGGTTCCTGCGCAGGTAGCGTAGGAAGCGATAGCACCGAACAAACGCCAAGGAGCGCATATGAACCTGATCCTGAAACTGCTCGGAACCGGCGTGAGCGTCGGCGCGGGCCTGGCTTCCGCAAAGATCCTGGACTTCATCTGGACGAAGGCCACGGGTAACGAACCGCCCAAGGACAAAGACGGTGCCCTCGACGTGAGCCTGCGCTCCGCCGTCATTTTCGCCTTGGTTTCCGGCGCCGTCAGCCAGGTCATCCGGGTCCTGACCAACCGCGGCACGCAGAAGGCAATCGCCCGCTACAACCGCACCCCCGAGGTTGTCTAGGCACCTCTGAACCGGTTTCCCGGCAGCGCACTAGCTGCTGGGAAACCGCTTTCGTTTTCTATCCCTCCCGGCTGCGGCCGGGCGGGCGGGCACGTCCCTCGGCTTCGGCGCGGGAATGTTCCATCGCTTCCTCATCGAGGTCACCCGTGTAGAAGGTGCCGTCCGGCTCCTGGCCGGGATCGTCGTCGACCTTTGGATCGGCCGACTCTCCCTCGTCTTCAGCAGCCGCCTCAAACATCAGGCGCTGTGCACGCTCCACCACGTCATCAAGCTCGTCGATGGTCAGCAGCTCCGGGCGCAGGTGCTTGGTCCGGTAGCCGGCCCGGCCCACCATATGCGCCGAGACCGGAGCGGTGAGCAGCTGGAAAATCCAGCACACCGCCAGGATGGGCAGAAGCACCCAGCTGCGGAACTCCACGGCCATGGCCATCAGGAACAGCAGCAGGCCCAGGACCTGCGGTTTGGACGCTGCGTGCATCCGGCTCATGAGGTCCGGGAAGCGCATGAGCCCGATGGCGGCGGCAAGTGACATCAGGGCACCGCCGAGCAGCAGGACCGCGACGATTACGTCGATCACGTTTTCACTCACGGCTACCTCCTGTCCGTCACGAAGCGGGCCACGGTCACTGAACCGATGAAACCGATCAGCGAGATTGCAATCAGCAGGGCCAGGAAATCCAGGTTCCGGTGAATCACCATCTCAATCACCAGGGCACCGCCCAGGATTGCCAGCAGCACATCCGCTGCCAGCACGCGGTCCAGGATCGACGGACCGCGGACAATCCGGAAGATCGCCCCGGCAGCGGCGACGGCGAGCATAACGGCCGCGGCTATGATCACGGCAGCCATCAGCTGACCTTTCCGTTCCGCAGTTCCCTGAGGTCTTTTTGCTCGGCACGCACCAGCGCGAGGTCCTCCTTGGTTCCGATGGCCCGGATCAGCCAGGACTCGGTGGCCCGGACATCATCGCGGACTTTTTCTGCGGCTTCCTGGGTATCCACGCCCAGGCAGTGGAGGTAGAGCGTGGACGTGGAACGGTCCACTTCCACTACCAGGGACCCGGGGATCAGGGACAGTGAGTGACCGGTGGCCGTCACCAGCAGGTCGGAGTGGCTGCGCAGTTTGACGGCGACGACGGCGTTGCGGATTTTGGGTCCGTGCGCAATGGCCTGCCACAGCACCTGGACCGAAGCCACCACCAGTTTGTAGAGGAACCGGACGCCGAAGCCGAGTGCGTAGATGAGGTTGAACCGGCCGCTGAGATCCACCGGCGGCAGGTAGAAGATGTTGGTGACCACGAAGGCAATAAGCGCACCGAAGACCAGGTTGCCCAGGCTGAAGTCCTGCCAGAGGGCTCCCCACAGCAGGACGAGCCAGATGATCAGCGGCAGTTCCTTGAGCAGCGGAATCCGCGGGTGGTTACGCATGCGGGCTTTTTTGGTCATCGGACGTTCCCCTCACCGAAGACGGCTTCGATGTACGGTGTCCGGTCCAGCAGGTCCTGGGCAGCCCGGTCGCTGAGCGAGAAGAGCGGCCCGGCGAGCACTGTCAGGGCTACACCCAGGGCCACCAGCCCGATCGTCGGGTAGACCATGGACCGCGGCAGCAGGTTCACCGTGGAACGGCCGGCGAAGCGTCCGCTCTGGTGTTCCCGGACGTTACCGGAATCGCGGACGGCGCTGCCGTCCGGGGTGGTTGCCAGCAGGATCGGATCCGGGTGCACGGCATCTTCCGGCGTGCGCCAGAAGGCGCGGTTCCACACCCGGGCCATCACCAGCAGGGTCAGCAGCGACGTAAGCACGCTGGCTGCGACCAACACGTAGGCCAGCGGGGTTCCCAGGTCAACGCCGGCCTGCATCAGACCCAGTTTTCCAAGGAACCCGGAGAAGGGCGGGATGCCGGCAAGGTTGATGGCCGGGATGAAGTAGAGCACTGCCAGCAGCGGGGACAGCTTGGCCAATCCGCCCAGCCGGTCCATGTTGGCTGTCCCGCCCCGGCGTTCGATCAGTCCTGTGACCAGGAAGAGACTGGTCTGCACGGTGATGTGGTGCACCACGTAGAAGACCGCGGCGCCGATGCCGACCACGGAGGCGACAGCCAGCCCGAACACCATGTAGCCGATGTGGCTGACCAGCGTGAAGGAGAGCATACGTTTGATGTCGGTCTGCGCCAGGGCACCGAGGATACCCACCAGCATGGTCAGCCCGGCCACGATCATCAGCAGCGTGTTGATCCGGTCCCCCGGGAACAACAGTGTTTCGGTGCGGACCATGGCGTACACGCCAACCTTGGTCAGCAGGCCCGCGAACACCGCGGTGACGGGCGCAGGAGCGGTCGGATAGGAGTCCGGCAGCCAGAAGGACAACGGGAAAACGGCAGCCTTGATGCCAAAGGCCACCAGCAGCATCAGGTGCAGCATCATCTGCGTGCCCGGGTCCAGCTCCCCCAGCTTCGTGGCCAGATCAGCCATGTTCACTGTGCCGGTGGCCGCGTAGATCATGGCGATCGCGATCAGGAACAGCACGGAGGAAATGACGCTGACGACGACGTAGGTCACGCCGGCGCGGATGCGGGGCGTGGTGCCGCCCAGCGTCATCAGCACGTAGCTGGCCGTCAGCAGGATCTCGAAGCCCACGTACAGGTTGAACAGGTCTCCGGCCAGGAAGGCGTTGGAGACTCCGGCCACCAGGATCAGATAGGTCGGATGGAAGATCGAGATGGGTCCGTCTTCGTCGCCGTCGGCCATGCCCTGGCCGGCAGCGTAGATCAGCACCGCCAGGCTGATGGCCGTGGAGACCACGAGCATGAGGGCGGAGAACTGGTCCACCACCATGGTGATGCCGAAGGGCGGGAGCCAGCCGCCGATGTTCACGGCCTGCGCCCCGGTTTCCCAGACAGCGGTCAGCAGGAAGCACTCGAGCAGCAGGGTCAGGGTCAGCACGCTGATGCTGACGATCCGCTGGGAACGCTGGTGCCGGATCAGGATGAAGGCCAGCGCCGCACCAAAGAAGGGCAGGACAACGGCGAGCGGGGCAAAACTGGAAGCGTTCATCGTTTTGCCTCTCCTGTGGTTCCGGTGCCCGCGCCGCGCTGCGACCCGGGTGCTTCTTCGGCTTCCTCCGCCGGTGTGAACTCCGTGGTGTCCTCGGGGACATCGGCGTCGTCTTCCGCGTCGTAGCTGCTCTGGCTGGCCACGCGGCGGTCTTCGATGTCGTCCTGCACTTCGTCCTGCCGTCCAAGGACCCAGGAGCGGTAAATGATGCCGAGCATAAACGCGGTCACGGAGAAGGAGATCACGATGGACGTGAGGATGAACGCCTGCGGCAGCGGATCGTTGTAATCCTCCGGCGGAATCTCCGCGTTGAACAGCGGCGCCAGCCCCTCATAACCGCCCGTGGCAAGGAGCAGGATGTTGGTGGCGTTGGTCATCATGGCCAGGCCCAGCACCACCCTGGTAAGGCTGCGCTCAAGGAGCAGGTAGATGCCGGCGGCGTACAGTGTGCCCATAATCAGCAGCAGTGTGATGTTCACGCTCATCGGGACACTCCTTCCGCATCCAGCAGTTCCGGTTCGGGTTCGATCAGGTCCTCATCGTCGGAGGACCCGCCTTCGCTGCGTTCATCAATCTCAGAACCGAGGCTGCGGAGCACATCGAGGACCAGGCCGACGACGACCAGGTAGACGCCGATGTCGAAAATCGTGGAGGTGACGAACTTGATGTCACCGAAGACCGGCCAGGTGAAGCTCAGGATCGCGGTTTGCAGGATCTGTCCGCCGAAGAACAGGGGCGCGGCTGCGGAGAGCGCGGCCAGGCCAAGCCCGCCGCCCAGGAGCATGCCCGCACTGACCGGGGTAGCTTCGGCAAGTTCGAACCGGCCGCCGGCCAGGTAGCGGATAGTCAGCGCCAGGCCTGCCATCAGGCCGCCGGCGAAACCGCCGCCCGGGGCATTGTGCCCGGCGATCAGCAGGTAGACAGAGAAGACGATCACGGAGTGGAAGAGCAGGCGGGTGATCACCTCGAAGATGATCGACCGGCGTTCCGGGGCCAGTGTCCGGCCGGCCACCAGCCATGCTTCGCGCGCCACTGTGGAGAACTTGCGTGCCAGCGCGAGCGTGGCTGCCTCCCGGTCGGAGGAACCAAAGTGCTCGCGTCCGCGGTCCACCGATCCGGTGGCAACCTCGTCGGCGCGGCGCCGTTTGTCGCCCCGCCCGCGGATGAAGATCAGGGAGGCGACACCGGTGGCGGCCATGGTCAGCACGGAGATCTCACCAAAGGTGTCCCATGCACGGATGTCCACCAGGGTGACGTTGACGATGTTGAGTCCCCCGCCGCCCTTGTAGGCCAGCTCCGGGTAGGCCAGGGAAATCGGCTCGGCCACGCGGGAGGCCATCGCGGACATCGCGAACACCACCATCGCAGCGCCGAAGCTGATTCCCAGCAGGGCGCGCAGCAGCCGCTGGCCGGTGGGCTCCCGCTTCCAGAGCCGGGCCGGCAGGGAACGCAGGGCCAGCACGAATGCGACCAGCACGATCGTCTCCACCAGCATCTGGGTCAGAGCCAGGTCAGGAGCACCCTGCAGCGCGAAGATCAGGGCGATTCCGTAGCCGCTGACGCTGACCATCAGCACGGCCAGGAAACGCTTGTTGGCCCGGGCAGCGCCCAGGGCACCGATCACCACGGCAGCACCGATGACCGCCTGCACGGGCGAATCGAACCAGTGGAAATTCTCCGGCATCTGGGCGCCGCGGAAAATCACGGCGGCAAGCGGGCTGATGATGGCCATGGACAGGATCACGAAGAGGTAGAACGTCAGTGAACCGCGCTGAGTGCGGCCGGTGACCCATACCGCGGCGTCGTCGAGCAGGCCGATAAGCCCGCGGTAGGAACGCTCGGCGTCGAGCGGACTCGCGGTGAGCGTCTGGAACCGTTCCACTCGTTCGCGCTGCCAGAACAGCAGCAGGCCGACGGCGATGGTGACACCGGTCAGCCCCAGCGCCGGAGTGAATCCATGCCACAGGGCAAGATGCGTCACCGGGCCGTCTGCGGGGTAGAGATCCGCGTAGGGTGTGGCCGCGGTGTCCAGCGGCCTGGGCCAAAGACCGAACACCAGGGTGGCAGCGGCCAGCAGGGCCGGCGGGGCCAGGAACGGCCACGACACCGGCTTGAACGCCGTCGGCTCGCAGGTTGCCTTGGTGGCGAATCCGCCCCAGACGAAGCGGCAGCTGTACGCGAAGGTCAGGATGGCACCGGCGACGACGCCGATCAGCAGGATCCAGCCGGTGAGGTTGTTCTCATGCCCGGCGTAGTGGACGTAGGTTTCGTACACCGATTCCTTCGCCACAAAACCCAGCAGCGGCGGCAGACCCGCCATCGATGCGGCACCGATGACGGCGACGGCGGCCAGCAGCGGCGCGGAGCGTCCAACTCCGGAGAGCTTGCGGATGTCGCGGGTTCCGGCCTGGTGGTCGATGATGCCGACAACCAGGAAGAGGGTCGCCTTAAAGAATCCGTGCGCGAGCAGCAGGCCGATGCCCGCGATGGCGGCCTCGCGGTTGCCCAGTCCCACCACCAGGGTGAGGAAGCCCAGCTGGCTCACCGTTCCATAAGCGAGCATGAGCTTCAGGTCGTGCTGGCGCAGCGCCCGCCAGCCGCCCAGCAGGAGCGTGGCCAGGCCGAGGACGGAGATGACTGCACTCCAGTAGGCAGTCTCTGAGAACCCCGGAGCCAGGCGGGCAATCAGGTAGATGCCGGCCTTCACCATGGCAGCAGCATGCAGGTACGCGCTGACAGGCGTGGGTGCAGCCATGGCCGCCGGGAGCCAGAAGTGGAAGGGCAGCAGCGCGGACTTGGATACGGCCCCGACGAGCATCAGCACGATCGCGACGTCCACGATCACGCCGCTGGCGACAAGTTCCGGCGCCATCGCCATGATTTCGGAAATCCGGTACGTGCCGGCAACTGAGCCGAGCATGATCATTCCCACAAGCATCGCCAGGCCGCCGAAGGTGGTGACGATCAGTGCCTGCAGTGCCGCACGGCGGGCCGAAAGCCGGTGGGCCGCGTAGCCGATCAGCAGGTAGGACAGGATGGTGGTCAGTTCCCAGAAGATGAACAGCAGGATCAGGTCATCTGCCGTAACGAGGCCGAACATCGCCGCAGCGAAGGCCAGAAGCTGGGAACCGAAGGCCCCCATCTTGGGATCTTCCGGGCGGAAGTAGCGCGCGCAGTAGAACAGGACCAGGGAACCGACGCCGAGGATCAGGATGGACAGGTCCGCGGACAGCGCATCCATGCGGAAGGCGAGTTCAACGCGGAGGTCCGGAATCCAGGGGATCACCACGGACGGCGGGGCATTCGGTGCACCCGAGGAAAGGCTCTGGTCAGCCCCGGTGTAGGAGGGGAACGTGGCCATCAGCCAGATGAACGCCCCTGCCGGAACGGCGGCCAGGATGTAGAAGGCTGACCGGCCAAACCACCGGAAGAATAACGGCGCCGCTAATGCCACCGTGAACAAAACGGTGAGCACAACTAGCACGTTAGATCTCCCGGGTTCTCATAGGGTTTACAGGTCAGAACACAGCTTTAGTTATCAACGTTGCGGGCAAGGGGCTGTGTTTATTCTACCCTTGGCATACGCTCAGGCCCATTCGGGTGTGTCCGCTCAGATGCGGAATATTTCCGCGTCCCGTGGCGTTAATAAGGCCGTTGCGGGCTAGCATCTGGGTCATGGCATCAATGACGCACACAACGTCCGGACCTGCGGGAACGCCGGGCACCGTCCGGCGGCGGGAGATTTGGGCGTGGGCTTCGTGGGATTGGGGATCGGCGGCCTTCAACGCCGTGATGACCACGTTCGTCTTCACCGTCTACCTCACCTCCGCCCCGTTTGGCGGTGAGGCCCGGGCCTCGGCGGTGCTGGGCACTGCCCTGGCGATTGCCGGGGTTCTCGTGTTCCTGCTGGCTCCGGTGACCGGGCAGCGCTCCGATGCCGGCGGCCGGCGGAAGCTGTGGCTCGGGATTAACACCGTGGCTGTCTGCGCCGCGACAGGTTTGTGTTTCTTTGTCTACCCCAGCCCGGATTTCCTGCTGCTGGGCGTGGCCCTGATCGCCCTGGCGAACGTGTTCTTCGAATTCGCCAATGTGAACTACTACGCGATGCTCAAGCAGGTATCCACGCCGGGTTCCGTGGGCAAAGTCAGCGGCTTCGGCTGGGCGATGGGCTATGTGGGCGGCATTGCCGCACTGGCACTGGTTCTTGTTGGCTTTATCAACCCCGATGTGGGCTGGTTCGGCGTGACGTCGGAGAACGGCCAGAACATCCGGGCGGTGGCCGTGTTCTCGGCACTCTGGTTCCTGGTCTTCTCGCTGCCCATCTTCTTCACCGTGCCGGAGGTCCCCCGGACCAAAGCCGCCCAGCTGGGCTTCTTCGCCTCCTACGGCCTGTTGTTCCGGCGGATCAAGGCGATTTACCGGACCAGCCCGCACACCCTCTGGTTCCTGCTGGCCAGTGCCGTATTCCGGGACGGCCTGGCGGCCGTCTTCACCTTTGGCGGCGTGATCGCCGCGGGGACCTTCGGCTGGGACCTGCCCCAGGTCATCATGTTCGCTATCTTCGGCAACATCGTCGCAGCGGCCGGAGCCTTCGCCGGCGGCTTCCTGGACGACCGCATCGGCCCCAAACCCGTCATTGTGGGTTCCCTGACCGGTTTGCTGGTGGCGGGTTCGGCCATCGCTGCGCTTGGCCCTGATGAAGCACACCTGTTTGGACTCACCTGGACCGGTGACACGACGTTCTGGATCTTCGGCCTGGCACTGTGCCTGTTCGTTGGGCCGGCGCAGTCCGCGTCGCGTGCGTTCCTGGCCCGGCTTGCCCCGGAAGGCGAGGAGGGGGAGCTGTTCGGCCTGTACGCCACCACCGGACGGGCCGTGAGTTTCCTGGCGCCGTCGCTGTTCGCCATCTTCATCACCATCTTTGGCGCGCAGCGCTACGGCATCATCGGCATTCTGCTGGTTCTGCTGCTGGGCCTGCTTGCCCTGCTGCCGGTGCGCGCCCCGGACCGGACGCCTCAGGCGGTGGTCCCGGAGGTTTAGGGGTTACCTACTCCGGGTGGCCCGCCCGGGGCATCTGGATCTGGGGCACCTAGATGCTGGTGCGGTGGAAGTTCAGGTGGCTGCGCGACGCCGTCGGACCCCGCTGTCCCTGGTAGCGGTTGCCGTAAACGCCGGTTCCGTAGGCGTATTCGGCCGGTGAGCTGAGCTTGAAGAAGCACAGCTGGCCGATCTTCGAGCCGGGCCAGAGTTTGATCGGCAGGGTGGCCATGTTCGAAAGCTCCAGGGTCACGTGCCCCGAGAAACCGGGGTCAATGAAGCCGGCGGTGGAGTGGGTCAGCAGGCCCAGCCGGCCCAGGGAGGACTTGCCCTCGAGGCGGGCAGCGACGTCGTCGGGAAGGGTGACGGTTTCGTAGGTGGAGCCCAGCACAAATTCGCCCGGGTGCAGGATGAAGGGTTCGTCCGGGGCTACTTCCACCAGCCGGGTGAGGTCCGGCTGGTCCAGGGAGGGGTCGATGTGCGCGTACTTGTGGTTGTCGAAAAGCCGGAAATACCGGTCGATCCGCACGTCAACACTGGAAGGCTGGACCATTGCGGGGTCATAGGGATCGAGGACAATCCGCTCGTCGGCAATTTCGGCTCTAATGTCGCGGTCAGATATCAGCACCTTCTAAAAATAGCGCATCTCATCCCTGCCGGATTTCCGTGCGGACCGCGTAAAGCTCAGGGAAAAACGTCAGATCGAGGGCGCTGCGCAGGAAGCCTGCACCGGAGGATCCGCCGGTCCCGCGCTTCATCCCGATGGTCCGCTGGACGGTGAGCAGGTGCCGGAAGCGCCAGAGCTGGAAGTTGTCCTCCAGATCCACCAGCTCCTCACAGGCCTCGTAAATGTCCCAGTTGGCAGCGGGCTCCTCATAGACCTCACGGAAAACGAGCATCAGGGTTTCGTCGAAGGTGTGGGCCTGCCTCACGTCGCGGTCCAGCAGCTCCGCTCCGACGGCGTACCCCCGGCGGTGCAGGACCCGGATGAACTCGTCGTAGACGCTGCTCTCCTCCAGCAGCGCGGCCAGCAGCTCCTGCGCCTGCGGATCAGCGGCAAAGACCTCCAGCATGGCGGCATTCTTGTTGCCCAGCAGGAACTCCACCGCCCTGTACTGATAGGACTGGAACCCGGAGGACGCACCCAGATCGCCCCGGAACTCCGCATATTCAGACGGTGTCAGCGTGGCGAGCACGGACCACTGCTCGGTCAGCGAGCGCTGGATATGTTTGATCCGGGCAATGCCCTTCATGGCTGCCCGCAGGTCATCCGCCATCAGCCGCAGCCGGACACCGCGCAGCTCATGCAGCACCAGTTTCAGCCAAAGCTCCGAGGTCTGGTGCTGGATGATGAACAGCATCTCGTCGTGGTGACCGCTGACCGGGTGCTGGGCGGAGAGAAGCTCCCCGAGGCCCAGATAGGATCCGTAGCTCATTTTCCTGCTGAAGTCCCGCTCAATTTCCGGCTCCAGGTTCCGGGTGTTTTTGTCTACGCTCATCGCTGCTCCGTCTGCGTTAGCGGCGCCTGCCGTGGGTGTTGCCGGGACGCGGTGTCCCGGCTGCGCTGAGCCTACGGTAACTGCCGCCCGTGCTTCTGCGCCCCGGCGCGGCTGTGGAAGACTGGCCGTAAATACACCCCCACCCTCCCAAGGAGTTTCCATGGAGAACGAACCCGGCAGCACCCCGGCATCAGATGAGACCGAAGGCAGCCCGGCGGGCTCCCCCGCACCGGCGACCGCACTGGAAGAGGCCATCGAAGCGGGCCAGGCCGGCGAGATCAGCAACCAGGACGTGATCGCGGCGATCTGGAATGCGGATCTCCTGAGCGTCGGCCGGCTGACCGTGGAGGACGATCCAGCCAGTTTCCAGGCCCTGGTTCTGAAGTCCCCCGAAGGCGCAGCCCCGGTTGCCGCAACCTTCACAGACGCTCAGCGGATTCCGCAGCGCATCCGGGACACCGCGCCGATCATGGTGAAGGCGTCCGGCGAAGCCACCCTGCGCAGCATCGCACCCGGCTATGGGCTGGCGATTAACCCCGGTAATTCGCTGGGCCTTGAACTGGGACCGGAAGGCGTGGCCGCCGTCGTCGCCGCTTTCGACGGTGCCGCAGGAAACGCCGCAGGCACGGCGCCGCAGGCAAACGCAGCGCCGGAAGCCGGGGCCGAATAGCGGCAGTCCGCAGGCAGCACCGGCCCGGTTGGCGGTATTTTGGTTGCCTTATGGCCAACAGGGGCCGGTTTTGCCGCGTCCGGCCTTGCAGTGGGGGTGGCGGCGTCTACTCTGGGGAACCTCACTACAGATGGAGGGCTGTACCGTGACCTGCTCAGCGAAATCCCCGAAATCCTGCTCCATTGTCCCGCCCTATCTGCTGGCGCGGATCGCGGAGAACCCCGACCGCCTCGCCGCTGCTGCGGATGCCGCCCGGCGGACCCTGCTGGAACAGCGGGCCGTGGAGGAAAACCGCAAAGAGCGCCGGACTGCTCCGGCGCCCGGACCGGGAACCGCGCTCACCCCGAAACTCCGCCGCACCGTCTTCGATGCCGGGCAGAAGCAGGAACTGCCCGGCGTCCCGGTCCGGACCGAAGGAGCCCCGCCCACGTCCGATCCGGCCGTGGACGAGGCTTACGACGGACTGGGCGCAACCTACGCCCTGTTCAGCGACGCCTACGGCCGGTCCTCAGTCGACGGCGCCGGACGTCCGCTCCACGCCACCGTCCACTACGGCCGCGACTATGACAACGCATTCTGGGACGGCAACCAGATGGTCCTGGGCGACGGCGACGGCGAGGTCTTCCAGCGCTTCAGCAAGTCCCTGACCGTCATTGGGCACGAGCTGACCCACGGCGTCATCCAGTACACCGCCCGGCTGGTCTACCAGGACCAGGCCGGAGCGCTGAACGAATCCATTTCCGATGTTTTCGGTGCACTGGTGGAGCAGAAATTGCTCGGCCAGTCGGTCAGCGAAGCCTCCTGGCTCATCGGTGAGGGCCTGTTCACGGCGGAGGTCAACGGGCGGGGCCTGCGTTCCATGTCAGCTCCCGGCACGGCTTACGACGACGATGTGCTGGGCAAGGATCCGCAGCCTGCAGACATGTCGGACTATGTGCAGACCAGTGCCGACAACGGCGGCGTCCACCTCAACTCCGGGATCCCCAACCGGGCCTTCTACCTGGCCGCTTCCCGGCTTGGCGGCTACGCCTGGGAACGCGCCGGGCAGATCTGGTACGACACCATTACCGAACCAAACTTCCCCGCGGACTGCACCTTCAGCGTCTTCGCTGCAGCGACCGTCACCTCCGCGGAAAAACGCTACGGTGCCTCTGGCGCAGAAAGTTCTGCTGTGCAGGCAGCGTGGAAAGAGGTTAACGTCATGGTATGAGACTGGTTGTGGTGCGCAGCGGCGGAGTCGCAGGTATGAGGCGCACGTGGAGCAGTGAGGTGAGTTCCCAGGAGGCCGAGGAACGCTGGCTGCCCCTGCTTCAGGACCCGCCGTCCACCGAGGCCGCTGCCGGCATGCCCGACCGCTTTACCTATGAAATCAGCGTCGGAAAGGCAGCGGTCACCATCCCGGAGGAATCCCTGCAGGGACGCTGGCGGGAGTTAGTGGACCGCGCCCGCAAGGGCAATGGAGAAGCCCGGTCAGCGGATTAGGAAACAGCCTGAGGCGCTGCGTTAGTGTCACGGGTGCGCCACATTGTGCTGGTGGTGCTGAAGGCATGTAAAGTGGTTTTCTGTTCCGGTGCTTCGCCGGACATGCGGGCGTAGCTCAATGGTAGAGCGCTAGCTTCCCAAGCTCGATACGCGGGTTCGATTCCCGTCGCCCGCTCCAATTCCCTTCATCCGGCTCAGCGGATATTTGCAGCCTGATTCAGGCGCACCTCCAGCGGCATCAAGTCCTGAACCGTTTTGAGGCACTCTGCAGACCGTCATTCAGGCGTACACTTGAACAGCCATGAACCGCAAAATGTTTAAGTCCAAGATCCATCGTGCCACCGTCACCCATTCGAACCTCCACTACGTAGGTTCTGTGACCGTGGACCTGGATCTCCTCGATGCAGCAGACATCCTGCCTGGTGAACTCGTCTCCATTGTCGATGTGAACAACGGCTCCCGTCTGGAGACCTACACCATCGCGGGAGAACGCGGGAGCGGCGTGATCGGCATCAATGGCGCTGCGGCTCATCTGGTGAACATCGGCGACACCGTCATCCTGATCACCTACGCGGACATGAGCACCGAAGAAGCACGGACCTTTGTCCCCACAGTGGTGCACGTTGATGCCCAGAACCGCATCCTCTCCCTGGGCACCGATCCGGCCGAGGCACTTACGCCCGGCACCGAGCGCCCGCCGCTGGCTGTCCCCGGGCACTAACAACTCCGTCTCATCCGGCGGCTGGGTTCGTCCCTTCTGGTAGCGAGCGTGGGCGAGCTGGTTCCGTCCCCCCTCGATGCGCAGGTATGGCGACCTCCATGGCGCCGAACCCGCCATCTCTGCACACCCGGCACAGCGTAGCCGCACATCCACCCCCTGCAGCCTCCCCGAAACCCCCGGACGGACTCCCTGCCGAAGGGCCGCTGACCGCTGCGACCTGAGGTAACACGTGTTTCCCATGTGAACTGTGGCGCAATACGGCCGGAGGGCATAGGGTCAATCGAAAGGTTGCTGAGGATGGCTTCCTTTCGCGGAAAATCACTCAGTCCGTGCCTACGACGAGGTGGAGGCATACACCAATGCCAAAAGACGCTAGACATCACGGCAGACCCTGGATGAGGAAGTCTGCGGCCGCGGGGTTCGCCCTCGCCGTCGGTGCCACACTGCTGGCCGGCTGCAGCTCGGATGCAGGCTCTGCACCAACCCTGACCTGGTATATCAATCCCGACGACGGCGGCCAGGCCGAACTCGCAAAGCGCTGCACGGAAGAGTCTGGCGGCGCTTACACCATCGAGACGTCCCTGCTTCCGAACGACGCCGCGTCGCAGCGCGAACAGCTGGCCCGCCGCCTGGCGGCCGGGGATACGACCATGGACATCATGAGCCTGGATCCGCCCAACGTTCCGGAATATGCAGAGCCCGGCTATCTGGCACCGATCCCTGACGATGTCCGTGAACGCACGACCCAGAACGTGGTTGAAGGCGCCCTGACAGGCGCCACCTGGAAGGGCGAGGTAGTGGCCGTTCCCTTCTGGGCTAACACGCAGATCCTCTGGTACCGCAAATCAGTGGCGGAAGCTGCCGGGCTGGACATGACCCAGCCCGTGACCTGGGACCAGCTCATCAATGCCGTCCGGGAACAGGACAAATTCCTCAGTGTGCAGGGTGCCCGGGCCGAGTCGATGACCGTCTGGGTGAACGCCCTGATCGAATCCGCCGGCGGACAGATCGTAGAGAATCCCGACGCTCCAGCGGACGAAATCGAACTGGGCATCGATTCCGAGGCTGGCACGAAAGCCGCCGAAATCGTTTCCACCATCGGCAAGGACGGATTGGGCGGGCCCGGCCTGCCCACGCAGACGGAAAACTTCTCCATGATCCAGTTCCAAGGGGACAAGGGCGCATTCATGGTGAACTACCCCTTCGTCTGGCCGGCCACCAACGCCGCCGTCCAGGAAGGCACCCTGCCGCAGTCCCTCGTGGACGACATTGGCTGGGCGCTCTACCCCCAGGTCAACGAGGGTGAGGACACCGCTCCCCCGCTGGGCGGAATCGACCTGGCCGTCGGCGCCAAGAGCAAGCATCCGGACCTCGCCTACGATGCCATCGAGTGTATTGTCAGCCCGGAAAACCAGGCCTACTACTTCCAGACCAACGGCAACCCGCCGTCCAACACCGAGGCGTACAACGATCCCACGGCATTGGAGACATTCCCGATGGCCGGAACCATCCAGGAATCACTCCAGCTGGCCAAGCCCCGCCCCCAGACGCCGTACTACAACGAGATCTCGACCGGCATCCAGCAGACCTGGACACCGCCGTCGGACGTCAATCCTGACACCACGCCCGCCACTAGCCAGGAGTTCATACTCGCGGTCCTGAAGGGAGAGAGGCTGTTATGAGTACGTCCGTCGAGACCCGTGCCGCCGCCGAGGGCGACAGCCCAAAACCGCGCCGGCAAAAACTCAGTGACCGCGCACGCAGTGAACGCCGGCTGGGATTCTGGCTGGCCGGACCCGCCTTTGTGATCATGCTGGCCGTCACGGCCTATCCGATTCTTCTGGCCTTCTACGATTCGCTGTTCAAGTACCGCCTCACCGCACCGGACGACCGGACCTTCGTATTCCTGGGCAACTACATCACGGTCCTGACCGACTCGGTCTGGTGGCGGGACCTCGGCGTTACCCTGCTCATCACCGTGGTCACGGTCGTGATCGAACTGGTCCTCGGTTTCCTTCTCGCCATGGTCATGAACAGTGCGCTCAAGTCCATCCGCGGCTGGCTCCGTACCGCCATCCTGGTCCCCTACGGCATCATTACGGTGGTCTCGGCCTTCGCCTGGTTCTACGCGTTCGACATCAACTCCGGCTATGTGAACCACTGGTTCGACTGGGTGCCGGGCATCAGCCCGGATTTGAACTGGTTCGCTGACTTCGGCACCGCGATCTCCGTGATCATGGCATCGGAAATCTGGAAAACCACTCCGTTCATCTCCCTGCTGCTGCTCGCGGGCCTGGCCCAGGTGCCCGGCGAGCTGACCGAAGCCGCAGAGGTCGACGGCGCCACCTGGTGGCAGCGCTTCTCCCGCGTGATTGTGCCGAACATGAAAGCCGCGATCATGGTGGCGGTGCTCTTCCGGGCACTGGATGCCTTCCGCATCTTTGACAACGTGTACATCATGACCAAGGGTGCCTACGGCACGGAGACGCTGTCCCTGCTGGCATACCGCACATCCATTACCCGGTTGGAGATTGGCATGGGGTCCGCCATCTCCGTCCTGCTGTTCCTGTGCGTGATCATCATCTGTTTCATCGCGATCAAACTCTTCAAAGTGGACCTGACCGGCGCACGAGGGGGCAAATAAATGAAGTCGTCACCGATCCGCAGACGCCTTACCTGGACGATCATTTCCATTCTGGTGATCGTCTACGCCCTGTTTCCGGTCGCTTCCATTTTCGCGACGTCCTTCAAGCTCCCCAGCGACCTCACCTCGGGCACCTTCCTGCCGAGCACCTGGTCCACCGTCAACTACGAAGAGATCCTGGTCGGCGACGCCCAGGAGCTCTTCCTCTCGGCGCTGAGGAACTCGATCGGCATCTCGCTGATCGCTACGGTGATAGCCGTTGTACTGGCCACGCTGTGCGCCTACGCGATAGCCCGGCTGGACTTTCCGGGCAAGCGGCTGGTGCTGACCACGGCATTGGGCGTCTCGATCTTCCCGGTCATCTCCATCGTGACCCCGTTGTTCAACCTCTGGCGGAACATCGGTCTCTACGACACCTGGCTCGGGCTGATCATTCCGTACCTGTCCCTGACCCTGCCGATCTCCATCTGGACCCTGGCCGCGTTCTTCCGGCAGATTCCCTGGGAACTGGAGCAGGCCGCCCAGGTGGACGGGGCCACCACATGGCAGGCCTTCCGGAAGGCGATCGTTCCGCTCGCCGCACCCGGAGTCTTCACCACCGCGATCATTGCTTTCTTCATCGCCTGGAATGACTTCGTATACGGCATCTCACTGACCTCAACCTCGGCGGCACGGCCGGTTCCGGCGGCACTGGCCTTCTTCACCGGTGCGTCACAGTTTGAGCAGCCTACGGGAGCAATTTCCGCAGCTGCGATTATTGTGACCATCCCGGTCGTTGTACTGGTGCTGCTGTTCCAGCGGCAGATTGTTTCCGGACTAACCCAGGGCGCCGTCAAGGGCTAGCCCCCGGACGCACGGTAAAAGAAAAGGAGCCATGAGCATGGCATCGATTACCCTCAAGAACCTCGTCAAGAAGTACGGCGACGGCTTCCCCGCCGTCAACGACGTCAGCCTCGACATTGCCGACGGCGAGTTCATCATCCTTGTCGGGCCGTCGGGCTGCGGCAAGTCCACCCTGCTGCGGATGATTGTGGGCCTGGAGGACATCACCTCCGGCGACCTGCTGATCAACGGGGAACGGGTGAACGACAAGGCGCCCCGCGACCGCAACCTCGCCATGGTGTTCCAGAACTACGCCCTGTACCCGCACCTGACCGTGTTCGAGAACATCGCGTTTCCGCTCCGGCTGAACAAAGGCAAATACTCGGATGACCAGGTGCGCAAGCTTGTCCATGAGGCTGCGGACACGCTGGAGCTGACCGAACACCTGGACCGCAAGCCCGGCAATCTCTCCGGTGGCCAGCGCCAGCGGGTGGCCATGGGCCGGGCGATCGTCCGGCAGGCCGACGCGTTCCTGTTCGACGAACCGCTGTCCAACCTGGACGCCAAGCTCCGCGGGCAGATGAGGTCGGAAATTTCGCAGATGCAGCGCCGGCTCGGGGTCACCAGCGTGTATGTCACGCACGACCAGACCGAGGCCATGACGCTCGGGGACCGCGTCGCTGTCCTGAAAAAGGGCATTCTCCAGCAGGTCGCCTCTCCGCGGGAACTCTATGAACAGCCGGTGAACCTCTTTGTGGCAGGCTTCATCGGGTCCCCGTCGATGAACTTCCTCCCAGCGACGTTCAAGGAAGGCAACATCCTTGAGACGGCTGTGGGCGACATTCAGATCCCAGAGGACAAGGCAGCGAAGGCCGCCGGAAAGAAAGTGGTTTTAGTGGGCATCCGCCCCGAGTTCTTCGAGGACGCTTCCCTGGTCGAAGAACACAAGAAAAGCCATGGTTCCACGTTCAAGGCCCACATCACCCACACCGAGTGGCTCGGCAACGAGCAGTACGGCTACATCCACTTCGATCCGACTCCCGAGGTACGGGAGCTGCTGGATAACCTGGCTCGGGATATGGACGCAGAGGAGCTGCGCCCGCAGGTCGTGGTGACGCTCGACGCCGCCAGCCGGGTCCGGGGCGGACGAGAAGCCGAGCTGTGGCTCGATACCCGCAAGATCCACCTTTTCGACCCCGAGAGCGGGGACAACCTGACCAGGGACCCGGAAGCAGGCGCCGAGCTCACCGAGGAAGCCAATGCCCGGCGGGCCGAGGAAATCGCGATGGCCAAGCAGGAACTCCAGCAGGCCACGGCCACACCGGCTGAATCCTAGGCAACGGGTCCGGCAACTCAGACCCGGCCAGCCGCGGCTAGCGGCCGGCCGGGTCTGAGACCTGCGTGCTCTGCAGGTAACGTAAGAGCGTGCAGGGAACATCACCGGTAATTAAGGCAGTGACCATCTGGCTCACTGCCCTCATGCTCACCATCGCGGCCGCCGTCGTCGTGATCTGGCTCGTCAACGCCAAGGCCTATGGCCCGGGCAAGCAGGTGGAGAATTATCTCCAGGCACTGCAGGACGGAAACGGCGCGCAGGCACTTGGACTGCTGAACGCCGAGGTTCCGGACGCCAACGCCGTCCTGCTGGACGGCGACGCACTGCGGAACTCCACAGCTGGGTTGGAAGTGCTGGACCTCGAGGAAGTCGAGACAGCCGTGGACAACCGAACAGATGTGGTTGTCAGTTACCGGCTGGACGGCGCTGAGGAGAAGTCCACCTTCCAGCTGGAGAAGACCGGGACCAGCTGGGTGTTTTTCGACCAGTGGGTTTTCCGGCCAACCACTCTCCCGGCGGTTCGGGTCAATGCCGCCAACCAGAACGAGGCCGAGCTCAACGGCGCCCGGGTCGCCCTGCCGGAGGGCACCAACACCTTCGCGGCGTTCTATCCGTCGCGGGTTGCCGCGTCCTTTACCAGCGGATTCTTCGAAGCCCCGGAACAGACCGGCGTACTTGCGGCACCGTCAGGCTCGCTGGATCTGACGCTCCGCAGCCAGGCAACCCCGGCCCTGGTTGAAGCGGTTGACGCCCGGGTACATGAGTTTTTGGACAGCTGTGCGGGCGAGCAGAACCGGCTGGCCCCCGCAGGCTGCCCGTTTTACCACCTGACGAACAACCGGGTGGAGCCTCCCATCACCTGGGAAATCACCAAGTACCCCACTGTGGAGATCTCTCCGGCCGACGGTCACTGGGTGCTTGCCCCGCTGCAGGGATCAGCACGGGTCACTGCCACCCAGACGGATCTGTTCTCCGGTGTGCAGAGCCCGCTGGTGGAGGACAAGGACTTCTCCTTCGGCGCCCGGCTGTCGGTTAACGGCCAGGACATCAGCCTCACCGCGGTCATCGAATAGCCTTCCCGCACACAGTCAAAAAGCGCCGCTTCCAGGATTTTCGTGGAAGCGGCGCTTCTTGAGTGTGGCCGAAAGCTCCGGGTTTAGTCCAGGCCGCGCAGGTCCAGGGTGAGTTCCGTTTCGCCACCGGGCTGGACTACAACGGGGATGCCCCAGTCCTGCTGGTAGAGGTGGCATGCCGCGTGATCCGGGATTTCCCCGCCGGGCTCTCCGTCGCAGGCCGCCGCGCGGGCGGTGATGTGCAGAACGCCCTCGGCGACGGTGTCGGAGAGCACCAGTTCACGGACCAGGCCGACGGCGGTGCCGCCGCCCGAAACCAGCAGCTCCTCCGGCGAAGCGGAGATCTTCAGCTGCGTCGGGTCACCCCACCGGTCGTCCAGCTTCTGCCCCTTGGGCGCTGAGAACCGGACGGTCAGGCCCAGCGGACCCGCCTCAATGGCCGTTTTGGGCCGCTGCGTCTGGCGGGCGCCCTCGTCCACGGACTGCGCTTCCTTCGGGACCGGGATGCGCACCAGCTGGTGCTTGTTCGCTTCCACAACCACCAGCAGCGGTTCCTCCGCCGTGGTGTCCAGCAGGACGCCGGAGGGCTCCGCCAGGCCGCGGGACAGGGTGGAGACGGTGCCGGTGGCCGGATCGTAGCGGCGGACAGCCCCGTTGTAGGTGTCCGCGATGGCCACTGAACCGTCCGGCAGTACCGTCACGCCCAGCGGGTGCTGCAGCCGTGCCTCCGCGGCGTCACCGTCGCGGTAGCCGAAGTCGAACAGGCCGGCACCGATTGCGGTTTCCACGGTCACGGCCGTCCGGTCACCGCTGGTGTCGAACGTCAGTTTCCGCAGGGCAGAGGTTTCCGAGTCGGCCACCCAGATGGCGCCGTCGGCGTCCTGGGCCAGACCGGATGACTGCGCGAACCACGCGGCGTCACCTTCGCCGTCGAGCAGCCCTTCCAGCCCGGTGCCGGCGATAATGCCCAGGGCGCCGGTTGTGGGGTCGAAGCCGAAGATCTGGTGGGTGCCGGCCATCGCCACGACCACTTTGCCCAGGGTGGTGGACCAGAGAACGTCCCACGGCGAGGACAGCGAGGTGCCCAGCGGGTCCGTGCCCAGCTCGGTGGACGGCACTGCGGCCTGGTTCTCGGCGTCCAGCAGGCGCTGCACTCCGTTACCGGCCACGGTGGTGACGGCACCGGTGGCCAGGTTCACGCCCCGGAGGCGGTGGTTGACGGTGTCCGCAACGATCACGTCGTAGTCCAGGGTCTCGGCAACCGCCGCCGGCAGCACGGCCAGGCCCTGCGGTTCGTTGAACCGTGCGGTTCCGGCGTCGCCGTCCCGCCATCCCTTGGTGCCCTCACCGATGACACGGCGGACGGTTGTGAGGTCTGCTTCGAGTTCAACCAGCCGGTGGTGTCCCGTGTCCGTGACGAGGAAGGTGCCTTCCGGCAGGGCTACTGCCTTGCCCGGGAACCGAAGGTCCCCGGAGGTCGCTTCGGCCGGAACGTACGGCCCGTTACCACGGTGCAGGGTGCCCTTCGCCTCATGCTCGGCAATGAGCTCGGCCACCAGCGACTCCAGGCCGGCTGCATGGCCCTCACCG
This sequence comes from Arthrobacter gallicola, assembly GCF_014836775.1. Classification (GTDB taxonomy): domain Bacteria; phylum Actinomycetota; class Actinomycetes; order Actinomycetales; family Micrococcaceae; genus Arthrobacter_B; species Arthrobacter_B gallicola. The sequence goes on from NZ_JACSQD010000004.1 coordinate 306,693, forward strand.
GACAGATGAGCCACGATGTAGCCCTCCGGATCAATAACAACGAGGGTCGGCCAGGCGCGTGCGGTGTAGGCCTGCCAGGTGACAAGCTCCGGATCATCGAGCACGGGGTGCTGAATTTCGTAGCGCTCGACGGCGGCAGCCAGGGCAACAGGGTCCGCTTCGTGCTCGAACTTGGGCGAGTGGACTCCCACCGTGACCAGGACGTCGGAGTATTTCGCTTCCAGCGGCCGCAGTTCGTCCAGCACGTGCAGGCAGTTGATGCAGCAGAACGTCCAGAAATCGAGGAGGACGATCTTTCCCCTGAGATCTTCCAGGCCAAGCTGCTTGCCGCCTGTGTTGAGCCAGTTGCGGCCTGCAAGCTCGGAAGCCCGCACGCGATATCCGGCACGTACCGTTTCAGTCATCGATGTTCTCCTTGGTCTGTCCTTGCATCGCGTTCGGCCAGCTGGGCGAACATATTGTTGTAAGCCGTCAGTTCTGCGTCATTATTCCGTTCGGCGGCCCGGTCCTTGCGTTTGGTTTCACGTGCATCCGAGCGGGACCACTGAACGGCGACGCCGATCGCCACCAGGACGGTCGGAATTTCGCCGACGCCCCACATGATGGCACCGCCCAGCTGCTGGTCCGCCAGGGCGCTCAGGCCCCAGTCCCGGCCCATGTTCCCGAAGTAGGAGGCCTGGATAAGGGAGGTCTGTCCCATCACAGCCACGCCGAAGAACGCGTGGAAGGCCATGGTGGCCAGCAGGATCACCAGCCGGATCGGATAGGGTGCGCGGTTGGGCAGCGGGTCGATCCCGATCATCGTCAGGACAAAGATGTACCCGGCCAGCAGGAAGTGCAGCACCATCAGCTCGTGGCCCACGTGCTGGCGCAGTGCGAAGCCGAAGGCCTCCGAGTAGTAGAAGATCACGATGGACCCGGCGAAGTTCACGGCAGCGAAAATCGGATGGGTGATGATCTTGGACCAGCGCGAGTGCACACCGATCAGGATCCATTCGCGCAGCCCGCGGCTGCCGTCCATGCGCGGCGTCAGTGCCTTCAGCGCCAGCGCAACCGGCCCGCCGAGGACCAGGAAAAGCGGAACGACCATGGACAGTGACATGTGCCCGAGCATGTGGGTGCTGAAGAGCACCATGCCGTAGACGGTCGGAGCGCCCGAGGTGACGTAGGTCAGTGCAATGAGGCCCACGAACCAGGAAATAGTCCGGAGAATCGGCCACTTGACCCCGCGCCGGCGCAGTTTGAGCACTCCCAGGACGTAGGTCACGGCAAGGGTTGCCGTGATGGCAATCCACAGCCAGTCGGGGCGCCATTCCGTCAAGTAGCGTTCCGGTGTCAGTTCGGGGGGCAGATCGTAGCCGGTGAGGATGCGGGCCGGGGTGGCGTTGGGCGGGAGTTCCTCCGGACGCGGCGGCGCGGTCCGGGCCAGGGCTGCGGCGACACCGGAGACCGCTGCCATGATCAGCAGCTCCACTCCGATGAACTGCGTCAGCACCCGGCGTGCGCTGAGACTGCCGACTGTGTCCGCCGGTACTCCCTTTCTCGCAGCGGCACCGGCCGCCTGGACCGGAAGCCGCGGAATGATCCACTGGCGGTGCAGGAAACCGATAATACCCAGGACGATGGTGGCAGCTGCTTTGAACAGCACCAGCCCGCCCCACCGGGAATCCAGCTGCTCCAGTGAGGTGATGCGCAGGGACGCGTTGACGATTCCGGACACTGACACCAGTACAAAGCCGAACAGCGCCAGAGCGGAGAAGCGGCGAAGGACGGCCCCGGTCATGTCCCCGAGCTGCTTGGAGATCACGGCCAGCACGATGATCCCGCCGATCCAGAGGCACACCCCAAGCAGGTGCAGGCCAATGGAGTTGACGGCGGCGCTGTGGTCGTCGCCGCCCGCGGCGTGTCCCACCAGGGCCATCGGCAGCAAACCCCCGACGGCCAGCGCGGTGGTGAGGGCCAGCCCGGTCAGGGAGCGGACGCCGAAGGTGAGGGTGGTGACCACCGCGGCAATGATGCTCACAGCCAGCCAGGCCCGGCCGGTGGAGAAGTCGGTGAGGAAGGAAGCCAGTCCCTCGGTGTAGGACGGGTCCGGGCTCAGCGCGAGGCCGGAGACATCCGAATAGGTGAACAGCAGAACACCGATGGCGGAGATCGTCCAGACGGCGGCGGCACCGGCGGCCAGGGCCATGGTCCGGGTGAAGGCTGGGTGTTCCGGCCGGGCTTCCCGCTCTCCCCTGCCCCGGCGTGGACCGGCGTGCTTGGGCAGGATGACGACGGCGAAGACAAGGGCTCCGATTACGGTGGCGACGGCACCGTTCTGAATGGCCTTGGCGATGGGAAGCCCCCAGCGGGTGAGCGCTCCGGGGTCGGATAGCTGGGCGGCAGCCGCAGCGCCGGTGAAGAGAAGTGCGACGACCAGCGCCAGGACCATCACAGCTATTCCTGCGGCCAGCCAGCCGCTGCGGGCGGGGTTGCCGGGCGCGGACGCGGAACCGGTGGGACGGCCCGGCAGCGTGTTCTGGGTCTTGGCAGTGTTTGGCACGCTATCTATTCTCTACCCCTTGTAAAAATTGGGCCAATCACCGGTCATACAGCCGGGATGAGCCGCCTCCACATGGCCACAGAACCGGCGGATAACGCAGGACTCGGGTTTAACTCAGGACGGGCGCTTAACGCAGGACGGGGCCGGCGCCTTCCGGCACCGGCCCCGCCCCAGGACAGCTGGGTCCTACTTCTTGGAGACAGCAGCCTTCAGCTTCGAGCCTGCGGTCAGCTTGACGCTGTGGCCGGCCGGAATCTGGATGGTTTCGCCGGTCTGCGGGTTGCGGCCCTGGCGAGCGGCGCGGTCGGTGCGCTCAACAGCAAGCCAGCCCGGGATGGTGATCTTCTCGCCGTTGGCAACGGAGGTTGCGAAGATGTCGAAGACGGCATCAAGCACGCCGTTAACGGCGGTCTGGCTGTTGCCGGACTTTTCTGCGACTGCGGCAACAAGTTCACTGCGGTTCATAGCCAATTTATGTCCTCCTGGACTCTGGTGTTTAGCGCGAGCGGTTCACGGATGCGAAACCGCCTCTGTTCGAAAACTTACCAGCTTGGCGGGATAAATCTCGCTAAAAACCGCGGTTTTTCGCGGTTTTTTCGGGTTTTTTCCCAAATTTGACCGGGCAGTCGATTCCGTGGAGCGGAGGGTACGCAAAAAGGGCGGCAGCCTCAACGGCTGCCGCCCTTTTCAGGCGTGGAAAGCGGTGCTTACCAGCTGGACTTCTTGATACCGGGCAGTTCGCCGGCATGTGCCATGTCGCGGAAACGCACGCGGGAGATACCGAACTTCTGGAGGGTACCCCGGGGGCGGCCGTCGATCTGGTCGCGGTTGCGAAGGCGGACCGGAGAAGCGTTGCGGGGCAGCTTCTGCAGGCCGAGGCGTGCAGCTTCCCGTGCTTCGTCCGTGGCGTTCGGATCGACCAGGGTCTTCTTCAGTTCGAGGCGCTTGGCAGCGTAGCGCTCAACAACAACCTTGCGCTGCTCGTTGCGGGCAATCTTGGACTTCTTTGCCATTCTTAGCGCTCCTCACGGAATTCGACGTGCTGGCGGATCTTCGGGTCGTACTTCTTCAGGACCATGCGGTCCGGGTCGTTACGACGGTTCTTGCGGGTCACGTAGGTGTACCCGGTGCCGGCGGTCGACTTCAGCTTGATGATCGGACGTACGTCCTTATCCTTTGCCACTAGAGCTTCACACCCTTCGCAAGGAGGTCGGTGACGACTGCGTCAATGCCGCGGACGTCGATCGTCTTGATGCCGCGGGCAGAAACCTGCAGCGTCACGTTGCGGCGCAGGGACGGAACCCAGTAGCGCTTCTTCTGAATATTCGGGTCGAACCGGCGCTTGTTGCGTCGGTGCGAGTGCGAAATGCTGTGACCAAAGCCGGGAACAGCTCCGGTTACCTGGCAGTAAGCTGCCATGATCTCTCCTCCAGTTGTAGTAAATATGACGGTCCTCAAAAAACAAGCACCAAGGCGATGCCGCCGTGGCACCTGCAATAAAGAGCGTCCCGCCACCAGTTTTGACACCGTTATTACTGCGACTTTCCGGAGGTTGACCTGGCGGGGTGAGATCCAGCCGAAGTGCCTCGCCGCGGGGAAGACGGTGAAGTTCAGGGAGTCACAGCAAACTGCTGTGACAGCCTTCAATTCTAGGTTTACACGGGCGGCCACGCAAATGACCTGCTCCGCACCGGTGAGGGCCGAACCAGATCATAGGCATGACTTAACGCCTTTCCATCCTAGACGCCCGGGGCGTTTGAGCCAAACCGGAGGCACGGCACCGGATTAAGCGGACGGCTTCTCCAGCGCACCCGTGGCGGTGACCACCGCAATCCCGGTTTCGGGATCTTCTGCGGCACCGTCGAGGTCCGTTGCCCCGCCAATCACCGCCCCCGAGTCCACAACCACGTTCCTCAGCCGTGCACCGCTGCTGACCCGCACCCCGTCGAGCAGGACGCAGCCGTGCACCTGTGCTCCGGCCTCGATATTGCAGTCCGGTCCAACCACGCTTCGGGTAAGGACCCCGTCAACCCGGGAACCAGGGGCCAGCAGGCTGGTCTCCACCCGGGCTGCCGCTCCCACGAAGGCCGGGAGCCGGCGCGGAGTCGCCGAGAGAATGGGCCACGCCGGATCATCGAACACCATTCCATGCCCGTCCAGCAGATCCATGTGGGCCTGGTGATAACTGTGCGGTGTGCCCATGTCCCGCCAGTAACCCTCCAGCCGGTGCTCCACCACCTTTTCCTTCTCGACAAGGTACGGCAGCAGCTGGTCACCGTAATCCTCCAGCTGCCCATCCCGCTCCACGAGTTCATCCAGACTCTGGAGCAGGGCCGCGGCGTCGTACAGGAAGATCTCCGCAGCGATAAGGTCCGTCTTGGGCTTCTCCGGTTTGTAGTCAAAGCCGGTAACAATTCCGTCCCGCACCTGGACCACGCCGTGGTCCGATGGGTTGTTGCCGATCCGGTAGGTCACCACGGTCAGCGCGGCCGCAGATTCGAGGTGTGTGGCGATGACATCGCGGTAGTCCAGCCGGTACAGGTGGTCCGCGCTGAGCACCAGGACCAGGTCCGGATCGTATTCGCGGATGTAGTCCGCCTGCCGGTACAGGGCGTCGGCGTTGCCCTGGGCAAAACCCTCGCCGTCGGAGCCCTGATAGGGCGGCAGGACCCGCAGCCCTCCGTTCGTCCGGTCCAGGTCCCAGGGACGCCCACTGACGAGGTGGTCATTCAGCGACTTGGGTTCATACTGTTCAACAATCCACACATCGCTGAGCCCGGAGTTGTGCAGGTTGGAAAGCGGCACATCGATGAGCCGGTATGACCCGCCCACTGGCATAGCCGGCTTCGCACGGGTGTCGGTCAGGCTGCCGAGCCTCCCGCCGGCGCCGCCGGCAAGAATGATGGTCAGTATCTTCGGCTGGCGCATTCATGCTCCTTCGGTTGAACTGCACGGGCGGGCTGCGGCCGGATCAAGCAGGGTCAGAATCTTGTTGCCGATCCGGGCCAGGTCGGCCACATCACGGTCATCCAGGGCATCGAAAACGGCATGGCGGACAGATTCCACGTGCCCCGGCACCAGCTCGATGAGTGCAGCCATCCCCTCATCGGTGATGGCCGCCGTCGTTACCCTGGCGTCCTTAGGTGACGGGAACCGGCGCATCCACCCCCGCTGCTCGAGCTTCTTGACCACATGGGACAGCCGGGACAGGGACGCATTGGAACGCAGTGCCAGCTCGCTCATCGCCAGCTGCTTCTCCGGAGACTCCGAGGTCATCGCCAGCACGTGGTAGTCAAAAAGTGTAATCCGGGCCCGCTTGAAGAGATCGGCATCCAGGGTGCCCGGCAGCCGGGTGGCGACGGCGTAGAGCGCCAACCAGGCCTGCCGTTCCTCAGGAGAGAGCCAGCGGACGGGGGCGGACTGCAGTTCGGTCATGCGCGCAATTCTCTCACGGCACTTGAGCCTTCAAGGATCCCGAACCCGCAACAGGCACCGGCCCCGGGGGCCGGTGCCTGCTGTAGATCAGAGGCGGGTGCCGGCCGTGCACCCGTCCAGCGGCCGGGCAAGCAACCGGCCGGGCGACGTTCTAGCGGACGCTCTCCGGCTCACCCTTCGCCTGAGCCGGATCGGCTTCGGAGGCCCCGGGATCCGGAACGGTGTTGAACGGGAGGGAGTCGACGTCGAGCAGCGGGTTCTCGTCCTGCGTCGCGACAAGCTCACGGGCTTCAGCTTCCGTGGCCACACTTGGCATAGAGCCGGGCATGGGCCGGTTGGCGGATTCCTTCATGATTCCGATGGCAATGGCCCCGGCAACCGACGTCACCATCAGGTAGTAGGCGGGCATCATGTCATCACCGGTGAGGGTGATCAGGCCCTGCATGATCAGCGGAGCCGTGCCGCCGAAAATCGCAACGGCAAAGTTGTAGGCAATGCCCATGGCTCCGTAGCGGCTGGCCGTCGGGAAGAGCGCCGGCAGGGAGGACGCCAGGTTGGCCACGTAGAACGTGACCGGAATGGCCAGCAGCGCCAGGCCCAGCAGCGTGGACCAGATGGGACCCATGCCAATGAGCAGGAAGGAGGGCACGGCCAGGACAATCGTGGAACCGGCACCCATCCACAGGACCGGACGGCGTCCGATGCGGTCCGAAAGCATGCCTGTCAGCGGGATACACAGCGCCATGGCCACCAGTACGGGAATGGTCAGCAGAGTTCCGTGAACCGGGTCGTATCCCTTGGAATCCGTGAGGTAGGACGGCATGTACGACGTCAGTGCGTAGCCAACCGTGTTGGCAGCGGCAACCAGGACCATGGCCAGCACGATCGGGCGCCAGTAGGTGCGGAAAATCCCAAAGGTACCCTGGGCGACGGAGTCTTTGTCCGCTGCTTCGCCGGACGCCGCGGCAGCGTTCTCCTCCTGGGCATCCAGGGTTGCCTGGAAGGCCGGGGATTCCTCAATCTTCAGCCGGAAGTAAATGGCAATGGCGCCCAGAGGGCCGGCAATCAGGAACGGAATGCGCCAGCCCCAGTCCAGCATGGTCTCTTCGCTCAGCGTCATCTGCAGGATGGAGACCGTCAGGGCGCCGAGGGCGAAGCCCATGTAGCTGCCAAGGTCCAGGATGCTGGCCAGGAAGCCGCGGCGCTTATCCGGCGCATACTCGGAGACGAAGGTGGTGGCACCGGCATACTCGCCGCCGGTGGAGAACCCCTGAATGAGCTTCATCAGGACGAGCAGCACCGGAGCCGCCATGCCGATCTGCGCGTAGCCGGGCAGCAGGCCGATGACGAAAGTAGAGGCAGCCATCATGATCAGCGTGGTGGCAAGCGTTTTCTGGCGGCCGATGCGGTCACCGATCCGCCCGAAGATCACTCCGCCGAGCGGGCGGGCGATGAACGTGACAGCGAAGACACCCAGGCTGAAGAGCAGCTGCGCGGCAGGATCAGCGTCGGACAGAAACACGGCACCCATGGTGACGGCGAGGTAGCCGTAGACCCCGATATCGAACCATTCCATGGTGTTGCCGACGACGGTTCCGCTGACGGCTTTCTTCATCATGGAGTGGTCGACGACGTTTACGTCTTCCACTTCGAGGCGGCGCTTCCGCAGCGGATTGCGCAGGGGCTTGCGCTGCATCCTGGGCCCGCCGGGACCGGGCGGGGCTGCACTGTGGTCAGGTGCTTCTTGCTGCATTTGGGCCTTTTCTCTAGAGGTCATCTGCTCGGGACAAAGCATCCATCTCCCCGGGACAGGCCAGGGAGACCATCGATATTAGGAAATTTCGGATCAAATGCCGAATCCTAAGGGTGCTTATGACGCTAATTGTGAATTGCGTCCTGCTGTCATTCGCTGTGAATCAGGAGAAATGTGACTCGTTGTGAATTGAGCCACGCGTGGCCGGTTTTCAGGTTTTCGGCAGCCTCCGAAGCCGCTCAGTCCGCCGGGCGGAGACTGACGGGGGACGGATACCGGGCACTCAGGTTGTCCCCTGAGGACACCCCCCTCAGGCGGCGGCCGACCCAGGGTCCGAGGTATTCGCGGGCCCACCGTGCGTCGTGCTTTAACCGCTGGATCCGGTCCATGGCCGGCAGGGAGTCGAGTTCCGGGACATCGAGCGCATCGGTCGCCCGGAGCACCTCCAGGACTTTTTTGGCCGTGAGGATGTGGCCGGCGGGAGACATGTGCAGACGGTCCGTGTCCCAGTACCGTTCGTCCTGAAGCACCTTCATCCGCCAGTAATCGACCAGGACCGCTCCGTGCGCATCCGCAGCCTCCCGCACCAGCTCGTTGTACAGTGCGGTGCGTCCCCGGGTCCTGCCGAAAATTGGAGACTGGCCCGAGTCGAACCCGGTAAACACCAGAACGGCGGCGCCCCCGGACCGCAGCCGGCCAATAGCGCCGTCGTACGCCTGGACGATCGCATCGATGTCCACCTTCGGCCGAAGGATGTCATTTCCTCCGGCGTAGAGGGTCACCAGCGTGGGTTTCAGGGCCAGTGCCGGTTCGATCTGCTCGTCGATGACCTGGCGCAGCTTTTTGCCCCGGATAGCCAGGTTCGCGTATTCCCAGGAGGGATCCGCCAGGCTGAGCTGCTCCGCCACCCGGTCCGCCCAGCCCCGCACACCGTTGGGCCGGGACGGGTCCCAGTCCCCCACACCTTCGGTAAAGGAATCGCCAAGTGCCACGTATCGCTGCGTCAGAGTCACCCCCACAGCCTACAAGTTGCCTGAGCAAACCAAGATGTCCGTTGCCCGGGGCAGTCTAGACTCAGATCCGGAACACTCCCATCCATCGAAGGGCAGCACCATGTCCAGCCAGCCACAAGCCCAGGACCTCGCAGCAGAGACTGATCCCGTCTCCCGGCGGGCCGCCGTCGTTATTAATCCGACCAAGAAAACCGATGTGGACATCCGCGCGCTGGTGGACGAGGCCTGCAGCGATGAGGGCTGGGCCGCGCCGCTGTGGCTGGAAACCCAAGTGGACGATCCCGGCCAGGGCATGGCGCGGCAGGCGCTCGAGGAAGGGGTCGACGTCGTCATCGCGGCCGGTGGCGACGGCACGGTGCGGTGCGTGGCCGCTGAACTCTCCGGCACTGATACGCCGCTGGGCCTGCTGCCCCTCGGCACCGGCAACCTGCTGGCACGCAACCTTGACGTTCCGGTTGATGATCCCGCCGGAGCCATCCGGACCGCCCTCACCGGCACCGAGCGCCGTATAGACGTGGTCCACGTCAAGGTGGATGAGGCCGTGGACAGCGACATTTTCCTGGTCATGGCCGGACTGGGCTATGACGCAGTGATGATGGGCGACACCAACACCGCGTTGAAAGACAGGGTGGGATGGCTGGCCTACGTGGACGCAGGCATTCGGAACCTCCCCGGAAAACCTGTCCGGACCATGATTTCGATCGACGGCGGCACCCCGATCCAGCGCCGTCTGCGCAGCGTGATGGGCGGAAACTGCGGCAAGATTGTCGGCGGACTCGAGGTCTTCCCCGGCGCGAGGATCGACGACGGCCTGCTGGACATTATGACCATGGCTCCCAAGGGAGGCCTGGGCTGGCTGAACGTGGTGGCCGGGCTGCTGCGCCGTGGAAAGGGCCGCGGCACCGCAGTGGAGTACTTCCAGTGCAGGAGCGCCGAAATCTGGGCGGATGTCCCGCAGGACTTCGAGATGGACGGCGACCATTTGGGCACGGCGTCCCGTATCTCCATGCGGGTGGATCCGCAGGCGCTGCGGATCCGGATGCCGTACGGCAAAAAGGACCCTGCAATCCTGACCAACCCGGAGCCCTAGCTGTCCCGGTACACCTGACGCGGGGTGCACGTGGGCGCACCCCGCGGGCGTTGGCTCTTCGCAGGTTAGGCCTGGAGCCACTCCATCGGGTCGACGTACTCGCCGTTGATGATCACCTCAAAGTGCAGGTGCGGTCCGGTTGAGTTCCCGGTGCTGCCGACAGATCCGATGACCTGGGCGCCGTCAACCCACTGTCCGGGCTCGACCCAGATCTCGTGGAGGTGGTTGTAGGTGGACTTGGTGCCGTCGCCGTGGTCCACGACGATGCGCAGTCCGCCGCCGCCGTTGGTATGCCAGCCGGCCTCCGTGACGGTCCCGCCCTTGGTGGCCAGGACATGCGTCCCGGTGGTTCCGCGGAAGTCCGTTCCGGTGTGCCATTCCATGCCGCTGCCGGTCATCGGATTAATCCGCCAGCCGAAGGGCGAGGTGACGTAGACGTTTTCCACGGGGGTTACCGGTCCAGCCTCCGCGGCGGGTGCGGTGGACCCAACGCCGTCCACGGCAGCCGGATCGGCAGGTGGTTCTGCGGGCGCCTCTGCGGGCGCTTCAAAAACCGCTGGCTCGGCAGGAGCTGGTTCTTCTGCCGGAAGGTCCTGGGCCAGGGACGCCGCGAGGGGCTGGGTGTCCAGCACCTGACGGTCGGCCAGGGTCAGGGGGGCTGCTTCTGCGACACCAAAGACCATCCCGGTCAGGGCCAGCGAGGCACCCGCGCCGAGGGCGGCTGTTTTCTGGGCGGGTGTTCCCAGTGCCGAGGCGCGGCGCCGCAGTTCCTCCACCTGACGGGAGAAGTCAGTTCCGCGGCGGTCCCATCGGGGACGGGCATGCTTCCCCCTTGCCCGGTCCTTCGCTTCATTGTGGGCTGGTGTTCCAGCCGTGTTGTTGGCGGTGTTGGTGTGCTCATCTGCCCGATACCGGGCCGCGGTGTCAATCATGTACCGGCGGACAGAGTCAGCGAGGTTCCTGACGGTCTCGTTGACGTTTACGGTCATTCATCACTCCACTGAATAGACAACAGTTCGGTCGGTACTGCTTTGCCTCTGGAGGGTGCGTGGAATCAGATAATTCCAAGTGATACTTCAAGGCTAGGCGACGCCGTGTTGACATTGGAACGGTTTGTGTGCAAGCCAATAGGGTGGTGTGGGTGGGAAAACACCGTGGTGTGGGTGGGGAAACACAGCTCCCCGCCCGCGCACCTGGGAGTCGCTCCTACTGCGCCCCCAGATGTTCCAGGGCGTTGCTGCTGAATTGTTCGTGGTGCTGGAACGCGGTCCATGATCCGTTCGCGGAGACGTCCCAGGTAGGCCTTGGCCGCGGTTTTGCCTTCAGCGTCGCGGTTGAAGAACAGGAACTCCTTGGCGTCGGTTCGGGCCAGTGCACCGCGGACCATGTCCGAGTACACATAGGCCGGGCCTGTGCTCCTGTTAATACCGTGGCCACCAGCGGGGCCGGTTCCGGCCAGCACCAGACGCCGCACCAAGCCTGGCCGATCCAGCGCAATCTACTGTGCGATGAAGCCGCCCATGGAAAATCCTGCGAGATCCACGCTCGTGAAACCTCTCGCCTCAATGAACCCGACGGCGGCGTCTGCCATAGCCTTGATCGTCCCTCGGACGCTTCCAGTAGAAGCTCCAACGCCGGGCAGATCCACGGCGACGACATGGTGTTTCCCGACCAGAGCGTCGATGACCCGTGGATCCCATTCGTCCAGGGTTGCCCCCAAATGGGCCAGCATCAGCACAGGCGGGCCAACGGGTGATCCCAATTCGCGGTAAGCCAGCATCTCCCTCCCGACTCAACACGCAAGGTCGGTGCTTCGCTCCAGGTCGAGGCCAATGGCTGGCTGCGGCTGTTAGACATCAGGGTTTCCGCCCGCCGTGACATCGCCGGGGTTCACGCTGACCAGTACCTTGCCACGTGCACCGTGTGACAGGAGCGATTCGAAAGCCTGCGGGATTTGGTCGAAAGGCAGAACCCGGTCCACGACCGGCCGGATAACGCCGCCGTCGACAAGCCCCGCGATCTTGCGCAGGTGCTCGCCGTTGGGCCGGATGAACAGGAAACGGTAGGTGACGCCGAGCCGGCGGGCCCGCCGGCGGGTGGCGGCACTCAAACCCCGGATGACCAGCTTCACCAGCGGGTTGACTCCGGCCTGGGTTGCGAAGGCGGGATCCGGAGGCCCGGTAATGCCAATGACGGTACCTCCAGGGCGGACAACGCCGAGCGACCGCTTCAAGGTTTCGCCGCCCTGCGTATCCAGCACGAGGTCAATGTTCGACAGCTTCTCAGTGAAGTCTTCGGTGCGGTAGTCGATCACGATGTCTGCACCAAGTTCCCGCACGAACTCTGCGTTGGCGCTGCTGACGGTGGTGGCAACAACAGCTCCCAGATGCTTTGCCAGCTGGATCGCCACCGATCCGACCCCGCCGGAGCCTCCGTGGATAAGAACGCGCTGCCCGGACTGCAGCCTGCCCATCTCTACCAGGCCTTGCCAAGCCGTCAGAGCGGCCACCGGCAGTGCTGCTGCTTCCAACACGCCCGTGGATTCCGGAATCAGGGCCAGATCGTCCTCCTGTATGGCGACGAATTCCGCAAAGGCTCCCATGCGGGCCTGATCCGGATAGGCGAATACCTGCATGCCGGGTGTGAATTTGGAGGCTTTCGAGCCAAGAGCCACGACTTCCCCGGCAAACTCGCTGCCTATGACCATGGGCAGCTTGAACGGGAAGATCTGTTTAAACTCACCTGAGCGGAGCCGCTCATCACCGTGGTTAACGCCCGCGGCGTGCATCCGGACCAGGGCCTCGTGGTCCCCCAGCACTGGTTCAGGCATGCTCACCTGGGTGATGGGTGCGCCGTATTTCTGGAGGACAAACGCCTTCATTCCTGCTCCTGTCATTCCGCGGACCTGGATGATTCTGATCGGCGGCCTCATTGGTGGTTGCATTGTGTTACCGGTCTGACCGTATAGAATCCCAGTAACGGAATGCAACCACTTAGAAGGAGGCCGGATGATCACGTCGCCTCGGTCCGACTGCCCGGTCAACCGTGCCCTTGAGATGATCGGAGACCAATGGAGTCTGGTGATTCTGCGGGATATCGCGGCTTACGATCGGCGAAGCTTCCGTGAGCTGTGCACCGCGAATGAAGAAGGGATCAGCGCCCCGGTATTATCGAGGCGGCTTGCCGACCTGACGAGGGCCGGGTTCCTCACTAAGGCTGATACGTCTCCCGGCAAGCAGGGCCAGTACTCGTTGACCGAGCTGGGCCTGCAGACGATCCCGCTGATGGTGGAGTTGGCGCGGCTCGGGGTTCTCCTGGACCCCGCGACAGCCCGGAATGCGCCGGAGTTCGCGGACCCGTCGCATGCCGGCGGCCTGGAGACGGAAATTGGAGAGCTGCGCCGGCGGCATCTTGGCGGTTAACCTAACAGGCCAAGCGCCAAGACGGAGCCCGGTCAGAATAGTTTGGTGACCAGGCCGGTCAGGAAAGCTCGGCCCGGCCGTGGCGCCAGTACCCCATAAATGCGACCTGCTTTCGGTCAATACCGGCGTCGCGGACCAGGTAGCGCCGCAGCCCGCGGACCACCGCCGCTTCGCCGGCAATCCAGGCGTAGAACGGCAGGGCGCCGGCAGGAGTATTCGGGCTCGGGGAACTCTCCACGATTTCCGGGGTCAGCCGTGCCGGAGTCTCCCACAGGATCGCCGAATCGATATCCACTTCTTCGGGTTCCTGTCCGCGGCCGGGGGCCACAGTCGCAGGCGGTGCACCGTCCGCGGTTCCGAGACTCGCGTAGCCGGGGACGGCCACAGCTTCGCGGACAGCTCTCTCCAGGAGTTCGCCGTGAGGGCGGCCGCCGCGCGGCAGCCAGGTGATGACCACGCCCGACCGGGTACTGATCGGCTGGGCATCCGTTTCATCCGGGATTTCCAGCAGTGCATGGCCGGTGACGCCTTCCGGCAGGTTCTCCAGAATGGAAGCTACCGCAGGAACGGCGGTTTCGTCCCCCGCCAGCAGCACATGCCGGGCCAGTCCCGGCCGCCATTCGATGCCGCCGTAGGATTCGGCGGTAACGCAGTGCACCGCGTTGGGACCGATGACCGTGACGCGGTCCCCCGGCTGGGCCTGGGCGGCCCACGCGGACGCAGGCCCGCCCACTCCGTCCGCATCGAAATGCAGGACGAAGTCGACGTCGATTTCCGGTGCCGGGGCAGCGCAGCGGGAGGCCCGCACCGTGTAGGTGCGCATGGAGCCGCGCTGCTGGGCGTCCATCGCGAGCCAGTTCTGGTACCACCCGGTGTCGTCGCAGTTGAGTTCGGGCAGCTGCTGCCGGGTCCCGTCTTCGGCAACCGGCGGGATGACCACCTTGATGCGCAGATCATCCGTGGAGCCCTGCACACCGAAGCTGCGCAGGCACTCACCGCCAAAGGTAATCCGCTGGAAATTGGCGCTGAGCCGGCGAACGGAACGGACCTCGACTTCAAAGGCGCTCACCGCAGCGTTGGCACCCTGACGGCGGGGTTTCACGGCGGCCGCTGACGTGCGGGTGCGTGTTCCGGTCATGAAGCTGCCTCCAGTGGGTTGCGGTTTTCCGTGCGGGTGTCGTGCGGGTTGGGCAGGTAGCCGGTGACCGGCTGCACCGGTTCGCGGTGCCGGCGGGAGTGGTGCCTGCCCACCGGGACCACCATGGGCGTCCCCGACACCGGGTCGGGGATGACCGAGGCTTCGAGGCCAAAAACGTCTCGGACCAGTGAGGCAGTGACGATGGTGCCTGGGTCGCCCTGCGCGGCAATCACACCGGCCTTCATCGCAATCAGGTGGTCGGCGTAGCGGGCGGCCAGGTTCAGGTCATGGAGCACGATCACGATGGTGGTTCCGGACCTGCGGTTGAGGTCAGTCAACAGGTCCAGGACCTCCACCTGATGGGTGACGTCCAGGAAGGTGGTGGGCTCATCCAGCAGCAGGATGTCCGTTTCCTGGGCCAGGGCCATGGCGATCCACACCCGCTGGCGCTGCCCGCCAGAGAGCTCATCGACGTCACGTCCGGCGAGTTCCAGCGTGCCGGTGGCTTCCAGCGCAGCAGCCACCGCTTCATCGTCGCGGCTGTTCCACTGCCGGAACCACCCCTGGTGCGGGTACCGTCCGCGGCCAACCAGGTCCGCGACCGTGATGCCGTCCGGCGCATTGGGGGTCTGCGGGAGCAGCCCGAGGGTGCGGGCCACTTCACGGCTGGGCAGGGCGTTGATGTCCCTCCCGTTGAGCTGCACGACGCCGGCGGCCGGCTTAAGCAGGCGCGCCAGGCCGCGGAGCAGGGTGGATTTACCGCAGGCGTTGGGGCCAACAATCACGGTAATCCGCCCGGGAGGCAGATCAACGCTGAGCCCGTCCACCACCTTCCTGTCCTCATAGGACAGGACCAGGTCCTGTGCTCCCAGTTTGTTCTGCATGCTTTAGCCTCCTCGGCCAACACGGTTGGAGCTGACCAGCAGCCACAGCAGGAAAGGCGCGCCCAGCGCACCGGTGACGACGCCCACCGGCAGCGACGTGCCGGGCACCAGGTTGTGGCCCACAAAGTCAGCCGCGAGCAGGATGACGGCGCCGGTCAGTCCGGCTGCCGGGAGCGACGCGCGTCCGCCCAGCAGCCGGCGGGAAATTGGCCCGGCCAGGAACGCCACGAACGCCACCGGACCGGCTGCGGCGGTAGCGACGGCAGCGAGGCCAACGCCGGTGAACAGCAGTCCGGCCCGGGTAGCCTCCACGGGCAGCCCGAGTCCGGCGGCGAAGTCATCGCCCAGTTCCAGGATGCGGAGCCGGCGGCCCAGCAGCACTGCGGCGGGCAGCAGTACCACCAGTGCGGCGGCCACAATGCCGGCGCGTTCCCAGGAGGCGGAGTTCAGGGAACCGGTGAGCCAGACCAGCGAATCGGCGGCAGTCCGCACATCGGTGCGGGTGAGCAGGAAGTTCACCACGGCCTGCAGCACGGCGGCGAATCCGACGCCGATCAGGACCAGCCGCGCTCCCGCGGCCCCGCCTCGGCGGCTGAGCAGGAAGAGGGCCACAGCGATCACCGTGGCTCCAAGCAGCGCAGCGAGGGAGACCGCTCCCCCGGTAGCCCCGAAAACCACCATGGCAGCCACGGCAGCGGCGCTGGCACCGTAGCTGATGCCGATGATGTCCGGGCTGGCCAGCGGGTTCCGCAGCATGGTCTGGAAGAGATGTCCCGAGACACCAAATGCCACACCGATCAGGACGGCTGTTACGGCGCGCGGCAGCTTGCTCTCCATCACGATGAAGGTGGCACCGGGGATCTTTTCCCCGCCCAGGATGCGGATGAAATCCGGGATGGTGACCGTGTAGTTACCCAGCAGGTTGTAGACGAAGAACAGGACCACCACGGTGGCGGCCAGGGAAGCCAGCACCACTCTGCGGCGGAGCCCGGTGCGGCGCCGCACATCGCGGATGAGTGCGGCGGGAGCGGCGGGACGGTCCTGGTGCAGCACAGGTGCGGCGCTCACAGTTCCGCCAGCTTCCGCCGGCGGATGATGGCGATGAAGACGGGGGCGCCGATGACCGCGGTCATGATGCCGACCGGCACCTCGCCCGGAGGCAGAATCAGGCGTCCGACGACGTCGGACACCAGCAGCAGCACCGGCGCGAGTACGGCCGAGAGGACCAGGATCCACCGGTAGTCGGGACCGGTGAGCCCGCGGACCAGATGGGGGATGACCAGGCCCACGAACGCGATGGGCCCTGCGGCAGCCGTTGCGGCACCGCAGAGCAGCACTACGCCGACGGCCATGATGCCGCGGGAGCGGTTGACGTTTTGTCCAAGTCCGCGGGCGACGTCGTCACCCAGGCTCAGTCCGTTCAGCAGCCGCCCTGAGGCCAGGAGAATAGCTGCGCCTGCGGCGAGGAAGGGAATCAGGGGAAGGAGGACGTCCCAGCCGCGGCCTGAGACCGTGCCAACCTGCCAGAAACGGAAGGTGTCCAGAGTCTGCCGGCTGGTGACCAGGATGGCCGAGAGCAGGGAGGTCAGCCCGGCAGTCAGTCCCGCACCGGCCAGCGCCAGTTTGACCGGCGTGGCGCCTTCCCTGCCCAGGGATGCCACGGAATAGACGATCAGCGCGGCGGCGGCGGTGCCGGCCAGCGCGAACCAGACGTAGCCGGTGAAGGAGGTGATCCCAAAAACGTAGATGGCGGTGACAACAGCGAACGCCGCGCCTGCATTCAGGCCCATGATCCCCGGGTCCGCCAGCGGGTTCCGGGTCATGCCCTGCAGTGCGGTTCCCGCCAGTCCCAGGGCCGCCCCAATCAGCAGGGCCGCAATGGTGCGCGGAACCCGGCTCAGCACCACTGCGTGGTCACCGTTGGCACTGTCCGGGCTGACCAGCGCCTGCACCACGGTTTCCAGCGACAGCGGGCGGGCTCCCAGTGCCACGGAGGCGAAGCTGGCCAGTGCCAGGATCAGCAGGCCGGCACACAGCAGCCAGAACGGCGGCACCCGGCGCGGCTGCTTGCGGGCGGGGGCAGGGGAGCCGGAAACAGGGGTGCGGTTGACGGCCGTTGAGGTCACGGCGGCACCTCCTGAAGCCAGTGGAATTGAACTTAAGTAAGGCTAACCTACGGCGAGTCAAATTAAGAAACAGTTCCATGCCGTATTAGGCTTACTCCCCCTTCTGCCCCTGCCCTGCCCTGGTCATCCTTGGGCATGCCCGGGGATGCCCAGGGTTCCCGGGCATGCCCAGGGATGCTGTCCCGGGTTAGGCGCCGTGCCCGGGCGCGACTTCCTCGCCTGCGCGGACCGGACCGGGAGGAGTCCCGTCACCGAAGGGACGGCCGCCCAGCGCCTCCCGGCCGTGCGGGGTCAGCCAGCCGGAGGTATCCGGACCCGCCGGGACGATCTGCGTGGGGTTCAGGTCCTCATGCACGATGTAGTAGTGCTGCTTGATCTGCACAAAGTCCACGGTGTCACCGAAGCCCGGGGTCTGGAACAGGTCCCGGGCGTACCCCCAGAGCGCGGGCATCTCGGTGAGCTTGTTCCGGTTGCACTTGAAGTGGCCGTGGTAGACCGCGTCAAAGCGGACCAGGGTGGTGAAGAGCCGGACATCGGCTTCGGTGATGGTGTCCCCGATCAGGTAGCGCTGCCTGGACAGGCGGTCCTCCAGCCAGTCCATGGCCGCCCACAGCCGTTCGTACGCGGCGTCGTATGCTTCCTGCGATCCGGCAAAGCCGCAGCGGTAAACACCGTTGTTCACTTCGGTGAAGATTCGCTTGTTGACCACGCGCATCTCTTCCAGATGCTCAGCCGGGAGCAGGTTGGGGGCACCCTCGCGGTGGAATTCGGTCCACTCGGTGGAGAAATCCTCCGTGATCTGCGGGAAGTTGTTCGTCACCACGGCACCGGAGGGGATATCCACAACGGCCGGAACGGTGATCCCGCGCGTGTAGCCGGGCACGCGGCGGAAGAATGCTTCCTGCAGCCGTTCAATGCCGAGCACCGGATCCTTTCCATCCGGGTCAAGATCAAAGGTCCAGCTGCGCGAATCGTGGGTAGGGCCTGGCATTCCAAGGGAGATGGCGTCTTCGAGTCCCAGCAGGCGCCGGACGATGATGGTGCGGTTGGCCCAGGGGCAGGCGCGGGCAGCGATCAACCGGTACCGGCCCGGCTCAACCGGATAACCGTCACGGCCGTCGCGGGTGATGCGCGTTTCGATGTAGTTGGTGTCCCGGGTGTATTCCTGCCCGCCGGACACATAGGAGCCGCGGGTGCTGTAGTCCCCGCCCGCTGCCGCGGTGTCCGTTGCCTCTGTGCCTGTCATATCCGCTCCATCCATCAGCCGAATGCTTCCGTCTCCTTCCACGGTAACGCCCCTGCCCGCGGGCGCTGATCCGGCTGTAGAGTCGAGGACCAGCAGCGCTGTGTACGCGGAGCTGGGTTTTGTCGAAACTGAAGGGACATCGTGATGCGTGTAGCCGTCCTCGGAGCCACCGGGAATGTGGGGACTGCCGTCCTGCGCCGCCTGCAGGCCGCCCGGGCCGAACGCCCGGACGGACTGGAGATCATCGGCGTCGCCCGCCGGGTACCCACCCAGCCGACAGGCCCTTACGAAGGTGTCCAGTGGCACAGCATCGACGTCGCCTCCAGATCCGGCCGGGACGAGCTGGCGCAGGTGCTCGACGGCGTGGACGCGGTGGTGCACCTCATCTGGGCCATCCAGCCCAACCGCGATGAGGCCGAGCTGCACCGGATCAATGTGCACGGCACGGAAAACATGCTCTCCGCAGCCGCTGAAGCCGGGGTCCGCCAGGTGGTGTGCGCTTCCTCCGTGGGCGCCTACTCCCCCGCACCCAAGGACGTCCTGACGGATGAATCCTGGCCGGCCAGGGGTATTGCCTCTTCGCACTACAGCCGGCACAAGGGTGAACAGGAAGAACTGCTGGATGAGTTCGAACGCCGCTACCCGGAGATTCCCGTTGCCCGGCTGCGGCCCGGCCTGATTTTCCAGTCCGACGCCGGCAGTGAAATCGGGCGGTATTTCCTGGGTCCGCTGGTGCCCAGGTTCATCCTGAACCGGCTGAGCCTGCCGCTGATCCCACTGCCCGCCGAGTTTTCCTTCCAGGTGGTCCATGCCGATGACATGGCGGACGCCTACTGGCGGGTGATCGATCAGCGGGCTGAGGGCGCCTACAACATTGCCGCCGATCCGGTGATCACACCCGAGCTGCTCGCCGGCCTGCTGGGTGCCCGCAGGATCCTGAACGTTCCCGTTGGCTTGATCCGTCTCGTCGTTGCGCTTACCTGGGCGGCACGGCTCCAGGCGACCGATCCGGGCTGGATTGACATGGCCGCCGGCGCTCCGCTGATGGACACCACCCGGGCCCGCGAGCTGCTGGGCTGGGAGCCCAAGCGGTCTTCCCTCCGTGCATTCCAGGACGTTCTGGACGGGCTCAGCGAACAGGCGGGCCTGCCCGGTTCACCACTGCTGGGGCCTGGGCGCTAAGCCCCCGGAAGCTCATAAACCATCGGCCCGGACCGCAGCTGCGGGTCCGGGCCGATGGTTTTCGAGCTGCTTACAAGTCGTCGTCGTAATCCTTGCCGGCGTGCTGCTGGCGCAGTGCCCGGCCCTGTTCCACATCCTTGACTTCCTGTTCCGCCCGCTTGTCCATCTGCGTGGTGTCGCGCGGCGGGAGCTGGATCGAGTGCTCCGCCTGGATGCCGGCCTGGAGTTCGCGGCCGCGCTCCACTTCGGCGTCGAACTCAGCGCCGAAGAGCAGGGAGATGTTGACCAGCCAGATCCACAGCAGCAGCACGATCACACCGCCGATGGCGCCGTAAGTGGCGTTGTAGCTGCCAAAGTTACCCACGTAGAAAGCGAATCCCAGGGTGGCGATGGCCATCACGATCAGAGCCAGGAAGGCACCCATGCTCATCCAGCGGAATTTGGGCTGCTTGACGTTGGGTGTGGCGTAATACAGCAGGGCAATGATCACGATCGCAAAGAGCACCATGACCGGCCACTTGGCGATGTTCCAGATGAGCACGGCCTCGCTGCCCATGCCAATGTAGTTTCCGATCGTTTCGGCAATCGGTCCGCTGATGACCAGCATGATCAGCAGCCCGGCAACCAGGAGGATCGCGACCAGGGTGACCAGCAGCTGGAGGGGACGCAGCTTCCAGATCGGCCGGCCTTCCTCGACCTCGTAGATTCGATTCATCGAGCGGCCGAAGGCACCCACGTAGCCTGACGCTGACCACAGCGCACCGGCAATACCAACAAAGAGTGCCAGCCCGGCTGCCTGTGAGGATGTGAGCTGTTCAATCGGACCACTGACCAGGGCCACGGCATCCGCAGGTGCAAACGTCTCCAGGAAGTCCAGCAGGGCGTTGGTGGTGCTCTCCGCCTGTCCCACCAGTCCGAGGATCGAGACCATGGCCAGCAGTGCCGGGAAAAGCGAAAGGACCGTGTAGTAGGTCAGTGCTGCGGCCAGGTCGGTGCACTGGTCCTTGGAAAACTCACGGATGGTCTTGCGGAAGATGTACTTCCAGCTGGGCTTGGTGACCTCAGTTGGCGAGTCGGGTTTAGCCGCATTCTCAAGCGACGCACCGTCCTTGCCGGAGGTATTGTCCTGCTGAGCCATTGAGCCCTCCTGGCTGATCGGGTCCGGGATCCTCATCGTATTACTAAGCAAGCTTAGGTCCAAGCGGGCCCGCCGGCGGCTTTGGTCTCCGGGAACCTCACCAGCCCTTGTAATAGTCTTCGAGTGCCGCTTCCTCATCGGGTGTCAGCGCACCCTCGTGGTCCATGTCCGGGGAGTCTTCGATCGCTTTGCGGGAGTAGTTCACAAAAAGGTCATCGTCATCGCGGCGGGCCCCGGCCAGCGGCACAAAGTACTGGCGGCCTTCAAACAGGCCCAGCGCCACCGTAATCCAGGCGGGCTGCCCGGTGGCACGGTCCAGATGGACGTTGCCCACCAGCCCCAGCCGTTCGCCGTCCTTGGCCCAGACTGTGCAGCCCTGCAATTCGTGGATTACGTACTGGTCAACCATGCCCGGATTCCTCTCCGTCATATTCCGCAGTCCGCCGCAAGCCGCGCCGTGGGTATCATTCCAGCCCTTTATCCCCCCGGCTTGTCAACACCTAGCGATCGGTGTGCTCACCCCGGTCCTCCCAGACGTCGGCCCCGGGGCCGGCGAAACTGCGGTTGCGCTCCACCGCGTCGATGCTTCCGGTGAACAGCTGCGACGTGCTGCTGTCCTCCAGGCCGCTGTCCGGGTTCCGCCGCGTTCCCCGCCGGCGCGGAGCAAGATCCCGCGTGGAATCGGTGAGCTGTTCGAACCGCTGCCGCGGGAGCGCGGCCGGGTGATTCTGCTGCAGGAAGGAAACCATGGATTCGCGCACCAGGCAGCGCAGATCGAAGAGCGTTCCGCTGTCCGGAGCGGATACCAGGATCCGGACCCGGACGAGTCCCTGGACGGCGTCCGTCACCTGCAGGACACTGGTCCGCCCGTCCCAGAGATCGGTGCCGGCCAGGATCCGCTTCAGTTCCCCGCGCAGCTCCGTGACCGGCGTGTCCCAGTCAAGGTCCAGTTCAACGGTGCCCAGAATGTCCGAGTGCTTCCGCGTCCAGTTCTCGAACGGCGTGGACGTGAAGTATGTGGAGGGCAGGATCATCCGGCGGTCGTCCCAGATGTGGACCACCACGTACGTCATGGTGATCTCCTCGATCTTGCCCCACTGACCCTCGACCACCACAACGTCATCCACCCGGATCGCGTCGGTGAAGGCCAGCTGCAGGCCGGCAAAAACGTTGCCCAGGGTACTTTGCACAGCCAGGCCGGCGACGATGGAGAGCAGGCCGGCCGAGGCAAGGAGGCCGGCGCCCAGCGCCCGGACTTCGTCGATCGTCAGCAGTACGCACGCCACGGCCACCGTGATAACCAGCGCCACCGCAACGCGGCGGCCCAGGATGATCTGTGTTTTCAGCCGGCGCAGCCGCCGGTTGTCCTTCGTATCGGTGTCGTACTTCGTCAGCACCACCGCTTCAACGATCAGCAGGGTGACGACGGCGAGCCAGCCCAGCGCGGCGATCAGGCTGATAACCAGGACATAGTCCACCGTCCCGTACCAGGACTCCGACCGGGCGGTGGCAGAAAGGGCAATCCGGGAGCCGATCAGGGCGAGGACAAGCCGCAGCGGATTCCGGCCCAGCACGCTCACTTCCCGGATCCGGGGAACTTTCCGGAAGATCCGGGTGGTGGAACCGCGGACGATCCGGGCAGCGACGAAGGCTGCCAGAACAGCCGCTGCGACGGCGATCAGTGGTTTGAGCGGACCGATGACCTCAAAAAATTCCTGCATCCTGCTGATAATGGCAAACCCACCGGGGGGCCTGTCCAATTATGTGATTTGCGTCCGTTATGCCGGGGTGGACACCAAAATGCCCCTCCAGCCGGGGCGGAAGGGGCATTTTGCGGTTTTTGGCCGAGTTACTTTACCTGTGCGGCAGCCTCACCCAGCAGCGGCACAAAGTTGTCCAGGGCATAGGGAATGCTCAGCACATTGGCTGCGGAGATGGACAGCGTCAGCGTGTTGTCCGAGTCAGCCACGAGCCCGCCGTTCTTGACGGCCGGGATCTGGCTCAGCAGCGGGTCGGCAACGATTGCTTCCTTGGCGGCGTCGTCGGCCACCCAGCTGACGAACAGGTCAGCGTCGAGTTCGTTGGCGCGCTCCGGCGACCAGGTCAGGAAGAACGCGTCTGCGGGGGCGTTCTCATCGACGATTGGCGCCTGGACCATCCCCAGTTCCTTCAGGAACTTCGGGCGGTTATCGCCGGAGGTGTAGATGGAGATCTGGTCGGTGCCAGCCGTGGTGTCCAGGTTGCCGTAGATGAAGCTGGTCCCGGCGAGTTCCGGGTATTCGGCGGCCTTGTCGGTGATGGCCTTCTCGGTTTCCTCCACCAGCTGGGCAGCTTCCTCACTCTTGCCCAGGGCTTCGCCGATCATCGTGGCGGAGTCCTGCCAGGACGTGTAGTACGGGACGTCCGGGTAGGCGACCACGGGCGCAATGGAGCTGAGCTTGTCGTAGTCCTCCTGCGTGATGCCGGAGTAGGCAGCCAGGATGACGTCCGGGTTGGTCGCTGCGATTTCATCGAAGTTGATGCCATCGGTTTCCGGGTACTGGACCGGGGCGTTCTCCGAGCCGATGGGGGCGCCGAGTTCTTCAAGTGCCTCGTCGATCCACGGGGTGGTGCCGTTCTCATTACCGCCCCACTCATAGAGCGGCATGCCGACCGGAACGACGCCGAGCGCCAGCGCGGTGTCCGTGTTGACCCAGGAGACGGTTGCCACGCGCTCGGGGACAGCGTCGATGGTGGTCTCGCCGAAAGCGTGCTCGATGGTGACCGGGAACTGGTCGCTGGAAGCGGCGGTACTGCCGGAGCCCGAGTCCGACGACGTCGAACCGGTGGAGCAGGCGGACAGGGACAGCACGGCGACGGCAGCGACGGCCGCAAGACTGCGCATGCGGGACAGGGCCATGGGGGCTCCTAGATTTTGCTTTTGTGGACGGGGACGCCGGATTTTCTCCGGCAAAGGTAAGGCTAACCTATGAACCGGCTAAATACGCAACGCGCATGTGACCTAATCGCTGACGTGCTGCGCTTACGGCCGGGAGCGGACCAAACGGCGCAGGTCGGTTTGCGGATCGGAAAGCTGGTCCTTGGAGACCGGTTTTTTCAGTGCTATCAGCCGGCGGGCGGCGCGCAGGGTATTACCGGCGTCGATTCCGGCCGCTCCAGCCAGCGTGCCGTCCGGGGCGGTGCGAAAAACAACGTAACCGGGGCCCGGAGCACCGCGCTCCACGGTTTCTCCCTCCGCTGCCATGGCCCCGACCGCTTCAGCGTGGACACCGTGGCGGTCCGTCCAGAACCAGGGCACGGCATCCGGTTCCGGTTCCTCGCCGAGGATCCCCGCAGCGGCAGCGCGGCCTGAACGGACGGCAGAGTCCCAGTGTTCAGAGCGGCGGGCAAGGACACCACCGGTTCGGCGGCGCACGGAGTCGCCTGCAGCGAAGACACGCGGATGGCTGGTGCGTCCGGCGGCGTCGACCAGTACGCCGTCATCCACTGCGATTCCCGCGTCCTCGGCAAGGCGCGTCTCAGGCACCATTCCCACCGCGGCCAGCACGGCATCCGCGTCAATGAGGGAACCGTCATCGAGGAGCACCGTACTGCCCTTCGGACCCGAAAGCACGTCCACCGGCAGCCCGGTAATGGTTTTGATGCCTGCTTCAGCGTGCATCGAGTGCAGATACGCAGCAAGTTCCTGCCCCACGGCTGGAACCAGCGGGACGGGTACGGGGTCAATGAGCACGACGGCGGTTCCCAGCGCCGCGGCGGTCGAGGCAACTTCGGCGCCAATCAAACCGGCCCCGATGATCGCGAGCCGCTTTCCCGCGCCCAGCTGCGGGCGCAGGGCATCGGCGTCGGACTTAGTCCGCAGTGTCTGGACCCGGGCGGTCCCCGGGAAGCGGGGCGTGCGCGCTGCTCCCCCGGTGGCGAGCAGCAGGATATCTGCCTGCAGCACTGTGCCGCCGGCCAGCGTGAGCGTTCCCGCTCCGGGATCGATCGCGAGGGCGGTGCCGGTCACCAGTTCCACGGCATTTGCGCTGAACCAGTCCGGGGCGGCGAGCGCGAGGCCGGATGTTTCCAGCGTCCCCGCCAGGTACGCCTTGCTCAGCGGCGGCCTGTCGTGCGGTTGTCCGGCAGGGTCAACCAGCGTGAGGCTACCGGCGTATCCGCGCTGCCGCAGCTCAGCGGCAGCACTGAACCCGGCCGGGCCCGCGCCGATAATGGCTACGGATCCGGGCCGAAAGGCGGTATCGGCCATGGCTAGGAGGCGGAGGGGGTAACGCCGGGGTAGAGGATGACGTCGCCGTCAATAACCTCCACCCGGTGGGCAACGGCGTCGACCGTGGCGGGAAGGCACATCGCTGCACCGGTTTTGAGGCAGAAGCGGGCGGAATGGACGGGGCATTCGACCTCACCGTCTTCTATCCAGCCTTCTGCCAGGGACGCTTCTTCATGGGTGCAGGTGTCATTCAGGGCGTAGAAGTTGCCGTCGTCGCTGTGGAAGACGGCAATGTCATCCCCCGTTCCCGCGGTCTGCGAATCCACGGTGACTGCCTCACCCTCGTCGATCTCTTCTGCTGCGGCTACGCGGATACCTTCGCTCATGGTTCCACGTTACCCCGCTGTAGGAATGGGCCGGCCGGCAGCACGTGGGGTCAGGCGCCGGCAGTATGTGGGTCAGGCGCCGGCAGCACCCGTCGAACCGGCGGTGCCGTACTGGCGGCTGCCTTCCAGTTCGTTGATGAGCGTGATCAACTCGCGGCGGAGTGCCGGGCGCAGTTCAGCGGTGAGATTCTGGTCCTCCAGGCGGATCGCGTCCTCCAGGGCTGCGCGCCCATGGTCCGAAATGCCCACGGCGCGGCGCGGGGCCCCTCCGGCATCATCGCCGAGTTCGTTGACCAGACCCTGCGCCTGCATGCTGACCAGCGTGGTGCCCAGTGTCTGCGCAGTGACCCGCAGCCGGCGGGCCAGCTCTGCCCGCCGCATCGGGCCGGCGTCGCGCAGCACCTTCAACGCCGTCACCCGTTCCTGGGTCAACCCCATGGCGCGGAGCTTGTTGTCCATTTCCCGGCGCAGCATCCGCGCGGCGGTGGAGAGCAGCCGGATGGCCTCCCAATCAGCATCATTTTGCATTCCCTGGTTTCCCCCTGAAATTGCTGTGGCTGGTGTTCCGAATCCTCAGTGTACTTACTATCCAAGCCTCAGGGCAGGGGTGGCTGTCAAGCTCGCAGCGCGTCGTAGGCGGTCAAAAGACCGAACCTCCGGGAGGTTGTGCCGGGTTGCCCGCTACCCCTTTACCGGCCAGTAGGAACGCGTAGCATGGTCGGCACAGCGAGCCGAGGCTGCCTGGGGAGCGGCCCTGACCAACCAGGCCATAGGGGAAAACACATGAGTTCCACTAATCTGCAGGATGCTCAAAACACCGGTGAGGACGATTCAGTCCGCAGACTCCGGGAACGCAAGGTCAGCGAAAAGGACGCCCGGGATGTTGCCGAAGCATCGCGGATCACGGATGAACAGCGGCCGTCCTTTGCCAAGGGAATCTATCTGGGCGACTTCAATCTTTCCCTGATCCGTCCACATCCGGCCCAGCCGGAGGCGGAGATCGAACGCTCCGAGAAGTTCCTGGCCGAGCTAACCAGCTTCTGTTCCACCCTGGACGGGCAGCTCATCGAACGGACCGGCGTCATCCCGGATGAATACCTCAGCGGCCTGGCGGAGCTGGGGGTGTTTGGCATCAAGATTCCGCGCAGGTACGGAGGCCTCGGCCTCTCCCTGCTTTATTACGGCCGCGCGCTGATGATCCTTGGCACCGTGCATCCCAGTCTCGGGGCCCTGGTGTCCGCTGATCTGTCCATCGGCGTGCCGGAGCCGGTGAAGGTATTTGGCACTGAGGAACAGCGCCAGGAGTATCTGCCGCGCTGCGCGGCCGGTGCCATCACTGCGTTCCTGCTGACCGAACCGGACGTCGGCTCCGACCCGGCCCGGATGCGCACCACGGCGGTGCCCTCGGAGGACGGCAGCGAATACGTTCTGGACGGTGTGAAGCTCTGGACTACCAACGGTGTGATCGCCGAGCTGGTGGTGGTGATGGCTGCGGTTCCGCCGCACGGCGGCCAGAAGGGCGGGATCAGTGCTTTCATCGTGGAGATGGATTCTCCCGGTATCACCGTGGAAAACCGGAATAACTTCATGGGCCTGCGCGGCATCGAAAATGGCGTGACGCGGCTCCGAGGTGTCCGTGTCCCGGCCAGGAACATGGTGGGCCGCGAGGGCCAGGGCCTGAAAATTGCCCTGACCACCCTGAACACCGGGCGGCTTTCCATTCCGGCGATGTGCGCGGCGGGCGGCAAGTGGTCCTTGAAGATCGCCCGCGGCTGGTCCGGTGCCCGGGAGCAGTGGGGCCGGCCGATTGGCCGCCACGAAGCGGTGGGCAAGAAACTTGCGTTCATCGCCGCCACCACGTTTGCCTTGGAATCGGTGTTCGAGCTTTCCGCGGAGATGGCCGACGCCGGGACGAAGGACATCCGGATCGAGGCAGCGCTGGCCAAGCTGTGGGCCAGCGAAATGGCGTACAACATTGCTGATGAGCTGGTGCAGGTGCGCGGCGGCCGCGGTTTTGAGACCGCCGCATCCCTTGCCGCCCGCGGTGAACGCGCGGTGGCGGCGGAGCAGCAGCTGCGGGACCTGCGGATCAACCGGGTCTTCGAAGGTTCCACGGAGATTATGCATCTTCTGATCGCCCGGGAAGCCGTGGACGCACATCTGAAAGCGGCCGGTGACCTTGCCGTTGCGGACGCCCCGCTGGGGAACAAGGTGAAGGCCGGGGCCAGGGCCAGCGGGTTCTACGGCAAGTGGCTGCCCACCCTCGCGGTCGGCAGGGGGACCGTGCCGACGTCGTACGCGGAGTTCGGACCGTTGGCCCGGCACCTGCGCTATGCCGAGCGGGCCTCCCGGAAACTGGCGCGCTCCACCTTTTACGGCATGGCACGCTGGCAGGCCGCGCTGGAACATCACCAGGCGTTCCTCGGCCGCATCGTCGACATCGGCGCGGAGTTGTTCGCCATGTCAGCGGTATGCATGAAGGCGGAAACGATCCGGCTCCGGGATCCCGGGGAAGGCGCCACCGCCTACGAACTTGCGGATACCTTCTGCGCCCAGTCCAGGGTCCGGGTGGACGCCCTGTTCACCGAGCTGTGGAACAACTCCGATCCCCAGGACCGGAAGCTCTCCAAGAAGGTGCTGGACGGGCGTTACACCTGGCTCGAGGAGGGAGTCCTGGATCAGTCGGAGGGCACTGGTCCGTGGATCTCCACCTCCGCGACGGACGGCACGCCCAAGGAGAACCTGCACCGCAAGTATCGGTAGACGGGCTACAGTCCGGGCCGGCTGGACATGCCCCAGCCGGCCCGGCCCCAGGAACCGCGTCAGCGGTTGCTGGCCCGCGGGGCGCCTATTCCGGGATCGATCTGGAACGGTCCGGAAGCAGAGGGCCGCACATCGAAGTCGAAGATCGACGTCGGGATGTAAACGGTGGAACACGAGTTTGGAATGTCCACCACACCGGAGAGCCGTCCCTCGATGGGAGCGGCACCCAGCAGCAGGTACGCCTGTTCGGGGCTGTAGCCAAACTTGGTCAGATAGTCGATGGCGTGCAGGCAGGCCCGCTGGTAGGACAAGTGGGAATCAAGGTAGCGCTGCTCGCCGTCGAGCGTCACTGACGTCCCGGAGAACGCAATCCACTCGCTGAACTGCGGGTCCACGTTGCCGGGCATAAAGATCGCGTTCTCGTGGACCCCGTAGGTGTCCATGCCGCCCTTGATGATGTCCACTCGCAGGTCGATGAAACCGCCCATCTCGATGGCACCGCAGAAGGTGATTTCGCCGTCGCCCTGGGAGAAGTGCAGGTCGCCCACGGACAGGTTGGCGCCATCCACGAACACCGGGTAGAAGATGCGGGAGCCTTTGGAAAGGTTCTTGATGTCCTGGTTCCCGCCGTTTTCCCGCGGAGGCGCCGTCCGTGCGGCTTCACCGCCGACCCGGTTCCAGTCCTCCCGGGCAAGGCCGCCCAGCACGGCGTGCCCGGCTTCCGGCGGCAGAGCCAGCGGCGGCACCCGGTGCGGATCGGTCGCTATCAGGTCACCCTCGCGTTTGTTCCACTTGGCCAGCAGCGCAGCCGACGGCGCGGTCCCCATCAGCCCGGGATGGATCAGACCGGCAAAGGAGACACCGGGAACGTGGCGGGAAGTGGCCGTCTGGCCGTTGAAATCCCAAATGGCCTTGTAGGCATCGGGGAACTGCTCGGTCAGGAACCCGCCGCCGTTTTCTTTGGCGAAGATTCCGGTGTAACCCCACCCCTGCCCCGCGAGCGGACCCGAGTCCTCCTGGGGGATCGGCCCAACATCGAGTATGTCCACCACCAGCAGGTCGCCCGGCTTTGCTCCTTCCACCCCGAACGGCCCGCTGAGTTTGTGCACGGTCAGCAGCGGAGCATTGAGGATGTCTTCCGCCGAATCATCGTTGACGATTGCGCCGTCGAACCATTCCCGGCAATCCACCCGGAAGGACTCGCCCGGTTTCACCACTGCCACGGGTGGTATTTCCGGATGCCACCGGTTGTGGCCGATTTTTTCCTGGTCCTCGAACTTCTTCGAGGAATCGAGGGGAAAGACGACTTGAGGCATAACTTCTCCTTTGAAATTGTGGCGCTTAGTCGGGTCGCGGCAGTTTTCGGTGCAGGGGGTTGTGGGTTATTCCGCCGCCGCGCGGAGCCCCGGACGCCGCACCCGGGGATGTCACGACGGCGGGCTCGGACGCCGAGCGGGCCGAGCTTTCGATCAGCTTGTACGCACTGGAGGAAGAGCGGGAAAGGTGCGGGGCAGTGAATTTCCGTGCTGCCGGCTGGCCACAGTCCGGGCAGGGCACGGCTTCCCGGATCTGGCCCATGGGCGCCTGGATTTCGAAGTCCCGGCCCTCCGGGCAGCGGTAGGCGTACAGCGGCATGACCGTCCTTTGTTAGGGAACTGCGGGAGAAACGGCGAATCCCGGCACCGGACGGGCCGGGTCTTCATCCTGTCCTTTTATCTGGGGCGCCGGCTGACGGCCCAGGTAGAAGGACAGGGCCAGGGCGGCGGTACCGGCCAGCGCCATGGCGGCAGCCGTTCCGGCATTCGAAACGTAGGCACCTGTCAGCAGAAGGAAAGCGGGAAGTGTGGCTGTGAGCTGACCGCCGATGGCGGCGAACCATCCAGTGACCCGGGTCAGCGGTTCACGGCCCAGGGCAAGGACCAAGAAAAACAGCAGCCACAAAACTGCCCACAGATACCAGATCACTCCGAACACAGGGTCGGAGACCAAGGTGAACTGCAGCGTCCCGATCACGACGGCGCTGACGGCCACGAAGAGGGAAAACCAGCCCAGTCCCTCCGGCCCCACACCGGTGACCTGTGTCAGGCCAACGTAGAGATAGGTAAAACCGAAGAGGTACAACCCTGCGGCCGCGAAGGTCACGGCTGGGTCGCCCTCGGCCTGGATAAGGATCACGGTCGGGAAAATGACCTGCATTCCACCCACGAAGAAGTTCAGCGGTGCAGCCGATTTTCCCGGGATGAGGCCCAGAAGCATAAGTCCGTTGATCAGCAGTACAGCACCAACGTAAAGCAAGCCAACACTGGCCATATTTGCTCCGTTGCAAATAGAATTTCGCCGCTGGACTTTAGTGCCGCGGGGGTTCCGGTAGGAATGGGGGCCATATTCTGGGTCGAATCAGCTTATGAGTCTGGGGTCGAATCAGCATATGAGCCCGGGGGTCGAATCAGCTTATGAAGGTTTGCAGAACCCGTCAATGATGTCCTGCGATGTTATGAGGGACATTTCCCAGCGAAGGGACATCCGTGAGTAACAACGGTGGGGGTCCCCTGTCCTTTCCGTCGTGAAAACCCGCTTCGCCCAGGCCATGTATGAGGGCAGGGAGGAGCGGGTGGCTGCTGCCTACCCGTTGGGCAGGCTCGGAAGCCCCGCCGATGTGGCTGCCGGCGCGGCGTTCCTGGCCTCCGACGACGCCGCCTGGATGACTGGTCAGGTACTGACGCTCGACGGCGGGCTCCTGGCAGTCGGCGGCACCGCCTGAGCTCGGGAAGAGCCACGGGACGGCCGTGCCGGTGCTGCGCGTTCTTTAGGGAACGACGACAGCCCGCCCGATCAGCTGGTTATTCTTCAGCTTCTCGTATGCCTCCGGTGCCCTCTCCAGCGGGAAGACCTCGGTATGCACGTTGATGGCTCCGTCCCGGGCCAGCTCCAGCACTTCGAAAAGCTCGGTGCGCGAACCCCAATACGGTGAACGGATGGTCGTCTCCCAGGACGACGTCGCTGCAAGCCCCACGGGCAGCGTTCCGGACCCCACGCCCACCAGCACCTGATCACCCTGGGAACGGACCATGGCCTGGCCCAGGTCCAGGGTGGCCTGCGTGGTCACGAAGTCAAAGACGGCGTCGACGCCGAGCCCGCTGGTCAGGTCCTTGATCATGTCCACGGCTCCCGGCTCCGAAGGAAAGGAGTACTGCGCGCCGACGGAGGCGGCAAGATCCAGCTTTGCCCTGTCGACATCGAGCGCAACGACAGTGGTGGGGGTCAGCGAGCGCAGGATCTGGATGGCCACATGACCCAGCCCGCCAACCCCGATCACAACGGCTGTCGATCCGGAGTGCAGTTTCTCGAGGGATCCCTTGATTGCGTGGTACGGGGTCAACCCGGCATCCGTCAGCGCTACGTTCCGCACTGGGTCCAGCTCGCCCAGCGGCACCAGGTGCCGGGCGCTGTCCACCACAAGGTATTCCGCCATGGCTCCGGGTGCACCAAGACCGGGAGGGGCGATGCCATATTGGCCGGAGTTGCGGCAGTAGTTCTCCCGCCCGGACGAACACTCGTAGCAAAGGCCGCAGCCCCATGGCCCGTACACGGCCATGGCCTGTCCCTCTTCGATGTATTTCACTCCGGCGCCGATCTTGTCCACCACCCCGGCAGCTTCGTGGCCCAGGGTCAGCGGCAGCCCGTACTCGTATTGGTCCTCCGGCAGCGACATAATGAACTCGTCCGAATGGCATACCCCGGCTGCGGTGATCTTCAGCCGGATCTGTCCCGGCCCCGGCTCAGGAGTTTCGATGTCAACGACCTCCGGGGCGGCGCCCAAGCTGCGGTACTGAAGAGCCTTCATGGCGTACTCCGTTCTCCGCACCAGCAGATCCCGCCAGCACGGGTGGATGGATTAGCCCTTTAAGCGTGGCACCGATCCTTCATTTACACAGCCCCTGAGGGCCGTCCAGCCCTCAACCGCGGCGGCCGGGTCAGCCGAAGAGCGCGGCGGCCTTGGTCAGCGTCTGGAAAATACCGTAGGCCAGCGGGACTCCCACCAGCAGCCAGCTGATAACGAGTTTTGCGTTGTTCACCGGTTCCCTCCTTCCACATTGAGATCGAGGCTGGGATCCAGGCTGGACGCGGCGCTGTCGGATGCGGGGCTGTCGGATACGGGACTGTCGGCCCGGGCCGGAGCTTTGGCCGGTTCATGGAACCTGTCCGAGACCGGCTGGATCAGCAGGTTTGCGATGAAGCCGACGATCAGGAGCCCAACCATGGTCAGCAGGGCCGGCTGATAGGCCTGGGCCGTCAGTTCACCGGGGGTGCCCTGGGCGTCCAGGAAGGAGTTCACGATCAGCGGTCCGGCAATTCCCGCCGCCGACCAGGCAGTGAGCAGACGGCCGTGAATTGCACCGACTTGGAAGGTTCCGAAGAGGTCCCGCAGGTAAGCCGGTACCGTCGCGAAGCCGCCGCCGTAGAAGGAGAGGATAACGAAGGCCAGCAGCACGTAAAGGATGGTTGACGAGGAGCCGAACATCGCCAGCAGCACATAGCAGACCGCCCCGGCTCCGAGGTAGACCATGTAGATCCGTTTCCGGCCGATCGCGTCGGACGTGGCGGACCAGACGAACCGCCCGCCCATGTTGCCGATCGACAGTAGTCCCACAAAGCCGCCTGCGACGGCTGCGGTGACCAGGGAGACGCCGTCGGGCTGGCGGAAGAAATCCTGGATCATGGGGGCAGCCTGCTCCAGGATGCCGATACCTGCTGTGACGTTGCAGAACAGGACAATCCACACCAGCCAGAACTGGCGGCTCTTGATGGCGTTCGCCGCCGAGACGTTGGCCGTGGTGACCAGCGGTTTTTTGGCGATGCTGGCGGGGTCGAACCCGGCGGGCTTCCAGTCGTCCGCCGGGACCCGGATGCTCCATGCCCCGTAGAGCATATACAGCAGATAGATGACGCCGAAGGTAATGAAGAGCTTCCCAACCGCTTCGCCGCTGGCCACCCAGCCGTCGGTCCCGGAGTTCGGATCGTAGAAGGCCAGCAGCGCCGAGGAGAGCGGGCTGGCGATCAGTGCGCCCCCGCCGAATCCCATGATGGCCATTCCAGTGGCCAGGCCGGGCCGGTCCGGGAACCACTTGATCAGGGTGGATACCGGGGAGATGTACCCGATGCCCAGCCCAATGCCGCCCAGGAAGCCGTAGCCGAGGTAAACCAGCCAGAGCTGCCCGGTGAAGATTCCCAGGGCGCCGACCATAAAGCCGCCGGACCAGAACAGTGCGGAGACGAACATTGCCTTGCGCGGACCGTTGCGGTCCACCCAGGTGCCCATGACCGCCGCGGAGAGACCAAGCATCACGATCGCCACGGAGAAGATCACACCGATTTGGGTCAGGCTGGCGTCGAAATACTGGACCAGGGCGGTCTTGTAGACGCTGGTGGCGTAGGCCTGGCCTATGCAGAGGTGGACGGCGAGCGCCGCCGGCGGGATGAGCCACCGGTTAAAGCCCGGCGGGGCGATGGTGCGTTCACGGTCCAGCCAGCTCATCCGAACTCCAATGTTCTTCCAGCGGTTTGGTTGCCGGCGCCGCCAAGACGGCGCCGGCATGCGCCCCAGCATGCTTGATTTCGCCGGACCGCGCTGCCCGACACGCCGTCCGGCTCTGAGGTACCCCGCGACCCGCACTGAAACCCGCGGCGGAGAAGAAAGTCAGCTGCACTTTGGAGGACATCCGGTGTTTCTTTCACCCGCAGGCGCACCGGTCGTAAAGTTCATGGCATGCATGACCACCCCGCAGCGCCCCCGCCGGATCAGTTCTGGGACGGTTTCTACCGGGAACGCGACCAGGTCTGGAGCGGCAACCCCAACGCCCTGCTGGTCCGGGAGGCCGCCGCTCTCCACCCGGGCAGGGCTCTTGATCTCGGCTGCGGCGAGGGAGCCGACGCCGTCTGGCTGGCACGGCAGGGCTGGAGGGTCACCGGCGTCGACATTTCCGCCGTCGCACTGGAGCGGGCAGCCGCCCATGCGGTGCAAGCCGGGGTTGATGACCTGGTGACCTGGGTGCGAGCGGATCTTGCCGATTGGGCGCTGAGCGATCCGGACACTGATCCCGGTTATGACCTGGTCTGCGCGCAGTTCCTGCACTCGCCCGCCGAACTTCCCCGAGATGCCATCCTGCACCGGGCTATGGCCGCCGTCGCTCCGCGGGGACGGCTGCTCGTGGTTGGGCACCAGGATTTCCCGCCCTGGTCCAGCCATCCGGCGCCGGAGCCTGCCCTGCCAACGGCCGCTGAGCTGGCCGCAGCACTGAAGCTTGAGGAACAGGGCTGGGTGCTGGAAACAGCGGAACCGGTGCCGCGGACTGTCAAAGGCCCGGAGGGGCAGCAGGTGGTGCTCAACGACAACGTGCTGCGCGCCCGGCGCGGAGTCTGAGCTCCCGCCGGGCCCAGCGCCGCCCTAGGCTGCCCAGGCGTGCGGTGCCGCGCGCCGCGCTCCGGGCAGCGCAACATTTTCCCGCCACTCCGTGATCCAGTCAGGGAGCACCAGATCCTCCGGGGGCCGCCGCCCGGCGGCCTTGAAGATCTCCTCATTCGTGACGGGACCCTGCTTGGACACCATCCGGGTCGCGATGAAGGCGCTGGCGTAGATCTCGCCGTCGGCCACCATCCGCTGCTCAAAGTAGATCGCCCGCTCATCGAAGCCGATAATCCGGGTCTCGATGGAGTAGCGCTGCCAGGGCGCCAGCGATTTGCGGAAGCTGATGGTCTCGTTGCTGACCACTGGTCCCCACCCGTTCCGCCGCATTTTCGTCCAGAAGCCGCTGCGGATCATGAGGTCGAACCGGCCCAGGTCCATCAGCGAGAGGTACATGCCGTTATTGACGTGGTTGGCGATATCAAGGTCGGTCGGCAGGACACGCATCGGCAGGGAGGATGCATCGAAAATGTCGAGTTTCGGCCTGCGCCGGCGGGCAGTCAGCAACAGCAGCAGGGTACGGAAGATCAGGTGCATGGCGCTCATATTACCCATGAGTAACTTGTTTGTCCGGAAGCAGCTCTCCGGACCCTTCCGCCGGGTCCCTAGATTCCCGCCGATTACCCGTTACACGGATGACCGCACAGTGCTAAGACGGTCGCCATGAGTGATCAATTGAGGGTGGGCGACCGGGTGCGGTGGAACTCGCGTACGGGGGCGGTCACTGGGGAAATAACCGAGGTTCACACCTCCGACTTCGAGTTCATGGGCAGGCGCAGGCTGTGTTCGGAAGCCGAGCCGCAGTACAAGGTCCGCAGCGACGCAACCCAGCTGCATGCCGTACACCGGGGCGAAGCACTGCACCGGGTTTCCTAGCCCTTCTGGACACCCTGGTAGGGATCGCTGATCTCACGCAGTTTCTGCAGCGTATCGCGCAGCCGGGCATAGGCTGCGCTCCCCACGTGTGCGCGCCACTCCGCTTCAACGGCCTGTACGGTCTCCGCTGCCACCGCGACTGCGGCTGTGCCGCGTTCCGCCACGCAGACCAGACGCGCCCGGGCATCAGTCGGGTCAGGAATCCGACGGACGTAGCCCGCGGTTTCGAGAGCCTGCACCAGAACCGCGGCAGTCTGCTTGCTGACCCGCGCCTGCTCGGCGAGCGCGGTCAGACGGGTCCCCTCGGCGCCGATCCGCTGGAACACCCGGCCCTGCGCCAGGGTGAGATCAGTGAACCCGGCCTCCTGCACGGCCTGGAAGACCCGCGCTTCCATCTCCCGGTACGGCAGGTAGAGCAACAAGCCAGTGTTGGGTTCTCCCGGTGCGGGCGCGGCTCGATTGGTCATGGAAATCTCTCGACTTTAGTCAGTAAAACTGATTGAATTTAGTCAGATTCTAGTACTACTTCCCGGAGGCAGCCATGGGAAGGGACACAACTAACGATCAGCTGTGGCACTGGATCCACAGCGAACGACGCCGCCTGCTCAGCTTGCTGGAGTCGCTCAGCGCCGCCCAGTGGTCAGCCGCCAGCCTCTGCGCCGGCTGGAGCGTGACCGAGGTCGCCGCGCACGTCGCGTCCTCCGCTGGCAGCCGACCCATCGACGTCGTACGCGCGATGATGCGCGGACACGGGAACTTCAACCGGGCAATTTACCTGGAAGGCAGGCGCCTCGGGGCCCGCGGGCCGGCCGCCGTACTGGCGGAGCTCCGCCGTTTTGATGGCTCCCTGTCGCACCCGCTTTTCACCACGCGCTGGGACCCGCTGGTTGATGTCCTTGTCCACGGCCAGGACATCGCGCTCCCGCTGGGACTGGACCTGCCCATGCCCCCGCAGGCTGCCGCCGCGGCCGCCGGCCATGTCTGGTCCACGCCTTTTCCGTTCCGTGCCCGGCACCGGCTGCGCGGCCTCCGACTGGCCGCCACCGATGCAGATTGGTCCGCCGGCAGCGGCGCTGCCGTCCATGGACCCATCAGCGCCCTGCTGCTCCTGATGACCGGCCGCACCGCGCAGCTGGCACAGCTGGAGGGCGAAGGCGCCGCAGATCTATTCCGCCGGCAGCAGCCCTCCCGGCAGCAGCACTGGAGAAAATCATGAATGCCCTTGCCCAGCTCCTGACCGGTTTGATGGCGCTCGTCCTGGCAACCATGTGGGTCCTTGAAACGTTCTTCAACGGATCACAAAAGCTCTACCCCATCTTCCGCACCGACCCCGGGAACGTCGCAGCCGTGCGGATGTGGGCTGTGAACGTCGGATTCGTGAACCTCTGCTTCGCTGGCGGCCTGGCGTCCGGACTGTTGCTGGTCACTTTCGGCAATGCGGCGGTCGGCTCCGGCATCCTGGCCTTCTGCCTCATTAGCCAGGTGGTGCTCGGCGCGGTGCTTTTTGGTTCGAACCGCAGCCTCTGGCGCGGGGCGCTGGGCCAGTCGCTGGTGCCGCTGGCCGCGCTCCTCGCCTGGGCTGCCTTCGGCTGAGCCTGGCGAACAAAACAGCGACGGCGGCTCCCGCTTGGGGAAACCGCCGTCGCTGATCCGCTGCCCGGCAGCGCCGGAGCTGGGAGCTATGCCCGCACCTTGGCCCGCAGTTTGGCGAGAAGGTGCTCCTCGGCGTCGGGCCCCGCCTTGATTCCACCGGGGACCCGGAAGAAGTAAAGCAGGCCGATCACCCACCAGGCACCGAACAGCAGCCAGGGCTCAACGCCCAAGGCCGCCGGCATGCCGGGCATGTAGAGGCTGAACAATGCAGCACCGAAGATCGTGGCCGCAATGCCAATGACGATGCCTCCCTTGCCCTTGCCGCCGACGCGCAGAGGGCGGTCCATCGCCGGTTCCCGGCGGCGCAGGATCAGGAAGGAAATCGACACCAGCGTGTACGCCAGCACGATGCTCGGTGCGCCGGAGTCGACCAGCCAGCCGAGCATTTCCGCTCCGCCGAAAGGGGCCAGGAAGCTCAGCGCACCGATGAACAGGAGCGCGTTGTGCGGTGTGCCGTACTTCGGATGCAGCCGCCCGAACCAGGCCGGGAGCATCCCGGAACGCGCCAGCGAGTACATCAGGCGGGAGGCGCCCATCAGCAGCGAGTTCCAGGAGGTCAGGATTCCGGCAATGCCGCCGGCAATGAGGATTTTGGCCATCAGGTCCGAGTTGAACATGGCGCCGACGGCGTCCGCGGTGGCGATGTCGGTGCCGGCCAGATCCGCTGCCGGCATGGCCGAGGACGTGGTCAGCACCACCATGATGTACCAGATGGTTGCCATGACCACGGCAACCACAACGAGCTTGCCGATCTGCTTCGCCGGGATATTGACCTCCTCAGCGGACTGCGGAATGACGTCAAAGCCGATGAACAGGAACGGCACCACAACCAGCACTGCGAAGAAGCCGTTCATGCCGCCGTGGAACCACGGCTCCATGTTTGAGGCGCTGCCGCCGGTAAAGGCTCCGGCGATCATCACCAGCCCGATCGCCAGCAGGAAGATCACCACGAAGGTCTGCACAACGCCGGCTTCCTTGACGCCGCGGATGTTAATCGCGGTGATTACGACGGCGGCGGCGGCTCCGACGAGGGCCCACGTGAGGTGGACTTCGAAGCCGGCAACGGTCCAGAGCGGTATGTGGCTCAGGTCGGGGAAGATGTACTGCACGGTTTTGGGCAACGCAACGGCTTCGAACGCCACGATGGTCACGTAGCCGCCGATGATCGCCCACGAGCCGATGAAGGAGGGACGCGGCCCCATGGCGCGCATGATGTAGTTATGCTCGCCGCCGGCCTTGGGCATGGCGGCACACAGTTCGGCGTACGTCAGTCCGACGATTGCCATGATGACGCCGCCGGTAATGATGGCGAGTACCGCTCCCATGGTGCCGGCTGAGGACAACCAGTCGCCGGTGAGGACAACCCAGCCGAAGCCGATCATGGCGCCGAAACCGAGGGCCAGGACGTCAATGCGTCCGAGGACCTTTTTGAGTGAGGGTTCGGTTTCTGTCTGAACTGCGGACACGCCGACACCCCCTTTCTGTCTAATCTGCCCGCAAAGGGCTGCCCGGTGAACGGACACGTTTGGGCCCCGGGCACGCCTGTGAATCCGCACACGGGGAAGATAGCCCGTCCACGCTACACGCCGTGGAGCGCCGCGGCCTAGTTGGCGGGGCTGTGGTCAGGCCACCTGCCCCGCGCCCGCGGGCCTACTCCACGACACTGATTTCCAGCCGCACCTCGTCCGGGAGCCGGATGCCGGTGCCGATGAGGATGCGGCTGGACAGCCAGGCCCAGGCGCCGCCGTCGGGCGCTTCAATGCGGGGCGTACAGCGGAAGTAGATCCGCGCCGGATCCACGGATTCGCCGCGCAGGAGCGCGGCAATATCGGCCTCGCTGCCCGAGCGCAGGCCAAAGTTGTTCACGTAGAGCCGCTCGCCGTCGTCGGTCTCGATGGCGTATTTGGCTTCCAGCTCCGTGAGGGTGGCCGTGCGCAGGAGCTGGTAGTCGGCTCCGGCCGGCAGCACCGTTCCACGCAGATTCGGACCTTCGACTTTCCCGCCCAGGATCGGGATGATCCGCCGGACACCGGCAGAGGTGCGGCCAATTTCGATCGGCTCGCCCACCTGAACAGAGATGGTGGCCAGGAACGTTAGTGCGGGTGCGGAGAAGGTCATAGAGGCCACAGTAGCGGCCTCTTCCATCCATCGATGGCTTCCAGCCAACGAGGCGCGAGCCGTTCCCAGTCGGCAGCTGACGGAGCACTGCCGGCTCCCCTGCCGGACTTCAGCTACGTCAGGCGGTTGAACGCCAGCTGGGCCAGCGCAGCCGCCTGGTCGGCCAGCACGGAATCGTCGAACAGGACCCGCGGCGAGTGGTTCCACGCTGCCGTGGCTGGATCAACGTCCGGAGGGGTGGCCCCCAGGAACAGGAAGGCACCAGGGATCTTCTGCAGCACCAGGGAGAAGTCCTCCGACCCCATCAGCGGGTCCCGCGACTGGATGACCCGGTCCTCGCCGAAGAGCTCGCGCAGTTCCCGCATCGCCTCGAAGGTCCGCGACGGATCGTTCTCCGTCATCGGATAGAGAATCTCGAAGCTGACCTCCGCGGTGCAGCCGTGAGCTGTGGCGATCCCGTCCGCGAGCGCTTTGGTCTCCACGATCAGCCGGTCCACTGATTCGGCCGACAGGGTGCGGACGCTGGCACCGAGCCGGGCGGAATCCGGAATAACGTTGATGGCCCGGCCGGCTTCAAGCTGGGTGACGGTCAGGACGATCGGATCGAAGACGGAGAACTTCCGGGTGGCCATTACCTGCAGCGCCGCGGCGATCTCCACCAGTGCCGGCACCGGGTCCAGCGCATTGTGCGGCTGCGAACCATGTCCGCCGGAGCCGTGCACCGTGATCCGCAGTTCATTGGCGCCGGCCATCAGCGTGCCCGGTTTGGTGCGGAAAACCCCGAGCGGACCGGGGCGCACATGAACACCGTAAGCAGCCACCGGCCGCTCCCCCGCCGCTTCCAGCACTCCTTCGTCGATCATCAGGCCGGCACCGCCGTCGCCCTCTTCGCCGGGCTGGAACATAAACACAACACTTCCGGACAGGTCCCGCTGCTGCGCCTCCAGCAGGCGGGCCGCGCCGACCAGGCCTGCAACGTGCAGGTCGTGGCCGCAGGCGTGCATCGCGCCGTTGGTCGAGGCGTATTCCAGATCTGTGAGTTCCTCAACCGGCAGGGCGTCCATGTCTCCGCGCAGCAGGACCGCGGGGCCTTCCTCGCCCCCGCGCAGCACGGCGGTTACGGAGCTGAGCGAATTGCCGGTGGAGATTTCCAGGCCCAGCCCGTCCAAGGCCTCGAGGATGCGCTCCTGGGTTTTCGGCAGATGCAGCCCGACTTCCGGTTCACGGTGCAGCTCACGGCGCAGGGATATCAGCCCAGGCAGCAAGGCCTGTCCTTCGGAAGCAAACATGTCCATCCTCACGGTCATTCCAACAGCGAATGGGGAAGTGCGCCCCGGACGAAGTAAACCACCCCCGTCCTCCGCCCGGGCACCGGGCGCGGCGGGCACCGTCCCGGCGTACCCAATCCGTGACCAAAGTCCCGCGCAGGGATGCCGGTGCTGAGCCGGATCCCCCGCAGGGCCTCAGCCGTACGGCGGATCCGGCCGCAGCGGATGCGGACCTAGACTGTTGGCCATGATCGAAACGCAGCCGCCTGGCACGGACACAGCCGGCCCGGCTTCGCCGGAGAAGGAACCAACGGTGTCCGGAGAGACCGGCCGGACCTTGGCCGAGCGGGTCCACAGGTTCCGGCTGAGTCTGCCGTGGCATGCAGAAGACGACTGGGAACGGCCCGCCCCGGGACCGGAAGGACTCCGGCGGGACATGATCGGCGTATTCATCGCACTGCTCCTAAGCGCGGTGATGCTTGAATTCATGCGGGGGTTCGCCTTTGGGGAGGGCGATTTCGTCAATGCCTGGGTCCAGCACCTGGTCCAGACATCCATCTTCGTATTCCTGGTCTTCCGGCGCCGCTTCCCCATTACCGTGATGCTGCTCAGCTCCGCCACGTTCGTCATAGTGGGCGTCACGGTGCCGCCGATTAGCCAGACACTGGGATTCCAGGCTGCCTATTTCGCCTCCCTCTACAGTGCGGTGGCGTGGGCGCAGAACCGGAGGGGCCTGTGGCTCGGGGTCACCGTGGTGGTCACCGCCATGTTCCTGTGGATCGTTCTGGGCTTCACGCTCTACAGCGGTTATGACGAAATCCTCAAAACCTTCAACATCGGTTCCACCGAGCCCGAGGGGCTTTTTCCGCCGCTCACTTCCTACGTCCTGTACTCCTTTATGCTGAACGCCGCTTACTTCGGCGGAGCCATCATGTTCGGCATGAACTCCTGGCGCAGCGCCCACCAGCGCGAACAGCTCGCCGAGCAGGCGCTCCAGCTCGAAACCCAGGCCGCCGACCTGGCCCGCAAGGCCGTCATCGAGGAACGCCTGCGGATCGCCCGGGAACTGCACGACGTCGTCGCGCACCATATTGCCGTGATCGGCGTGCAGGCCGGCGCTGCCCGCCGGGTCATGGAGAAAAAACCAGCTGCGGCGGCCGAAGCGCTCCAGACCATTGAGACCTCCTCCCGTGATGCCGTCTCGGAGATGCGCTCCCTGCTCGGAGTCCTGCGGTCAACGGACACAGAAAACCCGGAACCGGAGGCTGACACCCAGCGCCGGCCCGAACCCGGCATCGAAGATCTTCCCGCGCTCATCGAGGAGTACCGCGGCAACGGGCTGGCCGTTACCTTCACCCAGGTGGAGGACCGCCCCGGAGCGCTGACCGGGCTGTCCGCACCGCTGGCACTGTCCCTCTACCGGACGGTGCAGGAATCGCTGGCGAACGTCCGCCGTCACTCAACCGCCGCTGCCGCCGTCGTCGCCCTGCGCACCGGGGAAACCGGCGAGCAGCGCTGGGTGGAAGTGGAAACTGTCGACGGCGGCCGTCTCCGCCTCGGCACCGGAGGCACCGGCTACGGCCTGCAGGGCGTCCGCGAACGGGCGGCGCTGCATGGCGGCAGTACCGAAATCGGCCCGCGCGACGGCGGCGGCTGGCGGGTGCGGCTCCGCATTCCCCTGCGCTAGAAACGGTTACCTGCTCAGCCCGCCCTGCCGCTAGGTTTAACCCCGGGGGTGGCACCGGGCTGCCAAAATCGAAGGACTGACATGGAACCGATCCGCCTGCTGCTCGCCGACGACCAGGCGCTGGTCCGCGCCGGCTTCGCCATGATGCTCTCCGTGGAGGAGGACATTGAGGTGGTCGGGCAGGTGACCAACGGCCAGGAAGCCGTGGACTTCGCCGCGGCGAATCCGGTGGATGTCATCCTCATGGATGTGCAGATGCCGGTGCTGGACGGTATCCGGGCCACTGAGCAGATTGTGGCTGCCGGCTGGGCGAAGGTGATCATTCTGACCACCTTCGAACGGGAGGACTATCTCTTCGACGCGATCCGGGCCGGCGCCAGCGGCTTCCTGCTGAAGAACGCCGACCCCGACGATCTGGTGGG
This sequence comes from Arthrobacter gallicola, assembly GCF_014836775.1. Lineage (GTDB taxonomy): Bacteria > Actinomycetota > Actinomycetes > Actinomycetales > Micrococcaceae > Arthrobacter_B > Arthrobacter_B gallicola. The sequence goes on from NZ_JACSQD010000004.1 coordinate 349,511, forward strand.
CGCGGTGCACGCCGTCGCCGGAGGCCATGCCCTGCTGGCACCCGAAGTAACCGTGCGGGTGATCGAACGCTTTGCCCGCCACCTGCATGCCGAGAGTGCCGCCGCAGGCGTCCCCGCCCCTGCCGGACCGCAGCCCGACCCGGCGCAGCAGAACCTGCTGCAGTCCCTGACCACCCGCGAGCGCGAGGTCCTGGAACTCGTGGCCACCGGGCTGAGCAACGCGGAGATCGCAGCCCGCATGTTCGTGGCCGAGGCCACCGTGAAGACGCATGTGTCCAACCTGCTGGCGAAGGTCCAGGTGCGGGACCGGGTGCAGGCCGTGGTGTTTGCGTACGAATCCGGACTCATTCTTCCGGGTGAGGCCGCCCGCGAAGCGTGAGCGGCGGGACTCAGCCGGACGGCCGATCCGCTGGTCCCGGCTTGTTCCTAAGGTTGAGGGAGCAGCACATCCACAACTTCCCGGCATCCCCGGGGAAGGAGCAGTCCCCTATGCTTCAGGTCCAAAACCTCACCCGCCGGTTCGGTGAAAAAACCGCCGTCGACGCGGTGAGCTTCGATGTTCCGTCCGGCCAGATGACCGGGTTTGTCGGCGCGAACGGTGCCGGCAAAACCACCACCATGCGCATGATTATGGGGGTGCTCAAAGCCAGCTCCGGTGAGGTCCTGCTGGACGGCTCCCCGCTTACCGCGGACGCCCGCTCGAGTTTCGGCTACATGCCCGAAGAACGCGGCCTCTACCCCAAACAGCCGATCCTGGACCAGCTGGTCTACCTGGGCCAGCTGCACCGGATGAGCCAGTCAGCAGCCCGCAAGGGAGCCCTGGACCTGCTGGACCGCTTCGGCCTGGCCGGCCGCACCAAGGACAAACTGGAATCCCTCTCGCTGGGCAACCAGCAGCGGGTCCAGATCGCGGCAGCGCTGCTGCACCGCCCCAGCGTCCTGATCCTGGACGAACCTTTTTCCGGCCTGGACCCGGTGGCGGTGGATTCCATGGTGGAACTGCTGCGCGAACGAACCTCGGCCGGTGTGCCGGTGCTCTTCTCCAGCCACCAGCTGGACCTGGTGGACCGGCTCTGCGACAACATGGTGGTCCTGCAGCAGGGCCGAGTGATTGCCTCCGGTACCGGCGATGACCTGCGGGCCCGGGCTGTGAACCGGCACCGCATCACGGTGTCCCCCGACGCCGGCTGGGTCCGGGACGAACCCGGCGTGCGGGTGCTCGACGTCGCCGGTCCTACCGCGATTCTGCAGTTCGACGACGACGCCGCCAGTCAGCGGCTGCTCGCCGCGGCACTCTCCCGCGGGTCCGTGGAGGAGTTCGCACCGATCCGGCCGTCCCTGAGCGAAATCTACCGTGAGGTCACCGCAGCATGAGCACCAGCACAGCCCGCCCCACCCCGCCGTGGGCCATCGTTACCCTCCGTGAGGTTATGGTCAAAGCCCGCGACCGCAGCTACCTGATCTCCACCCTGGTCACCCTGGTGCTGATTGTCGGCGTCGTGGTCTTCAACGCCTACATGAGCACCCGGGCCGACGAATACACCGTGGCCGTCACGGATACCGCAGGCACCGCCGTCGTCGACATTGCCCACACCACCGGGCAGAGCGACGGCGGGAACTCCAGCTTCGAAGCCGTGAGCGCCGGGTCCTCCGAGGAAGCCCTGGAACTGGTCCGTTCGGATGATGCCGATGCTGCCCTTGTCCAGGACGCCGACGGTACGTGGACACTCACCGGCCACGAAGAACTCTCCGGCGGCCTGCAGCAGGGGCTGGCCGAGGCTCTGCGGGCGTACGCCCTGGAGGTCAACGCCTCCGATGCAGGAACCACACCGGAGGCACTGCTGGAGGGCAGCGAATTCGGCACGGCTTTACTGGACGGCAACGCTGAAAACCAGTTCATGGCCCAGTTCGCCGGGTTTGTGTTCGCGTTCCTCTTCTATATGGCGGCGATCGTGTTTGGCATGGCAATCGCCACCTCCGTGCTGGAAGAAAAGCAGAACCGGGTAGTGGAAATCCTGGCTACCGCCATCCCGATCCGGCAGCTGCTCTACGGCAAGGTCGCCGGCAACACGGTCCTGGCGATGGTCCAGCTGGCCCTCTACGCCGGCGCTGCCCTGCTGGCGCTCACCTTCACCGGTACCGCGGACAGCGTCGGAACACTGATCCCGGCGTCGGGCTGGTTCCTGGTGTTCTTCCTGGCCGGTTTCCTGATCCTGGCTTCGGCCTGGGCCATGATCGGTTCCATGGCCTCGCGTACCGAGGACCTGAACAACAGCTCCGGGCCGGTGCTGACCGTCATCGTTGTGGCGCTCTTCGGCGGCCTGTTCGCCAAGGGCCAGCTCCTGGTGATCGCGTCCTTCGTGCCGGTGGTTTCCTCCGTGGCGATGCCGGTGCGGATGCTGAACGGCGAGGTCCCGCTGTGGGAAACCTTCGTGTCCCTGGCGCTGGCCCTGGCCGCGGCCTACGCCCTGCTGCGCTTCGGTGAGAAGATCTACCGCCGCGCCGTGATGCAGAGCGGCGGTGCCCTGACCCTGCGCAAGGCGATGAAGCTGGAACAGTAGCGGCTTCCTGCGAGTGAAAAACAGCCGGTGCTGGTTGCGCATTTCGGACCAGCACCGGCTGTTTTTATGCCCGGATTTCGACGGCGGCGTCCCGGCCCGGACTCCCGCTGCGCCAGATGATGGCTGCCCCCGAAGCGATGACCAGGCCGATGCCGGCCGTCGCCGTCGGGCTCAGCGGCTGGTCCAGTGCCAGGGCGCCGACGACGGCGGCTGCCGCCGGATCAATGGCGAACAGCGTCCCCACAATCCGCGGAGACGTGAGCTTGGTGGCCAGGAAATCCAGGGTATAGGCGAGGGCGACCCCCCAGCAGGGCGGACACCAGAACAGCCATCCAGTCTGCTGCTCCCAGCCGCGGTGCTGCCGGGACGGTGAACGGGAGGAGCAGGACGGCTGCGACGGCAACGGAGAGTGCCAGGCCCTGAATGCCGGCGCTGTCCTCCCCCACCCGTCCTGCCATGAGCGTGTACGTGCCGAAGGCTGCCGCCGCGCCGAGGCCGAAGATGATGCCCAGCAGATCGAACTCCGTCTGGACCCCAGCCGCGGCAGCCACCCCGGCCAGGGTCAGGATGGGCAGGCAACGTTCGATGCGGCCTTTCGCCCCGAGGCTGGCAACCGCCAGCGGGCCCAGGAACTCGAGGGTGACCGCCAGGCTCAGGGGAATCCGTTCAAGGGCGCTGTACAGCAGCACGTTCATGGCGGCCATTGCGGCTCCATACAAGAGGATGCCGCCCCAGGCCCGGGAGCTTAGGGCCCGGAGGCTGGGCCGGGCAAGGCAAAGAAGCACGACGGCGGCGAGGAACATCCGCAGTCCGCTGGTGCCGAGTGATCCGGCAACGGCAAAGAGGCCGCTGGCCAGCACGGAAGAGACCTGGATGCTGATTGAACCGATGAGGACAAAGACTGCGCCCAGTAGGGCGCGGAAAAGCGGGGAAGAATTTTGGAACATGGGAAACCATTTCTGGGCAGACCGAAAGACCGGTCGTTGACGGGGACGTCAGACGACAGGCAGCCGCTCAGGAAAGAAAAAGGAGGAGGATCCGCGGTGCCCGTCAGGGGCGCGCGGACGGTCCTCTGCGGGCGCTGCAGCCCAGGTTGCTCATGGGGTCCATACGGGAAGCATATTTACGGTGGCGGAGGAGCTGCAAATGTGTCTTTACGCGGCTGCGCGTGGGCATCCCGGAACTACTGGTGGTCAAGCCCCTCCGACCTCTGTAGCATCCGGTCCGGATGCCGGCCGGGTCCAGGCGACGAAGGGGCACAGAAATGCGGGCAATCACCCAGGAAAGCTACGGTTCCGCCGATGTCCTGCACCTGGGAAACGTCGCAGTGCCGGAGCCCAAGGCCAACGAGGTTCTGGTCCAGGTCGGCGCGGCAGGCGTGGACCGGGGAGTCTGGCACATGATGACCGGCCTGCCGTACCTTGGCCGCCTGGCGTTTGGCCTCCGGAAGCCGAGGAACCCGGTTCCCGGCATGGACCTTGCGGGCACGGTTTCCGCGGTGGGCTCAGCGGTGACGCGTTTCGCCCTGGGCGACCAGGTTTACGGCAGCGGCAGAAGCACCTATGCCGAGTACGCTGTGGCCCCGGAAGCGCGGCTCGCTCTGAAACCGGCCGGCCTGAGCTTTGCGCAGGCGGCCGCCGTTCCAGTCTCAGCGGTGACAGCGCTGCAGGGACTGGGTAAGACCGGACGCGTTCAGGCGGGCCAGAAGGTCTTGGTGATCGGAGCCTCGGGTGGAGTCGGGAGTTACGCCGTCCGGCTGGCCAAGGCCTTCGGAGCCGAGGTCACCGGTGTGTGCAGCACCGGGAAGATGGATTTTGTCCGGTCGTTGGGGGCGGACGAGGTCATTGATTACACCGCGGAGGACTTTGCGGACGGCACAAGGCATTGGGACCTCATCCTGGATATTGCCGGTAACCCGTCGATTGCCCGCCTGCGCAGCGCGCTCACGCCCAAGGGAACGGCGGTGATCACCGGAGGTGAGGCGGGCGGCAGGCTCACGGGCGGCATGAACCGCCAGCTGGGAGCCGTGGCACTGTCCCCGTTCGTCCCGCAGCGACTGACGATGTTCATCGGAGCGGTCCGTTCGGCGGAGCTCGAGGACCTCACCGGGCTCATTGAGGCAGGCAGCATCACGCCACCGTTGGAGCGGACCTTCCCGCTGGACCAGGCGCGGGAGGCCCTGGACTGGCTGGCCTCCGGCAAGGTCCGCGGCAAGGTTGCTCTCACGGTTGGCTGACGGGTGGCTGCGCCGGGCTGGGCCGGGGTTATGCGGCTTCGCAGGCTGACTGCGGCTGTGCCTGAGCCGACTACGGCTGCGTCGGCGGTTCGCCTGCTTCACCCTCCGCACCGGCAGGCGGTTCTCCACCGGGGCCGCCCGCGGGAGGCTCACCAACAGGCGGCTCTCCACCCGGCCCACCAGATCCCTCACCCGATCCACCGCCGGGACCGCCCTCGGGCCCGCCGCCACCCGGACCGCCGGATCCGCCACCCTCAGGCGCGCTGCCCCCGGTCGGTTCAGTTCGGGTATCCACACCGGCGGTCAGGGACACCGAGTATCCCTTCGCGACACTGCCCGTAACAGCAGCGAGCTGGCTGGCACCGCCGTCGTCGCCGAAGACATTGTCACTGTCCAACGTGATCTGGGAGAGATTCCGGACCGACGCCTCGTAGCCGGCAGTGGCGAAGACTGTGTCGCACACATCCTGGGGCAGAGCCACCTGAGAGGTGGCTATCGCCTTCGTGGAGTCCGTGATGGAGGCCTCGTCCGGGTAGACCTCAAAGTGGATGTGCGGCCAGCGCCCGCTGTAGCAGGCCGGGAAGATGCTGGTGAAGCGCACTATGCCGCCGGCGTCGGCAATCTGGACGCCGCGGAGGTAATTTTGGTCCTCGACCCCCTCGGAATACATCGAGTACAGGCCTTCCCTGGTGCAGTGCCAGACGTAGACGGCGACGCCGGCAAAGGGTGCTCCGCCGTTGGCCAGATCGGTGATGGTCAGTTCCAGCTCCATCGGGATGCCCTCGGCCGTGCCCTCGGACTCTCCGAAACTCGACCGGATGTCGCTGCGGATAATGCCGCTTTCTTCCAGGACGTCCGGCCCGTTGGAGCCGTCGCCGGGATACGGTCCTGCCGTTTCGTCGGGAATCTCCCCGCCCGCGGTTCCCGTTCCGGACTCCGTTGCCCCGCAGGCGGCCAGGCCCAGGGTGACGGCACCGATGCCAAACGCTTTCAGCACGCCGCGGCGCTGGAGGAGGGTCCCGACGTCGAACCCCAGCCCCTGGTCCTCAAGGTCTTCCTCCGGGCGGGGCAATGCCCGGCCCTGATAGAGGTGGGTCTGTTCAGTAGTCTCATCAGCAGCGCTGTGACGCATGTATTCTCCTTGGCTCGGCAGTTTCGCCAAGACGAGGGTAGGCCCGCTTTCTATGCCGGAGCTGTGCCGGGCTTGGACATTCGCCCGGCCCGGCCCGAGCCCGGCCCCGAGCCCGAGCCGGAGAACGCTACGGGTACAGCGCGTCAATCAGCTCAAGTCCGCGGCGGGCCCAGGCAATTTCCTGCTCCGCACGGGCAGTCAGCCCCTCATAGGTGAACCGTTTGAACGCAGCCACGCGCTGGTGGTCCACATCCGGGACCGTCGCCAGGCGCCGGTTCAGCATGTCCGAGGTGCCGCCGTCGATCTCCTCGATCTTCTGCTGCCACTGCAGCAGCCGGGCACCGTAATGCTCAATGTGGGCCTGGAGCTGCTGCCGCGCAGCATCGGGATCGGCCCATTCGAGGTAGGCCGCCTTCAGATGCATGGGGTCCCGTTCGCGGGGGTAGTCCAGCTGCGTGTTGACCCAGGTGCGGAAGGCCCCGCGGCCGGCATCCGTGACGTGGTACTGGCGCTTGCGGCCTTTGGTGCCCCACGGAATTTCCTCGCCTTCGAGCAGGCCGTCCCGCTCCATCCGGCGCAGCTCCGGATAAATCTGCGAGTCCGGGGCATGCCAGACATAGCCCACGGAGGACTCGAACTGCTTGTAGAGGTCGTATCCGGTCATGGGTTCGACATTCAGCAGTGCCAGCAGCGCGTAACGAAGGCTCACCACGGCCTTTCTGAAGAAACGGACCCTTGCCTAACCACTATAGGCATAGGTAGTGTGCCATACATCACTAACTATCTATGGAGATAGTTAGTTAGGAGCGGCATCGAAGGCGTTGCCGCGAGGAAGGAAGTCATGACCGCCGTCTCCACCACGAGTTCCACGACCAACAAAGTGCTGGGTTATCCGCTCAATGCCTGGTACGTGGCCGCCTGGGATCACGAGGTGACCCGCAAGCCGATGGCCCGGCGCATCGCCGACCGCCCGCTGGCCCTATACCGCACCGAGGACGGCAAGGCCGTAGCCCTCGCGGATGCCTGCTGGCACCGCCTGGCTCCGCTGTCCATGGGTAAGACCATGGGCCGGGACGGTCTCCAGTGCCCGTACCACGGGATCGTCTACAACTCCGCCGGACGCTGCATTTCGATGCCCGCCCAGGAGACGATCAACCCCAGCGCGACCGTCCCGTCCTTCCCTGTCGTGGAACGCTACCGCTACGTGTGGGTCTGGCTCGGCGATCCCACGCTGGCCAATCCGGATCTGGTCCCTGACATGCACCAGATGTCCTCTCCGGAATGGGCCGGCGACGGCCAGACCATCTTCGCGCCGTGCAACTACCAGCTGGTGCTGGACAACTTGATGGATCTCACACATGAGGAATTCGTCCACTCCTCCTCGATCGGCCAGGAAGAACTGAGCGAATCCGAATTCGTCGTCACCCATGACGATGACACGGTCACCGTTTCCCGCTGGATGCTCAACATCGATCCGCCGCCCTTCTGGCTGAAGAACATGCGGGACAAGTTCCCCGGTTTCGAAGGCAAAGTGGACCGCTGGCAGATCATCACCTTCCGCGCGCCGTCGACCATCAACATCGACGTCGGCGTCGCCAAAGCCGGCACCGGCGCCCCGGAAGGGGACCGCAGCCAGGGCGTGAACGGCTTCGTTATGAACACCATCACCCCGGAAACCGATAAGACCTGCCACTATTTCTGGGCCTTTATGCGCAACTACCGGCTGGACAGCCAGCTCATCACCACCCAGCTGCGTGACGGCGTACACGGGGTCTTCGGTGAGGACGAGGAGATGCTCTCGGCACAGCAGGCCGCGATCGACGCCAACCCGGACTACGAGTTCTACAACCTCAACATTGATGCCGGGGGAATGTGGGTCCGGCGGCTGATCGAACGCCGCCTCGCGGCCGAGGGACGGCTGCCCGCAGCCGGTGCCCCTGCGGCGGCAGCTCCGACGGCGGCGGCAGCTCCGTCCGCGGCGTCGGCTCCAAATTCTGCCGCAGTTCCGACGGCGGCACGGTAGAGCCATGGCTGCAACGAACACTGAAGTCTGGCAGCGCGCCGTCGTTACCGAAACCCGCGACGCCGCGGACGGAATCCGGCGTGTGGTGCTGGCGCCGTCCCTGCCGCGCCGGGCGGAGCCGGGCTCCCATATTGACCTGATGGTCACCATCAATGGAGAGCTCCAGCGGCGCTCCTATTCGGTGGTGGAGTCCAGCGATGACGGCCGCTCCCTGGCCATCAGTGTCTTCCGTACCCCCACCTCCCGGGGCGGGTCCGTGTTTATGCACGGGCTCGTCCCGGGGGATGAACTTGAAATAACCCAGCCACTGCAGAACTTTCCGCTGCGGGTGGGAGCGTCCAGCTACATCCTGCTGGCCGGTGGCGTAGGCATTACGGCAATCCTGAATATGGCGCGGGCCCTGAAGAATGTGAAGGCTGACTACCGTCTGGTCTACGCCGGCCGCCAGCGCAGCGCCATGGCTTATCTGGCCGAACTCGAGGCCGAGCATGGCAGCGCACTGCAGGTCCACGTTGATTCCGAGGGCACAGCGCTCTCGGTTCCGGAGCTGATTGGACAGGTGCAGGAGGGCACTGAACTGTACATGTGCGGCCCCATCCGGTTGATGGACGCGGTGCGCCGCAGCTGGCGGGAACGCGAACTGGATCCGTCCAGCCTGCGCTATGAAACGTTCGGTAACTCCGGCTGGTATGACCCGGAGGAATTCATTGTCCGGGTGCCGCGGCTGGGACTGGAAACCAGGGTGGGCCAGGGGCGGTCCATGCTGGAGGCCCTGGAAGAGGCAGGCGCGGACATGATGTTCGACTGCCGCAAGGGTGAGTGCGGGCTCTGTGAGGTGCGGATCCTGAATTTGGAGGGCGCAGTGGACCACCGGGACGTCTTCTACAGCGAACGCCAGCAGCGCGCCCGGGAAAAAATGTGCTGCTGTGTTTCCCGCGCCGTGACGGCGCCTACGGGCAAGCGGGGTGATGCAGACCCCAGCCGGGGACCCGCCGTCGTCACCATTGACGTCTCGTGAAACTCTCTGTGAGAACCCTTACGATGGTCGCAATAATGGTTCGCCTAAGCGGCACGAGATCGCGCTGTCGTATAGATTGAAATGAGCATTCCGCATAACGGAATGGTCGGTGAGTCACCGAATTACCTTGAGGGGACCCCGCCCTCAACTGAGAGGCTGCACATATGAGCGTCAGTGAAGACAGAACGGACATCCTCAGCGGGCTGACCAGCCAGCTGCCGGACCGTGACCCGGAAGAAACCGCGGAATGGATTGAATCCCTTGACG
>NZ_JACSQD010000005.1:0-147413 GCF_014836775.1 Arthrobacter gallicola
TTCCGCCGGCACACAAGGCGCGCAGTGGATCCACCATCAAAGTTTGTTGGGGTTTGGCCGCCATGCTTCGGGCGCTTCGAGCTTCTCAGCTGAGCGTCCCGGCCGCGGCGACTCACATAACTGTACACACACCCAGCCGGGCGTGCAACCCGGAACGGGTGTGACCTCCTGCACGCACCGGCGCCACCAGCCAAAGCGCCCGTGAAAACGCGGAAGGGCAGGCCATCTCTGGCCTGCCCTTCCAAACATTTGCAGTAAGTCAGCTCCCGGAAACAACCGCGGTTGCCAGGGTCCGCTTGCCGCGCCGCAGCAGCAGGTACTTGCCGTGCAGCAGTTCCTCGGTTCCGATCACGGCGTCGATCTCCGTGACCTTGCGGTTGTTCACGTAGGCACCGCCTTCGGTGATGGTCCGCCGCGCATCAGAGTTGGTCTTGCACAGGCCGGTGGCCACCAGCAGGTCAATGATGCCCAGTCCCGCCGCGTCCACCTCGGCCCGGGGCAGTTCTGAGGTAGCCGCAGTGAGAGTCGCTTCGTCCAGGTCCTCAAGCGAGCCCTGGCCGAACAGAGCAGCCGAGGCGGCAATGACCTTGTCCGTGGCGTCCGTGCCGTGCACCAGCGAGGTGACGTCGTAGGCCAGGGCGCGCTGCGCCTCGCGCTTGTGCGGCGCCTCGGCCACGGCGCGCTCGAGTTCTTCGATTTCCGACTTGGTCCGGAAGGTGAAGACCTTGAGCCGGTCAACCACATCGGCGTCGGCCGTGTTGAGCCAGAACTGGTACATGGCGTACGGGGTGGTCATGCTGGGATCCAGCCAGACGGCGTTACCCTCGCTCTTGCCGAACTTGGTGCCGTCGGAGTTGGTGATCAGCGGCGTGCCCAGTGCGTGCACCGTGGCGCCTTCAACCTTGCGCACCAGCTCGGTGCCGGAGGTCAGGTTGCCCCACTGATCCGACCCGCCGGTCTCCAGGACACAGTCGTAGTCGCGGTAGAGCTGCAGGTAATCCATGCCCTGCAGCACCTGGTAGCTGAATTCCGTGTAGCTGATGCCCTCGTCGGAGTTCAGGCGCGAAGCAACGATCTCCTTCTTCACCATGGTTCCGACCCGGAAGTGCTTACCGATTTCGCGCAGGAAATCCAGCGCGCTCATGGGCGCCGTCCAGTCCAGGTTGTTCACCATGCGGGCAGCGTTCTCGCCCTCGAAGCTCAGGAACCGCTGGACCTGGCCCTGCAGGTAGCCGACCCACTCCGCCACCGTTTCCTTGGTGTTCATGGTGCGTTCCGCCGTCGGGCGCGGGTCTCCCACCAAACCGGTGGAGCCGCCCACCAGGGCCAGCGGCTTGTGGCCGGCCAGCTGGAGCCGGCGCATGGTCAGCAGCTGCACCAGGTTGCCCAGGTGCAAGCTCGGCGCAGTGGGGTCAAAACCGCAGTAATACGTGACCGGGTCTCCGCTGAGTAGCTTTTCAAGCTCCGCCTCGTCGGTGGAGAGCTTAATCAGCCCTCTCCACTTCAGTTCCTGCCAGATGTTGGCAAAGGTCGGATCGTTCTGCTGGGCAACAAGGCCCTCGGAGGTCTGGGTATTCTGTGGCACGCCTCTAAATTATCAGGATTCGCCGTCGGCTATCCCCGCCGGGATCCCGTGCTCCGCAATAAGACGCAGGCGCTGGGTTGGACGGGTCATGGCCACGTACAGATCCCCCACCTTCCCGGCGGCTGCGGTGAGCAGCTCCGAGGGCTCCAGGATCACGACGCCGTCGAACTCCAGTCCCTTGGCTTCGCGCGGAGAGATCACCACGATGTCCTGGCCGAGTCCGCCGGCACCGGTGCCTACCCGCTTTCCGTAGACCCCCCTGACGGCCTGCCGGACTTCGGCCAGCCGGTGGTCCTCGGTGATGACGGCGAGCAGGCCGCCTTCCAGCGCGGCCAGATCGGCGGGAAGCGTCTCCAGCAGCCGGGCGATCAGCCCGCCTTCCTCAACTGTGTCCAGGAACGGCGGCCACTGCCCCTCGCGAACGGCCTTCGGCGCGGAGACCACCAGACCGGCGGCGTTGGCCATCCGGACGGCTGCCTCGGCAATCTGCGCCGGCGTGCGGTAGTTCACCGTCAGTTCCTCCAGCGTCCAGCGCTCCCCCACGAACGGGTCGAGTGCCTGCTGCCAGGAGGTGGCCCCGGCTGCGGAGCTGGTCTGAGCGATGTCTCCCACCACGGTGAAGGACTTCAGCGGGCAGCGGCGCATCAGCAGGCGCCATTGCATGGCGGACAGCTCCTGCGCCTCGTCCACCACCACGTGCCCGAACGCCCAGGTGCGGTCGATGGCGGCACGGTCTGCCGCGGTGAGCCGCTCTTCGGCTTCCATGTTGTGGTTGGCCAGGTCCTCGGCGGAAAGGATGCCGTGGGCACCGGAGTCCTCGAGGAAACCTTCGGTGTTTTCGATCGCACGTTCGGCGTTCGCCAGGTCCCGCTTCCGGGCTTCCTCCAGGGCAGCACTGTCCCGGCCGGCCGAGGGATCGAGGTCTCCCAGCAGTTCCGCGGCCTCATCGAGCAGCGGAATATCCGCTTCGGTCCAGGCCGCGTCCGGGGCGCGCATCAGCAGGGCACGCTCGGCATCGGTGAGGTCCGGGGCGGCTGCTTCCAGGTGTCCGGGTTTGCTGAACAGTTCGCTGATGAGCTTTTCCGGTGTCAGCGGCATCCAGCACAGATTCAGTGCAATGCGCACGTCCCGGGCACTGCGCACGTCCTCGGCCAGATACGCGCGGTCGGTGCTGTTCCCGGCGCCGGCCGATTCTTCGAGGACCTCGGTCAGCTGGTCGGTGAGTTCACGCAGCAGGATCTTCACGAAGGTCACGCGTGCTTCGTTGTGCGGTTTGCCGGTCGCGCGTGCCCGGTCCCGGGCCCGCTGCACCTGCTTGGGCGTCAGCGTGATCATGGTTCCGTCGACGTTCAGCCGGCGCGGTTCGGCCAGAATCCGCTCGCGGTTCGCGACGGCGCGGTTGACGACGTCGGCCATCGACAGCCGGCCCTTGATCTCGGCGGCGGCGGCCGAATCCTCGCCCGTGGCCGTGATGCCCGGCATCAGCTGGCCGAGGCTGGACATCACGACGCCGGTCTCGCCGAGGGAGGGCAGCACCCGTTCGATGTAGTGGATGAAGGCATTCGAGGGCCCCACGAGCAGGACGCCGGCGGACTTCAGGCGCTCCCGGTGGGTGTAGAGCAGGTACGCGGCGCGGTGCAGGGCGACGGCGGTTTTACCCGTGCCCGGGCCACCCTGCACCACCAGGGTTCCGGGCAGCGGTGCACGGATAATCCGGTCCTGCTCCGCCTGGATGGTGCCAACGATGTCCGACATCTGGCCGGTGCGCTTGGAATTCAGGGCGGCCAGCAGGGCACCCTCGCCCTGCAGATTGTCTCCCTCTTCAAGCATGGAGTAATCCAGCACGTCGTCCTCCAGGCCCTGGACGTCCCGGCCCTTGAGGATCAGGTGACGGCGGCGGCGCACGCCCTGGCGCTCGAAAGCGGTGGCCTGGTAGAAGGTACCGGCTTCCGGCGCACGCCAGTCCACCATGAGCCGCTGCAGGTCAGCCGTGGAGAGGCCGATCCGGCCGATGTAGCGGGTCTCCCCGTCGTCGAGGTCGAGCCGGCCGAACACCAGCCGGTCGTCGACGGCGTTCAGCTGCGCGAGGCGGTCCTCGTACATGGTGGCAAAGGCATCGCGTTCGGACCGGTTCTGGTGCGAACCGGCGGAATGTGAGCGGCGGACCTGGGCCAGCTGCTCGCTTTTTTCCTCCCGCAGCTCATCGAGCCGGTGGTACAGGCCGGCCACGTAGCGGCGCTCGTGGTCGAGCTCCGTTTGGACCGAAGACGTTTCAGGCATGTTCGCGTTCCCTCTCGCAAAGGCAGACCGTCTATCTTACCGTGCATCGGCACAATTTCCATGCCCTGTCCATAGTGCGGGTGAACGTTGCGTCCCGCGGCCCGTATTCCGTTTGCGGAGGGCCGGTTTAGTAGGTGATCAGCGACCGCACGTTGTGGCCGGCGAGGGCTTTGCGGCCCCCCAGTTCACCGAGTTCGAGTACGACGCCGAAGCCCGCAACGCTGGAGCCGGCGCTTTCGATCAGGCGGGCGGCAGCTGCAAGCGTTCCGCCGGTGGCCAGGACATCGTCCAGGATCAAGACCCGCGAGCCGGCCGGCACGTCCTCGACGTGCAGCTCGAGGCTGTTCTGCCCGTATTCCATGTCATAGGTTTCGGTGTAGGTTGCCCGCGGCAGTTTTCCGGGTTTGCGGATGGTGATCACGCCGCGTTCGGACGCGTAGGCCGCAGCGGCGGCGAGCAGGAATCCGCGGGCTTCCACGCCGGCCACGAAGTCGAACTGTCCCTCGTATCCGGCCAGCAGTGCGTCCACCATGCCGCGCAGCGCCGGTCCATCTGCGAAGACGGGAGTCAGGTCGCGGAACGTGATGCCCGGCTTGGGGTAATCCTGGACGACGGCGCCGAGGCGGTCGATAATTTCGGCAATCGTTTCGGCGGCCTGAGGGGCCGGGGTTGCGGAAGTGTTGAGCGGGTTCGAAGCTGTGTGTTTCACCCATCTACCTTACCGGTCTGCCGCACCCGAAGCCGTGTCCTGCGGCTGCGCTGCTCCTCACAGCCGGCCGCCGCCCAGGCGTGCGGCAGACCGCACAGGCATCCGGAGGCAACCCGGCCCCGGCCCGTTGGTGGCCGGTCAGCCTACGCGCGCTTCGCCGTCGCCCCCGAAGCGCGTACCCGAGCCCGCTGTACCGCCGGCCGGTATTTGGAGACGCTCGGTTCGCCGGTCAGCCAGAACCGCCAGGGGTAGGCTTCTCCACCGCCTTCCCCGCTGACGCCAACCCGGGGACCGCAGGAAATCGCCTCCGCTGCGGCCGGTTCCGGCGGCAGTTCCAGCCGCAGCGGGGACGTGAAAACATCCGCGCCGTCCAGGCTGCGGTCTATGCCCAGTGCCTGGGTCAGCCGGGCCGGCCCGCGGGCCAGGTCCAGGGGTGATTTGGGCTGCTTGCGGCGCACTCCGGCGACGGCGTGGCCCTCAACGATTTCCCCGGCCCGCAGCAGCAGCCCGGTGGCCTGGCCCGGTTCGCCGCAGACGACGTTGGCGCAGTAGTGCATCCCGTAGGTGAAGTAGACGTAAAGGTGTCCGGCCGGGCCAAACATGGTGGAGTTCCGGGCCGACTGTCCACGGAAGGCATGGGACCCGGGGTCCGCTGCTCCGAGGTACGCTTCCACCTCCGTGATCCGGACCGCCACGTCGCCCTCCTCGGATTCCCTGCGGAGGACGGCACCCAGCAGCCAGGGCGCTGCCTCGGTGGCAGGGATGGTCAGCCGGCTGCGTTGTTCTGCGGGATCCAGGCGTATCTGCTCCATCCTTCGACCGTAGCAAGAGCGGCGGCTGCGTAAAAAACCGGTTTGAGCGGCCGCGGGGTGTGTGCCGGCGTGCTGCGGAAGAGGCTAAGCAGAGGCACTGTAGAGCGCTTCGAGCGCCCGGAGGCGGTGGGAGTTCGGATGCGGGGTCTCCCCCAGCAGCCGGACTGCGGCCGAGTCCAGCGCCAGGTGCCAGGCAGCCATCAGGGCGGCGGTGTCCTGCGGATTACCGCCGTCGATCCGCTGCCGGATCCGCAGTTTGCCCACGCCGTCCGTCTCTTCCACCGAAAAGTCTGCACCCTCGCCGAGGCGGAGGTTTCCGCCGGAACTTTCGACGGCGGCGGTAATGTCCTCAGCCGGGGCGTCGTACCAGCGTTCAAAGACCAGTGTGGTGTCCCCGGGGGTTTCTTCCAGGAAACCCATGGTCGGCGAGACATCGAATTCCTTGGAATAGGCATCGCGCAGCGCCCGCCACTGGGCTGGCTGCTCCATGCCCGGCGGCGGAGTCCCAGCAGCCACCGCAGCGAACGCCAGCAGGATGCCCTGCCAGCCGGCGCTGCCCTCGGCGAGGAAATCCGCGGTGTCGGTGCGGGACCGGAACTGCAGCAGCGCACCGCCGTCGGACTCCAGCACCTGCCACTCCAGCACCGATTCCTCGCCGAGTTCATCATCCCAGGTGATTTGCAGACTGCTGCGGGGCGTGAGCTGCAGAACGGTGCCGGATACGCTGCCTCCGCCCATCTCCACGGTGTATTCCTTACCCAGTTCCCAGTCCGGGGTGACGGATCCCATCCACTGCTCGACTTTGCGCGGATTCGTCAGGACATCCCAGATATGCGCGGCGGGGTAGTCGAACTGTTTGTCGAAGGCCAGCGCCCAGCCGTCGCTCAGCTTTTCGATGCGGCCTGCGGGAACCGAGGGGTCCTCCCACCCGGAACGGCTGGACGATGATGCTTCAGACATGGCGGCCCTTCCGTAGATGCCATCTGCTGCACTACCTACCCTAGGGTGGGCGGGTCCGCTCTGGAAGGCGCGCCAAGTCGAAGCGCGGCCAAAGCTCAGCGCCCGTTTCCGGGCGGCAGCCGGTAGCGGATGTGGTTCCGGTCCGCCCGGGCCTGCCAGAATTCGGTTTCCAGCGGCTGCAGCGCGTAGAGCTGCCACACCGGGTTCGGGCTGCCGTCTGCCCCGGGGCGCTCCTCCCAGTCCGCAGCCGACGCTTCTGCTGACAGCCGCACCACGCTGCCGGCGACGCGGACCTGGCGGCCCAGCGGCTGCCAGAAGAAGTTCATGGCCGCACGCGGGTTGGCCTCCAGCTCCCGGCCCTTGCGGGACGTGCGGGAGGTCGCGAACTGCCAGCCGTCGTCGTCGATGTCCTTCAGGATCAGCATGCGGGCCGAGGGCCGGCCGGCGGGATCGGCCGTGGCCAGCGAGAAGGCATGGGGCTGCGGAATGCCGGCGGCCAGCGCTTCCCCGAGCCAGAGCCGGAACAGCACAGCGGGGTCATCCGCTGCGGTGTCAGGATCAAAGTCCGGGAGGGTGGCCGGGAAGTCGGGCAGTGCGCGCAGCAGGCGCCGGAACTCGGGGTTGGGCATGCTCACCACGGTATCGCCCAGGTCCCCGGAAGGGCAGAAACGGCTGCCGGTGAGTGACCGGGCAACCGTTTCCACCCCTGCGGGGTCAGGGATGCTACTGCGCGAAGGCGCGGGCCGCGGCCAGCTGCTTCTTCAGTTCGGCCAGCTGCGCCTCGACGGCGGAGCGGGCGGTGCCGCCCTGCGCGCTGCGGCTGTCCAGCGAACCCTCGGTGGAGAGCACTGTGCGGACCTCCGGGGTCAGGTGTTCCGAGATCCCGGCGTAGTCCGCATCGGTCAGGTCCCAGAGCTCGACGCCGCGGGATTCGGCCAGCTTCACGGCGGCACCGGAAAGCTCGTGCGCCTCCCGGAACGGAACCCCCTGGCGGACCAGCCATTCGGCGATGTCGGTGGCCAGCGCAAAGCCCTGCGGAGCCAGGGACTCCATACGTTCGGTGTTGAAGACCAGGGTGGCGATCATGCCGGACACAGCCGGGAGCAGCAGCTCCAGGGTGTCCGTGGCGTCAAACACCGGTTCCTTGTCTTCCTGCAGGTCCCGGTTGTACGCCAGCGGCAGGCCCTTCAGGGTGGCCAGCAGCCCGGTCAGGTCGCCGATCAGGCGGCCGGCCTTCCCACGGGCCAGCTCAGCCACGTCCGGGTTCTTCTTCTGCGGCATGATCGAGGAGCCGGTGGAGAACGCGTCGTCGAGCGTGACGAAGGAGAATTCCTTGGTGGCCCAGAGAATGATCTCTTCACTGATCCGGGACAGGTCGACGCCGATCATCGCGGCAACCCAGGCGTACTCGGCGTAGACATCACGCGAAGCGGTGCCGTCGATCGAGTTCCAGGCAGCGGAGTCGAAGCCAAGATCCGCGGCGACGGCGTTGGGATCCAGTCCCAGCGAGGACCCGGCCAAGGCTCCGGAGCCGTACGGGGACACCGCTGCGCGCTTGTCCCAGTCGGCCAGCCGCTGCACGTCGCGCAGCAGCGCCCAGGCGTGGGCCAGCAGGTGATGGCTCAGCAGCACCGGCTGCGCGTGCTGCAGATGGGTGCGGCCGGGCATGGCCACCCCGAGGTGCTTCTCCGCCTGCTCCACGAGCGAGTCGACGGTGGCCAGCACGCCGGCGGCAACGATCCGGGCGTGGTCCCGCAGGTACATCCGGCCCAGGGTGGCGATCTGGTCATTCCGGGACCGGCCGGCGCGGAGCTTGCCGCCCAGCTGCGGGCCGGCGCGTTCGATCAGGCCGCGTTCCAGGGAGCCGTGCACGTCCTCGTCGGACTCGGCCGGGAGGTAGGCGCCGGAGCGCACATCGGCGTCGAGCGCTTCCAGTGCTTCCAGCATGCCGGCCAGCTCAGCGTCGTCGAGCAGTCCGGCTTTGTGCAGCACCCGGGCGTGCGCCCGGGAACCGGCGATGTCATAGCCGGCAAGCCGCCAGTCGAAGTGGGTGGACTTGCTCAGGGCGGCCAGTGCGTCGGCCGGACCGCCGGCGAAACGCCCGCCCCACAAGGCACCCTGGACCGTGGAACCGCCGGAGGTATCCGGCGGCCCGGCAGGTGTATCGATTGACGGCTTGCCGTTATGCATGTGCTTACTTTCCTTCGGCGATACGCAGGTCGCGGGCCGAGGCGACCTTGGAGGACATTCCGAACAGCTCGATGAACCCGCGGGCCATGGACTGGTCGAAGGTGTCGCCGGTGTCGTAGGTGGCCAGGTTGAAGTCGTACAGCGAGGACTCGGAGCGGCGGCCGGTGACGGTGGCGCGGCCGGCGTGCAGGTTCATGCGGATGTCGCCGGAGACGTACTGCTGGGTGTCGGCAATGAAGGCGTCCAGGGAGTTCTTCAGCGGGGAGAACCACTGGCCGTCGTAGACCAGTTCGGTCCAGCGCTGGCCGACCGTCTTCTTGAAGCGGGCCTGCTCGCGCTCAACGGTGACGTTCTCGAGTTCGCGGTGCGCGGCCATCAGAGCCATGGCGCCGGGTGCTTCGTAGATTTCGCGGCTCTTGATGCCGACCAGGCGGTCTTCGACGATGTCGATCCGGCCGATGCCCTGGGCGCCGGCGCGGCGGTTCATCTCTTCGATGGCCTGCAGCGGCGTGACGGGCTTGCCGTCGATGGCCACGGGAACGCCTGCCTTGAAGGTGATGACCACTTCATCGGCGGCAATCCCGGAGTCGGGATCGGCGGTGTATTCGTACACGTCCGGGGTGGGCGCGTTCCAGATGTCTTCCAGGAAGCCGGTTTCCACGGCACGTCCCCAGACGTTGGCGTCGATGGAGAAGGGGTTCTTCTTGGTGGTGACGATCGGCAGGTTCTTTTCTTCGGCGAAGGCAATGGCCTTGTCGCGGGTCAGGGCCAGGTCGCGGACCGGTGCGATGCACTTCAGGTCCGGGCCCAGGGTCTGGATGCCGACTTCGAAGCGGACCTGGTCGTTGCCCTTGCCGGTGCAGCCGTGCGAGACGGTCGTGGCGCCGAATTCGCGGGCAGCGGCCACCAGGTGCTTGACGATCACCGGGCGGGACAGCGCGGAGACCAGCGGGTAGGAATCCATGTACAGGGAGTTGGCCTGCAGGGCCGGCATGCAGTACTCGGCGGCGAACTCGTCGCGGGCGTCCGCAACGTAGGCTTCGACGGCGCCGCAGTCGAGCGCGCGCTGGCGGATGGTCTCCAGGGACTCGCCGCCCTGTCCGACGTCGACCGCCACGGCGATGACTTCGGCGCCGGTTGCCTCGGCGATCCAGCCGATGGCCACTGACGTATCCAGGCCACCTGAGTAGGCCAGAACAATACGTTCGCTCACGAATGTGCTCCTCTTGCGATTGGTGCAGCGTTGGTGCTGCGTTGGGTAGGAAAAGTTTGGGAAGCCTGTGGCCGGGCTCACGCCGCGGGGTCAGCTTCTACAGTATGCGATTGTCCGGAGCCTGCCCGCTGGCGGTCGCCTCATCGGCGATGCTCAGGAAGCGGGCGGCCAGTTCGGCGCCGCCGTCCGGGTCCCGGGTGACCAGCAGGACGGTGTCGTCGCCTGCGAGCGTGCCCAGGATGGACGGCATGATGGAGTGGTCGATCGCCAGCGCCAGGAAATTCGCCGCTCCCGGCGGAGTCCGCAGCACCACAATGTTTCCGGAGGCTTCGGCGGTGACCAGCAGTTCCCCGCAGAGCCGCGCCAGACGCGCATCGAGCACCTCGGGACTGACGCCCGACTGCGGTGTGCGTTCTCCGCCCTCGGACGGAACAGCGTAGACCAGCACCCCGTCCTTGCCGCGCATCCGGACGGCGCCCAGTTCCACCAGGTCACGGGAGAGCGTGGCCTGGTTGACCTGCACCCCGTCGTCGGCGAGCAGTGCGGCGAGCTCCGCCTGCGACCGCACCGACAGGCCGGTCAGCAGCGCCCGGATGCGTGCCTGCCGGGCCGTCTTGGTGGTGGGCATGGTCATGCCGGGCCCTCCGGCACTCCGGTGAGTCCGGACTTGGCCATCAGCCAGAGCATCAGGGCTTTTTGGGCGTGCAGCCGGTTCTCTGCCTCGTCCCAGACCAGGGACTGTGGTCCGTCGATCACGTCGGCGGAGATCTCGTAGCCGCGGTAGGCGGGCAGGCAGTGGAGCACGACGGCGTCGTCCGCGGCCTGCGCCATGGCGTTGCCGTCCACGGCGTACTCACGGAACAGCTCCTGGCGGGCGGCCTTTTCGTCCTCCTGGCCCATGGACACCCAGGTGTCGGTGGCAACCACATCGGCGCCGGCCAGTGCTTCGGCCGCGTCGGTGGTGATGAGCACCGATCCCCCGGTTTCCTCGGCGCGGGCCGCGGCGGCGTCGACCACCAGCGGATCCGGCAGGTAGCCCATCGGCCCGGCGACGCGGACGTGCATCCCCGCGGTGACGCCGGCCAGCAGGTAGGAGTTGGCCATGTTGTTGGCGCAATCCCCCATGTAGGTCAGGGTCAGACCGGCCAGCGTGCCTTTGTGCTCCCGGATGGTCATCAGGTCCGCGAGGAGCTGGCAGGGGTGGTAGTCATCGGAGAGCGCGTTGATCACCGGGACGGAGGAATTGGCGGCCATTTCCTCGAGCCCGGACTGTGCGTAGGTGCGCCAGACAATCGTGGACACCATCCGCTCCAGCACCTTTGCGGTGTCCGCCACGGATTCCTTGTGCCCCAGCTGGGACTCGCCGGCACCGATGATCAGCGGTACACCGCCCAGGTCCGCGATCCCGGCAGCGAAGGAAATCCGGGTGCGGGTGGAGGTCTTGTCGAAGATGACCGCTACGGTCTTGCGGCCGGTGGAGTCCCCGGCATACGGCTGGTATTTGTAGCGGTCCTTCTTCAGGGCGTCGGCCAGGTCCAGGACTTCGGCCTGTTCGGCCTGGGTCAGGTCGGTGTCAACCAGGAAATGGCGGGTCATGACTGTCCAATCGTCGTGGCGGCGGCGGCGGCCTGCAGGATGGCGGGTAGTTCGTCGGTGAAGCTCATGGCCTGCTCGACGCCGAGGATCAGCGGCGGTGCCAGGCGCAGGGTCCGGGGACCGGTGGCGTTGATGATGAAGCCGGCTTCGAGGGCGGCGGTGACGGCGGCCGGAGCTGCTCCCTCCAGATCGGGCTCCAGATCGATGCCGATCAGCAGTCCGCGTCCGCGGACCGAACTGACGCCGTCCACCTTTTCCAGAGCCGCACGCAGCTGTTCCCCGGTGGTGTTCACATTGGCGAGCACGTCCTGGGCTTCGATGGCGGCGAGGGTGGCCAGTGCCGCCGCCGTCGCCACCGGATTGCCGCCAAATGTCGTGCCGTGCTGGCCCGCGGTGAGCAGGGAGGAGACGCTGTCGCCGAAGGTGATGAGCCCGCCGATCGGGAAACCGGCCCCCAGCCCCTTGGCCAGGGTCATGGCATCCGGCAGCACACCCTCGGAGGCAAACCAGGTGCCGGTACGGCCGATGCCGGTCTGCACTTCGTCGAAGATGAGCAGCGCGCCGGCTGCCTCGGTGATTTCCCGGGCGGCCTGCAGGTAGCCCTCGGGCGGCAGGTGCACTCCGGCCTCGCCCTGGATCGGTTCCATAAACACGGCGGCGACGGTCTCGTCGACGGCTGCGCGCAGGGCTTCGACGTCGCCGTAGGGGATGTGCTCGACGCCGGCGGGCAGCGGTTCAAACGGCTCCCGGTAAGCGGCCTTGGCGGTCAGTGCCAGCGCACCCATGGTCCGGCCGTGGAAGGCGTGGTCCATGGCGATGATCCGGCTGCGCTCGGGGGTGGAGTTGCGGCGGGCCAGCTTGAACGCTGCCTCGATGGCCTCGGTGCCCGAGTTGGAGAAGAAGACCTTGGAGCCCTCCGGCGCCTGGGCCAGCTGCAGCAGCTTCTCCGCCAGGGCAATCTGGGGCGGGCTGGTGAAGAAGTTCGAGACGTGGCCCAGCGTATTCAGCTGGCTGGCGATGACCGAGGTAACGAACGGGTGGGCGTGGCCCAGCGCGTTGACGGCGATTCCGCCGAGCAGGTCAAGGTAGGCCTTCCCATCGGCGTCCCAGACGTAGCAGCCGTGCCCTCGGACCAGCACCCGCTGGGGCGTGCCGAAGACACCCATCAGGGACTTGCTGTAGCGGGCCAGCCAGTCGCTGCCGGTGCCGGTCAGCTCGGTCAGCTGGGAGAGTTCGGGGCTGGCGGGAACGATGTCCACGCCCGGTGCCTTCGGGACGCTGTTCATGCTGTTTCTCCGTCCGGAACGATCTGGGTGCCGATGCCGGCGGTGGTGAAAACTTCCAGCAGCATGGAATGTGCCATGCGGCCGTCCACGACGGCGGCGCGGTCCACCCCGCCGTCGACCGCTGCGAGGCAGGCTTCCATCTTGGGAATCATGCCGGATTCCAGGCTGGGGAGCATGCTCCGCAGTTCGCCGGCGGTGAGGGAGGAGATCAGCGAGGACTTGTCCGGCCAGTTGGCGTAAAGGCCTTCGACGTCGGTCAGGACCACCAGGCGGGAGGCGCCCAGGGCCACAGCCAGGGAGGCGGCGGCCGTGTCGGCGTTCACGTTCAGCACCTGTCCGGTGGGTGAGCCGGCGCCGTCGATTTCCGGGGCCACGGTGGAGATGACCGGGATCCGGCCGGCCTCGATGAGGTCCAGGATCGCTCCGGGGTTGACGCCGACAACTTCGCCGACGAGGCCCAGGTCCACTTCTTCGCCGTCCACAACCGTTCCGGTGCGCACGGCCTGCAGCAGCCCGCCGTCTTCCCCGGAGAGGCCGACGGCGTAGGGGCCGTGGGAGTTGATCATGCCGACCAGCTCGCGGCCAACCTGGCCGGTGAGCACCATACGCACCGCGTCCATGGCTTCGGGGGTGGTGACGCGCAGGCCGCCCTTGAACTCGGACTTGATGCCCAGCCGGGCCAGCAGCGCACTGATCTGCGGGCCGCCGCCGTGCACCACCACGGGGTGCACACCCACGTGGTGGAGAAAGACGATGTCTTCGGCGAACGCCTGCCGCAGCTCATCGTTGACCATGGCGTTGCCGCCGTATTTGATCACCATGGTGCTGCCGGCGAACCGCTGGATCCAGGGCAGCGCCTCGATCAGCGTGGCCGCCTTGTCCTGGGCGGCCAGCTGTTCGCGGGCTTCGGTGGGGGTGCTCATAGGATCCTCGATCAGCTGCTGTAGGCGGAGTTTTCGTGGACGTAGTCCGTGGTCAGGTCATTGGTCCAGATAGTCGCGGATTCGGTTCCGGCTGCCAGATCGATTTCGACGCTCACCGCCCGGCCGCTGAGGTCCACGTTTTCGCGCGGATCACCGATGCCACCGCCCCGGCAGACCTGGACACCATTGATCGAGACGTTGAGCTGGTCCGGTTCGAAGGCGGCGTCGGTGGTGCCGACGGCAGAGAGGACCCGGCCCCAGTTCGGGTCGTTGCCGAAGATCGCGGTCTTGAAGAGGTTGGAGCGGGCGACGGCGCGGGACGCCGTTTCGGCGTCAGCCACGGTTGCCGCGTTGAATGTCGTGATGGCGATGTCGTGGCTGGCGCCCTCGGCGTCGGTAATCAGCTGCTGGGCCAGGGAATGGCACACCTCGGTCAGGCCGCGGGTGAACTCTTCGGTATCCGGGGTGGTGCCGGAGGCACCGGAGGCCATGAGGACCACAGTGTCGTTGGTGGACATGCAGCCGTCGGAGTCGGTGCGGTCAAAGGTGACCGCGGTCGCCGTGCGCAGTGCGGCGTCGAGCGCCGGTGCATCGAGGAGAGCGTCGGTGGTGAGGACCACCAGCATGGTGGCCAGTCCGGGTGCCAGCATGCCGGCGCCCTTGGCCATCCCGCCGATCCGGTAGCCGGTGCCGGCGAAGCCGGCCTGCTTGGAGACGGAGTCCGTGGTCATGATGGCCTCGGCAGCCAGCGCGCCGCCGTCGTTGGTCAGGGCCTGCACGGCAGTTTCCGCGCCGGGCAGGAGCTTGTCCATCGGCAGCTGCTCACCGATCAGGCCGGTGGAGCAGACCAGGACGTCGCCGGCGGAAACGCCCAGCAGCTCGGCTACCTTTTCCGCCGTGGCGTGGGTGTTCTGGAAGCCCTGCGGGCCGGTGCACGCGTTGGCTCCGCCGGAGTTCAGGAACACGGCGTCGGCCCGCCCGTCGGAGATGACCTGGCGGGACCAGTCCACCGGGGCGGCTGCCACCCGGTTGCTGGTGAAGACCGCGGCCGCGGCTTTGACGGGGCCGTCATTGACCACCAGGGCGACGTCGCGTCCGCCGGAGGCCTTCAGCCCGGCGGTCACGCCTGCGGCGCGGAAGCCGGCGGGTGCGGTGATGCCGGCGGTCTGGGTGCCGGTATGGGTTTCGGTGCTCATTACGGTGCAACTCCCTGCAGGGTGAGGCCGGCGCCCTCGTCGAGGCCGAGGGCGATGTTCATGGACTGGACGGCGCCGCCGGCGGTGCCCTTGGTGAGGTTGTCGATCACGGCGGAGACAATCACGCGGCCGGCGTGCGGATCGTAGGCGAGCTGCAGTGCGGCGTAGTTGGAGCCGACAACCATCTTGGTGGCCGGCCACTGGCCCTCGGGCAGCACCCGAACGAACGGTTCATCGGCGTAGGCGGTTTCCCAGGCCGCGCGCAGGGCGGCGGCGTCGACGCCGGGGCGGACTTTCGCCGTCGCGGTGGTGAGGATGCCGCGGGCCATCGGCGCGAGCGTCGGGGTGAAGGAAATGGAGACCTGCTCCCCCGCCGCGGCGGAGAGGCCCTGCTCGATTTCGGGGGTGTGCCGGTGTCCGCCGCCCACGCCGTAGGGGCTCATCCCACCCATCACTTCGGAGCCGAGCAGGTGCGGCTTGGCGGCCTTGCCCGCTCCGGAGGTGCCGGACGCGGCCACGATGACGACGTCGTCGGGCTCCAGCAGCCCTGCGGCGAAGCCGGGGGTCAGGGCCAGCAGGGACGACGTCGGGTAGCAGCCGGGGACCGCGATCCGCTTGGCGCCGCGGAGTTTTTCGCGGTGGCCGGGCAGTTCCGGCAGGCCGTAGGGCCAGGAGCCGGCGTGCGGGGAGCCGTAGAACTTTTCCCAGGCGGCGGGATCGGTGAGCCGGTGGTCGGCGCCGGCGTCGATCACCAGGGTGTCAGCACTCAGCTGCGCGGCGATTTCCGCGCTGGCGCCGTGCGGAAGGGCCAGGAAGACGACGTCGTGTCCGGCCAGGTTCTCCACCGTGGTGTCCACCAGGATGCGGTCGGCGAGCGCGTGCAGGTGCGGCTGCAGTCCTCCCAGCCGGGAACCGGCATTGCTGTGGGCGGTGATGGCGCCAATTTCGGCGTCGGGGTGTCCGGCGAGCAGGCGCAGGACCTCTCCCCCGGCATAGCCACTGGCTCCTGATACGGCAACGGAAATCGTCATGTGCACCACACTACAACAACTTTATGCAAGACCCTTCATATTTATGCATTTTGACTGCGGGCAGGTCCGCCGGCGGTGACGGGCCTACGATGGTGTCCACATGCTGCCAGGTAAACACACCCCGAGCTGATTGAGGCAACCCATGCACAAAGCCATTGTCGTCCCCCAGGCCGGCGGACCCGGCGTCCTGCGCTATGAAGAGGTGGACCTGCCGGTTCCCGGGCCGAACGAGCTGCTCGTGAAAGTGGCGGCCGCCGGCGTGAACTTTATCGACACCTACCAGCGCAGCGGTGTCTACAAGATGGACTACCCGTTCATTCCCGGTTCGGAGGCGGCCGGAACGGTGGTGTCCGCGGGCCTGGAGGTCGCCGCTTTCCGGGAAGGCGACCACGTGGCCACCGCCGAGGGAGGCGGCGCCTACTCCGAGTACATGCTGCTGGACGCGGACAAGGCCCTGCCGGTACCGCCGGGTGTGGATATCAAGGTGGCGGCCGCGCTTCCGCTGCAGGGGATTACGGCGCACTACCTGTGCAATTCGACGTACCCGGTGCAGTCCGGAGAAACGGTGCTCACCCATGCCGGGGCCGGCGGCGTCGGCCTGCTGCTGATCCAGCTGCTCAAAGCCAAGGGCGCCACGGTGATCACCACGGTCTCCAGCGATGAAAAGGCCGAGCTGGCGGCCGGAGCGGGCGCGGACCACGTGCTGCGCTATGACGGCTTCGCGGACCGGGTGCGGGAGCTGACCAACGGCCGCGGCGTGGATGTGGTGTTCGACGGCGTGGGCAAGGCAACCTTTGACGGTTCCCTGGCCAGCCTCCACCCGCGCGGCATGATGGTGCTCTTCGGCGGCGCGTCCGGCCAGGTACCCCCGTTCGACATCCAGCGGCTGAACGCCCTGGGCTCGCTCTACCTGACCCGGCCGACCATCCGGGATTACCTGCGCAGTGCCGAGGAACGCCAGTGGCGTGCCCGCGAGCTGTTCGAAATGGTGGAGGCCGGGACCCTGGATGTGCGGATCGGTGCGACCTATACCCTGGCCGAGGCTGCGCAGGCGCAGGAGGATCTGGAGGGCCGGAAGACCACCGGCAAGGTGCTGCTGGTTCCGTAGTCCGGAACCCTGACTTTTCCCCGGCCAGGCCCTAGTGGCGTAGGCCTGGTGGGGATCAGACCTGGTGGGGACGGCGCAGGCCTGGTCGGGAGGGCTCAGATAGCGTCGGCTCCCCGACCCGGCAGAGGGCAGCGGCTTCGTAGCTGGTCTCCTTTTTTCACTCGCCCGGTCTGGGAACCCGGCAACGCTGCGACGGGCGACGGCTCTGGGCCGGCGGGGCTTTTTCGTGGTTTCCCTGCACTCTGGGACATCCCTGCCACATTGGGACACCAGCGGGCAGGGTTTCCCTCCCCTTTGGGACATCCCTGCCACCTCGGGACACCAACGAGCAACCATTCCCTGCACTATGGGACACCCCTGCCACCTCGGGAAACCAGCGGGCAGGGTTTCCCTCCCCTTTGGGACATCCCTGCCACCTCGGGACAACAACGAGCAGGGTTTCCCTGCACTATGGGACATCCCTGCCACATTGGGACAATCCTGCGCGGCGCCACGGCAGGAAAGTCCCAAACGGGGAGGAATGTCCCAAATGGCAGAGTTTCCTGGCGCTGGGGTCCTTCCACCGGCCCTCCACTTTGTGCGCCCCATGCCTCAGGTCATCCAGTTTGCAAGCCAACAAAGATGGACAGGCACTGGGCGCCGGCCGACACGCGTTCCCACTGTTAGTTGTGCGGAGTGACTGGTGTGACCCCATCTGCCACAGGAGGCTACATAGAGTGGGAACGCGTGTCGGGGGCCGGCGGTCGGGGCCGGTGGTCGGGGCCGGTGGTCGGGTCCAGGCTGGACGGAGCCCGGCTGGACGGCGTCAAGCTGGCCCTGCCGGACGGGGTCGGGGCGGTGGGCGGGTTGGACAGCGGGCAGGGCGGGTTGGACAGCGGGCAGGGCGGGCCGGCTTCGGTAGAAGGCCACCGGAAGACCTTGCTCAATCCAGAGCATTGCCTTATCGCTCATCAATAAAACTATGAAGCGATAAGGCGGGAATCGTGGGGAGCAGCAGCACGGCCCAGAGGTCCAAATTGACATCGGCCGCACTGGTTGCCGTGTGGCTGGTCGCAGTAGAGGCAGCTGTTGGCAGCGCACTGGAGGTTTATACGATCATTTCAGGGCGCACACACTCCTAGCTTTCAACGGCGCCGATCCACGACTTTCCCTCAGCATGCTCCCCCAAATCAATCATGCTGAACTTCGGCAGGGAACAGCCGTCTGCCTTGTCGATGCTCCTTTCTGGCTACGCCTGTTGAGCGCAGCGCCTGCTTGCCTTTACTTTGCCTTAGCACTGGTGGCGGCCGTACTGGTGACGCGGGTGGTACATGGGATGACCTTGATTGAACTTTCCCGACTGACCGGGATCGCACTGGCAAACCTATCCACTTTGAAAACGAACAAAGCGAAGGACATTCGCTTCACCACCCTGACCGCGGTCTGCGATGCGCTCCGGACTAGACCGGATGAACTCTTG
This sequence comes from Arthrobacter gallicola, assembly GCF_014836775.1. Lineage (GTDB taxonomy): Bacteria > Actinomycetota > Actinomycetes > Actinomycetales > Micrococcaceae > Arthrobacter_B > Arthrobacter_B gallicola. Next base: position 18,349 of record NZ_JACSQD010000005.1, read on the forward strand.
AGGATCGACCCGCCAGAGGCCCCGTAGCGCTGACCCCGCTGGAATGTGCGAGACTCGGCGCCATGATCAGCGCTAAGGCTCCGGATAGCGTCACGATGCTCGACGCCGCGAGCATCGTCCTCGTCGTTGCCGGCGCTCTGTGCGCCACCCTGATTAGCCTGCCGCCAAGATCCCAGCTGGCTCAGGCCACACCGCTCCTCTTCGGATTCGCTCTCACCGTCCGAGTGATCGTGGACCGCCAGGCCGCCGCCCGGCACGAAACCGTGCGAACCGTCAAACCCAAAGGCAAGCGCCTGGGGTCCGCGGCATTCCTGGGAGCGGTCATCGTTCCGGTTCTTTACTTCAGCGCGGTTCCGGGGCACGGTTGGTTAGCCCTCGGCTATCTTTTTGTAGGTATGGGCATAAGCGCCTCGTCGCTGGTGGAGAGCCGGAAAACGGATCAGGAGGATCCTGTCAACAACGATCCTTAGCAGGAGGCAGCAGGACATGCAGACGGACCCGGCACGAGACGCCCTGGCACAGCGCATCCGGCAGAGCCTTGCGTTCCACCCAGACGTCCGGGAGAAAAACATGTTCGGGGGCGTGGCCTTTATGGTGGACGGCCAACTGGCTGTCTCGGCGGGCCGGGACGGAGACCTGCTGGTGCGGGTGGATCCGTCAGGTTACCGGGACCTGCTCACCGCCGGCGGACAGCCTGCTTATATGGGCACGGGCCGGCCGATGGGTGAAGGGTGGGTAACCGTTCCCATGGAAATCATCGTGGACGATGAAGCCCTGAACTGGTGGATCACCGTCGGCCGCACCTCGCGGAGCGGCTAAGCCGGATCGGCCAGCAGGTCCAGCTCCTGCCTCAGGTCGGTGTCCTCCGTGTGCAGGACTACGCGTATACCGAGTGCCTCTGCCGCTTGGATATTCGCCGGATTATCGTCAATGAACACAACGTTCTCGGGTGCTGCCTGCAAATCGGCCAGGACGTGTTTGAAGATTCTCGGGTCGGGCTTCGCCATGCCCAGCCGGCCACTGAAGTACCGTCTGTAAAAGTACCCCGGCCAGGTCTCCGCCGCCTCAAAACGCCGCGACATACCCGCTGGCATGTTCGACAGCAGCGCCAGCTGTGCGCCCTCATTGCTCAGCGAGTGCAAAACGTCCAAGGTTGCTGGATTCATGCGGGCCCACAGCGCGGCGTCGAGGGACTCCAGCAGCTCCACCTCGTTCTCCGCTGCCGGGTGCCCCAGCACACCGGACCAGTACGCTTCGGGACTCAGATCACCGGCGTCGAACCCATGACGTCCCGCCCAATAGGGGCTCGACGGCGGCTGCAGGTCGAGCCCGGTGGCGCGGCACAGGTCGTCCCAGTCTTCTTGAACCGGCGCCGTCGAGATCACCATGCCGTAGTCGAAGAGGTACCAGGTGCCGGGGCGGGAAAGAGTTCTCACCGGACACAAGCTAGCAAATTGCTGCAGGCCCCGCCGGAAAACCGGCGAGGCCTGCTGAAACAACCAAACTACCGCTGCACGGCACCAAACCGCTCACCAGCCAGCGCGACGGCGGCGGCACGGACTCGGAGGCCTCGTCCGCGGTCAGCGTGCGGTCGGCAGCCCGGAAGCGTAGGGCGAAGGCGAGGGACTTGTGCCCCTCGTCGATGCCCTTGCCGGCGTAGACATCAAACAGTGCGATGTCTTCCAGCAGTTCCCCGGCGCCTTCGCGCAGGGTTTCCCTGCACTATGGGACACCCCTGCCAGATCGAGACAACAACGAGCAGGGTTTCCCTCCCCTTTGGGACATCCCTGCCACATTGGGACACCAACGGGCAACGATTCCTTGCGCTAGGGACTTCCCTGCCACCTCGGGACAATCCTGCGCGGCGCCACGGCAGGAAAGTCCCAAACTGGGAGGAATGTCCCAAAGGGCAGGGTTTCCTGGCACTGGGGACATTCTCCCGGCCCTCCGCTTTGTGCGGCCAATGCCTCTGAGGTCATCCAGTTGGCAGGCCAACAAAGATGGACAGGCATGCCGGGCGCCAGCCGACACGCGTTCCCACTGTTAGTTGTGCGGAGTGACTGGTGTGACCCCATCTGCCACAGGAGGCTACATAGAGTGGGAACGCGTGTCGGGGGCCGGTGGTAGGGGCCCGGATGGACGGCGTCGGGCTGGGCGGGACCGCCGCCGGACCCGACGGGGTGAGGCAGTCCGCTGGTTCAACCCGAATCCCAAACTGCTGGCCGGCAGCGGCCTGGCAATCCTTCTGACCGCGGCCCTTGGCACATACACGGCATCCCGGACCGGGTACGCCGGGATTGGTTTGGGCTTCTTCCTCATCGGCCTCGGCTGGGCGGCCCAGTTCCTCGTCACCTGCCGCAAGCCGTAGAGGGCCGGCACCCCCACGCGAAACACTGCAGGCCGCACAAAACACTGCAGGCCCCGCCGGAAAACCCGGCGGGGCCTGCTAAAACAACAAAACTACCGCTGCACGGCACCAAACCGCTCAGCAGCCAGCGCGACGGCGGCGGCACGGGATTCGGAGGCCTCGTCCGCGGTCAGCGTGCGGTCCGCAGCCCGGAAGCGCAGGGCGAAGGCGAGGGACTTGTGCCCCTCGTCGATGCCCTTGCCGGTGTAGACATCAAACAGGGCGATGTCTTCCAGCAGTTCCCCGGCGCCTTCGCGCAGGGTCTCCAGGACGGCTTCTGCCGGGATCTCCTCCGCAACAATCAAGGCCACATCCTGAGTCGTAGCCGGGTAGGCCGAGATCTCGCGGGAGACGATCACGTCCGGTGCAGCCTCGAAGAGGGCATCGGCGTTGATTTCCAGTGCCACCGTGCGGGCCGGCATGTCCCGGGCCGCGAGCAGCTTCGGGTGGAGTTCGCCGGCGTAGCCCACGGTTTCGCCGCTGCGCAGCGAGATCTTCGCGGTGCGTCCCGGGTGGAAAGCCTGGTGTTCGCCCTGGCTGATCACCAGTTCGACGCCGAGCACGTCGCCCATGAGCCGGGCCGTGTCGACGGCGTCGGCCCAGTCCCAGGCGCGAGGGGTGTGACCGGCGCCGGCGGGAGACTCATGCCCGGTGAACAGCGCACCAATGTGCAGCGGCTGATCCGGAATGCCGTTGTACAGCGCGTCCAGAACCTCTTCCGAGGGCCTGACACCCAGCGGCGGAATGGACTCGGTGCCGGTCTCGTCGCCGGGCAGGAAGACCGCCGCGGACTCAAACAGCGCCAGGTCCCGGAACCCCCGGGACAGGTTCCGCTTGGCGACGTCGAACAGGCCCGGCAGCACCGAGGTGCGCAGGTAGCCGAACTCGGCGCTGAGCGGATTGGCCAGCTTCAGCGCCCGGAGCTGCTCGCCGGCAACCGGCGTGCCGAAGGTGTTGTTGTCCTCTTCCGTCACAAACGGGTAGGAGAGCACTTCGGTGAGACCCGACGCCGCCAGGGACTGGAGCAGGCGGCGGCGCTGCTGCTGGACACGGGTCAGGCCGCGCCCGGGAGGCGCGGTCGGCAGCGTGGAAGGAATCTGGTCGTAACCGACCAGGCGGATGATTTCCTCGGTGAGGTCCTCACGCGTCTCCAGGTCCGGCCGCCAGCTCGGCGGCGACACCCGGTAGCCGCCGTCGGCCTTTTCCACGTCGGCGCCCAGATCGGCCAGCGTCCCGGTGATCTGCTCCTCGGTGAAGTTGTAACCGATCAGCTTGGCCGGGAAGTCCGCGGGCAGGAAGATGCTCCGGGTTTCCGGCGCGGTGCCGGCGTCGGTGATGGACGGATCGGCGGTGCCGCCGGCCAGTTCCACCAGCAGGTCGACTGCACGCTGCGCCGCGATGTCCGCCACGTACCAGTCCACTCCCCGTTCGAAGCGCTTGGACGCTTCGGAGGGCAGCTTATGACGGCGGCGGGAACGGCCGATGCTGACGTCGTCGAAGTGCGCTGCCTCGATCAGGACGTTGCGAGTGGTACCGGAGGCCTCGGTGGTGGCTCCGCCCATCACGCCGGCGATGCCGATGGGGCCGGACTCGTCGGTAATCAGCAGGTCCTCGGGATCGAGGGTGCGGACCTTGTCATCCAGGGTCTTGATGGTCTCTCCCGGGGCGGCACGGCGGACGGTGATTTCGCCGGTGAGCTTGTCCAGGTCGTAGAAGTGCAGCGGCTGTCCGAGCTCGAGCATCACGTAGTTGGAGATGTCCACGATCAGGGAGATCGAGCGCATGCCGGCCAAGCGCAGGCGCGAGGACATCCACGTCGGCGTCGGACGGGTCGGATCAACGCCGCGGACGGTGCGGGCAACGAACCGGTCGCAGCCGGGCTCGCCGTAGATCGGGGCGTCGTCTGCCAGGCGCACCGGGTACCCGGCGCCGTCGGCCTCCGGAACCTCCACCGTGGCGGCGGGATCGGTGAACTTGGTGCCGGTGGCGTGGGCGTACTCCCGGGCGGCGCCGCGGATGGAGAAGACATAGCCGCGGTCCGGGGTGACGTTGATTTCGGCTGCCTGGTCGTAGAGACCGAGCAGTTCCAGCGCGTCAGTGCCGATTTCCGGGTCCAGGCCAAGGGTGGAGAGCACCAGGATGCCGTCGTGGTCCTCGCCGATGCCCAGTTCACGGACCGAGGCGATCATGCCGGCGGAAACGTGGCCATAGGTCTTGCGCGGGCTGATCCGGAAGTCTCCGGGCAGCACGGCGCCGGGCAGGGTGACAACCACCTTGTCCCCGACCTCGAAGTTGTGCGCACCGCAGACGATGCCCTGTACGCCGGACGGATCGATCCCGTCACCGCTCAGCGTCTGCTCGGTACCTTCGGGCACTACGCGGACGGTGCACCAGTTGATGGTTTTGCCGTTCTTCTGCGGTTCGGGCTCTTTGGAGAGCACCTGACCCACAACCACCGGGCCCTGCAGCTCGTCGGTGGGACGGTGGACGTCCTCTTCCTCCAAACCAACCTTGACCAGCTCGGCCATCACGTCTTCGGCGGTTGCGTCCGCCGGAACCTGGGCATACTCGCGCAGCCAGGAAAGTGGGATTCTCACTTAGATCTCCATCCCGAAGTGTTCGCTGAAACGTACGTCGCCTTCGATCATGTCCCGCATATCCGATACTTCGTTGCGGAACATCAGGGCACGTTCAATGCCCATGCCAAAGGCAAAACCTGAATAGACCTCGGGGTCAATGCCCGCTGCGCGCAGCACGTTGGGGTTGACCATGCCGCAGCCGCCCCACTCGATCCAGCGTGGCCCGCCCTTGGCGCCGGGGTGCCAGATGTCCAGCTCGGCGCTGGGTTCGGTGAACGGGAAGTAGTTGGGCCGGAGCCGGACCTTCGCCTCGTCGCCGAAGAGCACGCGGGTGAAGTGTTCCAGGGTGCCGACCAGGTCTGCCATGGTCAGGCCCTTGTCGATGGCCAGGCCTTCGAACTGGTGGAACACCGGGGTGTGGGTCGCATCGAGCTCGTCGGTGCGGAACACCTTCCCGGGGCAGAGCACGTAGATCGGCAGGTCACGCTCGAGCATGGAACGGACCTGGACCGGTGAGGTGTGCGTGCGCATGAGCAGGTGCGCTTCGGGAGGCTCCACGAAGAAGGTGTCCTGCATTTCGCGGGCCGGGTGGTCCGGCTCGAAGTTCAGCGCGTCAAAGTTGAACCACTCGGATTCGACCTCGGGGCCTTCGGCGATTTCCCAGCCCATGCCCACAAAAATGTCACTGACGCGGTCCTGCAGGGTGGACAGCGGGTGGCGTCCGCCGATGCGGCGGCGGCGCGGGGCAGCCGTGACGTCAACGGCTTCCTCGACGAGGATCCGGGCGTCGCGCTCAGCTTCCAGCTCAACGGTGCGGGCGGCGAGCGCCTGGTTGATCCGTCCGCGGGCAGGGCCAACGACCTTGCCGGCCGCTGCTTTCTGCTCCTTGGGGAGTCCGCCGATCTGCCGGTTGGCCAGGGCCAGCGGCGACTTCTCACCGGTAACGGCGATGCGGACGTCCTTGAGGGCGTCCAGGTCGGCCGCGGAGCTGATGGCTGCGAGCGCTGCGTCGACGGCGGCTGTGACCGCTGACTCGTCCAGCGGGTTGGGTGCCGCGGTGTCTGGGGAGTCCATCCCCGGTATGGAATTCGACATGTACCGTTCTTACCTGTTTCCGGCCGTGTTGGTTGGTGTTTCCTAAAAGATGCTCGCAGGCAAAGGTACGAAGCCTGCGGCTACCAGTCTAACCAACGAACACCTGGCGGCCGGGCAGTGTGAAGGCGCACCGCTGCCCTACCATTGGCCCATGACTCCGGCCCAGCGAACAGGCAGCGGCAGCCACCGCCTCCGGCTCCCGCATCGGCTTCGCCGCACGGTGAATCTGCTCAACGGAACGACGGCGGCAGGCCTGGTCATGGGGCGGACCGCAGGGCTGCGGCTGCGGCGCGGGCCGGCGGGGATCCTGCTCGCCGGGGGTTGGACGCACAGGCTCCCGCACGCAGCAGCTTTCACCGTCGGCAACGTCGTGATCTACCGTTCGCGGGTTTCGGCTGCCTTCGAGCCTTCCGCGGCGGGGTCAGCTTCTCCCCTGCTGCGGCACGAGGCAAGGCACACCTCCCAGTACGCCGTGCTTGGCTGGGCCTTCCTGCCGCTGTATTTCGCCGCCGCGGGGATATCCCGGCTGCGTTCCGGCGACCCGGCGTCGGCCAACATCTTCGAAATCCTGGCCGGGCTCGACGACGGCGGCTACCGGAGCGCCGGTGCGGGCGCCCAGCGCCCAGCCGGTCCATGCACGGACAGCGCACAAAGAGGCTGACCCCACCGGGGGAATCATTCGAACATATGTTCTAATGGTGGGATGAGGTGGCAGCAGCAGGAACCCAAGGCCGCACCCGCAGCGGAGGTTTTACTGCCCCTGCAGGGACTTGTCAGGTCGGTTCAGACCCCGGCTTTCGCCGGGGTCACCTTCCACGAAGTTCTGGCCAAGTCGGTGCTGAATAAGGTCCCCGCGTCTTCCTCCATGCCGTTTGGCTGGACGGTGAACCCGTACCGCGGCTGCAGCCACGCCTGCGTCTACTGCTTCGCCCGCAAAACGCACAGCTACCTGGACCTGGACTCCGGGGCGGATTTCGACAGCCAGCTGGTGGTGAAGACCAACACGGGCGAGGTACTCCGCCGGGAGCTGGCCCGGCCCTCCTGGAAGCACGAGCATGTGGCGATGGGAACCAACACCGACCCCTATCAGCGCGCTGAAGGCCGCTACAAGCTCATGCCGGAGATCATCCGCGCCCTGGCGGACAGCGGCACACCGTTCTCCATCCTCACCAAGGGGACCCTGCTGGCACGGGACCTTCCGCTGCTGACCGAGGCCGCCCAGCACACTCCAATCAGCATGGGAATCTCCCTGGCCCTGCTGGATCCGGACCTTGCCAAGCGGGTTGAGCCGGGCACCCCGTCCCCGAAGGCACGACTGGAGCTGATCAGCCGGATCCGGGATGCCGGCATGGAATGCAACGTGATGGCCATGCCGATCCTGCCGTGGCTGACCGACGGAGACGAATCGCTGGACGCACTCTTCTCCGCCCTGGCTGCCGCCGGTGCATCGTCCGTCACCGCCGGCGCACTGCACCTCCGCCCCGGTGCACGCGAGTGGTACCGGCAATGGCTGGGCCGGGACTATCCGCAGCTGAGCGCTAAGTACGATGCTCTATTCACCGGCGGGTCCTATGCCTCCAAGGAATACCGGACCTGGCTGGCCGGGCGCATCCGGTTCTTCAAGGCCCGCCACGGCTTCGACGGCAAAAACCAGTTCCTCGCCACCCGCAGCGCCGGGCAGCGGCCTGGGGACCGGGCAGCCGTCCCGGCGTTGCCCGCCAAGCCGGGTCAGGAGCGGCTTCCGGCTGCGGCTGGAACCCTGTTCTGATTCCGGCTACGGCAGGGTTTGCTGCTGGTGGGACGTCCTAGGATGGCTCCCGCGGTGGTCGTTGCAGCTGGAGGGCAGGATTCTGCACGCCGGCTGCCTGCAGCATCGCCGAGACGATCGGCAGGTCAGCGGGGATCCACGGCAGCTCCGCGAGCTCCAGTGAATCGAGCCGGACCCAGCGCAGTTCGTCATGGTCCTCCAGCGGCTGCGGCTCACCGGCGGTGAGCTGGACCAGCCAGACCCGCATCGCCGCAGACTGGTTCAGCGGCCAGCCCTGCGCCAGGGGCCCGGTAATCTCGGCACCCAGAGCAACCTCCACGCCCAGCTCCTCGGCCAGTTCACGGTGCAGGGCGGCTTCACACGTCTCCCCCGGCTCCACCTTCCCGCCAGGGAACTCCCACATTCCGGCATACTGCTCGGGTGCGGACCGGCGGGCAGCCAGGAGGCTGCGTGGACTGCGCAGGTCATCAACGATCGCGGCACCGACCACCTGCTTCAACTCTGGATTCAACACAGCTCGAGTCTACGGTCCCCGCTGCACTACACTGGACGGCGACGGTTCAACGCCGTCCCCGGCCCGGTTTCTCGCAGCAGAGTTCTCGCTGCGGGGTCCTGCCTCTGGTTATCCAGTGCGGCGGAACCGGCAGCCCCTCTCCCGCAGCCTGGCCATCCATGCGCGTCCGTGTGTCCACGGGCCCGCGGCTCACCGCTGATCCGAAAGCACCACATTTTTATGCCTGCACCGAGTACATCGGCTTCCACAACCCGCAACGCCGCCCTGGCGATCACCGCTCTAGCCGCCGGCGGCTTTGCCATCGGCACCACCGAATTCGCCATCATGGGCCTGCTCCAGGAAATGGTGACCGACCTTGGCATCTCGGTCCCCGCGGGCGGACACGTGATCTCCGCCTACGCCCTGGGCGTCGTCGTCGGAGCTCCGCTGCTCGCGGCGCTCGGAGCCAAGATGCCGCGCAAACGGCTAGCGCTGGGCCTGATGGCGTTCTTCGCCGTCGCCAACCTCTCCTCCTTCATCGCCCCGGACTACGGCTGGCTGCTGGTAACCCGGTTCCTCTCGGGCCTTCCGCACGGAGCGTTCTTCGGCGTTGCCGCCGTCATCGCGGCCTCCCTGGTGGCGCCAACCCGGCGTGGCTGGGCGATATCCATGGTGATGCTTGGCCTGAGCGTCGCCAACGTGATCGGTGTTCCGTTCGCGACCTGGCTGGGCCAGCAGGCAGGCTGGCGCTGGATGTTTGTCCTGGTCGGCGCCATTGCCCTGCTCAGCGTTGCCCTGGTGGCACGGTTCGTGCCGTTCCAGGCAGCACACCCTGACGCCAGTATCCGGCGTGAGCTGAGTGCCCTGCGCCGGATTCAGGTCTGGCTGGCGCTGCTGGTGGGCACGGTCGGATTTGGCGGGTTCTTCGCCGTTTACACCTATATCTCCCCCACCATGACCGAAGTTGCCGGGCTCCCACTCTCCGTTCTGCCCCTGATCGTTGGGCTGTACGGTGTGGGCCAGGTCGTCGGCAACGTCGTCGGCGGACGGATCGCGGACCGCTCTGTCATGGGCAGTATCTACGCAGTGCTGGCCGGTACGGCAGTCATCCTGGCCATCTACGCCTGGGCCGTGCAGTACAAGGCGGGCGCCGTCATCCTGGTATTCCTTGTCGGGGCCATTGGCTCCGCGCTGACTCCGGCCCTGCAGACCCGCCTGCTGGATGTGTCCCCGGGGGCTCCGTCCCTTGCCTCCTCGCTGAACCATGCTGCCCTGAACGTTGCTAACGCGCTCGGTGCCATGGTCGGCGGGCTTGTTATTGCCTGGGGATGGGGGTTCCGTTCTCCCGCCGTCGTGGGAGCTGTTCTGGCCCTGCTGGGCCTGGGCATCGCGCTGCTTAGCGGTGAACTGGACCGCCGGCGCGCGAAGCAGGGTCTGGAAGGTTCCGGACAGCCCGCTTCCGGGGCCGGCCCGGTGCCGGATACATCCAGCTCACGGTAGCCGCAGTCTCAGTACGTCAGCGGTTTTGGGCGCGGGCGGAGGCGTACAGGCATACGGTGGCGGCCGTGCCCACGTTGAGGCTTTCAGCCTGCCCGTACACGGGAACGGCTACGCGGCGGTCGGCGGCGTCGAGTTCGGTCTGTGAGAGGCCCTGAGCCTCGTTGCCGAAGAGCCATGCGGTTGGATCCTCCAGCCGCGGACCGGCGCTGTTCCCGGCATCGGCGGCGGGAGCCAGCCGGCGGAGGGCTGAGGCGTCCTGGAGCTCGTCCAGATCCTGGTCCCCGTAGCCGTCGGCGGCAAGTATGGTGATTCCGGCGTCGTGCAGTGCACTGGCCAGCTCTGCGAAGTCCACGCCGGAAACAACCGGCAGATGAAAGAGCGAGCCGGCGGTGGACCGGACGGCTTTGGGGTTATGAATGTCAACGCTGGAAGCCGTCAGGATCACGGCGTCTGCGCCGGCCGAATCAGCGGCCCGCAGGATAGTTCCCGCGTTTCCCGGATCCCGTACCTCGCACATAACGGCCAGCAGTCTGGGCCTCCGCGCCAGCACGTCTTCAAGAGCCGGTGACTGGATGCGGCAGACAGCAATGATTCCCTGTGGAGACACGGTGTCCGCCATGGCGGCCAGGACGTCGTCGGTGGCCAGCCGCAGGGTCAGCCCCCGGCTAAGGTCGGCCAGTTCCGGCACGCGTTCCAGGCAGGCGGGAGTCGCATAGACCTCATGCACGACGGCGGGACGGCCCGCGTCCGCGGCCCTGCGGTGCGAGAGCAGTGCCTCACGTACGGCCTGCGGCCCTTCGGCCAGGAACCTGCCGGTCTTTAAACGCGCCGAACGCCCCGCCAGCTTCGCCGCTTCCTTCACCCGATCGGCTCGGGGATTGGACATCAGCGGCGCTGGGGAGCGTCCGGCGTCAAACATGTTCAGCAGATACCGAACTTAGCCCTGGAACTTCTGGCGGGCTTCGCCGCCAGCAGGCTCCAGGCCAGCAGCCTTAGCTGCTTCCACGGAGTTGAACCAGTACTCGGCCTCAGTCTGCTCGTACCAGGTGGAACCCGGAACGTGGTACTTGCCGGTGGCGGCACCCTTGATGACAAAGCCCTCGGGAGCTTCGCCTTCAGATGCCTTGAAACCGCCGTCAGCAACGGTGGCGGTTGCGGCCGGGGCAGCCTTCGCAGCCGGAGCGGTCTTAGCAGCCTTGGCCGGGGCCTTCTTGGCAACCGGAGCTGCGGCAGCGGCCGGAGCGGAGGTGTCGGACGGGAGAGCATCCTTGGCAACCTGCACCAGGGTGGCGAACGCGTTGGCGTCGTTCACGGCCAGCTCGGCGAGCATGCGGCGGTCAACCTCGATCTCAGCAGCCTTCAGGCCCTGGATGAGGCGGTTGTAGGTGAGGCCGTTGGCGCGGGAAGCAGCGTTGATGCGCTGGATCCAGAGGCGGCGGAAGTCACCCTTGCGCTTGCGGCGGTCACCGTAGCTGTACACATACGAGTGCAGCAGCTGCTCTTTGGCCTTGCGGACCAGGCGCGAACGCTGTCCGCGGTAGCCCTTGGCGCGCTCGAGGATTACCCGACGCTTCTTATGGGCGTTAATCGCCCGCTTCACACGTGCCACGTGCGTACTCCTTAAAAATTATGTCCCGCGCACTTCTTCTGTGTGCGATGGCCTGCAGGAGGCCACGGGAAAGCTAGATGGTTGGTGGAACAGTCCTTTGGCGGACCGCCCGGTTGGAAGGATCGGCTACTTGCCGAGCATCTTCTTGATGACCTTGGCCTCGCCCGGGGTGACAATCTTGTCACCGGCAAGACGGCGGGTCAGGCGGGAGGACTTGTGCTCCAGGTAGTGGCGGCGATTGGCCTGCTGGCGCTTGAGCTTGCCGGTACCGGTGAGCTTGAAGCGCTTCTTGGCGCCACTGTGGGTCTTCATCTTCGGCATGACTACCGATCTCCTTTTGATTTCCGCGGGACAGGCCCGCGGGGCTATGGGCACCTGTAAAAGGTGTCAGGGTTTCCTAGGGACGCCTGGGCGTTCTAAGCGGTGTTGCGCGTGGACTACTCCGCAGCGCCAGGCTTTTTCTGGCCGGCACCCGGGGCGGGTGCCTTGCCAGCGGGCTTGGGTGCAGCGGCCGGCTTGGGCCGGGCGGCAGGCTTCGGCGCGGCCGGCTTGACGGCTGTCGGCTTCGGCACTGCCATCGGCTTCGGGGCTTCGGCGGGCTTTGCCGGCGCAGGAGCTGTCCGGGTGGCAGGCTTCGCGGCCTGGGCCGGCTTGGCTGCTGCTGCCTTGGCGGCTTCCTCAGCACGGCGGGTCTCGGCTGCTGCCTTGTCCGCAGCGGCCTTGGCTGCCTGCTCTGCCTGCTCCTTCTCAGCCTTTTCCTTCTCAGCGCGGGCCTTATCGGCCTCTGCAGCGGAGGAACCGAGGCGCAGACCGTCCGGCAGGAGGTCTGCCAGGCTCTGCGTCATCGGAGCCTTGTCGGCACTGGTGTCGACCCGTTCCGGTGCGCCGCCGTTCTTGGCGGCTTCATTGGCCGCCTTGGACTCGGCGCGCTGGGATGCACGGCGGGCTTCAGCCTTCGCTTCGGCCTTGTTCTTCACCGGACCAATGACCATGACCATGTTTCGTCCGTCGATGCGGGGGCTGGATTCAACAACACCCACCTCGGAGACATCCTCTGCGAACTTCTGCAGCAGGCGGATACCCATCTCGGGGCGCTGCTGCTCACGTCCACGGAACTGGATCATGGCCTTGACCTTGTCACCCGCGGCGAGGAAGCGGAGGGCATGCCCGCGCTTGGTCTCGTAGTCGTGGGTGTCGATCTTGAGACGGAAACGGATTTCCTTCAGGACCGTGTTGGTCTGGTTCTTGCGTGCCTCGCGGGCCTTGACTGCGGCTTCGTACTTGTACTTGCCGAAGTCCATTAGTTTGCACACCGGCGGCTTGGCCTGCGGTGCTACCTCAACAAGATCCAGGTCGGACTCCGCTGCCAGTCGCAGGGCGTCCTCAATCCGGACCACACCTACCTGTTCCCCAGCCGGTCCTACCAACCGCACCTCAGGGACACGGATCCGATCATTGATTCTTGGCTCGCTAATGTTGCAGCTCCTGTTTGACTAAAAACGGCTACCGCCTGCAAATGAAGAAGGCCTCCAATTGCAAGCGCAATCGAAGGCCTCGAGGGGTCAGCCGGCGCCGTTGAACAGCACACTTTCCGCTGGGCGCCATCCAAAGATGGAGCCCGGGAAGGGCCGACCTGAACCCGGCAACTCTGATCCGGCACTAAGCTGGATTAATCAGGCTGACGCGGGTGGGAGAGTCTCCGCTTGCATACCGGTTGTGCACTCAGGAAAGCAGCTCACTGCAGTGTTTCCACTGATGTTTCAGCTTTGCGGTGAGCTGCCGTAAGTAACGCCAACCGGTCGGTCTGTGACAAGCTTACCAGTATGAGTACCCCACAGAGCAATCCGGCTGGCGATTCTGCCCGCCATTCCTTCCCCGGCACCGCCGAAGAAGGCCATTCCCACACTGAAGCACCCCAGGTTTCGGCCCACGTGCGCGATATCGCAGAAGTTGCCGCCGTCGAGGTCATCACAACTGCGGCCGTCCACCTGATGAGCGCCGCGGCCGTCAAGTGCGGCCTGGCTGAAGGCTCCGACGCCGAAGAGCTGAAGGACCTGGACGAGGCCCGCAAGCTGATCACGGCGCTTGCCGGGTTCGTTACCGCCGCCGCGCCTGAAATCGGCAGCCAGCACGCTGGCCCGTTGCGCGACGGCCTGCGCTCCCTGCAGCTCGCGTTCCGCGAAGCGTCCTTGGTTCCGGATGCACCGGGCCAGGGCCCGGGCGAGAAATTCACCGGTCCGGTCAACTAGCAGGTTTCCCCGCCGGCAAAGCCCGAAGAGTCTGTACTCTTCGGGCTTTTTGCTGCGCTTACTGTCTTTTGTCAGACCCTTATCCGCCGGCGGATAACCATTGCCCGGGTGCCCAGCGTCAGCAGGGCCATCATTGCGGCAGCGGCTCCTGCGAATGCGAAGCCGGACCACGGGCCGATGGTGTCGATGGCTGCGCCCGCCAGCGGGGCACCGATAGCGGTTCCGGTTGTGAGCGCGGACCCGTACCAGCCCATGGCTTCACCGCGCCGTTCCTCCGTCACCAGGTCAGCTACCCGTTCCGATGCCGCCGAAAGCACCGGAGCGCAGAGCAGGCCGCCGGGGATGGAGAGCAGAGCGAGGCTGAGGGTGTCTGTGGCGAAGGACATGGGCAGGGTCAGCACCGCCATGGCCAGCAGCAGCAGCATCGGCGAGATCCGCCTGGTCATAGCGCCGTACAGCAGTCCGCCCACCAGGGACGCAGCGCACCAGACGGCGAACACGATGCCGAGTTTCCCCGGATCCCCGGACGATTCAACCAGGGCAACGATCCCGACGTCGGTGCTGGCCAGCAGCAGCCCGGCCCCGGCAGCAACCACGAAGACGACGGCCACGCTGACGGTCATCCAGGAGAAGCCGGCAGCAGCACGGCGCAGGAGCCCCCCGGAGTTCGCGGGATCCGCGGCATCCGCCGCGGCTCCGGCCGCCTGGGTCAGTTCGGCAGCCGGCTCGCGCAGGTGTGCCGGGGCGGCGGTAACGACGGCGGCTGTGGCCGCCTCAACGTCGTGCGGCGGGACGGCGCCGTCCGCTGCGGAGCGGGTGGGCGGGTTGAACCACATCAGGAACACACCGGCGGCCGCCGTCGAGATTCCCACCAGCGTCAAACCCACCACCGTCGAAATGGAGGTGGCCAGGACAGCGCCCACGGCGGGCCCGCCCATGAACACGATTTCCGTGGCGATGGAGTCCAGGGTGAACGCCGTGCGGCGCTTCTCCCCCGCGGCCAGGACGCCCAGCGACTGGCGGACCACACTGAACACCGGCAGGGTGAAGAGCCCGCCGATCAGCGCCAGCACCAGCAGCCATTCGTAGCTGACGTGCGGTGCAACGGACCAGATGACGGCCTCGGAAATAACGGAGGGGATCAGTGCCTTGCGCAGCCCCACGTTGTCCACCCGCCGCCCCCGCCAGGGTGCACCGACCGCAATACCGATGGTCACCACCGCGGCCACTGCCCCGGCTGCCGCGTACCCCTTGTCGAGGGTGAGCACCACGTGAAGTGTCAGCAGCACACCGGCCGCAGCATGGGGGAAACGGGCAAGCATACCGACCAGGAGCACCCGGCGGACGGGGACGATCGCCAGCAGGTCCCGGTAGAGACGAAAGTTCACTGCACTTCTCTTCTGGCCCGCGGGCCTCTCAGCGCGTGATCTTCAGTTCCAGTGAATCCACACGCTCAACAAATTCGGGGTGGGCGGCCAGGCTGCGCTGCAGGGCCGCCGCAACGGTCTGCACATCCTCCTGGGCGAGGCCTGGGACCAGTTGAAGCGTTACCCGCAGCTCCGGCCCGGCGCCTCCGCCGGAAACCAGCGTACCGTCTGCCGTCCGTGATGCGACGCCGCCCGCGGCGGAGAGCTGGACCTGCCGGACCGCCGGCTGCGCGGCGGCCGCATCGGACACGATTGCGGTGAGGGAACCGTCGGTGTAGGACGGCACCCACTCCCTCTGCTGGGCCAGGGCCCAGGTTGCCGGACGCCGGACCACGAAGGTCATGTCACTGCCTGGGTCGATGACGAGCAGCTGCGCCTCTTCGGCCACCGCCGAGAGGGCAGCACGCGGCGCGTAAACCGCAACCGGGCGTGCCTGCGGATGCCAGCGCGAAAGGGAGTCCACGGAGGAAAACACCGGAAGTGCCTTCCGCCCGTCCGGGGCAGTGAGTGTCACCAGGGCCAGGTCGGCTTCTTTGTCGGCGGTCAGCCCATGCTCTGATTCGGCTTCCTCGCCAAGGGTCGCGATGATGGCAACGTAGACCCGGGCTGTGGCCAGGGAGGCTACAACTTCAGCCTCGGTTCCCTTGCCCGCAACGAGGGCTTCGAGCGCGGCCGTGTACCCGGCGTCGGGCTTTCCGTCGTCCTTATCGAACTGGTGGAGCGGATTGCCGTCCCCCTCCAGGCTGCGTCCGGCCCACGGCTGGCCGGCGGAGTCGGTGGCTCCCCCGGCACCGGCCAGGGCGGCGGCGATGTGCCCGGGCAGTTCGCGTTTAGCCATGGCTGCTAGCGCTCCGGGTGGCCTGCGACGTCGAGGGCCTGGGGCAGCGTGAAGGCTCCGGCATACAGTGCCTTGCCAACGATGGTGCCCTCCAGGCCAAGCGGGACCAGCTCGCGCAGCGCGGCGAGGTCATCGAGGCTGGAGATGCCGCCGGAGGCAACAACGGGGCGGTCGGTGCGGGAGAGCACCTCGCGGAGCAGCTCGACGTTCGGTCCGCGCAGCGTCCCGTCCTTGGTGACGTCAGTAACGACATAGCGGGGGCAGCCGGCCTCTTCGAGGCGGGCAAGGACCTCCCAGAGGTCTCCGCCTTCCTTGGTCCAGCCGCGGGCCGCGAGCGTGGTGCCGCGGACATCCAGTCCGACGGCGATCGCGTCGCCGTAACGGGCGATCGCGCTGGCCGTCCATTCCGGGTTCTCCAGGGCAGCAGTTCCCAGGTTCACACGCCGGGCGCCGAGTTCCAGGGCCTTCTCCAGGGATGCGTCGTCACGGATGCCGCCGGAAAGCTCCACCTTGATATCCAGTGCCTTAACCACGCGCTTGAGCAGCGGGAGGTTGCTGCCGCGCCCGAAAGCGGCGTCCAGGTCCACCAGGTGAACCCACTCGGCGCCGTCGTTCTGCCAGGCCATGGCCGCGTCCAGCGGGTCGCCGTAGCTGGTTTCGCTGCCGGCTTCCCCCTGGACCAGGCGGACGGCCTGGCCGTCGGCCACGTCCACGGCGGGCAGGAGTTCAAGGATGGGAGTATCGGTGAGCGTCATGTTCTGCTTTCAGTGATTCCGGCTCAGAGGCCGTAGGTGAGTAGGTAGGCACCCAGCAGGGACATCCCCGCCAGGACCCAGAAACTGATGCTGATAAATCTGGGCAGGCCCTGCCTGCGGAAGGAGATTGCGCCGCCGGCGAGCAGACCGGCGACTCCCATAAGGACTACGCTCCACATGGCTTATCCCAGTCCCTTGAGCCAGTTTTCGAGCAGGGCAGCGCCGGCGTCGCCCGACTTTTCCGGGTGGAACTGCGTGGCAGACAGCGGACCGTTCTCCACAGCCGCGACAAACGGACCGCCGTGGCGGGCCCAGGTCACCAGGGGCGGATTCATGGCAGGCTGCGTGACGTCGAAGTCCCACTTCTGCACGCCGTAGCTGTGGACGAAGTAGAACCGCTCATCCTCAATACCCTTGAACAGGTTGGAGCCGGCGGGCGCCTCGACGGTATTCCAGCCCATGTGCGGAACCACCTCGGCGTCCAGGCGCTCCACAACGCCGGGCCATTCACCCATTCCCTCGGTCCGCACGCCGTGCTCGACACCTTCCTCGAAAAGGACCTGCAGGCCCACGCAGATCCCCAGGACCGGGCGTCCGCCGGCCACGCGCCGGCCGATCATCCGCAGCGCATCTACGTCCTTGAGCCCCTGCATCACGGCCGCAAAGGCGCCGACGCCCGGTACCAGGAGCCCGTCAGCGTTGAGCACATCCGCTGACTTGGAGCTCAGGGTGACTTCGGCACCCACCCGTTCCAGTGCGCGGACGGCTGAGTGGATGTTGCCGGATCCGTAGTCCAGGACGGTGACGCGGCGATTACTCAAAGTGCTCCCTTGGTGGACGGGATTCCCTCAACACGGGGATCCGGTTCGACGGCGGCGCGCAGTGCGCGGGCAAAGGCCTTGAACTGTGCCTCTACGATGTGGTGCGGATCCCTGCCGCCGAGCACGGTCATGTGCAGGCAGATCTGGGCGTGCAGGGTGATCGCTTCAAAGACATGGCGGGTCAGCGAGCCCGTGAAGTGGCCGCCGATCAGGTGGTATTCCTGGCCGGCCGGTTCGCCCGAATGCACCAGGTACGGGCGCCCGGAAATGTCGACGACCGCGTTGGCCAGGGCTTCATCCAGCGGCACGGTTGCTTCACCGAAGCGGCGGATGCCCGCCTTGTTCCCGAGAGCCGTTTTCAGCGCTTCGCCGATGCTGATCGCAACGTCTTCGACGGTGTGGTGGGCATCGATGTGGGTGTCACCGGTCGCCTTGACCGTGAGATCGATCAGGGAGTGCTTTGCCAGCGCGGTAAGCATGTGGTCATAGAAGGGCACCGAAGTGCTGATATCCGAACGGCCGGTGCCGTCCAGGTCCAGTTCCACAAGCACGGAGGATTCGCTGGTGGTCCGCTCCAGGCGGGCGGTGCGGCCGATGGCGGTTTCCACGGTCATTGAAGGTTCCTTTGAAAGAAGGGGTCTCTGGTACCAGTCTAGTGTTTGAATCCGGCCGGACCCGAAGCGCGGGCCAGCTCCTGCATTAGGCGGCGAGCAGGCTCCGGAGGCCGGTGAGGAAGGCCGTGGTCTCAGCCTCGGTCCCCGCCGTCACCCTCAGATGTCCCGGAATGCCGACGTCACGGATCAGGACGCCCGCGTCGAGCAGTCCCTGCCAGATGCGTTCGGGATCCTCGAGGCCGCCAAAAAAGACGAAGTTGGCGTCCGAAGGAGCAGGCTGCAGGCCCATCTCCCTCAGCTCAGTGACGATGCGGTCGCGCTGGGCCTTAATGTCCTCCACGTTGGCCAGCAGCGCACCGGCATGGGCCAGGGCCGCGTTGGCCGTTGCCTGGGTGACCGCGGACAGGTGGTACGGCAGCCGGACCAGGCGCAGGGCATCCGCGATCTCCGGCGCAGCAGCAAGGTAGCCCAGGCGCGCTCCGGCAAGGGCGAATGCTTTGCTCATGGTCCGCGAGACGATGAGCCGTTCGCGGCCGGGCAGCAGCTCCAGGGCGCTCGGCGTGCCGGCGTGGGAGAACTCCGCGTAGGCCTCGTCCACGATGACGATCGCGTTGGATGCTTTCCCGGCTTCGTAGACGGCCTCGATGACATCCAGTCCCAGGGCGGTCCCGGTGGGGTTGTTCGGCGTGCAGAGGAAGACGATGTTTGGAGCTGCGGCCCGGACCTGGGCAGCTGCGGATTCGGCGGACAGGCTGAAGTCTGCCGCGCGTTCGCCGGTGACGTAACGGGTTCCGGCTCCGCTGGAAAGCAGCGGATACATCGAGTAGGTGGGAGGGAAGCTCATGGCTGTTCGGCCGGGTCCGCCGAAGGCCTGGAGCACCTGCTGCAGCACCTCGTTGGAGCCGTTGCCGGCCCAGATGTTCTCAATCCCCAGGCCGTGGCCAAGGTAGGCAGCCAGCCGTTCGCGGAGTTCGGTGAATTCGCGGTCCGGGTAACGGTTCAGCCCCGAGACCGCCCGCTGAACGGAGGCCGTGATTGCCTCCTGCACCTCCTGCGGCAGGCCATGGGTGTTCTCATTGACGTTCAGCAGGATGGGAACTTCCAGCTGCGGCGCGCCGTAGGGGGTGAGGCCCCGAAGATCGTCGCGCAGGGGAAGTCGGTTGAGTTTTTCCAGCTGTTCAGTCACTAGTCCAGCTTAAGCCGCGCCCTCCCCCGCGCAGAATCCGCGGCTCAAGGTGACGCTGCGTAAAGGATGCGGGTTGGAGGGTCAGCCGGAAGGTCAGCTGGAAACCGGAATGTAGAGCTGGGCGCCGGCGGGTACCACGGCGTCGCTGAGGTTGTTCAGCTCCATGATGTCCGCAATCACTTCGCGCGGGTCCCGGTCCGGGGCGTATTCGGCGGCCAGCCCCCAAAGCGAGTCCCCCGTGGAGACGCTGATCTGCTGGGTCCGGGTCTGTTCGCCGGCACTGCCTGCAGCCAGGGCCGGTGCAGTGAAGAAGCCGACGAAGGTCAGGAGTGCCGCGCCGCCGAGCATAATCGGGGCACCAACGAGCAGGAGGCGTCCGCGGCGGGTGAGGCGGAGCGGGGCAGCGGACGAGACCTGGCTCGATGCCGCAGCACGGGAAGGCTGGGCGGTACGGGAGGCCTGGGCGGTGCTGTAAGTCTTGGCGGTGCGGGCAGGGCGGGCAAAGCTCAGTGATGTGCGGGGTGCCGCAAGCTGAACTGTCATGGCAAAACCTTTCCGGTTCGATCCAGATCCTGAGGCCGTGACTTCACGGTTTCGAAACTGACTTCGAACAGTTGGCAACCTCGAATCGAACATGTATTCGATTCCTGCTGTTCCTTTTCTAGCATCTATCTACGAACGATGTCGAGACTCACTCGAACAAATGTTTGAAAATGACCTTGCTCTCACCTAGCGTTGAGACCAGTGGAGACCGTTCGACATCAGCGAACCATCCGCCACTGACATCGCAGTGACCAGCACCAACCGCCCCGGCCCGGCCGGAACGCTCGAAGGGAAGCCGAAGTGCCCCGTAGGACCAACTCCGAAGGCCGTCCGGCTGCGTCCGTCCAGGCCGGTTCCGCCCGCCCCAAGTCACTGACACCCCGGCAGAAGAAGATCCTCGAAACGATTCAGGCGTCTGTCACCGCCAACGGCTACCCGCCCTCGATGCGGGAGATCGGTGACACGGTGGGGCTGGCGAGCCTGTCCAGCGTGACCCATCAACTCAGCCAGCTGGAGAAAATGGGGTACATCCGCCGCGACCCCAAGCGTCCCCGGGCAATGGAGATCCTTGTCCCCCTGCTGATGCATACCGAGCGGACCGCTTCAGGCACGGCGCCTGGACCCCGGACAGAGTCGGCGGACTCCCCCGCGCAGTCGAACGTCACGGAGCTGACGACAGCGGTGGACACCGCCATGGTTCCCCTGGTTGGCCGGATCGCTGCCGGCGGTCCCATCCTCGCCGAACAGGTCGTGGAGGAGATGATTCCCCTGCCGCGCCAGCTGGTGGGCCATGGCGAACTGTTTATGCTCCGGGTTTCCGGCGATTCAATGGTGGACGCCGCGATCTGCGACGGCGACTGGGTTGTGGTCCGCCGCCAGCCGACCGCCGAAAACGGTGACATTGTGGCAGCGCTCCTGGATGACGAGGCCACGGTCAAGACCTTCCGGCAGCGCAACGGCCACACCTGGCTCCTGCCTCAGAACACCAGGTACGAGCCCATCATGGGCGACCACGCCACCATCATGGGCAAGGTCGTTTCCGTTATGCGTTCCCTCTAACCCGCCGGATCACTCCTACGACGCCGCCCGTTGTGCGGTCTTTTGTGCGGTCTTCCGCGAAGCATTGAGCCGCTCCAGGATTCCCAGGGCCACACTGCGGTCCGTCGTGGACCAGAACGGCGGAAGCGCAGCACGCAGGAATCCACCGTAGCGGGCGTTCGCCAGTCTGGAATCAAGCACGGCCACCATGCCGCGGTCTCCTGATGCCCGGATCAGCCGCCCGGCACCCTGGGCAAGCCGGACAGCCGCGTGCGTGGCAGCCACCGTCATAAATCCATTGCCGCCGGCCTTCGCCACGGCCCGGGTCCGTGCCGTCATCAGCGGGTCATCCGGCCGAGGGAAGGGGATGCGGTCGATGACCACCAGGCGGCAGGCCTCGCCCGGAACATCGACTCCCTGCCACAGCGACATGGTTCCGAACAGGCAGGTGGCATCGTCCTCGGCAAACTGCTTCACCAGGGCGGACATGGAAGACTCACCCTGGCACAGGATGGGGAAATCAACCTTGAGCCGCATCGCCGCGGCCGCATCTTCCGCCGCGCGGCGGGACGAGAAGAGTCCCAGCGCCCCGCCCCCGGAAGCCTTGAGCAGCGCCTCGAGTTCCTCAAGCTGCGCCGCGGAGGTTCCCCGCTCCGGTTTGGGCAGGTCGCGGGCTACATAGAGCACACCCTGCCGCGGATAGTCGAAGGGACTACCGACGTCGGTTCCGGTCCACGCGGGTGCGGCTGCGCCCACCAGGCCAAGGCCGCCGGCCACGGGACCGAATTCGGATCCTACCGCCAGCGTGGCAGAAGTCAGCACTACGGTGTGGCCATCGAAAAGTCCGTCTCTGAGGCGCCCGGCCACGGACAGCGGGGCGACGTTCAGGGTGGCCGGTGAGGACTCGTCCGGAGGCGCATAGCCTTCACCGGGCGCAAAGGTGCTGGGCCTGGAGGCCCAGACAACTTCGCCGGCGTCGGGCGCACTGACCAGCCGTTCACACAGTTCCAGCACGGCCATCAGCCGCGAGCGGGCCATCTGCCGTCCGCCGTCGCCGGCGTCCCCGCCCTCCGGCTTTGAATCGGAGAGCGCGGTGCGGCACGCTTCCCGGACCCGGGCCACGGCCAGTTCCTGTTCCTCATTCAGGCCGGAGGGAAGCAGGCCCGCAGGGATACCTTCCACTGACGCGTCGAAGGCGCGGCCCGCCGCTGCGAGTTCCTCCACCGACGCCGACGTGTGCTTGCGCGCGGCGGTGACGGCTGCGCTGATGACTGTCCCGGAAAGCTGTCCGGTGACGGCACCGGTGACACGGTCCTGGAGTTCATGGGCTTCGTCGATGACCACGACGTCGTAGTCCGGAAGGACAGCCAGTCCTTCGAAAGCGCTGATAGCCAGCATGGCGTGGTTGGTGATGACCAGATCCGCCACCGCAGCCTTGGCGCGGGCCCGTTCGCTGAAACAGTATTCGGCAACCGGGCAGCGCTGGGATCCGAGGCATTCCATCGAAGTGACGGAGACCTGCCGCCAGGCGCGGTCGGTGACTCCGGGAACAAGCTCGTCCCGGTCGCCGGTCTCGGTTTCCTCGGCCCACTCGTGCAGGCGGACAACCTCGCGGCCGAGGGCCGACGTCGGACCCGCAGCGGGAGCCGGATGCGCGACACCGTGGTCGTCTCCCAGCGTGAACAGGGCACCTGGCTCCTCATCCTCCGGGAAGCCGCCGCCGGTTTTGTGCACGCAGACGTAGTTGCTCCGGCCCTTCAGCAGTGCCACGTCAATATCCCGGGGCAGCTTCGGCTGCAGCGCCGTCAGCAGCCGTGGCAGGTCCCGGCCGACAATCTGCGCCTGGAGCGCGAGCGTGGCGGTGGAGACCAGCGCCGGTTTGGAGCTCTCCAGGGCGTGATGGATCAGCGGCACCAGGTAGGCCAGTGACTTACCCGTACCGGTACCGGCCTGCACCAGCAGGTGCCTGCCGGTTTCAATCGATTCAGCGACCTGGCGTGCCATTTCATGCTGCCCGGGACGGTTCTGCCCGCCCATGGCCGCGACGGCGGTGTCCAGAAGATCAAGGACCTCCGCGCCTGCATCCTGCTTAGGCATGGTTGACGAACTGCTCCAGCTCCGGGGCCAGGGCGTCGCGCACCAGCACCCGCAGATGGGTACCGTCTTCCTCGTGCTCCAGTGCCAGGATTTCCGCATCCTGGCTGTGCAGGCGGGACACGACGTCGCCGCGCTGGTAAGGGACAAGCAGGTCCAGTTCCACCCCGGGCCGGGGAATTCCCTCGGAGATGGCCTGAAGCAGTTCATCAATGCCCTCGCCGGTGCGCGCCGAGACCACAACGGTCCTCGGCTCGCGCTGGCGCAGCCGTTCGATCACGAACGGGTCAGCGGCGTCGGCCTTGTTCAGGACGATGATCTCCGGGATCCGGCGGGCATCCACGTCGGCGAGGACGGAACGCACCGCGGCAATCTGCCCTTCGGGATCCGGGTGGGAGGCGTCCACCACGTGCAGGATGAGGTCTGCGTCGGCCACCTCTTCCAGCGTGGAGCGGAAGGCTTCCACCAGCTGTGTCGGCAGGGAGCGGACAAACCCTACGGTGTCGGCCAGCGTGTAGCCGATGCCGTCCGGGGTTTCGGCCCGGCGGATGGTCGGATCAAGGGTGGCGAACAGGGCGTTCTCCACCAGTACACCGGCGTCGGTCAGGCGGTTCAGCAGCGAGGACTTTCCGGCGTTGGTGTACCCGGCGATGGCCACGGAGGGCACCTGGTTGCGCTGGCGGTTTGCGCGCTTGGTTTCCCTTGCAGGCTTCATGCCGGCGATTTCGCGGCGCAGCTTGGCCATGCGGGTGCGGATCTTCCGCCGGTCCAGTTCGATCTTGGTTTCACCGGGTCCGCGGGAGCCCATGCCGGCTCCGGCGCTGCCCACCTGGCCACCGGCCTGCCGGGACATGGATTCGCCCCAACCGCGCAGGCGCGGGAGCAGGTATTCCAGCTGCGCCAGTTCCACCTGCGCCTTGCCTTCACGGGACTTTGCATGCTGGGCAAAAATGTCCAGGATCAGCGCGGTCCGGTCGATGACCTTGACCTTCACGATGTCTTCCAGACCGCGGCGCTGGGACGGCGAAAGCTCGCTGTCCACGATCACCGTGTCCGCGCCGGTGGCCATCACGATGTCCTTGAGCTCCTGTGCCTTGCCGGAGCCAAGGAAGGT
Source organism: Arthrobacter gallicola (assembly GCF_014836775.1). GTDB lineage: Bacteria > Actinomycetota > Actinomycetes > Actinomycetales > Micrococcaceae > Arthrobacter_B > Arthrobacter_B gallicola. Next base: position 42,479 of record NZ_JACSQD010000005.1, read on the forward strand.
GCCGGGATCCGGCTTCATGCGGCGCTGGACAATGCCGTCCAGCACCTCTGACCCGGCGGTCTCCGCCAGGGCAGCCAGTTCCTTCAATGAGTTCTCGGCGTCTGCGGCCGTACCCTCTGTCCATAGCCCGGCCAGGACAACCCGTTCCAGCCGAAGCTGCCGGTATTCGACCTCGGTGACGTCCTCGAGTTCCGTTGACAGGCCGGCAACACGCCGCAGGGCCCGGCGGTCCTGCAGGTCCTGCTGATCCCCGTCGGCATCAGAGTGCCCGGCTGTCTGCGCCGACAGTGCCTGGGCCTGCCCGCGGAGTCCGGATGTGGTTCCGACCGGGACGCTGTGCTTGGCAACCGCGGCGTCTTCCTTGGCCAGAATCCGGTCGATGACTCCCTGGATTTCCTCGGGTTTGAGGTCTGTGGGCGTAGATCCGGCGGCGGGACGGGAATTGTTGATGGTCATAATCTCCTTAGAAGCGGTACTAACCATGGTAGGTCAGGGGACCCACATTGTGTCGGCTGCCCTGCGGGTTGTGCAATACGTGCGCGGGTGTCGGTGACGGCGGCGGGCGGACAGGACCATCCGGTCCCCCGGCCCGTCCCGGAACCACTAATCTGGATAGTTATGGGTTCAGAGCATTACTTCAGTTCACAGCCGTCCTCACCGGAGGTCCGCCGGCCGCTGCGCGTTACCTTGGCCGGCCAGGAGCGGACGCTTACCACTTCCGGCGGCATTTTCAGTCCTGATGGCCTTGATAAGGGAACGCAGATCCTGCTCTCCGGTATTCCCGACCCGGCGCCTGCCGGGAATCTGCTGGACATCGGGTGCGGCTGGGGACCGATTGCGCTGACCATGGCGTTGAAGTCCCCCGGCGCCCAGGTGTACGCCGTGGACGTCAACGAACGGTCCCTGGGCCTGACCCGGGACAACGCTGCTGCTCTGGGCCTGGGCAACGTCCACGCCCTGCTCCCGGACGCCGTCGATCCCCAGCTGGAGTTTGAGACCATCTGGTCCAACCCGCCCATCCGTGTCGGCAAGGAGGAACTGCATGCCCTGCTGCTGCAGTGGCTGCCGCGCCTGGCACCGGGCGGGACCGCCTGGCTGGTGGTCCAGAAGAACCTGGGATCGGATTCCCTGCAGCGCTGGCTCGGCGAGAACCTTGGCACGGACTTTGCGGTCAGCCGTTACAGCACCGCCAAGTCCTTCCGGATCCTGCTGGTCAAGCGCAGCGGCGAACCCGACTAGAGCAGTGTTCCGCGGGCAACGAGGACAGCGGGTCCGCTGAGCTCCACGTGTTCCCGGCCATCCGGTCCGGCAAGGAAGCGGACGCCGAGCTCTCCGCCGGGCACCCGGACGTGCCAGGCGTTTGGGGCGCCTGCTCCGGCCCAGAACCGGGTTGCCACGGCTGCCGCGCAGGCACCGGTGCCGCAGGAGCGGGTTTCCCCGACACCGCGCTCGTGGACGCGCATGGTCAGCTGCCCCACGCCGTCGAGCACCAGGGGCTCGGCGGGCACAACGAACTCGACGTTGGTGCCGTTCACCGGCGCAGGTTCCACGGAGGGGGCCTTGATGAGCTCAGTTGCAGCCAGTTCCGACAGTTCGGCCAGCGCGACGACGGTGTGCGGGTTACCCATGCTGACGGACAGTCCGGGGCGCGGCACCTCCAGGCCCCCGGCATTAACTACGGTGTCCATGGCCTTGGCCGCGGCGTGGTCGGGGAAGATGAACTCCCACGGACCCATGTCCACCGCGTAGCCGGTTTCAGTCCGGGTAACAGTCTTCAGCCCGGCGCGCGTGCCAATTGGCAGCACATCGCCCGGTGCCAGCTGCACCAGGCCTTCTTCGAGCAGGAAGTGCACAAAGACCCGCACGCCGTTGCCGCACATTTCGGAGATGCTGCCGTCACCGTTGCGGTAATCCATAAACCAGAGGGCATCCGGGTTGCTCTGCAGAACGGCCTGGCCTTCGGGCAGGTGTTCGGAACGGACGGCTCGAATGAAGCCGTCGGCCCCGATCCCGCTGTGCCGGTCGCAGACCGCCGCAACGTCGGCGGCGCTCAGGTCCCGCAGCCCGTCGGGGTCTGCCACCAGGACGAAGTCGTTGCCGGTGCCGTGGCCCTTGGCAAAGGACAGGCCGGCAACACCGGAGGGCAGGCCGGATGCGGACAGGGCGGTGGGGGAAGTTGTGCTCACCCTTCAAGAATAGCGGCGGCGGCCTTGTTCACCAGTTCAGCATCATCGAAGTCCAGCCAGGTGACGCGGGGGTCGGCTCGGAACCAGGTGATCTGGCGGCGGGCGAACTGGCGGGTGGCCACCACAGTGTCTTCCACGGCCTGCCTGGTGGTCCACTCGCCGTCGAGCACTTTCAGGAACTGGGCGTAGCCCAGGGCACGGCCGGCGGTTTTGCCGGTCCGCAGTCCGGCCGCGTCCAGCCGCCGGACTTCAGCTTCCAGTCCCTGCTCGACCATGAGCTCAACGCGGCGGGCCAGGCGCTGGTGCAGCAGGCTGCGCTCCACCGTCAATCCCACCTGCACTGCCGGCTGGAAGTAGGTGCGGTCCGGCATAAAGGAGCTGAACGGCCGCCCGGTGAGCTCGTGGACTTCAAGGGCCCGGACAATCCGCCGGGCATCGCCCAGGCGTGCCGCCGATGCGGGATCCACCGCCTGCAGCCGGGAACGCAGGGCTTCAAGACCCTCCTGCGCCAGTTCCGATTCCAGGCGGCGGCGCAGCACGGGGTCCGTTCCGGGGAACTCCAGCACGTCCAGGGCTGCGCGCACGTAGAGTCCGGAGCCGCCGACCAGGATGGGATACCGGCCGCGGGACTGGATCTGTGTGATCAGGGCGCGGGCCTGGGCCTGGAACGCCGAGACGCTCGCTTCCTCCGTCACGTCCATGATGTCGAGCAGGTGGTGCGGAACGCCGCCGCGCTCGGCTTCGGGAAGTTTGGCGGTGCCGATGTCCATGCCGCGGTAGAACTGCATGGAGTCCGCGTTGATGATCTCCCCGCCGAGGCGCTGGGCCAGCGCCACACCAAGGTCCGACTTACCGGAGCCGGTGGGGCCGACGACGGCGACGACGGGAGGGACGCTGCGGGTCACCGGCGCGGGGGCAGGACGGGCATACCCAGCGAAACACCGGCCCGGCCGTCCGCGGGAGCGGGAACACCGCAGGAATCAGCCTGTGCCCGGTCCCAGGCGTCTCCGGCGCGGGAACGGCGCAGCGAGTAGTCAGCGGCCGAGGCCGGATCCGACACCAGGTGGAACGCGGCGGCGGAGGTGATGGGAACGGTCACCAGATCTCCGGGGCGGGGAACCGGAGCTCCCTCGGGAACGGAGAAGTGCACCAGCCGCTGATCGCGCGAGCGGCCGGACAGCCGGCCGGTCTCCTCCGATTTACGTCCCGACGCGGCGGTGACCATCACTTCAACCGTTGTGCCGACCTGCTTGGCGTTCTCCTCGGCCGCAATCCTGTCCTGCAGCGCGGTCAGGCGCTCAAAGCGCTCCTGGACCACGGCCTTGGGCAGCTGGTCCGCAAGCTCGGCCGCCGGAGTGCCCGGGCGCTTCGAGTACTGGAAGGTGAAGGCGGTGGCGAACCGGGCCTGTTCGACGACGTCGAGCGTGGCCTGGAAATCCTCTTCCGTCTCCCCCGGGAAGCCCACGATGATGTCCGTGGATATTGCCGCGTGGGGCATCTGCTGCCGGACCCGGTCCAGGATCCCCAGGAACTTCTTGGACCGGTAGGAACGGCGCATGTCCTTGAGGACCTTGTCCGAGCCGGATTGCAGCGGCATGTGCAGCTGCGGCATCACGTTGGGGGTTTGTGCCATCGCGTCGATGACGTCGTCGGTGAAGGCCGCCGGGTGCGGGCTGGTGAACCGGACGCGTTCGAGTCCTTCGATGGACCCGCAGGCGCGCAGCAGTTTCGCGAAGGCTCCGCGGTCGCCGAATTCCACACCGTAGGAGTTGACGTTCTGGCCCAGCAGCGTGACCTCGATGGCGCCGTCGTCGACCAGCGCCTGCACCTCGGCAAGGATCTCTCCCGGGCGGCGGTCGCGTTCCTTGCCGCGCAGTGACGGGACGATGCAGAACGTGCAGGTGTTGTTGCAGCCAACGGAAATGGAGACCCAGCCGGAGTACACCGAATCGCGCTTGGTGGGCAGCGTGGAAGGAAAGACCTCAAGGGATTCCAGAATTTCCAGCTGCGCGGCGTCGTTGTGGCGGGCACGTTCCAGCAGGGCCGGCAGCGCGCCGATGTTGTGCGTGCCAAAAACAGCGTCCACGAACGGAGCCTTGGCCAGGATGGTGTCCCGGTCCTTCTGCGCCAGGCAGCCGCCGACGGCGATCTGCATGCCGGGACGGGTTTCCTTCACGTGCGCCAGCTGGCCCAGGTTGCCGTACAGCTTGTTGTCCGCATTCTCCCGCACGGCGCAGGTATTAAAGACAACGAGGTCGGCGTCCGCGCCGTCGGCCGGCACATAGCCGGCGCCTTCAAGAAGGCCGGAGATCCGCTCCGAGTCATGCACGTTCATCTGGCAGCCGAAGGTACGTACCTGATAGGTGCGCAGAGGCGCCTGGGCGGGTGCGTCGAAGGTCTCAGCGGGTGCGGGGCGGGATACAGACAGGCTCACCGTACTAGGGTACGCCGCGCGGGAGGCACGGCCCCAATTCTCCGGCTTGCCTGCTGTGGCCGGTCCCGGCCGGTCGGGCGGCCGGTCCTTCGTTTCCGGCAGGTCTTCGCTTCCGGGGGTGAGACGTGGCGCTGCCGGGGGTGAGACGCGGCGCGGTAACCGGCTTAGTACCAGTTGTTCGCGTAGTGGAAGTTAAGGGCCGAGCAGGGGCTCCCGTACCGGGACTCAATGTAGGTCAGGCCCCAGTTGATCTGTGTTTTGTAGTTGGTCTGCCAATCGCCCCCGGCGGTGGCCAGCTTGGTGCCGGGAAGTGCCTGCGGAATGCCGTAGGCGCCGCTGCTGGCATTCGTAGCGCTGGTCAGCCACTCGGATTCCTTGTTCCAGAGGGTATCCAGGCAGGTCATCTCCGCGGCACCCCAGCCGTGACCGGCCAGGGCAGTGGCCGCGTAGGCCTTCGCTCCAGCTGGGTCGTTGACCGGAACTGACGCCGCTGCTGCTGCTTTGGCGGCTTCGGCGGCAGCAGCCTCCGCCGCGTCCGCGGCTGCCTGTTCGGCGGCCAGTTGCGCCGCTGCCTGCTCTGCCGCTGCTGCCGCCTGCGCGGCAGCATCCGGAGTGTTCTGAGCTGTCTCCGGCTCTGGTTCGGAAGATTCGGCCGCCGGTGTCTGGCCGGCTGGGGACGGGGCCACGGTCTCCGCCTGCGCTGACTGGGCCGTCGGCTCAGCCGCGGCATCGGTTTCGTCGAAAATGGGGAGGGTCAGGCTGGCGAGCTGGATTCCGGCGGTGGCACGCAGGTCCTTGTCGCTGCTCGCGGCTGCACCGGCGGTGCCGAGCATGACGGCCCCGCCGAGCGTAGCCGCAACTCCCACCTTGATCCGGTGGCGGCGGCGCTGGATTGCGCGCTGCCGCCTCTCTTCACGCCGTCCCTGAACTGCATTACTCATAAGACCGGGACTGTACACACCGTTCCTGAGACAGATCGCGGATTGATAACGCTCAGGTTGCGCTTCTGTAACGGAGCCGCTTTAATACCAGTTATTTTTCTCCGAGTGAGCCCAGGCAGCGCAGGGTGAGCCATACCTTTGCTGGATGTAAAAAAGTCCCCAGTTGATCTGTGTGCGGTAGTTGGTCCGCCAGTCCTCACCGAAGGCGGCCATCTTGTTTCCGGGAAGGGACTGCGGAATCCCGTAGGCCCCGCTGTAGGGGTTTGCGGCGCTGGTCCGCCAGTTGGACTCGCGGTTCCACAGGTTCACAAGGCAGCGGAACTGGCCGCCGTCCCATCCGTACCCGGGCATGCTGGAGAGTGCATAATTCTGGGCGCCGGCGGGGTCATCCACCGGGGCCGCGGGAGCCGGCGGCACGGTCTCCTGGACAGGCGGTGCGGGTGGTGCGGCCGGAGGCGCGGGAGCCGCGACGGGAGGTGTGGGTGTGGCTGGCGGTGTAGATGGTGAGGGCGCGGCCGAAGCCGGCGGGCTACTGGGGCGTGTGGGATTAATCACCGGTCCAGCCTCCGGCCGGCCGGTTTCGGCGGCCGCTTTTTCCGCGGCTTCTGCCTGTTGCCGGACGGATTCTTCGGCGCGGGCCGCCTGCATGCGGGCCAGCTCGGCTTCAGCCGTTGTCTCCCGAAGATCAGCCAGCTGGGCGATCAGCACAGCCGTCCGTTCCTCCTGGGTGCGCACCGCCTTGTCCGCAGCGGTGGTGGCTGCTTCGGCGTCCTTGTACAACGCGTCGGCTTCCTCCGCCAGCACCTTTCGCGCTTCTCGTTCGGCTGCTTCGGCGTCCTCTAGTGCCGCCGCTGATTTTTCCGCCGCGTCAGCCCGGCCGAAAAGCCTGGAGGTCCGCTCTGTGACCAGCTGCAGGGTGGTCATCCGGTCCAGGTGAGCCACACCTTCCTCGGAGTCCAGGAGGAAGAGGACGGTGCTATCCATACCCCCGGTTTTATAGGTCTGGGCGGCGAGGGCTCCCACCTGGCTGCGGAGTTCCGAGGCTTCAGCCGCTGCGGCCGCACGTTCTTCGGCCAGCTCGGCCACCCGCGCGTCACTGGCCAGGACTTCACCGCGCAGGGCATCGTAGCGGCTGGACGCGTCAACGGCGGCGTTGCCGAGGGCCCCGGCCTCATCCTGCAGCTTGGCGAGGTGTTCCTCCAGCTCGCTGATCTGCGCTTCGCGGGCGGACAGATCGGACTTGGCGGCGGCAATCTGGTCCCAGCTCGGGTAGTCATCGGCCGCGGCGGGCGCAGCGGACAGCAGTGCAGCGGCAAGAACCCCGGCGGCTGCTGCGGCTGTCAAAGACGCGCCACGTAACTTCTGTCCCAGAAACCTCACAGTAAACATAGTGAGGATCAGCATACGATACGCCCGGGGTATCCCCTACCGGCGTCTGTGGCCGCTCCTCCGCGGTGCAGCCGCCCCCGGCCGGACCGTTCGGGGCACCAGCCTCACTACCAGGTCTCGTCGTCGGCCGCTTGGCCTTCCGCGGCCTCCCGGTCTTCCAGCACCTCATTGACTACCGCGAAACCGAGTGAGGGTGAGTAGCCCTTCCGCGCCAGCATGGAGACCAGTCTCCGAACCTGCTTATCCCGTTCCTGCCGGTCCTGGGGCACTGCAGCATTGCGCAGTTTCCGGCGCACAAGCTCCAGTGCTGCCGTCCGTTCGTCATCGCTGCTGAGCTGTTCGAGGGCTTCCTCCGCCAGTTCCGGAGCAATCCCCTTCTCCGTGAGCTCCCTGCGGAGCGCCGACCGGGCCAGGGACCGGGTCTGGGATCTGCTTCGGACCCACATCTGGGCGAACTCGGCGTCGTCAATCAGCCGGACTTCCTCGAAACGGTCCAACACTGCCGCCGCGACCTCCTCCGGGACGCCGCGCTCGGCCAGCTTGTCGGCCAGCTGGCGGCGGCTTTTAGCAGAGCTGGTCAGCTGCCGCAGGACTATCGCCCGGGCAACTGCGTAGGGGTCTGCCTCGGCAACGGAGTCGGCAGCCGAACCGGGCGTGGGGCCGTCCTGGGCTCCCCCGCCCGGTTTCCGGGCACGGCGCTGTTGCATCTTTGAGACTAGGCTTCGGCTGCTGCCGTGTTGTCAGCGGCTGCCTTCTTGCCCTTGGGCGCCTGCTCCTCCGGTTCGGCGTCGACTCCCAGCTTGACGCGCAGACGCCGTTCAATCTCGTCCGCGAGCTCAGGGTTGTCCCGCATGAACCGGCGGGAGTTTTCCTTGCCCTGCCCCAGCTGGTCTCCGTCGTAGGTGAACCAGGCACCGGACTTCTTGACGATTCCGTGCTCCACACCCATGTCGATCAGGCTGCCTTCGCGGGAGATGCCCTGACCGTAAATGATGTCGAACTCCGCCTGCTTGAAGGGCGGGGCCATCTTGTTCTTGACGATCTTGGCACGGGTCCGGTTACCAACCGCGTTAGTGCCTTCCTTCAGCGTCTCGATCCGGCGGACGTCGATACGGACCGAGGCGTAGAACTTCAGCGCCTTGCCGCCGGTGGTTGTTTCGGGGCTGCCGAAGAAGACACCAATCTTCTCTCGCAGCTGGTTGATGAAGATGGCCGTGGTCTTGGTCTGGCTCAGGCGGCCGGTGATCTTTCGCAGGGCCTGGCTCATCAGCCGGGCCTGGAGCCCAACGTGACTGTCTCCCATGTCGCCTTCGATTTCCGCGCGCGGAACCAGCGCAGCGACGGAGTCGATGACGACGATGTCCAGCGAGCCGGAGCCCACCAGCATGTCCATGATCTCCAGTGCCTGCTCGCCGGTATCCGGCTGAGAAACCAGAAGCGCGTCAGTGTCGACGCCGAGCTTCTTGGCGTATTCCGGGTCCAGGGCGTGCTCAGCATCGATGAACGCGGCGATTCCGCCGTTCTTTTGGGCGTTGGCAACCGCGTGGAGTGCAACGGTGGTTTTACCCGAGGATTCCGGGCCGTAGATTTCCACGACTCGGCCGCGGGGCAGGCCCCCTATGCCGAGCGCGATGTCCAGGGCAATGGAGCCCGTGGAAATGGTTTCGACGGGCGCGCGCGTGTCATCGCCCAGCCGCATGATGGAGCCCTTACCGAACTGCTTGTCGATCTGGGCCAGTGCTGCTTCAAGTGCTTTGGCGCGGTCTGGAGCGGCCATTCTTCACCTCTGTTGTTGTGGCTGTTGCTGTTGTTCCTGGCCCGTGGGCCTGCTGTCGGTTCCTTACTGAACCGTATGCGACGGCACTGACACTGCCAGCGAACGCATGCCGGGTGTGGACAGCCGGAGCCGGGCGGGCCAGTTGCTGCCCCTGTGTAGGAGCATATCGGCATCCGAACAAATATTCGAACGGATACCGCAGCGTGTCTAGTCCCGTTTTGGCTGGATATCCCGTCCCAGCCGCCGTTCCGGGGGGACTTCCTGCATGTCGCAGACAGCGAGCCACACCCGTTTGGGCTCCACGCCCTTCTCCAGCGCCTGACTGGCAGTTATTCCTCCGAGACCGGTGAGAACCAGGTCCGAAGCCAGAACCCGGGAATATGCCGGCCCGAACTCATCATCCATGAGACGCCAAAAATCGCTGATACGCATCAATAAATCCTCTCACGCCCACTCACGGGGCCGGGATCCGGGAGGCGGCGGGCCTGTGATGACCTGCACTTTCCCGGCCTAGAATGGCACCATGACGGATTATCCGCCGGCAGCTGCCCCCGCCCCGGCCATCGAAAGCCTCGAACAGGAGCTGAGCGTGTTGTGGCGGCGCGCCCGGGCTGCCTCCGCCCGGGTAGCCAAGGCGGTCCACCCCAATCTGGAACCTGCCGCCTACGGGCTGCTGGTTTTGCTGCAGCGCCGGGGTCCACTGCGGCTCACTGACCTGGCCGCTGCCATCGGCGTCGGAAAGCCCTCGGTGAGCCGGCAGGTCGTGATTCTGGAGACGCTGGGGCTCGTGGAAAAGCAGGCCGATCCGGAGGACAGGCGGGCCCAGGCCATTAGCCTGACGCCGCTGGGGCAGGAGCAGCTGCTGCGGACCCAGCGGGCACGGGAGGAACATTTCCGGCTGCTGCTCTCCTCCTGGGATGAGGCGGAGGTCCGGACCCTGAGCACGCTGCTGCACAAACTCAATGTCTCCGAAGTGCCCGGGCACGCAAGCTGACCTGCCGCCCGGGCAGACGAAAGACCCCGCCGGCGGTGCGCAGCGGGGTCCTTCAAGAGCTCTTGGGCGGGAAGCAGAAGCTCCCCGGGGGTTGTTACGGAGTGCGGGCCAGATCCCGGGCCAGGTCCTCGGGGAACTCACGGGCAAACTCCCGGGAGAATTCCGTCGGAACGGTGTCGGGGATGGTTACGCCTTCGGCGCTGGCCACACGGTCACTGACCTCACGAAGCATCAGGGACAAAGGCACATCAAGGGCACTGCAGATTGAAGACAGGAGTTCAGAAGAAGCTTCCTTCTGGCCCCGTTCAACTTCGCTCAGGTATCCAAGGGACACCCTGGCGCTGTGCGAGACTTCACGCAGGGTACGGCCCTGGCGCTGGCGTACATCGCGGAGTACATCACCAATTTCATGGCGTAGAACTACCATCTTGCGCTCCTTAGGCTCCCTGTGTGCATCTTCCGCCAACCCTACATCCCGCCAGCGAATAACGCCGTTCACGGATACGGGTTGCTTCACCATGTGTATCGTCCTGCTCCCTTATCGGTCCCTCCGCGGCGAATACCGCGGATTGTCTAGATCGTAATCCGGGAACCTTAGCGGTTCCTGATACTAACAACTGACACGGTTTCGGATTTGTTCCCGGCCCCAGCGCCGTTTGTGCCGAGCCTCTAACCCTGGCTCTCCTGCGCCGGTTCCCCGGATAGCAGTTCCAGAGCCAGCAGCTCCAAAGCCGCAGTGCAGGCCTGCCGCCGGATGGCGGCGCGGTCGCCCTCGAACCGGAAACCTTCGGCCCTGACTGCAGACGCCGTCGCGATACCAATAAACACAGTACCCACCGGTTTGCCGTCATGGGGCTCCGGACCCGCCACACCGGTGGTGGAAATCCCAATATCGGCGTTCAGCACCTTCCGGACGCCCCCGGCCATCTGTTCGGCCACCGCCGGGTCAACGGAGCCGGCTTTCCGGAGCAGGTCCTCCGGGACGCCCAGAACCTGTGCCTTGACCGAGTTCTGGTACGCAACAACGCCGCCCTGCAGTACCGCGGAGGCTCCAGGTACGGTGGCCAGTTCCGCAGCGAGCATCCCTGCGGTCAGCGACTCGGCAGCTGCCACACGCAATCCGCGGGCGGCCGCGGCAGCCACAATGTCGGGTGCCCGGCCGGTCATGCGCTTCGGCCGCTCTCGCCGCGGGCACCGGCGCGCAGCCGGATGGCCTGCAGGACGTAGTCGATGCCGGTCACCACGGTGATGACGACGGCGGCTGCCATCACGGTGGCGCTGATCCACCAGGCCCAGTCCCCCAGCCAGGAGGTCAGGGGCAGCAGGAACAGGAAGATTGCCAGAGTCTGGATAACGGTCTTGAGCTTGCCGCCGCGGGAAGCAGCCATCACGCCATACCGGATCACCACGAACCGCATGATGGTGATTCCGATTTCGCGGACCAGGATGACGATCGTGACCCACCACCACAGCTCGCCGAGGATCGAGAGCATCACCAAGGCGGAGCCGATCAGCAGTTTGTCGGCAATGGGATCGGCGATCTTGCCGAAGTCGGTGATCAGCCCGCGGCTGCGCGCCAGATCGCCGTCGAGCTTGTCCGTATAGATGGCGACGGCGAAGGTTGCCACCGCCAGCCACCGGAACAGGCCGTCGCGGCCATCGTCTGCCACGAGGAACCAGATAAACAGCGGCACCATAACGATGCGGATGACGGTCAGGACGTTGGCGATGTTCAGCGTCGGAACCCGCTCGGCTGGGGAGTTGCTCACAGTTCCAGACTAACCGGGTTCAGCGTCCGGTGAGATTCCATGCGTCCTCTGTTCCGTCCTCGTCGCCGCTGGTCCCGTCGGCGCCGTCGTAATATTCCGTGGCCTGCGGGCGGGAGTCGAGGTCCTGGCCCACCAGGTCCACCGGGCCGTCGGGCTCGAAGCCGTGGTTCGCGTTGGCGTTATCCGCCAGTGCGGCAGCTTCCGCGGCGTCCGGACCGCCCAGCGGTTCCCCGCCCTGGATGGCGGCCAGTGTGGCGGCGAGGTCATCGGGTTTGACCAGCACGTCGCGGGCCTTGGAGCCTTCGGACGGGCCAACCACGCCCCGGGATTCGAGCAGGTCCATCAGGCGGCCGGCCTTGGCGAAACCGACCCGGAGCTTGCGCTGGAGCATGGAGGTGGAGCCGAACTGCGTGGTGACCACCAGCTCGGTGGCCTGCAGCAGGACATCGAGGTCGTCTCCGATGTCGTCGTCGATCTGCTTCTTGGGCGCGGTAACGGCCACGTCTTCGCGGTAGACGGCCTGCAGCTGGGTTTTGACGTGCTCCACCACGCGGTGGATTTCAGACTCCGTTACCCAGGCGCCCTGCACACGGATCGGCTTGTTGGAGCCCATCGGCAGGAACAGTGCATCGCCCTGGCCCAGGAGCTTTTCCGCGCCCGGCTGGTCCAGGACCACGCGGGAGTCGGTGACCGAGGAGGTGGCGAAGGCCATGCGGGAGGGAACGTTGGCCTTGATCAGACCGGTGACGACGTCGACAGAGGGGCGCTGGGTGGCCAGCACCAGGTGGATGCCGGCGGCACGGGCCAGCTGGGTGATGCGCACGATCGAGTCTTCGACGTCCCGCGGGGCAACCATCATCAGGTCAGCGAGCTCGTCCACGATCACCAGCAGGTACGGGTAAGCGCGGATAACCCGCTTGGAACCGGCCGGCGGAACTACCTTGCCGTTGCGCACGGCCTTGTTGAAATCGTCGATGTGCTTGAAACCGAAGTTGGCCAGGTCGTCGTAGCGGGTGTCCATTTCCCGGACCACCCACTGCAGCGCCTCGGCGGCCTTCTTGGGGTTGGTGATGATCGGGGTAATCAGGTGCGGCACACCTTCATAAGCGGTGAGTTCCACGCGCTTGGGGTCCACCATGACCATCCGGACCTCATCCGGGGTGGAGCGCATCAGGATCGAGGTGATCATCGAGTTCACAAAGGATGACTTACCGGCACCGGTGGCGCCGGCCACCAGAAGGTGCGGCATCTTGGCCAGGTTGGCGACGACGAAGCCGCCTTCAACATCCTTGCCCACACCCATCACCATGGGGTGCTCGGTCTTGCGCGCGGCGTTGGAGCGCAGCACGTCGCCCAGGGCCACGACTTCCTTGTCCGCGTTCGGAATCTCGATGCCGATAGCGGACTTGCCGGGGATCGGCGAGAGGATGCGCACGTCGGAACTGGCGACGGCGTAGGAGATGTTCTTGGACAGCGCGGTGACCCGCTCCACCTTGGTGCCCTCGCCCAGCTCGATCTCATACCGGGTGACCGTGGGACCGCGGGAGAATCCGGTGACCTTCGCGTCAACGTTGAACTGCTCCAGGGTGTGCGTCAGGGCAGCGACCACCGCGTCGTTGGCCTCTGAGCGTTCCTTGGCCGGCGGACCGGACGGCAGGAAGTCCGACGGCGGGAGGGTGTAGGTGACGTCGCCGGAGAGCTGCAGCTGCTCGGTGCGCTGCGGAATGGGGGCCGACGGCGGCACATTCGCCACCGGGCGCGAGGGCACCGGAGGCACGGGCGGAACCGCGGCAAGGGACGCAGCCGCCTCGGGGACCATGGAGATCGCTTCCGTGGGCGGCTCTGCGTCCTCCTCGAGACCCTGCTGGCGGCGCAGTTTCTGAGTGGCAAGTTCGGCCTTGGTGGGGCGGCGGACTCCCGGCGGGACCGCGGGTTCGGCCAGGGCAGCTTCCTGCCGTTCCTCTTCGTCCCGCAGCAGGGCGGCTTCGAAGGCCTCGTCTCCGGCAAAGCCGTCAGAGTGCTCCGCCTCTTCGTCCTTGCGCGTGCGTGCGAACCGGCTGGGCTTCCGGGCTTTCTTCGGTTTGGCCGGGCGGTCGGAGGCATAGAGGTAGCTCTGGTCGTGAGCCTCGGGATCGTCCGGGCTCAGGTCCTGCCCCATCAGGTGCTCATACAGGGCGCGCAGGCGCAGCGGAATGTGCCGGAACGGCGTGGCCGTGACGATCAGGATGGAGATGAAGACCAGAAGCGAAAGCAGAAGGATGACCGGCCACTTGGTGATGGCGGCGGACAGCGGGCCAGCCACCAGGAAACCGACAATACCGCCGGAGGCCCAGAGCTTATCGAAGCCGTCGGACAGGGCCGGAGCACCGCCGATCAGGTGGGTGATGCCCGCCCCGGAGCAGATCATCAGGGTCAGGCCAATGCTGATCCGGCCGTTGGCGCGGTGCCGTTCCGGATAGCGGAACAGGCGGACCGAGGCGGTCAGGAGCATAAAGGGCAGGACGACGGCCATCCACCCGAAGGTGCCGGCCGCACCGGCGTGAATGACGTCGGCTACCGGACCGCGCAGGGCCCACCATTCAACCATGGCAACCAGCAGGGCGGTGAGAATCAGGAAGAAACCGGTGCCGTCCCGGCGGATCTCGCGGTCCGGAACGACGTCGGTGCCCAGTTTGCGGACACCGGCACCTACGATCCGGGCGACTCCCATCCACGCCCTCTGAATGGCCCGCAGGGGCAGCGGGAGCGTCTCTTCTGGCTGGGCCTTGGACTGCCGGCCGGTGGACTTCCCCCGTGCGCCCGCTTTTCCCCCGGAACTCCCGCCGGCATTGCGGGCAGGTGTCCGGCTGGAGGAACTGCCGCGCGCGGCAGGGGAAGTACGAGTCGCCATATCTGCCACGCTACCGGACGACGGCGGCAAATCACCGAATATACGCGCCAATCCAGGCGCTGTTCCTCCCCGCCGGGAACCCCGGCCGGGGAGGAATCAGAGACCTGCGGACAGGCCGGGCTAGGCTTCCAGGACCACCGGAACGATCATCGGGCGGCGGCGCAGGCGGCGGTTGACCCAGGTGCCGACGACACGGCGGACAACCTGCTGCAGCTGGTAGGCGGTGTGGTCCCGGTTCGACATCACCGCTTCCTCCAGCGCCTTGCTGATCTTGGGCTTGATCTCGTCGAACACGGTGTCGTCTTCGGCGAAGCCGCGGGCATGGATTTCCGGCCCGGACACGATGGTTCCGGTGGTGCGGTTCACCACGGTGATAACGGAGATGAAGCCTTCTTCGCCCAGGATGCGGCGGTCCTTGAGGTCCGTGTCGGTGATTTCCCCGACGCTGGATCCGTCAACGTAGACCAGGCCGCACTCAACATTGCCGACCACGCGGGCCTTGCCGTTGACCAGGTCCACCACGGTGCCGTCGTCGGCCAGGATGATGTTCTCTTCCGGAACACCGGTCTGCGCCGCCAGCTTGCCGTTAGCGATCAGGTGGCGGGTTTCGCCGTGCACGGGCATGGCGTTCTTCGGCTTCAGGATGTTGTACGTGTAGAGCAGCTCTCCGGCCGAGGCGTGTCCGGAGACGTGGATCTTGGCCGTGCCCTTGTGGACGACGTCCGCACCCAGCTTCATGAGCCCGTTGATCACGCGGAAGACGGCGTTCTCGTTGCCCGGGATCAGCGAGGAGGCCAGGATGACCGTGTCACCGCGGCCGACGCTGATCCGGTGGTCGCCGTTGGCCATGCGCGACAGCGCGGCCATGGGCTCGCCCTGCGAACCGGTGGACATCAGCACCAGCTTGTGGTCGGGCATGTTGTCCACGTTCTTCAGGTCCACCAGGATGCCGTCGGGAACGTTCAGGTAGCCCAGCTTCTCCGCGATGGCCATGTTCCGGACCATGGAGCGGCCTACGAAACAGACCTTGCGGCCGTGCGCGGCAGCGGCGTCGAGCACCTGCTGGACACGGTGGATGTGCGAGGAGAAGGACGCGACGATGATCCGCTTCTTGACCTTGCCGAAGAGCTCTTCGAGCACCGGGCCAATGTTGCGTTCCGGTGAGGTGAAGCCGGGGACGTCGGCGTTGGTGGAGTCCGCCATGTAGAGGTCCACGCCCTCTTCACCCAGCCGGGCGAAAGCGCGCAGGTCGGTAATGCGGCCGTCCAGCGGGAGCTGGTCCATCTTGAAGTCGCCGGTGTGCAGGACCGTGCCGGCACGGGTACGGATGAAGACCGCCAGCGCGTCCGGAATGGAGTGGTTGACCGCCACGAACTCGCACTCGAAGGGGCCGAACTGCTCAACCTGGCCCTCCTTCACGGTGAGCGTGAAGGGCTTGATCCGGTGTTCCTGCAGCTTCGCCTCGATCAGTGCCAGCGTCAGCTGGGAGCCGATCAGCGGGATGTCCTTCTTCAGGCGCAGCAGGTACGGCACTGCGCCGATGTGGTCTTCATGTCCGTGGGTGAGTACCACGCCCACCACGTCGTCCAGCCGGTCTTCGATGTAGGAGAAGTCCGGGAGGATCAGGTCAACGCCGGGCTGCGTCTCTTCCGGGAAGAGCACACCGCAGTCCACGATGAGCAGCTTGCCGTCGATTTCGAAGACGGCCATGTTGCGGCCGATTTCTCCGAGCCCGCCCAGGGCCACGATGCGCAGCGTCCCGGGCTTGAGACGGGGAGGGGTCCTCAGTGCGGTATCCGCAGTTTCAATCATGTTGTATTACGCCTTGTCCTGGGAAAAGTCCCATCCTGCTTCGGCCAGGTCCGCCAGGACAGCTTCCATTTCAATGGCGTCGGGAGCCACCAGCGGCAGCCGTACAGCGGCGTTGGGGATCACTCCCTGCATCTTGAGGATCTGCTTGGCGGAAATGGCACCTGGTATGTGTGTCATTACTGCGCGCACTACGGGATCCAGGTCGAAGTGGATCCGGCGCGCCTTATCGAAATCTCCTGCTGCGGCTGCGTCGACCAGGGCCCGGAACTCCCGGGTGGCCACGTGGGCACTGACGCTGACGACGCCGACGGCTCCGGCCACCATCCACGGCAGCGTCAGTCCGTCGTCGCCGGCGTAGACGTCCAGGGTGGTGTTGGCCATGACCCGGGTGACGGCAGCGAAGTCGGCCTTGGCATCCTTGAGGGCCAGGACCTTGGGGTTTTCTGCGAGACGGAACATCGTCTCGGTGGTGATCGGGATCCCGGCGCGGCCCGGGATGTCATAGATCATGATGGGCAGCTCGCTCGCCTGCGAAACGGCGTCGAAGTGTGCCAGCACACCGGCCTGGGTGGGCTTGTTGTAATACGGGGTGACGACCAGCTGGCCGTCGGCTCCGGCGCGCTCGGCCCGCTTGGCCATTTCCACGGAGTGCGAGGTGTGGTTGGTTCCGGTCCCGGCAATGACCTTGGCCCGGCCCCCGACGGTCTCCGCGACGACGCGGAAAAGGTCTTCTTTTTCGCTGTCCTCCAGGGTGGAGGTTTCGCCGGTGGTTCCGGAGATGACAAGACCGTCGCAGCCGTCCTCGACCAGCTTGTTGGCCAGGAACGCGGTGGCCTCAAAGTCCACCTGACCGTCGGCTGTAAACGGGGTGACCATCGCCGTCACCAGGGTTCCAAACGGGCGGGAACGAATATCAGAGTCTGCCATGGGTAAAACGTTACCTGTTGCACCTGCGATTGGGACAACGGAGACGCCCGGTGCGCCCGGGCGCGTCAGGCCCGGGGAACGCCGCACAGGGATGCCAAGGCTGCTGTGAGACGATTCTGGAATGAGCAGAACACGGCTGACGGGCATCGACGCTGCCCGGGGTGTGGCGCTGCTGGGCATGATGTCGACTCACATCTTCCCGCTGTACAACCCTGAGACGGGAGCGCCCACTTTGGTTGCGCTGCTCTTTTCCGGACGTGCTTCCGCCCTTTTCGCCGTGGTGGCGGGCATTGGAATCGCCTTACTGACCGGCGGCGCCGATCCGGGTTCCGCGCGTTCCCCTGCCCGGAACCGGCGTGGCATCGCCGCGCGCGCCGGGGTCATCGCACTGATCGGCCTGCTGCTCGGCGGGCTGGAGACCTCGATTGCCATCATCTTGTTCCATTACGCCGTCCTGTTCCTGATGGTGCTGCCGTTCACGAACATGCGGCTGCCGCGGCTTGCGGTCTGGGCCGGTGCCTGGGTATGCCTCTCCCCCGTCCTGGCCTACCTGATGCGCCCCTGGATCAACGCGAACCTGGTTCCCCCCGGCGTGGACGGCAACATCACCTGGGAGCATTTCCTGGAACCGGTCCCGCTGCTGGCAGATGTCCTGTTCACCGGCGTGTACCCCACAGTGCAGTGGATGAGCTACCTGCTGATTGGCATGGTGATTGGACGGCTGCAGCTGACCAGTCTGCCGGTGCAGGCGGGCCTGGTCTTCGTGGGAATTTTTACAGCTGTGGGTGCAAAGTTCCTCAGCTGGTACCTGCTCATCGATGCCGGCGGTTTCGCCGAACTTCTGAAGACCGAGTCCGGGCAGACGTGGCCGATCGGCCGGATGCTGGAGGTGAACCTCACCGGGGTGGACCAGTCGGGCTCGTGGTGGTGGCTCACGGTCAGTGCGCCGCATTCCGGAACCACCTTCGACCTGCTGCACACCGCCGGGACGGCTGCCGCCGTCGTCGGCATCTGTCTGCTGCTCACCTGGGCGCGGCCCAACCTGCTGCTGCCGCTCTCCGCCGCCGGTGCCATCACGCTGACGCTCTACAGCGTGCACATCTGGGTCATGGCGATGGTGCAGGCGCAGGAACCGGCGCTGGATCCCGGCTGGGTGTTCTGGCCCCAGGCCGCGGCCGCAGTGCTGATCGGCATCGCGTTCGTCCGCCTCGGTTCGCGCGGACCGCTGGAGACCATTGCGTCAGGTGCGTCGCGGCTGGCCCGGGACGGCACCCTGGCAGAAAACCGGCGGTAGGCGCCGCTCCTTCAGGCGTCAGGCAGAGAAGAGCTTGCCGGCTTGCCGCATTGCGGAGCGGGCACGCTTGCGGTCACCGGCGGCGTCGTAAGCGCAGGACAGCCGGAACCAGGCCCGCCACTCCTCCGGGGCGGCTTCAACCTCGGCCTGGTAGGCCGGGAACTGGGCGTCGGCGGCTTCCCGGACGATCCTGCCGCCCGGGGTCCGCGGCAGGTCATCGACCGGCAGTCCGCCCTCATCAGCGAGGATAGTGGCCATTTTCTCGGTCTGCACACCGAACAGCAGCTCGCGCACCAGGGCCCACACACCAACGAGCGGCAGCACGAAGTACGCCAGGCCCATCGCCTTCGCGGTGAGCCCGTCGGAGGTCAGCAGGAGCCAGCCCCGCTGGGCGACAATGACGAGGTAGAAAGCCAGGAGCAGGGTGACCAGGAGGACACCGATTTTCGCCCGGTTATGGAACAGTCCGGAGAAGAAAGTGGACAACGAAGGTTTCCTTAGGCGTTCAGGTTGAGGTAGCCGTCAAGTCCGACGGTCAGGCCCGGGTGCTCCGCGACCTGACGCAGCCCGAGCAGGACTCCGGGCATAAAGGACGCCCGGTCATAGGAATCGTGGCGGATGGTGAGCTGCTCCCCTTCGCCGCCCAGCAGGACCTCCTGGTGGGCCACCAGTCCGCGCAGGCGGACGGAGTGGACGCGGATGCCGTCGACGTCGGCTCCGCGGGCACCCGGGAGTTCCTTGACGGTGGCGTCCGGTGAGGGTGCGGTGCCGGCTTCGGCGCGGGAGGCTGCCATCAGTTCAGCCGTGCGGGCGGCGGTTCCCGAGGGGGCGTCCACCTTTTGCGGATGATGCAGTTCCACGATTTCCACGGATTCGAAGTACGGTGCGGCCTTGGCGGCAAAAGCGGTGGCCAGCACGGACCCGAGGGCGAAGTTCGGGGCAATGAGGACGCCGGTCTCAGGGTGCTCCGCAAGCAGTTCCGTCAGGCGCTCCAGGCGTCCCGCGTCCCAGCCGGTGGTTCCCACCACGGCGTGCATTCCGTGTTCGACGGCGAAGCGGACGTTTGCTTCGGTGCTGTCCGGAACGGTCAGGTCCACCACGTACCGGGCCCCCGCGGACACCAGGGTTTCCAGCGGATCGTTACGGCCCAGGGCGGCCACCAGCTCCATGTCCGGAGCCGCTTCCACGGCTTTGACGGCTTCGGATCCCATGCGTCCGGTGGCTCCGAGCACCGCGACAGGCAGTTTATTCCTCATGGTTTTAGGTTACCGGTCAGGCCGGGGCATCGCTGACGCCGACCCACTCCACGGACCCGTCCGCAAATACCTGCTCTTTCCAGATCGGCACCTGGGCCTTCACCGTGTCCACAAGCTCCGAGCAGGCGGCGAAGGCGGTGCCGCGGTGGGCGGAGGCGACGGCGGCAACCAGTGCCGCGTCCCCGATCTGAAGCGGCCCGGTGCGGTGGCCCACCCAGATGCGGACGCCGTCGTACTTCTCCGCGATGGCCCCGGCAACGTCCGCGATGACCGTCTGCGCGGTGGGGTGCGCACTGTAGCTCAGAGAGGCCACCTCTTGCCCGCCGTCGTGATTACGCACAATGCCGCTGAAGCTCACGACGGCGCCGGCCTGCGGGGTCCACACGGCGGTGCATGCGGATTCAGATTCCAGCACGGTGGTGCCGACCGTGGCAGCCACAACTTCGCTAGTGCTCATTTCTACCTTCCAGCAGGCTGCAGATGTGCCCCACGAGGGGCTCGAGGACGGCGAGTCCGTCCGCGACGGCGGACGGCGAGCCGGGCAGGTTGACGACGAAGGTCCGTCCGGCAGTACCGGCATATCCGCGGCTCAGCGCCGCCATCGGGGTTTTGGCCAGCCCGTCGGCACGCAGTGCTTCCATAATCCCGGGCACCTGGCGCTGAAGCAGCGGGAGGGTCTGCTCCGGCGTGACGTCGGTGGGGCTGATCCCGGTGCCTCCGCTGGTGATAATAAGGGACGGTTCCAGCGCCAGCATACGGGCCAGCGCCTGTCCCACCGGGTCACCGTCCGGCACGACTTCCGCCAGGACGACGTCGTAGCCCAGGGCATAGAACCAGTCCTGCAGCAGCGGCCCGGTTTCATCCTCGTACACCCCGGCCGCTGCCCGGGTGGAGGCAACCAGGATCGCCGCGGTGCGGCGGGCGGGTGCCGTTGGGCCGGTGCTCACAGTGTCCAGTCTCCGCTTTTGCCGCCCGATTTGGCCAGCACCATAATGTCCGAGACCACCGCGTGCTTATCCACGGCCTTGATCATGTCGTAGAGCGTCAGCGCGGTGACGGAGACGGCGGTCAGCGCTTCCATTTCGACGCCGGTGAGCGCCTTGGTCTTGACGGTGGCCCGCATGACAACCGTGTCCTCCCGGGGCTCGAAGTCCACGGTGACCTTGGTCAGCGGCAGGGGGTGGCAGAGCGGAATCAGGTTGGAGGTCTGTTTGGCAGCCATGATTCCGGCGACGCGGGAGACGGCGAACGCATCACCCTTGGGCAGCCCGCCCTCGGTGAGCAGCCGGATAACGTCGGCCGTGGTTTTCAGGACAGCCTGGGCCGTGGCTTCACGGGCGGTCTCGGGCTTGGCGGAGACATCGACCATATGGGCGGTGCCGTCTGCGCGGACATGGGTAAGCGCCGGTGCGGCCTGCTCTTCTCCGGTGGTGCCTGATCGGGGCTGGTCTGAGGGCATCGGCGGGTCCTTTCGGTGGTGCTGTGCTGCACGCTGGGTTAGTCCAACAGCCATACTGTCACTTCCGACCCGGCAGCCGCGTGTTCAGTGTCTTCCGGCAGCTCGACAAGGGCGTTGGATGAGGCCAGGGCGTGGATCAGGTGGGACCCCGGTCCCCCAATGAGCTCCACCTGCCCGTCCTTCCAGCGTCCCCTGCGGAGCTGCAGTTTGCCCGGCGGGCTGGCCGCGGCCTCGGTGAGCCGCGCCTGGACTTTCCGGCGCGGGACGGGCAGCCCGGTCAGCGCGGTCAGTGCCGGGCGCAGGAACATTTCAAAAGACACCAGACAGCTCACCGGATTCCCTGGAAAGGCGAGGAACGGAATCCCGTCCACTGTGCCGATTCCCTGGGGGCCGCCGGGCTGCATTGCCACCGAAAGGAACTGGACGCCGCCGGCGCCCAGTGCCTGCCGGACCACTTCGTAGGCGCCCTTGCTGATGCCGCCTGAGGTCAGGACCAGGTCAGCGGGATGACGCCGGAGATCGTGCCGGAGCTGTTCCAGGAAACCCTCCGGACGGTCCGCGGCAATCCGGGAATGAGCCACCTCGGCACCGGCTTCACGCAGGCTGACCGCCAGCAGTGTGGTGTTGGCGTCGTGAATCTGTCCCGGCGCGAGCGGCTGACCGGGTTCCACCACCTCATCTCCCGTGCTCAGCAGCAGGACCGGGAAGCGTGCCCGGACCGTCACGGAATCCACCCCCAGGCCCGCCAGCAGCCCCAGCTGGGCAGCACCGAGCCGGGTTCCGGCAGCCAGTGCGGCTGTTCCCTCGGCGATGTCGCTGCCGGCCGAACGGACGAACTGTCCGGCCGGAACTCCGCTGGGAAGGCCAACAGTGGCACCCTCGGGTTCCGTCGCCGGATAGAAGGAGTCCGGCACGGCCCGCTCAATGGGAACGACGGCGTCTGCCCCGGCGGGCAGCATGGCACCGGTCATGATCGGGGCCGCGGTTCCGGGGGCCAGCGCTGGGGCCGCCGTGCCGGCGGGGATGGGTGCCGCAACCCGCAGCTGGACGGTGCTGGACGGGGTTGCCGCTGGCTGGGATGTGGCCGGTGGAGCTGCGGCGAGGTCCGACGCGCGGACCGCATAACCGTCCATCTGCGAGTTAGCGAACGGCGGCAGACTGCGCGGAGCCGCGACGTTCCCGGCGAGGACACGCCCGGCTGCCTGTTCCAGTCCCAGGCGCTCGGTGCGGGCCGCATGCCCGTGCAGCCGCCCGGCCAGCAGGGCCTGCACCTGCTGCTGATGCTCGCCCACCGTCCGGGTGCGGGTCTGTGTGCTGCTCACGTTCCTCCTCGGCCGGGTGCGCCTTCCGCGGGCACACTGCAACGAATTGTATGCACTACTGCGGCTGAGAGTCCGTCCGCACACTGCCGGGCGGCCTAGTGCGGGTCAGGGTCCTGTCCGCGCAGCCGCTGCTGCAGCTGTTTTAGTTCCGTTGCGGACAGGCCTGCGGCCCGGAGGTAGCCCGCTGCCCCGCCGTGGTTCGCCGTGACCCAGTCGAGGGCAGTGACGATGGCATCGGCGGGCGAACGCGTGACCAGCGTAATGACCGCTTCGGTGAGGGGCACCCCCATCCCCGCGATCATCCCCAGCATCCGGTCCGACCATTCCCCTGCCAGGTTGCGTTCGCTGAGCTGGTAGTCGGCAACCACCGCGTTCCGTTCCACCCCCGCCGCTTCGAGCAGGAGCGCGGCGGCAACCCCGGTGCGGTCTTTACCTGCCGTGCAGTGCAGCACTGCCGCGGAACCGTTGCCCGCGGCGACCGTCCGGGCCGCCGCAGCGAACACCGGTGCACCGTCCTCCAGCATTCCGGTGTAGAGCTCTCCCAGGGTCGGCAGCTGGGCGATCGCTGCCTGTATCGCGCGGGCCGCCGACGCCGGATCACCGGCAAGGTTCGCACGCTGCATTTCCGCCTGCGCGGCGCCGGTGAACGCACCTTCGAAAAGCGGCAGCTCGAGGATGCGCAGCGGACGGCCGGCGGGGAGCCGGTTCGGGGCCATCTGCCGTTCGGCTGGAGTGCGGAAGTCGGCAAGGACGTCGACGCCGGAGCCGGCGAGGGTTTCCAGTCCGCGGGGTGTCAGGGAGCTGAGCGCATCGGAGCGGTACAGGACACCGGAAGCCACACTGCCGCCTCCCGCCAGCGGCAGTCCGCCGACATCCCGGAAGTTTACTGTGCCTTCAAGAGTGGTGATCTTCACCCATCGACCCTAGCCTATCCACCGGATCTGCTCCCGCGGCGAATGAGCCCGGCACCGGCTCGGCCGCAGCTCACTTGGCGTTGACGGTAACCGAGTGCAGCCCGGTTGCTCCGTCCGGAACGACCGGACGCTTTGTCTCATCCTGCAGGTTTCCGTTGGCGTCGACGGCCCGCACCGTGATCGTGTGCTCCCCGGGTGAAAGCTCCACCTGTGCGGAATACTGCCGCCAGGTGTCCGCCGAGATTCCGGCCGCCAGCGTGGCGTCCTGCCAGCCGCCGTCGTCGACCATCACCTGCACCGCGCTGATGCCGGTGTGCTGCGCCCACGCGACGCCGGCGACTGTGACCATGCCCGCTGGGACGGCAGCGTTCCGGGACGGCGTGTCGATCCGGGAAGAGAGCTTGATGGGCCCGCGTTCGGACCAGCCGCGGTTGGTCCAGTAGGCGGCCTCGTCCTGGAACCGCGAGACCTTCAGTTCGGTCACCCATTTGGTCGCGGAGACGTAACCATAGAGTCCGGGGACAACCAGACGTACCGGGAATCCGTGCTCGGGCGGCAGCGGTTCGCCGTTCATCCCAACGGCAAGGAGCGCATCCCGGGCATCGGTGAGCGCTTCCAGCGGGGTGGTCGCCGTCCACCCGTCCTCGCTGGTGGACAGAACCGTATCGGCGCCTTCCTGGATTCCTGCGGCGGCCAGGAGGTGCCGCACCGGCCAGCCGAGCCAGCGGGCGTTGCCGATCAGGGATCCGCCGACCTCATTGGAGACGCATGCGAGCGTTATCCAGCTTTCCTGCAGCGGCTTAGCCAGCAGCTCGGCGTAGCTGATCTCGATTTCCTTCTCCACCATGCCCGTTACCCGCAGCCGCCAGGAACGCGGATCTACCAGCGGGACCCGCAGGGCGGTGTCGATCCGGTAGAAGTCGGTATTCGGGGTTATCAGCGGATCCACTCCGGAAACCCCAAGGTCCGCTCCGGCCGGGATCTCCATGGCAGGCTGAACCGGCGCGGGCAGCTGCACGCCTGTCCGCAGGTCCTCCACCGCCACCTGGGAACTCCGGGACATCCCGGCAAGCCCGCCGGCAACCGCGGCTACCGCAGCCCCGCCGCCGACGCCCACGAGCACCTCGCGGCGCCGTGCGCCCGTTTCCCCGGCGGGGGCCGCGCCGTAGCTGCGGATCCGGACGGCCAGCGCCCGCAGGACCATTACTCCCAGGACACCGGCGAGCAGCGGTGAAACCAGCGCCAGCGGCGAAAACTGCGCCCGCGTGAGCGTGGCAGCCACTCCCGCTGCTCCGAAGGCACCGATGACCCATGAGCCCAAGGGCGGCCGCTTCGTTTCCAGCACACCGCAAACCGCTCCAACCGCGGCGATAATCAGGATCATTCCAGCCAGCAGGGCGAGCTTGTCCCCGGTGCCGAACGAGGCAATGGCCCAGTCCTTCACGGGAGCCGGAACGGCGTCCACCACGACGGAGCCAACGGCCGTCAGCGGCGACAGGGACGGGCTGAGCACGGCCGCAGCCAGTTCCCCGCCAGCTACGGCGATACCTGCGGCGACTACGCCCGCTGCTGCGGCCCACGGCCACGTTCTTGACATCACAGGGTTTCCTTCGGCTGCAACGGGTATCCGCACGGCTCCGGGGAGTTCCGGGGGTTTCATGGCGAAAAGACCCCTTCAAGTATGACAGCCGGGCTGCGGCCCGGTCCTGGGCACCGGTTCCTAGAGCCTGGTTGTGAAACGGCCTACACTCGAGGCATGGGAATTTCGCTGGGTATGCCCGCCGTTTCGCCGCCGCGGCCGCTCCCGGGGAGCCCGGATACAGCGGCTCCCGCTGCAGCAGCCCCGGAAAACCTGAACGGGCTGGTGGACCGCTTTGGCCGCCGGGCCACGGACATGCGGCTCTCGCTGACGGATAAATGCAACCTCCGCTGCACGTACTGCATGCCGGCATCCGGACTGGACTGGCTGCCCAAGGACAAGGTCCTCACGGCCGCCGAGATCGTCCGCCTGGTGGGCATTGGTGTGAACGGCCTGGGTGTCCGCGAGCTCCGTCTCACCGGCGGCGAGCCGCTGGTGCGGGCCGACCTGGTGGAGATTGTGGCGGGGATCCGTACCAATCATCCGGACCTTCCGGTCTCGCTGACCACCAACGGACTGGGCCTGGATAAAAAAGCCCAGCGGTTGAAGGACGCCGGGCTTACCCGGATCAACGTCTCCCTGGATTCGCTGCACCCCGGTACGTTTGCACAGCTCACCCGCCGTCCCTTCCTGGACCGGGTGCTGGCAGGTGTGGAGGAAGCCGCCCGCGTAGGCCTCGGGCTCATTAAGATCAATGCCGTGCTGATGCGCGGGGTCAACGACGCCGAGGCGCCCCGCCTGCTCGGGTGGGCGGTGGAGCGCGGCTTCGAACTGCGTTTTATTGAACAAATGCCCCTCGACGCCGACCACGGCTGGACCCGGGACGGGATGATCACCGCTGCCGAGATCCGCACGCTGCTCGAGGAATCGTTTGTCCTGACCCCCGATCCCCGCAACCGCGACGGCGCCCCGGCAGAGCGCTGGGAAGTTCGGCACCGCAGCAGTCCCGGCGAGGTGGCCGGCGTCGTCGGCATCATTGCCTCCGTCACCGAACCATTCTGTGCTGACTGCCGCCGCACCCGGATCACCGCCGAAGGGAAGGTGCGCAGCTGCCTGTTCTCCCACGAGGAGACCGACCTGCTGGAGCTGCTGCGCAGCAGCACCGATGACGCCGTTGTTGCCCGCCGCTGGCAGGAAGCCATGTGGGGCAAACCCAAGGCCCACGGAATGGACCACGCCGGGCTCGGCGCTCCGGACTATGTGCAGCCCGACAGAACTATGAGTGCGATAGGTGGCTAAGTGCTGATCCGCTATTTTGGCGCCGCGAAAGCGGCAGCCGGGATTGAAGAGGAATCCCTGGACCTGGGGCCGCTGGAGCTCGGTGAGCTGCTGGAGAAGCTTGCTGCCAGGCATCCGGATGCCCCCGAGGGCACGCCGGTGCTGCAAACCGTGATCGGGCGCAGCACGTTCCTGGTCAATGAGATCGCGGCACGCAGCCGCTCGGCGCTGCTGGAACCCGGCGACACCGTGGACATCCTGCCGCCCTTCGCCGGCGGCTAAGGACGCTCAGGCGCCCGGGACTTCCGCCGCCTGTCCGGGCACAGCCAAGGGGCGGCCTTCCCCGAAGGAAAGGCCGCCCCTTGGCGTTTTGCGGTGGTACCTGGAATTCGTCTTGTACCTGGAATCCGCGTTGTGTCTAGAAACCAAGCTCCGCAGCCGACTCAAACGGGCCGACGACGGTGATGGTCCGCGGCGCTGCTGCCAGTTCGACGGCGAGGGCCTGGACCTCCTCCGCGGTCACCGACCGGATCCGGGCCAGGGATTCCTCAATATCGATGAACTCGCCGCTGACCAGTTCGGCGCGGCCGAGCCGGGACATGCGTGAACCGGAGTCCTCCATGCCCAGCACCATGCCGCCGGAGATCTGGCCCTTGGCCCGCTCCAGCTCCCCGGGCTCCAGTCCGGCGGATGCCAGGCGGTCCAGCTCTGACTCCAGCAGGTCAATGACCTGCCGTGTCTTGGCCGGTGAGCATCCGGCGTACATCCCGAAGTACCCGGCATCGGCGTAGGAGGCCGAGAACGAGTAGGTGGAGTACACCAGCCCGCGCTTTTCGCGGATTTCCTGGAACAGCCGGGAGGACATGCCCCCGCCCAGGACCGTGTTGAGCACGCTCATCGCGAAGCGGCGGCTGTCCGTGGCAACCAGCGACGGGCAGCCCATCACAATGTTGGCCTGCTCCACCGGACGGTTGTACACGTGGACGCCTCCGGTGCCGGTAATGGCCGCTGGGGTGGTGTCCCGGCGCTGAACCGGTTCGGCGGCCTCGTCCAGCTCCCAGCCGGCGCGCTTGAGCGCCTCCAGGACCAGCGAGACCACAATCTCGTGCTCCAGTCCGCCGGCGGCCGTGACCACGAGCGTCTCGGGACGGTAATGGCGCCGGTAGTGCTCCAGCACAGCCTCGCGGGGTACGGCCTTGATGGCTTCCGGGGTGCCTCCGATCGGACGGCCCAGCGGATGGTCGCCCAGGACCGCTTCGGCGAACTTCTCGTGGCACAGGTCCGCGGGATCGTCCGCGTCCATCGCGATTTCCTCGAGGATGACGTCGCGTTCCTGCTCGAGTTCCTCGGGATCCAGAACGGCGGATGTCACCATGTCAGCAATTACGTCAATGGCCATCGGCAGGTCAGTGTCCAGCACGCGTGCGTAGTAGCAGGTGCTTTCCTTCGCCGTCGCAGCATTGGATTCGCCGCCAACTTCGTCAAAAGCCGAGGCAATGTCCATGGCGCTGCGGCGTTCCGTGCCTTTGAACAGCAGGTGCTCCAGGAAGTGCGTTGACCCGTGCTGGCCTTCGGCCTCGTCACGGGAGCCGACGCCGACCCAGAAACCGATGGTGGTGCTGCGCTGGCCGGGCATCGCCTCAGTCAGCACCCGGACGCCGCCGGGCAGGACGGAGCGCCGCACGATGGCACCGGCCGGGTCGCCGATCTCAATGGCCGGATCGCCCGGCCGGGTTGTCAGGGGAAACGGGACAACCGTCCCGGTGCCGGCAAAGCCGGCGCCGGAACGGTTGTCCTTGGTGTTTTCAGGCATCTACTCTGCTGTCGCCGCTTCGTCTTCAGCGTCGTCGTCAGCAACAACCGGCGAAAGCGACAGCTTGCCGCGGTCGTCAATCTTGGTGATTTCAACCTGGATCTTCTGGCCGACGGAAACAACGTCATCAACGTTGTCCACGCGCTTGCCGCCCGAGAGCTTGCGCAGCTCGGAGATGTGCAGCAGGCCGTCCTTGCCCGGGGTCAGCGAGATGAAGGCACCAAAGGTGGTGGTCTTCACAACGGTGCCCAGGTAACGCTCGCCCAGTTCGGGAACCATCGGGTTGGCGATCGCGTTGACCGCAGCCCGGGCAGCCTCGGCGGACGTGCCGTCCGTGGCGCCGATCAGGACCGTGCCGTCATCTTCGATGGAGATGTCAGCGCCGGTGTCTTCCTGGATCTGGTTGATCATCTTGCCCTTCGGGCCAATGACCTCGCCGATCTTGTCCACGGGGATCTTCACCGAGATGATCCGCGGAGCGAACTCGGAGAGCTCATCCGGGGTATCGATCGCAGCGTCCATCACACCGAGGATGTGCAGGCGGGCTTCGCGGGCCTGCTTCAGGGCGGCGGCCAGGACCGAGGCGGGGATGCCGTCGAGCTTGGTGTCCAGCTGGATCGCCGTGACGAACTCGGAGGTACCGGCAACCTTGAAGTCCATGTCGCCGAAGGCATCTTCGGCGCCGAGGATATCGGTCAAGGCAGCGTACCGGGTTTCGCCGTCGACCTGGTCGGAAACCAGGCCCATGGCGATACCGGCAACCGGAGCCTTCAGCGGCACACCGGCGTTGAGCATGGACAGCGTCGAGGCGCAGACCGAACCCATGGAGGTGGAGCCGTTGGAGCTCAGGGCTTCGGAGACCTGGCGGATGGCGTACGGGAATTCTTCACGCGAGGGCAGCACCGGCACGAGCGCGCGCTCTGCCAGGGCGCCGTGGCCGATTTCGCGGCGCTTGGGCGAACCCACGCGGCCGGTTTCACCGGTGGAGTACGGCGGGAAGTTGTAGTTGTGCATGTAACGCTTGCGCGTGACCGGGGACAGCGAGTCAATCTGCTGTTCCATCTTCAGCATGTTCAGCGTGGTAACACCCAGGATCTGGGTCTCGCCGCGCTCGAAGATGGCCGAACCGTGCACGCGGGGCAGAACCTCGACCTCGGCGGTGAGCTGACGGATGTCCGTCAGGCCGCGGCCGTCGATGCGGACCTGCTCCTTGAGGATGCGCTGGCGCACAACCTGCTTGGTGACTGCGCGGAAAGCTGCGGAGATTTCGTTCTCGCGGCCTTCGAAGCGGCCGGCCAGTTCAGCCTTGACTTCGTCCTTCAGTGCGTCCGAAGCGGCGTCGCGCTCCTGCTTGTCAGCGATGGAGAAGATCTGGGCCAGCTTGTCCGCTGCTGCGGCTTCCACTGCCTCGTAGGCGTCGTCCTGGTAATCCAGGAAGACCGGGAACTCAACGGTCGGCTTGGCAGCGCGGGCTGCCAGGTCGGCCTGGGCGTCACACAGCGCCTTGATAAACGGCTTGGAAGCTTCCAGGCCCTCGGCTACAACCTCTTCGGTCGGGGCGGTGGCGCCCTCTTCCTTGATCAGGTTCCAGGCGTTGTCGGTGGCTTCGGCTTCAACCATCATGATGGCGACGTCGTCACCGGCGATACGGCCGGCAACCACCATGGAGAAGACTGCGCGCTCCAGCTCGGAGTGCTTCGGGAAGGCAACCCACTGGTTGTCGACCAGGGCAACGCGGACGCCGCCGATCGGGCCGGAGAACGGCAGGCCGGAGAGCTGCGTGGACATGGAGGAGGCGTTGATGGCCACCACGTCGTAGAGCACGTCGGGGTTGATCGCCAGGACGGTGACCACGATCTGGACTTCGTTGCGCAGGCCCTTGACGAAGGCGGGGCGCAGCGGGCGGTCCATCAGGCGGCAGGCCAGGATGGCTTCGGTGGACGGACGGCCTTCGCGGCGGAAGAACGAACCCGGGATGCGGCCGGCAGCGTACATACGCTCTTCGACGTCCACGGTCAGCGGGAAGAAGTCGAAACCTTCACGCGGGGACTTGCCGGCGCTGGTTGCCGAGAGCAGCGCGGTGTCTTCGTCGATGTAGACCATCGCTGCGCCGGCGGCCTGGGCGGCCAGGCGGCCGGTTTCGAAGCGGATGACCCGCTTGCCGAATGCGCCGTTGTCAATAATGGCTTCTGAATACTGAATTTCGGGACCCTCCATAGAGAGCCACCTCCGTTTCTTCGTGTTCGGAGGCACCCAGCATCGTCCCATGATTCCTCCGCGCCCCTGAGGTGCGGGAGGTTCAACACCCGGTCTTCGATCGAGGTCCACGGGCACATTCTCCCGTAGGCCACTACCGAGGACCGCGAATGCTGCGATGCTGGCTGACTCCTGTATTTGTCTTGTTTACTGCTGTACTGCTGTTTCTGCGTCAGTTCCTCTGCTGCTGTGCTGCGGGTGGCAGGTGCGCTTCCGGGGGAAATTCCCGGTGTCCATGTCTGCCGGTACTGCCGTACTGCCAAGGGCGGCCCTGCCCGTGGGCAGGTGCCGCCCTCAAAACAGAACTATCGACGCAGGCCGAGACGCTCGATGAGCGCACGGTAGCGGGTGATGTCGGTCTCGCGCAGGTAACCCAGCATGCGGCGACGGCGACCAACCAGGGCCATCAGGCCGCGGCGGGTGTGGTGGTCGTGCTTGTGGGTCTTCAGGTGCTCGGTCAGGTCCGAAATACGACGGGACAGAACGGCAACCTGGACCTCGGGGGAACCGGTGTCACCTTCTGCGAGTGCGAATTCCTTGATGATCGCCTGCTTGACGGCGGGATCGAGTGCCACTGTAACTCCTAGAGTTGTGCCGTGAGGCCCGAGTCAGCACTTCGCTGCCGGGAACCCTGCACCCCGCGCGGTGAACCACGCCGGGCACAAAGAAATTCAGCCGCCACGGACCGCAGCCGAATTTTCTTCAGTTTACCCGGCGGCGGGGCTTTCTGTCGAAAGGACGTCCCTGGTCCGGGCCACGTCAAGACGCATCTGCTCAATCAGGGCCTCGGGTCCGGTGTACGCCACCATGCCGCGCAGCCGCTCCACGAATTCCACTCCAACGCACTGTCCGTAGAGATCGAAGTCCTCCACGGCCTCCGCCGGACGGTCGATGACGTGGGCTTCCACCTGACGGCTCACCCCAATGAAGGTGGGGTTGGAACCCACGGAGATGGCAGCGGGCCAGCGTGTCCCATCCGCTCCCACCAGCCAGCCGGCATACACGCCGTCGGCCGGAATCAGCCCCGTTGACTCGGGTGCCAGGTTCGCCGTCGGGAACCCCAGCTCACGGCCGCGGGCCGCACCGTGGACCACAACACCGCGCATGCGGTGCGTCCGTCCGAGCAGCCTCGCCGCGGTGCGCACATCCCCGGCAGCAAGTGCCTCTCGGATCCAGGTGGAGGAGCAGCGGCGCCCGCGGCTGTCCTCGGGGCCTTCAGGGAGCGCATCGAAGTCGTCCACGGCAATAACCTCGAAGCCGAGTGCGGCGCCGAGTTCGCGCATAGTGTCGAGGTCGCCGGTGTTCCCGCGCCCAAAGCGGGCGTCATGCCCCAGCACCACAGCCACGGCATGCAGCCCGTCCGTGAGGTATTTCCGGACGAATTCCTCCGCGGAGAGGGAGGCCAGTTCCAGGTCATAGTGCACCATCAGCAGGCCGTCGAGGCCGGTCGCAGCGAGGGCTTCAGTGCGGTCCGCCGGTCCCATGATCATCACCGGGGCATTCCCGGGCCGGTGCACCGCTGCCGGATGCGGGTCAAAGGACACGGCCACGGCTGCGGCGTCGTGCTCCCGTGCCGCTTTCACCAACCGGGAAAGCACGTGCTGGTGGCCGAGGTGAACGCCGTCGAAATTGCCGATCGTGACTACTGTCGGACCAATGTCGGACGGCACCTCCGCAAGGTCATTCCAGTAATACACCCGAGCTCCTTACCAGCGGAAAGTCCATCCATGAATTTGCCCGCGTCACAGCGCCGGCTGCGAGCAATGGCATTTATCCATTATGGCGGAAATGAAAAGTCCTTACGCACCGTTCGCTGCCGGGGTATCCCCGCTGCCGCTCCCGTGGTGGATTTCGCGCCGCAGTTCGCTGGTTTTCAGAATGAAGCGGTGCCAGACCAGCAGGGCCGGCGGGAAGGCCAGCTCCAGGATCATCAGGATAATCAGGGTGAAGTGCGGCGTGCCGGAAAAAGCCCAGGACAGCACCCGGCCGATTCCGCCCAGGAACACCATCAGGCACACCAGCCAGAGCATGTTCGCCCACTGGAATTTGACGGCGATGGCTACGAAGGCGGCCCCCACGCCCACCATCATTGCGGAGAAGAACCTGAACTGGCTCTCCAGCGAGGCGTTGACTGCTCCGCCGCTGGTCTGTGCCACTCCCCCTGTACCCGTCACCAGGTAATAGATGCCGATGCCGGCGATTAGGACACCGACGGCGATGACGACCGTCCGGAACACTCCCCAGTCATCCGTGCTCTTGAAGGGCTTCGCACCGGTGGTCCCGCGGGACTGTTCGGCCACGGCGCTGCGGCCGCGCTGGCGGCGGGCGGCCCTGCCGATGCGTGCTTCGGAGTTCCCGGCGGGCGGAAGCTGTTCAGTCTCGTGTGCTTTGTCCGCCGCTCCCGGCGATGGAATGGTCATGGTGTCTGCCCCCTGATGGGATTCGTGGACCTTTTCCACATCGTCTCACGGTGCGGACGGGACCAGAACCCGCCGCCGCGGCTGGATGGACAGCTAAGCGGACTGGCTGTCCCGGTGCCGGTAAAGCCACCACAGCCCGATCATCGGCAGCAGCAGCGGAACAAAACCATACCCCTGGCCGAAGTTCGACCAGACGGTGTCATCGGGCAGCGCAGCGGGGTCCAGCAGGCCAAAGAGGCCGACGGCGAGCACCCCTGCCATCTCAACACTTACGGCCGCCACGGAGACCTTGTAGGAAGTCCTGCCGGAACGGGCCAGGGAAACAGTCGCCACGATGTAGACGACGGCGGCGAAGGCCGAGAGCAGGTAGGCCAGCGGCGCTTCCTCGAACTTAGTCGCGATCTGGAAGGCAGCCCGCGCTGATGCCGCCAGGGCAAAAACGCCGTAGACGGCCACGATCAGCCTGCCGGGACCGGCGTTGCGTGCTCCCGGAGCCGCGGCCTCGGCGGCAGGTTTCGGTTTGATCAGTTTCTTCATGCCAGCGGCACTCCGTCCCAAATCTGTTCCATCCGGAACAGCATGACAAATACGGTGACCCCGACTGCGCCGAGAACCAGGTTGCTCCACCGCGAGCGGTCCATCAGGGACCACCAAACAGCTCCGATGGGAATAACGACGGCGGTCAGCAGGTAGCCCCAGAACTCCCAGGCCGGACCGTGAAGGCTCTCGCCGCCGGACTGGCGGATAATGGCCGCCACGGCGTAGACGAGGAGAAACAACTCGACGGCCGCAGCCGAAAGAATGGTCAGGTCGTTAGGTCCGTGCTTCCGGATCGCTGCACCCACGCAGAGCACAGTGGAGACCAGGCAGACGATGGTGCCAACGACGTACAGCGGGTCGACGACCACTTAGGCCCTTTCGTTTCCGGGTGCGAAGACCAGCAGGGCCCGGGCGGTGTCCGCCTTGTCGGCCAGCAGCCCGATGAGTTCACCGTCCGGCGCGAAGGCAGCAACCGGTACCGGCTCACCGTCCGCGGAGGGAACGCCGGAGGCGCTGATCCGGCGGCCGTGGGAAATGTTCTCCGCCTCTTCTTCACTCAGTTCCCGCACCGGGAAGAGTGCCCTGGCGGCATCGTTGAGTTCCAGCAGGGCAAGGTCTTCGGCCAGCTGCTCCAGGGTGGAGGCCTGCTCCACCGCGTAGGGGCCCACCGAGGTGCGGCGCAGGGCGGTCAGGTGGCCGCCGACGCCGAGTGCAGCTCCAAGGTCCCGGGCCAGCGCCCGGATGTAGGTTCCGGACGAGCACTCAACGGTCACATCGACGTCGCGCAGTTTGCCGCCGTGTTCCCGGCGGATGTCATGGATTTCGAAGCGGGAGACGGTGACGGGGCGGGCGGGCAGGTTGACTTCCCCTCCGGCCCGCACCCGGGCATAGGAACGTTCACCGGCCACCTTGATGGCGCTGACGCTGCTGGGCACCTGGAGGATATCGCCGGTGAGGGCCGCCACCGCGGTTCTGATCTCTTCATCTGTGACCGCAGCGGCGATGGTTTCCGACGTCACGTCGCCTTCGGCGTCGTCCGTGATCGTGGACTGTCCCAGGCGGATCGTGGCGTCATAGGTTTTGGACGTGCCCACAATGTAGGTCAGCAACCGGGTGGCCTTATTGATGCCCACCACCAGGACACCGGTGGCCATGGGGTCAAGGGTGCCGGCATGGCCGACTTTTCGGGTGCCAGCCAGCTTGCGCAGGCGGCCCACCACATCGTGGCTGGTCCAGCCCTGCGGTTTGTCCACAATTATCAGTCCTGAACGGACCTGCCCGGAATTCACGCCTTTCAGTATATCCGCCGGTCAGGTGCCGTTCGTGCCGCGGCCCTGGAGCGGGGGAACGCTCCGGCGGTGTCTGGAGCCGGGACCGGGCATACCGCCGGTAGCATGCGGGTATGCCCAGCCTTGCCGCTCACGTACGCACCGTTGACCCTAATCAGATCCGCGAAATCACCCAGGCTGCCTGGGCCGTGCCCAACGCGGTGGTCCTCAGCATCGGGGAACCGGGCTTCCCAACGCCCGCCCATATTCTCGCGGCCGCGGAGGCGACACTGGCACGGGACGAGACCGGGTACACACCGAACGCCGGCATCGCTCCCCTGCGCGGGGCGTTTGCCGAGCGGGTGTCACGGCTCAGCGGCAACCCCGTTGATCCGTCCCGCGTTTTTGTCACCGCCGGAGCCCAGCAGGGCCTGCACCTGGCCATGAGCCTGCTGCTCGATGCCGGCAATGAGATTCTGGTGCCGAACCCGGGATATCCCACCTTCGCCATGACCGCCCGGCTGCTGCACGCTGTGCCGGTGGACTACCCGCTGCACCCCGCGAATGGTTTCCAGCCCCGGATCGAGGACATTGACGCCAGGATCACGGGCCGCACCCGGGTCCTGCTGCTGAACTCCCCGTCCAATCCCCTCGGATCCGTCTTCAGCGCCGACCTCACCCGCGGACTCGTCGAACTGGCCCGGCGCCGGGGTCTGTGGATCCTTTCCGACGAGTGCTATGAGGCGTTTACCTATGATGTGCCGCATGTGAGTCCGCTGGAGTTCGACGGCGCCGGGGAGCTGGTGGTGGCTTCCCATACCCTGTCCAAGACCTACGGCCTGACCGGGCTGCGGATCGGCGCCCTGGTCACTCCCCCGGGGATGGAGGCGCGCATGAGCACGATAATGGAGTCGATTGTCTCCTGTGTGGCTTCGCCGTCGCAGTATGCGGCACTGGCGGCGCTTACCGGGCCGCAGGACTACGTGCAGACGGCAGCTGCGCATTACCGCGCCAACCGGGATGCGGCTTCCGCAGTGCTGGCGGAGAAAGGACTTCCGTTCCTGGCTGCACAGGGCGCCTTCTATCTGTGGGCGGACCTCTCCTCAGTTTCCGGCGGCAACATCCGCGAGTGGACCCGGCGGTTCCTCGCGGAGTCCCAGGTGGCCCTGGCGCCCGGGACTGCCTTTGGATCCATTGGAGAAGGCTGGGTCCGCATCGCCCTGTGCGGCGGGAGGGAAGAGCTGGTGGAAGGGCTCAGCCGGCTGCCGGCCCAAGTATAGAAACCCCGGGGATGTTTGAGCTGCGCCGCCGAAAGTAAGCGGTTCA
Source organism: Arthrobacter gallicola (assembly GCF_014836775.1). Taxonomy (GTDB): domain Bacteria; phylum Actinomycetota; class Actinomycetes; order Actinomycetales; family Micrococcaceae; genus Arthrobacter_B; species Arthrobacter_B gallicola. The sequence continues at coordinate 78,323 of NZ_JACSQD010000005.1, forward strand.
CAGGTGATTCACGGGGCCGCCCCAGATTCTTCCCAACTTCGCGTTTACACGCCGCTTGCGCCTGCCTAGTCTGTGGACTGCTTTCGGCATCGGGGGAACCGGTTGGGGTTCCGGGCCGGCAGAGTCTCGCATTGCGCCAGTTCCAATGCCAAGGAGACGCTTCGTGAAACGACCAGCACCCCCGCCAGCAGGCCTGACGGCCCTCTTCCACAAAAACGGCAGGCGGACGGATTCCGCCGAAAATTCACGGCCCAAGACACCAGGAACATCACCGCGACGGCGGCCACGCGCCCGGATCGTCGCAGCCGTGGTCTGCGCCTTGGCTTTGGTGGCCCCCACCACCGCCAGCGCCCACCGCAACAATCAGCCACAGCCGCAGGTTTCCTACTGGGATACCGACCAGTCAGCCACAGCGCGGGCCACTGCGCTTCTGGAGCAAATGACGCTCGATGAGAAAGTGGACATGCTCCACGGCGAGCTCAACAATGACTACGGCTTCTACAATGCGCCGATCGAACGGCTGGGCATACCCGCCCTGACCATGACGGACGGCCGCAACGGCGTGCGGCTGGGCTCACCTCAATTCAACGGCGGACGCTCAACCCTGCTGCCCTCGGCGATCAGCGCGGCAGCCTCCTGGGACGCAGATGTGGCGGACCTCCACGCTGGGATCACCGCCGACGAGGCCTTCCGGACCGGAATGAACACCGTCCTCTCCCCCTCGATCAACATTGCCCGCGTTCCGCAGAACGGCCGCAACTTCGAGTCCTTTGGCGAAGACCCGCTGCTGATGTCCGCGATGGGAAATGCCTGGAACGGTACGGTCCAGGAGTACGGCGGGCTGCTGGGCAACATCCAGGACTGGGCGGTGTACACCCAGGAATACAACCGGCTGCAGGACATCAACATGGTGGTTGATGAACGGACCCTGCAGGAAATCTACAACCGGCCCTTTGCCGAGGTGGTCAACGGAACCCACCCGGGATCCGTTATGTGCGGCTTCAACAAGGTCAACGGCGAGTATTCCTGCGGTAACGACTACCTGATCAACCAGGTGCTGAAGGAGCAGTACGGTTTCCAGGGATTCGTGGTGAGCGACTACAACGCCGCGCATGAGACCCAGGACATCAATGCGGGCCTGGACCAGGACCAGCCGGGCAACTACACGCCGGGCCAAGTGGGTAACTGCCTGTTCTGCCAGCCGCTGATTGATGCGGTCAATGCCGGAACGGTGTCGATCGAGCGGATTGATGACGCCGTGCTGCGCATCCTGCGCCCCATGATCGGGCTGGGACTCTTCGACCGGAACCTTGATCAGCTGCCCATTGATGAAGCACTGCACAACACGCAGTCCGCCGAAGCGGCAGCCCAGGGCATGGTGCTGCTGAAAAATGACGATGTCCTTCCGCTGTCCGAGGATCTCGGTTCGATAGCGGTGATCGGGACGGATGCCGACGAAGTGGTTCAGGGCGGCGGAAGCTCCCACATCGCCAACCCCACGTCTGCAACCTCGCCGCTGGCGGGCATCCAGGAGAGGCTGGCCGGCACCGGCACGGAAGTCACCTATGTGCCGGGCACCGACCCTGTGACCTCCGCCGCCCTGCTGCCCGGCGCCGCGCCCATTCCATCCTCCTTTATGACCCCCGCCGGAGGCGGTGGAGGCACCGGACTCTCGGCTCAGTATTACCTGAACCAGGATTTCTCCGGCGATCCGTACCTGGACCGGGTTGAACCGTATGTCGGCCTGAATACCGGTTTCTACGCCTTCTCCGGCCTGAACGCCAACTCCCCCCATTTCCCGGACATCCCCCAGGATCTGAACGCCAACATCTCAGCACGGTGGAGCGCCACCCTCACCGCGCCGGTAACGGGAACCTATGAGCTTCAGGTCGTCACCAACGGCAAGACGACTCTGACGGTCGACGGCACCGAGGTAGTCAACGTTGCCGACTTCTTCACACCGACGGCGGCCCAGCAGAACCAGATCGTCTCCGTTCCGCTGGACTTCACCGCGGGTTCGACCCACTCGGTGGAGCTGACCTACGTCTACGACACCAGCTCTGCATGGAACCAGGTTGAGTCGCAGCTCAAGCTCGGCTGGGTGCCGCCGGAAGGCGTCGTCCTGCCGCAGGCTGCCAGCGCAGCCGAACAGGCCGCGGGTTCCGATGCCGCCGTCGTACTGGTTCGGGACTACTCCACCGAAGGCGGGGACCTCAGCACCCTTGAGCTGCCGAACTGGCAGGCGGACCTTATCCGCACCGTCGGCGCTGCCAATCCGAACACCGTGGTGGTTATGACGGTGGGCGGTGTGGTTGAGGTGGTTGATTGGCAGGACGCCGTTGGGGGCGTCATCCACGGCTGGTACCCCGGCCAGAACCAGGGAACGGCGATCGCCAATGTGCTGTTCGGCGATGTTAACCCTTCCGGAAAACTGCCGGTAACACTGCCGGTCAGCGCGGAACAGACCCCGGTCAGCACCCCGGCACAGTACCCGGGCGTGGATGGGCTCAATGCCGAATACGCCGAAGGGATCTTTGTCGGTTACCGCGGCTACCAGCAGTTCGGCATCGAACCGGCCTACCCCTTCGGTTACGGACTCTCCTACACCAGCTTCGACTACTCGGACCTGCGCATCACCTGCAAGGTTTACAACACCGGCGGGAAGAGCGGCACGTTCGACGCCTTGGAGGGTGAAGCGGAAACTCCGGGGGCCGACGCTGATCCCGGCGACAGCAGCACCGGAACCCCGCTGCACGGAGGCAACCGGGGCTGGGACAAGGGCAACGGCCACCACCACGGCTGGGACAAAGGCAAGTCCTGCAGGAACAAGCCCCTGCAGGCCTCGGTGCGGATCACCAACACCGGCGACACCGCCGGCAGCGAAGTGGTCCAGGCCTACGCCACTGCTAACCCGAATGCCCCCGTCCAGATGGCACCGAAGTCCCTCGCCGGCTGGAACAAGGTGGATCTCGAGCCAGGCGAGAGCACCCGGGTCCGGATCCCGCTGGATATTGAGGCTTTCTCCTACTGGGACGTCGACACCGACCGCTGGGTCACCCCAGCCGGAACAGTTCAGGTCCAGGTTGGCCCCAACTCGGCGGATACTCCGCTGACCGCTGACCTGCGGATCCGCTCACACCGCTGATCCGCAGCAAAACCGAAGGCGGGGGATGCGGACTGTTCCCCCACGGTCCCCGCTCCCCCGCCTTCGGCACCAACTTTCGTCGTCATCCCCTCCTATCCGACCCACCTTCCAGGAGAACATCATGAAAAAACGCGCATCATCCCTGCTGCCGCTGGCAGCAGCCGGAGCCCTGATAGCAGGGCTTGCGGGTGCGCCGCCGGCGGCAGCGCACAACCGGCACCACCCACACCAGCCCAAACCGCTGCCGGTGGCAGGTGAAGTAACCACGCTGGCAACCGGTCTGGTTACCCCGCTGCGGATTGCCCTTGGCAGCTACCGGTCCGTCGACGTCGCTCAGACGTTTGCCGGCACTGTGAACCGCATCGGCAACGATGGCGCCCTGACCACGTTGGATCCCGGGATTCCCGGTTACATTTCCGACGCCGTGTCCAGAGTTGGCGGCACCACGTACTACTCCCTGACAACCGGTGAGGGTCTGGGGGTTCCGGAGAACAACGTCGCGCTGCTGCGGTCAGTGGACCGGCGCGGCAGCATCCGCACCATCACGGATCTGGCTGTCTATGAAAGGAGCGCAAATCCGGACCAGGTCAACACCTACGGATTCCGGGACCTGGACGCGGCGTGCCTCAGCCAGCTCCCGCCGGAGATTCCTGCCAGCTACACCGGCATGATGGACTCGCATCCCTACGACACCATGCGGGTCAGGGGCAGCATCCTGGTTGCCGATGCCGGCGCGAACGCCATCCTTCGGGTGTCGGAGCGCACCGGGGAGACCTCCACGGTTGCCGTGCTGCCGCCGGTGCCGACTGCCATTACCCCCGAATCCGCCCAGGAACTCATGCTGCCCGCCTGCACCGTGGGTCACGACTACTACTCTGAGCCGGTTCCCACGGATATGGCCATGGGACGCGACGGCCAGCTGTACGTCACCTCGCTCCCCGGCGGCGCTCCGGGCGGGGTCGGGTCGGTCTTCCGGATCAACCCCCGCAGCGGATCCGTGGAACAGGTGGCTACCGGACTCGTCACGCCCACCGGCATTGCGGTCAGCAGCCGCGGAGACATCTTCGTCGCCGAGCTGTTCGCGAACCGGATCTCGGTGATTCCGCGCGGAACGTCAACCCCGCAGCCGTGGTACGAGGTCACCGGGCCGGCAGACGTGGAGCTCCGCGGCTCCGGGCTTTATGCCAGCGTTGACGCGCTCCCGCCGGGCGGTATACCCGAACCCGGTGCCCCGGTTGATCCGAACGCTCCGCCGCCGGTCTTCGACGGTAAGGTCATCCGGATCCAGCTCAACGCAGGCGGGGATCCACACGGACTCGCCCAGCCGGACGGTGAACCTGCCGAACCAAACAACGACTGACCGGTGCCCTTCCGGGCCACCCCAGACTCCCGTACCTGCGGTTTGGATTCCGGAGCGTTGCTGAATCCCGCCCCGTTGGCAGCTGGGCGGCTTGCAGTACCGGCACCATAAGTCACGCCCTGCGCCCGGTTGGAGTTTCCAGCCGGGCGTTTGGTGTGGTCACCGGTATGCCGCCCGCGGGTGCGTTTCAGTGATTCGGTCCCTTGGGCGGAGGGTCTCTGACTGCTGGGACGTGGGGCGGTTTGCCTTGGCGCCGGGGCTACGCCCTGCTGGTGTTCCTGGTGGGACACTGTGCCGCCCGGCTACCCTTCGCTTTGGGACATCCCTGCCAGTTTGGGACACCGCGCCGCCCGGCTCCCCTCCGTTTGGGGACATTCCTGCCAGTCTGGGACACATCGCCGCCCGGATACCCTCCGGTCTGGGACATCCCCTCCAGTCTGGGACATCGGGGAGCCCGGTTTCCCTCCGCTTTGGGGCTTTCCTGCCAGTTAGGGACACCGCACGGCCCGGCTTCCCTCCGATTTGGGACATCCCTGCCAGTTAGGGCCCCAGCGAGCCCGGCTATCCTCCGGTCTGGGACTTTCCTGCCAGTTAGGGACTTTCCTGCGCGGCGCCACGGCAGGAATGTCTCCCGGCGGTCGATTTGTCCCAAAACGGAGCCAAACCCACAAACAAACAGCCCGGCACCAGGCGGCCGCTGGAATGGGACATCCACTGGGACATCCCTGCCACTTTGGGACACCGCGGAGCCCGGCTACCCTCCGGTCTGGGACATCCCTGCCAGTCTGGGACACATCGCCGCCCGGATACCCTCCGGTCTGGGACATCCCCTCCAGTCTGGGACATCGGGGAGCCCGGCTACCGTCCGCTCTGGGACATTCCTGCCAGTTAGGGACACCGCGCCGCCCGGCTATCCTCCGCTTTGGGACATCCCTGCCAGTTAGGGACTTTCCTGCGCGGCGCCACGGCAGGAATGTCCCCCGGCGGTCGATTTGTCCCAAAACGGAGCCAAACCCACAAACAAACAGCCCGGCACCAGGCGGCATCCAGGCACGGGACGGCATCCCGCCCCAGGGACGAACCACGGGGGCGGGACACTCCCCGAGAACCGGACCCTGGAACCTACCCCCGCCAGCCGCTTGTCTTCCGTGCCCATTGCACCACGGTGCTTAAACGCGAAAAGGCCGTTGCCCACCCAAAAGTCTGGGTGGGCAACGGCCGCGAACGCAGCGATTACGGCGCAGCGGGTTCACGCTGCCAGCAGGCTGTCGAGCCTGCCAGCGGCAGGATTAGCTGCGGGCGTCCGAATCTTCAGCCGGAGCGTCCTGCAGGTCCTCTTCGTCGTCTTCTTCGTCCCGGCGGTACGGGTCAGCGTCGCCGGCGTAGGCAGCACCCTGCTTCAGTGCCGCCAGTTCCTCGTCACGCTTCTTGGCTTCCCGGATAAGTTCTTCCAGGTGGCTGGCGTTGACCGGGATTTCGTCTGCAACGAACTCCAGGGTGGGAGTAAGCCGGACGGTGATGTTCTTCCCGACCTCGGAGCGCAGGATCCCGCGGGCGGAATCCAGGGCTGCCTTGGTGTCGGCCTGCTGCGCCTCATCACCGAAGACGGTGTAGTAAACGGTGGCATGCTGCAGGTCATTCGTGACGCGGGCGTCAGTGATAGTCACAAACCCCAGCCGCGGATCCTTGATCCGGCGTTCGAGTGCCTGGGCAACCACTACCTTGATACGGTCAGCGAGTTTCGCAGCGCGTGCTGGATCTGCCATTGCCTCTCCTTCAATAAAGTCTGGGGTGCCGCTACGACGGCGGCCGGGCTGGCCGGCGGCGCCGTCGTGCGTTGGGGGCTGCCTGGGCAGCCGGAGCGGGGCTGCCGGAAGTCCGGCAGCCCCAGCCGGGAATTAGACCCGCGGCTTCTCGCGCATCTCGAAGGTCTCGATGATGTCGCCTTCCTTGACGTCGTTGAACGAGCCCAGGCCGATACCACATTCGAAGTCCGTGCGGACCTCGGTGGCGTCGTCCTTGAACCGCTTGAGCGAGTCGACGGTGAGGTTGTCACCGATGATCTTGCCGTCGCGGGTGACCCGTGCCTTGGCGTTTCGGCGGATAACACCGGAGCGCACGATCGAGCCGGCAATGTTGCCGAACTTGGAGGAGCGGAAGACTTCGCGGACCTCGGCGGTGCCGAGCTGCACTTCCTCGTACTCCGGCTTGAGCATGCCCTTGAGGGCCAGCTCAATGTCATCAATTGCTGCGTAGATGACGGAGTAGAAGCGCATGTCCACGCCTTCGCGCTCGGCCAGGTCGGCCACACGCTCGGCAGGCTTGACGTTGAAGCCGATGATGATCGCGTTGTCCACGGTCGCTAGGTTGACGTCGTTCTGCGTGATGGCACCAACGCCGCGGTGGATAACGCGCAGCTGCACGCCGTCCCCGACGTCGATCTTGAGCAGGGAGTCTTCCAGGGCTTCCACGGCACCGGACACGTCACCCTTGAGGATGAGGTTGAGGGTGTCAACCTTGCCATCGGCCACAGCCTGGTCGAAGTCCTCCAGGCTGATGCGCTTGCGGCGCTTGGCCAGGGCGGCGTTGCGGTCCGCAGCTTCACGCTTCTCAGCGATCTGGCGGGCGGTGCGCTCGTCGTCGGTCACGAAGAAGGTGTCGCCTGCACGCGGAACGTTGGACAGGCCCAGTACCTGGACCGGACGCGACGGTCCGGCTTCGGTCAGGTTGTCGCCGTTCTCGTCGAACATGGCGCGGACGCGGCCGTGGGCCGTTCCAGCCACGATCGTGTCGCCGACCTTCAGCGTTCCGGACTGGACCAGGACGGTCGCGACGGCGCCGCGGCCCTTGTCCAGGTTGGCTTCGATCGCGATGCCGCGAGCGTCCTTGTCCGGGTTGGCACGCATGTCCAGGGCAGCATCCGCGGTGAGCAGGACTGCCTCGAGCAGGGCGTCGATGTTCAGGTGCTGGCGGGCCGAGACCTCAACGAACATGGTGTCGCCACCGTATTCTTCGGGAACCAGGCCATATTCGGTCAGCTGGCCGCGGACCTTGTCCGGGTTGGCGCTTTCCTTATCGATCTTGTTCACGGCGACCACGATCGGCACGTTGGCTGCCTGTGCGTGGTTGAGCGCTTCAACGGTCTGCGGCATAACGCCGTCGTCCGCTGCGACAACCAGGACCGCGATGTCGGTGACCTTGGCACCACGGGCACGCATGGCGGTGAACGCCTCGTGGCCCGGGGTATCGATGAACGTGATGGCACGGTCGGTGCCTTCATGCTCGAATTCGATCTGGTAGGCACCGATGTGCTGGGTAATGCCGCCGGCTTCGCCTTCAACAACCTTGGTGTTGCGGATGGCGTCGAGCAGGCGGGTCTTACCGTGGTCAACGTGACCCATAACGGTGACTACCGGAGGACGTGCTTCCAGCTCGTCGTCGCCTTCGGCTTCCAGCTCGGCCTCGAAGTCGATGTCGAAGCTGGAAAGCAGCTCGCGCTCTTCGTCTTCCGGCGAGACGACCTGGATCTTGTAGCCCAGTTCCTCACCGAGAACGCCGAACGTTTCTTCATCGAGCGACTGCGTGGCAGTTGCCATTTCGCCGAGGTGGAACAGCACGGTGACCAGTGCTGCCGGGTTTGCCTCAATCTTGTCAGCGAAGTCCGTGATGGACGCGCCGCGCCGCAGTCGGACAACGGTGTTGCCGTCGCCGCGGGGCACCGAAACGCCGCCCAGCGACGGAGCTGACATCTGCTCCAGTTCCTGCCGCTTTGCCCGCTTCGACTTGCGCTGCTTGCCGCGTCCTGCGCCGCCCTTGCCGAAGGCACCGGCTGTGCCGCCGCGTCCGCGGCCGCCCTTGCCGAAGCCGCCGCCAACGGGAGCGCCGCCGCCGGTGCCGGGGGCACCGCCGGGACCGCGGCGGGGTCCGCCTGCGCCCGGACGTGCCGGAGCTGCGGGCCGCTCAGTGCGGTTGGGCATCATGCCCGGCGTGGGCCGGGGTCCGGAGGTACCGCCGGGGCGGGGTGCGCCGGGACGGGGAGCTCCGGGTCGCGGTGCGCCGGGACGCGGGGCGCCTGGACGGGGACCGCCTGCACCGGGTGCCGGACGCGGGCCTGCGGCACCGGGTGTGCCGGTCCGCTCGGTCTCGTCACGGCGCTGGCCCGGGCGGGGCATGCCCTGCGAGGTTGCGAAGGGGTTGTTGCCGGGACGGGGACCGCCCTGGCCACGATCGCCTTCGCCGCGTCCGCGGGGACGCGGCATGCCCTGTGAGGTTGCGAAGGGGTTGTTGCCGGGGCGCGGGCCGGAGGCTCCGGGCCGCGGCGCACCCGGACGGGGTGCAGAGGATTCCGCCGCAGGAGCAGCGGGCTTCTCGGCGGGTGCCGGAGCTGCCGGCTTGGAAGCTGCCGGGGCAGCTTCAGCAGGCTTCGGGGCTGCAGGCGCGGCCGGAGCGGGTGCTGCCGGTGCGGGTGCAGCGGGAGCCGGTGCTGCCGGAGCAGCGGGAGCCGGAGCTGCGGGCTTGGTGGCTGCCGGAGCAGCTTCCGCAGCGGGCTTTGCCGGTGCCGCCGGAGCGGGTGCTGCCGGACGCGGTGCGGACTTCTCTGCGCCGGAGTTACCGGCTGCAGGCTTGCCTGCAGCGTCGGGGAATGCCCCGCGAAGTTTCTTGACTACGGGTGCTTCGATTGTCGAGGATGCCGACCGGACGAATTCGCCCAGTTCCTGCAGTTTTGCAACCGCATCCTTCGAAGTGATGCCGAGCTCTTTGGCGAGCTCGTGTACGCGGACCTTGGCCACATTTCTCCTGTCTCAGTCCGCACCGAGCCAGGCACGAACCGTCTATTTACTGCGGGCTTCCGCTGCAGGTGCAGGGTTGCCCTTCACAGAGCACAACAAAGTACTCATCGTCGGGTACTCATCGCTGGGTACTCATCGGGTTTCCATCAGATTTCAGACCCGCTTTCAGGTTGGACGGTTTCGAGGTGGTCCCGGGCGGGACCCGCCTCTTGAGCTTCGAACCACCGATCCACCGCCGAGGAATCGACCTGCGCCCGGAAGGCACGGCCGAAAGCCCGGCGTTTCACAGCGGTTGCGAGGCATGCTGCCTCGGGGTGCAACCAGGCACCCCGGCCAGACATGCGGCGGTTTTCATCGACGAGGACCGCTTGGGAGCCGTCCCTCGAATCCAGCGCGAGCCGCATCAGAGCAGCCTGGTCATCCTTCTTCCTGCAGCCAATGCACGTCCGTTGCGGAACGTGCCTGGTTCCTGCCGCAGGCCGCACCGATTCCACGGGCTCCTGCGGTTGCTGGAAGGCGGACGGTGACCCGGCCATGAACATTCTACCGCTTTTCTTTTCTCTTGCCCTCATCCGGCCTTCCGGAAGGGGAACCTAGGCCGACTTCGCGTCGGAAACGATGTCAATCCGCCACCCGGTCAGCTTCGCGGCCAGACGGGCGTTCTGCCCTTCCTTGCCGATCGCCAGGGAAAGCTGGTAATCCGGCACCACCACGCGGGCGGAGCGGGCGTCCTCATCGGTGATGGTGACGGAGTTGACGCGCGACGGCGAGAGGGCGTTGGCGATGAACGTCGCCGGGTCCTCGCTGAAGTCCACGATGTCGATCTTCTCATCATGCAGCTCAGTCATCACCGCGCGGACACGGGAACCCATTTCACCGATGCAGGCACCCTTGGCATTGATGCCGGGGGTATTTGCCTTTACCGCAATTTTAGTCCGGTGGCCTGCCTCGCGGGCAAGTGCCACAATCTCCACCGAACCGTCGGCGATCTCAGGGACCTCCAGTTCGAAAAGCTTGCGCACCAGTCCCGGGTGGGAGCGGGAGAGCGTGATGGACGGGCCCTTGAAGCCGCGTCGGACGTCGACGACGAAGGCACGCACACGGGAACCGTGGAGGTACTTCTCCCCCGGAACCTGCTCGGTCGGCGGCAGCAGTGCTTCGACGGACCCCAGGTTCACCTGGATCATGTGCGGGTTGTTGCCCTGCTGGATCTGCCCGGAGACGAGTTCGCCCTCACGGCCCTTGAACTCACCGATGATGTTGTCATCCTCGACGTCGCGCAGACGCTGCAGGATAATCTGCCGGGCGGTGCTGGCAGCAATGCGGCCGAAGCCGGCGGGGGTGTCGTCGAACTCGCCGACGGCCTCGCCGTCGTCGTCGAGCTCTGTTGCCCAGATCGTAACGTGGCCGCTCTTGCGGTCCAGTTCGGCGCGGGCCTTATCCTGCGAGCCGGTGGTTTTGTGGTAGGCAACCAGCAGCGCCTGTTCGATCGTGGGGATCAGCTTGTCCAGCGGGATTTCCCGCTCCGCCTCAAGCAGCCGCAGCGCACTCATATCAATATCCATTTAGGCCTCCTCGGCTGTGCTTTCAAATCCGTTGGCGTCCTCGCCTGCCGGGTCGTCCTCAAGATGGGCGAATTCAACTTCCACGCGGCCCTTGGCGATACCGTCAAAGGGCAGGTGGATTTTCTCGCCTTGTTTGGGCTTCATGCCTTTTTTGACGGGCAGTTCGGGAACCAGGGTGATTCCCTCTGCGTCCGCGTCAATCAGGCGCCCGGTGACCGCATCACCGCTCACCGGTGTTACCAACACCATCCGGCCGATGTTCCTGCGCCAGTGGCGGGGCTCGGTCAGCGGCCGCGACACGCCGGGGGACGAGACCTCCAGGCTGTAGGGACGTCCGTCGTCGTGCGGGTCCTGATCCATCGCGTCCGAGAGGACACGGGAAATGTCCGCTATCCGGTCAAGGCTGACGCCGCCGGTTTCGGTTTCGGGAAGGTCCACGGTGACGTGGACGGTGCGGTGAACGCCCGCCGTCCGGATTTCAAGGTCCTCCAGAAAGAGGCCTTCCCCGGCGACAGTGGGGGCAAGATAGTCTTTCAGCCGCTGCGTCTGTGCCGCGGTCTCGGCTCGCTGCGCGTTCTTGCGGTAGTCCGACGAAGTGTCTTTTTTGGGGCTGGGCCGAACCGCCATTATTGCCTCCCACTAGATGATGTTGTACCTCCTAGCCTACCGACTTTCCGGGGTGCCCGGGTCACGGCCCGAACCGGAGCGGCGTTCGTGACATCATCGAGTGTTGTGAACACGCGCCCCTCCCCTCCGAAGCCTCCTGCCGCGCGCCCGTCCCGGGCTGCTGCTGCAGCCGGCGTTCTGCGGCGTACCCTGGCGCTGGGGGTCCTGGCGTGCGTCATCGCCAGCTTTGGGCTTACGGTGGGCACCCGCACGGAGGCTGACCCGCCGCGGACATTCTCGGAAAAAGCACTGAATGAGGCGTTCGCCACTGTTCGGATCCTGGTTGCGGATGCTGATGCCCTGGCAGCTTCCGGAACCGGTGCTGCCGCCGGTGAACTGCAGCTCCAATCCGAGGTGCTGAAAGAGCAGGCATTGCTCTTGACCAGCCCCGGAGGTGCAGCCGCATTCGAGGCCGCCCTGCAGGCTCCCGGCAGCCGGGAAGACTCCTATCCGGCAGCGGTGGAGAGTGCGGCGCGTGCCAATCTTGAAGCCGCCGGCCGCGCCGACTACGGCACTGCACGTCTGCTGGCCTCGGTGGGGACCGCTCAGCTGCTGCTGGCCGAGCGGGCCGGGAAAGCTCTGGGAGTTCCGGTGGAGACTGCCGGAGAGACAGGCTGGACACCGGTTCTGGACGAGGACGCCACGGCCCGCTGCAGCGAGGACAGTGATGCTGCCGCCGGCCCGGATGCCGGCAGCGGTTCCGGTGCCGCCGAATCCCTTCAGTCAGCACTGGATGGGGAGTATGGGGCCGTCTACGCGTATGAAGTGGCGCAGGCCCAATCCAGCGGCTGGGAAACGGTGCTGGGGCTGGGACTCGCCGAGCGCCGGAACGCGCATCTGGAGGCGGGCCGTGACGGGGTCGCGCTCCTGCCGGCCGTGTGCCTCCCGCCGGTCAGCCCTGTCCCGGCGTATTCCCTGTCGACAGGCTTCTTCGCGGATCCCGCGGCGGCATTGACTGAAATGGAAGCCGCGTTCCCGGGCGTGTACGCCGATCTGGTGGGATCCAGCGACGGCGCCGTGCGCTCCTGGGCGATCAGCCGGCTCGTGGAGTCATCCCGCCTGCTCTACACCGGAGCAGCTTCTGTCCCTGCCTCACCCGGTCTTGATGCCGAACCCGCCGCCTTGCCGTGGGCCGACAACTAACGCGGGTATCTGAAGACGGCCGGGTATCGCAGGACAACTGGTGCTGGCAGGTCAGCCGGTGCGCAGGTACCCGTCCGCCGCACTGGCTGGACCGCTTCTGCCCCCTTTAGGCTGGTCAGGTGATCCAAGCGGGCCCACCCGCTCGACCAGCCGTCCGGGTGGCCGATCCGCATCCCGTCCCTCTCCCGCCTTCACGGGCAGGGAACCCGTCCAGGAGGAACCACATGACTCCCGCCGTCGTCGTACCCGAGGCGCTGCGCCAGCGCTATCTGCGGACGAGGGACGGCCGGGCCTGGCTGGAGGGCCTGCCGGCTCTGGTGCAGGAGAGTCTTCAGCAGTTCCGGATGCGCCCGGATCCGGCGGCTGGGGCCGCGGCCTGGCACGGGTACGGCGCCCTGGTGCTGCCGGTCCTCGCAGCCGGCGGAAGCACGCCGGCGGTGCTGAAGTTCCCGTATCCGCACCCTGAGGCGGTGACGGAGCCGGCGGCACTGCAGCTGTGGGACGGCAGCGGGGCTGTGCGCCTGCTCGGGCGGAACGCCACCGGGTCTGCCCTGCTGCTGGAGCGGCTGGACCCGGGCAGCACGCTGCTGGACGTTCCACTGCGCGACGCCGTCGAGGTGTGGGGCGGGCTGGTCCGCCGGCTGGCCGTGAAGGAAACCGATGATCCGCTGTGGGCGGCCATCCCGTCCGTCGCTGAGCGGGCCGAACAGTTCTCCGACGAGCTGCCGGCCGATTGGGAGGCATTGGGCCAGCCCTTCGAGCGCTGGCTGCTGGAGGCCGCGTTGGAAGTCTGCCAGACGCGCGGAGCAGTAGGGCGCCGGTCCAGCCGGGATGTCCTGGTCCACGCGGACCTGCACTACGGCAATATTCTCCGCCGGTTGGACGGTTCCGGAGAATACGCCGCCATCGATCCGCAGGCAGTGTACGGAGAAGCTGAGTACGCCGTCGCCCCCATGCTCTGGAACCGGCTGGACGATCTGGCGACGACGGCGCCGCACCAGTCGCTGGAAGCCCGTTTGTCGGCGCTTTGCACTGCCGCGGGCCTTGATCTGCAGGCAGCGCGTGAATGGAGCATCCTGCGTGAAGTGGAGAATGCCCTGGACTATCTTCGGGACGGGCTGCGCGGAGATGCCCAGCGTTCGGTGTGGGTTGCTGCGGCGCTGGCCGGGCGCAGCCACCCCGGACTTCCGCCGGTGCGGGATCTGCCGGCCGCGTAGGCAGGTTTCAACGCCCGGGTGCCGGCGTTAGAAATTCTCCATCCAGACATCGGTTCCCAGTTTGATGATCAGCGCACCGACCACCACCAGGAACACGATCCGGATGAACTTGCTGCCCTGTTTGACAGCCATCCGCGCCCCGATATAACCGCCGGCCATGTTGGCGATGCCCAGGATCAGGCCTACACCCCACAGCAGGGAGCCATGCGGCAGGAAGAACGCCAGGGCGCCGATGTTGGTGGCCATGTTGACGATCTTGGCCTTGGCGCTGGCGGCCAGGAAGTTGTAGCCAAGCAGGGTCACCATCGCGATGATCAGGAAGGAACCGGTGCCAGGACCGATCAGCCCGTCGTAAAAACCAATGGCGGCGCCGATCGCCCCGGCGGTCCAGTAGTGCCGGGTGCCGGTGTAACGCAGCCTGGTCAGTTCACCCACGGTGGGTTTGGTGGCGGTAAAGACCGCGACGACGATCAGGGCCACCACAATGATCGGCTTAAAGACAGACGCCGGCAGCGACGCCGCGAGGACCGCTCCGCCAAAGCTGGCGGCCAGCGCAACCCCGGCCATCGGCAGGGCCGTTTTCAGGTCCGGATGGGCGCGGCGGTAGTAGGTGACGGCGCTGGTGGTGGTTCCGAAGATCGAGCCCATCTTGTTGGTGGCCAGGGCTTCGACAGGCGCAATTCCGGGCACGAGGAGAAGCGCCGGCAACTGAAGCAGGCCGCCGCCGCCAACAACGGCGTCGACCCAGCCGGCCGCCAGCCCTGCCACCACAATCAAGGCGATGGTGGCGAACGTTATCTCCTCGAGCCCGGAAACCACCTAGCGGCTCAGGCCCGGGCGGCGCGGAGGACGTACTCCACGGCCTCGGCAACCGGCACGTTCTCGGCCTCGCCCGTGGCGCGGTCCTTGATTTCGACGACGCCGTCGGCGAGCCCGCGCCCGACCACCAGGATGGTGGGAACGCCGATCAGCTCCGCGTCTCCGAACTTCACGCCCGGGGACACCTTGGGGCGGTCATCGTAAATGACTTCCAGTCCGGCGGCCTCGAGCTCTTCGGAGAGCGCGGCAGCGGCTTCGAAGATTTCCTCGCCGCGGCCGGTGGCCACCACGTGCACATCCGCCGGCGCAACCGAGCGCGGCCAGATAATGCCCTTGTCATCACGGTTGGATTCAGCCAGGGCCGCAACCGCGCGGGTGACACCCACGCCGTAGGAACCCATGGTGACCGTGGCCAGTTTGCCGTTCTTATCCAGGACCTTCAGGCCCAGGGCTTCGGCGTATTTGCGGCCGAGCTGGAAGATGTGGCCCATTTCGATGCCGCGGGCCGCTTCGAGGGGCCCGGATCCGTCCGGAGCCTCATCGCCTTCGCGGACCTCAACGGCCTCGATGACGCCGTCCCAGGTGAAGTCGCGGCCGGCAACCAGACCGATCACGTGCTTGCCCGGCGCGTTGGCACCAGTGATCCAGCTGGTGCCGGAGACCACGCGCGGGTCCACCAGGTACAGCAGGCCGGTGGCGGCTTCGCTGCCGAGCACGGCGTCGTCCAGGCTCAGGCCCGGGCCGATGTAGCCCTTGACCAGCCCGGTGTGCTTCTTCAGGTCATCCTCGGTGGCGGCTTCGACGCCCAGTTCGCCGGAGATTTCCAGGTGCGAACCGATGTTGGCTTCGATGCGCTTGAGGTCCACCGCCCGGTCCCCCGGAACGCCGACGACGACGATCTGCCGCTCACCGGTGGGCAGCGTCACGGCGAGGACCACGTTCTTGAGCGTGTCAGCGGCAGTCCACTCCCCGGAGTCCTTGGGGAAGCGGGCGTTGACGTCGGCCACCAGGGTCTCGATGGTGGGCGTATCCGGGGTGTCCACCACCTGGGCTGCCGGGGCGTTGGAGAAGTCGACCGGGGCAGGCGGAACACTGGTGACCGCCTCGACATTGGCCGCGTACCCGCCGGCGGAGCGAACGAACGTGTCCTCGCCGACCGGGGTCGGGTGCAGGAACTCCTCGCTCTTGGACCCGCCCATGGCGCCGGAGACTGCTGAGACCACAACGACGTCGAGCCCCAGGCGCTCGAAGATGCGCAGGTAGGCGCCGCGGTGTGCCTGGTAGCTGGCTTCCAGGCCTTCGTCGTCGATGTCGAAGGAGTAGGAATCCTTCATGATGAACTCGCGGCCGCGGAGGAGGCCGGCACGCGGGCGGGCTTCATCGCGGTACTTGTTCTGGATCTGGAAGAGCGAAACCGGCAGGTCCTTGTAGGAGCTGTAGAGGTCCTTGACCAGAAGGGTGAACATTTCCTCGTGGGTCGGGGCGAGCAGGTAGTCGGCGCCCTTGCGGTCCTGGAGGCGGAAGAGGTTATCTCCGTACTCGGTCCAGCGGTTGGAGGCTTCGTACGGTTCGCGCGGCAGCAGGGCCGGGAAGTGGACCTCCTGGGCGCCGATTGCGGCCATTTCCTCGCGGATGATGGTCTCTACCTTGCCCAGCACGCGCAGGCCCAGCGGAAGCCAGGAGTAAATGCCCGGAGCCGCGCGGCGGATGTAGCCGGCACGGACCAGCAAACGGTGGCTGGCGACGTCGGCGTCGGCCGGATCTTCGCGCAGAGTGCGCAGGAAAAGTGTGGAAAGTCGAAGGACCACGCGTCGAATCCGTTTCTGCAGCGGTGCTGCACGCTAAGGAAGTAATTTCTCCCTACTAATCTAGCCGCTTGCTCAGGGGTTCCCGGACACGGCCTGCGTGTGGCGGATTCGGCGGTACTCGGGTCGGTGGCTGTGCAGGTATGGCGGCTTTTTTCGCGGCAGGCCGCCATACCTGCACATCGGGCATCGGGTGAGCGCCGGAAAGCCGCCCCTTCTGCCGGTGGAGCTGGACTGGCCTAGGAGTCGCCCATGAGATCGCCGCGGGCATGGAGATCGGCGGCAGCGCCGTCATGATCCCGGATCGCCTCCACGATGCCCTCGTGGGGCCGGCGGGTTCCGGGCCGCATGGCGCCGATGCGCCTGCGCAGGATGCCGCGCCAGACTTCGTCGAGATCCGCGTACAGACTGATCAGCGAGGCGTTGTGACTCGCCGCAACCACCGCCCGGTGGAATTGTGCGTCGGCTTCCAGATAGTGCTCCAGATCGCCCTCTTCCCAGGCGCGGTCCCGCTGTTCCAGCAGCACGCCGAGGCGCTCCAGGTCGGCGCCGGTGCGGCGCTGTGCGGCCAGCCGGGCGCCGCTCGCGGCAAGCTCACGCAGCAGTTCGGTGACATCCGCCGTTGAATCCTGCGCAAAACGCCGCTGCATTACGCCCGCCAATTCGCTGGTGGCAATGACATAGGTTCCGGAGCCCTGGCGGATATCCAGCAGTCCGTTGTTCGCCAGCGCACGCACCGCCTCCCGCACGGTGTTTCTGGCGACCCCGAGCTGATCCACGAGGGCTTGTTCGGTGGGTATCCGCAGTCCCACGGGCCAGTCACCCTGGGTGATCCGGCTGCGGAACTGCTCTATGACCTGTTCAACCAAGGACTCCCGCCGCGGCTGCGGCAGCGGACCGGGCGAATCTGGGGAGGGATTCATCCCATCATTATATGATCAGTTGAATGCGCAAGAATCTTAGTCCGGCTCCATGGCTGCCAGCTGTCCTGTTGACGGGAATCCTGCTGGCATCGTTGAACCTGAGGCCGGCAATTTCGTCCCTGGGTCCCTTGCTGGACAGCGTCATTGAGGATTTGCAGCTGGGCGGGCTGGTCGCAGGCCTGCTGACTGCCGCCCCGGCCGTTTGTTTTGCCGTGTTCGGTTCCCTGGCACCGAAGCTTGCGGTGAAACGCGGCCCCGAAGTCATAGTGCTCGGAGCAATGGCGGCCATCGGCCTGGGACTTCTCCTGCGTGCCGCAGCACCGAATACATCCTTCTTCCTGTTCTTCAGCGCCGTGGCACTGAGCGGAATTGCTGTGGGTAACGTGCTGATGCCGGTACTGGTCAAGCAGTGGTTTCCGGACCGCATTGGCAGGGTCACCGGACTCTATACGACGACCCTGTCCCTGGGGACAGCGGTTGTTGCGGCGGTGGCCGTTCCGGTCAATGAGGCGTTCGGCGGCAACTGGCGGTTCGGACTTGGAGTCTGGGCCGTTCCGGCCCTGGTGGCGTTCGGTGTCTGGGTGACCGTCTCCGTGGGCGTGCACCGGCAGCAGCGCTCCGCCCGCCCGGCCCGGCCGCCACTCCCGGCACCCCAGGAACGCTCCGCGCGCCCGGCAGAAACAACGGCCCGCACAGCAGCCGCCGTCAATCCCTGGCGAAGTCCGACGTCG
This sequence comes from Arthrobacter gallicola, assembly GCF_014836775.1. Classification (GTDB taxonomy): domain Bacteria; phylum Actinomycetota; class Actinomycetes; order Actinomycetales; family Micrococcaceae; genus Arthrobacter_B; species Arthrobacter_B gallicola. Next base: position 96,487 of record NZ_JACSQD010000005.1, read on the forward strand.
TGGTGGCTGGCGGTGTTCTTTGGCCTGCAGGCCAGTGCTGCCTATATCTGCATGGGCTGGCTGGCAAAGATCTTCAGTGACAATGGGCTCAGCGAAGCGACGGCCGGTCTGCTCCTGGCCATCGTTATGGGGGTTTCCATCCCACTGGCCTTTGTTATCCCTAACCTGGCAGCGCGCCGTCCGAACCAAGGCCCCATCGTCATTGTGCTGGGCTTTTGTGGCTTGCTGGGCCACGTCGGACTGTGGTTTTCACCGGCCTCGGGGTCTTTTGTGTGGGCGGTGCTGTTGGGAATTTCGTCCTGCACGTTCTCCCTGGCGCTGACCATGATCGGGATCAAGTCGCGCAGCAGCGACGGCGTCATCAAGCTTTCGGCATTCACGCAAAGCATCGGATACCTGATCTCCATTCCCGGCCCTCTGATCGTTGGCATCCTGCATGAAGTCACCGGAGGGTGGCAGGCCTCGATCGGCTTTATGACGGCACAGCTGCTGGTGCAGATTTTCGCGGGATACATGGCTGGGCGCTCCGGGCCGATCGAGGGCCCGGCTCCCGAGCCGCAGGCCAAACCTGTTCCACAGCGGCTGCAGGGCACCTAGAGCAGCTTATTCCCTGACCCGGCGTCGCCAATGCCCGGCGGGCAACGATACCGGGGCCGGCCCTGCCGGTGCAGGTCCGGCCCCGCCCGTGACTGTCAGGGCTTACTTTTTCGCGAGTTCGGCCAGTGCGACGTTGATTGTTTCCTCGGCAACATCAACGGCGGCCGCCGCATCTTCCGGATCGAACATGCTGACACTCAGGCTCACGGTGCCGGAGTACGCCTGGACCTGAACGATTTCGGCTTTCCCTCCGGGTTGGGTGATCGTGGTCCGGTACGCCTGTGTGTTCGGCGCTTCTGTGGAGACTTCAAGGGCTTCCACCGCACCGGAAATGGTCATTCCTTTGTTTTCCAGCTCGAATTCTGCACAATCACTGGCCAGCTGCTCACCGATCTCGGCCCGCTCATCCGGAACACTGGCGTCCTCGTAGCTCACCAGCAACAGTGCGTCCGTGCCTTCCATTTCCATGGCCGCCGAATTTCCCGTGGTGATGGTCTTATCAAACAGGGACGAGCCCAGAGTGGCGCACTGCGCGGGTGTGGCCGTGACCGACAAAAAACCAGCCATTTCGAGCATGGCCCGCACGGAGGCGTCGTTATCGACAATCCCGCTGAATCCCATGGCTTGCTGGGCTGCGGTGAGCGCCGCTTCGAGCTCTTCAGCGGTGTATTGGTCCTGACCAACCGCCAGGGCAGCCGTGGGCGAGGACTCCCCCGAACCGGAATCCGCGGCCTCACTCGAGCTGCCGCATCCCGAGAGTGCAAAGACTCCGGCAACGAGCAGTGCACCGGTTTTTATGGACTTGTTCATAGTTCTTCCCCCATTGAATCGACTGCGCGGGCCAGGCCCGGCAGCAGTGAAAAAGCTGAGACCGCCGCGGCTACTTCTTCAGTTCCGCCAGCAGCGCGTTGATGAGGTCCTCGGCAGTGGCGAGGGCGCCCTGCGCATCGGCCGGATTAGTCATACTGGCCGTGATGTTCGTGGTGCCGGAGAAGGCACTGACCTGGACCGTCGTCGCCTCCTGCCCGGCCGCGGCCACCGTGACCCGGTACGCCTGGGTGGTCACGGCGTCGGTGGAGGCGCTGACCTCTTCCGCGGCGGCGGAAATGATCTGACCGGAGACCTCCATCTGGAACTCGGTGCAGTCCACCATCTGCTGCGCATTGGTTTCAACCTGCCGGTCGATGAAGGACGCATCGTCGTAACTGAAAACCGTCAGGGTGTCCGTTGCGTTGAACTGCATGATGGCGACATTAGCGCTGTCAATCTTCTCGGCAATGTTGTCCGAGGCCAGGTCACTGCACACTTCGGGTGTGATCGTGAGGTCTTCGAGGGTACTTTCGACCTGTGCCAGCCCGGGACGCAGAGTCGCATCGTTGATGATCTGCCCCGTCGTGCCCTCAGCGTCGCGAACGGCGGTGAGTGCGGCCTCCAGCTCATCCGCCGTGTACTGGTCCTGGCCAACTGCCAGGCTGGGCGAGGGTGCCGGCGTGCCCGCGGCAGATTCGAGCCGCCCTGACTCCGGGGCACTGTCCGCCACGTCTGCACTGTCCGCCCCCGCGCAGCCCGAGAGAGCAAAAACGCCGGCCACCAGAAGTGCACCGGCCTTCATGGACTTCTTCATTGGTCATCCCCCAGTTGTGTTCTTCCCCGGTAGTGCCGGGTCAGCTGATGCTGATGTGTCGCTTGTCATAAACAAGCACACTGAGCATCCTAGGAGGTGAGAAGGAGCATGCGGAAATCAGAAGAGGATCGTGGCGAACGTTCCAACCTGGGTGAAGCCCACGCTCTCGTACGTTGCCCGCGCCGGAGCGTTGTAGTGGTTCACGTACAGGCTTGTTACGGGCGCCAGTTTCTGGGCGAAGTCCACCACGGCAGACATGTAGGCGGCGGAGAGGCCGCGGCCGCGGTAGGCAGGGTTCATCCACACACCCTGTACTTGGACGGCGCTGGAGGAGACAGTTCCCAGCTCGGCCTTGAAGATCACCTGGCCGGCGTCATCGAATTCAACCAGCGAGTGGCCGTTTTTGATCAGAGACAACACCCGCTGACGGTAGTGCCTGCTCCCCCCGGACACCGGCGAGTAACCGACTTCTTCCTCGAACATGGCCGTGCAGGCCGGCAGCAGGCGATCAAGGTCCTCCGGACGGGATCTGCGCAGGCCTGGGGCCGCAGGCACGGCGGAAGGTCCGGTAATTTCCAGCAGCGGCTGATCGCTGCGGATGTCGAAGGGACGGGGCGAGGAGTGCCGGAGTTCGGACCACAGGGAGAGGACAGCCTCGGCAGGACCGAACAGGGAGGAGAACCTGCGCCCGGTCCGGGCCAGATACGCACCGATCTCCGGTCCGGTATCCGCGTTCACGCCGGTGGGCACCACGTTAACGCCGGCCCAGCAGGCAGCCAGCAGATTCTCGCCGTCGAAAACCCCCAGAATCTGGCCTCCGGCAGCTGTTGGTGCGGCCGTGCCCGTGATTTCCAGGTGGGAGAGCAGGAAGGTGTTCGCCACGGGATCCGACGCCGCGAGTTGCGTTAAGGCGGCGGTGTCCGCGGCACCCAGAATCCGCAGCGTGCCCGATGCATGCCCGCTGCGGATTTCCGGGCCGGCCTTAGCCGACTGTAACCATGGGGCCACCCGTGCCAGCATTCTCGCCATCGGTCTCCCCCATATCTTCCGCGATCCTCATCGCTTCTTCGATAAGGGTTTCCACAATCTGGTCTTCGGGAACAGTCTTAATGACTTCCCCCTTGACAAAAATCTGGCCTTTGCCGTTACCGGAGGCTACACCCAGATCGGCTTCCCGTGCTTCGCCGGGGCCGTTGACGACGCAGCCCATCACGGCGACGCGCAGCGGAACCTCCATGCCTTCGAGTCCGGCGGTGACCTGCTCGGCCAGCGTGTAGACGTCCACCTGGGCGCGGCCGCAGGAGGGGCAGGAAACAATCTCCAGCTTGCGTGGGCGCAGATTCAGTGACTGCAGAATCTGGTTGCCCACCTTGATTTCCTCCACCGGCGGAGCGGAGAGCGAAACCCGGATGGTGTCGCCGATGCCCTTGGAGAGCAGCGCTCCGAAGGCGGTGGCGGACTTGATCGTCCCCTGGAAGGCAGGTCCGGCTTCGGTGACGCCCAGGTGCAGGGGCCAGTCGCCGCGTTCGGCCAGAAGCTCGTAGGCCCGGACCATCACCACCGGGTCATTGTGCTTGACGGAGATCTTGAAGTCGTGGAAATCATGCTCTTCGAACAAAGAGGCTTCCCACACGGCGGATTCCACCAGGGCTTCCGGCGTGGCTTTGCCGTACTTCGCCATCAGGCGCGGATCCAGGGATCCGGCGTTGACGCCGATGCGGATGGAAACGCCCGCGGCCTTGGCTTCGTTGGCGATCTGCTTGACCTGGTCATCAAACTTGCGGATGTTTCCAGGGTTTACCCGCACTGCGGCACAGCCGGCCTCGATCGCAGCGTAAACATACTTGGGCTGGAAGTGAATGTCGGCGATCACCGGGATCTGCGACTTCTTCGCGATGATCGGCAGCGCCGCGGCGTCGTCTGCGCTGGGGCACGCCACGCGGACAATGTCACAGCCCGACGCCGTCAGCTCGGCGATCTGCTGCAGGGTCGCGTTGATGTCGGTGGTCGGCGTGGTGGTCATCGACTGAACGCTGATCGGGAAGTCCGACCCGACGCCGACGGAGCCCACCTTGATCTGGCGGGTCTTTCGCCTCGGAGCGAGGACGGGCGGCGGTGCTGCTGGCATTCCAAGGTTGACCGAGGTCAAAACTTCCTCCATGTGCCCGGGGGCAAATATGTGGTCTGTGAACGGCGCGGGTTAGCGCGCCGTTCCTATTATCCACCCCGGGCACACACCGTGCGTTGCCCGGAGACGGAATATCACTCTGGGCTTAGGCGGCCAGATGCGCGAAAGCGCCGGTGACAGGCTTCCACTCGGTGGTCTTCAGTCCGGAGATTCCGCCGCCCACGGCGAGGGGATCCTGCTTGAGCAGGTTGTTCAGCTCTTCTTCGTCCTCGGCCGTGAAGATGAGCAGGGCGCCGGCACCATCGCTGAACGGTCCGCTGGCCAGGACCCGGCCGTCCTCAACCAGTGCGGCGAGCCACTCGCGGTGGGCGGGGCGGTGCTGGTCCCGCAGGTCGGCTGATTCGGCGTCGTACACGTATTCAACGGCAAAGATACTCATGGCTTCCACCCTAAGGTATTTCAGCCCTGCAGCAGCGCTGCCCGTACCGCCACCGCGGCGCCCACGGCCCACAGCATGGACGTGAGGGTGCCGATAATGAACCTCTCGGCCGCTGCCGGGGTTTCCTTGAGCTCGGCGTACCGGCCCAGCCCTTTGATGGCCACCACGTAGGCGATCGCCACGGGTTCATCGGCCAGGACGGCGGTGGCGACGGCCAGGCGCTCCAGGAACCCGATGACCAGCCCGCCGCGCAGGATCACCGGCGGGGCCGGCGCCGGCGGCCGGGCGGGCAGGGGCGGCACCGCAGGCTGCTGCTGCCCCACAACACCGGTCAGCTCGTGCACCTGATCGGCGGCGGGATCGTACCGGGGGTCCCTGCCGGGACGGGCGGCCTCCACTGCGCGCGCCACTTTGAGGACGGCCGCGGTCACCGGCCAGCCGCCGACGGCAGCTACGGCGAGCCCGAGCACAATCCACAAAACGTCCATAAGCCGCTCTCCCCTTCTTTCCCCCAGCACCGCCGGGACCACCGGATCCGGCAGACCGGACCGGAACGCAGGCCTAGTGCTCCTGCCCGGCCAGCACCCGCTCCACCCGCTCCAGCAGGGCCGCTGCCGCAGGCCGGGCCGCCCATTCCTCGTTCCAGCCGGCGCGCTGGACGGCGCTGCTGACTGCCTGGGAACTGATCCCGAGCTTACGTGCTGCCGCTGTCTGCGCTCCCCATTTGAGGGGTTCGACGTGTTCCAGAATGCGCCACTCGGCTTCCGTGCGGTCACGGACCAGCCGGGCGATCAGCACCAGGACCGCCTCGGCATCGGCGGCCGCCGCGGCTGCCCCGGCCCCCGGGGACGGGTCCGCCACGGCAACGGCAAGCGGCGGCCGGTCTCCGGTTTTCTTGGCGCGTTCGACGGCGGTGCGCGCGGCAATGAACGCCTCTCCCCCGGCTTCCCTGGAGGAGGCAGGCAGGGGCAGGTCCACGGTTCCGGCACCGATCCCAACCGACCAGCCCCCGAGGCGCAGGACGTGCAGGACGGTATGGACCACCACCGCGGCAGAGGAGGCCGCGGCCTGCACCTCATCCCCCACCGTCCGTTCGAACGGCAGCTCAAGGTCCAGGCCGCGAAGCTCCCGGAGGAGCCCGGGCACCCGGTCCGCGGTTTTGCGGCTGCCCTTCTGGTCAATCGTCAGCACGAACATAGTGAAACCATATTCAGTTGCAAATTAAATTACAACCTTAATAGGCTTCAAGCTGATTTGAAACCGGTTAGAACAGGCTGACCGGCTTCACGATGTCGGCATAGATCAGCAGAGCGCTCATACCCATCAGCAGCACGGCTACGGCGTAGGTCACCGGCAGCAGTTTGGCCATATCGAAGGGCCCGGGATCCGGCCGCTTGAACAGCTTGGCGATCCGGCGCCGCAGGCCTTCCCACAGCGCCCCGGCCACATGACCGCCGTCGAGCGGCAGCAGCGGAATCAGGTTGAAGACGAACAACGCCAGGTTCACGCTGCCCACCAGGCCGATTAGCGTGGCGATCCGGTTCTGGACCGGAGCTTCCTCCATCGAGGAGATCTCGCCGGCGATCCGGCCCACCCCCACCACGCTCATGGGACCGTTCGGGTCGCGCTCCTCGGTCGAGAACGCGGCCTGCGCCACATCCACCAGCCGCTGGGGCAGATTGATAACGACGCCGGCAATCCCCTGCAGGTTCTCCCCCACCATGGGCAGGACTTCGCTGGCGGGCTGACGGACCAGGGCGGTCTGCGAGCCGACGCCGATGAAGCCGACTTCCTGCGTGACCGGATTGCCGTTCTGATCCAGCACCACTGTGCCGTCGTCGGTGGTCACAGGACGCTCGGTGAGCAGCGGGGTAATGGTGGCTTCAGCCTCCACACCGCCGCGCTCATAGGTCACGGTCACGCTGCGGCCAGCCGCCTCGCGGATCTGCTCCGACAGGTCAGCCCACCCTGTGACCGGCTTCGCGTCGAAACCCGTAATCGTGTCGCCGGGCAGCAGCCCGGCTTCGTGTGCCGGAGCCGCCGGATCGGAGTCCGTGCACTCCGCCTGTCCCGCTGCTGCCTGGCTGCCGGTGACCACGCATTCGCTGACCGAGGCCAGGGTGGTGGTGCTTTGGGCCGTACCGAAGCCCATCAGCAGGACGGCAAAAAGGACGACGCCGATCAGCAGGTTCATCAACGGGCCGCCGAGCATGATGATGATCCGCTTCCACACCGGCAGCTTGTAGAAAACGCGGTCCTCATCCCCGGGCTCGAGCCGGTCGGTTTCCGCCTGCCGGGCGTCGAGGGCCAGCTGCTGGAACATGCCTGTACTGGAGCGGCGGACACCGCCGTCGGCCGTCTCCTGGTTGGGCGGGAACATTCCAACCATCGAAACGTAGCCGCCCAGCGGCAGTGCCTTGAAACCGTACTCCGTCTCACCGCGGCGCCGGGAGAAGACCGTGGGGCCGAACCCGATCATGTACTGGGTGACGCGCACCTTGAAGGCCTTCGCTGGGACAAGGTGGCCTACCTCGTGCAGCGCGATCGAGACCGCAATGCCAGCGGCCACGAACAGCACACCCAGAATAAAGAGTAAAACGCTCAACGGACTTCCTTTGGATCAGAGCGGACTTCGCTTACCTGCCGCAACGGGCGCGGGCGGCGGAGCGTGCCCATTTTTCGGCCGCCAGCACCGATTCCAGGGTCAGCGGACCGGAATCGGTGTGCTCTGACAATACGGCCGAGATGGTATCAACTATGTCTGTGAATCCGATGAGACCGTCGTGGAAGGCATCCACGGCTTCCTCGTTGGCAGCGTTGTAGACGGCCATCCCGGTTCCGCCGGAGGCTGCTGCCTGCTTAGCCAGCTGCACTGCCGGGAAGGCGTCCTCGTCAAGGGGTTCAAACGTCCATTCCGCGGCCTTGGTCCAGTCACAGGGCGTTGCGGCGCCCGGAACCCGGTGCGGCCAGCCCATTCCCAGGGCGATGGGCAGCCGCATGTCCGGGGGCGAGGCCTGGGCGATGGTGGAGCCGTCAATGAACTGCACCATGGAGTGCACCACGGACTGGGGGTGGACCACAACGTCGATCTTCTCCAGCGGCACATCGAACAGCAGGTGCGCCTCGATCACCTCGAGGGCTTTGTTGACCATGCTCGCCGAGTTGGTGGTGACCATCCGGCCCATCTTCCAGGTGGGGTGGGCCAGCGCCTGTTCGGGAGTGACGTCCGCCAGTTCGCTGCGCGCCCGGCCGCGGAACGGTCCGCCGGAGGCCGTGACCACCAGCCGATCCACCTCCTCCGGGGTCCCGGAGCGCAGTGCCTGGGCCAGGGCGGAGTGTTCGGAGTCCACCGGGACCAGCTGGCCGGGCTGCGCAGCCTGCTTGACCAGTGCGCCGCCCACGATCAGGGATTCCTTGTTTGCCAGGGCCAGCAGGTGTCCGGCGGCCAGTGCCGCGAGGGTCGGCTCCAGGCCGATCGATCCGGTCATGCCGTTGAGCACAACGTCGGCCTCGGGCCAGGCGGCGACGGCGGTGGCGGCACCGGCGCCCACGAACAGTTCAGGATCATAGCCAGTAACGGATGCCTCGGCCGCGGCCCGGGCAATCGCTGCCTTCAGGGTGGGAAGGTCAACCGCGGCGCACCCCACGGCGTCCGCCCGGGTGTGGACTGCCTGCCGGGCCAGCAGCTCCAGGTTGCCGCCTCCCGCGGCAACAGCCACGATGTCGAAGCGGTCCGGAGCGCCGTCGGCGACGTCGATGGCCTGGGTACCGATCGAACCGGTGGATCCGAGCAGAACCACGCGGCGCGGCGCAGTCTCGGGTCCGCCGTCGCCCGCACCCCAGATCGGGGATGCCGCGGGAACACCGCTGCGGCGGGCAGTGGCGCTGGAGGTTTCTGCACGGGACAGGGAGGCATCGGAATTCTGCATGGTCCAAGTATCCCGCACGCGGTCCGGCACTACGCCTGGAGGTGCGGCTTACAACGCAACCGGCAGTGACGCAACGGCATCGGGAATAGACTCCGTGCCGGTCACCAGCTCCAGCACCTGCCCGCCGCCGCGCCTGCTGCTGATCAGCTCCGCCAGCACCGCCGCCACGTCACGCCGGGGAATGGTGTTCTGCGGGACATCAACCGCCAGCTCCACCAGGCCCACGGGGTCGCCGTTGGTGAGCATTCCGGGCCGCACGATGGTCCAGTCCAGGGCGGCACGTGCCTCAAGGTCCTCCTCCGCTGCCAGTTTTGCCACCAGATAGGCGTACATGGCGTCGGCGAGCCCCTCCGGACGCTGCCCGCCGCGGACTGTGTCCGTTCCCATGGAGGAAATCTGGATCAGCCGCCCCACCCCCGCCTGCTCCGCTGCCTCGGCGAACAGGACGGCTCCCGCGCGGTCCACGCTGTCCTTGCGCGCCACGCTGCTGCCCGGGCCGGCGCCGGCGGCAAAGACGGCCAGGTCCGCTCCGGTGAGGACCTGGGTGACGTCCTCCGTGGTGCTGTTCTCCAGATCCAGGACCACCGGGGCCACTGAGTCCATCTCCAGGTCCGGTGCCTGATCGGGGTTGCGGATCAGGCCGGCTACATCATTGTCCGCGGCCACCAGGAGGCGGCCGAGTTCGCGTGCAATCTGCCCGTGGGCTCCAGCTATCACTATGCGCATAACGTATGTAACGGACGTCACACAGTGAAGATTCCCGGTTTTGAAACCCTGCTGAAGGGCCTTAGCTCACGATGCCGGCCCGGCGCAGGGTCTGTTCTGCCTGGCGGAGGAGCGGGCCGTCGATCATTTCGCCGCGGAAGCTGAAGACCCCGCCCTGCCCCCGGGCCGCGGCAAGCAGGTCGCGGGCATACGCCTTCTCCTCCTCCGAGGGAGCGAAGGCGGCACGGACGGCGGCAACCTGACCCGGGTGGATACAGGCCTTCGCAGCGAAACCCGATGCGGCGCCGTCGCGCGCTTCCGCTTCCAAGCCGGCGGTGTCCGCGATGTTCCCGTAGATGGCGTCGATGGCGCCCTTGCCGTAAGCACCCGCTGCCAGCAGCACCGTGGAACGGGCGTGGACGGCGACCCCGCGGTAACTGCCCTGCGTAGTCCGGCTGGATTCACCGCCCAGGGAAGCCAGCAGGTCTTCGGCACCCCACATCAGTGCCGCAACGTTCTTGGCCTGGGCGATTTCCGGGGCGCGGATCACGCCGAGCGCGGTTTCCAGCAGTGCAATGACCTGGTAGTGACGCAGAGCGTGGGCAATTTCCCCGGGGTCCTCGGCTTTGGCCGCCATCACGTGGCGGTATCCGGTGACTGCGAGCGCTTCCAGATCGGCCCGGAAGGAGGTGCTGTGCACCGGGTTGACACGGACGATGGTGCGCTCCGGATCAAGGTCGGACGCGGCCAGGTTTTCGCGGGCCTTTTCCTTGTCCTCCGGCGCGACGGCGTCTTCCAGGTCCAGGATCACGGCATCGGCCCGCTCGGCGGCCTTGGCAAACCGGTCCGGCCGGTCCGCAGGGCAGAACAGCAGGGCGGGTCCCATGGGGAAGGTGGTCATTTCGGGGTGCTCCTTACGCGGCTTCGACTTCCAAGGCTTCTCCAACTTACCGGTGCCTGCACCAGGGAAGTTAGCGGTGGATCCGGTTCAGCGTGTGTTCCGGGATTGTTGGCCGCCGGATTCCGTCCACATCAGCGCTGTCCGGGTAAAGGTGGCCACCACCGTTCCATCCTGGTTGTGCCCGGTGTGCTCCAGGGTCACAATCCCCTGTCCCGGGCGGGAGCCGGACATCCGTTTGGCGGCCACCCGGGTCTGCGAGTACAGGGTGTCCCCGTGGAAGAGCGGGTGGGGAAAGACGACGTCCGTCAGTCCCAGCTGGGCCACGAGGGTGCCCTGGGTGAGCTGCCCCACGGATTGGCCGACCATCACGGCGAGAGTGAGCATCGAGTTCACCAGGCGCTGGCCGAAGGGCTGCCCGGCACTGTAGGCCGCGTCCAGGTGCAGGGGCTGGGAATTCATGGTCAGGGTGCTGAACAGGACGTTGTCCGCTTCGGTGAGGGTCCGGCCGGGCCGGTGCGCGTACACCGTTCCGGTTTCGAGTTCCTCGTACCAGAGGCCGCGCTGGAGAACCACGCGCTCCTCCCCTTCGGGCTGGGCTGCCGGACCGGGATCCCCTGCCTGCCGCGCCGGCTCAGACACCGAGAGCCACTTCCAGGGGCGCCCCGGTGGCGGCCACCACGTCCTCCACGGTGACTCCGGGTGCGGTTTCCAGCAGCACCAGCGACTCCGGTCCCACTTCAAGCACGGCAAGGTCGGTGATGATCAGGTCCACGCAGCCCCGGCCGGTCAGCGGCAGGGAGCATTCGGAGACGATTTTCGGGGCGCCGCTGCGGTCCACGTGCTCCATCATGACGATCACGCGTTTGGCGCCAAAGACCAGGTCCATGGCCCCGCCCATCCCCTTGACCATTTTTCCCGGGACCATCCAGTTGGCGAGGTCCCCGTTGGCAGCAACCTCCATCGCGCCGAGCACGGCGACGTCCACGTGCCCGCCGCGGATCATGCCGAAGGACGCCGCGGAATCGAAGAAGGCCGCGCCCCGGTTGACGGTCACCGTTTCCTTTCCGGCGTTAATCAGGTCCGGGTCCAGTGCGGACTCCTCCGGATACGGGCCGACGCCAAGAATCCCGTTTTCGGAATGCAGCACCACTTCCACCCCCTCGGGGATGTAGTTGGGAATCAGCGTGGGCATGCCGATGCCCAGGTTCACGTACTGCCCGTTCCGAAGTTCCTGTGCCACCCGGGCTGCGAGTTCGTTGCGTGTCAGTGCCATTACAGGCCTTTCCCGGCCGCGCCGCGTGAAGTGTCTGCTGTACGGGGTGCCGAAACCGTCTTCTTCTCGACCCGTTTCTCCCCCGGTCCCGTGTGGACCACGCGCTGGACGAAGATGCCCGGCACGTGGATCTCTCCGGGATCCAGCTCGCCTGCTTCGACCAGTTCCTCCACCTCGGCGATCGTGACTTTGCCGGCCATCGCACAGAGCGGGTTGAAGTTCATGGCAGAGGCATGGAACACCAGGTTTCCGTGCCGGTCACCCTTCCAGGCATGTACCAGGGCAAAGTCCGGGGTCAGGGACTCTTCCAGCACGTAGTCCCGGCCGTGGAAGGCGCGGACCTCCTTGGGTTCCGAGGCCAGCGCTACCCCGCCCTCGGCGTCGTACTTCTGCGGCAGTCCGCCTTCACTGACCTGGGTCCCGACGCCGGCGCTCGTGTAGAACGCCGGAATCCCGGCACCGCCGGCCCGCAGTTTCTCGGCCAGGGTCCCCTGCGGGGTGAGGACCACCTCCAGTTCGCCGGCCAGGTACTGCCGGGCGAATTCCTTGTTCTCACCCACGTAGGAGCTGACCGTGCGGCGGATCCGGTGATCGGCCAGCAGCAGGCCGAGCCCCCAGTCGTCCACGCCGCAGTTGTTGGACACCGTTTCCAGCCGGTCCGCGCCCTGGTCGTACAGGGCCTCAATCAGGGCCGCGGGAATGCCGCAGAGCCCGAATCCCCCCACGGCCAGGGACACGCCGCTGGGAATGTCGGCTACGGCCTCCGCCGGCGTCGCCACTGTCTTGTCAATCATGGAACCGTCCGTTCGTTAATCGCCGTTGACCAACTTCTCCGCTTCAGAGCCCCAACTCGCGGGCAATAAGCATCAACTGAACCTCGGAAGTGCCTTCGCCGATCTCGAGGATCTTCGAGTCGCGGTAATGCCGTGCCACCGGGAACTCGTTGATGAAACCGTAGCCGCCAAAGACCTGGGTGGCATCCCGTGCGTTGTCCATCGCAGCCTCTCCCGCGACCAGCTTAGCCATGGCCGCCTGCGACTTAAACGGTTTGCCGGCCAGCATCCGGGCCGCGGCGTCGTAGTAGGCAAGCCGGGCAGTGTGGGCCCGGGTCTGCATCCGCGCGATCTTGAAGGCGATCGACTGATTGCTCCCGATGGGTGCGCCGAAAGCGTGGCGTTCCGACGCGTAGCGCAGCGCCTCGTCCACGCAGCCCTGTGCGGCACCGGTGGCCAGCGCCGCGATTGCGATCCGGCCCTCGTCCAGGATCTGCAGGAAGTTGGCGAATCCGCGGCCCTCGGCTCCCAGCAGGTTCTCCTGCGGCACCCGCACATTCTCGAGGGTGAGGGGATGCGTGTCCGAGGCGTTCCAGCCCACCTTGTTGTACGCCTTCTCCACCGTGAAGCCGGGAGTTCCGGACGGGACGATGATCGTGGAGATCTGCTTGCGCACGGTTCCGTCCGGCCCTTCGGAGGTTCCGGTGACGGCGGTGACGGTGACCAGGGAGGTGATGTCCGTGCCGGAGTTGGTGATGAACTCCTTGCTGCCGTTGATCACCCACTCCCCGTCCTCGAGGCGGGCCGTGGTCTTGGTGCCGCCGGCGTCGGAGCCTGCCTCCCGTTCGGTGAGTCCGAAGCCTGCGAGCGCGGTGCCCTCAGCCAGCGCCGGCAGCCACTGCTGCTTTTGCTCCTCGGTGCCAAAGCGGTAGATCGGCATGGCGCCGAGGGAGACACCGGCTTCCAGGGTGATGGCCACGGACTGGTCCACCCGGGCCAGCTGTTCCAGGGCCAGGGCCAGGGCAAAGTAGTCGCCGCCCATACCGCCGTATTCTTCGGGGAACGGGAGGCCGAACAGGCCCATCTCCCCCATCTGCGCCACCACCTTGTAGGGGAAGCTGTGTTCCTCGTCGTGCCTGGCGGAAACCGGGGCAACCACCTCGTCGGCAAATTCCCGGACCGTGTCCGATAGAGCCTGGTGTTCCTCACTGAGTTCAAAGTCCGGCATGCCCTGCTCCTTCGGTTAGGTGTGCGGTTCCGCGGCCGGGTCCAGGCCCACCGGGGCTGGGGGCTGGGGTGGTGCAGCAGCGGGGGAAACCGTGGCCAGTACCTGCCCGGCTTTGACCAGGTCCCCGGGACGCAGGGTCATGGCCACGGTGCCGGCCACAGGCGCGGTGAGCTGATGTTCCATCTTCATGGCTTCCACGCTGAGCAGCGCCTGGCCTGCCTCAACGGTGTCCCCGTTCCCGACGGCGACGCTCACAACGGTGCCGGGCATCGGCGAGCGCAGGACGGGATCAGCGGCTCCTGCGGCCCGTTCGGCCGAAGCCAGGGACGCGCGCAGGCGTTCCCTGCGGTCCGGCAGCTCCAGGACCGCGGTAAAGCCGTTCCTGGAGGTCCAGAGCGCCTGACCGGGCCCGGACTGCGGGCCCGAGCCGGGGTTCGCTGCGGCACTGAACCGGAGGGAATGGACGACGCCGTCCAGCACCAGCCGTGCCCGGCTCCCGTCCACGTGCAGGGCGGCGCCGCGTGCCCCTGTCCCGTCGATGCGCACTTCCGCTGCGTCAGGGGTGCCGGTGAGCTCCACCGTGTGCAGGGTGCCGCCCGCGGTCACGGCGACAGTCAGCGGCCGTGCTCCGCCGATGCGCCAGCCATCGGCCCGCTGCCACGGAGAACCGGCTGGCTGCCCGTGGTTCTGCAGCGCAGCGAGCCGGAACAGGGCGGCGGCAGCCAGTTCGACGTCGTCCGGTGCCTGGAAGTGCAGGTCCGGAAGCCGGCGCTCGATCAGCGTGGTGTCCAGGTTCCCCGCTTGGACATCCGGATCGGCGAGCAGCAGCCGCAGGTATTCGATGTTGGTGCCGATGCCCAGGATCACCGTTTCGGCGAGCGCCGCGTCCAGCCGGGCCAGCGCCTGCCGCCGGTCCGGCCCCCAGGCGATGACCTTGGCCAGCATCGGGTCGTAGCTGGCGGACACCCGCTGGCCTTCGATCAGCCCGGAGTCGGTGCGCACCCCGTCCCCGGCAGCTTCGTGCAGGAGCTGCACCGTCCCGGCGGTGGGGAGGAATCCCTGGGCCGGGTCTTCGGCATACACGCGGGCTTCCACGGCGTGGCCGGTCAGCCGGACATCCTCCTGGGTCAAACCGAGCTGCTCTCCGGCGGCGATGCGGACCTGCCATTCGACCAGGTCGATACCGGTGACCATTTCGGTGACCGGGTGTTCCACCTGCAGCCGGGTGTTCATCTCCATAAAGAAGAACTCATCCGGGGTCTCTCCGGAGACCAGGAACTCCACGGTGCCAGCCCCGGTGTATTCCACCGAGCGGGCAGCCTCGCAGGCGGCCGCTCCGATCCGGCCGCGGGTGGCCTCATCGAGCAGGACCGACGGTGCTTCCTCAATGACCTTCTGGTGCCGCCGCTGCAGCGAACACTCGCGTTCGCCCAGATGGATCACGTTGCCGTGGGTGTCCGCGAGGACCTGCACCTCGATGTGGCGCGGGGTGGGCACCAGCCGTTCCAGGAAGAGGGTGTCATCGCCGAAGGCCGAGGCTGCTATCCGGCGGGCGGAGGCCAGGGCAGCCGGGAGCCCGCCGGGTGTGTTCACCGCCTGCATGCCCTTCCCGCCGCCGCCGGCCGAAGGTTTGATCAGCAGCGGATAGCCGACCCGCCCGGCGGCCGCGGTCAGGTCCGCGTCGGTGAGTCCGGGTTCGGCAATCCCGGGGATCACCGGGACACCGTAGCCGGCGACGTGGTTCTTGGACCGGATCTTGTCCCCCATCAGCTCCAGTGCTTTCACGCCTGGTCCGATGAAGGTGATGCCGTTCTCCTGCAGCAGGCGGGCAAAAGCGGCGTTTTCGCTCAGGAAGCCGTAGCCCGGGTGCACGGCCTCCGCGCCGGAGAGCCGGCAGGCGGCCAGCACGGCGCCGGCGTCAAGGTAGCTCCGCCGCGGATCGGCCGGACCCAGCCGGATGGCTGTGTCAGCTTCGCGCACGTGCCGGGCATCGGCGTCGTCGTCGCTGTAGACGGCAACGGTCCGCAGCCCCAGCCGCTTCAGCGTGCGGAGAATGCGGCAGGCGATTTCGCCGCGGTTGGCCACCAGTACGGTTTCGAAAGTCATGGGGTCACATCCGGAAGAGGCCGAAGGAGGTTGCGGGCAGCGGAGCATTGGCGCAGACATCCAGGGCCAGGCCTAGGACGGTGCGGGTGTCCTGCGGGTCGATGATCCCGTCGTCCCAGAGCCGTGCCGTGGAGTAGTAGGGGCTGCCCTGGGCCTCATAGTCCTGCCGGATCGGTTCGCGGAAGGCTTCCTCCTCCTCCGCGCTCCATTCTCCGCCCCGGGATTCCACCGAGTCCCGGCGCACCGTCGCCAGCACGGCGGAGGCCTGGTTTCCGCCCATCACGGAGATCCGGGCGGCCGGCCACATCCACAGGAACCGCGGTGAATAGGCCCGCCCGCACATCGAATAGTTCCCCGCACCGAAGGACCCGCCGACAACCACCGTGAGTTTGGGAACCCGGCAGGTAGCGACGGCGGTGACCATCTTGGCGCCGTGGCGGGCGATTCCCCCGGCCTCGTAGTCCCGGCCGACCATAAAGCCGGAAATGTTCTGCAGGAAGATCAGCGGGATGCCGCGCTGGTCGCAGAGCTCGATGAAGTGCGCGCCTTTCTGCGCGGATTCACTGAACAGGACACCGTTGTTGGCGACGATTCCCACCCGGTGCCCGTGCAGCCGGGCGAAGCCAGTCACCAGGGTAGTGCCGTATTCCTTTTTGAACTCGTGGAATTCGCTCCCGTCCGTGAGGCGGGCAATGATCTCCCGCACGTCGTAGGGAGTCTGCAGGTCAGCGGGCACGGCGCCGTAGAGGCCTGTCGGGTCGACGGCGGGTTCCACCGCGGACTCCGGGTTCCACGCCCGCTCCGGGGCCGGGAAGGTCTCGGCGATGTCCCGGACGATTTCCAAGGCGTGGGCGTCGCTTTCGGCCAGGTGGTCGGTGACGCCGGAAACCCGGGAATGCAGTTCCCCGCCGCCGAGCTCCTCCGCGGTGACAACTTCCCCGATCGCGGCCTTCACCAGCGGCGGGCCGCCCAGGAAAATGGTGCCCTGGTTCCGGACGATGACCGTCTCGTCGCTCATCGCCGGCACGTAGGCTCCGCCGGCGGTGCAGGAGCCCAGCACGGCGGCAATCTGCGGGATCTTCGCAGCGGACATCCGGGCCTGGTTGTAGAAAATCCGGCCGAAGTGCTCCCGGTCCGGGAACACCTCATCCTGCAGCGGCAGGAAGGCGCCGCCGGAATCCACCAGGTAAATACACGGCAGCCGGTTCTCCAGGGCGATCTCCTGGGCCCGGAGGTGCTTCTTCACCGTCATCGGGTAGTACGTGCCACCCTTGACCGTCGCATCGTTGGACAGGACCATCACGTGTCTGCCGTGGATCAGGCCGATTCCGGCGATCAGCCCAGCGCCCGGGCATTCGTCCCCGTACATGCCGTTGGCTGCCAGCGGTGCGATCTCCAGGAACGGGCTGCCGTCGTCGAGCAGTTGCTCCACCCGGTCCCGGGGAAGCAGCTTCCCGCGCTGAAGGTGACGCTCGCGGGACGGGACGGGACCGCCCTGGGCGGTTTCGGCGAGGCGTTTGCGCAGTTCCCCGGCGAGGACCCGCTGGGCCGCATCATTGGCTGCGTAGGACGCCGAGGCGGCATCCACACCGGTAACAAGGGTCTCCATCGACTTCCTCAGGTTTCACCGCGTGGGACCTGCGCCGGTACCGGCGCCGGTTAATGACCACTAACCCAAATCAGGTTAGTGGCTATTAACTGACCTGTCCACCACAATGGAAGAGTTGCCCATACAGGACCGCGGAAAGGCAGGCATGGAAGTCACCAAGAGCACCCCGCGCAGCACAACAGGCCGCAGCGAGGCCAAGGCGTCGCGCCGTGCCGCCATGCTCGACGCCGCTGCGTCGCTGTTCGCAGAGCGCGGCTACAACGGTGTCTCAATCGAGGAACTCGGTGCCGCCGCCGGGGTCAGCGGGCCGGCGGTTTACCGGCACTTCAGCGGCAAGCCGGCAGTGCTGGCAGCACTGCTGATCGGGGTGAGCAAGGACCTGCTCGAGGGCGGAACGGCCGTTGTCGCCGAGTCGAACACGGCCGAGGAAGCCCTGACCGGCCTGATCGAATTCCAGGTGGACTTCGCCCTGCGCCAGTCCAACGTCATCCGGGTCCAGGACCGGGACCTCGCCAGCCTGCCGGAGGAGGATGAGCGCACGGTGCGCTCCCTGCAGCGCCAGTACGTAGAGGTGTGGGTGGACGCCATTTCGGCCCTGCACCCCGACTCCGGACTACCGCTGCTGCGCCACCGCGCCCAGGCGGTGTTCGGCCTGATTAACTCCACCTCCCACACCCTGAACAGCAAAACCACCGCCCGGGAGACGGTGCGGCTGCGCGCCCTTCTGGAACGAATGGCGTGGGCGGCACTGAATGCCTAGTACGCTGAGTAAAACACCCCGAGCAGAAAGACCTGCCGTGATTGAGCTTCGTGCCGTTGTTCCAGCCGACCTGGATGAATTCTTCAACCATCAGCTGGACCCGGGCGCCAACCATATGGCTGCCTTCGCCGCCAAAAATCCATCGGACCGGGGCGTCTTCGACCTCCACTGGCAGCAGATCCTCAGCGATCCTTCCATTACCGTCCGCACCATCGTGGCCGACGGCGACGTAGTGGGGTCCATCCTGGCCTACCGCGAGGGCAACGTCCCGGAGATCAGCTACTGGATCGACCGCTCCCGCTGGGGACAGGGCATTACGACGGCGGCCGTGGGCCTGTTCCTCGAAGAGTTCCCTGAGCGGCCGGTCCGGGCACGCGCAGTCGCAGACAACGTGAGCTCCATCCGCATCCTGGAACGCTACGGGTTCAAGATGATCGGCGAGGAGCGCAGCTTTGCCAACGCCCGCGGCGCCGTCGTCCGGGAACTGGAACTCGAGCTGGCCTAGGCCTGCCGGCAGCACTGCGGAAGGCCCGTTCCCACGGTTAGCGTGGGAACGGGCCTTCCGCTTTCCGGGGTCCGGCTAGGTCATCGCCAGCACCATGGCCGGTTCGGCCAGCACATCCCCGACGTCCCGGAGGAACAGTGAGGCTTCCGCCCCGTCCACCAGCCGGTGGTCGAAGGACAGGCTGAGCGTCGTCACCTGCCGCAGCGCAACAGTCCCCTCGTGTTCCCACGGCAGGTTCCGGACGGCACCGAGGGCCAGTATGGCGGCCTCCCCCGGATTGAGGATGGGGGTTCCGGCATCCACCCCAAACACGCCGACATTGGAGATGGAGACCGTGCCGCCGGCGAGCGCCGCCGGAGGGGTCCCGCCGTCCCGGGCGGTACCGGCAAGATCTGAAATCGCCAGCGCCAGTTCGCGCAGCCCCAGGTCCTGAGCGTCCTTGATGTTGGGAACCAGCAGGCCCCGGGGCGTCGCCGCCGCGATTCCGAGGTTGACGTACCGGTAGCGGATGATTTCCCGGGCGTCCTCATCCCAGCGGGCATTCAGGCCCGGATGCCGCTGCAGGGCCAGGCAGACTGCCTTGGCGGCCAGGACCAGCGGAGTCAGCCGGACGCCCTCAAATTCCGGCCGGGCCTTCAGCTTCGCCAGCAGGTTCATTGACCCCGTAACGTCCAGGGTGAGGAAGACCGTGGCATGCGGAGCCGTAAAGGCACTGCTAACCATCGCCGCCGCCGTGTGTTTCCGGATGCCGGAAACCGGGATACGTTCCTCGCGGGCCTGCCCCAAATGCGGAGCGTCTTCGACGACGGTCTGCCCGGGGGCGGCCGGCCTCTCCGTGCTGTCCGTGCTGCTGACCCGCTGCACGGCGGCTTCCACATCTGAGCGCAGGATCCTGCCGTCCGGTCCGGTCCCCGTCACGAGGGCCAGGTCGACTCCGAGGTCGCGGGCCAGTTTCCGTACGGGTGGCGTGGACCGCGGCCGTTCCAAGAGCGGTTGGACGGCTGAGCCCGGTTGGACGGCTGAGGCCGGCTGGACGGCTGAGGCCGGCTGGACGGCTGAGGCCGGCTGTACCTTCACCAGTCCCGGGCGGGGTTTCCGAGCCGGGCGTCCGGCAGATTCCGGCTCGGCGCCGTATCCCACCAGGGTCGGCTGCCGGCGGGTCGCCTGGGCGGCGGGCTCCTCCGGGTCCGGGATATCGAAGGAGATGATGGTCGATCCCACCTCCACGACGGTTCCCGGCAGCTCGTGCAGCCGGGCCACCACCCCCGCAAACGGTGACGGCAGCTCCACCACTGCTTTGGCGGTCTCCACTTCGGCGATGACCTGGTTCAGCGCCACCGTCTGTCCCTCCGCCACCCGCCAGCTGAGTATCTCGGATTCGGTCAGGCCCTCCCCCAGGTCCGGCAGCCGGAATTCGCGGATCATCCCTGCACCCCTTCCAGGGCTGCCGTCCGGTCCAGGGAGTTGGGCCGGCGCATTACCCGGTCCACTCCGTCCAGGATCCGGTCCAGATCCGGAAGATGGTGTTTCTCCAGCCGTGCCGGCGGGTACGGAATGTCGAACCCGGTGACCCGGACCGGCGCATGCTCCAGGTAGTCGAAGCAGCGTTCGGTGATGCTCGCGGCGATCTCCGCGCCCAGCCCGCCGGACTGGGCTGCCTCGTGGGTGATCACCAGCCGGCCGGTCTTCCGCACGGAGGCCTCGACGGCGTCGTAGTCTATGGGCGCCAGCGAGCGCAGGTCGATTACTTCCACGGAGACGCCGTCGTCCTGTGCCGCGGCGGCCGCGTCCAGGGCGGTCATCACCAGCGGACCGTAGGCCACCAGCGTCACGTCGGTGCCCGGCGCAGCGACCCTGGCGGCGCCCATCGGGAGGGCACCGTCCAGCGTCAGGTCCACCTCGCCCTTGGTGTGATAGCGCCGCTTGGGTTCGAAGTAGAGCACCGGGTCGTCGCACTCAACCGCCTGACGGATCATGGTGTATGCATCCTGCGGGTTCGAAACGCTGATCACCCGCAGCCCGGATGTGTGCGTGAAGTAAGCCTCGGGCGACTCCGAATGGTGCTCCGGGGATCCGATGCCGCCACCGAAGGGCACCCGGATGGTCAGCGGCAGCTTCACGGCTCCGTGCGTGCGGTAGTGCATTTTGGCGACCTGGGACACGATCTGGTCGAACGCCGGGTAGATGAACCCGTCGAACTGGATTTCCACCACCGGACGGTAGCCGCGGTACGCAAGCCCGACGGCGGTCCCCATGATTCCGGATTCTGCCAGCGGCGTGTCGATCACCCGGCGGGGGCCGAATTCGGCCTGCAGGCCGTCGGTAATCCGAAAAACGCCCCCGAGCTTGCCGATGTCCTCCCCCATCAGGACCACCTTCGGATCCCCTGCCAGGGCATCGCGCAGCCCGGCGGTGATGGCGCGGCCAAAAGTCATGCTGGTCATCGCGCACCTCCCTCCGTGGTCTCGCCCATCATGGCGAGATATTGGCGGTAGTGCTCCCGCTGGCGGTCAAGCCAGCTGTTCGGCGACGAGTAGACGTGCGCCAAGACCTCCATGGGTCCCGGATCGGGCATGCCCGTACAGGCGGCCCGCAGCTCCTGCGCGAGCGTATCGGCGTCGTGCTCCACGGTTGCCTGGAAGGCGCCGTCGAACTCCCCCTCGGATTCCAGCAGCGCGCCGACCCGGCTGATCGGATCCTTCGCCTGCCAGTCCAGGAGCTCGGCCGGGTCCCGGTAGCGGGTCGGATCGTCCGCGGTGGTGTGCGGCCCCATCCGGTAGGTGACTGCCTCGATGAAGGTGGGTCCTCCCCCGCTGCGCGCCCGGTCCAGCGCTTCCCGGGTGGCAGCCAGCGTGGCCAGGACGTCATTGCCGTCCACCCGGATGGATGGAATGCCGAAGCCCGGCGCCCGGTTGGCAACCGGGATCTGCGCCTGCAGTCCCACGGGTTCGGAGATGGCCCATTGGTTGTTCTGGCAGAAGAAGATCACCGGGGCCTGGAAGCTCGCGGCGAAAACCATCGCCTCGTTGACGTCGCCCTGGCTGGTGGCGCCGTCGCCGAAGTAGCTGATTGCCGCGTCGTCCACCCCGTCCTGCTGGATGCCCATGGCGTAGCCCGTGGCGTGCAGCGCCTGCGCGCCGATGATCACCTGCGTGGGTGCCATGTTCACGGAGTACGGATCCCAGCCGGCAGCGGCGTTGCCGCGCCAAACCCGCATCAGATCCGCGCACCCCACGCCGCGCAGAAAGGCCACGGCGTTCTCGCGGTAGCTGCTGAAGACGAAGTCCGAGGGCCGCAGCGCCCGGGCCGAGCCCACCTGCGCCGCCTCCTGCCCCAGCAGTGGGGGCCACAGACCCAGTTCACCCTGCCGTTGCAGTGACGTGGCTTCGGTGTCGATCCTTCTGGCCAGGACCATGTCCCGGTACAGGCCGCGGAGTGCAGCGGTGTCGATGTCCTGGACCCAGCGGTCATAGAGGTCGTCCCGGACGCGGAAACCATCAGGGCGGATCAGCTGGAGGTACGGGTCGTGCGGTTCTGTCCCGGTGTTTTCGGGATGGTCCGCCGGGATATGCAGGGACACTTTGATACGCATCCTTCCGTGGGTGGAGCCCCGGGGGTGGTGGGGTCCAAACCTGTTGCCTGGGCACCTTTGCCCAGATAGATGTGACCCTACTCACACCGGGCATGCGGTACAACTGCGCGCGATGGGATTGCGCAGTCTGCCCTGCCGGAAGGGATTTGGCCGTGCTAGCGTTGCGCACTATGCAGATTCTGGACGGTACCGACTTCCGCGTGCTGCGGGCCATGGCCACCGACCCGCGGCGAACCGTCGTGGCCCTGGCCGGCCGGCTCGGCATCTCCCGCAACACCGTTCAGGCCCGCTTGTCCCGGCTCGAAACCAAGGGTGCTTTCCTCCCCTTCGAGCGGCGG
Source organism: Arthrobacter gallicola (assembly GCF_014836775.1). Taxonomy (GTDB): domain Bacteria; phylum Actinomycetota; class Actinomycetes; order Actinomycetales; family Micrococcaceae; genus Arthrobacter_B; species Arthrobacter_B gallicola. The sequence continues at coordinate 118,994 of NZ_JACSQD010000005.1, forward strand.
ATCAACCCGGTGGCACTGGGCTATCCCCTGATGGCTTTTGTCCACGTCCATGTCCAGCAGCAGCGGCTCAACGAGATCACCGCCGAACTGTCCGCCATCCCTGAAGTCGTGGAAGCCCACGGCCTCACCGGGGCGGCGGACATCCTGCTGCGGACGGTCGCCGTCGACGCCGAGGATCTGTTCCGGATAAACAAGGCCATCCTGGCGGTGCCCGGCGTCGAGCGGTCCGACACCACCCTGGCGATGGGCGAGCTCATCCCCTACCGGGTGTCCCCGCTCCTTGACCGCGGGCCGGCCCTGGGAATTGACGCTGAAAACGGGACAGGTTCCGCATTTAGGGATCGTTCCGGGCAGGTGAAACAATAGCCGCATGAGCGAGACGACTGCCGGGGCGAAAACACTCGAGCGTGGATTGGCCCTGCTGGACCATGTGGCTGAGGGAGCGGAAACGCTGGAGGACCTCACCCGGGTCTCGGGCCTGAGCCGGTCGGCCGTGCACCGGATGCTCACCTCGCTGGTCCAGGCCCGGTACCTCAGCGTCGACGCTCAGCACCGGTATCACCTGGGGCTGAAACTGCTCCAGCTGGGTGCACACGCTGAGTCCAGCATCAACCTCTCGGCGGAGATCTCCCAGATTCTCGAGAGTATTTCCCGCGAGACGTCCGATACCACGCATCTGGGTATCCTCGTCGAATCAGATGTGCTCTATCTGGCGAAGGCCCGCGGCTACCGCGGCATCGAAATGGCGTCCCGGCCCGGCGCCAAGCTCCGGGCACAGAACACGGCGATGGGCAAGGTCCTGTTGGCGCAGCGCACCAACGCTGAGGCACTGGCCGCCTTCGATCCTGCGTTTACACCGACCCCACGCTCCATCACCACGCAGGAGCACTTTCTCGCGGCCCTGGATCAGGCCCGGCGCGACGGCTACGCGCTGGACGACCAGGAAAACGAACTGGGAATCACGTGCGTAGCCATCGGCCTTCCGGATCTCGCCGGTGATATCACGGCGGCCGCTTCCATCTCCGCTCCGAGCGTGCACATGACCCCGGAGCGGATCGGAGAACTGGTGAGCCTGATGCAGGCCAGGCGTCCGGAGCTTACCCGCTGCCTGCCGCAGGGCTTCGAACGCGCCTGGATTTAGTCCTCCCTACCGGGAGACCGGGTCGCTTTCCTCCAGCAGCCCAAGCTCCGCGCGGCGGGGCATCCCTTCCCAGTCGCCCGGCACCAGACAGGCGAACGCTCCCGTGCGCACAGCGGTGAGCAACCGCTGTTCCACCTCGGCCCCGGCCAGGAACTCGTTGATGTATCCCGCCACGAAGGCGTCCCCCGCACCCACCGTGTCCACCGGAACGATTGGCACAGCGTCCTGGGCATAGGTTTCCCCGCCGATCAAGGCCAGGCAGCCTTCTTCGCCGAGCTTGATAACAGCCTGTCCAGCTCCCAGCGACTCAAACCGTGCCGCGAGTTCGGTGGGGTTCTTGGCCGCCCCCACGGCCAGCTCCGCTTCCTCAACACCGGCAAAGACCATGTCAGCCTGGCCGGCAAGACGGCGCAGGACGGGCGCTGCCTGCTCGGGTGCCCAGAGGTTGGCCCGGTAATTCAGGTCGAAGGACACCAATGTGCCCGCTGCCTTGGCGCAGCTGATGGCATGGTCAACGGCCTCGGCCGCAGACGGAGACAGGGCGGGCGTGATGCCGGTAATGTGCAGCACTCTCGCCTGCCGCACCACAGCCTCAGGTACGTCCTCGGGACTCAGCCGGGATCCGGCGCTGCCGGCACGGTAGTACCAGACCTTCTGCGAGCTGTGGGTGCGGCGTTCCTTGATCATCAGGCCCGTGGGAGCGGCGGGATCACTCCGCCCAGCCACGTGGATGCCCTCCGCGGCGAGCTCGCGGCGGACCAAATCACCGAGGCTGTCTGTGCCAAGCCGCCCCACCCAGGTCACGGTGGTGCCGAGCCGGCGCAGGCCGATGGCAAAATTGGTCTCCGCCCCTCCCATGCCCAGGCTCATGGAGGACACGTGCGCCAACGGCCCCGGCGTGTCCGCCTTCATCAGGGCCATGGTTTCGCCCAGGGTCACAACCTCCGTGGGCGGTCCGCCATACGGAACGGGTGAAAACGTCACAGGGCACCTCCGGGAACTGCCGCGGCGGCCTCAGCCACCAGGGCACTGGCCCGGCGGGCGCGCTCCGTCAGCGCCTCCAGACTGCCTCCGGCGAAGGCGTCCCCGATCAGCGGGCCGCCGAGGCTGACGGCCAGAGCTCCGGCGCCGATCCACGCCGGGGCATCCTCAATGCTCACGCCGCCGCTCGGAATAACCTGCATCCCGGGAAACGGCCCACGCAGATGCGCCAAATAGCCCTTGCCGACCACTGAAGCCGGAAACAGTTTCACGGCGGTGGCGCCGGCTGACCATCCGGTCAGCAGTTCGGTCGGCGTGAATCCGCCGGGGAAGACGGGAACATTCCTCCGCACCGCAGCGTCGACCACCCCGGCTGACATCGCGGGGGTCACCAGGAACTGGGCGCCGCAGTCGAGCGCCTGTTCGGCTTCATCCTCCGAGGTGATCGTTCCCACGCCGATCTCGGCGCCCCCGGCGAAGCGGCTGACCAAGGCCGGCATCTCGGCGAAGACGCCCGCGGTGCTGAGGGTGAGTTCAATTGAGGTGACTCCGCCCCGGATGAGTGCCTCCACTACCGGGGCATATTCGCTGGCATGCCCCGCCCTGAGGACGGCAATCACCGGATGCGCGCGGAGCAGTTCGGACGGAACCGGCCGGCTGGTGGAGGGTGTATCGGTATTCATGGTGCTGGACATGTCGCTGCTTTCGTCAGGTCTTTCTTCACTTCGTTCTCAGGGGTCACCGGGACAGCCAGCCGCCGTCGACGGGCAGCACCACACCGTGGATGTAAGCCGCGGCCGGCGAGGCCAGGAAAACCACCGCCCCCGCGATGTCCTCGGCGCGTCCCCAGCGCCCGGCGGGAATCCGCACCGAAATCTGCTCTGACCGTTCCGGGTCCTCAAGCAGGGCTTCGTTCATCTCCGTGGCGAAGTATCCGGGGGCGACGGCGTTCACGTTGACTCCCCGGCCGGCCCATTCGTTGCACAGGGCCTTAGTCAGCTGGGCCACTGCACCCTTTGACGCTGCGTACGCCGGAACCCGCAGACCACCCTGGAAACTGAGCAGCGATGCCAAGTTGATGATCTTTCCGTCGCCGCGCTCCAGCATTCCGGGCGCAAAACCCTGGCAGAGCTGGAACACCGAGCGGGTGTTGATGCCCCAGACCCTGTCGAAATCCGAGAGCGGGAACTCCGTCGAATCGTGGCGGATCTGCGTTCCGGCGTTGTTCACCAGGATGTCCACCTGCGTTGTTGCCAGGGTGGTGGCAACAGCATCCGCGACGGATTCCTCACTGGACAAATCCACGTGCTGCCCGGTCACGGAAGTACCGGTTTCCCCGGCCACGCGCTTCAACTCAACCGGAACCTCGCCGCGTTGGAACGCGACGACGTTCGCTCCCGCGCGAAGCAGGCCGGCGGCAATTCCCAGGCCAATGCCGCGTGAGGCCCCGGTGACAACGGCGGTTTTCCCGCTGAGGCTAAATTGGGAAGTGTTCATGCGGAGGGTCCTTCCGTGGCGCCGGAACTGACCGGCCCGGAGGTGACGAGTACTTTGAGTGCGGGTCCGGCGGACATAGCCAGGTCAAATGCGGCAGCGGCATCTGTCAGGGCGAACTCCTGGATCGGTATCCGGCCTACCCCCAGGACGTCTGTCTCAAGGAGTTCAACCGCCCGTTCAACGTCGGCCCGGGTATAGACCCGGACGCCGACAACGGTGTTCTCTGCGAAGGTCAGGGCCTGGAGGTTAAGCTCCACCGGCTTTTTGTAGACGCCCACCAGCACCACGGTTCCGCGCACCCGAACGACGTCGGGAAACACAGCCGCGACGGCGGGGTGTCCGGCCGAATCAAAGACGATATCCGCTCCTTCGCCGTTCGTGGCCTCGTACACCGCCTGCACAGATTCCTTGCCGGCGGGAAGTGTTTCGAAGCCCAGTGAACGGGCCACTGCTGCCCGCTCTTCGCTCGGCTCGGAGATCAGAACGGTGGCTGCACCGAGGTGCTTGGCGACCAGGGCCACCAGAATGCCTATCGGTCCCGCCCCGAAAACAACCACGCGTTCCCCGCCGCGCAGCCCGGAGCGGTCTACGGCGTGGACCGCGACAGCAAGTGGTTCAGCGAGCGCAGCTTCGCGGGCCGGGACACCGGCACCCACCGGGATCAGCGAACCGGCCGGCAGCGCGACGTATTCCGCCAGGGAACCGGGGACGTCGATTCCATAGAGACCGAGATTGCGGCACACATGAGTGTTGCCGTGCCGGCAGGGGTGGCAGTCCCCGCAGTGGATCAGCGGCTCCACCGTGACCCGCGTTCCGACCGCCGGCCCATCCGGGACTGCTGTTTCCACCACTCCGGTGATCTCGTGGCCCATGATGAGCGGGGCTGCCGCCCGCGGGTGAGTACCTTGGAGGATGGAGAAGTCCGTTCCGCAAAGCCCGGTGTACTCAACCCGGACCAGCACCCAGCCTTCCGGGAGCACCGGGAGGGGCAGCTGCTGCGTTTCGATGTTTCCTGGCCCGGTCCACACGGCCGCGCTCATCAGCCCGGTCATGCCTGCACCGGCTGCCCAAGCTGCCGGTCCGCTTCCAGGACCTCGGGATTGAGGATGTTCCGCGGCCTGCGGCCGGCGCAGACCTCCAAAACGTTCTCCACCGTCCGCCGCTTCAGCTCCCCATAGGATTCCTCGCTGTACCACGCCGCATGGGGAGTCAGGACAGTGTTAGGGCAGGCGATCAGCGGACTGGTGACCGGCAGCGGCTCTTCTTCAAAGACATCCAGCCCCGCAGCTTGGATGGTCCCTTCCTGAAGGGCGCGGACGAGGGCGTCCGTATCGACGACGCCGCCGCGGCAGGTATTCACCAGAACGGCCGTTGGCTTCATCAGGGACAGTGTCTCGGCGTTGATCAGGTGTGCTGTGTTCTTATTCAGCGGCACGTGGAGGCTGACCACATCCGCCGAGGCCAGCAGTTCCTCGAACCCGACGACGCTCACGCCGTCGTCGGTTACCGTCCCAGCTTCGTGCCTGGGGTCGCAGCCGATGACTGAATAGCCGACGCCGAGCGCCTTCCGGGCGGTCGCCGAGCCGATCAGGCCAAGCCCCACTACGCCGAAGACCCTGGTCCGTGTCCGGTGCAGCGGCTGGACCGGAGTCAGGGAGCTCTCCCCGCTGCGCAGGTTGCGGTCCAACTGGGCAATCCCCCTGGCGAGGCTGAGCGCCAGGGCCAGGGCATGGTCACTGACGTCTTCCGTGCCGTAGTCCGGGACATTGCAGACGGCGACGCCGTGCCGGGTGGCCGCGTCAACGTCTACTGTGTCCACACCGACGCCGTACCGCCCAACGGCTTTAAGCCGGGGCAAAGCCGCCAGCACACGTTCGGTGATCGGGGCGTACTGGACAACAATGCCGTCGGCGTCCTGGGCTGCGGCTATAACTTCATCTTCGGTGTGGCACTGCGCGAGGGTCAGCTCGGCCCCCTGCAGCCGGGCGGCTTCAATCTCCACGGCGATTGAATCGTGGTCATTGTCGGTAATGACGATAGTCAGCGGGTTCATTAGTTTGCGTCCTCCTCGGACAACAGGTCGCGGTCAAGTGTTTCGGGAGACATCAGTGCGGCAGCGAAGCTGATGCCCATCATGACGGTCATGTAGATGGCGACGGGCCACCAGGCTCCGGTGGCTGCCGTGACGAGTGCCGAGCAGATCAGCGGAGCGATTCCACCGCCGAAGACCGAGGAGAACTCCCGGCCCAGGGCTACGCCGGCGTACCGGTAGCGCGATCCGAAGAGTTCGGGGAAGTAGGCTGCCTGCACACCCACGGTTCCCTGCGCGGCGAAGATAAAGCCGAGCACGATAACCAGGGCGATGAGGAAGAGGCTGCCCGTGTTCAGCAGCAGGAAGGCCGGAACCGGGAAGACCAGAAGGAAGCCGGTCGCGATCAGGTACATCCGCCGCCGGCCGAACCGGTCCGAGAGCGAACCAAAGACCACAGCGGAGACGCACGCGAAAAGAGCACCGGCCAGCAGCACCTTGGGAATAAACGTGGAATCGACCGAGAGCTGGGTGATCAGGTAACTGCCCAGGAATACCTGGAAGATGTACGAGTGCGCGTTGGCTCCGACATTCATAAAGAACACCCGGGCCAGCCCGCGCCGTCCGTGCTTGACCACGTCGGCGACAGGGGTGCGCTGGCGTTCCACCACGCCCTCGTTCTTCAATTCCTTGAAGACCGGGGATTCGTCCATCTTGCGGCGGATCACGTACGCGGCAATGGTCACGAAGATTGAACTGAAGAACACCAGTCGCCAGCCATAGGAGAGCAGCTGCTCCTCGGGCATCAGCTGGACCAGGATCCACACAATGGCGCCCATTGCAGTGCCGGCGGCGGCTCCAACAAAGACCAGCGAAGCGTACCGGCCGCGCCGGCCTCTGGCAGCAGTTTCCGTCAGCAGGACCACTCCCCCGGCCTGCTCAGCGCCGGCGCCGAAGCCCTGGAAGAAACGGCAGGCGACCAGCAGGAGCGGCGCGAGAATCCCGACCTGTTCGTACGTCGGCAGGAGCCCAATGATGAAGGTCGCAGTTCCCATCAGGAACAGCGTCGCTACCATCACCCACTTGCGGCCCAGCCGGTCGCCAAACTTGGAGAAGAAGAGCCCGCCGAGCGGCCGTGCCCCGAAACCGACTGCATAGGCGCCAAAGGAGGCAATGATCCCGATGGCCGGCTCCACGTTGGGGAAGAAGATTTGATTAAAGATAATCGCGGAGGCAGTGCCGTAGATAACGAAGTCAAATTGTTCGAGCGCAGTACCGATCAGCCCCGCCCATGCTGCCCGGCGGACAGTCTGTGGGCTGGCAGTTGGTACAGCAGGTGGTTTCGGTGGGCCTTGAACAGCATTGTTCTCAGTCATGGTGGCATCATTTCTATCAGATCCCGATAATCGGGATGGCATCCCAAAACTTGACTCGTCTACTGTAGCGGATGCTTTGTGATGCCGGTAACTATTTCCCGCCGCGTCTCGACCACGTCCGGCGGGTGCAGTAATCCGCCCTGCAGCTCCGTGGGGACAGACAAGAGACCCCGCACATCGTGCGGGGTCTCTTGTGGCGCCTGGACGGTGCCGGGGCGGCGGAGCTGCGGACTTAGTGGTCCACAGCCTTCTCCGCACCAACACCGGTCAGCGAACGGATTTCCATTTCCGCCTGCTTCTCCGGCGACTCGTTGTCCTTGCTCGTCACCGTGCCCAGCCAGCCCAGGAAGAAGGCCAGCGGGATCGAGACGATACCCGGGTTGTTCAGCGGGTACAGCGCGAAGTCGGCACCGGAGATCATTGATGTTTCCGCACCGGACATCACCGGCGAGAAGATGATCAGGCCGATAGCCGAAATCAGGCCCCCGTACATGCTCCAGAGGGCGCCGCGGGTGTTGAAGCGACGCCAGTAGAGCGAGTACAGGATGGTCGGGAGGTTCGCGCTCGCCGCGACGGCGAAGGCCAGCGCCACCAGGAAGGCGACGTTCTGCCCCTGGGCACCGATGCCGCCGAGGATGGAGACGACGCCGATGACCAGCACGGTCCGGCGGGCCACCTTCACCTCACTCGCCGAATCAACCTTGCCCTTGCGGACCACGTTCGTGTAGATGTCGTGGGCGAAGGAAGCCGCGGCCGTAATCGTCAGACCGGCCACAACCGCCAGGATTGTGGCGAACGCGACGGCCGATATGAGTCCCAGCAGCACCGGACCGCCCAGGGCGAAGGCCAGCAGCGGAGCAGCCGAGTTCACCCCGCCGGGGGCGGACGTGATGGTTTCGCGGTCGATCATGGCGGCGGCACCGTAGCCGAGCACCAGGGTGAACAGGTAGAAGAGGCCAATCAGCCAGATGGCCCAGACAACGGAGCGCCGGGCTTCCTTAGCGGTCGGCACCGTGTAGAAGCGCATCAGCACGTGCGGGAGGGCAGCGGTGCCCAGAACCAGTGCCAGGCCCAGCGAGACGAAGTCCAGCTTGGTGGTCTCCGACTTGCCGTACTGCAGTCCCGGATCCAGGATGGCAGCGTTTCCGGAGGTCTCGACGGCGGCACCCAGAAGCTCGGAGAGATTGAAGCCGTTCAGGGCCAGGACCCAGACGGTCATGACCGCGGTACCGGCGATCAGCAGGCAGGCCTTGATGATCTGCACCCAGGTGGTGCCCTTCATGCCGCCGACCAGTACGTAAATAATCATCAGCGCGCCGACGATCGTGATGACCAGGGACTGGCCGATCTTGGAGTCGATGCCCATCAGCAGGGACACGAGCCCGCCGGCGCCGGCCATCTGCGCCAGCAGGTAGAAGAAGCAGACCGCCAGGGTGGTCAGGGCTGCGGCAATGCGCACCGGGCGCTGCTGGAGCCGGAAGGAAAGCACATCGGCCATGGTGAACTTGCCGGTGTTGCGCAGCATCTCGGCCACCAGCAGCAGGGCTACGAGCCAGGCGACGAGGAAGCCGATCGAGTACAGGAAGCCGTCGTAGCCATTGATGGCAATGGCCCCGACAATGCCGAGGAACGACGCCGCCGAGAGGTAGTCACCGGCAATGGCGGTTCCGTTCTGCGGCCCGGTGAAGGACCGGCCGGCGGCGTAGTAGTCCGCCGCGGTTTTGTTGTTGCGGCTGGCGCGGAGCACCACTACCAGCGTGACGGCAACGAACAGGCCGAAGATCAGCATATTCAGCCAGCCGCTCTCCTGCACCTTCTCAGCGGTGACAGTGGCGGAGATGTTCAGCGTGTTCATTTGGTCTCCTCCGGACGGCTGACGCCCTGGGCTTCAAGCTCCCCGCGCAGCTCAGCGGCAATCGGGTCCATCCTGCGGTTGGCGTACCGGACGTACCCCATGGTGATTCCGAACGTGGTGACAAACTGCAGCAGCCCCAGAATGATGCCGATGTTCACGTTGCCGAAAACGGGTGTGGACATGAATTCGTGGGCGTAGTCGGCAAGCAGCACATAGGCGAAATACCAGATCAGGAAGAACGCGGCCATGGGAAAAATGAAGCTGCGCTGGCGTTTGCGCAGCTCCTGGAACCGCGGCGACCGCTGGACTTCCTGGAAGTCGACCGGTGCCGCGCTTCCGGGGTGTGATTGTGGCTGGTGTTCAGCCATCTCTCCTCCTTGGGTTGGGCACGTGCGGTACGGCATCCGGGTCCGGGGTCGATGACTGACCCTGAACACCACGCACCGTCTGTGATGGCCATCACTTTTCCAACTCCAGGGGCCTCCTGCCACTTTCGCCGCACCCAGGTCGGTGAACGGACTGTTCCGTGCGCCCAACGGCATCCCGGCAGCGGTTTGACCGTCCTGGGACTGGGTAGGGTTTAGGCATGCCTGCAGCCGTCGACATCGCCCTGGTCTGCGCCGTTGCCGTGCTCACCCTCGCCGCGGTCGGCGCACTCGGCTACCGGCTGAGCCGCTCCCAGCGGGATTTGGGCTCCGACGCCGAGCGCGCCGCCTACGCGACTTTGCACACCGCATCGCTGGCCGCCAGGCACCTGCGTTCCGGTCTGACTCCCGCCGGGGCCTCCCGCGCCAGCCGGCATCTTCGGGGCCTGCTGCGGTGCGAGACCCTGCTGCTGACAGATACCGCTGCCGTGCTCGCCTGGGAGGGATCACTGCCGGACACTCCGGCCCGCCGCGAGCGGGTACTGCTGGCGGCGCGGGGCGTGCAGGACAGCGGCCGCACCAGAGTGTTCCGCGGTCCGGCGCTGCGGGCGCTGGGGCTCGATGAAGGCGGCGAGCTGCTGATCTGCCCGCTGCGGGTGAACGGGCAGGCTGCCGGAACACTGGGGGTGTTCGCCCCGGCACTGAGCGCAGGACTGATCCGCGCCACGAACGATGTGGCCGGCTGGGTGGCGGCCCAGCTGGAGCTGATCGAGCTCGACACCTCCCGTGCCCTGCTGATGGAGGCTGAGGTGCGGGCCCTGCGGGCGCAGATCAGCCCGCATTTCATCTACAACTCGCTGAACGCCATCGCCTCCTACATCAATACGGACCCTGCCCGGGCGCGGGAGCTGGTGGTGGAGTTCGCGGATTTCACCCGGTATTCCTTCCGCCGGCACGGAGACTTCACCACCCTGGCGGAGGAGCTGACCTCCATAGACCGCTACCTGCTTCTGGAGCGGGCCAGATTCGGGGAACGCCTGAAGGTCAGCCTGCAGATCAGTCCCGAGGTCCTGGGCACGGTCATCCCGTTCCTGTCCCTGCAGCCGCTGGTGGAGAACTCGGTGCGGCATGGCCTGGAAGCGCTGGAGGGCGAAGGCCATATTTCCATTGCGGCGCGGGATGCCGGGGCGATGGCGGAAATCACCGTGGAGGATAACGGGGTGGGAATGGACCCCGCCGCGCTGCGCACCCTGCTCGCGGGCCACGCCGAGGGGGACCATGTGGGGCTGCGCAACGTGGATGTGCGCCTCCGCCAGCTCTACGGCGACGCGCACGGACTCGTGATCGACACCGCTGAGGGCGCAGGAATGCTGATCACCATGCGCATCCCCAAGTCGCAGCCGGGACACCGGACCTAGAGCAAGTAGTCTGGGTCACATGTCCCATTCCGCAAAGCTGCTCAATGTGGTGGTTGTCGACGACGAAGTGCCGGCAGTGGAGGAACTGGCGTTCCTCCTGGGCCGGGATGCCCGCATCGGAACCATTCTGCGTGCCTCCAGCGGAGCACAGGCCCTGCACGCACTGGAAACCGCGGACATCGATGCCGTTTTCCTGGACATCCATATGCCCGCGCTGTCCGGCCTGGACATCGCCCGGGCGCTGGCCCGCAGGGAGCGGCCGCCCGCCGTCGTCTTTGTCACCGCCGATGAGGATCATGCCCTGGATGCTTTTGAGCTGGCCGCATTGGATTACCTGCTCAAGCCGGTGCGCCCTGAGCGGCTGACCGAGTCGGTCCGGCGGATCACCGAATCCTTGGCCGGACCGGAGGCGGGGTCCGCAGACGAGGGTGATGTGGTGACTGTGGTCCAGGGTGCCACCACGCGGATGATCCGGCGGGAGGACATCCGCTATGTGCAGGCACAGGGTGACTATGCCCGGCTGCACACCGCCGAGACCAGCTACCTGATCAGGATTCCGCTGGCGGAACTCGAAGCGCAGTGGGCGGACGCCGGGTTCCTGCGCATCCACCGTTCGTATTTGGTGGCCCGGCATCAGATCCGGCAGGTCCGCCTGTCCGGAGGCCGCGCCAGCATCCGGATCGGCACGGTGGAGCTGCCGGTCAGCCGCCGGCATCTGCCGACCGTGCGCAGCACCCTGGCCACCGGCCGGGTCAGGCCCACGGCATGAGTGCGGAACACCGCCCGCAGCGGGTACGGGTAACTGCTCCGGCCCGTCCGGGATCCTCCGCGCCGGCGTTCCCGGTTGCTCGCGAAATAGACGAGCAGTCCGAGGTGGGGGAAGTTTTCCTGTCTTCCCTGATCCGGTCGCAGCTGCGGCTGGCCCTGGTTGTCGCCGGAGGCTTCGGGCTGATTCTGCTCGGGGTGCCGCTGCTGCTGGCCGCCGTTCCGCAGATCGGGGAACTGGCGGCGTTCGGCATCCCGGTGCCCTGGCTGCTCCTGGGTCTGGGTGTTTATCCGCTGGTAATCGTCAGCGGTGCCCTGTACGTGCGCAGCGCCAACCGGAACGAGGCCCGCTTCCAGGATCTGCTCGACGATGCGTAGCTGCGCATGACCTGGGACGTGAGCGCCGGCGTCGGCTACGCGGCGCTGGCTGCCGTGACGGCCGTGACCCTGCTGATCGGCGCCTACGGGCTGCGGATCTCCCGCACCACCAGCGACTTCTATGTGGCCTCCCGGACGGTGAAACCCTGGTGGAACGCCTCAGCGATCGGCGGCGAGTACCTTTCCGCCGCCAGTTTCCTGGGCATTGCCGGACTGGTACTGGTCTCCGGTGCCGATGCGCTGTGGTTCCCCATCGGCTATACCGCCGGCTATCTGATGCTGCTGCTGTTCGTTGCGGCTCCGCTGCGCAGGTCCGGTGCCTACACCGTGCCGGACTTCGCAAAGGCCCGGCTGGAATCCCTGACCGCCCGGCGGGTAACCAGTCTGCTGGTGGTGGCGGTGGGGTGGCTGTACATCGTCCCGCAGCTGCACGGGGCCGCTCTGACCGTCAGCCTGACCACCGGTCTGCCGGGATGGGCCGGCTCTGCGGCGGTGGTGGTGATTGTGTGCCTGAGCGTCCTGAGCGGCGGAATGCGCTCCATCACCTTCGTGCAGGCCTTCCAGTACTGGCTCAAACTCGCTGCCCTGGCCGTTCCTGTGCTGTTTATCCTTTTCCGGCTGGGCGCGGAGGGCACCTCCTGGACCGGTCACGGTGCGGCCTTCGGCTCCGGACTGGATCCGGTGATGGCCGACTCCGTGTACCGGAATGTGTCACTGAGCATCGCCCTGCTCTGCGGCACCCTCGGCCTGCCGCATGTCCTGGTGCGTTTTTACACCAACCCGGATGGCGTTTCCGCCCGGCGCACCACACTGATTGTGCTCGGTCTGCTTTCCATCTTCTATGTGTTCCCCACCCTGTACGGCATTCTGGGCCGGCTCTACCTGCCGGAGCTGGCGGCGGAAGGAAATGCGGATGCGACAGTCCTGCTGCTGCCGGCCCGGATTTTCGACGGCGCCCTGGGCGATCTCCTGGCTGCCTGCGTGACGGCCGGGGCCTTCGCGGCGTTCCTCTCCACCAGCAGCGGGCTGATTGTGTCCCTCGCGGGAGTGATCAGTCAGGAGCTGTTCCGGGGCAGCGTCAGCGGATTCCGCGCGGGAACCCTCCTGGCCGGGGCGGTGCCGCTGGGCCTTGCTCTGCTGACGAACACGCAGGCGCTGGCCGGAAGCGTGGGAATGGTGTTTGCGTTCACGGCGTCCACGCTGTGCCCGCTGCTGCTGCTGGGAATCTGGTGGCGGCGTCTGACGGCGGCGGGCGCAGTAGCGGGAATGCTCAGTGGAGCGCTGCTCTGCGGCGGGGCGATCGTGGCCGGAGGGGTGCTTTCCCTCGCGGGAAGGATGGTGCCGGTATGGCTGGAGCAGCCGGCAGCGTGGACCGTCCCGGCAGCGTTTGCCGTGACCGTGGGGGTTTCGCTGCGTGCCGCTGGCGCGGTTCCCGCCGGAACCGCACGGTTCCTGGCCAGGCTTCACACCCCGGAGCGGCGGGTCAGCCGCTAGCGCTGCCGGTCCTGCGGCAGTGCTCTAGTCGATTGCGGCCATCAGTTCGACGACCCGGTCCAGGAACGCGTCCACCTGCGTTTCCTCATAACCGGCGTCGCCCTTGGCTTCGCGGAAAACGGCCCGGCGGACGACGTCGACGCTCAGCGGCTTGTCATGTTCAAAGTAGCCGAGGAGTTCGTTGCACAGGGCATCGACGTCGCGCACGTTGTAGCTGTGCGCCCGCTTCTTGGAGGGACGGCGGAACCTCTCCCCCGGTTTGCGGTGCAGCCGGGCCCGCAGGACGGCAGACGTGCGGCCGATCTGGAGCAGCCAGGCTTCCTCGCCCTTTTCCTGGATGAGGCGGTCGCGCTCCCGCTGGGAGAAGACGTCTTCCAGCCGGTCCAGCGCGGCGTCGACTGCCTGCGCTTCGTAGCCTCCCTTGGCGGGATCGAAGGCCATGGAACGGACGTGGCTGCTGGTAATGACTTTGGCTCCAGGCTTCTCAGAGTTGTAATAGTTCCGGGCCCGAGTCAGGAATTCATCGACCTGACGGACGTTGTAGCCGTACTCCCTGCGGCCCACACGCTCAAAGGGGGCACTGGCCTGCCTCACATCGTTCATGGTCAACTAATCCTTTAGTGTCACGTCGTCTTCCGCCACGGGATGCGGGACCGTCGAAAATATCTTACGTGCAAACCGGCTCCGGACCCGGTAATGACTCCCCGGAGGGACGCTACATTGCGCCGGGCACCAGCAGGACGGAGAGCAGGAAGACCACCGGGGACGCGAAGACCACCGAATCCAGGCGGTCCATGGCGCCTCCATGTCCGGGCAGAAGGTTGGACATATCCTTGACGCCCAGCTCGCGTTTGATCATGGATTCCGAGAAATCCCCGGCTGTCGCAGCGGCGACGGTGGCTACCGCCAGTACCAGCCCAAACCACCACGGCTGGTCCAGGAAAAGCACGGCCGCGAGAATACCCACAACGGTGGCCCCGGCAACGGAGCCGCCGAACCCTTCCCAGGATTTCTTCGGGCTGATCTTGGGGGCCATGGGATGTTTGCCGGTCAGCGCGCCCACCAGATACCCGCAGGTGTCATTGGCAACCACCAGCAGCAGCAGCACTGCCACCCGGATCTGCCCTTCCGGCTCCCGCAGGAGCAGCAGGGCGAAGGAGAGCAGGAAGGGAATCCAGAGGATAACGAAGACACCGGCCAGGATGCTGCGCAGGGCATCCTGCGCAGTATCAATGGCGCGCCACAGCAGGACGGCGATGCCGGTGCCCGCCAGTGCGAAGGCCAGAGCTTCGGTCCCGCCGAAGTAGGCTGCCAGCGGGACCGCGACGGATCCCACCAGCACCGGCACCTGGGGGACCTTGATCCCGCGCACTTCCAGCGCGCGGGAGACCTCCCAAACGCCTACGACGGAGAAGGCCGCGGCAATGGCCACGATCGCCAGCGGGCTGAACAACAGGCCCACCATGAGGGCGCCCAGAAGTACCAGGCCGACTGCAATGGCTGCGGGCAGGTTCCGCCCCGCCTTGGAAGGCTTGCGTTCAGCACGCTTGCGGGTAGCCGCCTTACGCGCCCGCCGTCCGTCAGGAACGCTCATATCCGTGCCCTTCACTGCCGGGCCTGCCTCAGGAGACGGGAAACCGCCAGCCTGGGTTGGAGGCTGGGATTGGCTCATCAGACCTCGAGCAGCTCGGCTTCCTTGCGCTTGAGCAGGTCATCGATGGACTCCGTGTGCGCCTTGGTCAGCGCATCCAGATCCTTCTCGGCACGGGCGCCGTCGTCTTCGCCGATCTCCCCGTCCTTGACCAGGCGGTCCAGCGAGTCCTTGGCCTTGCGGCGGATGTTCCGCACGGAGACCTTGGCGTCTTCACCCTTGCCACGGACGATCTTGACGTATTCCTTACGCCGGTCCTGCGTCAGTTCCGGCATGATCACGCGGATGACCTTGCCGTCGTTGGACGGATTCGCACCCACCTCGGAATCGCTCAGCGCGCGTTCAATCGCACGCAGCGCGGTCACGTCGTAGGGGGTGATCAGGAGTGTGCGGGCGTCCGGCGTCGCAAAGGAGGCCAGCTGCTGCAACTGCGTGGGGGAACCGTAGTAGTCCACCAGGACCTTGGAGAACAGTGCAGGGTTCGCCCGTCCCGTCCGGATGGTCGAGAAGTCCTCCTTGGCGACCTCCACAGCCTTGTCCATTTTGACGGCCGCCTCTTTCAAGGTCTCTTCGATCACGGTGTCTCCTCAGTACAGGGAAGCCATTGCAGGAAAATACCCATGCAGTGGCACGGTTTGGGCTCTTCTACCATCCTAACCCGCGCGGCTCCCAGCCTGCGCACCCGGGCGGTACCGCGGGTGCCCAGGCGGAGAGCCGCCGTCGGACCGGAGCCGCTAGTTGGAGACGATCGTTCCGATCTTCTCGCCACGGATCGCGCGGGTGACGTTGCCTTCACCCTCCATGCCGAACACCACCATGGAGAGGTTGTTGTCCTTGCACATGGTCATAGCCGTCTGGTCCATGACCCGGATGTCCTGGCGCAGAGCGTCGTCATACGTGAGCGTCTCGAGCCGGGTGGCGGTGGCGTCCTTGTTCGGATCGGCAGTGTAAACCCCGTCAACGCCGGACTTGGCCATCAGGACCTCGTCCGCGTGCACCTCGAGGGCGCGCTGGGCAGCTACGGTATCGGTGGAGAAGTAGGGCAGGCCGGCACCGGCGCCGAAGATGACCACACGGCCCTTTTCCAGGTGGCGGATGGCGCGCCGCGGAATGTAGGCCTCGGCAACCTGGCCCATGGTGATGGCACTCTGGACCCGGGTTTCCACCCCGGCCTGCTCCAGGAAGTCCTGCAGCGCGAGGCAGTTCATCACTGTTCCGAGCATCCCCATGTAGTCGGCGCGGGAGCGGTCCATGCCGCTGAGGGAGAGTTCAGCTCCGCGGAAGAAGTTGCCTCCGCCGACGACGATTGCAGTTTCGACCTCTCCTACTGTCGCTGCGATCTGCTTGGCCACTCCGCGTACCGTCTCGGGATCCACGCCCAGCTTGCCGCCGCCGAAAACCTCTCCGGAGAGTTTGAGCAGTACGCGGCGGCGCGGGGTTTCGGTTTCTGTCAGGGGGTGATCCATGGTGCCTCCCGGGGCATTGGCTGAGGATAACGTGTCAGCTGTTTTCAAGAATAGTGAGGTGTTTCGGACAGGCAAAAGGGGTGGCCACCTTTCGGTGGCCACCCCCTCTATGCCATCATGGCGCGTCCGCGATGCGTCCGCAGCTGCTTAGGGCCTTAGGCGCCTACGCGGAACCGTGCGAAGGCGGTCGGCTTGACGCCGGCCTCTTCCAGCACGGCGGCGACGGTCTTCTTGGCGTCCTTGGCGAACGGCTGGTCCAGCAGGACGATTTCCTTGAAGAAACCGGTCAGGCGGCCTTCGACGATCTTCGGCAGCGCGGCTTCCGGCTTGCCTTCGGCGCGTGCGGTTTCGTCAGCGATGCGGCGCTCGTTCTCCACGATGTCGGACGGAACTTCGTCGCGGGTCAGGTAGGTCGGAGCGTAAGCAGCGGTGTGGACTGCGACGTCGTGGGCTGCGGTGAAGGCAGCGTCACCTTCGCCGTCAACAGCGAAGAGCACGCCAACCTGTGCCGGCAGATCCTTGGAGGTCTTGTGCAGGTAGGCATCAACGGTCTTGCCTTCGACGCGTGCAACGCGGCGGACAACAACCTTCTCGCCCAGGATGGCGCCTTCTTCGACGACGATCTCGGAGAGCGGCTTGCCGTCAACTTCGTAGGCGAGCAGGGCCTCGGCATCGGCAGCGCCGGATTCGATGGCTGCGGCCAGGACGCGGTCAGCCAGTTCAATGAACTTGGCGGACTTGGCGACGAAGTCGGTCTCGCAGTTGAGTTCGATCATGACACCGACGGTGCCGTCGATGACCTTGGCAGCAACCAGGCCCTCAGCGGTCGAACGGCCTTCGCGCTTGGTGGCGCCCTTCAGGCCCTTGATGCGGATGAGCTCCATGGCCTTGTCGGCATCGCCGTTGGCCTCGTCGAGAGCTTTCTTCACATCCATCATGCCGGCGCCTGTGCGCTCGCGCAGAGCCTTGATATCAGCAGCGGTGTAGTTCGCCATTTGGACTCCAGTCCTCCCGTAATAAAAGTAATGGTGCTGTTCCGCCGCGCGGCCGGCAGGGAATCCCGGCCAGCCGCGCTGAGCAGATTTCCCAAAGATGGCCGCCTTTCGGCAGCCATCTTTGGGGACTTCGTTTTACTTCTCCGTTGCGTCCTCAGCGGGAGCTTCGGCAGCCGGTGCTTCTGCAGCTTCGGCGGCCGGGGCTTCAGCAGCCGGTGCTTCGGTGGCTTCAGCGGCCGGGGCAGCTGCGCCTTCGAGCAGTTCGCGCTCCCACTCAGCCAGCGGCTCTGCCGGGGCTTCGGTGTTGCCGGCCTTGTTGTGGCGGGCGATCAGGCCCTCCGCAACGGCGTCGGCGATGACGCGGGTCAGCAGGTTGACGGAGCGGATGGCGTCGTCGTTGCCCGGGATCGGGAAGTCGACGTCGTCCGGATCGCAGTTGCTGTCGAGGATGGCAACAACCGGGATGTTCAGCTTCTGGGCCTCGTCAACGGCGAGGTGTTCCTTCTGGGTGTCCACGATCCAGACCACGGACGGAGCCTTGGTCAGGTTGCGGATGCCGCCGAGGTTGGTTTCCAGCTTGGTCAGTTCACGCTTGAGGAGCAGGAGCTCCTTCTTGGTGTGACCGGAAGCCGCGACGTCGTCGAAGTTGATCTCTTCGAGTTCCTTCATGCGCTGGATGCGCTTGGCGACAGTCTGGAAGTTGGTGAGCATGCCACCGAGCCAGCGCTGGTTGACGTACGGCTGGCCAACGCGGGTGGCCTGCTCAGCGATGGCCTCCTGGGCCTGCTTCTTGGTACCGACGAACAGTACGGTTCCGCCGTGGGCAACGGTGGCCTTGACGAACTCGTAGGCGCGGTCGATGTAGGACAGCGACTGCTGCAGGTCGATGATGTAGATGCCGTTGCGCTCGGTGAAGATGAAGCGCTTCATCTTCGGGTTCCAGCGGCGGGTCTGGTGACCAAAGTGGACGCCGCTGTCGAGCAGCTGGCGCATTGTAACGACGGGCATGTCGTCACTCCTTCCGGCAGCCGGCGGCGCTTAGCGCACGCAGGTAAAACTGCCTATTGACGGTTGATTGCGAAGCACCCGGCGGGTGCTGCTCCTGGTGCCCATCAGCCGCCGTCCTGTGACAGATGCCGGCGTGCGTCCCTTTACCGGTGTTGGCCGGACCGTAGGAACGCACCCACTTTCCCACTGCTGGGAAGCTGGATAATTGGGGCACGCGTAGTCAGCGTGCAGCGTGATTCCGAATCCCCCGTTACCCCGGAAAGCGTTCCTCAGCCGGTCGTTTTAAGACGGCGATTGAGGATTACCTGACTGGGCAGGGTGAATCGGCACGCAGCAAACTGCTTCGTCAAGTGTACTACAGCGGCGGCACCGTTCCGTCCTCTTCTCCTCCACAGCGGGAGGATGCTGCCGGGGCCTTCGGGCGCATCCACAAATGTCTTGGGGTGCGGTTCCAGCTGCCGGGTGGCGGAGTGGACTGTGCGCCATGTCTATTCTGCCTACGCTGCCGGATGAACCACCCCTGCGCCGGCCAGTGCCGCGCCAGCCAGTGCCGCGCCAGCCGACCCTGCGCCAGCTTGGTGGCCATCCGAAGTGCCCGCGCCCGGTACGGCTGCATTCCCTGCGGCGTACGGCCATTCCGGCGCGGCGATCTGCCCGGATGGCGGCGTGGTTAGCGGCGCTGCTGGCGGCACTGCTGGCTGGGTTGCTCGCGGTGCTGTTCATTTCTGCCGCTGCTGCAGATACGCCCGCAGCCGGAGCCGCCCGGCCCGCCGCCCAGCCGGGTCCGGCCGGCTTATGGGACTGGCCGCTGACACCGGAGCCCGGGGTGATCCGTCCGTTTGATAAACCCGGGCAGCGCTGGCTGGCCGGGCATCGCGGAGTTGATCTCGCCGCTTCCTCCGGCGACGCCGTTCGCAGTCCGGCCGACGGGATTGTCCGCTTCGCCGGGCATGTCGTGGACCGGCCCGTGCTCACCATCGACCACGGTGACGGCACACTGAGCAGTTTCGAACCCGTCACGGCGACGGTGGCCGTGGGCGAAACGGTTACCGCCGGCCAGACCGTGGGACTGCTGACCCCGGGCGGCGGCCTAACGACCGCCGACCCACACGATCGCAGTGCACCTGAACGCAGTCAGCCGCACTGCCCCAACACGTGTCTGCACTGGGGTGTGCGGCTTGACGGGGAGTACGTTGACCCGCTGCGTTACCTTCTGGACCGCCGGCCGAGCGTTTTGCTTCCACTGGCCGGCGGGATGGATGGGGGTGGATGATCCGCCCGTCCGGCGGATCAGGTGCCTGACCCGCCGGGCGGAATCTCCGGCTAGACGAATGCTGCGATTCCGGTGATGGCCCGGCCCGTCACCAGGGTGTTGATTTCATAGGTTCCCTCATAGGAGTAGATCGCTTCGGCGTCGGCGAAGATCTTGGCCATTCCGTAGTCGGTGACGATTCCGTTGCCGCCGAGGATACTGCGGCCCAGGGCAACCGATTCCCGCATGCGGGCTGTGGTGAAGGCCTTGGCCAGCGCCGACTGCTCGTCCTTGGCGCGGCCTTCATCCTCGAGCTGAGCCAGGCGGACCATCATCCCCATCGAGCTGACGGTGTTGCCGAGGATCTGCACCAGCTGCTCCTGCACCAGCTGGAAGGAGGCCAGCGGCTTGCCGAACTGTTCACGTTCCACTGCGTAGCGCCGGGCGACGTCGAATGCAGCCATCTGCTGCCCCACGGCCTGCCAGGCGACAGCCAGGCGGGTGACCTTCAGGACCTTGTTGGTATCGCGGAAGCTGTTGGCACCCTTGAGGTGGAAGTCATCGCTCACGACGACGTTTTCCAGCACAATGTCTGCGTTCTGCACGGTGCGGAGCGCGATCTTGTTCTCGATCTTCGTGGCTGAATAGCCTTCGGTCCGGGTATCCACCAGGAATCCCTTGACCTGGTTGTCCGCTTCGTCGCGGGCGTAGATGACCACCCAGTCGGAGAACGTTGCGTTCCCGATCCACCGTTTGGCGCCGTTGAGGATCCAGTTCCCGCCCTCGCGCCGTGCAGTGGTCCGGGTTCCGCCGGCCACATCCGATCCACCCAGGGGTTCGGTGAGCCCGAAAGCGCCGATCTTCTTCAGCGAGTAAATGTCAGGGAGCCAGGCTTCTTTTTGCTCGTCGGAGGCCAGAGCTTCAATGGACCCGGTGAACAGCCCGTCGTGCACTCCCATAAAGGTGGCAAAGGAGGTGTCCGCGCGGGTGAACTCAGCGTGGCAGAGCCCGGCAAACAGGTTGGAATATCCCTGCCGGTAGACCGGGGAGACGACGTCGAGTTCAGCCAGCTTGGGAATCATATGCATCGGGAACTCCCCGGCATTCCACCAGTCGCTGGCGTGCGGCTTCACTTCGGTGGTGAGCCATGCACGGACCTCATGCAGGCGGTCCCGCTCCTTATCGCTGAGCAGGTCCTCGAATGCGTAGAAGTCGCCGTCCGCGTACGGAAGATTATCGACGTCGATAGTTCCCATGAGATGTCCTTCGCTGATCCTGGGGTCATCCGGACAGTCAGGCCGGCTGCCCTTATGTTACCCACGAGTAACATTGAAGCACAATCCCCAGCTTTCCGGGTTCTGTACCCCCGGGATGCCCCGAAAGACCTCTGTTCAACCTGCTCAGAGCGTGGCGAGGGGGTGCGATCCGGGCGGCGCCGCCGGCCACCGTGCCCGCAGAAAAGCAAAAGAAAACCGGGGACCCCCGGAGGTTCGAAAACCTCCGGGAATCCCCGGTAACACGGTAGGGCTGGTGGGGCTTGAACCCACGACCCACGGATTATGAGTCCGCTGCTCTGACCGGCTGAGCTACAGCCCCGCGTGAACCCGCCGAATCCGGCAGGCAGTATAGACATCCTAATGTGCAGCGGGCCCGTCAACCGAATTCCCCCGGACGCGCCCGTGGCACACTGGGCCTGAGATCCCTCCAGCTGGCTGCGTCCGCCATGCGCAGGCAGGTTCCCGCGTTTGCCTCCGTTTTGGGAAAATCCCGCCGTTTGGTGGCCTCGTTCCCTCCGTTGTGGGGAATCCCAGCCGTTTGGTGGCACCGTTTGCCTCCGTTCTGGGAACACGCCGCCGTTTTGGGAAATCCCTCCGCTGCGCCGCGGGAGGGAATTCCCAAACTGGTCGATTTGTCCCAAAACGGAGCGTGGCCAGCCTAGGGAATGGCAGCCACGCTGTCCGCACCGCGGTAGAGGTCCTCGAAGGTGGACAGGGTCCCTTCCAGACTGTGCTTGTCCACCATTGCCCGGCTGTGCTGGCCCATGGCAGCGCGCTCATCGGCCGGCAGCGTCAGGATCTCGGTGATCCGGTTGGCCAGCTCGGCGCTGTCGCCGGGCTGGAAAAGGTAGCCGTTGCGGCCGTGGTCCACCAGGTGAGGCAGGGCCATGGCATCAGCGAGGAGCACCGGCGTCGATGCTGACATGGCTTCGAGGGTAACGAGGGACTGCAGTTCAGCGGTGCCCGGCATGCAGAACAAATCTGCGCGCAGGTAGGCCCGGCGAAGTTCAGCGTCATCCACCAGCCCGCGGAACACCACCCGGTCCTGCAGGCCAAGCCGTACAGCCTGGGCGATGAGAGCTGATTTCACCTCTCCCCCGCCAACAATTTCGACGTGCACGTTGAGTTCCTGCGGAGTTTTCGCCACGGCGTCGATGATGACATCGACGTGCTTTTCCTCGGCCAGGCGGCCAACGAACAGCACGGTGGGATGATCGGCGCGCTCGATCTGTTCACCGGGCTGCGTTTCGTAGGCCGAGGCATCGATGCCGTTGGACAGCGGCAGGACATCCGGCAGGGACGCATACTCGGTCATGGCCTTGGCGGCCAGCGGGGTCGGGGTGGTGACAACCGCGGCCTTGCCCATGACCCGGCCCATGTCCCGCCAGGAGTTGCGGGCGACGATCCGCTTGAACCACTTGGGGAACGGCAGGAACGGATCCAGGTTCTCGGGCATGAAGTGGTTCGTTGCAATAACACGGATACCGCGCTTGCGTGCCTCGTAGAGGGTGTACTCCCCCACCATGTAGTGGCACTGGATGTGCACAACGTCCGGCTTCACCCGGTCAAGCAGCATCGAAATGTGCTTCCGGATCTCCCACGGCAGGCAGATCCGCCAGTATTCATGGGTGGGCACTCCGTGGGAACGGAGCCGGTGCACGGTCCAGGGACCATCCGTTTCGGAATGGGCCGGTCCGTGGCCGGGGCTGGGGGCCAGCACATGGACGCTGTGCCCCCGATTGTGCATGCCCTGTGCCAGGCGGAAACCAAATTGGGCTGCCCCGTTCAGGTGGGGCGGGTAAGTGTCGCAGGCGATCAGGATGGTCAGCGGTTTATCTGCCGGTTCCTCGGTCACGGGGAAGTCCTCTTTTGGAGTTTCGGTGGTCAGGTCGGTGCGTGTCAGGGCTTGCGGGCAGCCTTCGCCGCCGCCGGCTTCTGCCGCCGCTTCTGGCTGTCCCGGCGCTTGATGACGTCCGGGTGATATCTGGACAGAGCGACCACCCCAACAATAGCAATCAGGGCACAGACTCCCATCGCAACACCCAGGACGGCGGGGACATCGGGGCGAAGTTCATTCAGCACACCAATTCCGATGGCGATCCCAACCATGGGATCAATGACCGTCAGCCCGGCAATAACCAGGTCCGGCGGGCCGCTGGAATAGGCGCTCTGCACAAACCAGGCCCCCAGTCCCCCCGCCACCGCGATGCCGACCAGGGTATACCAGGGCACGTTCAGCAGGAACCGCCCGTTGGGGTCCAGCAGGTCCGCAGCGATGGTCTTGGTCAGCACCGCAACAAAACCGAACAGGATGCCTGCACCAAGAATGTGGGCGATTGCTCCCAGCCGCTTTCCGAAAAGCAGGTTGAGCAGACCGAAAAATGCGACGACGACGGCGAGGATGAGCACGATGGTGATCTCTTGGCGGGGCTCGACTGTCTGCTCTGTCCGGGTGGCACCGACGGCCAGCAGCACGAAAAGCATGCTGCCTGCCACGCAGGCCACAATCGAGACCACGGTGATCCGGTTCAGCCGCAGGCCCTGGTCGCGGGAGTTCACGATGGTGGTGATCACCAAGGCCAGCGAGCCAATCGGCTGGACGACGGTGAGGGGCGCCATGGCAAGCGCCACCACGTTCAGCGCGGTACCGGTTGCCAGCAGCAGCAGGCCAAAAAGCCAGCGGGGATTGCGCAGCAGGCGCATGATCCCGGAGGAGTTCAGATCCAGTCCGCCGGTGTCGGCGCTGACGGCGCTGCCCTGGCGCTGGGCCCCGAAAGCCAGAAAAACGGCGCTGGCCAGCGCGCAGGCAATCGCAATTGCAGTCATGGCTGCAAACGTTTCGGGAGGGCAGCGTCCCGGCAGGCGTCAGGAACCATGGGGTGATCCCTCCGGAACGGCGGCCTGCCGCCGGTATTTCCGCCAGGACTGCACCATGTATCCGCCGAAGGCCAGCAGATGGCCGATGCAGCCGAGCAGCAGCACGGTATTTCCGGCGGCACCGAGCCACGCGTAGTCAAAACCCGGGACCCGCTGCAGCAGGAGCATGGGAGCCCCCAGCAGCAACAGCGCGGTACGGATCTTGCCGATGTTGCTCACCGGCAGGTTGGGGCTGCCCCTGAAGAGGATCAGCGAATTGGCCAGGAGGATCAGGTCCGGGATCACGATCGCCCACACGAGCCATGAGGGAGCGATCCCGTCCACCACGAAAACCACGGCCACAATGATCAGGGCCAGACGGTCCGCTGCAGGATCAAGCCATTTTCCCGTGCTGGAAACCTGATCCAGGCGCCGGGCCAGGTAACCGTCCACCCAGTCCGTGCAGCCTATGATCACCAGGGTCACGAAGGCCGGACCGTAACTGTCCCGGGCTATGAACCAGGCAAAGAGCGGCACGCCAAGGAAACGCAGGATCGTGATCAGGTTGGGAATGGTCCAGAAGGTATCCAGGACGCGTTCCCCCCGGCCCGGACGAGAACCGGCGCCGATGAGTCTGATCACTATCCGGCTCCCTTTGCCTTTCTGTCCACGCCGCTATTTGCGCAAAAGCCTGCGCAGAAGAATGCCCATTGCCAGGAGAGAGGCACCCAGCACCGCGAGCGGCTGTTTCCGTTCCCGGAGCATCGCACCGACTTCGTCGGCGGTGCCGCCGGACCCGCTGCCGCTGCCGGAGTCTGCACTGCCGGAACGGCGGGCAGCGGCGCGGCGTGCCTTAAGCTCAGCCATCTGCTTCTTGACATCGGCCTTTTCGCCGAGCCCGTCGCGGACCGCAGCCATGTGTTCGCGGCGCTGACGGAGCCGGATCCGCAGTTCCTCGGGGGTCGGCTTGCGGACGGCATCCTCAGGCTTCTCCTGCTGGCCCTTGCCTTCGTCCTTGGTCTTGGGCTGCTTCGGCTTGTCCAGGGTGGCCGGGTCGAAGCTGCGGCCTTCCTTGAGGACTCCGAGGTCATACCGGACTCCGCGCAGGGCATCCTCCGGCAGGAGAGGCATGGTCTTTTTGAAACGGGAGATGCCGATCAGCGCCGCGATCCCGGCGATCACCAGGAACAACGCGGCGATGAGCAGCGCCGCCAGCCAGGCCGGCATCACTGTCGCCAGTCCAAGAATTGCGGCCGCGATCAGAGCAACACCCAGGGCAGCGAGGAAGAGGAGCGCGGCCACCAGCAGGCCGGCGGCTATGCCGGCCTTGATGCCCTTCTGCTTCATCTCTGCCAGTGCCAGGGACAATTCGTCGCTGATCTGCCTGGGCAGCAGGCGCGCCATGACCTTGGACAATCCAACGATGGAGGAGCTCCCGTTGGCCCGTTGGGTCCTGGTGCTTGCGGAGCTGTTCATCGACCCTGCTTCCGTCTGCTGGTTAGTCGTTGCCATTACCCAAAATTACCATTCTCCTCAGAATTCACGGCTTAGACCTTTTCACCGTCTGTCCCAGCAGTCACAAATTGTCCCGGTCGGCTTCCAACTCGCGGCCGGAGAGCTCGGGCAGCTTGGTCTTGACGAACCAGAACGAGACTACGGCGAAGATCGTGAAGATCGCGTACATGATCCACAGTCCGAAGTTCTCGCTGACCCAGGGGAACGACAGCGTCACGATGAAATTGAACACCCAGTTCACCATGGTGCTCAGCCCCAGTGCCAGTGACCGGATTTTATTCGGGAAAATCTCTCCCAGGGTCACCCACATGACCGGGCCCCAGGTGGCGGCAAAGAAGACCACAAACAGGTTCGCACCAATCAGCGCGATCGCTCCCCACGGCTGGGGCAGCAGGATTTCGCCGCTGCTGTCATCGGCTTGGAAGAAGGAGACGGTTGCGGCCAGCAGGCCGATGAACATACCGACCGAGCCGATCATGAGCAGCTTCCGCCGGCCGACCCGGTCCACGAACGCAATGGCGACAATCGTCATCAGCACGTTGACCACCGAGGTGATGACCGACGTCGTAAAGGAATCGGATTCGCTGAAGCCGACAGACTGCCACAGGGTGGTCGAGTAGTAGAAGATCGCGTTGATACCGACCAGCTGCTGCAGCGCCGCGATGGCCATGCCCACCCAGAGGATAGGTTTCAAGCCGAGCATGCTGCCGCGCAGGTCCGCGTAGGTTGCCCGTTCTTCATGCTCGAAGCTGTCCCGGATCTCGGTGATCTTGCGGTCCGTATTTTCGACGCCGGTGATGTCCCGGAGCACGCGGGCAGCTTCTTCATCGCGGTTCTTACGCACCAGGTACTGCGGGGACTCTGGAATCGTCAGTGCGAGAATGCCGTAGACGATGGCCGGGAAAACACCGACCAGCAGCATCCAGCGCCAGGCAGCCATCCCCCACCAGAGTTCGTTGAACGCACTTCCGGCAGTGTTAGCCAGGAACGCGTCGGAGAGCAGTGCCGCAAAAATACCCAGCGTGATGGCCAGCTGCTGAATGGACCCCAGCGCACCGCGCCATTTGGCGGGCGCCACTTCGGCAATGTAGCCCGGGGCAATCACGGAGGCGGTACCGATGGCCAGGCCGCCGATAAGACGCCAGAACATCAGGTCCCAGACGCTGAACGCCCAGGCCGAGCCCACCGAGTTCAGCGCGAAGAGGATGGCGGCGGTTACCATAACGCTTTTCCGACCGAGCCGGTCCGCCAGCTGTCCGGCGAACCAGGCGCCAATGGCACACCCGAGCAGGGTAATGGCTACGGTAAAGCCCAAAACACCTGCGCTGAGATCGAATTCGCCGCCAATGGCATCAACGGCACCATTGATGACCGCGGTATCAAAACCGAACAGCAGGCCGCCCACGGCGGCGGCAATAGTTACGCCTATGACTTTGGCGGGGTGCGAGATATGTCCCGCACCCTCCTGGCTAGGCCCTGTCTGACTGGCACCCATCGGTTCCTCGGCTTTCATCGTGCTGGGAATAACCAATAAAGCCTACTTCAACAGTAAGCATGCTTTGTGGTGCTGGGAACGGCGGGCTCTCGAATCGGGTACCGGCGGCAGGCTCCCCTCAGCTTGTTTGGGCCGCGGCGCCCACAGCGGCTGCCACGGCGGGCGCCACCCGGGGGTCCAGCGGGCTGGGGACAATATGGTCGGCGGCCAGGTCAGACCCAACCAGATCTGCGATCGCCCCGGCAGCTGCCACCTTCATGGCGGACGTGATCCGGCGGGCACCACTGTCCAGCGCTCCCCGGAAGATCCCGGGAAAGGCCAGGACGTTGTTGATCTGGTTCGGAAAATCGCTCCGGCCCGTAGCAACCACCGCCGCGTAGCGTGCGGCGACCTCCGGGTGGATCTCGGGATCCGGGTTGGAAAGGGCGAAGATGATCGGCTCCGGCGCCATCGATGCCAGGACATCCTCAGGCACGGTGCCGGAGGACACACCCACAAAAACATCCGCTCCGGCCATCGCATCCGCGACGCCGCCTTCCAGGTTCCGCGGATTGGTGCGCTCTGCGAGATCCGCCTTGATCCCCTCCAGCTCCCGCCCGGTGGAGAGGATTCCGCGCGAATCCAGGACAACGACGTCGTGAATTCCGGCTTCCAGCAGAATGTTGGCACAGGCGACACCTGCGGCACCGGCACCGGAAATGACCACGCGGAGCGTGGTGAAATCCTTCCCGGTGACCCGGGCGGCGTTGGTCAGGGCGGCCAGCACCACAATTGCGGTGCCGTGCTGGTCATCATGCATCACGGGGCAGTCCAGCGCCTCGATCAGGCGCTGTTCGAGTTCGAAGCAGCGCGGCGCGGAGATATCTTCCAGGTTCACCGCCCCGAAGCTGGGCCGCAGCCGGACCAGGGTCTCGATGATCTCATCCACGTCCGTTGTTTCCAGGACCAGCGGAATGGAATTCAATCCGCCGAAGGTCTTGAACAGCGCAGATTTGCCTTCCATGACAGGAAGTGAAGCTGCCGCTCCGATGTTCCCCAGCCCCAGCACGGCCGTGCCGTCGCTGACCACCGCAACCAGGCGGGAGGCCCAGGTGTGGGTGGCGGCCAGGGCCGGTTCGGCTGCGATGGCACGGCTGACCTGTGCGACACCGGGCGTGTAGGCGATGGAGAGCGCGCGGGCGGAATCCAGCGGCAGTGTCGTTTCGACCGAGAGTTTTCCGCCGGCGTGGGCGGCAAAAATCTCCTCGGTGCTGATGGCAGAGGGGGTCACGGTGGACGTCATGAGGGTGCTCCTGATGCAGGGCCGAAAAGGGCTGCGCAGCGGAACCGGCTGGATCAGCGGCCGCGGAGGCGCGGAAAATGCGGAACAGTAGGGTTCCGGGACGGGCATCAGGATAGGTACGCCCCTGCCGTGTCCGGCTCCGGACATTGGTATGTCCAGGGCCCAGCGACGCGGCAGATTCCCCAGTCTAGCGGCGCGGTACGGAGGTATGGCAAATGTGTTTCGTTCGCGCCGCCGGGCGGTACGGCTCTTTGCCGCAGGAATCTTTGCCGCAGAAAAGAAAACCCCCGAGCAGGCACAGGCCTTCGGGGGTTTTCTGGTGGC
>NZ_JACSQD010000005.1:147513-231550 GCF_014836775.1 Arthrobacter gallicola
TCCCCCGACTGGACTCGAACCAGTAACCCTTCGATTAACAGTCGAATGCTCTGCCAATTGAGCTACGGGGGAAAGCGGCGACATCAGTCTACAGGACTTTCAGGCTGTCACCGAACCGTTGATCCTGCCTCCCGCCGTCGGACACCCGGCAGGAAGAAGGCCCCTGACCTGCGATATCAACAGGTCAGGAGCCTATTTGCTCCCCCGACTGGACTCGAACCAGTAACCCTTCGATTAACAGTCGAATGCTCTGCCAATTGAGCTACGGGGGAAAGCGCGACTATTACTCTACAGAGGATCCGCCGAGAAACGAAATCCAGGCCCTCCCCGGCGGGCCGGCAGCGCGGACAACCCACCGGGAACGTTTTGGCGCCGCCCTACTGAATCTCCCGCAGCGCCCGGCGCTGCATCTCCAGTTCCATGAGTTCACGGTTCAGCTGCTGGAACAGCGCCGGATCAGCCCCCGGATCCAGCCGCTGGAGCTGGCCGAGTTTCTCCGCCTTGAGGTGGGTCACCTGGAGTTCAAACAGCCGGTTGAGGATGTCGCGGCAGTACAGCGCCAGGGCGTCGGCATCCCTGGCCGGAATCGGCGTCACCGCCAGTTCGCTGACAAACCCGCGCAGCGCATCCGGAAGCTCCTGCCGCACCTGTTCCACCCACGCGGCCGGCGAACCCGGAACCGTGCCGGCAGCGCGGATCGCATTGTGCACTGCCACATAGGCCGGGACGGTGAAGCGTGCGGCTTTGAACCTCTCCCACTGCCCCTCGTCCAGCATTCCGGGCTGCTGCAGGACAACCTCCAGGGACTGACGTTCCATCCGTGCCGCCGGATCGTTGGGATCAGGGCGTGCGAACGCCTGCTGCGCCTGCTCCGGCACCTGCCCGGGTGCCTCACCGGGAGACTGCTGGCCGGTGTGCTGGCCGGTGTGCTGGCCCGGATGCTGCCCGCCGGGCCGCTGGGAGCGGTCCGGGCCACCGCGCTGCGCACCGCTTCCGGCATCCCGGGCGTCCTGGCGGGTGCCGGTTCCCTCGCGCTGCCGTTTGGCGGCCGAGTTGACCGCGCGCAGGACGTCGTCCACTTCGCTGCCCAGCCAGCCGGCCAGTTCCCGGGCGTAGGCGGGGCGCATCGCGGGATCACGGATGTCCGCAACGACCGGAGCTGCTGCGCGCAGGGCCGCGATGCGGCCCTCCACGGTGTTGAGATCGAATTTGGCCAGCGTGGAGCGGATCGCGAACTCGAACAGCGGGCGCCGGGAGCGGATCAGTTCCGCGACGGCGGCGTCCCCCTGCTGCTGCCGGATGTCGCAGGGATCCATCCCGTTCGGGTCCACGGCCACGAAGGTCTGCGCGGTGAAGCGCTGGTCCTCCTCAAAGGCGCGCAGGGCTGCCTTCTGGCCGGCGGCGTCGCCGTCGAAGGTGAAAATCACCTCTCCCCCGGTGCCGTCGTCGGACAGCAGGCGGCGGGCAATCTTGATGTGATCCGTGCCGAAGGCCGTGCCGCAGGTCGCGACGGCGGTGGTGATCCCGGCCAGGTGGCAGGCCATCACATCGGTGTAGCCCTCCACCACCACCAGCTGACGGTCCTTGGCGATGGACCGTTTGGCGAGGTCGATCCCGTATAGCACCTGCGATTTCTTATAGAGCGGGGTTTCCGGGGTGTTGAGGTACTTGGGGCCTTGGTCATCTTCGTAGAGCTTGCGCGCCCCGAAGCCGATCACCGCTCCGGTGAGGTCACGGATGGGCCAGATCAGCCGGCCGCGGAACCGGTCATAGAAACGGGAGGCATCGGATCCGGTGGAGAACATACCGGTCTGCGCCAGCTCCTCGCGGGTGAACCCCTTGCCGGTGAGGTGCTTGAGCAGCGAGTCCCAGCTCTGCGGGGCATAGCCCACACCGAAATGCTCCGCGGCCGCCGGATCGAAGCCGCGTTCCTGCAGGAAACTGCGGGCCGCCGCGGCACCGGGCGTCAGCAGCTGGGTCCGGAAGAACTCAGCGGCTACCTTGTGGGCATCGAGCAGGCGCTGCCGCTTGCCCACGTCCTCTCGCCGGGGCCCGGTTCCGCCGTCCTCGTACCGCAGTTCGTAGCCCAGCCGGGCGGCCAGCTTCTCCACGGTTTCGGAGAAGGAGCCGTGGTCCATCTTCTGGACAAAGGAGATGACATCGCCGCTCTCCCCGCAGCCGAAACAGTGGTAGGTCCCCACCTGCGGACGGACGTGGAAGGACGGGGAGCGTTCGTCGTGGAAGGGGCACAGCCCCTTGTAGGAGCCGATCCCGGCGGACTTCAGCGTGACATATCCATCCACAACCGCCTTGATGTCGGTGCGGGAACGTACTTCGTCAATGTCTTCGCGTTTAATCAGGCCGGCCATATATCCAGCTTATTCTCCGGTGCCAAATTGGCCGGTCAGGATGCCTGCCGCTGTGGAGAACTCACCACAGTGCCGGGACCGGGCCCACCAGGCGCTCATGCAGCGCCAGCGCCGAGCCGTCCGTGAGTGAGGCGACCTGGTCGATCACCACACGCAGCCGGGCGCCGTCGTCGTCCGCCGCCCGCCAGTCCGCGGCGAACATCGGTTCCAGGTGGCGGTCCCCGGTGGCGGCGAGCTGGGCCACCAGGTTGGTGAGGACCTCGCGCTGGCGTTCGTAGAGCGGCTGGCGCTGGTCGGTGGTCATCACGAACGTGGTGGCCAGGCCCTTCATCACCGCGATTTCGAGCTGTGTCTCCTCCGGGACCACCATTTCGGCGTTGTACCGGGTCAGCGGGTCGGTGCCATAAATTCCGCGGGTCGCTTCCAGGGCGCTGGAGCAAAAGCGGCCGATGAGCTGGCTGGTCATGTCCTTCAGCGCGGCCATCGCCCGGCGGCTTCCATCGGATTCACGGACCCAGACGGCTTCGGCTTCGAGCCGCGCCAGTGCTGCCTCGACAGCCGCCGTTTCGGCCGTGGGAACGTACCACTGCTGGGTGTAGCCGATCACCCGGGCGCGCTGGTCCGGATTATCCAGCCACTTGAGCTGCACGTGCCCGGCAACGATGGCGTCCTCGACGTCGTGCACGGAGTAGGAGATGTCATCGGCCAGGTCCATGACCTGGGCTTCCAGGCAGGAACGGCCGGCCGGGGCACCGTCCCGCAGCCAGGTGAAAACCGGCAGATCGTCCTCGTACACCCCGAACTTGGTGGTGCGCTGCCCGTTGACCAGGGGGGCGTCGACGGCGGACCACGGGTATTTGCAGGAGGCGTCCAGGCTGGCCCGGGTCAGGTTCAGGCCCGCTGGCGAACCGTCGGGTGCGATGATCTTCGGTTCCAGCCGGGTCAGCAGCCGCAGGGTCTGGGCGTTGCCCTCAAACCCTCCGATGGCGTGCGCGATGTCGTTCAGCGCCGTCTCGCCGTTGTGGCCGAAGGGAGGGTGGCCCAGGTCGTGCGAGAGGCAGGCGGCATCAACGACGTCGGGATCGCAGCCCAGCGCGTTACCCAGTTCCCGCCCCACCTGGGCCACTTCCAGGCTGTGGGTCAGACGGGTCCGCACGAAGTCGTCGGTATCCGGGGCAACCACCTGGGTCTTCGCGCCGAGCCGGCGCAGGGCCGAGGAATGCAGCACCCGGGCCCGGTCGCGGCCAAACTGGGTGCGGTTGGTGTTCTTCGCCGGCTCGTCGACCCAGCGTGCCAGGTCGACGTCGGTGTAGCCTGCGGTGCGGAAAGCCTGCGGAAAGGTCATGGAGAATTAGCCGCCTGATACGTCGAGTTCGGCTGCCGCGATGATGGCTTTTTGGGCGGGGTTCAGTTCCCGGCCGTCAAGCCAGCCTTCGGGCAGGGCTGTCTTTTTGGGTGTTCCGGCCCGGCCGCGGGGACCTTCGGCGTCCGCGCCCGGGTACGGAGCGGTGGGGTCCAGCTCGGCGAGGAGCCCGCGCAGGACCTCGAGGGAGGGCACAGTGGCCAGCTTAGCCCGGAGGTCTCCGCCCACCACGTAGCCCTTGAAGTACCAGGCCATGTGTTTGCGGATATCCCGCAGGGCAATTACTTCGTCGCCGAAGGTCTCCACCAGCAGTTCGGCATGGCGGTAGACGCTGTCCGCCACTTCCTTCAGGCCGGGCCGGTGCCGCTCGTCGCGGCCCTCGAAAGCTGCCTGGAGGTCGGCGAAGAGCCAGGGGCG
Source organism: Arthrobacter gallicola (assembly GCF_014836775.1). Classification (GTDB taxonomy): domain Bacteria; phylum Actinomycetota; class Actinomycetes; order Actinomycetales; family Micrococcaceae; genus Arthrobacter_B; species Arthrobacter_B gallicola. Next base: position 151,663 of record NZ_JACSQD010000005.1, read on the forward strand.
GCCCTGGCAGCCGCGGCCGATGACGACGCCGTCCACGCCTGTCTCATCCACCATCCGGACAGCGTCCTCCGCGGACCAGATATCTCCGTTGCCCAGCACCGGAACGTCCGGCAGTGCGTCGCGCAGCTCGGCAATGGCATTCCAGTCCGCCTTGCCCGAATAGAACTGGGACGCGGTGCGGCCGTGCAGGGTCACCGCCGCCACCCCGGCGTCGCGGGCGATCCGGCCGGCCTCGAGGAAGGTGAGGTGGTCGTCGTCGATGCCCTTGCGCATCTTGATGGTCAGCGGGACATTGCCCTTGGACGCTTCTCGGACGGCGGTCTGGACGATGGCAGTGAACAGGTCCAGCTTCCAGGGCAGCGCGGACCCGCCACCCTTGCGGGTGACCTTGGGAACCGGGCAGCCGAAGTTGAGGTCGATGTGGTCTGCGCGGTCTTCTTCCACCAGGATCCGGATGGCAGCGCCGACGGTGACCGGGTCCACACCATAGAGCTGGACGGAGCGGATCGATTCGTCGTCATCGTGCTCGATGATGCGCATCGATTCCGGCGAGCGTTCCACCAGGGCCCTGGACGTCACCATTTCAGTGACGTACAGCCCGCCGCCGTATTCACGGCACAGCCGGCGGAAGGCCCGGTTGGTAATGCCGGCCATGGGCGCCAGGATCACCGGCGTGTCCACGGTCAGCGGGCCCAGCTTCAAAGGCGGCAGTTCAAGCTTGAGGTTTGGGGTCGCAACAGTCACGTTTCTATTCTCTCAATACTGTGCAAATCCAAGTCCGGTGCGGATCAAACCTGTGCAAACCCTCCACGGGCCGCGGGGTGTCCTGAGCTGCGGATCGGAACCGTTGACACCGGCCAGCCTCCCTCCTAGGGTTCAGGTGCCACAGCAAGGCACTCCCGTGCCGTGAGGCACTTCCGTTTCAAGAGGTTCCAGCGCTGCAACCCGGAAATGAGGTCTCTCCATGTCAACTGCCACTCATCGGTCCGCCAGCTCCGAAAGAGGACTGGCCCGCACTGCCCAAGCTCTGGCCCGCTGGACTGAAAAGTGGTTTCCGGACGCGTACATCTTCGCTCTCGGCGGCGTCGTCATCATAGCGCTGGCTGCTCTGGTCAACGGCTCGTCGGCGCAGTCCGTGGTGGATGCCTTCGGTAACGGGTTCTGGGACCTGACGGCTTTCACCCTGCAGATGTCCATGGTGGTCCTCACCGGCTACGTCGTCGCGACCTCTCCCCCTGTGGCCAGGCTGATCAGCCGCCTGGCCCGCGTACCGCAGAGCGCTGCGACGGCGGTGAGTTTCGTGGCTCTCCTGTCGATGTCCGTTTCGGTGCTGAACTGGGGGCTCAGCATCGTGTTCGGAGGATTGCTGGCGCGGGCCATTGCCCGGCGCACGGACCTGCGGGTTGACTACCGGGCCCTGGGCGCGGCCGCGTTTATGGGCCTTGGGGCGGTCTGGGCGCTGGGACTGTCCTCTTCTGCCGCCCAGCTGCAGGCGACGGCAGCGTCCCTGCCTCCTGCCCTGCTGGAAATCACCGGTGTGCTGGACTTCGGCAAGACCATCTTCACCTGGCAGTCCATGCTCACCTGCCTCATCCTGATCGCCCTGACCACGGTAATCGCGCACTTCTCCGCCCCTACGGGAGATGCCATCCGCACCGCGAAGGACCTCGGCGTGGACCTGGACGATCAGCCGGAACCAGCCGCACAACGGGAACGGCCCGGTGAGTGGCTGGAGTACAGCGCGATCCTGCCCGTTCTGCTGGGGCTGCTGACTGCGGGCTGGCTCGTCTCGCAGTTTGCCTCCAAGCCGTTCCTCAGCGTGATCTCCAGCCTCAACGCCTATCTGCTGGTGTTCCTCGTGCTGGGACTTGTCCTGCACCGGACGCCCAGGAATTTCCTGCAGGCCGTCACCAAAGCCGTCCCGGCCACGGCCGGGATCCTCGTGCAGTTTCCCCTCTATGCATCCATGGCTGCCATCCTCACCAAGGCGGAAGGAGCCGGCGGTGTGACCCTGTCGGAGCATCTGGCCGGGTTCTTCACCGACATCGGATCGGGCGGGGCTTTCGCGGTCGTCATCGCCGTGTACACCATGATTCTCGGGATTTTTGTGCCGTCCGGCGGCGGCAAATGGCTGGTTGAGGCACCGTACGTGATGCAGTCCGCGACGGATGTGGACATGAACCTGGGCTGGACGGTGCAGATCTACAACGTGGCGGAAGCCCTCCCGAACCTGATCAACCCGTTCTTTATGCTGCCCCTGCTGGCCGTGCTGAAGCTGCGGGCACGGGACCTGGTGGGGTTCACCTTCCTGCAGTTCATCTTCCACCTGCCGGTGGTGCTGCTGCTGGTCTGGCTGCTTGGCATGACCTTCAGCTTCGAACCGCCGGTCATTCCCGAGCCGGCCGCCCCCTGAGGGCCGCCCGTTCGCGCAGGCCCGGCTGGGCTCCGGTAGTGGGGTCGATTCCCTGCCCCGGACCAGCCGGTGCCGCGGCGGAAACGGCATCCTCCCCGCCGGCATCCTCCGCGTCCTGCGCCGCCGTTTCTCCGCTCCGCGGGCTGCCTACGGCCTTGACCACCAGGACGGCGACGGCGGTGGTCACCGGGATCGCCAGCACCAGGCCGATAGAGCCGACCAGGGTCCGGATCACCTCTTCCGCAAGCTCCCCGCCGGTCAGGGATTCCAGCACGGTGCGGTCGTAGAGCGAGACCAGGATCAGGACCGGCAGCGCGGCACCGGCGTAGGCGAACGCGATGGTGTAAACAGTGGACGCAATATGGTCCCGGCCCACCCGCATGGCACCGCTGAACAGCCGCTTCGCCGAGGCACCGGGGGCCAGTTCATACATTTCCCAGACCGCGGAGGACTGGGTGATCGTGACGTCGTTCAGCACGCCCAGGCCGGAGATGATGAGCCCGCACAGAATGATGCCGGAGATGGAGAGCTGATCCGAGGCGTTGATCAGCGTGTAGGCATTTTCATTGTCGACGCCGATCAGATGGGCCGCGTCGGTAGCCCAGGCCGCCAGCCCGGCAGTGATGGCCAGCCCGAACAGTGTCCCCAGCAGTGCGGTGGAGGTTCGGGCGGAGAATCCGTGGGCGAAGTAGAGGACGCCGATCATGATGACGCTGGATCCCACCAGCCCGAGCAGCAGCGGCGGCTTGCCCTCCACCAGGCCCGGGAGGATGAACCCGGCGAGTACGGCGTAGGCTCCGCCCAGGCCGATCAGCGCCCGCAGGCCGCGCCAGCGCGCGACGGCGATCACCACCGCCGCATAGAGGACCGCCAGGACGGCAATGGGCACGCTGCGCACGAAGTCCATAAAGATATAGGGCGGCGCGCCGCTGTCCACCATCACGTTTTCCAGGTTGAGGTACCGGACGGTGTCGCCGGCTTCGATGGCATTGGTTTTTGCTACTTCCGGCGGCACCTCGACCGGAACAGCTGCTCCGCCGCCGGAGGGAAGTGTGTACGCGACCTGGCACTGGGGAGCCTGAACCCCTGCCTGGGTGAGGGTTGCCGAGGATGGGCAGTCCTCCACGGACACCCGCTGGACGGAACCGGTGTCGATGCTGACACCGTCTGCCGTGGCGTACGGATCGGCAACGTTGATTTCCTGTGCCTGCCCGTCCGGCCAGAGCAGCAGCATGCCGGTGACGGCCAGCAGTCCCAGGGGAACCAGGATCCAGGCCAGCAGCCGGTTGGCACGGCGCCGGGCTGCGAGCGCGGCCCGGGTGGGTTCGCCCGCGGTGGGGAGATGACTGTGTCCCAAAGTGTTCCTCACTGGTTCCTCGGCGGACCAGGTGCCCGCAGGGGTAAGCGTCCCCATTCTTCCAAGCCGGAGTACGGATGCCGAATCCGGTGCAGCATCCCGCCCAAAAGTGCGTTAGACTGACTGGTCAGATTAAAACTGACTGGTCAGTACAAAAACGTTCCAGTCCCGGCCGGGGTTTTCCCCCGAATCCCAGAAAGGCACCTAGTGCAACCGGTAATCACCGCGGAAGGCCTCAGCCTCTCCGCCGCCCGGGGCCGCGTCTACGGCCCGCTCAGCTTTGACGTAGCCGATCCCCTCAGCGTGCTCTGCGGCCCCGTCGGCAGCGGCCGCACCAGCCTGCTGCTTACCCTCTCGGGCCGGATGAAAGCCGGCAGCGGCAGCCTGACCGTCCTGGAGCGTTCCCTCCCCCGGGACGCCCGGGCGGTTCAGAAACAGACGGCAATCGCCGGTTTCGAGGGCATTGATGACCTGGAGCCCGGCGTCACCGTCGGCCAGGCTGTCCGTGAGCGGCTCGCCTGGCTCTCCCCCTGGTGGAGCTTCGTTCCCAAAGCCACGGACCGCCAGGTCACCCGCGCCTGCGCACCCGTGTTCGGGGAGACCGCCATTCCCGGCGCGTCCACCGTGATCTGGGATCTGGGCGAGGCAGAGAAGTTCCTGCTGCGCCTCTCCCTGGCGATGCTCAGCACGCCGCAGATCCTGTTCGTTGATGACATCGAGCAGCTTCACAGCGAAACCGCACGCCGCCTGGTCTGGGAATGCCTGGCCGCCATTGCCGCCGCCGGCACCGCCGTCGTTGTTGGCGCTGCGTCCCTGGAAAACGACCTCTGGGACTCTCTCCCCATCCAACCGTCCGCACTGCTGCTCAGCCAGGAGGCCCGCTGATGTTCGCCCTGTTTTCCCCCGGTACGGAGCTGAGCCGGTTCCGCCGCGGCACCCTGCCCAAGATCGCCGTCGTCGTGATGCTTTTTATCCCCCTGATCTACGGCGCACTGTACCTCTGGGCCTTCGATTCACCCGACAAAAACCTGGACGGACTCTCCGTTGCCCTGGTCAATGAAGATGCCGGGGCCGACCAGGACGGTGAGTTCCTCAATGCCGGCGAGGAACTGACGCAGAAGCTCCTGGACGGCGCGGATCTCGACTGGCACCCGACGGATGCAGCGGACGCCGCAGACGGTGTGGAGGACGGCACCTACTACCTCTCGCTGACCATCCCCGAAGACTTTTCCGCCAGCGCCGTTTCCGTCGGCACGGACAACCCCGTGCCGGCACGGCTGAAGGTCGATTACAACGACTCCAACAACTTCCTGGCGGGCGTGCTGGGTAAGCAGGCCATGGCCCAGGTCCAGGCCGCTGTCTCCTCTGAACTCGGCAACCAGGTGGCCTCGACCATGCTGGTGGGCCTGAACGACGCCGGAACCGGGCTCCGTGACGCTGCCGACGGCGCCGGGGAACTCAGCACGGGCATCGACTCGGCCGTCGACGGCGCAGGCCAGCTCGTCGCCGGACTCGGCAGCCTGGCTGACGGCACGCTCACCCTGCAGGACGGCGCCTTCCGCCTGTCCTCCGGAGCCGGCCAGCTGGCCTCCGGCCTCAGCGAACTGACCGCGGGCACCTCACAGGTGGCCGCAGGCAGCAACGCCCTTTCCGCCGGCGCCGATTCACTGGCCACCGGAACCTCCACCCTCGCAGCCGGCGCTTCCGACGTCGCGAACGGTGCCGCTTCCCTCAACAGCAACCTCGGGACCCTCTCGGACAAGCTGGGCGCAGCCGTCCCGCAGGCAAAGTCCCTGGACGCCGGCGCCGCGCAGGTCTCCACCGGACTGGACCAGGTCGTCTCCGCGCTCAAGGCCCAGGACCCCAGCAACCCGCTCCTGGCCCAGCTCGAACCGTTGGCTGCGGGCGCACAGCAGGTGGCCGGCGGCACCTCAACCCTGCAGTCGGGAATTGCCGAAGCGGCAGCCGGTGCCGGGCAGCTCTCCGCCGGCAGCTCCACGCTCTCCAGCGGCGCGGCCCAGGTGGCCGCCGGCGCACAGTCCGCCGCGGGCGGCGCAGCCGAACTCTCCGGGGGCGCCGCAACGCTCGCTTCCGGCGCTGCACAGGTTGATGCCGGTGCACGCAGTGCCGAAAGCGGCGCCAATGAGCTCGCCACCGGTGCCAGCACCCTCAGCAGCGGCACCACGGACCTGGCCTCCGGCGCCGGGGAACTGCTCGACGGCGGCACGGCCCTCTCCGAAGGCGCCGAACAGCTCTCCGACGGCAGCCACACCCTCGCTGATGCCCTCGCGGCCGGCGGCCAGGCACTGCCGGAGGACTCCAGCGACCTGATCGACGCCAAGGCATCCGTCGCGGCGAGCCCGGTGGAGCTGGACACGGAGTACACTTCGGAGGCTTCCAGCTTCGGTGAAGGTTTTGCCCCCTTCTTCCTGGCCCTGGCCACCTTCGTCGGCGCGCTCATCACCTGGCTGCTCCTGCGTGCCCTGCCCACCCGGGCACTGGCCGCCGGCGTCTCCGGCTTCCGCGCCGCCACCACCGGCCTGGTTCCGGCACTGGCGATCGGTCTGGGCCAGGTGCTCATCATGATGGCAGTGCTGGTCTGGGGCCTGGATATCCACCCCGCCTATCTGCTCGGCACCGGAGCCTTCCTGTACCTGACCACGGTGGCGTTCCTTGTCCTGCAGCAGATGCTGATCATTGTGCTTGGCACCGCGGCCGGCCGGGTTGCCTCCCTGGTCCTGCTGATGCTTCAGCTGAGCTCCTCCGGCGGCACCTACCCGGTGGAAACCACCCCCGGGTTCTTCCAGGCGCTCCACCCGTTTATGCCGGCCACGTACGTGGTCAACGGTCTGCGGGCTCTGATCACCGGCGGCGTGGACGCCCGGATGTGGATCGCCGTCGCATTCCTGGCCATTCTGACCGCAGTCTGCGTCGCGATCAGCGCACTGAGCGCCGGCAAGCAGCGCATGTGGACGATCAAGCGGCTGCACCCGGAGCTGCACCTCTAAGATCAATCATGGAAACAACGCATCACCCAACCCGGATAAAAGGACACATGGCATGGCACGGGTAACAGGCACCAAGCGGTCAATCCTCGACGCCGCGGTGGAGCTGGCATCCCTGAATGGGATCACCGGCACCACCATGGAGGATGTGGCCGTGCGTGCCGGCGTCGCCAAGGGCAGCGTTTATTACAACTTCTCCTCCAAGGACAAGCTGTTCGAACAGCTGCTGCTGGACGGTGTTGGCACCCTGGCGGAGACCCTGCGCGAGGCCCGGGGAACAAAAACCGGCACCCCCGCCCTGCGGTCCATGGTGGACGCCATCCTGGAACTGGTTGCCAGCAACCAGCCGATGGCGAAGCTGATCGCGGCGGAGATTTTCCGGACCGACCGGTCCTGGCAGTCTCCGCTGCAGCTGGTGCGCCGGGAAGCGCTCGCGGAGTTCGTGGCGGTAATCCAGCACGCCCATCCCGACCGCCCCGACGCGGAGCTGATGGCAGGCACCGTGTTCGGAGCGGTCCTGGTGGGCGGCATCGAATGGCTGGTCTTCAGCCCGGACCGTTCCCTGCAGGAGGTCTCCGATTCGGTGATGTTTATGCTCTCCGGCAATCTGACCGCCTAGCCGCCGAAGCTGGCCGCCGCTGTTTGTGCGCAGCAGGCTAGCTGCTGAGAATCAAGGTGTCCTTGCCGTCCTGCCGCGCAGCGCCCGTTGCCAGAAGCGGTTCGAGCACCCGGACCAGCGCCGTCATCGAATCATCGACTTCCAGCTGCACCGGGTACTGGTAGGCGACCATGGCCAGCAGGGAGGCCACTGCCGCTTCCGCCTCGGATTCCTCCAGGGTGGTGTCATAACCCAGCAGCACGTCCGCCGGAGCGTCCGTGCGTTCGGAGGTGTAGCTGACGGCGAAGGCGGCAATCCTGCCGCCCTCGGCCTTCGGCTTGTCCCGCAGCACCACGGCACCGGCGGCACCGGCCGCGTCGTTCAGCAGCATCTGCTGCGCGCGGCCCAGGCTCATATCCGAGCGGTCCCAGGCGTGGACGGCATTGTAGAAATCCGCCACGGCACGGGTCAGTTCCACCGACCCGGTGGCCGCCTCATCCAGCTGGGGCCCGTGGTCCTCGAAAACCGGCAGCTTCAGCCTGCCGGGTTCCACGACCACCACGCGGGAGCGCTGGATCGGTTCCAGGCCGGCTGCGGCCGCAAACGCCGCCCCCGGAGTGCCGGGCTCAACCTTCGCGCGCAGCTTGGTGACGCCCGACGGCGCGTTCTCGGCTTCCTTGCGGAGCATGCCAAGCAGGGTGGACCCGAGTCCGGCGCGGCGGTTCTCCCGCGCCACCTCGATGTACACCCACAGCCGGTCCGGGTGCAGGCTGGTCTCATAGACCACCCCTGCCGCCACCGGCACGCCGTCGTCCTCCGCCACGATGCAGCGGCTCCACGGCTCGTTGGAGGAGGGCCGCAGCACGGCCCGGAAGTGCCCGGCTTCGCCGGTCTCCGGATCGCCCCAAAGCTGGACCAGCGCAAGGTCATCGTCCTCGCGCCATTCGCGGAAAGTCAGTGCCATTACGCTCCAATCAGCCGTTCGGCGAGGTAACCCTCAACCTTGTCCAGGCTGACGCGCTCCTGGGCCATGGAATCGCGCTCGCGCACGGTCACGGCCTGGTCTTCGAGGGTGTCGAAGTCCACGGTGATGCAGAACGGGGTACCGATCTCGTCCTGGCGGCGGTAGCGGCGGCCAATCGCGCCGGCGTCGTCGAAGTCGATGTTCCAGTTGCGGCGCAGCTGCGCGGCGAGGTCCTTGGCCTTCGGGGACAGGTCCTCGTTGCGGCTCAGCGGCAGCACCGCGGCCTTGACCGGGGCCAGGCGCGGATCCAGGCGCAGCACGGTGCGCTTGTCCACGCCGCCCTTGGCATTGGGGGCCTCGTCCTCGGTGTAGGCGTCCACCAGGAACGCCATGAAGGAGCGGGTCAGGCCGGCGGCGGGCTCGATCACGTACGGGGTGAACCGTTCGTTGGTGGCCTGGTTGAAGTAGCTCAGCTCGGTGCCGGAGTGCTTGGAGTGCGTGCCCAGGTCGAAGTCGGTGCGGTTGGCAATGCCTTCCAGCTCGCCCCACTCGGAGCCCTGGAAACCGAAGCGGTATTCGATGTCCGTGGTGCCCTTGGAGTAGTGGCTGAGCTTCTCCAGCGGGTGCTCGAACAGGCGCAGGTTCTCCGGGTCGATGCCCAGGTCCGTGTACCAGTTCTTCCGGGTTTCAATCCAGTACTTGTGCCATTCCTCGTCCGTGCCGGGTTCAACGAAGAACTCCATTTCCATCTGCTCGAACTCGCGGGTGCGGAAGATGAAGTTGCCCGGGGTGATCTCGTTGCGGAAGCTCTTGCCGATCTGGCCGATGCCGAACGGCGGCTTCTTGCGGGAGGTGGTGAGGACGTTGTTGAAGTTCACAAAGATGCCCTGCGCAGTTTCCGGACGCAGGTAGTGCATGCCTTCTTCGCTGGCAACCGGGCCCAGGAAGGTCTTGAGCAGGCCGGAGAATTCCTGCGGCTCGGTCCACTGGCCCTTGGTGCCGCAGTTGGCGCATGCGATGTCCGCCAGGCCGTTTTCCGGAGCGCGGCCCTTCTTCTCTTCGTATTCCTCTTCGAGGTGGTCAGCGCGGTAGCGCTTGTGGCAGCTCAGGCACTCGACCAGCGGGTCGGAGAAAACCTCGACGTGGCCGGAGGCTTCCCAGACCGCGCGCGGGAGGATGACGGCGGAATCCAGGCCGACGACGTCGTCGCGTCCGCGGACCATGGACTGCCACCACTGCTTCTTGATGTTCTCCTTGAGCTCTACACCGAGGGGCCCGTAGTCCCAGGCGGAACGCGACCCACCGTAGATCTCACCCGACTGGAAAACGAAGCCCCTGCGCTTGGCGAGGGAGATGATCGGATCCAGTTTGGATTTGGTCGAAGCCATGGAATGGTACCGCCGTTCTTTCTGCTCATGCTGGCCGCTGGGTGCGGTCCGCTTCTGATCCCGTTCCCGCTCCTGAAACCCCGGCGGACGTGCACGGGGAGGGCGGCGAAGGGCAAAACCTATAGGTACCAGCTTAAGGTCACGGCGGCGAAAGGGGGCTATCGGCGCGCACGCCGGCGCAGCGGGCGGACTCCGGGCATGTTCCAGGGCAGGGTTGCGACGACGATCGCGGCCAGCGTCAACGCCGTGCCGAAGACGGTTGCCGCAACCACCGTGGAGCCGGGAGCCGGGAAAACAAGGTCCAGCAGCAGTGAGCCGGTCAGCTGACCGCCGATCAGGCCCAGGCTGGTCAGCAGCACACCGAGGGTCCGCACCAGCAGGGCACCCACCCCAATGAAGATGCAGCCCAGCGGCCCGCCAAGGTAGTACCACCAGGTGTCCGGCAGCGCATTTCCGGTTCCCGAGACGGCGACCTTCACCAGCCAGAGAACCAGCAGCGCCGCAAAGCCTGCCACGAAGTTCAGCAGCGTGGCGGTGATGGGCGATCCGTAGTGCATGCCGGTGGTCCCGTTCATCGCCTGCTGGAAGCTCATGGCCATGCCGGCGCTGAGCGGCAGCAGGACGGCCAGGAGCCAGTCCCCGGTTCCACCGCCGCCGGTGATTTTCGGGCTAACCGCCCACGCGACGGCCAAGATGGTCAGGACCGCTCCGACCACGCGCATCAGCGTCAGCGCTTTCTTCCCGCCGGGCCCAATGCCCATCCGGTCCACGACGAGTCCGGTGAGGGTCTGCCCGGCCACCGTCGCCACGGTAAACACGGCGACGCCGAGGATGGCGATGGTCAGGGTCTGCGTGAGGACGAACCATGCGCCGATCACCCCGGCCAGAATGTAGATCCTCGGGAACCGCCGCTCGCGCAGCGCCGGGAGGATCTGTCCGAAGCCTGCCCTGCCGCGCGGCAGGAGCACGCTGACCAGGATCATAACGGCCAGGCCCATGCCGAAGTTGACCAGCGCCGCTCCCAGGCTGTCATCCAGCGCTGCCCCCAGTTCTCCGTTGACCCGGGACTGGGCGGGGATGGCCATTCCGGCCAGCAAAGCGAGGGGAAGGCCGGCAGCGGCGGGAAGGCGAGAGGGCTGAAGCACCGTTAAACCTTACTCCTGCCCGGGTGGCGGGGCGTCCCGCCGGTGCAGGGGGGGGTGTCCCGCCGGCAGTGGTGCAGGCGCCGGCACGATTTCCGGCAGAATAGAGCCATGAGCTCAACCGATCCCCAAGACCTGCCCATCCGCGACGACATGATCCGCCTCGGCCAGGCGCTGAAGCTGGCGAACCTCGCCGAAGACGGCATTGATGCCAAAGAACTGATCGAGAACGGCATGGTCAAGGTCAACGGCGAGATCGAGGAACGCCGCGGCCGCCAGCTTCATGCCGGTGACACCATCGAGGTCAACGGGGAAGCGGTCCGGATCGCCTCCGAAAGCTAGGCGCCTAGCGCCGGCCCAGCACCGTGTGCGTCAGGAACTCCTTGACGTGCCCCAACTCCTGCATGCTGATGCTGTGTCCCATGCCCGCGTAGAGGACCTTCGTCAGCTTCGTGTACCCGTTCAGCCAGCCGTGGGTGTACTCCACCCGCGGTTCATCAATGACCGGATCGGCCTGGTCCCGGCCCCAGAAGAACGGCACCTTCAGTTCCGCAAGTTCCTCGTCGTGGAAGAAGGCATTACCTTCAGCCGGGACCACAAACCCTGAGAGGCCGACGACGGCGGCGAACTCCTCGGGCCGGTGCCGCAGCAGGGTGCTGGCCACGGCCATACCCATCGAGAACCCGAGCAGCGAGACGCTGGTGTGTTGGTCCCTGATGCTGTCCAGCCAATCGGAGACGTCCTGCACGGCGGAGACCACCCGGTCAACGGAGAAGTCGGGCTCGTTCATCAGCGGGAACCAGGTGTAGCCGGGTCCCAGCGCCATGGGCGCGCGGACCGAAGCAATGGTGAACTCTCCGGGCAGGTATTCGGCCAGGCCCATGAGGTCTTCTTCGTTGGCCAGGTATCCATGGAAGAGAACCAGCAGCGGAGTTCCGGCCCGCTCCGCCTCAGGCTTGGAGAAGAGCACAACCGGATTCCAAGGAGTGTTTTCAGTCATGATTTCCATTCTGGCATGCGCCTGGGCCCAACCTACGGTCGCGTAGCCGGCGCCCGGACAGCGATCATGGAGGAGTGACCCAAAATCCTCAGCATCTTTCACCGCGCCCCGACAACAGCACCGCCGAGCCAGCGCCCGGAGCGGTTCCTGCGCCGTCGGGGGAACACCCCGGACATCCCTTCAACCGCTACGTTGCGCTCGGTGATTCATTCACCGAAGGCATTGGCGACCCGAGTCCGGAAAGCCCGGGCGGGCACCGCGGCTGGGCGGACCGGGTGGCGGAGGAGCTCGCCCACGGGCACCCTGACTTCGCCTACGCCAACCTGGCCATCCGCGGCCGGCTGCTGAACCAGATCATCGACGAGCAGGTCCAGCCCGCCATTGACCTGCACCCGGACCTGATAACCATCTGCGCCGGCGGCAACGACGTCATCCGCCCCGGCGGTGATCCGGACCGGCTGGCAGAGAAGATGGACAGCACCATCGCCCAGCTCCGCGACACCGGGGCCACCGTTGTCCTCTTCACCGGACCCGACATCGGGGCGACGCCGGTGCTCGGCAGCGTCCGCGGCCGCGTCGCCATTTACAACGAGAATCTGCGCACCGTGGCCGCACGCCATGATGCAGTGCTGGCGGACATGTGGGCTCTGCGTGAACTCAGCAATCCGCAGATGTGGGCCCCGGACCGGCTGCATTTCTCACCGCTCGGACACCACACGATTGCTGCCATGGTGCTCGATACTCTCGGCGTCGACCACAGCCTGGAACCCCAGGAGGTCAAGGAACTCACGCACAAGAACTGGCGGACCGCGCGCTCGGAAGACCTCGACTGGGCCCGGGAGTACCTGGTCCCCTGGGTGGTCCGGCGCGTGCGCAAACGCTCCTCGGGTGACGGCATCTCGGCCAAACGCCCGGATGCCGGACCGTTCTTCGGCTCCGGCATGCCGCAGGGTTCAAGCGAGGCAGCCGACACCCTGGGTGAGGCGTAGCCGAGGGGTTTACTTAGGCGAAGAAGTCCTGGTCCAGGACGGCCTTGAGCTGCAGGATATCGGTGAGGAAACCGTCGTGGCCGATCGGCGCGTTGATCAGATGGACCGTGTTCTCTCCGGGCAGGGCGGCGGCCAGCTCGACGGACTGCTCCGGGAAGTACAGCCGGTCGCTGTCGACGGCGGCAACCAGGAATTCTGCTTCGGTGACCGAGAGTGCCTCAGCCAGGCTTCCCCGCCCGCGGGTGACGTCGTGGCTCATCAGCGCTTCGGTGAGGATGACGTAGCTGTTGGCGTCGAACCGGCTGGCGAGTTTCTGCCCCTGGTGGTCCAGGTAGCTCTCCACCTGATAGCGGCCGCGCTGGGCCGGGAGTTCCGCTGCCAGCGGGTCCTCCCCCGGCTGCGGCGTCCGGCCGAACCGGTACTGCAGTTCGGCCTCGGACCGGTAGGTGATGTGGGCGATCCGGCGGGCCAGGCCCAGGCCGGCCAGCGGTGCACGTCCGTTGTAGTAGTCGCCGCCGTTGAAATCAGGGTCCAGCCGGATCGCCGCGACCTGGGCCTGGGCGAACGCGATCTGTTCCCCGGTGCTCGCGGCCGTGGCAGCAATGACTGCGCAGCGGGCAACGCGGGACGGTTCGGTCACCGCCCACTCCAGGGCGCGGGCCCCGCCGAGTGATCCGCCCAGCACGGCGTGCCAGCGGCGGATACCCAGCTGGTCCGCCAGCCGGGCTTCCGCCCGCACGGAATCGCGGATGGTGACGAAGGGGAACCGGGATCCCCAGGGCAGCCCGTCCGGGTCCGCCGAGGCAGGTCCGGTGGAGCCGTAGCAGCCGCCCACCATGTTGATCGAGACCACGAAGAAACGGTCCGTGTCCACCGTGCAGCCCGGCCCGACGAACCCGTCCCACCAGCCAGGTTCATCGGTCTGCCCCTGGGCGACGTGCGTGCTGCCGGTCAGGGCATGCGGAATCAGGACTGCGTTGGAGGCATCGGCGTTCAGCTGCCCCCAGGTTTCATAGCCCAGCACTACGTCAGGCAGAATGCCGCCGGTCTCCAGCTCCAGGGTCCCGATCGAGGCGTACTGCAGCACCCCGTCGATGGTGCTGACGGGGTGCTGCGGTGCGGGGGGATACGTTGTCACGCTGTACTTCATGCTCCCTTGGCTGCGCGGAAACCGGCGTCGAGGTCCGCGATGATGTCATCCAGGTGTTCCAGGCCAACCGAGAGACGCACGAGGCCCGGGCTGACACCCGCGGCGGCCTGTGCTTCGGCACCCAGCTGGCTGTGGGTGGTCGACGCCGGGTGGATCACCAGCGACCGGACGTCCCCTACGTTTGCCACGTGGGAGTGCAGTTCCAGTGCGTCGACGAACCGTTTGCCGGCTTCCACTCCCCCGGCGATTTCGAAGGAGACGATCGCCCCGGTGCCGCGGGGACCGTATTTACGGCCGCGTTCGTACCACGGGCTGGACTCAAGGCCTGCGTACGCAACCGAGACGACGTCGTCGTGCCCTTCCAGCCAGCGCGCGACGGCGACGGCGTTGCTCACGTGCCGTTCCACGCGCAGGCTGAGGGTTTCCAGGCCCTGTCCGATGAGGAAGGCGTTGAACGGCGAGACCGCGGAGCCCAGGTCGCGCAGCAGCTGCACGCGTGCCTTCAGGATGTAGGCCAGGTTGGCGCCCAGCGCACCGTTGGCGCCGAGGTCGCGTGCGTAGACCAGGCCGTTGTAGCTCTCATCCGGAGTGTTGAAGCCGGGGAACTTCTCCGGGTCCGCTCCGAAGTCGAAGTTGCCGGAGTCCACAATCACGCCGGCGATCGCGGTGCCGTGCCCGCCCAGGTACTTGGTGGCTGAATGCACCACAATGTCGGCGCCCCATTCGATGGGACGGATCAGGTAGGGCGTGGAGAGGGTGTTGTCCACGATCAGCGGGACGCCGGCGTCGTGGGCAACGGCGGAGATCCCTTCCAGATCCAGGACGTCCTGGCGCGGGTTGGAGACCACCTCACCGAAGAACGCCTTGGTGTTTGGCTGGACGGCGGCACGCCACTGCTCCAGATTGTCCGGATCGGCCACGAAGGTGACGTCGATGCCGAACTTCTTCAGCGTGTGCTTGAACAGGTTGTACGTTCCCCCGTACAGGCTGGGGCTGGCCACAATGTGGTCCCCCGCCTCCGCAAGGTTGAGAATCGCATAGGTCTCAGCGGCCTGACCCGAGGCCAGCAGCAGCGCTCCCAGGCCACCTTCCAGCGACGCGATGCGGTTCTCCACTGCTTCCTGCGTCGGGTTCCCGATCCGTGTGTAGATCGGGGCGAGTTCCGCCAGGGCAAAGCGGTTGGCAGCCGCTTCAGCACTGGGGAAAACGAAGGACGAGGTCTGGTAAATCGGCAGGGCGCGGGCGCCGGTGACGGCGTCGGGCTCCTGTCCTGCGTGGATCTGGCGGGTTTCGAACGACCAATTGGCAGACATTGTGCTCCCTTTATGACCAGGGGCCCCACAGGAACCGATGCCGGAGGTACTCCGGGTACAGACGTGTGGCCCGCGCTTGCCGTGACATCCTTTTGATGTCCAGCCAGGTCTTCACCCGGGGCACCCCACCGCGGTTGGAGGGTTGCCGGCCAGCAAGCCGGGGCTATCTGCTGGCACTCATGACCTGTACCCATAGAACCAACGCACGGGCAGTTGCGCAACCCATGTGACGCAACGTGAATCCGTCGTCATTTGGTAACGGAGGCTTCTTTTTCCGTGCTTAGGGTCGCCTTAGTCGAGACACAGGTCACAACGTGTCAAGATGTTCGCATGCGCCTGGATCACGTCTCTTACGCCTGCGAATCCGACGGCCTGCTGGCCACCACGGAACGCATTGCTGCTGCCCTTGGAACCGAGTACGTCAAGGGCGGGGTGCATCCCCGCTTTGGCACCCGCAACATGATCCTCCCCCTGGCTAACCACCAGTACATCGAGGTGGTGGAGGTCCTGAACCACCCCGCGTCTGACAAGGCCCCTTTTGGCCAGGCTGTCCGGGCCCGGTCTGAGGCCGGCGGCGGCTGGATGGGCTGGTGTGTTGAGGTCGAGGACCTGGCCCCCTTCGAGGAACGCCTGGGCCGGGCTGCGGTTCCCGGGAACCGAAAATTCCCCGACGGCCAGGAACTGACCTGGCGGCAGATCGGCATCAACGGTCTGATCGCTGACCCGCAGGTTCCCTACATGCTGCGCTGGGATGAGGACAAAGCCGATCTGCACCCGTCCCGTGCCCTCAACGGAACGGTCTCCCTGGAGTCCTTGACCATTGCCGGCTCGGCCGCGCGGGTCACCGAGTGGCTGGGTATGCCCGTCGAGGAGCCGCTGGAATCCGTGGACGTCACCTGGGTTTCCCCGAAGGGCACCCCCGGCATCATGTCAGTGACTTTCGGGACTCCTGCCGGGCTCGTCGAGATCTAAGCCCCGAACTTTTAGCTGAGGTTGGACGGACTGGCCTGTGCCGGTCCGTCCAACCTTTTTGCTGTCCCGGGGCGCCTCGAGCGGGCCTTTCCTCCGTTGCGGGGCTTTCCTCCGCTTTGGGACAATCCCCCGCGGCCATTTCCCTCCCTTTGGGACTCCCCCTCCACACGGGGACACCACGCGCGGCCATTTCCCTCCGTTGGGAGTTCCCTCCGCTTTGGGACAATCCCCCCGCGGCCATTTCCCTCCCCTTTGGGACTCCCCTTGGACTCCCCGTCGCTCGGGGACACCACGCGCGCCCGTTTCCCTCCGTTTGGGACTTCCCTCCACTTTGGGACAATCCGCCGCGGCCGTTTCCCTCCCCTTTGGGACTTCCCTGTCGATCGGGGACACCACGCGCGGGCGTTTCCCTCCCTTTGGGACTTCCCTCCACTTTGGGACAATCCCCCGCCGCCATTTCCCTCCCCTTTGGGACTTCCCTGCCGATCGGGGACACCACGCGCGGCCATTTCCCTCACTTTGGGACTTCCCTCCGCTTTGGGACAATCCCCCGCGGCCATTTCCCTCCCCTTTGGGACTTCCCTGTCGATCGGGGACACCACGCGCGGGCGATTCCCTCCGTTCCGGGACTTCCCCGCCATTTTGGGACAATCCTGCGCGGCGCCGCGGCAGGAAAGTCCCAAACTGGGAGGGATGTCCCGAAAGGCAGGGTTTTGCGCGTGCCCGGATGATTCCGGGCAGCATCGCACCCAAGACAGGTTTTCCACAGAATGTCCCTTCCTGGGCTCAGGCCTGTGAAGAGCAGTGCACGGTTGTCGTATGTCGATGACCTTTCTGTATTCAGCTGAGGCAGACCTGAACGGGGGAAGCCGCCGTACCCTCGCACGCCGATGCAAATCAGGTGAGTTAATCCGGCTACGACAGGGCGTCTACATTCCGGCGGCCGAGTGGCTGAACCTGCCCCCTTGGGAGCGCGACCGCATTCGGCTGGCAGCGGCAGCCCCACCCGGGCAGACCTGCCGCGTTCTGATCCAGCAGTCGGCGGCCGCGATGTGGGGAATTCCAACCATCGGTTCACTTTCCGAAATCATGCTGTTGGCTCAAGGTGAGACGCATGGGCGGTGCCGAGGAGACCTTCGCTGGGCAGAGCGCCGTTTGCTGGAGCCGGCCACGTCCATCGACGGGGTTCCCGTTACGAGCAGGGCCCAGACAGTGCTGGATATGGCAGCTTATCTGCCCTTCGAACGCGCCGTTCCCGCGATGTACCATGTTCTTCGCCCTGACCGTAGCCGGGGGCTGCCGGCGCTGGCTCTGGACAACTTGCGAGATCTTGCCCAGGGACTGCCCTCCCAGGCCAAACGGATCCGGGCCCTGCACGTCATCGACTTCGCCAATCCGCGCTCAGAATCTCCGGGTGAGTCCTACTCCCGAGCCCTGCTCCACCGGCACGGCTTCGCTGTACCTGAGCTGCAGCACGAGTTCACCACTCCCGCAGGCCGCTTTCGCACCGATTTCTTCTGGCAGGACCAGGCCCTGGTGGGCGAGTTCGACGGCGCCGTCAAGTACGGTGCATCCAAGTACGGTTCGGTGAAGGACGGTCCTGCCCCCACTATTCAGGTCCCGTCGAGGGAAGCCCTGCTCCGGGAAAAACGCCGGGAAGACGCCATCCGTGCAACGGGCGTAGGGTTCGTACGCTGGACTTGGGCCGACGTACTCAGGCCGCCACAGGACCCGGAGGGCCTGGCACAAATACTGACTCGGGCAGGACTGCCCAGAGCCCGACGGCGGCAGTGAGGGCGGCGGTGAATCACACCCCGGGTGCCCGCGATGCTCAAAGCGGAGCTCCGTAGGACACGCACCACCGCGTCCGTAGCGAGGCACGTGCCTCTGCCCTACACCTCGGCTCCCCTACGCGTTCACACCCCGACCTGTCGATTCCCCACGCTCCCACCACCCCCTTATGCCCCATGCCTTATGCCCCATGCCGTCTGCCCTAGCTCCAGGCCGGCCCGGCCCCGGGCCGCTCCCCTACGCGCCTATACCCCTACCTGTCGATTCCCTATGCTCCCACCGGGCCCTTATGCCCTAGCCCCAGACCCGTCCCAGCCCCGGGGCGCTCGCTTACACACCTCGCCTATACGCCCCTACGCCCTACGCCCTACGCCGAGACCGACAGCGCCCGAACCAGCGCAGCATTGATGTCCCGGACCATGCCCGGATCCAGTTTCAGGACCTTCCGGTCGTAAGTGAGCAGCCCGTTGACTTCATCCTCGACGTCGCTGAGCTGGGTGTAGACCGTGGCTGCCAGTCCCTGCTTCACCGCAGGTTCAATCTGGGTGCGGTGCAGTTCCGTGAAGGCGCGTCCGAGTTCCTCCCGGCTGTGCAGGGTCTTTCCGTAGCCAAAGACCTCCGTGTTCCAAGTGTGTCCCGGCACCGGAAAACTGAAGCCGCCGTATTCGGAAAGCACAACCGCCCGGGGATCCCGCTGCCAGCGTTTCCGGACGTGGAAGGGAACCGCGTAGACATGCAGGCTTTTGGCGTCGCCGGCACCCTGGTCATGCCAGCCGCTGGCATGGTCAATCCCGCGGGTGGGATCCAACGAGCGCAGCTCCGCAGCAATCGCCGCGGCGTCGAATTGGCCCCAGCCTTCGTTGAATGGAACCCACATCACGAGACTTGGCACGCTGCGCAGCAGTTCCACTGTCTCCCGCATTTCCCGCCGGAAAGTTTCCCTCCCGGCTGCATCACTGCGGCCGAACTTGGCGTACCGGCGGTCGCTGCGGCTTCCGCGGCCCGGGAGCCGCAGCAATTCCGGCGCCCGGCCGTCGCCCAGGCCGCCGTTCACCAGGTCCTGCCAGACGAGCATGCCCAGCCGGTCGCAGTGGTAGTACCAGCGCAGCGGTTCGACCTTGATGTGCTTGCGCAGCATCGTGAACCCCAGGTCCTTGGCCGTCTGGATATCGTGGATCATGGCTGCATCGGCGGGAGCGGTATAGAGTCCATCGGGCCAATACCCCTGGTCCAGCAGTCCGGCGTGAAAGTACGGCTGGCCGTTGAGCAGCAGCCGCTGATGCCCACCCCGGTCCGCGCCCATTCCGAAAGTGCGCAGACCGAAATAGCTCTGCACCCTGTCCTCCCCGAGCCGCACGCTCACCGTGTAGAGGAAGGGATCCTCCGGACTCCACAAACGCGGTTCCGGCAGCTGCAGGAGCAGCGGTTCCCCCGGCGCCGCCCAGCCGTGGGCGACCTCCGTTCCGTCTGCCGTCACTGTGATTTCCGCACGGCCGACATCCAACCCCGCATCCACCCCCACACCGGCGTGGACCGTGAACTCGGCACCGTCCAACGACGCCAGCGGCGTGATCACCAGCCGCCGCACCCAGGTCGCGGGAACAGCTTCCAGCCAAACGGTCTGCCAGATTCCGGACTGCGCCGTGTACCAAATCCCCCCGCGCTCCAGTTTTTGCTTTCCCCGTGAGGCACCGTTGGTGTCGGATCCGTCGAGCACCCGCACCACAAGTTCCTGTTCCCGGCCGGGACGCAGCAGGTCGGTCACATCGAGGGTGAAGGGCAGGTACCCGCCGTCGTGCCTTCCTGCGGCGCGGCCGTTGAGGGTCACCGTGCAGGCCTGGTCGACCGCCCCAAAGTGAAGCAGCACCCGCCTACCCGTATCACCCGCAGCGTCGCCGCCCGCCGCCGGCAGCAGGCCGGACACCGAAAAGGTACGCCGGTACCAGAGCGCTTCCTGCGGCTGCAGTTGGCGTTCGACGCCGGAGAGCGGCGCTTCGGGCGAAAACGGCACCAGGATTTTCCCGTCCCAGGTCTCGGGCTGCTCCAGGACGCCGGCAGGAGTGAACGCGTAGTCCCAGCTTCCGTTGAGGTTGCTCCAGTTCTCCCGAACCAGCTGCGGGCGGGGATATTCCGGCAGCACATTGCCGGGGTCCAGAGCCGCGCCCCAGACTGTCTTCAGGGCCATACGGCGTTAGTCTCCAATTCCGATTGCTGAGCCAAACAGGGCAAAACCTACAAATCCGGCAATATCCACCAGTGCATGGGCGATGACCAGCGGCATCACGCGTTTGGTCTTGTAATAGACGTACCCGAAAAGCAGTCCCATCACGAAGTTGCCGATGCCGGGACCGATCCCCTGATACAGGTGGTAGCTGGCGCGGATCAGCGCACTCGTGAGGATCATGGCGGGCACTCCCCAGCCCAGCGCCCGGAGCCGGGTGAACAGGTAGCCCACTACGATTACCTCTTCCAGGACCGCATGCCGCAGCGCGGAGAGGATCAGCACCGGCAGGGTCCACCAGTAGGTATCCAAGGCCGCAGGAATCAGCGCCGTCGTAATTCCCAGTGCCCGGCCGGCAGCGTAGACGCCGAGCGTCCCTGCGCCGATCACGGCCGCGAGCCCTACACCGAGGCCGAAGTCCCGCACCGGGCGGGAGAACGTGAATCCGATCCGCCGGAAGGCGGACTTGCCGGGCTCCGTGAGCAGGAACAGCACCAGCGCCACGGGCATCAGCGAGAAGAAAATTCCCAGCAGCTGGTACAGCAAATCGAAAAACGGGCTCTGCGCCAGGACTGGGTTCAGAGTGGTCGTTTGGCCGGCAAGGGGTCCCTGCGTCATCTTGTCCGCCAGCCGGACGATGGCATACACCCCGGATTGGCCCAGCGAGAGTCCCAGCACGATAAGAATTTCCGCAGTGATTCTCCGGCGTGCCCGCGGTTCCAGGGCAGGGGCGGGAACGGTGGAGGCTGGGCGCATGTGCCTATTCTGCCTGATCCGCGGCTCACCTGCCCGGGCAGGAACGCTTGCGGAAGGCGGACGAATGCATTTCACTGGATGAAATGCCAGTACCATTCTTCGGCATTTGATTCCGTTCCCGTTGCACGCCGCATCGGATCCAGGCATTGTGAGGTTTCGTGATTTCCCCCCAAAGCACCGCCGTTACCGTGGCCATCGGCCCCGGCCCGCTCGACCCCGCCTCAATTCTCGCCGTCGCCCGGAACGGTGCCGCGGTCCAGCTTGCACCGGAAGCCCTGACGGCAATGGAGTCCTCCCGCACGGTCATCGAGGCCCTCGCAGCGGACACTCTGCCCCACTATGGGGTCTCCACCGGGTTTGGGGCACTCGCCACCAAACAAATCCCCACAGACCAGCGGGCAGAGCTGCAGCGCTCCCTGGTCCGCAGCCACGCGGCGTCCACGGGTGCGGAGGTGGACCGGGAGGTCGTCCGCGCTCTGATGGTCAACCGGCTCTCCACCCTCGCGACCGGACGCACCGGTGTCCGCCCCGCCGTCGCTCAGGCGTATGCAGCACTGCTCAACGCCGGCATCACGCCCACGATCGGCGAATACGGTTCGCTGGGCTGTTCCGGTGACCTCGCTCCACTGTCGCACTGCGCCCTGGCGCTGATGGGCGAAGGCCGGGTGCACGACGCCGGTGGGCAGGCCATGGACGCGGCCCAGGCGCTGGCGGCGGCTGGGCTGGAACCCCTGGAGCTACGGGAGAAGGAGGGCTTGGCGCTGATCAATGGCACCGACGGCATGCTGGGGATGCTGACCCTGGCCATCGCGGACCTGCAGCAGCTGCTGGCCGTCGCGGATATCGCCGCGGCCATGAGCGTGGAGGGACTGCTTGGGACTGCCGCTGTTTTCGCGGCAGATCTGCAGGGGCTGCGTCCGCAGCCGGGCCAGGCTGAGTCCGCAGCCAACATCCGGGCGGTGCTCGCCGGCTCTGCACTGGTGGAAGAGCAGAACGGGGAAACCTTCACCCGGGTCCAGGACGCCTATTCACTGCGCTGCGCACCCCAGGTGCACGGCGCGGCCCGGTCCACCCTCGCCCACGCCGAGCATGTAGCTGCGTGTGAGCGGGCGTCCGCCATCGATAATCCGGTGGTCACGGTGGACGGGCGGGTGGAATCGAACGGCAATTTCCACGGCGCCCCGGTGGGCTACGTCCTGGATTTCCTCGCGATCGCCGTCGCCGACGTTGCCTCCATGAGTGAGCGGCGGACTGACCGTTTCCTGGACCGTAACCGCAGCCACGGACTGAACCCGTTCCTGGCCCATGATCCCGGTGTCGACTCCGGCCACATGATCGCCCAGTACACCCAGGCCGGTATTGTCTCGGAGCTCAAGCGGCTGGCGGTTCCCGCGTCCGTGGATTCCATTCCCTCCTCTGCCATGCAGGAGGACCACGTCTCGATGGGTTGGGCCGCCGGACTGAAACTGCGCCGTGCGCTCGACGGTCTGGCACGGGTGCTGGCCGTGGAACTGCTGACATCAGCGCGTGCCCTGGATATGCGCGACGGCGGCATCGACACCGCCCGGACCGCTCCGGTCTCCACCGCAGTGCGCCGGATTATCCGCACCCAGGTCCAAGGACCGGGTCCGGACCGCTTCCTGGCACCGGAGATTGAAGCGGTTTATGCCCTGGTGTCCAGCGGGAGCCTGCTGGAAGCGGCGAACGGTGTGCTGGCGCAGCCGCTGGACTAAGCTGCGGGAATGGATTCAGGGCAGTCAACGCAGGAGCCAGGCAACAGCATCCGGGTCACGGCCGCAGTCAACGGGATGGTCCAAGGTGTGGGCTTCCGCTACTGGGTAATGCGGCGGGCGTTAAACCTGGGGCTGACCGGGACGGTGATCAACCGAGCCGACGGGTCCGTCCTCATCACGGCGGAAGGTCTGCCCTCGGCTGTGGACGGTCTCCTGGAGCAGGTGCGGTCCCCATCTGCTCCGGGCGCGGTTCACGACGTCGAAGAACACCGTTCCGCTGCCACGGGAGAATTTGAGGGTTTCGCCGCCGGATAAGCCGCCGCAGTAATGGGAGCAATTTACGGCGGCAGGGCCGGATAAAATGCGCCGCGGTGCTGAGCGGAAACAATGCGCGGCAGTGTAGAAAAAAGTGTCCGGACATGAAGAACGCCGGCAGACTATGGGCTGGTTGGGGGGAACAACCCTAGTCTGCCGGCGCCGGATAGTTCACTACGCTATCCATTCATCACTCGCACCCTTATGAGGTATTAACTACATTAGGACACCGGTCTGGAAGGCTCCTGTCAGCAAGCTGGCAACTCCCTGAGAACGGCTGCTCTGTCCTCCGGGCATAGCTCCCGTACCACCTTGAGGCTGACCTCGTTCGGCTGACTCCTGGGCCGTGGCCTGAGAGTCTTACGCTGCTTTCCGGAGCCCTTGGCCGGACTGCGCGTCCTGGCCGGGCTTCGTGCCTCGGCCCGACTGTGCGCCCTGGCCGGGCTTCGGGCCTTGGCCCGACTGTGCGCTCTGGCCGGGCTTCGTGTCCTGACTGGCTTGTGCACCGGACTGTGTGCCGCCGGCCGGGGATCCGCCGGTCTGGGTTCCAGTTGACTGCTTTCCAGCAGGTGCCTGGATCCCCTCAGTCTTATTGCCCTTGCCCCGCTTCTTTTTCTTGGACGCAGCCTTTTTGTTCACGGGGGATTTCACGGCTGGAGCTTTGGGCGCTGCGGACTCGGCCGCACCCGGCTTACTTCCGGAGGCACCTGCCGGGCTCCCGGAGCTGGAAGGCTTCGAGGCCTGTGCAGCCTTCCCCGGACCAGCAGCCTTCGCGGCCTGAGCAGTCTTTGCGGTCTGAGCTGACTTTGCTGACTTTGCAGACTTCCCCGGACCAGCAGACTTCGCGGCCTTCGCAGCCTGAGCAGTCTTCGCCGGCTGTCCAGGCCCGGAAGCTGCTTGCCCACCGGCACTTTTCGCCGGGGAAGCCGAAACCACTGCGGCCGTCTCCTCACCCAAGATAGACGCGGACTGCGGCTGGCGGGTGTGAGGCCGGCTCGAGAGGGGGCTGCTGAGGCGGGCGTCGTGGCGCGCCGGCAGCAGGGCTTCCATGAGCTCCTCCGTGGCGGAGCGCGTGGTGTCCAGGAACACGGCTGCTGCTGCGTCGTCCGGGGCGGTCTCCGTCCGGTGGATGGCGGAACGTTTCACCAGCCGGTACAGGGCCGAGGCAACCACCAGCAGGGCAATGCCGGTGCCGTACATCAAGGTCAGGGAGAGGGCCAGTGAAGTCGTCCCGCCGGAGAAGAACCCATATCCCGCAATTGCCAGGACCAGCCAGATAATGCTGACAACAGTGCAGACAGAACGCACTTTGATGTAGAAGGGACGTTGCTGCACGTCCGCAATCTGCGGCGGCAAAATATCAGGCACTGATGAGACCTCTCAAAGCACAAAACGGCAGGACTAAAAGTGGAAGTTGGCCGGGGCCATCCTGCTCTTCAACTGTAAGGACCGCCACGGACCTTGCTGACCATTCCCGCGCCCTTTGGCCGATTTGTTACTTACAGTCGATGAGATCTTGCTCACAGTCCATCGCGGGCGGGTGAGAGCGCCGCGGCGGCATCAACCGGGGTCCGCCTGCCGAGCAGTTGGGCCGCGGCCAATTCGGCAATTCCGGACGAGGTTTGAAACCCGTAACCGCCCTGCCCGGCGAGCCAGTAGAACCCGGGAACGACGTCGTCGTATCCCACCACAGGCAGACCGTCCGGAGCTTCGGTGCGCAGACCCGTCCAGGCACGCCGGACTTCCCCAAGCCCCAGAGACGTCACGGAATTGACCAGGGAGATCAGCGCATCGATGTCCTCGGGGCGGTGCCGGGCGTCCTCCGAGTGGCTGGGAACAGCTTCGGAGGGAGAGACCAGCACACCGTCGGCATCGGGCCGGTAATAAAAGGTTTCCAGCGCGCTTGCCACCATGGGACCGTCCGGTGCCGGCGGGTTGGCCGCCTCCACGATCGCGGCGGTCCGGCGGTAAGGCTGCAGGCGCCTCGAACGGGCTCCAAAGACGCCGGCGACGGAATCCGCCCAGGCGCCGGCGGCGTTCACCACGGTGGAGGCTCGGAACCTCTCCCCCGCCGCGGTGACCAGCCAGTCCCCGGATGCAGTCCATTCTGCCGTCTCCACCCGGCACCCGGTCAGGATGCGGCCGCCGAAGGATTCGATGCGTCTGTGGTGCCAGTCCAACAGAAGGCCGGTATCGCAGGATACTGAGGTGGTGTCCAGGCCGGCGGCCGCGAAGGCTCCGGCGTGCAGTTCCGGTGCCAGCCCGGCGGCCTCGGCCATGGTGATCGGGTGCATGTGTCCGCTGGCCTGGTCGCGGACGTCCTCTTCGTCGCCCACCAGGAGGAAGGAGCGAGGCGTCAGCATCGGCTGCGGCAGCTCCGCTTCCAGTTCCCGGATCAGGGCAAGCGTCCGTACGGTCAGATCCTGCACCGGAGGCGGCCCGTAACTGGGGATCAGCTGCCGGGCGGAGCGGGAGGAGGTGTGGTACGCCAGGGTGTCTTCGGCTTCAAGCAGCACGACGCCGGTGTCCGGGGCCAGCGCTGAAGCCAGCGACAGCCCGGCAATGCCACCGCCGATAATCAGGACCTGTGTCTGCGGAGGAGGACTAGGCACCGGGCACCACCGTCAGAATGGTCGCATCGTCAGCTTTCTCCCCGGCTGCCAGCTGCCGGCCGCGAAGCTCCAGCAGGAGCCGCTGGGCACCGATGGGAGTCGAGGCAGCACGCAGGAGGCCCGCTGGTCCGTCCACCAGGCCCAGCTCGACGGCGCGCCACGCGCCGTCGGAGACCAGGACCAGCCGGCGTGGCCGCGGCAGCCGCTGAAGGTGCGCGTGCTGGACAGCTTCCGGTTCCCGCCGCGCCACCCACAGCCGGCCCGGCGTATTCCGCAGTTCTCTGTCCCGGCGGAGCAGTTCCTGGGTCTGTTCGGGACCGGCCGGCTGTTCCCGGTGCACCCGCAGGTCTGCCGGCTCGCTGGTCACATGGGCCACGGATCTATCCTCCAGCTCGAGAACGGCGTGGCAGTCGGCGAGCACCAGCACCTCCACACCGCCGCCGGTCAGCTGTGCCAGGCACAGCGCTGCACTCGGGAACCTGGCCCGCTCCCCCGCGGCGCGTTCCTCCGCCACCGCATCCACCCGGCGGAGGGCGTCCGCAAGGACGGCACGGGCCGCTGAGTGCTCAGATTCAGCGGCAGCCGCCGAACGGGCAGCTTCCCCCAGCAGCAGGTCCAGTGTCCGGGCATACCAGGACGGATTGGACGGTCCCGGAAGATCAAGTTCGGGAAGCAGGGAGGTGGCTCCGTCTATCACCCAGGCGCTGGCTCCGGCGAACCCGCAGCTGTCCTCAATAACGTGCCCGTCACCTTCGGTCTGGACGCGGACGGAATGTCTCCAGTTGATGGGCATAGCCCATTGTGGCATGCACCCTAAAGCCACGTGAGATCGTCGGTGAGGATCTCCATCAGGGTCTCGGATCCCACCAGATACAGTCCCGGATGTCTTTCGGCTCCCGCCAGGAGATTCGAGGCCATGCAGACAGCCCAGCCGCGGGCCCGCAGCCAGACAGCGGGATCGCCGTCGTACTGGCTGCCCAGGAAACCGTGCAGGCGCCGGCGGCCCACGCCGTCGAAAACCAGCCAGGCGGCGGCAAGGTCGGTGGCCGGGTCCCCGGCGGTCAGATCCCCGAAGTCGATGACCGCCTGCAGGGTTCCGTTTTTGGCGATCAGGTTGGCGGGGTGCAGATCGCCGTGCAGCCACACGGGGTTACCGTTCCACGGCGGCAACGCGGCTGCCTGCTCCCAGATCTCGGTGATGCGGGCCGCGTGCGGGACCATGCCGGAGCGCAGCCGTTCCTGAACCGCCTGGCTGCGGGTGGCCAGGGGCCCGCCCACCACGGGGTTGGGCGGATAGTCCCGGGGCGCCTCACGGTGGAAGGTATTCAGGAAATCCCCCAGCGGTGCAGCCAGGGCGACGTTCCGGTCCCGCGGCTGGGAGGAGACGTCCAAGCCGTCAAACCACTCGCTGATGCTCCACGGGTACGGATAGGACTCCTCCGGTACACCCGCGTACAGCGGGACTGAGGTTCCGATTTTCAGGGACGCCGTGAGTTCGGGAAGCCAGCGCTGTTCTTTTTCCATCAGGCCGGCAACGCTCTGCCGGCGGGGAAGGCGGACCACCAGCTCCGGACCGAGCCGGTAGACGTGGTTCACCCACCCGTCCCCCACTTGTGTCAGCGGGTGGTGCGCCAGCTGCGGAAACTGGCTCTGCAACAGGGCACGGACCAGATCTGCATCCACTGCAAGCTGGGCCGGGACCGTAGACATGCTGAGCACCCTACCCTGCGCCCCGTCCCGTGCACAGACGCCTTAACGCAGCCCGGCTCCCGGTCCGGAACTCCCCGCAGGGAAGCACCGGGCCGGAAGCCGGAGCAGGAGTGAACAGGCCTGGGTCAGCCCTGCACACCCAGGCGTTCGAGGATCAGTTCGCGGACCCGGCCGGCGTCGGCCTGGCCGCGGGTGGCCTTCATCACGCCGCCGACGATCGCGCCGACAGCCTGGATCTTGCCGCCGCGGATCTTGTCTGCAACATCCGGAGCAGCCGCCAGGGCGGCGTCGATGGCTTCGAGCAGGGCTCCGTCATCAGAGACGACGGCGAGGCCGCGCTTTTCGATGACTTCCTCCGGGCTGCCTTCGCCGGCGAGGACGCCGTCCAGGACCTGGCGGGCCAGCTTGTCGTTGATCTTGCCGGCCTGGACCAGGCGGTCCAGCTCAACTATCAGTTCCGGAGTGACACCGGTATCCACCGGATCCACTTCGGCTTCCTTGGCACGCCGGGCCACTTCACCCATCCACCATTTGCGGGCCACCTGGGCGGAGGCGCCCGCTGCAATGGTTTCCTCGATGGCTTCCATCACTCCGGCGTTGACGACGTCGCGGAACTCGGCGTCGGAGTAGCCCCAGTCGGTCTTGAGCCGCTTGCGGCGCTCGGCCGGCGGCTCGGGCAGGCGGGAGCGCAGCTCTTCGATCCACTCCGGGGTGGTGACCACGGGCAGCAGGTCCGGTTCCGGGAAGTACCGGTAGTCATCGGCGTCGGACTTGGGCCGGCCCGACGTCGTCGAGCGCGTGTCCTCATGCCAGTGACGGGTTTCCTGGACGATCTTCTCGCCGGATTCCAGGACGGCGGCATGCCGCTGGATTTCGAAGCGGACCGCGCGTTCGACGGCGCGCAGCGAGTTCACGTTCTTGGTTTCGGACCGCGTGCCGAACTTTTCCTGGCCGTACGGGCGCAGGGAGACGTTGGCGTCGCAGCGGACGTTGCCGCGCTCCATCTTGGCGTCGGAAACACCGAGGTTCTTGACGATTTCCCGGATGGCAGCCACGTAAGCCTTGGCGAGCTCCGGTGCGCGGGAACCGGCGCCCTCGATCGGCTTGGTCACGATTTCCACCAGCGGTACACCGGCCCGGTTGTAGTCCACCAGGGAGAAGTCGGCGCCCTGGATGCGGCCTGCCGCACCGCCCATGTGGGTGAGCTTTCCGGCGTCTTCCTCCATGTGCGCGCGCTCGATCTCGACGCGGAACACGGTGCCGTCTTCGAGTTCAACATCCAGCCAGCCGTCGTACGCAATGGGATCTTCGTACTGGGAGGTCTGGAAGTTCTTGGGGGTGTCCGGGTAGAAGTACTGCTTCCGGGCGAAAGTGCAGGATTCGGCGATCTTGCAGTTCAGCGCCAGGCCGATCAGGATCGAGTACTCCACGGCGGTCTTGTTCACCACCGGCAGCACGCCGGGCAGGCCGAGGTCCACCGGAGTCACGTTCGTGTTCGGTTCGTCGCCGAAGACGTTCGGGGCGTCGGAGAACATCTTGGTTTTGGTGTTGAGCTCCACATGGACCTCAAACCCGAGAACCGGATCGTACTTCTCGATGGCCGTCTCGAAGGGAAGGGTCTCTTCCTGGGTGTGCACGGACATTACTTCACTCCTCCGAGTACGGGGGCTGAGGCCAGCAGCGGGCCGCCCCACTTCTGCTCCAACAGGCCTTCCAGGGCTGCGCCGGCCCGGTACAGGCGCACGTCCTCGCGGGCGGGTGCCAGGAACTGGATGCCCACCGGCAGCCCGTCGGCCAGGCCGCCGGGAATGGAGATGCCCGGGACGCCGGCCATGTTGGCCGGAATGGTGGCGACGTCGTTGAGGTACATGGCCAGCGGATCGTCCAGCTTCTCGCCGAGCTTGAACGCCGTGTTCGGCGAGGTCGGGGAGATCAGCACGTCAGCCTGTGCAAACGCGGCATTGAAATCGCGCTGGATCAGGGTGCGGACCTTCTGGGCCGAGCCGTAATAGGCGTCGTAGTACCCGGCGGAAAGGGCGTAGGTGCCCAGGATGATCCGGCGCTTGACCTCGTCGCCGAAGCCGGCGGCGCGGGTAGCACCCATCACGCGCTCGATCGTGAGCGGCGGTTCGGCGGGCAGCCGGCGCATACCGTACCGGACGCCGTCGTACTTCGCCAGGTTCGAGGAGGCCTCGGACGGCATGATCAGGTAGTAGGCGCCCAGGGCGTACTTGAAGTTCGGGCAGGAGACCTCAACGATTTCCGCGCCGGCGTCCTTGAGCAGTTCCAGCGACTCGTCAAAGCGGGCCTGCACGCCGGGCTGGTAGCCCTCGCCCTGCAGTTCCTTAATGACGCCGATGCGCATGCCGGCGACGCTGCCGTTGCGGGCAGCCTCCACCAGGTTGCCCACCGGGTCGGTGAGGGACGTGGAGTCGCGCGGGTCGTGCCCGCCGATGACTTCCTGCAGCAGGGCGGCATCCAGCACGGTCCGGGAGACCGGGCCGATCTGATCCAGTGAGGACGCCATCGCGATCGCACCGTAGCGCGAAACTCCGCCGTAGGTCGGCTTCACGCCCACCGAACCGGTCACGGACGCGGGCTGGCGGATGGACCCGCCGGTGTCGGTACCGAGGGCCAGGGGCGCTTCGAAGGCGGCGACGGCGGCTGCCGAACCGCCGCCGGAGCCGCCGGGGATGCGGTCCAGGTCCCACGGGTTGCGGGTGGGGCCGTACGCCGAGTGCTCCGTGGAGGAGCCCATGGCGAATTCGTCCAGGTTGGTCTTGCCAAGCATCGGCATGCGCGCAGCGCGGATCCGGGAGATCACGGTGGCGTCGTAGGGGCTCATCCAGCCTTCGAGCATCTTCGAGCCGGCCGTGGTGGGCTGGCCCACCGTGACGATCAGGTCCTTGATGGCGATCGGAACGCCGGCCAGGGTGTGCAGCTCTTCGCCGGCGGCACGGGCCTTGTCCACACCGGAAGCCACTTCGAGGGCTTCGTCGGTGTTGACGTGCAGGAACGCGTGGATGTCGCCGTCAACGGCGGCAATGCGGTCCAGGTGCGCCTGGGTGACCTCGACGGCGGAGACTTCGCGGGAAGCCAGCTTTTCTGCCAGTACGGCAGCGCTGGAGGTAATCAGTTCACTCATGGAAGTCTTACTCCTCATCCAGGATGGCAGGGACCTTGAAGCGGCCTTCAGCATTGTCCGGCGCGCCGGACAGGGCCTGCTCATTGGTCAGCGTCTGCCCCACCACGTCCTCGCGGAACACATTCGCCAGCGGGATCGGGTGGGAGGTGGCCGGGATGTCCTCGCCGGCAACTTCGCTTACGGATTTGATCGAATCCACGATGACGTCGAGTTCGCCGGCCATTTTGTCCAGCTCGTCGTCGGTCATCTCAATGTGGGCCAGCCGCGCCAGATGCGCCACCGCCTCACGATTGATCTCAGACATGAGTCTCCCATGCGTCTTATGCAGTATTTTCGGCTTCCACCGGTATCCCTACCAGTCTACGGCGTGCGGCAACACAGTTCAGGCGGCATGCGCCGGACGCGCTGCGGGAGGCAGGGTCGTCGCGGTCCGTGTGCAGATATGGCGACCTTTTTTCGCGGAAGGTCGCCATACCTGCACACTGAGCAGCGGCTGCCGGGAACTAGAGCTCCAGGCGGAAGACCCAGAGGACGTAATCTTCGCCAGGCACGGTCCAGTCACGTTCCGGAACCCGCTCGAAACCAAGCGAGAGGTACATGCTGTGCGCTCCGAGCATGCTGGTCATGCTGGTCAGGGAGACAGCGTGGATGCCGTCCAGGCTGCGGGCATAGTCCACAATGGCGCTGACCAGCGCCCGGCCCACTCCCCCGCGCTGCACGGCAGGATCGACGGCGAGCATGCGGAATTCCAGTTCACCCTCGCCCGCAATGTCCGCGTAGGGCTGGCCGGCGAAGGTGACTGCCGCAGACCCGGCGACGGCGCCGTCCTTTTCGGCCACCCAGAGTTCTGCGTGCTCGGCACGGTGTTCCACGTTTTCGAGATCCTGGACATAGGGATTGTCCGCGTCGATGAACCCGGCCTTCAGGTAGGCGTCACGGGTAATCCGGCGAATGTCTTCAAAGTCTGCTGGGGTAGCCCGCCGGACGGTGATGCTCATGGGTGTTACGGATCCTTACGTGGGGGTTGATTTCCAGCGTAAATTCTATCCGCAGCCAGGCATCCGTCCGGCCGGAGAAGGCCTTTGGCCCAGGTGAGCCCGAACACACGGCGGCCTGACCATCCGGTGGCAGGAGGGTTTAGTGCCTCCTGGCGGCCGCCGAACAGGCCACGCAGTAGCGGGCCTCGGGCCGGATTTCCAGCCTGGCTTCCGGGATCGGCTCCCCACAGCGTTCACAGATTCCGTAGACCCCGTCATCCAGCCGCACCCGGGCCAGGAGCATCTCCGCCAGCGAGGCCTCCAGCGCCGCGAGCATCGACATTTCATTGGCACGTTCCACGGTGACCGTGGTGCCCTCGGGATCATGCTCATCATCCGCCGGGGTGTCCTTAGCAGCGGCCGTGACTTCCCGGATATCTGCCAGGACGGAGTCGATCTTCCTGCGGACGTCGGCGATATGTTCGTCGATAATCGCGGCGAACCGGGCGGTATCCAGGTCCGGCGGGGTCTGGGGTTTGGGTGCCGGGACGCGTGTGGTGACCGCGGACGGCGACTTCCGCGCTGCCGGAGTGAGTTTACGGGTCATGATGCATCCTCCCGGGCTCCAAGGAGCTGTGCTGAACTCCCCCAATTATCCGCGCCCTGGTGTCCGTGGCCATCCCCGGAAGGCCCCGCTTTCCTCAGGGCTTAAAGTCCGCCCGGGTCTTGCTTAGAGGCCCGACGGCGGCACCAGCCAGGCGCTTGTCACCGCGGCCAGCCGCTCGGCGTCGTCCATCCGCCGTGCCGACGTGCCGGGGCGGTGCACGGTGGCGCCGGCCTCCTCGGCGATCAACGCACCTGCAGCAAAGTCATGTTCGTTCAGGCCCCGCTCCAGGTAGGCGTCCAGGGTGCCATCGGCAACCAGGCACAGGTCCAGGGCGGCTGAGCCCATGCGGCGCAGGTCGGCGTAGCCTTCCATCAGCTCTGGCAGCGCGGCGTACTGTTCCGCGCGCACGCCTGCTTCATAGGAGAATCCGGTTCCCAGCAGCTTTCCAATCCGCTGCGGATCTGGTCCGGAAAGCTGGCGCAGGCTGCCCCGCTCCGAGAGCCAGGCACCGTGGCCCCGCGCTGCCCAGTAAACGCGGACCAGGGCCGGGGCATGGACGACGCCGGCCAGCCAGTCGCCGTCGCTGTTCACGGCGGCAACAGACGTGGCGTAGAACGGAATGTTCCGGATGAAGTTAGTGGTCCCGTCCAGCGGGTCCACCGACCAGCGGATGCCGGACGGATCCGCGGGGACACTCGCCTCCAGTTCCTCTCCCGTGATTTCGTCGAACGGGCGGAGCTTGTTGATGACCTCGCGGACCGCGTACTCGGCCTCCGTGTCGTAGGAGGTGACCCAGTCGCCGGCGGACCCCTTGTTCACGGCGTTTAGTCCCTCCTCTGACCGCCGTGCCAGGACGGCGGCTCCGGCGGCGGCCGCCTGCCGGGCGACGTCGAGCAGGTCCAGGGGATCGGGTGCGGGGCTCATGGTGTGTCCTCAGGTTCTCCGCTGTTCAGCGGGCCGTGCTCCAGCAACCGGCGGAACCCGTCCTCATCGAGCACGGGCACCCCCAGCGACTCTGCCTTATCCAGCTTGGTGCCGGCGTTCTCCCCCGCCACCAGGTAGTCGGTCTTTTTGGACACTGACCCGGAGGCCTTGCCGCCGCGGCTGATGATGGCTTCCTTGGCCTCGTCCCGGCTGAAGTTCGGTAGCGTTCCGGTCACCACAATGGTGAGTCCCTCCAGCGTGCGGGGCTGGGTTTCGTCGCGCTCATCGGCCATCCGCACACCGGCGCGTGCCCACGCGTCCACGATCTCCACGTGCCAGTCCTCGGCGAACCATTCCTCCAGCGCCGCAGCGATGGTGGGGCCCACCCCGTCCACGTGCGCGAGCTGCTCTTCGCTGGCCGCCCGGATGTTCTCCATGGACCCGAAGGCCGTCGCCAGGGCGCGGGCCGCCGTCGGGCCAACATGCCGGATGGACAGGGCCACCAGGACCCGCCACAGCGGCTGGGACTTCGCCTTTTCCAGTTCCTCGAAGAGCTTGCGGGTGTTGGCGGAGGGCTCGGACGGCTTCTTCGCGGTGCCCTTGGTGTAGAAGTACGGCACCAGTTCAGTGCCCACCACCACGCCCTTGGAGCGTTTGGGACGTTCGATCCGGACGTCGGCGAGGTCTTCGACCTTGAGATCAAAGAGCCCGGCTTCGCTGGTCAGCGGCGGGGTTTCCGGTTCGGCGGGTGAGGTCAGGGCGATCGCTGCTTCCCAGCCCAGGGCCTCAATGTCGAACGCGCCGCGGCCGGCCAGGTGGAACACGCGCTCGCGCAGCTGGGACGGGCAGGAACGGGCGTTGGGGCAGCGGATGTCGACGTCGCCCTCCTTGGCCGGCTTCAGCTCCGTGCCGCAGGAGGGGCAGTGGGTGGGCATCACGAAATCACGGACGGGCGGATCCTGCGCCTCGCGCAGCGCGATCACCGGACCCACAATCTCGGGGATCACGTCCCCGGCCTTGCGCAGCACCACGATGTCGCCGATCTTGACGCCCTTGGCCTTGACCACGTCCTGGTTGTGCAGGGTGGCCATCTCCACGGTGGAGCCGGCGACCTTGACCGGTTCCATGATGCCGTAGGGGGTGACCCGGCCGGTGCGTCCCACGTTCACCCGGATGTCCAGGAGCTTGGTGTTCACTTCCTCCGGCGGGTATTTGTAGGCCACGGACCAGCGCGGCACCCGGGAAGTGTGGCCGAGTGCGCGCTGCAGCGCGAAGTCGTCCACCTTGACCACAATGCCGTCAATCTCGTGTGCCAGGTCGTGGCGGTGTTCACCGTTGGTGGCGATGAATTCCAGGACCTCGTCGTAGGTGTCCAGAACCTTGTAGTACGGCGAGGTGGGCAGCCCCCAGGCTTTGAGCAGCTCGTAGGTCTCAGACTGGGTGTTGGCCCCCAGGCCTTCCCGGGCACCGATGCCGTGGACGTACATACTCAGCGGACGCTGCGCCGTGACGTTGGGATCCTTCTGCCGGAGCGAGCCGGCGGCGGCGTTGCGCGGGTTGGCGAACGGTGCCTTGCCCGCTTCGACCATGGTCTCGTTCAGGCGGGCGAACTCCTTGGAGGGAATGAACACCTCGCCGCGGATTTCCACCTCCGCGGGGAGGTTCGTGCCCTTGAGCCGGCGCGGGATGGAGGCGATGGTGAGCACGTTGTGGGTGATGTCCTCACCGGTGGTGCCGTCTCCGCGGGTGGCCGCGCGGACCAGTTCACCGTTGCGGTAGAGCAGGTTCACTGCCAGCCCGTCGATCTTCAATTCGGTGAGCCACTGAACCTTCGAGCCCGGGGCGATGGAGGCGATGGAGGCAACGGCCCGCTTCACCCAGGCGTCGAGCTCGTCCAGGGAGAAGACGTCTTCCAGGCTGTACATCCGGGACAGGTGTTCCACCGGAGCGAAGGCCGCGGAGACCTCGCCCCCGACTTCCTGGGTGGGCGAATCGTTGGTCACCAGCTCCGGGTGCAGCGCCTCGAGTTCTTCGAGCCGGCGGTACAGCTCATCGAACTCGGCATCAGAGACCAGTGGGGCGTCCTCGTTGTAGTACGCGAACCGGTACTTGCGAACCTGATCAGAGAGCGCCTCATACTCTTCGCGCAGGCCGCCGCTGGGCGGCGTATCCGTGCTGACGGCGTCGACCGCTTCTTCCGGGGATGTCTTAGCTGTGCTCACCTGTCCAATCTTGCCGTATGTACGACGGCGTTGGGAGCTTTGCTGCGGACGTTGGGGATGGTGCGTCCCCTCCGGACAAAGAAAATTTCCCCGCGCCGTCGATATCCAGGCGCCCCGTTCGACGGCATAGTAGGAGGCGCACCAAAGCGCTCCCCTCACGAGCAGGAGATAAGCCATGAAATACATGATGATTATGCGCTCCACGGATGCAGCACTTGAGGCGTCCAAGAGCATGCCGTTTGAGGAAATGATCAACCGGATGGGCGCCTACAACGAGTCGATGATCAATGCCGGCGTCCTGCTGGCCGGAGAGGGCCTGGCCGAGGTCACGGAGGACAACAACTTCGTCGTCGACTTCTCCGAGGATCCGCCGCTGGTCACCGATGGCCCGTACGGCGAGACCCACGAACTCTTCAACGGATTCTGGATCATTCAGGCGGCCTCGAAGCAGGAGGCGGCGGAGTGGGCCAGCCGCTGCCCGCTGGGGCCGGGGTCCAAGCTGGAAGTCCGGCGGGTTACCGATGCCTCCGACTTCGAGGATTTCTCCGACAACGAGTACATCCAGAAGGAAGAAGGCTGGCGCGAGCAGGAAGAGAAGCTCCGCGCGGAGAATGCCTAGCCCCGTGGACCCCCTGGACACCCCGGACGACGGCGCTGCGGCGGCGGGCGCGGCGGCAGAAAGGGCTGCGGCTGCGGCGGCGGGCGCGGCGGCAGAGAGGGCTGCGGCAGCGGCGGTCCGGGACCGGATTGACGCCATGTGGCGGATCGACGGTGCTGGGATTGTCGCGGCCCTGGCCCGTGCCACCGGGGACCTGGGGCTGGCAGAGGATGTCGCCCAGGAAGCGGTGGCCGAGGCGCTGGCCCGGTGGCCGGCGGAGGGCGTGCCGCGGAACCCGGCGGCCTGGCTCACCACTGTCGCCAAGCGCCGGGCAATTGATGCCTGGCGCCGGGCGGCACGGCTGCAGGACCGTTATACGGACCTGGGCCGGCGGCTGGAGGACGAGGCGGCACCGCAGTGGGATCCGCTGCCGGACGACGTCCTGAAACTTATTTTTGTAGCCTGTCATCCGGTGCTGTCCCGGGAGGCGCAGGTGGCCCTGACGCTGCGGATTGTGGGCGGACTGTCCGCCAGGGAGATCGCCCGGCTGTTCCTGCTGCCGGTGGCCACGGTGCAGCAGCGGATTGTCCGGGCGAAGAAGACCCTGGCCGCGGCCAGGGTTCCGTTTGATGTTCCGGAGCCGAATGAGTGGCGCGCCCGGCTCGGCGGGGTGCTCGCGGTGATCTACCTTCTGTTCA
Organism: Arthrobacter gallicola; assembly: GCF_014836775.1. Taxonomy (GTDB): domain Bacteria; phylum Actinomycetota; class Actinomycetes; order Actinomycetales; family Micrococcaceae; genus Arthrobacter_B; species Arthrobacter_B gallicola. The sequence continues at coordinate 188,263 of NZ_JACSQD010000005.1, forward strand.
CCGAGGGGTACGCTGCCTCGTCCGGACCGTCGTGGATGCGCCAGGAACCGGCGTCGGAGGCCCTGCGGCTGGGCCGGCTGCTGGCCCGGCTTGTTCCGCGGGAGCCGGAGGCGCTCGCCTTGGTGGCCCTGATGGAGTTCCAGGCGTCCAGGTTCCGTGCCCGGACCAGGGCGGACGGGTCTCCGGTCCTGCTTTCCGACCAGGACCGGACGCTGTGGGACCGGGGTCAGATCGAGCGCGGGCGGGCCGCCCTGGCCCAGGCTGACGCGCTGGGACGGGGCCGGGGAAACTATGCGCTGCAGGCCGCGATCGCGCAGTGCCATGCGGTTGCGCCGAGTGTCGAGGGCACCGACTGGCAGAGAATCGTGCTGCTGTACGAGGCGTTGGGCCGCCTGGCGCCGTCTCCGGTAGTGGAGCTGAACCGTGCCGTGGCGGTGTCCATGGCCACCGGACCGGCGACGGCGCTGGAGCTGGTGGACCGGCTTGCCGCCACGGGTGCCCTGCGCGGCTCACACCTGCTGCCCAGCGTGCGGGCGGAACTGCTGTCCCGTCTCGACCGGGAGGAAGAAGCGCGGGCAGAATTCAGTGCTGCCGCCGCACTGGCACGCAATGACCGGGAACGGGAGGTCCTGGAGCGGCGGGCCTTGGGGCTGTGACCGTTCCGTGAATCCGTTTTCCGGACGGATCAGTTTTCGAGATCGATTCCGGACGGATCAGTTTTCCGGAGCCGGGTCGGGGCTGGAGGTCCCCGGTCCAGAGGGGTCTGGCTGCTGCGGATCCTCTGCGGCCGGTCCGGACTGCGTCTCTGCGTCCGGATCCGGGTGACCCGGTGCCGGTTCGGCGTCGATCACCAGAACGGTGACGTTATCCCGGCCACCAGCACGCAGTGCGGCCTGGACCAGCGCCGCACAGGCGTCCTGCGGGTTGGAGACGGCGGAGAGGATCTGGAAGATGTGCCCGTCGCTGACCTCGCCCGTCAAACCGTCGGAGCAGACCATCAGGCGGTCCCCCGGCTCCACCGGAAGCAGCCAGAAATCCGCACTGGTGTCGTTGCCGGTGCCCAGTGCGCGGGTCACCACATGGCGGCGGGGGTGAACCAGCGCCTCATCCGGGGTGATCTGGCCAAGGTCCACAAGTTCCTGGACCTCGCTGTGGTCCACGGTGACCTGCTCCAGGACGCCGCGGGACAGCCGGTAGGTGCGGGAGTCTCCCACGTTGAAGACCAGCCAGTACGGCTGGGAATCCTCCTGGACCAGCACCGCTCCCGTCAGTGTGGTTCCGGCGCGGCCGCCGGTTTCCTCACGGATCTGCCGGTCGGCCTTAGCCAGCAGTTCCTCCACCTCGGCGGCGGGCACCTCGGGGAGGTGTTCGCCAACAATCCGGGAGTCGGCCAGGGTCCGCACGCAGATGCTGCTGGCCACCTCGCCTGCTTCGTGTCCGCCCATGCCGTCTGCGACCGCGAAGATCGGATCCGCGGCGATCAGTGAATCCTCGTTTAGTTCACGTCTCAGGCCGCGGTCGGAGGCATAGCCGAAGACCGCCTCGAGTTCCAACGCCTCGGCTGTCGTTTCGTCGGAGTTCATTCACGCCCTATCCGGAAGCTGTGCTGTGATGATGCGCTGTGGTGATGTGTCTAACGTTCTCCCCATTACCCTAACGGACCACCACCTCATCAGCGGTGCTGCGGCGGGTCACGGTGCTGCGGCGGGTCACACGGCCCGCCCGGCGGGGCGTGGACGGCGGGAGCGCCGCGAGCCCGGGACCCCGGCGGCAGCGGCGGCAGCGGCGGCACCGGACCTTAGTCCAGGATCAGCCCCTGCCCGGTCCCCCTGGCCAGGGTCACGGGGTGAATCTCGCCGAAACCGCGTACGTTGCGCGGCGGATGCGGGATCAGGACGAAGCTGTCATTATTACGCAGCGCCGCGGCCGTGGATGCGTCGGTCAGCACCGTTCCGGGTTCTGCCAGCGAGGTCAGCCGGGAGGCCAGGTTGACGGTCGGTCCGTAAATGTCACCCAGCCGGGACAGCACCCGCCCCCACACCACCGCCACCCGGGCGGAGGGAAGCAGCTCATCTTCGCTGAAGGCCTTGGCCAGCGCCAGGGAGATCTCCGCACCGGCTTCCGGGGTTTCCGCGTTGAACAGGACTTCATCACCGATGGTCTTCACCAGTCGTCCGCCGCCTACGGAGATGATTTCGGAGCACTTGTGCTCAAAACGCTGGACCATTTGGGCCAGTGTCTTCTCGTTCATCTGCCGCGACAGGCTCGTGTAGGACACCAGGTCCGCAAAGCCGACGGCGCGGGCCAGCGGCAGCGGATTGTCGTCGGCATCGGCGTCGTGGCTCGCCAGTCCCGCTTCGGCCCGGAGCGCCAGCCGCTGAATCGCGGCGTTCAGCTGCCGTTTCCAGGCATAGACAAGGGTCTTTTCCAGCGGCTCAATGAGGTCCGGCAGCGCTGCGACCAGTTTTTTACGCGCCTCCGCATCGGTGATTCCGCGCTGGACCACCATCTCCTCCACGAGGGCTTCGACCTGCCACACCACCATGCGGTCGGTCATCTGCCCGATCGAGCGCATGATCGAAATGGCAGCTTCCTCGGTGAGCTGTTCGTCGCGGACCAGCTGAATCACGGTGCTCAGTGCATCGCGGTCCGCCTCGGTGAAGAACACCGCGTCGTCGTCGAGGTTGGGGAACCCCATGGCCCGCCAGAGCTTGCGGGCGGAGAGCAGGGAGACACCGGCTCCGGCAGCTGCTTCCCGCCGCTTGAGCGTCCGCGGACCACCGATCAGCTGCGCTTCAAGTTTGCGCACGTCCTCCCGGTCAATTGCCCCCGGGGAATCCGCAAGCGTGGACTTCTCAGGCAGCGGCACGGCATTCATGGACAGGGTCAGCGGCTCGGGTTCGACGGCGTCGTCAGGCGCTTCGGAGCCCTGATCACTCATAGCCGCTCCAATCGTCGTCGTAACCCGTGCTTCCTTCAATATCTACACCATCGAACATCGCTGTCATGGGCAGCTGCTCTATGGTGGCCAACACAATCGACTTGAATTTATGCACCTCAGGCACGGAGGGATAGTCAATCACCCGGCCGCGGCCAAGGTCGATCCGCAGGGTTCCGGCCCGCTGCATCCGCTGCAGGATCCCCTGCCGCGCTTCCAGCTGGTAGATCGAGGCCAGCGGCAGATCGTGCTCACGGCGCCGAAGAATGCCCCGGCGCTGGATCAGCCGCCGGCTGGTCAGCACATAGCGGGTGGCGTTCCACCGCAGCACCGGCGGCACACAGAACCGTGCCAGCAGCAGAACGGTCAGGAGAACGACGGCGGGCCCCAGCACAAACGTCCAGTCCGCCACGGCGGCAGGAAGCGTGTCCCGGCCCAGGTACCCCAGCGCGAAGCCCCCTGCAGCACCGGCCGCAGCGGCCAGCAGGATCGGACCCAGCAGTGGTCCGGCATGTGGCCGCGCAGCCACAATCACCTGTTCCCCCGGCTCCAGCCTCATCCGCACCGGAGCCCGTTTGGGCGCGCGCTCATGCCTCAGCGGCCCGGAGATGCACCACGTCTGCCGCGGTCACCGCATGCCGGATGCCCTCGCCGTCGACAATCAGCAGCCCACCGTGGGGATCGAGCCCGACGGCGCGGCCCACCAGTTCCGATTCGCCCGGAAGTAAGGCCCGGACCTGCCGGCCCAGCGTGATCATCCGCGCCGCGATGCTCTCCTTCAGGGTCCGGCCAGCCGCCTGGGGCACATCCGCATCCCCGTCAACGGCGCAGAACCCGCGGTAGTCCTCGGTGAACCGAAGCAGATAATCCTCCAGCAGGACGTTCCGGTCCGTGGTGGAGGCGTATTCCATCAGCAGACTGGTGGCGGTGCTTACCGGCTGGTCCTCGTCGGTAAGAGAGACGTTCAGACCGGTGCCGACCACGACGGCGGGCGGATTGCCGGAGGTCTCCGGAACCACCTGCGCCAGGACGCCGGCCAGCTTCCGGCCGTCCACCATGACGTCGTTGGGCCACTTCAGCTTGGGCTCCACGCCCGTGCGGGCGGCGATGCTCTCGGTGAGCGATAACGCTGAGAGCAGGGACAGCCATCCATAGGACTGGGTCGGCAGCGGCCGCCCCGAAGGATTAACCGGGCGCAGCAGGACACTGACGAACAGCGAGGACCGTTCCGGCGCTTCCCAGGTGCGGCCCAGCCGGCCCCGGCCGGCGGTTTGGAGTTCCGCGGTCAGCACGGAGAGGTCGGGGTACGCCGACGGCACCAGCCGCGCGGCGTCGGCAAGGTCAACGTTTGTGGATCCGGTCTCGGAAACCACGTCCAGCCGGGACAGGGGTCCTGCGGGGGCAACAAGGCGCGCCTGGAGCCGCTCCGGTTCCAGGGGTGGACGCTCCATGCTGGAGTAGTGCAAATGCATGCCTCCGATCTTACGCGCCGGGTCCCCCGGTCAGGCGGACCGGGTCCGCCTGACGCCGGGCTGCACCGGCCGGGCGTCGGGCTGCACCGGCCAGCGCCGGGCGGCCGGTGCCGGGCTGCACCGGCCAGCGCCGGGCGGGCGGGCCAGCCGGGCGGGCGCCGCTTAGAGGAAGAAGTCCGCCATGAGCTGGTCTTCCGGCGCACCGAGACTGTACTTGGTGAAGTCAGTGACCCCCTCTTCGGACAGGACCTGTTCGTCGGTGTAGAAGTTGCCGGTCGCTTCCTTCCCGGGGCGGGTCAGGATGGCGTGCGCGGCGTCGGCCATGATGTCGGCGCTGCGGGAAACCCGGGCAAGTTCGGAGCCGCCGGGCATGTTGCGGATGGCAGCGGTGTCAATGGAGGTGCACGGCCAGAGCGAGTTGACCCCGATCCCGTCCTTTCGCAGTTCTTCCGCCAGGCCCAGCGTGGTCAGGGACATGCCGTATTTGGCCATGGTGTAGGCGAGGTAGCTGCCGGCCCATTTCGGGTCCAGGTTCAGCGGCGGGGAAAGGGTAAGGATATGGCCGTTGTCGGAGTTCCGCAGGGCCTGCAGGGAGGACTTGGAGAGCAGGAACGTTCCCCGCGCGTTGATGTCCTGCATCAGGTCGTAGCTCTTCATGGTGACGTCGTCCGTGCCGCGCAGATCGATGGCGGAGGCATTGTTCAAAACGATGTCGATCCCGCCGAACCGTTCCACCGTGGCCGCGACAGCGTTGGCGACATCCTCGTCGCTGCGGACGTCCCCAATAATCGGCAGGGCTTTGCCGCCGGCTGCTTCCAGCTGCTCCGCGGCGGTGTAGACCGTGCCCTCCAGCTTGGGATGCGGTTCACCGGTCTTCGCGAGCATGGCGATGTTGGCGCCGTCGGCAGCCGCCCTCAGGGCGATGGCCAGGCCAATGCCCCGGCTGCCGCCGGACATCAGGATGGTGCGTCCAGCGAGGGAACGCGGGTTCGAAGAGGCTGTGTTCGAGGTCATACGGACAGGGTAATGCACTCGCGGCAAATATGTTACTCGTGAGTAACATCGGGTCCATAGCGGTTGCACCCACCCCCGCCCCAGCGGAATGGCCCCGGCCTTCCCGGCACCCACACCTGCCTTCACTGAGCCAACGCGCCGGGACCGAAATTGTAGGATTCCTACACCCGGGATGGGTGTTGCCGCTCACTAGACTGGGTAGAACGCGCGCCCCGTTGTGTAAAACCTACTGAAACCCACTTCAGGGATGCACCAGCAGGGCGGCACCGACCGGCAGCCATCCCCCAGAAGCACCCGGAGAGCACATGAGCATCGACCAGGACATCGACCTGCAGACCACCGCAGGCAAAATTGCGGACTTCCGGCGCCGCCAGGCCCTGGCCGCAGCACCTTCCGGGCCCGCTGCCATCGAGAAGCAGCATGCCCGGGGCAAGCACACCGCCCGCGAGCGCATCGACCTGCTGCTGGACGAGGGCTCATTTGTCGAATTCGATGCCCTGGCGGTCCACCGCTCCACCGCCTTCGGGATGGAAAAGAAAAAGCCGCTCGGCGACGGACTGGTCTCCGGCTACGGCACCGTCGACGGCCGCCCGGTGGCGGTCTACAGCCAGGACTTCACCGTGTACGGCGGTTCGCTGAGCCAGGTCAACGGCGAAAAGATCGTCAAGGTGCAGGAACACGCCCTGCGCAACGGCTGCCCGGTCATCGGCATCCTGGACGGCGGCGGCGCCCGCATCCAGGAAGGCGTGGCCTCCCTGGCGATGTTCGCCGATATCTTCCGCAACAATGTCCACGCGTCCGGCGTCGTACCCCAGATCTCCCTGATCATGGGCCCGTCGGCCGGCGGTGCCGCCTATTCTCCCGCCCTGACCGACTACGTGGTGATGGTGGACAAGACCTCCCACATGTTCATCACCGGACCGGACGTGATCAAGACCGTCACCGGTGAAGACGTGGACATGGAAACCCTCGGCGGCGCACGGCAGCACAACGCCAACACCGGCACCTCCACGTACCTGGCCTCCGATGAGGAGGACGCCATCGACTTCGTGCGGGAGCTGCTGGACTTCCTGCCCTCCAACAACCTGGCCGAGGCGCCGCTGGCGGCGTTCGACCAGGACATGGAGATCACCGACGGCGACCTCGCCCTGGACTCGCTCATCCCGGACTCGGCGAACCAGCCCTATGACATGCGCACGGTCATTGAACAGGTGGTCGACGACGGTCATTTCCTGGAGATGCAGGCCCTGTACGCTCCGAACGTGATCATCGGCTACGGCCGGCTCGAAGGCCACACGGTGGGCATCGTCGCCAACCAGCCCCTGCAGTTCGCCGGCACCCTGGACATCAATGCCTCGGAGAAGGCGGCGCGGTTTGTCCGGAACTGCGATGCGTTCAACATCCCCATCCTCACCTTCGTGGACGTTCCCGGCTTCCTGCCCGGCAAGGACCAGGAGTTCCAGGGCATCATCCGCCGCGGCGCCAAGCTGCTCTACGCCTACGCTGAAGCCACCGTGCCGAAGCTGACCGTGATCACCCGCAAGGCCTACGGCGGCGCATACATCGTGATGGGCTCCAAGAAGCTGGGGGCTGATCTCAACGTCGCCTGGCCCACCGCGCAGATCGGCGTGATGGGCGCCCAGGGTGCAGTGAACATCCTGTACCGCGGGCAGCTGGCAGCGGCGGCTGCGGAAGGCCGCGACGTCGACGAAGTCCGGCAGGGCTTTATCAACGCCTACGAAGAAGAGCTGCTCAACCCGTACCAGTCAGCGGAGCTGGGCTATGTCGACGCCGTGATCGCGCCGTCGGAAACCCGGCTACAGCTGATCCGCGGCCTGCGTGCCCTGCGGGACAAGCGTGCCGCACTCCCGCACAAGAAGCACGGAAACATCCCGCTGTGAGCACCGTAAACGACGCCGCCGGCGCCCCTGAAGAGCCGCTGTTCCAGGTACTGGCCGGCAACCCGACGGATGAGGAACTGGCTGTCCTGGCCGCCGTCGTCGTCGGTCTCAGCGCCGGTGCCGCAGACCCGGAACCGCAGCATGCGGCGGACCCGGCGAGCACCCGCCGCGCCTGGACCAGACGGCGCCAGCTCAGCCTGCGGCCCGCTCCCGGACCGGGCTCGTGGCGGCGCAGCTACCGCTGACCCGTTACGCTCGGGAGTGTGACTGAACAGACAACCTCGCCAGAATCCCTGTCCACCGCCGGGACGCGCACCCCTACCGCCATTGATGCCGTCGCCGAAGCATTCACCGAAAACCTGCTGCACCTGGATCCATCCTTCGCGACCACGCTGGGCATCCCGGGCCATGAAACGGAGTACGCCGACTACTCCCCCGCCGGCCTGGAATCCACGGCCGAAGCGATGCGGGAGACCCTCGACCGGCTTGAGGATCTCCAGCCCGCGGACGACGTCGACCGTGTCACCCTCGATGCCATGCGTGAACGCCTGGGCCTCGCCCTGGAAATCCACGACTCCGGCTGGGACCTCGCCGACCTGAACAACATCGCGTCCCCCGCCCAGGACATCCGCGCGATCTTCGATCTGATGCCCACGGACACCGTGGACGCCTGGGAGCACATCTCCGGCCGCCTGCACAACCTGCCCGACGCCGTCGCCGGGTACATCACCTCACTGCGCAGCGGCGCCGAGCAGGGCCGCGTGGCCGCCCGCCGCCAGGTGGAAATCGTGATGGAGCAGGCCGGAAAGTACGCCGAAGACGGCGGCTTCTTTGATGCGTTTGTTTCGCAGGCAGCCCTCGCCGACGGTGGTGAACTGCCGGACGCACTGCAGTCCTCACTGCGGCAGAACGCCGACGGCGCCCGCGCCGCCTACCGCTCGCTGGTGGACTTCCTCAGCGGGGAACTGCTCCCCGCCGCACCGGAGAAGGACGCCGTGGGAGCCGAGCGCTACGCGCTGATGTCCCGCCAGTTCCTCGGCTCCGCCGTCGATCTGGAGGAAACCTACCAGTGGGGTGTCGCGGAGCTGGACCGCATCATCGCCGAGCAGGAGGAGGTGGCCCACCAGATTCAGCCCGGCGCCTCGGTCCGCGAGGCCATGGACCTGCTCGACGCCGATCCGGGCCGCCAGCTGAACGGCACCGAAGAGCTGCGCACCTGGATGCAGGAACTCTCCGACCGGGCGGTGGCCGAACTCTCCGGCACCCACTTCGACATCACCGGCCCGATGCGCAAGCTGGAATGCAGGATCGCCCCCACCAATGAGGGTGGGATCTACTACACCGGACCCAGCGATGACTTCTCCCGGCCGGGCCGCATGTGGTGGTCAGTTCCCGAGGGCGAAGACACCTTCACCACGTGGAAGGAAACCACCACCGTCTACCATGAGGGCGTTCCGGGCCACCACCTGCAGATCGCCACCGCGGTGGCTTCCCGCGGTTTGCTCAACAGCTGGCGCCGCAACGTGTGCTGGGTGTCCGGCCACGGCGAAGGCTGGGCGCTCTACGCCGAACGGCTGATGGCCGAACTTGGCTACCTGAACGACCCCGGAGACCGGATGGGGATGCTCGACGCGCAGCGGATGCGCGCTGCCCGCGTGGTCTTCGACATCGGCGTGCACCTGGAGCTGGAGGTTCCGGAGCGCTGGGGCTCGGGCACCTGGACCCCGGAAAAGGGCTACGACTTCCTCAAGCAGAACATCGCAATCTCCGAGGGCCAGCTGAACTTCGAGTTCACCCGCTACCTCGGCTGGCCGGGCCAGGCACCTGCCTACAAGCTGGGACAGCGGCTCTGGGAGCAGATTCGGGACGAAGTCCGTGCCCGCGAAGGAGAGGCCTTCGACGAGAAGGCATTCCACACCAAGGCGCTGCAGCTCGGGTCGGTCGGCCTGGACACCCTGCGCCGGGCGCTGCTGGAGGGCTAGGTCCTCTGCCGAATAAGCACGGGGTGCCGGCTTCTCAGCGGGCACCCCGTGCGCGTTCCGGGCAGGCAGCGCCAGCTGGGGGCACCGCGCAGGGCCAACCGAGCGCCCCGCCGAGCGCCCCGCCGTCGTCGTCTTTTGGCTGCGAGAATCATCACAGGCGGGGCTGGAATAATGCCAGATGCCGGCTAATCACCGCCATATTCCGGCGTTCTAGCCGAAAACCGCGCGACCGGGCTGAATTCGCTGACGTAACATTTCGCAACCCTAAAAAGACTCTGGTAATGGGCCTCGTCTAGCATTTTCTACGTGACTTCTCCACAGACACCCCCACAGTCCCCGGCCGACGCCGCCACCCGCCGCCGGCTCCCCCGCTGGGCCACAGCCTTTGGCCCGCAGATCATCGCCGCGCTGGTGGTTGGCCTCTGCCTGGGCCTGCTGGCCAAGTCCATGGGCGAAACCGGCGGCGAACCGAACTGGCTCACCACCACGCTGGCCACCATCGGCTCCAGCTACGTCTCGCTGTTGAAGGCAGCCGTGGTTCCGCTGATCTTCACCGCCGTCGTCAGTTCCATCGCCAACCTCCGCCAGGTATCCAATGCAGCCCGGCTCGCCTGGCAGACCCTGCTGTGGTTCGGCATCACGGCGCTGATCGCCGTCGGCATCGGCATCGCCCTGGGTGTGCTGCTGCAGCCCGGCGCCACCGCGGACGCCGCCACGCCGGACGGTTACGAAGGCAGCACCGGCAGCTGGGTTGGGTTCCTGACCGGCCTCATCCCGGGCAACTTCCTGGGCCTGACCGCGTCCACCACGGAGTCCCTGACAACTTCGCTGAACTTCAACGTGCTGCAGGTCCTGGTCATCGCGATCGCCGTCGGCATTGCCGCGCTGAAGGTGGGCAAGCCCGCCGCGCCGTTCCTGGCCCTGAACGCCTCGGCCCTGGCTGTTATCCAGAAGGTTCTCTGGTGGATCATCCGCCTCGCACCGCTGGGTACCGTCGGCCTGATCGGTCGCGCCGTGGCCACCTACGGCTGGGACACCATCGGCTCCCTTGGCACCTTCACCGTGGCCGTCTACCTCGGCCTGGCCCTGGTCCTCTTTGTGGTCTACCCGGTGCTGATCAAGAGCCAGGGCCTCTCGGTCCGGCAGTGGTTCTCCGGCGCCTGGCCGGCCATCCAGCTCGGCTTCGTTTCCCGCTCTTCCGTTGGCACCCTGCCCCTGACCCAGCGGGTCACGGAGCGCAACCTCGGCGTTCCCCGGGCCTACGCATCCTTCGCCGTCCCCCTGGGCGCCACCACCAAGATGGACGGCTGCGCAGCCATCTACCCGGCCATCGCAGCGATCTTCGTGGCCCAGTTCTTCGGCATTGACCTGAGCATCGGCCAGTACCTGCTGATCGCCGTCGTCGCCGTCCTGGGCTCCGCAGCGACTGCCGGAACCACCGGCGCCGTCGTGATGCTGACCCTGACCCTGTCCACCCTGGGACTGCCGCTGGACGGCGTCGCGCTGCTCCTGGCGATCGATCCGATCATCGACATGGGCCGCACCGCCGTGAACGTTGCCGGACAGACTGTGGTTCCCACCATCGTCGCCAAGCGCAACGGCCTGCTGCAGCACGAGCTGTACAACGCCAAGCGCACCGGAGACCCGTTCGACGACGATTCCGATGATCCCACCAGCAACACCGAGTCCCCCGCCGAGCAGGGCGAAACGTCCCTTTCTTCGGAGGCCCCCGCACGCGCCTAAACCGGTGTAGGGTGCAGGTACTCGCATCTTTTTGGAATGGCCGTCCCGACGCCGGGGCGGCCATTCCGCTTTCCCGGGCACCTCATCCGCCCACTAGGCTGGGAAGCGTGACTGACCTGACGCTGATCCTTGCCTCCGCTTCCCCCGCCCGCACCAAGCTTCTGTCCAACGCGGGCATCGCCCACCGTGTGCTCGTCTCCGACGTGGATGAGGACGCGGTCACGGCCCGCTACGGGCTGACCGACCCGCACGACACCGCTCTCCTCCTGGCCCGCGCCAAGGCGGAGGCCGTGGCCTCGCTTCCGGAGGCGGAGGGCGCTCTGGTTCTCGGCTGCGACTCGGTGTTCGAATTCGACGGCGAGGCACACGGCAAGCCGTGGGAAGCCGACGTCGCCCGCGAACGCATCCGCCGAATGAGCGGCAATTACGGGGTGCTCCACACCGGCCACTGGCTGATCGACTGCCGGGACACGGACGACGACGGCTCCGGCGCCACCCTGGGTGCAGTCAGCTCCGCGGAAGTGCACTTCGCCAAGCTTCTCGACGAGGAAATTGAGGCGTATGTCGCCACCGGCGAACCGCTGGAGGTTGCCGGCTCTTTCACTATCGACTCCCTTGGCGGGGCTTTCATCGAACGCGTGGTCGGGGATCCGCATGCTGTCGTCGGGCTCTCCGTTTCCACGCTCCGGCACCTCCTGGCCAGTGCCGGCGTCGGGGTTACATCTCTCTGGAAGTAGTCCTCGTCAGCTGTGCCCTGTCCGGCGGGGTGGCCTCCTGCCGGTCCGGCCCTGAGGGCGGGGGTTTCCGGCGGGGCGGCTGCCGCCCCGGCCCTGCCCCGACGCGCCGCGGCCGCCCCCTGCCACCGAGCCGACCACCGCCGCGCGGCCACCACCGCCCGACGCCCATGCCCGACGCTCAGTGTGCAGATATGGCGACCTCCCGCCCCAAACCCGACGCTCGATGTGCAGATATGGCGACCTTCCGCGAGGGGAAGTCGCCATACCTGCACATCCACCGAGCCGGCCACCCCTGCACCGCCGCCCCGGCGCACCCCCTGCCACCCAGCCGACCACCGCCGCGCGGCCCCCACACCCCAACACCCCGCCACCACCGCCCACCGCCCACCGCCCAGAGTCTCCACACCACCCGCCCTTGCCGGACGCTCGATGTGCAGATATGGCGACCTTCCGCGAGGTGAAGTCGCCGTACCTGCACATCCACCGAGCCGGCCACTTCGTCCCGTCCGCCGACCCCGTGTGTGCAGCAGTCCAGGCACTCCGAACCGGCCTCCCCCGCAGACGAAAGCGCAACGCCCAGAGTCTCCACACCATTCACCCCTGCCCGACGCTCGATGTGCAGATATGGCGACTTTCGGCCCCAGACCGGACGCTCGATGTGCAGGTATGGCGACCTTCCGCGAGGTGAAGTCGCCATACCTGCACATCCACCGAGCTGGCCACTTCGTCCCGTCCGCCGCACGGTGTGTGCAGCAGTCCAGGCCATCCAAACCGGCCTTCCCCCGCAGACGAAAGCGCAACGCCCAGAGTCTCCACACCATTCACCCCCCGTTACCTTTTTCGTAGCCCGGGTCCTGATGCAGGATATGGGTGTGTTGGCCGGTCGGTTCCGGCATGGTTTTTGCCCCCAGTCACCCATGATCCGGGGGGTGTTGCCACCGGAACCGACATGGCAGCGGGGGAAACGCTAATAGAGGCACGACAATGGGTCCTTCGTAACGTGGATGCGACTCCTGCCGCCGGAACCAGCCAACGCGTCAGTCTCAGCACGAGCTACCGGGGGTAATCATGATCTTGGAGCAAGAGAGTGTCGACGTTTTCCTTGGCCTGGACGTCGGTAAGACCGGCCACCACGCCGTGGCTCTGAACCGGGCCGGGAAGGTCCTGGTCGTCGTGGATCAACCCGCGACGATCGGAGCGTTGCCTGTTGCGGTCGCGCAGGCAGCCGGAGCGACCGTGGGGTATCTGCCGGGGTTGGCGATGCGCAGGATCGCGGACCTGCACCCGGGGCAGGCGAAAACCGATGCCCGGGACGCGGCCATCATTGCCGAAGCCGCCCGGTCGATGCCGCATACGCTGCGGTCGGTGGAACTGGACGATGAAACCCTGGCCGAACTCGGAGTGCTCTGCGGGTTCGATGACGACCTCGCCGGACAGATCACCGCCACCTCCAACCGGATCCGCGGGCTTCTCACCCAAATCCATCCCGCCCTGGAACGGGCGCTGGGTCCGCATCTGGACCATCCGGCGGTCGCGGATCTGCTCACCCGCTATCCGACCCCGCAGGCGTTGAAGACCGCCGGCCGCGGACACGTGAAAGCACGGTTGAAGAAGCATGCGCCACGGGCTGCTGATCGTCTCACGGAGGCAATATTCGATGCTCTGGGCCAGCAGACGGTCGTGGTCGTCGGCACCGGCGCAGCCGGGATCGTGCTGCCCAAACTGGCCGAGCAGCTCCTTGCGCTGCGCCGGCAGCGCGACGAGATCACCGCCCAGGTCGAGGCTCTCGTGGAGGCCCACCCTCTTTACGAGGTCCTGACCTCGATGCCCGGCATCGGAGTCAGGACCTGCGCACGAATCCTCACCGAAGTCACCGGCAAACACTTCGCCTCCGCCGCCCATCTAGCCTCCTACGCCGGAATCGCCCCGGTCACCCGCCGCTCCGGAACCTCGATCCGGGGTGAGCATCCGAGCCGGCGGGGCAATAAGAAACTCAAGCGTGCCCTGTTCCTCTCTGCCTTCGCCGCCCTGCATCATCCGGCCTCAAGGGCGTACTACGACCGGAAACGTGCTGAGGGTAAACGGCATAACCAAGCGATCATTGCTCTTGCCCGGCGTCGTTCTGATGTCCTCTTCGCCATGCTCCGCGACGGAACACTCTATGAAGACCCGGCGCCTAAGAATCTGCCTTCAGCCGCTTGACGAAAACCATAGAGGCACCCCCCCCGCCCGACGCTCGATGTGCAGATATGGCGACCTCCCGGCCCAAACCGGACGCTCGATGTGCAGGTATGGCGACCTCCCGCGAGGTGAAGTCGCCATACCTGCACATCCACCGAGCCGGCCACCCCTGGGCCACCGCCGCGCGGCCCCCACACCCCCACCATCCCTGCACCGCCACACCCCCACCGCCCCCGACATGAACCCCACCCCGGCTACCTCCCGCGGGAAAGCACCACACCTATACGCTCACGGCGTCCAACCGCCGCGAACCAGCGCCTGCCGGACCTTGCCCACCACCCACTCCGGTCCTTGGGCCACATCGAACTTGTTGATCCGGACCTGATGCCACCCCAGTTGATGGGTGAGCAGATCCCGGTGATGGTCCCGGCTCTGCTGCGCCGGGGTGAGGTGATGCGCGCCGTCGTACTCGATGCAGGTTCGATACTGGCGGCAGCCCAGATCAACCCACAGCGCAGGATCACCCGTTTCATCAAGGATGGCGGTGTTCGGCGTGAACTCCGGCAGGCCGGCACGGCCGAGCAGCAGCCGGATCCGTGTCTCCGGCGGCGAGTCCACGCCCACCCGCATCAGGCCGACGGCGGCACGGAGCCTGGGCAGCCCGGGAACCCCTGCCTTCGCTGAGACATACCTGCGCAGCTCCTCCACCGGCAGCAGCGCCGTCCTCCGGCTGCCGAAGTTGCGCTGGTGCTCGCTGATGACCCAGTCGCCCGCCGCTACCAGGTCTTCCAGACTCAGCACGGTCGACAAGTCGAGCAGGGTCCGGGCCAACGATGTCACGGGCAGCCCGGAACAAACGGTCAACTCACCGGGCTCCAGCAGCAGCCGGTGCCCCGTGACGTTCCGTCTCCGCGGCACCGCCAGGGTGGACGCCCTGCTGAGATGAATCGTCGGTTCGGCCTGCAGAAGCCGGGGAAGCGGCAGGCCGTGAAGCCGGGCCGCCGTGACGTGAGACAGAAACGCGTCCGGAAGCAGGTCAAGGTAGGGCCGGCAGCGCTCGGCCAGGTCCGGCTCCGCGTCCCTGCGGAGCCGGATTTCCCGGCTGGGAATCAACAGGTCCTTCGCCCGGAGCCTTGATCGTCGAAGCCCCAGACTCCGGGCGCGCCCCAGCGTAAAGGAGTTTTCCGGCAGATTGGCGGGAAGCGGTTTGGCACGAGTCATACCCCTATTACCGCCCCTCAGCGGAAATCGAGGCGGCGGGGCTGTGGATAGACCGTTTTTCCACAGCCGGCCCCCACGGGGTTGCGTGCCCCTCCACGTCACACCAACGCAATACGTTTGTAGGGTTTCCACAACGAAACCAGCGGCCCCACGCAGAAACAGCACGGTTTATGGCGGGAGAGCACAAAAGCGCGCTAGGCTCCCAACAGATCAAAGGAGCCACTGCATTTCATGAGCCAGTTCACCACAGCCCCCCTGGGCAAGGTCCTGATTGCCAACCGCGGCGAAATTGCCGTCCGGATTATCCGGGCAGCACGCGACGAGGGAATCGACACGGTTGCCGTTTACGCGGAACCTGACCGGGACGCGCTGCACGTCCGGCTCGCGGACGAGGCCTACGCCCTCGGCGGCAGCACGGCCGCAGAGACCTACCTCGACATGGACAAGCTGCTGGCCGCCGCAGAGCGGTCCGGCGCGGACTCCATCCACCCCGGTTACGGTTTCCTTTCCGAAAACGCAGAATTCGCCCGCCGCGTCATCGCGGCCGGACTGACCTGGATCGGGCCCCCGCCCGCGGCCATCGACCAGCTGGGCGACAAGGTCCAGGCACGGCATCTGGCCGCCAAGGTCGGCGCTCCCCTGGTTCCGGGCACAGCGGACCCGGTCACCAGCGCCGATGAGGTGCTGGCATTCGCCCAGGAACACGGTCTTCCGGTAGCCATCAAGGCTGCCTTCGGCGGCGGCGGCCGCGGCATCAAGGTGGCACGTACGCTCGAGGAAATCCCCGAACTCTACGACTCCGCCGTCCGCGAAGCCACGGCAGCGTTTGGCCGCGGCGAGTGCTTCATTGAACGGTTCCTTGACTCGCCCCGGCACGTCGAAACCCAGTGCCTGGCAGACGCGTACGGCAACGTCGTCGTTATCTCCACCCGCGACTGCTCGCTGCAGCGCCGGAACCAGAAACTGGTCGAGGAGGCCCCGGCCCCGTTCCTCACGGCCGAGCAGAACCAGCGCCTGTACGACTCCTCCAAGGCACTGCTCCGGGAAGCCGGTTACCAGGGTGCCGGAACCTGTGAGTTCCTGGTCGGCACCGACGGCACCATTTCCTTCCTTGAGGTCAACACCCGCCTGCAGGTGGAACACCCGGTGTCTGAGGAAGTCACCGGAATCGACCTTGTCCGCGAACAGTTCCGCATCGCCCGCGGTGAGGAGCTCGGCTACACCGACCCGGAGGTCCGCGGACACTCCTTTGAGTTCCGGATCAACGGTGAAGACGCCGGCCGCGGCTTTATGCCCTCGCCCGGGACGGTGGAAACACTGCGCCTTCCCACCGGACCCGGCGTGCGTGTGGATTCCGGCATCGAAGCCGGCGAAGTAGTGGGCGGGAACTTCGATTCCATGCTTGCCAAGCTGATCATCACCGGCTCCACCCGCACCCAGGCGCTCCAGCGCGCCCGGCGCGCACTCCAGGAAATGGAGATCACCGGTCTCCCCACGGTTCTGCCGTTCCACGCCGCTGTGGTCTCGGACCCGGCCTTCGCTCCCGAGGAAGGCCCGTTCAGCGTGCACACGCGCTGGATTGAGACCGAATTCAACAACACCATTCCGGCGTTCTCCGGCGAGCCCGCGGCAGGAACGGGCGACGACGCTTCCCGGCAGCGCCTCACCGTCGAAGTTGGCGGGAAGCGGCTGGAAGTGGTCCTGCCCGCCGGACTGGCGGCGGCCCCCTCCCGCGGGGCTTCCGCGGCCAACGGCAAGCAGCGCAAGGGCCGGGCCCGGTCCGCCTCCGCCGCGGCAACCGGTAACGACCTCACATCCCCCATGCAGGGAACCATCGTCAAGGTGGCTGTGGAGGACGGTACCGTCGTGGCCGAAGGCGACCTAGTGGTGGTTCTGGAGGCCATGAAGATGGAGCAGCCGCTGACAGCCCACAAGTCCGGCACGGTGAGCGGTCTGAGTGCCCTGCCCGGCGCAACGGTGTCCGCCGGAGCGGTCATCGCCACCATCGTCGACTAACACAGCGTTGACGAAGGCCCGGATCCGCTTGGATCCGGGCCTTCGCGCGTTTGGGGGTGGACGACGACGGCGGGACGGCGGCACGACGGGACGGCGAGACGGCGGCACGACGGGACGCCGCTCACTTACCTGCGTAACCGGCACAGCGACGACGCTGGGACGCCGGCACAGCGCGCCGCCCCCGCAACTCCCCCACAAACGACACCGGCCGCCCCCGCAACTCCCCCACAACGACGCCGGCCGCCGCAGCGGCCCGGGAAAACCGGGTGCTGCAGCGGCCGAGGAGGCCCGGAAAGGTCCGGGACCGTTCTGGCGGACGGCTCTAGCGGACCGTACTGGCGAACGACTCCTAGCTGGAGTGGTTCACGTAGTCGACGTCCTTCGTCTCACGGGTCACCAGCAGAGCAATGAAAGTCAGCACCGCCATGGAGGAGAGGTAGACGCCCACCAGCCACGGGCTGCCGTCAGCGGCCTGCCAGAGGGCGACGGCGATGAACGGTGCAACGGCAGCGCCCAGGATCGAGGACACGTTGTACGCGATCGCCGATCCGGTGTACCGCACGTTGGTCGGGAAGAGCTCCGGCAGGACGGCGCCCATCGGTCCGAAGGTCAGGCCCATCAGGGTGAAACCGAGGATCAGCAGTGCCATGGTGCCGGCGAACCCGCCACCGAACAGCGGGGCGAAGCTGAAGCCGAAGACGAAGATGCCCGCGGTGACCACCAGCAGGGTCTTGCGGCGGCCGAACTTCTCCGCCAGCGGACCGGCAACCATGGTGAAGATACCGAAGAAGACGACGCCGACGATCAGCATGATCAGGAAGTCGTTCCGGGCGTAGCCGAGCCCGGCAGCGAACGTATCGGGGTCGAAGGCCTTGCCCGCAGCCTCGGCCTTGGCCTGCGCCTCTTCGGCAGTCTTGGCAGCGGTGCCGTAGGAAAGGGTGAACGTGGTCATCAGGTAGAAGAGCACGTAGGTGGCCAGCATGATGAAGGTACCGGCGATCATCGGCCGCCAGGAGAACTTGAATGCAGCGGCCAGCGGCAGCTTGCTGACTTCACCGGAATCGACCACCTTCTGGAAGGCAGGGGTCTCCACCAGCTTCAGCCGGACGTACAGGCCGATAATGACCATGACGGCGCTGGCCAGGAACGGAATACGCCAGCCCCAGGACATAAACTGCTCTTCGCTGAGGTTGAAGCTCAGGACCAGGAACAGGCCGTTGGCCAGGATGAAGCCGATCGGTGCGCCCAGCTGCGGGAACGTGCCATAGATGGCGCGCTTGTTGGCCGGAGCGTTCTCCGTAGCCAGAAGGGCCGCGCCGGACCATTCGCCGCCGAGGGCCAGGCCCTGGGCAAAGCGCATCACAACCAGCAGGGCCGGAGCCCAGAAGGTCCAGCCGGCAACGTTGGCAGTCGGCAGGCAGCCGATCAGGAATGTGGCGATCCCCATGGTCAGCAGCGAAGCCACCAGCGTGCCCTTGCGTCCTACCTTGTCCCCGAAGTGCCCGAAGATAATCGAACCCAGCGGGCGGGCAATGAACGCCACCCCGAAGACGGCGAAGGAGCTCAGCAGAGCGGTAACCCCTTCGGCGTTCGGGAAGAAGAGGACGGGGAAAACGAGCACGGCCGCGGTCGCGTAGACGTAGAAGTCGTAGAACTCGATCGAGGTGCCGACCAGGGACGCGACGATGACGCGTCCGCGGGAATTGGCCGGGGCCTTTGCAGCCTCGGCACTGGAGGTTTCTGTTGACATGGGAAGTCTTTCGGGTGCGGGATGGAAACAGAGTTCATCCTAAAACCCGGCGTCCGCCATTCGGACATCCGTCCACTATTTGGACACCGGGTGCGTCACACCTTGACAGACACCCCAGAATGCAGCAAAAGGCCCGGCACCGGATCGTGAGAACGTCCGGTGCCGGGCCTGCCTGGCCGCCGCGGAATGCGGGTGCCGCCACTGCCGCGGATTGCGCTTGCCGTAACCGCGGCCGCAGCCGCAGCTGCAGCCGCAGACCTAGAGGTGTACGTGCAGGCGGCGTGCGGCCTCCGAAATCGAGCCCGTGAGCGAGGGGTACACGGTGAAGGTGTTTGCCACGTCATCAACGTGCAGCTTCTGGGTCACCGCCAGGGCGATCGGGAAAATCAGTTCCGAGGCGCGCGGGCCGACGACGACGCCGCCGATCACGGTCCCGGATCCCTTCCGCGCGATGATCTTCACGAACCCTTCCTTCACGTCCATCATCTTGGCCCGGGCGTTCGTGTGCAGGGAGAGTTTGATGACGTCGCCCTGGTAGCGGCCGGCTGCAATGTCCGCTTCCGAAACACCAACGGACGCGATCTCCGGAGAGGTGAAGATGTTCGAGGCGACGTTCTTGAGTTTCAGCGGCTTCACGCTGTCGCCCATCAGGTGGGCAATGGCGATGCGGCCCTGCATGGCCGCGACGGAGGCCAGGTTGAAGACTCCGGTGCAGTCTCCGGCCGCGTACACGTTCGACGCCGTGGTGCGGGAGACGCCGTCGACCTTGATCTGTCCCTGCTCGTCCAGGGCGATTCCGGCCTCTTCCAGGCCGATGTCCCGGGTGTTGGGGATGGCACCGACAGCGACGAGGCAGTGCGATCCCTCGACCGTGCGCCCGTCGGAGAGGGTGACGAGTACGCCGTCGCCGGTGTTCTTGACCGATTCGGCGCGCGAGCGGGACAGCACCGTCATACCGCGGGCCTGGAAGACATCCTCCAGGACACGGGCGGCGTCGGCGTCTTCACCGGGGAGCACCCGGTCCCGGCTGGAAATCAGCGTGACCCGTGAGCCGAGGCCGTTGTATGCGGAGGCGAACTCGGCGCCGGTGACACCCGAACCGATGACAATCAGGTGTTCGGGAACCTCGGTGAGGTTGTAGATCTGCTTCCACGTGAAGATCCGTTCGCCGTCCGGCATGGACGTTTCCAGTTCGCGCGGGTTGGCGCCGGTGGAGATCAGCAGCGCCTCGGCCTCCACAGTGGTGGTGCCTTCGTCCGAAGTCACCTCGATGGTGCGGTTGTCCAGCAGCCGTCCCTCGCCCACCAGCACCTTCACGCCCATACGCTCCAGGGTGCGCCGGATGTCATTGGACTGTTCCTTGGCCAGGGCGAGCAGGCGGTGGTTAACCATCTTCAGGTCCGCCACCACCGGTTTGCTGGCGTCACCGAAATCGACGCCCAGGTTCGAGGCCGAGCTCATGCGGGTCATCACGTCGGCGGTGGCAATGAGGGTTTTGGACGGTACGACGTCGGTAAGGACGGCGGAGCCTCCCAGCCCGTTGCGCTCCACGATGGTGACATCTGCACCCAGGGACGCAGCCACCATGGCCGCCTCATATCCGCCCGGGCCGCCGCCCAGGATCGCAATTTTTCTGGCAGTAAAGTCTAGTTGGCTCGTCACAAGTGTCCATTCTGTCCCATCCTGGACCCCCTCTCAAACGACCCGTTCCCTTACCGCCCGCGGAAAGCGGCTCCAGCAGGTAAGTTGTACGGGTGAGCAACGACGAACCTTTTGAACTTGCCCGGCAGGCCGCTGCGTACATTGCCGAGAAAACCGGTGTGCCCTCCCACGATTTTGCCCTGGTCCTGGGCAGCGGCTGGGGGGACGCCGCGGACCTGATCGGTGAGACCACCGCCACCCTTCCGGCGTCGGACATCCCCGGCTTTTCCGCGCCCGCGGTGGAAGGACACGTGGGAACCATCCGTTCCGTCCTGACACCGGGTGGTAAGCGCGCCCTGGTCCTGGGCGCCCGCACACACTATTACGAGGGCAAGGGCGTGCGCGCCGTCGTCCACGGCGTCCGTACGGCCGCAGCAGCAGGTGCCAAAGTGATGGTCCTGACCAACGGCTGCGGCGGCCTGAACCCGGAGTGGAAGCCCGGCACGCCCGTGCTGATCAGCGACCACATCAACCTCACCGCCACGTCACCGCTGGAGGGAGCGACGTTCGTCGACCTCACCGACCTCTACTCCCCCCGCCTGCGGGACCTGGCACGCACCGTCGATCCGAGTCTCCAGGAGGGTG
The DNA here is from genome assembly GCF_014836775.1 of Arthrobacter gallicola. Taxonomy (GTDB): domain Bacteria; phylum Actinomycetota; class Actinomycetes; order Actinomycetales; family Micrococcaceae; genus Arthrobacter_B; species Arthrobacter_B gallicola. Next base: position 209,504 of record NZ_JACSQD010000005.1, read on the forward strand.
TGTACGCTCAGTTCCCCGGCCCCCACTATGAGACGCCGGCCGAAGTCCGCTACGCCAAAACCATCGGCGCAGACCTCGTGGGCATGTCCACGGCGCTCGAAGCGATCGCCGCGCGGCACGCAGGCATGGAAGTCTTCGGGATCAGCCTGGTGACCAACCTCGCCGCGGGCATCAGCCCGGAACCGCTCAGCCACCAGGAGGTCCTGGAAGCCGGTGCCGAGGCCGGCCCGCGCATCTCCAAGCTGCTTGCCGGAATTATCGGCGCCCTTTAGCGCCGTCCTTATCTGATCAGAGGCATCCCATGACGTTGACCGCAATGGAACTGCAGGAGCTGCTGACCGAAGCACGCCTCTGGGCGGACGAAGATCCAGATCCGGCCACGGCCGCGGAACTGCGCGCGCTGATCACCCGGGCAGGTGCTCCGGGGCCCGACGGCGAGGCCGCCGTTGCGGACCTGACGGACCGGTTCACCGGCACCCTGGAGTTCGGCACCGCCGGACTGCGCGCGGCGCTCGGCGCGGGTCCGCGGCGCATGAACCGGGCAGTGGTCCGGCGGACGGCGGCCGGGATTGCCGCCTTCCTGCAGAGCAAGGCCGACGGCTGGACCCCCAGCGCCGTGATCGGCTACGACGCCCGGTACAACTCCCGGGCCTTTGCCCTGGACACCGCCGCCGTGTTCAGCGCGGCCGGCATCGAAGCTTTCCTGCTGCCTTCCGCGCTTCCCACCCCCGTCCTCGCCTATGCGGTCCGGGCCCTGGATACCGACGCCGGGGTCATGGTCACGGCGAGCCACAACCCGGCACTGGACAACGGCTACAAGGTGTATCTGGGCGGACGGACGGTCAAGGGTCCGGGACGCGGGGCCCAGATTGTCCCGCCGTACGACGCCGAGATCGCCGCCCGCATCGATTACACCGTTCCGCTGTCCTCAATCGACACGGCGCCTGAGGGCTGGACGGATGTCTCCGATTCCATCGTCGCCGACTACATCAATGCTGTGGACGCGCTGGCCAGCCATGACGGCTACCCGGCACGTGACCTGTCGATCGTGCTCACCCCCATGCACGGCGTCGGCGGTGAAACCATGTCCGCTGTCCTGCGCGACGCCGGTTTCACGTCCGTCCGCACGGTGGCGGCACAGGCCGAACCCGACCCCGACTTCCCCACCGTGGCCTTCCCCAATCCGGAAGAGCCCGGAGCCCTGGACCTGGCACTCGCCATGGCCGCTGAGACGGGCGCCGACGTCGTCCTCGCCAACGATCCGGACGCCGACCGGGCTGCGGTGGCAGCCAAGGATCCCGCCACCGGCGAATGGCGGATGCTCCGCGGCGACGAAACCGGCGCACTGCTGGGCGCCCACCTTGCCGAGCGGATCCGTTCGGGCCATCTGAAGCTGCGGAATGATTCAGGCCGGGTCCCGGTGTTCGCCAACTCGATCGTGTCCTCCCGGCTGCTCGCCCGGATCGCGGCTGCGGCTGGCTTCGGGCATCAGGAAACCCTCACCGGGTTCAAATGGATCGCCCGGGTTCCCGGACTGGTCTACGGCTATGAAGAGGCGCTCGGATACTGCGTGGCTCCGGCCCTGGTCCGGGACAAGGACGGAATCTCTGCCGCCCTGTTGATCGCGGAGCTGGCCGCCGCCTTGAAGGCACGCGGGCGGACCCTGTTCGATCTGCTGGATGACCTGGCGCTGGAGCACGGGCTGCATGCCTCCGATCAGCTCTCCATCCGGGTGGCTGACCTGTCCCTGATTCCGCGGATGATGACGCGTCTGCGGGAGCAGTCTCCGGCGTCGCTGGCCGGCTCCCCCGTTGTCTCTGCGGTGGACCTCTCTGCCGGCTCCGAGTCGCTGCCCCCGACCGACGGAATGCTCTACCTCACCGAGGACGCCACCCGGATCATTGTGCGCCCCTCCGGCACTGAGCCCAAGCTCAAGTGCTACCTGGAGGTCATTGAACCGGTGGGCGGCCGGGAGGACCTGCCGCGCTCACGCGCCGCCGCCGCCCGACGGCTGTCCGCCGCCAAGGCGGATATTGCCGCTGCCCTGGGACTCGAGGCCTGAGCCTGGTGGCCTAACCGGCAGCGCGGCTGCCTGCGTGGGCGCCCCTGCTCACCCCGCAGCGGACTGCCCTGCTCATCCCGCGGTGGACGCAGCAGCGGAAGCCTGCACCAGCGGCAGAGTGGTTCCCGATTCCAGGATGGCCGCCACCTGCTCGGCTTCCAGCGGCTTGCTGAAGTAATAGCCCTGTCCGCTGCGGCAGCCCAGCACCAAAAGGTCCGCTGCCTGGTCCAGGGTTTCAATTCCCTCAAAGACGGCTTCCATCCCTGCTGCCTGGATGAGTCCGTGGACCGCGTCAACAAACTGCAGCTGACCGGGATCGGCGCTGATCTCGCGGATCAGGCTGCGGTCCACCTTTACTGTCTGCACAGGCAGCCGGCGCAGATAGCTGATGGAAGAGTAGCCGGTGCCGAAGTCGTCGATTTCGATGCCGACTCCCAGAGCATTCAGGGATCTGAGCGAATACATCTCCACGTCCCCGCCGCTGACGAACGCGCTTTCGGTGATCTCGATGACCAGACGTCCTGGCGCGATTCCGGTCTCTGAGAGGGCACGGCGGACGTGGTCCACCAGGTCCAGGCGCTGAAGTTCCTTGGCCGAAAGGTTGACCCGCAGCTTGAAGTCCGGCTCGAGGGAAAGCTGTGCTTCCCAGCGGGCTACCTGTTCAAGGGCGGCACGCAGGACCCACCGCCCGACGTCCAGGATGATGCCTGTCTCCTCGGCGATCGAGATGAACTCGTCCGGCATGATCAGTCCGCGCTGCGGATGCCGCCACCTGATGAGTGCTTCCACCCCGGTCATCCGGCCCGTGGCGAGCTCCACCACCGGCTGGAAGGCCAGGAACAGCTCATTACGGCCGATGCCTTGACGAAGTTCGGTAGCAGTGTCCCGGCGCAGCTGCCGGGCGTAGAGCATCACCGGTTCGAAGGCCATATTCTGGCTTCGCCCCGCCTCTTTAGCCGCATACATGGCGGTGTCTGCGCGGACCATGATGTCTTGGGACGTCTCGCCCGGAAGGGCTGAATGGACACCGATGCTCGCGCGCGGCCAAACGTCCAGCTCTTCCACCCGGATATGCGGGGCCAGCGCCTGCTGAATTCGGGCAGCGACGTCCATGGCCGTGTTCAGGCCGGCATCCCTGAGCAGTACGGCGAACTCGTCTCCCCCGAGCCGGGCAACGGTGTCCGAGTCCCGGGCGGCGCTGCGGATCCGTTCTGCCACAACACCGAGGACCTGGTCTCCGGTCTGGTGCCCGAAGGTATCGTTGATGTCCTTGAAGTCGTCCAGGTCGATCATCAGGACCGACGGCCCGTGGGCTGGTGCAGCGAGAATTGCGGTTTCGATTTCCTGCATGAGGGCAGCTCGATTGGCAGTACCCGTCAGGGGATCTGTCAGAGCCATGTGCTGCATCTGCAGGTGTGCGGCTTGGAGTTCCTGGGTGCGCGCCTCCACCCGGTCCTCGAACTCCTGGTACACGGAGTTCAATTCCTCCGCCAAGAGGTTGATACCGGTGATTACCGCGTCCACGTCGTCGCGCGCAGGCGAGGTGCTGATGCGCGTTGTGAGGTCTCCCGCCGCAATCCGGACGATGCCTTCGACAACCTGCTGGAGCCGGTTGTCCGTCGGCGTGTTTTTAGACATCCGCGTATGTCCCAAGCCAGGCGACTGCTTCGTCTACGCGCGTGAAATACTTCGTGGGGAATGAGGGCGCGTCTCCTCCCAGCAGGAAGTTGGCGATGACCCGGTCCACCGGAGTGGCGCCCAGAACGGCAACGGCCAGGGCGGCCCGCGAGCTGCCGAAAACAGCGCGGGCACTCCTCGAAATCGAATCCACGCCTGTGAGGTCCAGCAAGAGCGGTTTCAGCCCCTGTGGCTGCAGTTCTTCGAACTTTTTAGCTGCCTGAGCCGCCATATCTCCAGTGACCGTGTAACCCGCCGGCAGCACGATGCTGATGTAGCCGGCGCGGTTATTCACTTCCGGGTCACAGGTCCGCCCAAGCTGAAGCGTGATGTCCCTGTTGTCTCCAAGGACCGTGTCAGTGCTTTCTCCTACCGTCATTACGCCCCCCATGCGCTCGACGAGCAGCTGATCTTGGGCGCAAAGGCGCAAGACATCCGGCTGCTAACAAATCCAAATGGTTCATTTTTTCCGAAAAAACAATACAAAGCTGCCTTAGTAAGACCAGGCGGATCCAACCTTCTTATTTCTGGCTCCTTGTCTGCCATAGCGTAGCCGGTTGTTGAGCATCATTCACGCCTTCGGCACTATGTCCCCGATGGAGCAGCAATTTCCGCCAGGAAAATACGCGCCTGGTCGGCGCGGGTCACAGCTCCGGCTTTGTCAAACAATTCAGCGCTGGCACGGGCCTGCGACGTGGCCCCTTCTTTATCCCCGTCGTCGTTGAGGATTCGGGCATAAATCAGACGTGCATCCCCCTCACTGAGCGGTGACATCGACCCTGTACGTTCTATCGCTTCGGACATTTGCACCCGGGCTCCGCTCACATCTCCAATCAGGTAGCTCCAGTGTGCACGAATCACGGAAATATCGAGTTCGTCCTGGGGAGTCCCGCCACTGATGGAAATCGCCATTTCAGCACGTTCAATACACTGCAGAGTCTCGGGTGTCACGAGGTTTGCGGTCAGCCGCATAAAAGCGGAGGCCTTGTTGAACAACGCCCAGAGGCTCAGGTCCTGGCTGGGTGAGAAACAGGAAGCGGCTAGATCGTGATAGTGGGTGGCTTCAGGATTCCGCCCGAGCAGAAAGGCGACGTTCCCGATGGACCAGTACGCTTTGCCTGCTTTGTCAGCGGCGGTTTCGCCGTCAATCATCGTCGCCAGGAGCTCGGCTTCGTGCCAGGCGTCATCCAAGCTGCCGCTTTCGGCAAGGACGGCAACCAGGACCTGCTGCGCTTCCAGCTTGCCTCTGCTTCCGTACCCGGTCTCCGGGAAATCCAAGGCCGCTTCCCGGGCAATTTCCAAAGCCTCGGGAAGCTGCCCGATACTGCGCAACCCAACGGACCTCAGTGCCTTGGCCTTCGCCGCCAGTTCCGCGTCGTGGTGCGCCAGGGCATGTTCTGTGAGCAGGCGCGCTGTCTCCGCGCTATCGTCCATCAGCCCCAGCTCGCGCTGGCACTCTGCCAGGAGATAGGTCATGCGCCACCAGCCAGTATCATCCCCCCTGGACTCTGCACTTTCGGCAGCCTTCCGGGTGTGATCCATGGCAGCGGTGTATTCCCGCTGCTCCCATAGTTGGCGGGCCTTGTACTCATTGAGGATGAAGTCATCTGCAGTCAAAGCCACGGCTCTTTCTCGCTCTCGCCAACGGGCTGCTTTCCGAGCACCTTGCGGTCCATGATGCTCGTTAACCGGTGCAATCCACTCAAGCATTAGGCTGCCACAGCGACGGTTAGGCTCTGATCTTACAACGACACATAACCCTGAGCTAGATAAGACGTCAATACCGTGAGTATTAACCTATTTGCTGGGTTACCATTATCTGGTCAGCAATCTGGGCATTATTCTCACCACCTAGGAGTACTAATGAAGAAGTTTGGCGTATCCGTTCTTCTCGCGGCAGCTATCGCAGCCGTAGGCGTGGCGGCACCTGCAAATGCCGCTCCTTCTTTCGGCAACAGCGGTGGAAACATCGCTCAGCCGCTCGTTGGCAACTGGCCTTACTAGGCCCCGAAAGTGGGCCGGGCAGATCGGATACGGTCTGCCCGGCCCTTTTTGTCTAAATAGGCACCCTAATAGACATCCCGGCGCCGCTTTTTGATGAACTCCCAGTACCGCCTCCGGCCGCGAGGCTCCACCAAACCACTCCCCCGGCACTTAGCCTCCGCCATATGGGAGGATGGGAAGCCCAGTTTGGAAAGGACCGCCATGCCCACGAACACCGTGCCTGGAGAGACTCCACAGACCTCCGACCTCGCCTCCTACATCGACCACACGCTGCTGAAGCCGGACGCTTCGCGGGAGGACATCCTGCGGGTCTGCGATGAGGCAGCCGAATACCGGTTCAAATCCGTATGCGTTAACCCGGTGTGGGTCAGCACGGTCCACACCGCCCTGAAGGACACCGGGGTGGACACCTGCTCCGTTGTGGGGTTTCCGCTCGGCGCAACCACCACCGAGGTCAAGGTCTTTGAGGCGCAGGGCGCTCTGCAGGACGGCGCCGACGAGATTGACATGGTCATCGACATTGCCGCGGCCCGCCGCGGTGACAGGGACGCACTGGTCCGCGACATCGCTTCGGTCGCCGAAGCGGTCCACGAGGCCGGAGGCATCCTGAAGGTCATCATCGAAACCGCACTGCTCACCGATGAGCAGAAGGTTCTGGCCTGTGAGGCCTCGGTGGAGGCCGGAGCGGACTTCGTCAAGACGTCCACGGGCTTCAACGGCGGCGGAGCCACCGCAGAGGACGTCGCGCTGATGCGCCGGACGGTTGGCCCGGAGCTTGGTGTGAAGGCTTCCGGCGGGGTCCGCAGCCGCGAAGATGCGCTCACCATGATCGACGCCGGAGCCACCCGAATTGGAGCCAGCTCAGGTATCGCTATTGTTAAGGGTGGTAACGGCGGGTCCGGTTACTGATCCGTCCGCCGCTGAAAACTTTTTTTGAAACGGAGAACTCCCATGGCAGGTACCACGGCTAAGCAGCCCACTCACTCGGGCGAAGGACACCTGGTCAAGAACCTCGTTACGTTCGTCATCTTCTTCGGGCTCTTCGTCCTGGCCATCTACTCGCTGAACTGGCTGTCGCTCGACGTTGTCTGGCCGATGGCCGCGTGCCTCGTGCTCGGCACCATCGCGTACCTGGTCCCGTTCATGATGGGCCGCTCGGACAGCGCCACCGAACTGGCAGAGGGCAAGGGCCACAACGAATAGTCTGCAGCTGCTTTCCGAAAGGCACATTGCCTCGGCCGCTTCCACGGCCAGGCAATGTGCCTTTCGTGTTTTTCGGCAGCACTGTCCGGAAAGACGCGTAATATGAACGCCCCTCCGGGTAACAATCGCTGAGGAACAGGTAGTAAGTACTCTTCGGAATCTGCAGCCGTGGTTCTTACAGTTCTCGGCATGAGTGCAACACTAACCCGCAGGGAATGGCGCCTGGAGCGCAGCCGGAAACAGCGTTTCGCCCGGATCTCCTATTCGGTGATCGGCGTGCTGGTGCTGGCCGCCGCCGTCGTTTTTGCGGTCGCCGTCAGGTCCTAGTCCTTGAAGATTGCGTCCAGCACCTGGTGCGCCCAGTCCAAGATTTCCGCGTCCTGCAGGTCCCGGCCGCCGATCCGTGCCGTCTTCGGCTTGGGAATGAGCACGGCGTTCAGCGCCGGCTTCACCTGGGACCCCGGATACATCCGCTGCAGGCGCATGGTCTTGGACTCGGGCAGGTCCCCGGGTGAGAACCGGATGAAGTTCCCCTGCAGCGCGACGTCGGTGAGCCCGGCCTCCCGGGCATCAACCCGGAAGCGGGCGACGTCGATCAGGTTCTTCACGGCCTGCGGCGGCTCGCCGTAGCGGTCCACCAGCTCCGCGAGGACCTCATCGATCGCCTCATTCGTGATGGCCGACGCGAGCTTGCGGTACGCCTCCAGCCGCAGCCGCTCCCCCGGCACGTAGTCGTGCGGCAGGTGCGCGTTGACCGGCAGCTCGATCTTCATTTCCGCGGCCTTTTCCTCGGCCTCGCCGCGGTAGTCCGCCACGGCCTCGCCGACCAGCCGGATGTAGAGGTCAAAGCCAACACCGGCGATATGCCCTGACTGTTCTCCACCGAGCAGGTTGCCCGCACCGCGGATCTCCAGGTCCTTCATGGCCAGCTGCATACCGGCCCCCAGTTCGTTGTGCGCAGCCACGGCCTTGAGCCGCTCCAGCGCCACCTCGCCCAGCGGTTTCTCCGCCGGGTACAGGAAGTAGGCGTAGGCACGTTCCCGTCCCCGGCCCACACGTCCGCGCAGCTGGTGCAGCTGGGACAGCCCAAAGTGGTCCGCCCGGTCCACGATCAGCGTGTTGGCGTTGGAGATATCCAGGCCGGTTTCGATGATGGTGGTGCAGACCAGCACGTCGAACCGCTTTTCCCAGAAGTCCACAATGATCTGCTCAAGCTTCGCTTCGCTCATCTGGCCGTGCGCGACGGCGATCCGGGCTTCCGGCACCAGCTCCTGCAGGTGCGCGGCGGTCCGGTCGATCGAGGAGACCCGGTTGTGCACAAAGAACACCTGCCCTTCGCGCATCAGCTCGCGGCGGATCGCGGCCGAGGCCTGCTTGTCCGTGTACGGACCAACATAGGTGAGCACCGGGTGCCGTTCCTCCGGCGGGGTGGCCAGCGTGGAGGTTTCCCGGATGCCGGTCAGCGACATTTCCAGTGTCCGCGGGATCGGCGTCGCACTCATGGCCAGCACGTCCACGTTGGTGCGCATCTTCTTCAGCGCTTCCTTGTGCTCGACGCCGAACCGCTGCTCCTCATCCACGATGACCAGTCCCAGGTCCTTAAACTGGATCTCGGGCGAGAGCAGGCGGTGGGTTCCGATGATCACGTCCACGGTGCCGGTCCGCACGCCCTCAATAACTTCCTTGGCCTGCTTGGCGGTCTGGAACCGGGACAGGGAAGCGACCCGGACGGGGAACCCGGAGAACCGTTCGGTGAAGGTCTCCATGTGCTGCTGGGCCAGCAGCGTGGTGGGCACCAGCACCGCCACCTGCTTGCCGTCCTGCACGGCCTTGAACGCCGCCCGCACCGCAATCTCGGTCTTGCCGTAGCCCACATCGCCGGAGACCAGGCGGTCCATGGGAATCTCACGTTCCATGTCCGCCTTGACCTCGTTGATGGTCGTCAGCTGGTCCGGGGTCTCGATGTAGGGGAAGGCTTCCTCCAGTTCGCGCTGCCACGGGGTGTCCGGCCCGAAGGCATGACCCCGGGACGCCATCCGGGCAGAGTAGAGCCGGATGAGTTCCCCGGCGATTTCCTTGACGGCCTTGCGGGCCCGGCTCTTGGTTTTCGCCCAGTCCGAGCCGCCCATCTTGGACAGCACCGGTGTTTCGCCGCCCACATACCGGGTGATCTGATCCAGCTGGTCCGTGGGCACAAACAGCCGGTCGCCGGGCGCCCCGCGCTTGGCAGGAGCGTATTCCAGCACCAGGTACTCGCGGACAGTTTTGTTCACACCGGCACCGGTGGCGCGCTGCAGCAGCTCCACGAAGCGGCCCACGCCGTGCTGTTCGTGCACCACGTAGTCGCCTTCCTGCAGCTGCAGGGGGTCGACGGCGTTCCTCCGGCGGGAGGGCATCTTGCGCATGTCGCGGGTGGAGTATGCGCTGGCCCGGCCCAGCAGATCCGCCTCGGTCAGCAGGCCGGTCTTGAGGTTGTCGAAGACGAAGCCGCGGCCCGCGCTGGCAGTGGTGATTTCGATGATGCCCGGCTGCGGTTCGGAATCGAGTGATTCCACCCGGGAGGCGGGGATGTCATTGTCAGCGAACAGCTCCGCGAGCCGGGACGCCGGGCCGGGGCCTTCGGTCACCACCACGATGCGCCACTGGTCCCGGACCCGGGAACCGATGAACTCCATCATTTCTGCGACGTCGCCCTTGTAGCCGCGCGGCTCCCGCGCGTTGATCGTCAGGGTGTCGATGTCCAGGACGGTTTCTTCGTCCGGGTTGAAGGACGTGATTGCCCACCAGGAGACGTCGTTCTGCAGCGCCGCTGTCCGGGTGTCAGCGAGCGACCGGAAGCTGGCGGCATCCAGGTCCGCGCTGAGGCCGGCGGACAGATCCACCGGCGCCGCACCGCCGTCGGACGCTGTGGCCCACGCGGCGGCCAGGAATTCCTCGTTGGTGGACTCCAGGTCGTGGGCGCGGGCGCGGACCTTCTCCGGTTCGATCACCACGCAGATGGATCCCGCCGGCAGCTCGCTCATCAGCGGAACCATCTCATCAACCAGCACCGGGGCCAGGGATTCCATGCCTTCCACCGCAATGCCGCCGGCCAGTTTCTCCAGCATGTCCGCAGCGGCCGGCATCTCATCCTTGAGCTTGGCGGCCCGACTCATGACGGACGGCGTAATCAGCAGCTCACGGCACGGCGGAGCGTACAGCTCCTTGGGGTGGATCACGTCCTCCCCGGTGAGGGTGCGCTGATCGGCGACGGCGAACCAGCGCATCGATTCCACTTCGTCGCCGAAGAAGTCGATGCGGATGGGATGGTCATCGGTGGGCGGGAAAACGTCCAGGATGCCGCCGCGCACGGCGAACTCGCCGCGGTGGGACACCATGTCCACCCGCGCATAGGCGGCATCTGCGAGCGCCTGAACCACGGAGTCGAACGGCCGCTCGTCGCCAACCGCCAGGGACACCGGTTCCAGGTCCCCGAGGCCCTTCACCAGCGGCTGCACTACCGCCCGGACCGGCGCCACCACAATCTGTACCGGGTCATTGCCGGGATGGGCCAGCCGGCGCAGGACGGAGAGCCTGCGGCCCACGGTGTCCGAACGCGGTGAGAGGCGTTCGTGCGGGAGGGTCTCCCAGCTGGGGAACTCCTCGATACCGGCCAGCGGAAGGTAACTGCGCAGGGCAGCCGCGAGGTCCTCGGCTTCACGCCCGGTAGCGGTGACGGCCAGGACCACCGGGGCGGCGCCGTCGGCCGTTTCAGCGGCCAGCCCGTCCACCATTTCGGCCAGCAGCGCGGCCCGCATCCCCTGCGGAGCGCCGATTTCCAGGTCCTGGCTGCGCTTGGCCAGCGGCCGCGCCGCGTGGGCGCGAAGGCGTGCATAGGACGGGTCCTCGGCCAGGGCTGCGCGCAGTCCGTTCAGGCTCATCTTCGGTGTTTCTCCTTCAGTGCAGGGCAACACAAGAACCCGAAGTTGGCAGTCAACCCCGGGTGGTCTTTCCAGCGTACCCGCTGCGTGCCGCGGGTTGTTCCGCATCCCGCTCTCGGCGGAACAGCAAAGGAGGCCGCCCCGGGCGGGACGGCCTCCAATGCCTCAGCCGGGTAACCCGAGGGTTACCGCAGTGCCTCGTGGCCCAGGTAGTCAGGCTGCGCAGGTGCGGTGCGTGCCGCCCCTGCCCCGCCCCTGAGATCGGCCTCCGTTTGCGCGAACGTCAGCACCGCGTGCGCGGCGGCGTCGGACATCTCGTCCATGGCCTTGTTGCTGATGTTGCTCCGGGTGTCACACACCGAGTGGTAGCACGGGTCATAGGCCGTGCCGGCAGTCCCGCCGAAGATCGCTGCTTCCTCCGCCGTCTTGATCCCTTCAGCACCGGTAAACAGGCCACCGGCCGGAATCCCGTTGTTAATGAACGCCTGATAGTCGGAGCGGCCGCTGAACTCGGTGGGCGCTGAGGCGAGGCCAACCGAGGCAAAGTAGCTCTCGAAGACTTCCTCGATCGCGGCTGAACCGGTGGGCCCGGCCGTGCCGAAGGCATCACCGTCTCCGTCGTAGACAAAGCGGACGAAGTTCGGGGAGCCAACCATGTCGAAGTTCAGGTTTGCCAGTGTGTTCTGCAGACCGGTTTCATCGAGCTGGGACACGTAGTGCGTCGAGCCGACCAGGCCGTCCTCTTCCGCACCCCAGAATGCGAACCGCACCTGGTTCTCCAGTTTGAACTTGCCGGTCTTGCCGAGCTGGATGGCGGTTTCGAGGATGGCCGCGGAGCCGCTGCCGTTGTCATTGATGCCCGGGCCCTCAGCCACTGAGTCCAGGTGCGCGCCGACCACTACCTGCCGCGTCGGGTCGCCCTTGGGTGTATCGGCGATGACGTTGAAGGTCTCGGTGGCCTTGATGGCGGAGTCAACGGACAGCCGGAGCGTCAAGCCCGGCGTGCCGGCGAGGGTCTCTCCGAGGGCGAAGGTGGTGCCCACGGCCGGAATGGCCGACAGTTCGCTGCCGAGCGTTCCGTTAATCAGCCCGGTGCGGTCATCCCCCGGGACCTCATTTCCCTGGTTGAAGATGATGGCGCCGGAGGCACCGGCCGCCGCCGCGTTGGCAACCTTGTCGCCGAAGGCGCAGGTTCCCCGCTGCAGCAGCGCGATGTTGCCCGGAGTGAACCCGGCAAAGTCCGCAGCTTCACAGCCGGAGCTGTTGGCCCGGGTTCCGGTGAGGTTAATGTCGACGGCGGTGACCGCCGCGGTAACGTCCCCGCTGCCGGAGTAACTCATGGTGAGGTAGTCCGTTCCTGCGGTGTAGGCGGCCGGGTTCGGCGATACCTGCTCCAGGGCGTCACTGTTGAGGACGAACTGCTCGTAGGTGAAGGCCTGCCGGAACGGCTGATAGCCGGCCTTGCGCAGCTGGGATTCCACGTACCGGGCACTGGCTTCATAGCCCGGTGTTCCGGCGGCGCGGTTGCCGTTGTTGGCGTCCGCGGCGGCCTGGAAAGCGTCCAGATGGCCTAGCAGTCCCTTGAGCGTTACCTTGTCCCGCAGTTTCTCCGAGTCCGATTTTCCGGGCTTTCCGGGCTTGTCGGGTTTACCCGGCTTGTCCGGCTTATCTGGTTTGCCGGGCTTGTCCGGCTTGCCGTTACCGGGCTGCCCTTGCCCGGGCTTACCGTTGCCCTGCCCCTGCTGGTTGCCCTGCCCCTGCTGCGTGCCCTGGCCGGCTTTGCCGCCGGAGTTTACCTCGGCGGCAAAGGCGGCCGGCGCTGCTGCCGAAACCGTCAGGACAATGCTGGCCGCGAGTGCTGCCCCGCGCACCGATCTGCTGAGTTTCATCATTCCCCTATGTGAGTGCCAATGAATGGATACGGTGTGCCGTCCTTCGCCCCCGAGGCTGCAACCGTGCGGTGATGCTAGTTGACGGTTCGGGCAGCTAACAGAGCCGGGACGCAGGGGCCGAAAATCGTGGTTTTTTCCTGCCGATATCTCGGCCGACCCTTCCCTTTCCCCGTGTTCATGGACTAAATTCCCGCGCTGGCTCGCTCAGTGCGCAGATATGGCGACCATTTCGGCCGCCAAGTCACCAAAGCTGCACTTTGAGCACGGAAAAACACCGCGGAGCGACCACCTACGCAGATTGCCCGGTGCGCAAGTTCCCCGGCGCGCAGACCGCCTACGCAGACCGCTCGGTGCTCGAAGCAGGCCCCGCACCGCGAGAAATTAACGGTCCTCCGGGCACCAAGCCAGATTCTGTGTAAGTTTCCCGCACCGGTTGGAGTGCAGATCCGGGTGCCCGCCCTGGCACGGACCGGAGTGTGGATTTTCCGGAGCCCGGCTGCCACGCTGGAATGGCACCCGGGGATCACCGCAACCGCCTTTTCCCAGCGCATCGGAGGCCTGCCCCCATGGAACGCAAAACGGCACGTAAAACCCCGCTCCTGCTCATAGCATTCGCCGCCCTGGCCCTCTTCTTCACTGCCTGTTCCGGTGGAGGCAGTGAGGAAGGCATGTCCAGTTCGCCGGCAGCGTCGACGCAGGAGTCCGTGGATCCGGCCTGCGAGTCGGGGCCGGAAGCCACCTCGGCCTCCTGTCAGGCTGCCGGGCCGGGCACCACAGTGGCAGCAAGCCGCTGCTCGTCCTCCTCTCCCAGCGCCCTCGAGGGCGGCGTGATTGAAGGGGCCTTTGGTCCGTGGTGCGAGAACGCCATCGCCAGCGCTTATGACACGGAACTGATCCCGGCCGGTGCTGAAGCCGAACTCACGATTAAGGAAACGGATCTGGAGACAACCGTGGAGATGCAGGTCCAGGATTTCGCAGCGGATACAACCTTCTCCGGGATGCTCCATGATCAGGCCTGCGGGGCAGATGCTTCGGATGCCGGGCCGGAGTACGTCCAGGAGGACGTCAGCGAAAATGTTCCTGCCGGGTTGGCACTGGACTTCACCACGGACTCCAACGGCTCCGCGGACGCCTCCGTGACGGTGCCGTGGACCCTGCCGGACAACGGGTCGGGCAAGTCCATCGTCATCATGTCCCCGGAGAACGAGGCTGCCGGCTGCGTGACGATTCCCTGAGCGGCCGCGCGGCAGGCAGCGTTGGAGGCTGCGGCGTTTCACCGACTAGGATGTTTGGCGGGTCCGGGGCTTCGGCGCCGGTCCCGCCGCACACCACCTATCGGAGGACCCAATGGCCCTGACTGCTTCCACCACCCTGCCTTACGACGCCGCCACGCTGACCAAGACCTTTACGGATGAGGACTTCGTCCGCAGCATCAGTGAGCACGTAGGCGGCTCGCTGGTCTCGCTGGTGGTCGACGGCGACATCGCCGGCCCGTTCACGCTCACCGCCGTCCGCACTCTCCCCACGGACCGCCTGCCGGACATGGCCAAGAAGCTGGTGGGCGCGTCCCTGACCGTGACCCAGAAGGAGTCCTGGGAAGCTCCCGCTGCGGACGGTTCCCGCACCGCATCCATCGACCTGTCCATCGGCGGCGTTCCTCTGAAGGTCAACGCGGTTCAGCGCCTGGTGGTTGTCCCCGAAGGTACCCGGACCGACGTCGAAGGCAGCGTCAGCTCCTCGATTCCGTTCCTGGGAGACAAGATTGCCAAGTCCGCGGAACCGATGATCGGCAAGGCCCTGACCATCCAGGCCACGCAGGCCGGCAAATGGATCGAAAACAACTAGGTCCGCGCACGGCCTGAAAGCGAGAACTCCTTGGTACTGTCTGCTCCCCTGGCGTTTGTCCTCATTGTGGCCGGCCTCTGGTCGATCATTGTCTGGCCTCCGTTCCTGAAGCGCGTCCTGAAGGATCCCGCAGCCCGGGATGCCAACGGCGCCCCCACCCGGTACATGACCGTGAACCTGATGATGATCAGCACGGCGATTATTTTCGGCCTGGCCACCGCGGTCATCGGCGTCCGCGCTTTGGCCGCGTAGCTGCTGTTCCTTCCCCTGCACTGCTATCGGTGCGGGGGAAGGTAAGCTGGTTCGAAGGTGAGCCGGGAAGTCTGGTCGGCAGTAGTTCTGCCGTACCCGATTACGTTTAGGAGCCTGCCTTCATGGCCTCACACAAGCCCTCCGGGGCATCCCCCGTCATCCTTGGCCGGTCCAGCTACCGCGAGTACCTGCGCATCGGAGAGATCCTGCGCAAGGAAACCGTTGGCGGCATCCTGCTGCTCATCGCCACGGTGGCCGCCCTCATCTGGGCCAATTCCCCTGCCTCGGACAGCTACTTCACCATCCGGGATTTCAGCTTCGGCTATGAACCGTGGCATCTGGACCTCACGGTGGGGGCCTGGGCAGCAGACGGGCTGCTGGCGATCTTCTTCTTCCTGGTCGGCCTGGAGCTCAAGAAGGAGTTCGTGGCCGGGGACCTGCGGCAGGTCAGCAAGGCCATCGTGCCGGTGGCTGCTGCGTTTGGCGGGGTCATCGTCCCGGCGCTCATCTATGTTGCCGTGAACCTGGTGTCCGGCTCGGACGGACTGCGCGGCTGGGCCATTCCAACCGCCACAGATATTGCCTTCGCCCTGGCTGTCCTGGCCGTCATCAGCTCGCATCTGCCGAGCGCCCTGCGGATTTTCCTGCTGACCCTCGCGGTGGTTGATGACCTGATCGCCATCACGATCATTGCGTTCTTCTACTCGGAGGACGTCAAACCGATGATGTTGCTGCTGATGCTGCTTCCCCTTGCAGCGTTCACGGTCCTGGTCCAGCGCGCACCGCGGTTCTTCGGCACCCGCCGCTGGGCGTTCTGGGTGTTCCTGGCTCCGCTCGGAATTACTGTCTGGATCCTGATGCACGCTTCCGGTGTCCATGCGACCGTTGCCGGGGTTCTGCTGGGCTTCGCCGTTCCGGTGCTGCGCCGCGGCCCGGCCGGCAAGCCGCTCCCCCACTCTGAGGACAAGCCGGGCCTGGCGGAGATCTTCGAGCACCGGTTCCGGCCGATCTCCACCGGCTTCGCCGTCCCCGTCTTCGCGTTCTTCTCCGCCGGTGTTGCGATTGGCGGACTCGATGGTTTGGGCCGCGCCCTGACCGATCCCGTGGCCGTGGGCATCATCCTGGCGCTGGTGCTTGGCAAGCCGATCGGTGTCCTGCTGACCACCTGGATCCTCACCAGCGTAACCAAGGCGCGGCTGGACGCTTCGGTGAAGTGGGTCGATCTGACCGGCATCGGCATCCTCGCGGGCATCGGTTTCACGGTGTCACTGCTGGTCAACGATCTCAGCTTCGACGTCGGCTCAGCCCATAACGACGACGCGAAGGTCGCCATCCTGGCCGCCTCAGTCACCGCGGCCGTGCTGGCCTCAATCCTGCTGACCATCCGCAACCGCCGGTATGCGGTGCTCGACGCCGCCGAACGCGTCGACGCGGACCACAACGGGATCCCGGACGTCTTCGAGGAGGACGAGCGGGGCTAAGCTGCTCCTGGCTGGCCTACCAGCAGTTGTGACCGCTCCCCCACAGGTTGTATGTAATGTAGGCCGGGTCGCCTGCGCCGCTGGCATTCATCGGCTGAACCCTCACCGTGTACTCGCCGTTGGAGGCGGTTGCTTGTGCGAAACGGAGGACTGTCTGGGTATCCGTTGTAGTTAGCTCCAGGCCTTGGACCGGGGTCTTTCCCTTCGAAAGGATCGTCAGCCGATATGCGGTAGCACCTGCCGCAGGACGCCAGCTCAGGGCGAGGGTGGAATATTTGTCCACCACTTGCAGAGGGGGAACAGGACAGGTGATGGCCGTGTTCCCCACGGTACCCAGGCCGCTTTGCGTATCGGCCCAAGGCCAACAATTGTTCAACTCTTCGTGGGCATATTGGAAAGTCCAGTATTGCGGGTCGCCGGCAACAGTTCCGTTCATGGGCATCACCCGGACGGTGTATCTGGTGTAGTACGGCGTGGACGTCTCCGAGGCGTGAAAATTGTCCGCTCTCGAAGGTGAGCGCGGGAACATGAACTTGGCGCTCGTTGCCGTGACAGTCTGCACCTGGTCATAGGCAAATTCGCTGCTTGTAGATGTCACGCGCACTACGTATCCGGTAGGCGTAGTTCCTGTCGTCGGAGCCAGCCAGTTGAAACTATATTCCGCCACTGTATCGTTCGCCATCCCGGCCTTATCCTCGGTCGGGACGCAGAAATCACCGTTCACAGGTTTTGCGGTGGGTTTGCCGGGCAGCCCGCTCAGCACCGGGTTGGGACCGACAGTCGGAGTGGTTGGCGCCGGAGTTGTTGGCGGGGTCGTCGGCGGCGGCGGAGTCGTCGGCGGGGGCGTCGGCTTCGCCGCGCCGGCGACAACCGAAATACTGGCGTTACCCGTCTGGCTCCACAACGCATACGCGGCCGTGCCGCCGATGCCCAGGACGACTGTCAGAACGAAGGCCACCACGGCCGTCCGGGAACCGGGAAGCTCCCGGAAACGGCCGAGAAATCCCCGCTGAGCGGGGCGGTCGCGGTCTTCGGTCGGTTTCATGAGGTCCTTCGAGTCGTACCAATCCGGTGGACTGCTCCGCCGAAGAACACGGCAGCGAGCAGGGTCATCAAGGCGCCCGCCAGGGTGCGGGTAATCGGTTCCACTGTACTTTCAATAAACCCAGCGGGGTTCATCGTCTCCGGCACCGTGCCGCCTACCGCCTTAGGCACCGCGCCCAAGCCCGAGCCAGCAGCGGCAGCGGCCTGCCCTGCCGGGAAGACCGCACCGGGCGTGCCCGCTACGACCACAGCCGCGGTGTTCCCGCCGCCACGGTCGCTGGACGGAACAGCCACGGATGGGAGAGTTTGGGACGGGCCCGGGTTCCCGGTCTGCGGATCAACCGGCGTCACACCGTCCACGGCGTCACATGCGGACCGGTCGCCGGAGTCCGCAGCATCCAGCAGCAGAACAATTTGGAACCGTGCCTGCTTACCCATGGTCTGATTGGGAGCCTGAGCTGTTAGCCCGGTGGTCAGATCCAGCCGGCGGGTAGCACCCGGCGCCAGCGAATTGCCGATTCGAAGGTCCACGCACTCGCCCGCGGCCCCAAGGAGCGTTCCGCTATCTGAGCTGCCAGCCCCGGACGGCGCAAGCCGCATAAAGCCCTGGAGTTCAGCATCCATGTTGGTTGTCAGGGCCGCGGCGGAGAGCTGAGCGGGTTCTTTTGCGGTGTTCCGCACCCAGATGGAGCCGGTGGTAGTGCCTCCGGGCACGTAGCGGATATCGGTGGCAAAGACTGAACCGGACGCTGAGGCGCCAAAGGTTGTTCCGTCGAGGCTGATTTGCAGGAAGTCGTCAGCTGCATGGGCTGCTGGGGTTCCGGCGAGCATCGCTGCTGCAACCAGGCCGCCGGCGGCGGCTGCCGAAGCGGCTCGTCGTAGCGGGTGCCTGTGGGCACCCCTGGCCGGTTTCATTAGACCCGAACGCTCCTGCGGCCCATTTCGGCGGAGGCGTAGTAGTCGCCATGGTTGCGGTGATAGTCCCCGTGCTCGCAGTCGTCGCAGTCGAAGAGGACGATGTCGTGGGCGTCAATCTGATCGTCAGCCGCACCGAACCGGTGGCGGGGGCTGTGGGGAACCGGGAGCGGATCTGATTCGCTGGCCGGTTCGAAGGGCTCCGGAGACTCCGGGCTTTCCAGGACGGCCGGTTCGTTGCGGCGCCGCTTGTTCTGCAGCGCGCCACGGACCAGCAGGACAACTCCGTAACCCAGGAGCCCGACGGCGGCCCACTGGCCGATCTCGCCGCGTTCGCTGTTGCCCAGGCTGTTGGCCACGAATCCCACGTAGGGAACGGCGTACAGGAGCTTGCCGCGGATCTGGGCCTCCTGCACGGGGGCGGCATCAGCAAGGGAGTTGTTGTCGCCCTTAGTGGTGAAGGTCCGCTCGCCGTTCTGGCCGGTGGAGATGCCGGTGATGCGGTGGGTGATCACGGCGGGTTTGCCGGATTCGATCTGGAAGGTGATGATGTCACCGGTCCGCAGGGCGTCCGCGGGGGTGGGCTGAACCACCAGGAACGTTCCGGGGGCGTACTTCGGCGCCATGGAGCTGGTGAGCACGGTGTAGGTCTGGGATCCGGTGACCAACGGGGCAATGATCAGCACCAGTGCGGCCAGGGAGGCAACACACATGGCCACGAGGCTGACGGCGGTGCCGGCCAGCTTGAGTGCCCGAACGGCCGGGGAGGCGGTGCTGTGTCCAGTTGACATGGGTTTTCCTAACCTACTTGTGCGACTGAGAGCGGGATGTTGATGGTGGAAGCCTGTCCCTGGATGTTCGCCGATGCGGTGAGGGACACTTTGAAGCAAATGACACCGGAACCGCCCTTGGGGATGTCCGTGGTTTGGGCCTGCGAGCTGGTGAACAGTGCTGCGTTGCATGCACCCAAATCGGCTCCGGCTACCGCGCGGTGTTCAACGCTCCAGAGAGCCGGCGATGAAGTTTGCGCCGCATCTGCGGAGGCCCGGACGGTGAAAGGGCCACCGGCGTTGGAATCGTTGGTGAGGACTACTCCGGTATAGGCAGAGTCCCCGGCGTTGACGGGGCCTGTCTTGAGTCCTAGGGTTGCCGGCTGGCCGTTGGCCTGGGTCATCAGAACCGTGCCCGTGCCGTTGTCCATCTTGACGTCGAAGCTGGCTGCCTGGATGGTTCCGGCGTTCGCGGCTGCTCCTGCGTTCCACAGAGCGTAGCTTCCCTGGACGGTCATCAGCCCGAGCACTACTGCGGCGAAGATCAGGCCTGCCGCTTTCAGTGCTCGAAGGCTTTTCATGAAGTCCATCTCCAGGGAACAGGCTGTGCGCGGAGCGTGCGCACCGCGCACAGCCAGGGGTTAGAACAAGGTGACTCTGTTGGCTACGGCGCCGGTGTGGCGGCGGTCGGAACGTTCTGCTCCAGTTCGAAGCCGATGGCACGGAAGTCGTACTTGGCGTTGGTGCTCTCGCGGAGGTCCGCTTCGAACACGAACGAAATGCTGGCTTCGATGTCCTCAACGCTCTCCGTGAGCGTAGTGTCGACGTCTTTGCCGCCCTTCTTCAGGCTGACTCCGCTGACGGTGACGTTCTTTGGATCGAACAGATCGGCGCCCTCGAGTCCGTTCACGCTGTCACCGGTGACCGTCAGGTCCGCGGAGAGATTGTCGCCTACGAGGGTTACGTCGAGGTTCTGGGTGTAAGTCAGGGTCTCGCCGGGAACGACCGTGTACTTGCTGATGTCGGCGATTTTGCCGCTTACGCTGCTGGTCCAGAAGCCCTCCTCCCCCACCAGATTCAGATCACCGGAGGCGATCGTGCCGGCGTCGGCGTTTGCAGTCTGGTTCCAGACCGCCAGGGTTCCGCCGCCGCCGAGGAGCAGTGCCACGCCTACGCCGGTTGCCAGTGCGCCTTTTGCCATCTTGTTCATTGTGTTCCCCTTGTTCTTGGTAAGACCGTTTCGGCTCTGGAAGGTTTTCCTTGCCGCTGAGTAATACTTTGCCGCCCGGTCCTCAAGAAATAACGCCGTCCACCCACAGGGTTCATGAAACATTCCGGCAAAGCTCAAGAGCACCGCAAGCCACGGTCAACATCTGCGCAATCGGCCCTCCATGGTGCGTGTAAGCGCGGATTCAGCGGCTCAGAACGCCCTGGACAACGGTGTCCGTGGCGTCCGGGCCCTGTCACCTCCCGGCGGTTTTGTTTCCCTGGCCGCCGATACAAGGCATGATGAATTAACCCCACTTTTATGCGTAAGGAGTACGGACGTGAGCACCACTTCCAACACAACGGCCAGGTCCTACCGGGTAGTGAACCCCGCTACCGGTGAACCCGGCGAGGAATTCCCCACGGCCACGGACGCCGAGGTCCAGGAGGCCCTGGCGGCGTCGCAGGCAGCGTTCGAGTCCTGGCGTGAAGTTTCCCTTGAGGAGCGGAGCCGGATCGTGGCGCGGGTCGGTGAGCTGTTCACCGAACGCGCGGATGAGCTGGCCGCCATCATCACCGAGGAAATGGGCAAGCCGCTTGCCGAATCCCGCGGCGAGGCTGAGTTCTGCACCGACATCTTCGACTACTTCGCCACCGAAGGCCCCGGGCTGGCCGCGGATCAGGAGATCAAGGCGATCGGCGGCGGCCGGGCAATGATCCAGAAGCTGCCCGTCGGCCCGCTGCTGGGCATCATGCCGTGGAACTTCCCCTACTACCAGGTGGCCCGCTTCGCGGCGCCGAACCTGATGCTGGGCAACACCATCATCCTCAAGCACGCCGAGTCCTGCCCCAAGTCGGCGCTGGCGATCCAGAAGATCATGGACGACGCCGGTGTCCCCCAGGGCGTGTACATCAACCTCTTCGCCAATTACGGCCAGATCGCGGACATCATCGCCGATCCGCGTATCCAGGGCGTCTCGCTGACCGGTTCCGAACGGGCCGGTTCGATCATCGGCGAACTCGCCGGCAAGAACCTGAAGAAGGTTGTCCTGGAACTGGGCGGCTCCGATCCCTATGTAGTGCTCGACGCCGAGGACGTGAAGGCAGCTGCCGGCCAGGCCTGGGCCACCCGCCTGGAGAACACCGGCCAGGCCTGCAACTCCAACAAGCGGATGATCGTGATGGAGGACATCTTTGACGAGTTCGTTGCGGAGCTGACCACCCTGGCCAAGGACCTCAAGCCGGGCAACCCGGCCGAAGAAGCCGAGGGCACCTACACGCCGCTGGCATCCCGTGCCGCAGCTGAAGGGCTGGCGGAGCAGATCCAGGACGCCGTGAGCAAGGGCGCCACCCTGCACGCCGGCGGCACGTTGCAGGACGGCCCCGGCGCTTACCTGGCCCCGGCAGTGCTCACCGGTGTCACGCCGGAGATGCGCGCCTACCGCGAAGAGCTCTTCGGCCCGGTGGCTGTGGTGTACAAGGTCGCCAGCGACGAAGAGGCCGTGAAGCTCGCCAATGACAGCGACTACGGCCTGGGCGGCGCCGTCTTCTCCACCGATGAGGAGCGCGCCCGCCGGGCAGCCAGGCAGCTGGAGGTCGGCATGGCCAATGTGAACGGCATCGGCGAAGGCGCTGACATCCCGTTCGGCGGTGTGAAGCGCTCCGGTTACGGCCGCGAGCTGGGCCCGCTGGGCATGGACGAGTTCGTCAACAAGCGGCTCTTCTACATCGCTGACTAACGCAGCGCGTTCCTCAGGGGCGGCCCCGGCCTACCCC
>NZ_JACSQD010000005.1:231560-342220 GCF_014836775.1 Arthrobacter gallicola
ACCCCCGCGCGTCCCCCCGGGGCCCCCCGGCAACCCACCTGGGGGGCCGGCGTCGCCCCTTTTTTGCCCGCACATGGCAGGATCAAATCCATGCTTGACTACCAAGAGTGCATCAGCACGTACACGGATATTGCCGTTCAACATCTCTCCATGGATCAGGGAAGTATCGCGCAGGACATCGCCGTCGATGTGTGTGGCCAGATTAATAGCGATGAACAGCTCGGCATATTACTCGCGGTATACGGTTTATTTACTGCTCTTCTTGGAACCGTCTTCAATCTTCTGTTCGTAAAATTCGGGGTGAAGATGGCTGGGGACGCTAACGCTGAGCGGCCTATCAGGATCGTAAACAGCGGCCTCGTGGTGATAGGTCTCGTCTTCACGCTCTTCGGTGTCTGGATTTTGGGCTTCTGGTACGTCCGTCTAGCCCTAGTGGGTGTGATAGCTATGGTCATGTTCTCGGCAGCGTGGATACCCATCGTTTACCGGTTGATACCAGCAGTCTGGTCCAAGCTGAAACGGCCCAGGGCTGGACTAGGCAAAGCGAATAAGGACGCTCCTGCTGCCGATTCTGGCGGGGAGTCCGTTGACAACATCCCCAAATGACCCCACGGGGTACACCATCTGCTCACCCAGCTGAGCCGGTGGCAGAATTGCCGTGATCTTGAGCCTGCGCCGGGTCCGTTCCTGAGGTTGCACTGTCAGAGTCTGCTGTAACGCCAGACCGACAATCCCACAAAGGTGGCCCGTTATTCAGGAGGAACCGTTTGTTCCCGCTTCAGAGTTCTGCGCCCGTCAGGAGGGCCAACCGCGCCCTCGGCGCAGCTCCTCTCACAGTGACCATGGCATGATCGCCATGGAGAGCCGCGCAGTGTCCAGGAGTCTTGTGTCCACAAGAGCGCTGCGGGACCTCAGCGACCAGCTGGGGCTTGGAACATGCCAGCAATTCGTCGGGAACTACATCACCATGTGGGAATCCCGGTATTCGAGGCTGGTTGCGGCGCTGCACAGCGAGGACTTCCCCGATGTGATGGACGTGGTGCTGAGCATCAAGATTTCCAGCCAGATGGCCGGGGCGGAGCGGCTGGCCGGACTAGCTGCGGAGGCCCAGCAACTGGCTCACAGCCGCGACCATGCCGGCCTGATGTCCCTGCTGGAGCCGCTGCAGCGGTGCGGGGAGGACACTATCCGTCAGCTCCACGACACACTGCCCCGGCTGTAGGTTCCGGTGTGCGGGGCTGGCTACTCGACCGGAGCCAGCCGGTACCCGACACCGCGGACGGTCTCGAGCCAGCGGGGAGCGCGGGAGTCGTCGCCGAGCTTGCGGCGGAGGTTGCCAACGTGCACCTCGATGGTGCGTTCGTCGGAGTCGCTGATGTAGGAACCGGTGTCGTAGTCCTCGCCGCGCAGCCGCCGCACCAGGTCGGTTTTGCTCCGGACCCGGCGTCCGCTTTCCAACAGCGCCTGCAAAAGATCGAACTCCGTGCGGGTTAGTTCCACGTCCTGTCCGCCCACCACGGTGGTCCGGGTGGCGGCGTCGAGCTGCAGCCCGTTGTGGTGGAACACGCCGGCTTCGTTCCCCGTGGCCTGCGGCGCTGCGGCGGCCGGAGCGGGTGCCGGCGCTTTAACCGCGGCGCCGGGGGCGGTGGCGGGTTCAGCGGCGTCGGTGTCCTTGCGCGGCCGGCGCATCATCGCCGAGATGCGGGCACGGAGCTCACGCGGGCGGAACGGTTTGGTGATGTAATCGTCGGCGCCGGCTTCCAGCCCCATCAGGGTGTCCAGCTCCTCGGCGCGGGCCGTGAGCATCACGATGTAGGCGTCGCTGAACAGGCGCAGCTGCCGGATGACCTCGAACCCGTCGATATCGGGCAGGCCCAGGTCCAGGGTGACGACGGCGGGATTGTGGCTGCGGACCGCTTCCACCCCTTCGGTGCCGGTGGGACTGGCGTGTACCTCAAAACCGGACTGCTGGAGTACCGCGTGCAGGAGGTCGCGAATGTCTTTGTCGTCTTCGATAATGACGGCTACGCGCTGTGTGTCCATACTTTTAGTGGTTTTCCTGTCCTGCGAGACCTTCTGTACCCGCTCCCCTTATTCGGCATCCTACAGGCTGGGCAGATAAACTGCGGACTTCATTGACTCCAAGAATGTGAAGGTTGCCGCGCCAATGTCCAGATTCAAGGACGGAACGTTGTTCTCGCTGGCAAAACGCAGAGACTTCTATTTGTTCCCCTTGCGGCACCGGGTGGCGCTGAGCCAGTCTCCCCTTGTTGTCGCCGTCGCACTCCTGCTGCCGATCGTTTACGTGGTCAAGCCTGCCGCCTACTTAAATCCCGAGTTCCTTGCCGGGCTGGGCATGGTTGCGGTGTTGTCGGTGCTGACCGTGGCGGTGCCGTGGGACCGCTGTTTCAATCTGGCGTTTTTACTGATTCCGATTCTTGATTTTGTTGCCATCGCGGCCCTTTACCGGGGAGTGCAGCCGAGCGTCCCGGGAATGACAGCGCTGGCGGCGTTCCCCGTCCTGTGGCTGGCGTGGTCCGGCGTCGCGCCGCGCCGGGCGGCCCTGATAGCTTTCTCCGGCGCGCTGCTGGTCGCCTGTGCACCCCTGCTGGGAGACACGGACATACTGCCCGAAGACGTCCTCCGGCAGGCGCTGGTGCCACTGGTGCTGCTGCTGGTGTACCTCGCGGCTGCCCTCACGGTGCAGGACGCCGCCGGGCATCAGCTGGCGCTTGAGGAGAAGGACCGGGAGCTGAAGCGCAGCCTGCAGGACAGCCGGCGCCGGGCGCAGCTCCTGGACGGGGTGCTGGATACGATCGACGTCGGCGTGGTGGTGCTGGCGCGGGACGGCCACATCATGCTGATGAACAACCGGCAGCTGGCCACCCACCAGCTCGCTGTGCCGGCGGAAGCGGAAGGGTATCTGGAGCCGGACATGCTAGTTTACGAGCTGGACGGGATCACCCCGGTACCTGCTGAGGACCGTCCGATAGCCCGTTCCATGCGGCGGGAAACCTTCTCCGACTACATCCTCTGGGTGGGCCGCGGACCGGAACAGCGTGCCATGTCCGTCTCGGCCCGGCCGCTGCTGGACGAGCAGGGTGAATTCAACGGTTCCGTGCTGGCGTTCAGCGATGTCACGGACATGCTCCGGGCCCTGCGCGCCAAGGATGACTTTGTGGCCAGTGTCTCCCACGAACTGCGCACTCCCCTGACCTCCATCATCGGCTACCTGGACCTGGCGCTGATGGAGGCGGAGGACCAGCAGCTCCAGGGACCGCTGGTGACCTCCCTGAACGTGGTGCAGCGGAACGCGGAGCGCCTGCTGGTCCTGGTGGCTGACCTGTTAACCACGGCCCTGGATACGGTCCATCTGGAGCGGACTGAGCTCTCCATTCGTGAGCTGGCCCTGGCCGCGGCGGATTCGGCCAAGCGCCGCACTGACGCGGCGGACATCCGGATCCGCGTTGACGCCCCGGAGGAGGTGTGCGCGTGCGTGGACTCGGTCAGGATTCAGCAGGTGCTGGACAATCTGCTCTCCAATGCCGTGAAGTACTCCCCCGGCGGCGGGACCGTCACCATCCGCACCTGGGAGGAAAACGGCTCAGCTGTCCTAGAAGTGGCGGATGAGGGCATCGGTATGTCCGACGCCGAGCAGGCGGACGTATTCAAGCGCTTTTTCCGGGCCGACGCCGTCAAGAAGGCTGCGATTCCCGGCGCCGGCCTGGGCATGGGGATCGCCCGGGACATCGTGGAGGCACACGGCGGCAGGATCAGTCTGAAATCCGCTCCGGGCGCCGGCACCACGTTCCGGGTGGAGCTGCCACGTGCGCCTATACCCGCCGGGGACGTTCCGGCAGGGTAATCTCATTCCCAGTGCGTGCGGCGGTGCCCAGCTTTGCCGCGCCCGAACCGCTTCACCCTGATCCGAAACCAGAGGTTATGACTTCTTCAGCGCCTTTCCGCATTCTGACCGTTTGCACCGGCAACATTTGCCGCTCCCCCATGGCCGAGCGTCTGCTCCAGGCGGGATTCGATGCGCTGGCTCCGGGTGAGTTCGAGGTTGCCAGTGCCGGCACCGGGGCCCTGGTCGGTTCGGCCATTGAACCGCATGTGGCCGGGTTCATTAACGTTTTTGGCGGCAGTTCCGCGGATTTTGTCTCCCGCCAGCTCACCCCGGAGATCCTGCAGGGCCAGGATCTGGTGCTCGCTCTGACCCGTGAGCACCGCAGCAAGATCGTGGAGATGTCTCCGGGTCTGCTGCGCCGGACCTTTACCGTGCGTGAGCTGGCCCGTCTGCTGCCCGAAGTTGATGCTGATCCCGATGCTCCGGCTGCCGAGCGCTGGAAGGATGCCCTGTCCCGGGCCCTGCGCCTGCGCTCGGTCCACCCGGGCGGCCCGGGCGAGGACGACGTCGTGGATCCTTTCCGCCGGTCCGATGAGGTTTACCAGCAAATGGTCCAGGAGCTCTCCCCTGCCCTCAAAAGCATTCTGGCCTGGGAGTATCAGTACCGGTGAGTCCGGTGAGCCGACCCGTCCGCCGACGGCGCTTCCTGGCCTCGCTTTTTCTCGCCTATCTGGTGGCCCTGGCGTTTATAGCGTTTTGGCCGTCCCCTGTGGATGCTGGCTCCAGCGGTGCGACCCTGCGCTCGGTTCTTGCCTGGCTCCATTCCCACGGCATCCCAGGCTGGTTCAACTACAACTTTGTTGAGTTCACGGCCAACATTCTGCTTTTTGTGCCGTTCGGTTTCCTGGGAGCGGCCTATCTTAGACGGCAGAAACCATGCTACGTGCTCATACTCTTAGCATTTATAGCATCGTGTGCCATCGAAACATATCAGTGTTGTTTTCTCGAGGAGCGCTTCGCTTCCGTAGCGGACATACTTGCAAACACTATTGGAGCCACGATCGGTTGCCTCTTCTCATCGGCGACACGGTGGCTCCGTTAACGCCCCAGACTGGAATGGGCTGCCCTCCGTCCAACGGCTCTCGAGCCCGGTCTCACCGAGCGCCCCGAAGGACTACGCCGGCAGCCTCTGCCTGTATGCCCGGGAAAAAGAAATCCCAAAGAATAGACTGAATGGAAGTCCACGTTCATTTAGACGCTCGCAGACATAAGAGGAAGCTAGGGCAGTACCTATGCAGAGTATTGTGATCATAAACGGATGAATATCGGATCCGAACGCGACGCACACATGCGCCAGTACAAGAACAACCGGCCAATGAACTAAGTAATAAACTATAGAATTTCTACCGATGGCCCTCACCGCACTGAGTCGCCCTTCCAAAAAAACCGAAACACGCAGAACAATCGACGCCAGACTGGCCACGGCTGGTAGAAACAAAACATCATAGCGGATGTCACCGAAGACAAGTACCGACGGGACGAGCAACGCAGCGAACACCAAACTGACAAAAGTAACGGCTCTTTTCTCGATAAACATTTTAAGTTCTTCGATCTTTCCGCTATACAACCATCCCAGTGTGAAGAAGAAATAAAGATAAGCAAAACGCTCCAACTGCTCAAATCCGGCCCACTGCCCCGCAAGCAGAACCGCGGAAGCGAGGACAATGTGCAACGTTTTCGTACATCTCCGCAGACAGAACATGACTATATAAAAAACAAAAAGATCTCTAAGAAACCACAAATGATCGATCGGAGATATTGCTAAGAGCCGTGCAATCTCACCGGCGCGAGGGTGTTCCGCCGCCACGACTGAAACCAGGAGCAACATAATGCCTGACCATACAATATACGGCCACAGAATTTTAGATAACTTACCCGCGAAATATCTATTCCAGGGTTTGGCGAGTCCATGACCGAGAAGAAGCCCTGACAAAAATACCATCAAAGGCATACGAGCGGGGGCAACGATATTGTTTATCGCAACTACCGTATCGGGGAGACCAAACTGTTTATCCACCTCGGTCACGGCATGAAAGATGATCACCAACAATATGGCGATTCCCCGTGCTGTATCCATCCATGCGAATCGAGGTATCTGTTCACGTGCTTCTAAGTAACGAATAATCGCTTCCTATCTCACTCTTTCGCACTAATTTAGCAAAAGCAACCGATTCTATAAACTCAGAACGTCTCGCTCATTACGCTTGGCATTGGCCAAACCTGCGATACAAAACCCGATTGTCAACAGATACATACCAGATATTGTAACCATCACGAATGTGATGCCCAAGGACCTTCCGACAAAATAGATTAAAGGTGAGCCAAGCACTAACCCCAGAACCATTCCCCAGACCCCGTACTTCAGTCTGTCCAACGGCGCGAGGACTGCAACCGGCAAGCACTGCGCCGCGAAGGCCAGTCCCACGAGCAAAGCAAGAGCAACTGTTTGTGCGGCGCTGACCTCCACTAGGCCAACAGACATCATTCGAACGGCTAGAGGGCCCAAAGGAAGCATCAGGAGAGTCAGCCCACACGCTGAAATGATCACACTCCGAAACATACCCGTTGCTGTTGCAACCCTGCCAACCCCACGGCTCAGGTCGCCGGCCATCTTTCCGGTGATCAGCTGGGTTAGCGGGAGCGCGACCGTCGTCAGCTGTTTCTGAACTTTATCTATCACCGCAAATGCTACAAAAGTAGGTCCGCCAATTAAAGCGCTCAGTGGAAGGCCCACAGACGACATCGCGACGAAAAGTGTATTGGTTGTCAAGCTCTTAGTCTGACTGCGAATCGACCCTAGCACTGCCATGCCGGATACTTTCCATCCAGAGCCGCGACTTCGGAACCGAACGCTCACAAGAGTAAGCCAAACAGAAATGGTCAAACCAACAACCAAGCCAACCGCAAACCACTCTCCGCTGCCACTCACACCTACTAAGCCAAGGCCGAAGAGAACGCCCCCAGACCTAGCCGCTGCATCCCTCCAAAAAAGTCCCCGCGGATCATCGATCCCAAGAAAGTACCAACTCGAGGCACATCCCAAAAGCGTGCTGGCCAAAACCGTCCACACAAACAACGAGCTTTGGGGAAAAATGACTACGGAAAAAACGATAATTGTCGACATTACGACGGTAGAGACAAGGAGTCTCGCCCAGAGGGACAACATGAATTGTTTCTGTTGCTCTTCGGCTGAAGCGCCAGCGATAGTCGCCGGGCCATCAACCGGCCAACCCAGACTAACCAGGACCGCGCCGCAGAGTCCTATGGCTTGACCCAAAGCTATTTGTGCCCAACCCTCCGCGCCAACGAAATGTATAAGGTATGGTACCGAGGCGATCGAGACCAGTCCATTCAAAATGGTTGGTGCAAGATACCACCCTTTAGCACGAATGGAGTGAGCTATCTTCAACTTAGTCTTCATTTGTTCAGGGGGTTATCGGGGGTTTTTGGAAGTCCGTTTAGTCCCCTGTAAAGAAGGGTATAAGTCGCTGCCACCTTTTCGAGATCGAACTCGGCCAGCGCCCGTTCCCTACTATCCGCAGACAGAACCTCACGCTCCTTGCTCGACAAGGAAGCGAAAGCATTCATCGCGTCGGCCATTTGCATAGCTGATCGTGGTTCGACCACCCATCTGCTGTCCCCAGGAAACTTATGAGCGTCTCCTACATCAGTCGTGATAACAGGAATACCATGCATACACGCTTCTGATCCGACCATAGGAAAGGTTTCAGTCCCAATACTTGATATAACAAGCACAGACGATCGTGAAAAGAGCGCTCTCGTGTCTTTCGTTGGCCCCACCAATTCCACCGACCCTGCGTTCACCATATCACCCAAGTTAGCGCCAACGAACGAAACGAAGTCTGGATTGTCCATGTCTACACCATGGCCCGCACATAGAAGCCTCGACGATGGATAGGTTTTCAGGTGTTCGCTGAATGCGGATATAAGAACATCGTGGCCCTTAACTTCGTGGAATCTAGCCAAAGATAAAAATGTCAACGGCTCCTGCTGATAATTCACCGGCTCAACCCGTGGAGTCCCATTGTTGACTACTACACTGTTGCACCTGTATCCCACTCGCCTCATGAATTCGACTGACCTAGTACTCGTTGCGATCGCAGCCGTAAAACGGAAGGAGAGAAGCGCAACCACCCTTGATAACAACCGGGTCTGAGACGGGTCGTACTTGCCTATATCTGATATGTGAACAGAGGTGTAGCGTCGAAATTTGCGTCCAGGGCAAATCAACGAGACGAAGTCAGACTGTAGCAAGTGTGAATGAACAACGTCTGGCTGGAGTGCGCGAACAACTCTATTGAGACCGATTATCATCCTTGGAACCGACCTTAGGCTCTTCGGAATATTCAAGTGTGTGACGGATACAGCTGACTTAGCAACATCCTCAGAGAATACTCCAGGTTGCTGCAACACAACCACGTGGTGCTCATCGTCTTTCCACTGCTCCAGCAACCCTTTCAGTAAGGTTTCTGCCCCGCCTATATCAAGACTATTTATTACGTGAAGAATACGAATTTGCTGCTCCCAACACTATAGGTTCGTATATTTCCATCAGCCGCGCCCTTTGGACAGCGATAGTGTTATCCCTAAGGAAGTCATCCCAAAGACCGAGAACATCAGCTCTACTGTCCTGGCTCCGTAGTTGTAACACCTTCAACGCCATTTCTTCCGGAGTTTCACTCCGTAGGTTCTTGTGAACACCAGCGAAGGGGTCAATATCACGCACAAGGCTAGGGACGCGCGCTTGATTTGCTTCTAAAAGGACCATAGGGAATCCATCCCAAGCCGACGTATGAATGTGTGTGTCCGAAGATCGCAGTACGGACCATGCTTTAGATCGTGTCAACCAGCCAGTAACCTCAACGCCAGCATCGATAAGCTGACGTTTATATGATTCTTCACCGTCTCCCACCCAGGTAAATACGATACTCGGATCTACGCTCTTCACCGCCGCGACAACCTTCAGGAAAAACATTGGATCCCTTGCTGCTGTTAAACGACCTACGCTGACGACTCGGTGCTCAGCAGGGTCACGTTCGTCTGGAAGAAAATGAGCAGGAATCTCTTCCAGGACGTTCGGCACGTAGCTCACTACGGAGCGGCGGCTCAGCTTTTTTGACAGTTCGGCCTCACGCGGCGAACATGCAGCGTAGTTTGAGGTATTGAATGACAACGCGGCTTCGACGCTACGGTAAAGAGATCTGTTGAAAGCGGAAATGTCCCGGCGTTCGAACGAGTACCCGTGGGGCGTATATACGATCTGAACCTTTTTAGTGGCACGAACCGAAATCCGAGTGAAAAGGCCACCAAAACTAGAATGCGCATGAACTATCTCGGGCTGAACTTGTTTAAAGGTCTGCCGGATCTTCTTCCTCGCAGCGACTGGGGTCCTTGGCAGGTCATCGACACTCGAAAACTCCGCCAACTCGCCTCCATCAGCGAAGTCACCGACCCTAACAGACCGAAGTAGGTGGTGTTCCACTCCGGGTGTGGCTTTCGCATACTGCGCCAGGGCAGTAGCAACTCCGCCCCCAAAACTCTCCACAACGTGAAGAACTTTGATACGTGACTCCATGATTATCGGTTCTCTTTCGATGTTGACTCAGGTGTCATTTCCTTGACTCCTAATTGGATCATAAGAAACAAAGGTATGAACGGCGTCAGGTGCTTAAGCGCCGACCCATAATCGGGCTCAAAGAAGGCTTGCGTCATAACGAATGCCGATAAAAACACTATCGCACGCGTTATTCGTAGACCATGGGTGCGGTTGATAACGTTCTTAAGTCGCTGCACGCCTAGATAGAATCCACCCCATATGCTAGCGAGTAAAGCGAAGATGACAATGTAGTAACCAGAAAAAAGCAGCAATAGCGGTATTGGTACTACTAAGACGATAAACGTCCATATATTATTGAGCGGCCCTGAAAAGATGCTTTCGGATGGAATGAACCTCGGAATTAGCGTGTTTACGTCACCAACGACAGCCCTACGAACATTCACTACTTGGCGAAAGTGATCGGCCGGAACGTCTAGAATAAAGGACAAAAGCAATGATCCAACGGCGATGCCACAAATCGTGACGAGAAGTAGCCTTTTAATCGATATGTTCTTGCGCAGGATAAATGCAAGTAGAACAAAAAATGTCAATACGAAAAACCAGTAACTCCTGAAATATGTTGCATAAAGCGCCATTGGGAGACAAATCAAAAGAAGACTCAATTTACCAGGCTTCAGGACCACTAGAGCCAAAACTATCGGGACGAGAAAAACTTCCTTCGAGTAGCTGCCCATGTACACAGCACTAAGAAGAACACCCGATAGGCTCGTGACCATTATCCCAAAGCTGGTTCCCAATGCACGCGCTTCTTTGATCAAAAGCAGGTAGGGCATACAAGCGAGAACAAAGCCAAACAATCCCGCCAGCGTTGCATTTTCGGCCAAACCCATCCACCGATAAAAATTTGCCACTTGCGTATAGGAACTGTCGCCCTCCGCAGACCATAGACCTCTCGCGAGTTCCTGAATGGTTCCTTCGTCACCCATGAAACGAGCGGGCAATATCTTATCTCTGAATATCACGAGCAGGAGGCCCAGCAATCCCGCAACTAGCATGCCGGAGTCGAGAAGCATAACTTGGCGTCTCACGCTCAGCGGGTGACGCGTCTCGTACCCACTGTGTTCCACCCAAACTCCTATTCACGCAAGACCATAACCAACGTTCGCACTCCAATCGTTTAGTGTATAGGCTTGGTGTCCAGTGCTAAGAATCTGCGTAGGTACCCACATTCACATCCTGGAGTGGTGCGCAGCTGCGACAGCATCTGGTGTTATGTGCTTTGCGTCCATGGTGGACGTCTATTTGATCGCCGGCTGCACAGCAGCCCGTACTATATCCCCCGCCAGCTTCGGATTCAGACCGCCATCATTTGACGTTATAGTTGCTGCCTGACACTAAGTAGTTGCAGCGCTTTCTGGCCTTGCGTGAACGATGCACTGCTTCCACGAAGGGTAGGAACTTGGATCTTAGGGATTATAGAAGGATACTCCGGCGATACTGGGTCGGAGTACTTGCCTGCACATTAGCGGGGCTAGTTGTCGCTGGCGCCGGATCATTACTGCTGCGGCCGACGTATACGGCGTATACACAACTCTTTGTTGCGATTCAGAGCACCGGGAGCGTAGCGGAGTTGCAACAGGGTAACAGTTTCACTCAAGCTCGGGTCCAGTCGTACGTCCAGGCAGCGAAGACCCCTGCAGTTCTTCAGCCTGTCATAGACAGCCTCGCTTTGGACCTCACGCCGGCTCAGTTGGCTACCCAGGTAGCCGCACGGGCCGATATGAGCACCGTACTCATTACCATTTCTGTAGCGGACTCATCTCCCGTCCAAGCTGCCTCGGTTGCAGAAGCTGTTTCTGCTAGCCTCATTGCGTTGGTGGGTGAGCTAGAAAGTCCGGCTTCCGGCGGAAGTAGTCCAGTCAAGCTCTCCGTAGTCACGCCAGCGGTCGCCCCAGCCACTCCATCATCCCCGAATATCCGACTGAACCTCGCCATTGGGCTATTGGGAGGATTGGTTGCGGGAGTTTGTCTGGCGCTCTTGCGTTCTGCCATGGACACATATGTCCGAGGCGAGCAAGATTTGAGACTCGTTACTGAAGCTCCACTGTTGGGGGGAATCTCCTTCGACGCAGACGCAGCCAAAAAGCCTCTCCTGACGCAAGCAAGCCCCCAAAGCCCCCGTGCGGAGTCATTTCGTCAGATACGTACCAATCTTCAGTTCGCAAGCGTGAACAATAAATCCAAGACTGTCCTGGTGACTTCGTCTCTTCCGAGCGAAGGGAAGAGCACGACAGCTACAAACCTAGCCATTGCGTTGTCCCAGGCAGGACAACGTGTCGTCCTTGTGGACGCTGATTTACGACGCCCAATGGTGGCAAACTATCTGGGTCTCGAGTCTTCAGCCGGTCTAACGACTGCGCTAGTGGGCACCTCCCATGTCCAAGACCTTCTGCAACCGTGGGGCGAGGGTGAGCTTTACGTCTTGACTTCCGGACAGATACCGCCCAATCCCAGCGAGTTGCTGGGTTCTCCCGCCATGTCCGGTGTCATCTCACGCTTAGAAGAACTCTTTGATGCGGTCATCATTGATGCGCCGCCTCTGTTACCAGTTACGGATGCCACGGTGCTTGCCCAAAAAGCAGGTGGAGTGATCCTGGTAGCAGGCATGAACAAATTGAGGTCACAGGATCTTGAAAAAGCGCTTTCATCCCTTAGCCTTGTCGAGGCAAAACTGCTAGGCGTTGTTCTAAATCTATTGCCTACTAAAGGTCCAGACGCCTACTCATATACATATTACTCGCATGAAACTGCCCCTGCTGGACGAAAGCAACGAGCCCAATCGAGTCGGACCATGAATGCAAGCCATGTGAAGGGCGTTAGGCGGAGTCGGTCTTCATCGAATATTCAGGACTATGTTGGCTAGGACCGAAATGCGGTGGACGATTTGAACGAATGGCGTGTAAAGTATGCTCGCTGGTTGGCCGTTACAGATGCTTTAGGCGTTCTTTGGGCTATGACTGGCGCCCTGATTTTACGGTTCGGGACCAGCCGTGGACGCGAGATAATTTCAACTGACGGAGAACCTTATCTTGCGCTGACGTTCATTCTTGCTGCCGCTTGGTGGGTATCCTTGGGGGTGGTAGGTAGCCGGGATACCACCGTTCTTGGCACCGGCACCGAAGAATTCAAACGCGTTCTGAGTGCTTCTTTTTGGTTGTTCGGAGCTGTCGCGGTGGTTTCGTATGTCTATCAACTCGATATCGCTCGCGGATATATTGGCCTAGCTCTGCCTGCGGGAATAGTTTCTCTGTTCATCGCCCGCTGGTTGATCCGCTTATGGCTTCGAACCGAACGCCGTCATGGAAAGAGTAATTCCACTGTCCTCCTAGTCGGAGGAGTTCACGGGGTGGAACACTTGGCGAGGGCCTTAGTCGGGCATCCGATGGCTGGATACCGGCCTATCGCCACATACCTGCCCGGCGCGAAACCTGGCAGTTCGGTTGACCCGAATTTAGCACTCCCTAATGTAGGTGTGAGTATGGCATCTGAGTCGATCGTGGCAGCAGCTCAGCATCTACGCCCCGATGCTGTCGCGCTGTCAAGCGGAGTTCCCTTACCACCGAAAACCATCCGGGAACTGGGCTGGGCTTTAGCGGAGATGCAGATCAAGATGATATTAGCTCCCGCTCTGACTGACATCGCAGGACCACGGATACATACTCAGCCATTAGCCGGTCTGCCTCTAATTCATGTTTCAACTCCAAACCTTCGGACGAGTCAAAACGTCCTTAAGCGTATCTTTGATCTAGTCGGAGCTGGCGCCCTACTCCTCATGCTATCCCCCGTCCTATGTGTGGTCGCAGTCCTGGTTAGGCTAGACACGGTTGGACCTGTTCTGTTTCGTCAGGAGCGCGTTGGTTCGGGAGGTAAATACTTCAAAATGTACAAGTTCCGGACCATGGTGGTTGATGCGGAAGAACGTCTAGAGGACCTAAAATCCCAAAGTGAGGGTAATGGGGTTCTTTTCAAGTTGAAAGCAGATCCCCGAATAACACGGTCGGGACGATTCCTCCGTCGTTATAGCATTGATGAGCTGCCACAGCTTTTCAATGTACTCAACGGCAGCATGAGCTTGGTCGGTCCGCGCCCTCCACTCCGAACTGAGGTGGAGATGTATCAAAGTCATGTTCATCGTCGCCTCATGGTTCGACCCGGCTTGACCGGACTTTGGCAAGTAAGTGGACGTTCCCTCCTGTCGTGGGATGAAACGGTCCGGTTGGACCTCTACTATGTTGAGAATTGGTCCTTGCTTGGAGACGTTACGATACTCCTTAGAACATTTAAGGCAGTTCTGGCACGTCATGGTGCCTACTAAATGCGAAAGCATTTCTCATCCTGTGAAAGTGACCTAGGTGATGTATCAACGCATGGTTTGGCGCCGATTCAAAAAGATCCAGAAATGTGACGACTCTAACGAACGCCGAGTCGAAGTCCGTACGCGAAAAGAGTCCAGGACACGTAATCAGCGAGTCCGAACAACCCTGATTTTCGCTGCGGCCCTATTTACCGCCGGCATTTTTACTGCAGCTTTGATGCAGCAAGTCGCATCAGTCCGAGCTAACATGAATCACGCGGTGGAGCTACTACCCGTTCTTGTAACAGAATTGAAGACGCACGATTCCCCCGCGGCGGGAAGAACTTTTGCTGAGATGAGTCACTCGATTAGCTCAGCTAAAAAGACCGCCACCGGTCCGCTCTGGAAGATGGGAACATTCGTTCCCTTCTTCGGGCCTAATTTACACGCCGTCACTGAGGTGACGGTTTCTATGGACGATGTGGCTGTCCACGCAGGATCTCCGCTCCTGAACAAATTCGACGCGTTCAATTGGGATTCTTTGTCACCCACTGATGGGCGGATCGATACTTCGGCGCTCAAGGACGCTGAACCAGTAATTACAGCTGCGGCGAATGCAGTCCTCTTGTCCGCAGACAGGATGGCGGCTATCAATCTCCAAGGTTTACTCCCAGCGGTCTCCGACCCCGTAGCCTCGGCGACCACACAGCTGCGTGAACTCTCTACGGGGCTTGACATGGCTTCGGCGGCCGCACGTTTATTGCCAGAGATGCTCGGCGATGAATCCCCCCGAAAGTACTTGATACTCGTACAAAACAATGCCGAGTCCCGTGCCACGGGCGGCATACCGGGTGCACTGGCGGTATTAAACGTCACCAAGGGTACAATCGAGCTTGGAGAGCAGACTAGTGCCAGTGCGCTTGGAGAGTTTATTCCGCGCATCGCAGTGGATCAGGAACAAGAGGACCTGTTCACTACCCGCATTGGAAGGCAGATGCAGAATGTGAATCTGACACCGCACTTTCCCACTGCAGCCTTCTCAGCGAAACAAATGTGGGAAACAAGATACCCAGATGACTTGATTGACGGAGTCGTCGCCCTCGATCCCATGGTTTTATCATATATGCTCACGGCCATCGGCGCTGTTGAATTGAGTGACTCGCACTTGGATGACGTGCTATACCGAACTAATCTTCCAGTCTCTCTCAACAGTGACAACGTTGTTTCTACACTGCTTTCTGATGTTTACCGCGAGTTGGAAGATAATAACGCTCAGGACGCGTATTTTGCGGCAGTGGCTTCCGAGGTGTTTCGGTCATTCACTCAGGGGCACGGCGACGCTACCCATTTAGTCAACGCCCTTGTACACAGCACCAGTGAACAACGACTCTTTCTCTGGTCTAGCAGAGTGCAGGAGCAGGAAATTATAAGTCGCACTGCCTTGGCTGGCTCAGTGACAGGGGCACGGGCAGGAGGCGCCGCATTCGGCGTCTATTTCAATGACGGCACAGGCGCGAAAATGGACTACTACACGAGACGAACCGTACAGCTTCTGAAGTCTTGCCGGGCTGATGGGCTGGGACGTTACACAGTCCAGGTATCCATTGACAACGGCGCACCAAAGGATGCCGCAGACTCTCTCCCGGAGTACGTTACCGGCGGCGGTATTTTCGGTGTAAAGCCTGGGAATATCCGCACGAACTATGTCCTATACGGTCCTGAACAGTCGCTCGTTGAAGGGCTGACTGTGAATGGTCGTCCGGTTTCTTTCGGGTCAGGCCTACATGGGCAACGTCCGGTGGCTACTGTCACGATCGAATTGCAGCCCGGAGAGTCGACCGATCTAAACGTTACATTTTTCAAAGTTTCGCAGGATTCCGTCGCCCAAATTACTGTCACGCCAACGGCTGTTCCGCTCTCCGAGGTACTTTTGCAGTCCGTTGATGAGGCGCCGTGCAGTTAGGTTCCGCCGGTGTCAAAAAGCCAAACGCACTTGGAACTACTACCGTCGACTGTTATTGTTAGGTAGTTTCCGCATCTTAGGAGGCAGCCATCTTCGTGGTTCGATGCCTCCCACCGCCAGTTGTAAGCGAAAGATCGCAGATATAGGTTGGTTTAGACGTTCAAGGTGGGAACGGGATCAATCACTAGCTAGATGACGTTTATCAATCGCACGGGGAGTCTCACATGAAAAAAGCCGCATCCGCACTGGTCCTCACTGGTGCCCTTACTTTCCTCGGCGCCGGCGCCGCAACGGCTGTTGACGCCAACTACCCGGCTCCGCCCGCTGCAGTCACAGGAACCGTCAGCGCAGCTGTCGTCGCCCCGGGCGGAACGGTGACGTTCAGCGGCACCGGGTTCAACTCCGGAGAAATCATTGACGTCACGGTCGATTACGACAATGACCCCAACGTTGTTGCCGGCACCGGCGTCAACGGCCTCATCATCCTGAACCAGCGCGTGGCGGCCTACACTGACACGGCCGGTACGGACGGCACCTTCAGCACCCAGGTCACTCTAGGCGAAGAAGGCACCTACACGCTCACCGCTGTAGGGCGTGACAATGGCCGCACCGTGACGGCCACCGTCGTCGTCGACAAGAGTGCAGCAGCAGGTGCCGGAAACAATTCCGGCACTAATAATGCTGGCAAGAGCGAGCTCGCCGACACCGGTGCGGACAATGGCATGCTGCTCTGGGGCGCCGCAGGCGTCTTGGCCCTTGGGGCAGGAGCAGTCACGCTGGGCGTGGCACGCCGCAAGAAGGCCTAACGACCTCATCAAAGAGGGATGCGGTCGAGGTCCTGCCTCCACCGCATCCCTTTTGTGTTACCACTAGAACCAAGATCAGCGGTTCGGCGGCCACACAAGGAAAGCGCCACGTCATCAATCGCGGGGAACCTTACGTATTCAGGCATCGACTCCGACTCGGGCATGTATTTTGGGGCCCGGTATCTCAAAATTCCCCTTTGGGCTTGTGTACCCCTCGGCACCCGCCCTAGATTTTTCTGCTAGCGGGCCTGAAGAAGTATCGTGAAATATCGATTGTAAATAGGCCCGTCTGTACTGCTACGATGATCGCCTCACCCGCCTGAAGAGGGTTGATGAGGATAACAGTCTCAGCTTGATCACGGTTCCGGGGGAACAGTTTTGCTCGAAAGCACGTCATCATCTTTGGGATCCATCACGGATCTCACCGGTAATACCGCAATGCTCATTTGGGCGGCGCTTGGGGTTGCAGGCATGCTCGCGGGGTTTATTTCCGTAGCCGTTGCCCGGCGGCGCAGCATGCCGCACCATAACGGGAAGCACGTCAGTGAAGAACCGCTAACTGAAGCAAGTCCGCAACCGGAGCCTGCCCACATTGGATCAGCGCATCGGCCCGACGACGCTCAGCCCCAGCACTCCGCACGGCACGGGATCGGGGCGCACGTCTAGCCAATGGTCCAAGGCGGGATCACACACCCGCCCTCCCGCCCATGCCCGGCGGCGTCGTCGGAGTCCTATTCCGCAGCCTTCACCGCTTCTTCCAGCGCGACCCACGCCAGCATGGCGCACTTTACCCGCGCCGGATAGCGCGAAACACCGGAGAACGCAGCGGCGCAGCGAGCGGATCGTTTCATCGAATTTCTCCACCAGGCACAGCGCCGGCTACCGAGTCCTTCAAACGAGTATTTCCTTTTTGCGACTGAGTAATTTCGATGGCGCACCACGTGGACAGCCACTTTCTTCAGCGCCGCTTTACCGACGATTACTTATAGCGCTGAGCAGTTCCCCCTTGTAGCTTGCAGGCACGTAATGGCTATTGAGCCAGACCGACGTCTAGCAATCGCATGGGGAGTCTGACATGAAAAAAGCGGCATCCACCCTGGCCCTCGCCGGGGCTCTGACCCTTACCGGCGCAACCGCAGCAGTCGCGAACGAATACCCCGCTCCGCCGGCATCAGTCTCCGGTATGGTTTGCGCTGCAGTCGCAGACCCCGGAGGACTCGTTGATTTCAGCGGAAGCGGTGCCACCCCCGGTGAAATTATCGACATCACGGTGGATTTCTCCAACAACCCCAACACCGTTTCCGGTACAGGCGTCAACGGCCTCATTATCCTCAACCAGCGCGTGGCAGCGCTGACCGCAACGGCAGCAGCTGACGGCGTTTTTAAGACCGACATCAGGCTGGGCGAAGCCGGCACCTATGCCCTTACCGGTGTTGCCCGGGATTCCGGCCGTACTTACACCGCAACTGTCGCCGCTGTTCCCGGAGCGGGCCCGACCCCGTGCGATAAGAGAGCCGCCGCGGCAACTGGACCGGCCGCAGGCGCGGTCCTGGCATCCACGGGCGCAGACAGCAACGTATTTCTCTGGGGCGCTGCCGGCGCACTTGCACTCGGCGCGGGTGTCGTCTCAGTCGCTGTGGTCCGCCGCAAGAAGGATGTCTAGCGTTCTGTAGGGAGCAGGGCTGCAGCTCGATCACTTCGGGCTGCAGCCGGAGCCCTACTTCGCAGCCTTCACCGCTTCCTCCAGCGCCACCCACGCCAGCATGGCGCACTTGACCCGCGCCGGATAGCGCGAAACACCAGAGAACGCAGCGGCGTCGCCCAGCACCTCTTCATCTGCCTCCACGGTCCCGCGGGAACGCATCACATCGCGGAAATTCTCCACCAGGTCCAGGGCTTCCCCGCGGGGCATCCCGGCCATCAGGTCCGTGAGCACCGAGGCCGACGCCATGGAGATAGAGCAGCCCTGCCCCTCCCAACTGATCCCCTCCACCCGAGCACCGTCCGCCGCGCCGCCATCGAGCCCGTTGAGCACGGCGCGCAGCGTGATCTCATCCCCGCAGGTCGGGTTCAGCTGATGGGACTCCCCCGCCGCAGCGCCCGCCGGAGCGTCCGTCAAACCTTCGCCGTGCCGGGTCTTGGCGTGCTGCAGGATGATCTGCTGGTACAGCTGTTCCAGGTCCGAACTCATGGTTACTTCACTCCAAAAAAGGGACGGACGCCGGCCACTGCGGTGAGGAAGGCATCGACGTCGTTCGTGGTGTTGTACAGGTACGTGCTCGCCCGGGTGCTGGACACCAGGCCCAGCCGGCGGTGCAGCGGCTGCGCGCAGTGGTGCCCCACCCGCACGGCGATGCCCTTGTCATCGAGGAACTGGCCGACGTCGTGCGAGTGGACGCCGTCAACGTCGAACGCCGCCAAACCGATCCGCTCAATCCCGGCAGCCGGGCCCAGCACCTTGATGCCCTCAATCTGCTCCAGGCCCGCCACCAGCCGCTGGCCCAGCTCCGCCTCCCAGGCATGGATCCGGTCCATCCCGGTTTCCTTCAGGTAGTTCACCGCAGTGGCCAGGGCCATGGCCTGGGAAATCCGCTGCGTTCCCGCCTCAAAGCGCTGCGGAGCGGGCAGATAATCTGCCTTGTCCATGGTGACCGTGGTGATCATGGACCCGCCGGTCAGAAACGGGGGCATCGCGTTGAGCAGCTCGGCCTTGCCGTACAGCACGCCAATCCCGGTGGGCCCCAGCATCTTGTGTCCGGAGAAGGCCGCGAAGTCCACGTCCAGGGCGCGGACGTCCACGGGCAGGTGCGGCACGGACTGGCAGGCGTCCAGCACCACCAGGGCGCCGTGCCGGTGCGCCATCGCCACCAGGGTCTCCACCGGGTTGATGGTTCCCAGCACGTTGGAGGCATGGGTGAACGCCAGCACCTTCGTCCGTCCGTTGATCAGCTGCTCCGCCTCTTCAAGCCGGAGCGCACCGGAATCATCCACTGGAATCCAGCGCAGCGTGGCGCCGGTCCGGGACGCGAGCTCCTGCCACGGAATGAGATTCGCGTGGTGCTCCATCTCCGTCACCACAATCTCGTCCCCGGGGCCCAGAACGAACCGTCGGGCAGCCTCTCCCCCACGGCCGGCCGACGCATTCGAAAACGCATAGGTGACCAGGTTCAGCGCTTCGGTGGCGTTGGAGGTCCAGACGATTTCCTCCGGAGCGGCGTTTACGAACTCCGCGACGGTCCGGCGGGCGTCCTCGAAGACGTCTGTGGCAGACACGGCCAGGGAGTGGGCGCCGCGGTGGACCGCGGAGTTGCGCTGTTCGTAGAACTCCTGCTCCGCCTCAATGACGCTCAGCGGGTTCTGCGACGTGGCCCCGGAATCCAGGTAGACCAGGGGATGTCCGTTGACCTCCTGATGCAGGATCGGGAAGTCGTTGCGGATACGCAGCACTTCGGCATTTTCGAGGGGCCCGGCGGCCGGGCGCAGAGTTGCGGGGGTACTCACCACGGGCACGTTCGATACTCCTTCGGCTGGTGGCATCCTGCGCGGCGATTACGCAAGACAAATCTTCCCTAATCATCCCACGCCGCCGGTGCCACGGCATCTGAGTCTGGCCTAAGTTCTTCCGTCTCCCCGCACGAGGCACACAGTGCGCGCCCGTCATGTTCCGACGCAAACGGTTTTCCGGGCAACCTGCGCCCTAGCATTCCTCGCATGAGCATCCGGAGACGCGTGCGCCGCTGGCGCCGGCACACCACACAGGCAGAACGGCTGCAGGTCCTTGGCGTGTTCCTCCTGGGCTTGGGCACGGCAATCTTCCTGGGTATGTTCGTGCTCGACTAGAACAGCCCCTGACACCCGACGGCGGTGCTCCGGGTGTGTGCCGCGGCAGGACTAAGTAGAGCCAGGCAAAACCCGGGTATCCACCTGCATTACCGTTCCCCCGCCCAGCCGCTAGGTTGCCAGCTAGGTCCGTTCGGACCGCTGGTCATCACAAACTGTGGGTGGGAACATGCGCAAGAAAATTACGGCTTTGCTTACGGGCGCCCTCCTCGGCGCCGCCTCCCTGATCGGCGTGGCGCCGCCGGCCGCAGCCATCAGCCCGGGGGTGACCTTCGCCGCGAGCAACCTGCCCACCTGGCAGACCAACGGCATTGTCTGGGCCATGGCCGAGGCCAACGGAGTGGTGTACGCCGGCGGGACCTTCACCGCCATCCGCCCGCCCGGCACCGCTGCCGGCGGCACCGGAACCCGCAGCGCCGTGAACTTCGCCGCCTTTGACGCCCGCACCGGCAATCCCACCAGCTGCGCCCTCTCCGTCACCGGAGGCAGCGCCACCGTCCGCGCCCTCGACGTTTCCCCCGACGGGCGGACCCTGTACATCGGAGGCAGCTTCGGTGCCGTTAACGGCGTCTCCACCACCCGCATAGCCGCGATTAACCTCC
This sequence comes from Arthrobacter gallicola, assembly GCF_014836775.1. Classification (GTDB taxonomy): domain Bacteria; phylum Actinomycetota; class Actinomycetes; order Actinomycetales; family Micrococcaceae; genus Arthrobacter_B; species Arthrobacter_B gallicola. Next base: position 252,611 of record NZ_JACSQD010000005.1, read on the forward strand.
CCGCCTGCACGGTGAACACCAGCTTCAAACCGGGTGCAGTCTCCGCAACGGTGCGGGCGATTGAGGCGACGAACACGGCCGTTTATTTTGGCGGCGACTTTAAAACAGTCGGCACCGCAAACCGGGCCCGCGCAGCCGCGGTCTCGACCACCGGCGCGCTTCAGGCCTGGGCCCCCGCAGCAGACCAGCCGGTCCGGGCCCTGCACATCCCGGCGGGGAAGAACGTGGTTATTGCCGGCGGCGATTTCCTCACCATGAACTCGGCCGATTCGAAAGCACTTGCAGTCGTCAACAACACCACCGGCGCCAACGTGCGCACCTATCCGAACTTCTTTATCCCCAAAACCTCCGTGGTGAAGTCCATCGACTCCGACACCACCAGCTTCTACATCGGCAACGAAGGAACCGGCGGCGGAGTCTTCGACGGACGCGCACGGTTTGACCTGGGGACCTATGCACAGGTCTGGCGGGACACCTGCCTCGGAGCGACCCAGGCCGTATCCGTTTACGGCAAAACCCTGTACTCCGGGCATCACGCCCACAACTGCGCCAGTATGGACTCCTTCACCGAAGGGACACGGGTGCACCTCAGTGCGCAGAGTGTGGACACGCCCTCCCCCATGCTGCAGTGGAACCCCATCACCAACGACGGTCAAGGCGAATCCCTCGGTCCCCGGACCATGGCCCATACCACCGCCGGAACCAACGACGTCCTCTGGGTCGGCGGTGAGTTCACCACCGTCAACGGTAAAGGCCAGCAGAGCCTGACCCGCTTCGGCCCAGGTCCCGGCACCGCCGGCCCGGGAGCACCCCAGCTGGTCAGCGGTGAATCCCGCGCTTCCGGACAGAACACCGTCCGCTGGCAGACATCCTCCGATCCCGACGATTCGGACCTCACCTACAGCGTCTACCGCAACGGCTCCGCGACTGCGCTGGGCACGGTCAAGATGTCCTCGCTTTGGTGGAATCTTCCCCAGGCCTCCTTCACCGACAAGACCGCTGTGCCGGGCACAACGTACACCTACCGGGTCCGGGCCAGCGACCCGAATGGCCACGTGGGTGCACTGTCAGCTCAGGTCTCGATCGCCACGGCTGGAACCGTGCCCGCCTATCCGGCCAAGGTCCGGGCCGACGGCGCCACCACCTACTGGCGGCTGGGGGACGGGTTTGCCGCTGCAGCGGACTCATCCGCCGGGGACCGGATGGGCCTGCCATTCGGCACACCCACCATCGGCGGAGTGGCCGGCGCACTCGCCGGAGACAGCAACAAGGCCACCTACTTCGACGGCGTTGATGATTATGTCTATGGTCCGCAGCGGATGACCCCTCCAGCCGTGTACAGCGTCGAAGCCTGGTTCAAAACCAACACCACAACGGGCGGAAAGATCATCGGATTCGGCAACGGCCAGCCGTGGCGTAACGGCAAAAATGCCGGTCTCAGCAGCAAGTACGGCCGGCATGTGTACATGACCAACGCCGGGAAACTGATGTTCGGTGAATGGGCCAGCGGCGCCGCAAAAACGGTGGTCTCCTCCGCCAGCTACAACGACAACGCCTGGCACCACGTGGTTGCCACGCAGGGCCCGGGCGGCATGACCCTGTACGTCGACGGCGTAAAGGTTGGTTCCAACACCGTTTCAGGCACCCAGAGCACCACCGGCTCCTGGCGGATCGGCGGAGACACCCTCACCACGGGCTGGCCCAGCGCTCCGACCAGCCGGTACTTCAAGGGCTCCATCGACGAGTTTGCCGTTTACCCCACCGTGCTGACCGCTGCCCAGGCCGCGGCCCATAACCAGCTGGGGCGGAAGTAGGTCCATGCCGGCAGCCGTCCTTGTCTAGTTCCAGACTGCGCCGGACTCCCCCGCCCCGGAACCGGGCGGGGGCCCGGGTCGGGAACCGGACGGGGCCCCCAGGCCGGGCACGGAGAGCGGCGGTGGTCTTGTGGCTCTGCGCGCTCAGCACCGCCGGAGCGTTGACCGCCGTCCTGCTGAACCCCACACCGGTGGACCGTCCGGTGTACGGCGATGTACTCAAGGCCCTTGCCTGGCTGCAGACCCGCGGTCTGCCCGGCTGGGTGACCTACGCCGACGTCGAACGGCTGGCCAACGTGGCACTGTTCATTCTGCCCGGCCTGCTGGCGGCGCTGCTCCTGCCCGGGAGGCGATGGTGGCTGGCGCTGGCCCTCTGCCTCGGGCTCTCCGCCGCCATGGAACTGGCACAGTACCTGTTCCTTCCGGAACGCTCCGCCAGCAGCGTCGACGTGCTGCTCAACGGGGCCGGGGCGCTGATCGGCGTGGTGCTGGGCTCGGCGCTGCGGAACCTGGGACGGAACCGGCGGCGCCGGCCGCGCCGGTACTAGGCCTGCCCAGCTGCTATCTGCCTGCCGTCCAGCAGCGTCAGCGCCTTCCTGAGCATGGTCGAAGAAGTGGTGGCGGTGTAGGGAAGGTAAACCACCTCCACCTGGATGCGGGCCATATCGCGTTCCAGCCTGTCGCCCTTCTCCGAACCCCGCCAGTCATCACCCTTGAAGAACACGTTGAAACCCACTTCAGCCCAGGTGTCGGCCTTATTGATGTGCTCATCCACCACCACGTCATCCACATAACGGATGCTGCGCACAATCTCCAGCCGCTCCGCGAGCGGAACCACCGGCGTCGTGCCTTTGAGCCGTTCGGTCATTTCCGGGGAGGCAACGCCGGCAATCAGGTAATCGCACCGGCTGCGGGCATGCCTGAGCAGATTCAGGTGCCCGATGTGAAAAAGGTCGTAGACGCCGGAGGCGTAGCCAATCCGAACCGCCATGTCTTTACCCCCAGATGTGGTGTGCTCCAGGATCATCTTGGGGCGCATACCGGAGGTGGTAAAGCGGTTTCCGGGTATTCAAGTAGAGCGCCAGTAAACACGAGTATTGACCGTATTTACGAAGGGTAGCTAGGCATCGGATTCGGGTAGGGCCCACCGTAGGGCGCATCCGCGACCGCCGCTACGCTTCGAGTCAGTTTCGGGCGGCGGGCCCGTGCCCCAGTACAACAAGGCGGTTGAGCCGTGCGGAAAAAACTTGCGGCGATGGTCTCCATCGCAGCCCTGTCTGCGACAGCAGTCATCGGCATAACGGCGCCGGCATCAGCGCTGTCCCCCGGGATCGGGTTCAACGCAGTGGCGCTGCCCACCTGGCAGACCAACGGCATCGCCTGGACCGTCGCTGAGGCCGGCGGCGTGATGTACGTCGGCGGCACGTTCACCCAGATCCGCCCGCCGGGAACCACCGCCGGCACCAGCCAGGCCCGGGCGGCCGTGAACTTTGCCGCGTTTGACGCCTATACCGGCAACCCGACGTCGTGCGCCCTGTCCTTCACCGGCGGCACCGGAACCACGGTCCGCGCCATGGACGTCTCCCCCGACGGGAAGAAGCTCTACGTGGGCGGCAACTTCACCACGGTTAACGGTGTCCCCGCCAACCGCCTGGCGGCCATCAACCTGCCCAGCTGCTCGGTGGACACCGGCTTCCGCCCCGGCACGATATCCAGTACCGTCCGCGCCGTTGCCGCCACGGCGGACACCGTTTACTTCGGCGGCGACTTTGTGAGCGTCAACGGCACCGCCCGCCGCAGCTTCGCCGCCGTCAGCACCACCGGCGCCCTGCGCCCCTGGGCCCCGCAGGTGGACGCCGTGGGACGGACCATCGATGTCCCCGAAGGCCGCGGCGTCGTCCTAATCGGCGGCGACTTCGCCACAGTCAACGGCGCGGATTCCATGGCCCTGGCCGTAGTGGACAACAGCAGCGGAGCCAGCGTACGCAGCTACCCCACCCGCAGTTACGTTCCCCGCACAGCCGTGATCAAGGACATCACCAGCGACGGGGACGACTTCTACATCGCCGGTGAAGGCACCGGCCCAACATCCTTCGACGGCCGTGCCCGGCTCTCCCTGGACAACAACTATGAACAGGTCTGGAAGGACACCTGCCAGGGTGCAACCCAGGCGGTGCTGCCATACAACGGTGTGCTGTACTCCGGGCACCACGTCCACGACTGCTCCACCATGGGCGGCTTCGCCGACGGCAACCGCAGGCACCTCTCCGCCCAGGACGTGGACAACCCGTACCCCTTCCTGGGCTGGAGCCCGGATACCAACGGCGGCACCGGTGAAGGAATCGGTCCGAGGGCCATGGCCATGACAAAGGCGGCCACTAACAACGTGATGTGGGTGGCCGGTGAGTTCACCAGCACCAACGGCTCTCCGCAGCAGGGGATTACCCGGTTCGGTCCGGGCCCGGCCTCCGCTCCGCCCGGCACTCCTGCCGCCGTCAGCGTCTCCAGCCTGGCCACCGGGGAAAACACCATCCGGTGGCGCCAGAGCATCGACAACGATGACTCCGGGCTGACCTACAGTGTTTTCCGCAACGGTTCCTCCACGCCGCTGGGAACCGTTTCCGGCAGCTCCACCTGGTTCGATGCACCGCAGCTGTCCTTCACCGACACCACCGCACGTCCGGGAACGGCCTACTCCTACCGGGTCCGTGCCAGTGACGGCACCAACACCAGTGCCCTCTCGGCCCAGGTCTCGGTCACCACGGCCACGCAGACCCACCCCTACCCGGCGGCGGTCCTGCGCGACGGCGCCACCACCTACTGGCGGCTCGACGACGCCGCCGCCAACGCTCCGGCGGACAGCTCACCGGGCAACAACCGCGGCCTTCCCTACAGTGCGCCGGTGACCGCAGGGACACCGGGCGCCGTGCCGGGCAGTACAGCGGCGGTGTTTGACGGCGTCGATGATCAGATCTCCGGGCAGCAGCGTTACCCCGCCCCCGCCTCGTATTCCGCGGAAGCCTGGTTCAAAACCAGCACCACCCGCGGCGGGGAGATCTTCGGCTTCGCCTCCGGCCAGCCCAACCGCCGCGCCGACCGCAACTCCAGCGGCACGGTCGACCGCAACCTGTACATGACCAACGCCGGCACCCTGGCCTTCACCGTCCGCAACTCGGCCAACAGCCTGGTTGCGGGCGCCACAACCGCCGCGTACAACGACGACGAGTGGCATCATGCCCTGGTCAGCCAGACGGAGACCGGCTGGATCCTGTACGTCGACGGCGAGGTTGCCGCCAGCAGCGAGACACCTGCAGCCCAGACCTACAAGGGCTCCTGGCGGATTGGCGGAGACACGCTGAACTTCCGCTGGCCCAGCAACCCCTCCAGCGGCTACTTCGCCGGATCCATCGACGAGTTCGCCGCCTATCCCACCGCGCTGAGCGCGGCACAGGCCGCACAGCACTTCGCTGCCGGAACCGGCGGGGCCGGCCCGGAACCGGAGCCTGACAGCACCGCGCCGTCGGCAGTCACCGGGGCAACGGCAGCCGTGGAGGGCACCACCGCCACCCTCACCTGGGCGGCTGCCACGGACAACGTGGGAGTCACCGGATACCAGGTGCACCGTTCCACCACTGACGGGTTCGAGCCGGCAGAGCCAACCTTGCTCACCACCACCGGGGGCTCTGTGCTTTCCTACACCGACGATGAGCTGTCGCCCGGAACCTATTACTACCGGGTGCTGGCAGTGGACGAGGCCGGCAACACCGGCCCCGCTTCGGCACAGGCAGCAGCCACCGTTGCGGGTGCACCGCCGGCCGAGCCGGTGACCCTGACCCTGACACCCACGGCTGACACATACGTCAACCAGGGAGCACCCGGCACCGTCCACGGCTCCGCCACGTCCATGGCCTCCCGCGGCAGCCTCGCCTACACCTCCTACCTCCGGTTCGCCGCCGGGACCGAGGTGCCGCCGGGCATGCGGCTGGTCTCGGCCACCCTCCGCCTGTACACCACCTCGGACAGCTTCGCCGGTTCCTTGAACACGCACACGATCCACCCGGTGGAAGGGACGTGGGCGGAAGCTTCCACCACCTACAACAACCGGCCATCCTTGGCCGCTGCGCTTCTGGGCAGCACCGTACCGGCGGCAGCCAACACGCCATACCAGGTGCAGCTGGACGCCGCGGCTGTCTCGGCCATGCTTTCCGGCTCCATCGACCTGGGAATCACCAGCGTCGGCACCGATAACGCCTGGTTCTACACCAAGGAAGCCTCCTCCACGAGACGCCCGGTGCTGACCCTGGTCTTCGACCAATAACCGCCGCCGGTACATCCGCCCGACCCGCTATCCCGGCTTCACAGGAGGGACCATCCCGCCGACCGGTTCCACCAACAAACAGAAAGCACACGCTATGAAACCTGGTCTCAACCCTCCACCGCACTCCAAGTGGGTGTCCGGCCTGCTCCTGCTGCCCCTGCTGGGCCTCGGCCTGACGGCCGGATGCAGCGCCACTGAGCCGGCCAACGACGCCGCACCGGCGCCGTCGTCTTCGGCTTCCGCCTCTTCCAGCTCCTCCAGCTCCTCCAGCTCAGCGAAAGCCACGCCCTCTGCGCCGGCATCTTCGTCCCCCGCCGGGGCGGAAGAAGCGACCGAGGAGGAAGCCGAGGCCGTGGTCCAGTCCCCGCAACCGGCACCGGAACCCGTGTTTGATGAAGCACAGAAGCAGTTCCTCCAGGACAAGGTCCCGGAGGGCAACGATCCCAACGCCATTCTTCAGGTGGGCGAGGAGCGCTGCGACCAGCTCACCAGCGCCAACGCCGTTGACACTGACGCCGTGCTCAGCGAGCTGATCATGAATCCCACCCAAGACACTTCCGACGCGATCGTCTCCCTCTGCCCGGGCCTGCGTCCCGTACTGGAAGCTGCCACACTCGGGTTCCCGGACGGCGTATTTACCGTCGGGGAAGCGGCGCCGTGGGCGGAGGAACCGTCGATTGCGCCCGGCACCTACCGTGCCTACGGCATGTCGGAGGAATGCAGCATCTCCGTCTATTCCGGGAGCGGGGACCTCATCGGATCCTTCGACGGAACCCAGCCTCTGTCGGTCGGCGCTGATGCCGCCCGCGTGGAATCAACGCAGTGCTATTCATGGTCCCGCGCATGATATTTCGATTCTAAACCTGTCTTGCTTTTCTAAATGCCTATCCTAGGGAAGGGGTAACCAATGGATATGCGAGAACAAATACTAATTCTTCGCCGAAACTGGATGCTCATAGTCTCATTCGCGCTCATCGGCATCATTGCCGCCGCAGCTGCATCACTCCTGATGCCAAAAACCTATACCGCCACCAGCAGTCTTTTTGTTTCCACCCAGAATGTGGATACTTCCGCTGAACTCCAGCAGGGCAGCGCGTTCGCGCTTGCGCGTGTCCAGTCCTACGTGGGACTGGCCCGCAAACCGCAGGTCCTGGATCCCGTGATTGAAGACCTGGGCCTGAACATGTCCGCCCAGGAGCTGGCGAAGAACGTCCAGGCGTCCACCTCCCGTAACACCGTCCTCATCGACATCACCGCCACAGACTCCTCGCCCGAGATGGCGGCGGACATCGCCAACGGGGTAGTCGCCAGTCTGATCGCCTCGGTCGCGGATCTTGAACGGCCCACCAACGGGCTGCCGTCACCGGTGCGCCTGACCTCGGTAGACGCAGCACAGCCGCCCTCCAGTGCCGCCAGCCCCAATACCGCGCTCAACCTGATGCTCGGTTTTCTGTACGGGCTGGCCGCCGGGCTGATCGTGGCCGTGCTGCGGCACGTCCTGGACCGGCATGTCCGCACCGAAGCGGACCTGCGCCGGTCCACCAACCTGCCGCTGCTTGGCGGAATCACGGAGACTCAGGTTCCCCGCAACTCTCCCAGCCCGGCAGTGCTGTCCGGTTCAGGAACGGATTCCTTCCGCCGGCTGCGGACCAACCTGGAGTTCGCTGCCCTCGGCCGGCAAATGCGCTCACTGGTCATCACGTCCTCACAGTCAGGCGAAGGCAAAAGCACGGTGGCGCTGAACCTGGCGCTGAGCATCGCCCACAGCGGGCAGAAGGTCCTGCTGGTCGACGCCGATCTGCGGCTGCCTTCGGTGGCCAATGCCACCGGGCTGGAGGGCAGTGTGGGGCTGACCACCGTCCTGATCGGACGCATCACGCTGACGGAAGCCACCCAGCCCTGGGGATCCGCCGGGCTCTCGGTCCTGACGTCCGGGCCGCTGCCGCCAAATCCCACCGAACTGCTGGGGTCCCAGGCCATGGAGGAACTGGTCCAGAAACTGGAAACCGACTACGACGTCATTATTTTCGATGCTCCGCCGGTCCTCCCCGTTGCTGACGCTGCCATCCTGACCCGCCATACGGATGGTGTGCTGCTGGTGGTTGGTGCCACCCGGGTCAGCCAGCACAACCTGTCCAATTCTGTGGAGCAGCTGACCCTCGCGAAGGCCAACGTGGTGGGCGTGGTGCTCAACCGGATCCCGCGCAGCGGCCCGGATGCCAACACCGCGTACCGCTCCGAATACGGTGCCGCTTCGCTGCAGCCCATGGACAACGACGGCGCCCCGGCCTCCCCGGTGGCCGAAGCCGAAGCCGCGATCCTCCGGGAGAGCCGGCGCGGACCCTCACCGGAGCACGCAGCCCGGCGAGGAACCTCTTAAACCGGCCAGGACAGGTCAGCCACCCCACTGACCACGCCGGCAGGAACGCCCACCCCCGGAGCAGTTTTCCGGGGGCGTTCCTGGGTGGCACGTCCACCGGCATCGGCTCCCGGTCAGTCGGCGTGTTCCAGGGCTTTGTGCCGGGTGCTGCGGCTGCGCCGGTTCAGCATCACGGCCACGGCGCCGCACAGTGCCGCCACGGCTACCGCAGCGGTAAAGCCCCAGGCCGAAGCCTCCACGGAGCCCGTAACTGCAAGAGCCAGGGGCAGGATCAGGGTGAGTACGGCGAGCGCGCCGCGCATCAGAGTGGAGAGCTGGTTGGACTCGGATGCCCGGAAATACGCAAGCAGGATGGTGTACGGCACCATCGCCAGGTACTGGACGGCGTACGGCCAGCGCAGGTCCTCAGCGTTCTGCCAGGTCTCCCCCAGCACAAATTCACCGGCCGCGGCCGGGAGGAGCAGCACGGCAGCCCCCCAGCCCAGGCCCAGAGCCAGGACAACCGCCGAGGCCTCGAGCAGCCGTGCCCGGAAGGCCGGCGTGCCGCGGCTGCGGACCAGCTCCGGAATGACCGCCGTCTTGAGAGCACCGAAAACCGTGTTCAGCGGCGAAAAGAGCAGCTGCGCGGCCCGGAGCGCCCCAACCCCCGCTGCCCCCAGCGGAAAGACCAGGAGATACAGCACGGCGAAAGACGACGCGTTCAGCGCGGCGAACTCCCCGGCGTACCGGAAGGCGAACCTGCGGTTGAACCACAGCCACCTGACGCCGGCGGGTACCGCCGGAACGCAGCGGGCCAGCAGCAGCCCCATCAGCAGAGCGGTCCCAGCACCGGCTCCCCACCACGCCAGGACCGCAGCGAGTCCGGCGCCGGCCTGGGCCGCCGTCAGCATCGCCGTGATGGAGATGACCGCCCATGCGCCGTCGATCGCCAGTGCCCGTCCGGGTACGCCCTCGCAGATGAACAGGTATCGAAGGCTGTCCTGCAGCAGCACCACGGGAGCAGCTGCCGCCATCACCAGCCACAGTGCTGCGTTCGCCGGCCCCGCTGCAGCCGCCCCCACCAGAAGAAGCAGGACCGCAGGCACCGCGGTCAGCGCGCTTGCACCCAGGCTCGCAGCGGCGATCTCACGGGTCAGCTGGCCGGTCCGTGAGTACCGGACCAGCAGCGTCTCTCCGACCAGGGCACGCTGCCCGCCGAGGAAGAGCAGAAGACCGGCGTAAGCGAGGGAGAACTGGCCAAACTGGTGGACACTGGCAACGTTCGCCGCGATGGCCACAGCCACAAAATTGGACAGGCTGGAGACGCCCTGGTCCGTGAAGGTGACTACGCGCCGCAGTCTGCCCACTCAGCTCAGCCTCAGCAGCTCTGAGCGCCACTTGGGGAGGAACGCTGCGCACATCAGCACGTGGGCTCCAGCCAGCACTGCGTAGACAACCAGGAAAACATCCGGCCAGGGCAGCAGCAGGAACGCCAGGCAGGTCATCCCGTAGTCCACCGGGAGCGTGATCACCGACCGGCGCATCTGGCGGCGGCCGTCCTGCGGCCCGGCAGGCCTGTCCGGCCCGGTGGATCCCGCGGGTCCGTCCGATCCGCGCGCAGCGTTCCGCCGAAGCTGGTCCAGGAGCGCACCGCCAAAAAAGATGGTGGAACTGGCTACCAGGAAAGCTCCCGTGCAGCCTGCCAGCAGCAGCACCGGGTAGTCGGTGTTCCGGGCGAGGAAGCAGAACGCCGCCACGTGCATCACGGCTATCCGGCCGTTGTCCAGGATGTGGTCCAGCCATTCCCCATAGGCTGAGCTGCGCCCCTGCAGCCGGGCCAGCTGACCGTCCGCGGAATCCAGCACGTAGCCCAGTGCCAGCAGCACCCCGGCCAGGGCGGAGACCGGAGCTGCGGTGGCACCGAAGGCCAGCCACAGCAGGGAACCGTAGGTCAGGACGGCGCCGGCGAAGGTCACGTGGTTGGGCCGTATCCGCGTGTTCCGCAGCGCGGCGGCCACCACCCGCCCGGCTGGACGGTTGACCCAGAGCAGGTACAGCGGCACTCCCTTGCGGCTCTTCTGCGCCTGCTTCAGCTGGTTGAACGACTCGCGGAAGCCCGGCTTGGCGGCGGGGTGCGGAAGGGTCCGGCTCATGGTTGTGCTCCTTCTTTGCGGCTGGCCACAGCCGTGAGAATCCAGATGGACAGTGCCAGGACCATCAGCCGCCCCATGGACTGCAGCAGCGATCCACGCAGCAGGATGAACAGGTACCCGGCGAAGATGGAGATGCCCAGGTAGCCCACGGAACCGCGGCTGAGGATGTCCGTCCGGAAGCCCGCGTCCAGCCGCCGGGCCAGGAATCCCAGCCCGGTAAACGCCGCAATCAGCCCGATGAGGCCAAAGTTGATCCAGGATTCCGCCCACAGCGGCGCTGAGAGGTTGAGGTTGGCACTGTTCATCCACATCCCAACCTCCACCCCGGTGTCGAAGGGCTTGTCTTCCCAGACCACACGCGGCACCCAGAAGAACAGCGCCCCCAGCGCCTGGTGCCCCCAGGACAGCCCCTGTTCCTGGGTGTAACCGAGGGTGTTGGCCAGCATGGTGAACTGGTCATAGTCCTTGGTGGCGATGGTGGTCCACACGGAGTCGAAATGCACGGCTGTGCCGGTTCCGGCGGCCCGCCGCGTCACGTCGGAGAGCGGGAAGACCAGGATGGACGCCAGCACCCCGCCCGCGAGCATCACGTTGAAGATGCCCTTGCGGCCCCGGAACAGCGGCAGCAGCAGGCCGAACAGCACTGCCAGGGTCCAGTACCGCGAATTGGAGATCGGATTGTTGACGACGACGTTGGCCACCGCCAGCGCCCCGATCAGTGCCGTATCCACCAGCGCAAGCGGCCGCTGCCGGTTCCGCCATACGTGGATGTAGAAGATGAGTGCAGTCAGGCAGGCCACGGAAGCGGTGGCGGAAATGATGGCCCGCATCGCCTGGCCGCTGTCCGGGTTAATCGCATCCAGGGCGTCGCTGGTTTCCTCCCGGCTGAGGAAAAAGACGGCCACCCCGCCCAGTTGAACGATGTATACCAGGGCTGCCGCAACGGCCCCCGCAGAAAAGAAGCGCAGTGTGCGCAGGCTTCGCAGTATCCGGAACCGGGGCCGAGCTGCCTGCCCGCCGCGGATTCGCACATGATAGGCGGCGTCAAAGCAAAGGCATCCCAGCAGGATGAGGAAACTGGCGAGTGTCAGCAGGTCTTCATCCACCTGGATGGCCAAGGCAGTGGAGCTTCCCGTGGTCAGCTGGGCCAACGGTGCCAGCCCCATTCCGGTGTACACGAAGATCCAGAACACGCCCGCCACCGGGCGGATATCAGCGTTCCACATCAGTGCTGCGATCTTGACCGCCGCGTACAGGGCCACCGCATACCGGATCAGGAAATCCGTGTCGGTGTACGCCACGGCTGCTGCCCCGCGTGCCAGGAGCGGCAGCACAACGGCGAAGACCAAAAAGGCCGCCAGCGCTCCCGCCGAACGCAGGCCTCGTCTCGGCTCCGGCTCCAGCACCACCGGGCGAAGGGGGGTGTGTGTTCCCAGCGTGTTTTTCATCGGATTCCTGCTTTCCTCCGCCTGGGCCGCTGGCCGTGCCTGGAACTGCCGGCGAGCGCGTAACGGGAGAGGAGGTCCTGGGCCAGCTTCTCCGCCGACCACACGGTGCGGTGCAGGTCCACGGCCCGGGCACTGAGGTCACTCCGGGCCTGGAAGTCCGCCCCCAGTTTGCGCATGGCCTCCGCCAGGGCACCGGCGGAGGGTTCGCTGAGAACCGCGGCGCCGGCCAGTTCCAGTTCCGGTGCCAGGCCGCATTCCGTGCTCACAATCAGCGGAACGCCCAGGGCAGCGGCCTCGATCACGGCCATGGGATAGGGCTCGTTCAGCGACGGCAGCACAAAGGCCGTGCACCGTGCCATCGCTGCCTGCACCTCATCCGGAGTGAGCTCACCGGTCAGTTCAAAGCGCTCCGCGTGCCCAGAACGGGCAATCAGCGCCCGCACCTTCGCTGCCTCGCCCTGGTCCGGGCCGGCGAGGACAAAGCGGGCGTCCAATCCGGCGTCGAGCGCTTCAACGGCTGCCTGCACAAACACCGCCGGTTGTTTGCGGGCAGCGAGCCGGGCGGCGAACAGGAACACCTGCTGTTCCGGATCCGACCACCGCAGAACGGGCTCGGGCACCGCGTTCACCACCCGGCGCATCCGGCTGCGCCGGACCCCCAGCTGCTGCAGGTCCCGCTCCTCCTGCGCTGTCAGCGTTAGCCACAGGGCCGGCACCCGCAGCACGTGCCGCAGAATGAACCGGTCAAACACCCGGACCGGCGCGGCACCGGAAGGCACCAGCATCCCGTGAGACTGGGCCACCACGGGAACACCCGTGCGTCGCAGCAGCAGTGTGGCCGCCGTGGTGATGAAGTCGCGGCAGAGGTGCACATGCACGACGTCGGCGCTGCGTCCGAGCACCGCCGCGTGCCACGGCAGGGCCAGGCCCGCCAGACCGCGCAGCTTCGCTCCCGGGAAGGGCCGGCGGACCCGGCAGTACCGCACGGTATACGGGGCGCTTCCCCGCTCCACCGGGGGAGGTTCACCGAGCCAGCCGCCCAGCAGTTCGACGGCGGCGCCCGCCGCGGCCAGGGCGGCGCTCTGCATCCGGGCTACCGCCCACACTCCCCCGGCGGCTGCACCGGGGCCGGCCAGACCGCCGATCTGCAGCACCCGCAGCTGGCGCGTTTGCGCGGTCTGGTCATCAGCCATGGTTGTGTTCCGTCACCGGTTGTGTGCCGGGTGCACTGCGTTCCAGACGGGCCAGCTCCCGGCTTTTGAGGCCGATCTGCCAGTAGTACATGGACAGCGCCAGCGCGTAGTCAAACCCGGCGCGGCCGTCCAGGAATCCTCTGCGGAGAACATAGCTGTACAGGAAAAACACCATCGGTTTGAACGGCACGGCGTCGAAGCGCCGGCCCTGCGTGCTCTTGGAGGCGCGGACGCTGTCCCGGGTGTCCGGGTGATGGCGCAGGTACGCTTCCCAGTCGGAGTAGCGGTTGTGGCGGTCGAACCAGGTCCGCACCGGATCGGCGTCGTTATGCACCAGCAAGGCGGTGGCGCGGCCCACCGGACCGCTGGGCCGGGGCTGGTAGTGCGCCTCCACCTCCCCCATCCCGGGCAGGTGCAGCAGATCGATGTTGCGGAACTCATTTTTGCCCCGGCGCAGGAACGATCTCTTGACCACACGGTGGCCGTGTTCAAGCCGCCTGCCGGCGAAGTAGTACGCGATCGGGAGGTCGAATGCGACCCGCTCCTCGGCAGGGTCATCAGCAACCGCGGCCAGTTCCGTGATCAGGTCCGGCGTGGGGTACTCGTCCGCGTCCAGCATCAGGAGCCAGTCATGGCGGGTTTCCACGTTCTCCAGCTGCCACTGCTTCTTCTGCGGGAACGCTCCGTTCCAGGTGAAATTGATAACCCTGGCACCGTTCTCCCGGGCCAGCTCAGCTGTCCGGTCAGTGCTGTTGGAATCAACAACAATAACCTCATCGAAATCCACCAGGGCCGCGAGGGCCTGGCTGATTCCTTTTTCCTCGTTTCGGGTCTGAATTAAAACCGAGATAGGTATTTTATTCACGTACTTCCCCCCTTGAAGCAGGTAATTATTTTTGTCGTGGAAATCTAGTCCGGGCGTTGACCCTGGCTTAGTGTTGGGGAATGCCTACCAGACACACCACCCGCCGGTCTTCCCGCGTTCGCAGCCGGGGACCGCGCATTCTTGGTCTGATGGTGCTGGCCCTGGCGGCGGTGTTGCTCTCGCTTTACGCCTTGTCCACGTCCCAGTCCGGGCCCGCCACCGGAGTGGCGCCGCGGGACACCGGACGGGCGGCGCCGCCGTCCGCCGTCCCGGAGCCGGTGTCCGTTCCGCGCATCGAGATCCTTGGGGATTCCTATGTGGGCAGCTCCGCCGAAGGCGGGAAGGGCCTGTCCAACTGGACCAGCCTGGTAGGCACCCGGTTCCATGGCGGAAGCACCCCCGTGGAAATCAACCCGGTGGCACAGCCCGGTTCCGGCTACATTGCCCGGGGCGCCACCGGATTGGTATTCCGTGAAGCTGCAACCCAGCGGCTGAGCCCGGAAGCGGACGTGGTGCTGGTCTTCGGCAGCCGCAACGACGGCAGGCAAAGCGACCCGGTCATGTACGAGGCCGCGCGGGCACTGTACTCGGACCTCCGCACCCTCACTCCGAAAGCACAGATCGTGGTGGTTGGCCCGGTGTGGGTGGACGGGAACGTACCGGACTTCATTGCCGCGAACAACGAGGCCATGGCCAGGGCGGCGGCAGATGAGGGGGTCCGTTACGTGGACGCGCTGGCCGAAGGCTGGTTCGCCGGGACAGACGGATCCCTGATCGGTTTGGACGGCGTCCACCCCACCGATGCCGGCCACGCCTACCTGGCGGAGAAGATTTACCCGCTCCTGGCCGAGACGGTGTCGGGTCTGCGCCGGTAAGGCCGCCGGTTTCACGGCTGGCCCGGGGCGGCAGGGTCCCGGCCGTCCGCCTCATCCGTGAACCGGTCGCCCAGCTCTGCAGGCTGGTTCGAGGCACCGTAGATCCGGTTGGCGCCTATGGTTCCTTTGACCACGGTCATTGGCTGGATGACGGCGGACCTGCCGATCCGGGTTCCCCCCAGCACCATGCAGCGCGAGGTGACCCAGGCGCCGTCGTCAATCCGGATGGGACTGGTTACCAGTCCCATATCCGAGCGGACCCGGTGGCTTCCCGTGGTCAGGAAACTCTCCTGGGATATAACGACGTCGGCTCCGATCCAGATGTGGTCCTGGTTGTGGAACCAGACCCCCTCACCAATCCAGGATCTGGCACCGATGTGGAGTTTCCAGGGCGCTTTGACCCGGGTGCGCGGACGGAAGATCACGCCGTCGGCAATCTCTGCCCCGAACGCGCGCAGCACGGCGACGCGCAGCCGGGAGCTGATCTGCCACGGGTTGGTGACAAAGACCAGTTCGCACGCGGACCACAGGTACACCACGGGACGGGGCCGCCCCCAGGATTCTCTGGAGCCGGGTGCCTTGGACAGATCGATGACGGCACCGGCGCGGCGGCGCTGCCCAGCTGCACCGCCGGCAGCACCGCCGTTGTCCAGCATGGAGCGGGGTTTAGGCTTCAGCATTTTGCGCTCTCCGGCGCAGCCCGCCCGGATGCCGGGCATGCGCCGCCCGGGAACGGAAGGCAGAACCCGGGTCAGCGCCCGGCATAGCCCGCCGGAGCACTTCCTCGAACCGGTCCGCGATCGGAACAATCCCAAACCTGCTTTCCGCCAGTGCCCGGCCCCGGGCCCCGAGCTCATCCGCGGCAGAGGGATCTCGGATCAGGTTCTGCAGCCACCCCACGGCTCCGGAAACACCTGCTGCGGTGGGCGGGCCCACATAGCCCTGTGCTTCCAGGATGTCTGCGGCTGCGGGATTATCCTCCGGCATCAGGCCCAGCAGCGGACGGCCTGCCGCCAGCGAACTGAGCACCTTGCTGGGAATTGAGAAGCGGGATGCCCCGGGTTCCAGGATGGTAACCAGCACGTCGGCAGAACCGAGCATGTCCGGCAGGTCCGCCGCCGGCTGGAACGGCAAAAGGGTCACCGGCAGCCCCGGATCCTTCATCACGTCTGCGCGCAGCATCTCGATGCCTTCGCCTTCGGACGCGACGATCAGCCGCGCGGGCAGGCCGGCTGCCAGGGCCGAACGCAGCAGGTCTGCAAGCAGAAGCGGGTTGTGCTTCCGTCCCAGGGTCCCGGCGTAGAGCAGCCGCAGCTCCGGTCTCTCCGGCAGGTGCGCGGCAGCCCACGCATTGCTGCGCGGACGCGGAACAATCTCCGCCAGGGGTGCCCAGTTGGGGATGACGGAGACGTGTCCGGTATCCAATCCCCACTTCCGGTATGCATTCCTGAATTCCTCTCCGATGGCCACTACCTGCGACGCGCTGCGGACTATCCCGGCCTCCGTCCTGCGGACCAGTGCGCTGCCGCCTCCGGCCACCGGCGCGGGGAACTTGCGTGCCAGCTCCTCGCTGATGGCGTTGCTGAACAGGTCCTGGTGCCACAGCAGCCAGGGCTGCTTCCGGCGGGCTGCGGCCCGGCGGAAGCCCTCCAGCGCGAACAGCGGCACGTTGCAGGCCACAATGCACTCCGGCGACGTGCGCCGGTTGTGTTCGAGCCAGGCGCGCGCATACGCCTGCTCAAAACGCAGCCGGCCCACCGCACTGTACTTCTGGAAGGGCCTCCCGGAGTCCAGGGGCGAGAAGCGCAGCAGCGCCGGATCTTCCGGGGTCCGTTCCAAGGCCCCCTTGCCGCTGCTGTACTGCGCGGAGTAGACGTGGTCCACCGCGTGGCCCCGCGCAGCCAGTTCGCGGGACAGCTCAGCCTGGAACGGATGGCCGGAGAAGTCATGCACCTGTAGCCGCATGGACCAGCCCTCCCTGTGCCATGATCTGCCCGCGGATCCATTCGTAGGTCTGCTCCAGCCCGTCCTTCAGGGTGATGGAAGGCTCCCAGCCGTAGACGGAGCGGAAGAGCGTGTTGTCGCTGTTGCGGCCGCGGACGCCCTGCGGCGCGTCCAGCTTGTACCTGCGGTTCACGGTGGTGCCGGAGATCTGCTCCAGCAGGTCGGCCATCTGGTTGATCGAGACCAGTTCCGCTGAGCCAAGATTCACCGGTTCCGCGAAGTCCCCGTTCATGATCTCGAGGATTCCCCTGATGCAGTCATCGATGTACATAAAGCTCCGGGTCTGTTCGCCGTCGCCCCAGATCTCCACGTCCAGGTCCCCGGTGAGGGCGGCGGCGGCGAACTTCCGGCACAGCGCTGCCGGAGCCTTCTCACGGCCGCCTTCCCAGGTTCCCTCCGGTCCGTAGACATTGTGGAAACGTGCCACCCGGGTCTGCAGCCCGTAATCTTCCTGGAAATGCCGGCACATGCGTTCGGCAAAGAGCTTCTCCCAGCCGTAGCCGTCTTCTGGCTGGGCCGGGTAGGCGTCTTCTTCCTTCAGAGCAACGACGTCGGCACTGGTTTGATGCTCCGCTGCGTAGACGCAGGCCGAGCTGCTGTAGAAGTACCGTTCAACGCCCTCGTCCCGGGCGGCCACGAGCATGTGCGTGCTGGTCAGGACCGTGAGCATGCACAGTGCCTTGTTGTTTTCGATGAAGCCCATGCCGCCCATGTCCGCTGCGAGGTTGTAGACGTACTGCATTCCGCGCGTGACTTCCCGGGCGGTCTCCAGCAGGGAGCAGTCGCCCTGGACGTTTTCGGCTCCTTCGTGGAGCTGATACCACTCGTCAAACGGCTTGCAGTCGACAGCCCTCACCTGGTGGCCGTCCCTGACCAGCCGGGCCACCAGGTGGCCGCCGATAAACCCGCCCGCACCGGTAACTAGTGTTTTCATGGTTCCTGCTTCCCTTGTTGACGTGAGGCCAGCCGAAGCCGGATGTGATCTGCCTAGTACGCACCTACTGGCCGGTGGAGCATCTTCACCGTGCGCCAGAGGATGATGAGGTCGCCCGCGAGCGACCAGTTTTCGACGTAGTAGAGGTCCAGCCGCACTCCGTCTTTCCAGTTCAGTTCTGACCGGCCGTTGATTTGCCACATACCCGTCAGCCCCGGCTTGATGTAGAGCCTGCGATGCACCCGGTCGCCGTACTGCGCCACTTCCCGCGGCAACGGCGGCCTGGGGCCAACGAGTGACATATGCCCCAGGAAGACGTTCCAGAGCTGGGGCAGCTCGTCCAGCGAGTACTTCCGCATCCACCGGCCCACCCTGGTGACGCGGGGGTCCTGCTGCATCTTGAAGAGGACGCCGGCGCCTTCATTGCGGTCCAGCAGGCCGGCGAGGTCGTCCTCAGCGGATTCCACCATGGAGCGGAATTTCAGCATTTCGAAGGTTCCGCCGCCCCGGCCGACACGCTCCTGCCGAAAAATTGCCGGCCCCGGACTGTCCCGCCGGACAAGGATGGCCAGCAGGGCAAGGACCGGGATGAGAACCAGCAAAGCGGTGCCGGAGAGCAGGATGTCCAGTCCGCGCTTGATCACGTGTTTGCCGCCTGTGTACTGGGGAAGTTCCACATACATCAGCGGCAGGCCTTCGACCGGGCGCGCGTGGATCCGCGGGCCGGCTACGTTCGTGAGCCCGGTGGTCAGAATCAGTTGGGTGGCTGATTCCTCCAGCTTCCAGCCAAGCTCCTGGACGTACCGGCTTCCGCCCTTGGTGGGGCCAGCCACGATGACCGCGTCGGCACGTACCCGGGCCACGGCATCAACAACCGAGTGTTCGTCGGATACAACAGGCAGCTGCGCGCCGCCCACGTCCAGCCAGGACCGGGGCTTGCCCGTCAGCGCCACCCCAACCACGTTGTAGGCTGCCCGCGACTTCGATCCGATCTGCTGCACCACGTACCGAACGTCGCGTGGCCGGCCCAGCACAAGAACCCGGGCCAGGTATTTCCCCCGCTGCCGCTGACGCTGGAGCCACTGCCTCAGCAGCCACCGGGAACACAGCAGCCCGGCCGTTCCGATGGGCAGAATAAACGCGATGTATCCCCGTGCGATCTCGAGCTGGAAAACCACCACTGCGAACGCCAGACCCGCCGTTACTGCGAAGGCAGCGTTGATCGTGCGCTTGTATTCATCCGGGCCCATGCCCACAATCCGTTCGTCCCTGCTCCGGTAGATGTGCAGGGCCAGCATCCAGGCCAGGCAGATCACGGCGGAGAGCAACAGATACGGGGCATCGAAGGGACCCACCCGCAGTTCCGCGGGCTCCAGTCCGAATCTCGCCACATTTCCGGCCAGCACTGCTCCGCATACCACCAGTGCGTCCGTAACGGTCAGGATCCGGACATAGCGGCGGTTCCAGACCACCGCAGCAGTCCTGGCCGAGCTTCCTCTGGCGAAGGGGTGGGTCACGAAGTTCGGAAAAACATGCTGCTGGGTGGGAGCCGTGCCCTGACCAGCTGCTGATCCGTTGGACGTTGACGGTGCAGTTGCCGTAGTTGCCGCCGGCGGCGTATCGATCAGGGCCGTCATGGCGGGATGAGTTCCAAAGTCCATGTGTATGTCGGCCTCCTGAAGCCGTTTCTGGACGCGGACGCGGTTCACGGCTCCAGCCTCGGTGTGCTGGGCCGGAGGACGGGACGGGCGGACTATATCGCCTGCCATGGGTCCTGGCTCCTGCCGGTGTTGGTCCTCATGCCGGTGTTGGTCCTCATGCCGGAGCCTGCGGGTTTCTGCACTCATAGCGAGACCGTCGCCCTCTGGTTGGTTCCTGCCGGGATCGAGCCGGTAGAAGGAGCCGGCGGCGGCTGGGGGGAAGTCTGGGTCTCAGCAGACTTCGACGCCGCCGGCTCCGCTTGTGGAGGCCCCCACCAGGCTGAATGCCGGGCGGGACCAGTTGTTGGCGAACCGGATATGGAACGGGCAGAAAGGACGGGAGAGCACCCCGGTAGTTCGGTTGAGCCGCGCATGTGAGACCTTCTTTGCACTTCTTCCTGCTGACCGGTCTTAGTCAACGGCAGTCTCAGGGCGCGGGCACCAGTAGCAGGCACCCCAAAAAGCGGCTCAGTCACTTGCGGTATTTAGGGCGGTACCCGTCCGGAGACAGCGGTTACTTGGCTACCGGCCGGTGTGGACCTCAGGTTCGGCTTCCAGCGCCCGGTAGACGGTTTCCAGTTCCGTGCGCCGGCTGATGCCGAGCTTCACGTAGATCCGGTACACATGGCCTTCAACCGTCCGCTGCGACAGCGTGAAGCGGGTCGCAATATCCCTGGTGCTGGCCCCCTCGAGCAACAGGTGCACAATTTCATGCTCCCGCCTGGTGAGCCGGACCTGGTGCACGCTGGGACTCAGATAGGACACAGTGACACCGGCCAGCTCCTCCCGCCGGCGCCGGAGTTGCTGAATCAGGGCCCGCTGCCGCCGCAGGTTGTTGTGGGCACCGTAGTAACGGATAGCGTGGCCGATGCATTCAACCGCCACCAGGTACTTCCGGCATCGGACCGCCTCATCCGCGGCAGCTACCATCCGCTCAGGGTTGTCAGCCGCAACTGCAGCCGCGTAAGCGTGGAGGGCCAGCGCCTCGGCGCCTTCAAAGGAGTCCGTCAGGTCAACCAGCCGGCGGGCCTGTTTGAGATCGCCAACTGCAAGCGCCAGTTCAAGGATGTCCTTTTCGGCGGCAAGCTGACCGGCGTCCCGGGCTTCCGCCGCCAGTTCCCGTATCTGGGGCGGCGGAGGCTCTTCAGTTCCCTGCGGTGCCAGGGCAGCGGCAGCGAAGGCCTGGGCACTCAGCCAGCAGCCTTTCGGACCGGTGTAGCCAAGTGCGTCAACTTCCGCGGCGTACTTGATGGCAGGACTTGCGTCGTCGGTGACGGATGCTGCGTACCCCGCCATCCCCAGCGCGTAGGGCAGCAGCCGCTCCGGATCCCGTGAGCGGAGGGCTTCGACGGCGGGCCGCAGCCGAAGCAGGCCCTCCCGGAATCGGCCCTGACGGATTTCCAGCGCACCCTCAAGCAAGCCAATGGTTCCGCCGTAGGCGAGCAGGTAGTGGGGGTTCGCCGACCGTTCGGCCATGAGCAGCTGGCGGAGTTTCTCGAACCTGCCTCCGTGCAGCAGAGCCATGGCCCGCCGGACGAAGACCTGTCCGCGGGCCATGCTGCTGGCCTGCGGATCCTGCAGAATTTCAGTCCGGGCCCCGTGTGCCGCGCGGACAGCCTCCCCGATGGTGCCCGCCGCCGTCCGCAGCTCAGCTGCGAGCGCGAAGCCCAGCGCCCTGGCCTCGTGGAACACCGGCGTTGCGGAGTATGCCGGTTGTCCCGCTTCCGGGTCCAGCGAACCAAGAGCGCCGGCAGCCGGCGGCCCAGCCTGCAGCAGGTTTCCATCGAGAATGCGCGCCCACACGGCCAGGACTGCTGTTCCTGTCTCGAGCCAGGCGGCCCGTCCGGTCCCGTCTGCTCCGGTCCCGTCTCCCCTTCCCGCCGCCAGTTCCGCGTCGCGGGAAGCCCAGGCACCGGTCAGAGTCTGCATCTCATTCCCGGGACGCGCGGAGGCAGCCACGAGCTGCGCGGACGCAAGGACCGCGGCGTCCAGCGTGTCCGTGTCCGGTGCGGCAGCAACGGCGTCGTCCAGTTCCCTCTTGGCCTGGGAGATGTTCCCCAGCGCCAGATGGGCGACGGCGGACTGGACCTGCGCTGCCATACGCAGCGATTCGTCCTGGATCGCAGCGGCAAGGCGGTGCGCCAGTTCGGAGTCTCCGGCCGCATTGGCCCGGCGCGCACCCTCCAGCAGGTCCTGTCCGGAGATCTGCTCGCCGCAGTCCAGCGCCCAGGAAAGATGCGCCAGCGACGCAGACTTCCCGGTACCGGGGGCATGCCCGCGGACCTGGCTTCGGATGGTGATGCTGCGCATCGGCGGAACCAGGCTGCGGACGGCGTCTGCGTGGAGCGGCTGAGCGTAACCGATCAGGTCAGGGACATCCGGTGCGGCCTCGAGGTATCCGTCATCCAGCAGGGACTGCACTGCCTCCTGCGTACCCAGGGACGCCAGCGCGGAGCGGGGAAGCAGGCCGGCAAGTGCCACAGCTTCGAGGATGCTGCGTTCGGCAGGTGTCCGTCCGGACAGGAGTTCTTTGGCCAGATCCTGCACCGTGGGCTCCAAGGCGGTGGGCAGCGCACGGAGGAACCACGCCTGATTGCGCTGCACCAGCTCGCCGTTCCGGCTGGCTGCTGAAATCAGCGCTTTGACATAGAGCGGATTCCCGCCGGACATCTGGGCCAGAATGGAGCTGGACGCGCTGAGCACGGGGCCGTCCAGCAGGTGCGTGCACAGCTTATGGACGGCGTCCGGGGTGAGCGGGGCGAGGTCCACCCGGGCCATCAGCCCATCCCTGGCCAGGGACAGCAGTTCCTGGATCTGTACCCCGCGGCTGCGCGAAAGAACAAACAGGCGCAGTTCCCCGGACAGCGCGAGCTGGACCAGGACATGGCTGCTGGCTTCGTCGAGGTGATGGGCGTCGTCGACAACCAGCAGCGCCTGTGGGTGCCCTGCCTCCGCCCGGGCCCGGAAGTAGCGGCGGATATTGCGCAGGACCACCAGCGGAGACTCGAGATCCCTGGCGTCGCTGCTGTCCATAAACGGTGTCAGCACGGCATAGGGAATCCGGGACAGCACCGGACTGCCGTGGACGCGGTAGGGCTCCACGATCCCCTCGAGGCGGGTGAGCACTTCGGCTGCGACAGCGGTCTTGCCCATTCCGTCCTGACCCAGGACCACCGCTCCCCGCAGTGCCGGGTCCAGCAGCCGGTTGGCGATGTCCTCGGCCTCTGCGCTGCGGAGGAAAGACGTTGCCTGATTCTCCTGTGCCTTCACAGCTGTCCGCCTTCCCGCGCGGTCTTGTCAGCTGCCACAAGGTTCGCGAGCTCCCGCCGGCTCCCCACATGCAGTTTTGAGTAGATCTGGTAGAGATGGCCTTCCACGGTACGCACCGAGATGGAAAGCTCCTGGGCAATCATCTTGTTGCTGGTGCCGGCAGCCGCCTGACGTGCAATCGCCCTCTCCCTGGAGGTAAGTCCGCGCAGCCAGTCCTCTACTTCGCTGTCCGCTTCCCCCTCCTGCGAGTTCATCCGGCGGTTGCGGTGGATGAACCGCACCGTTGCCCGGTCCCCCGCACCCGATGCGACTTCCAAGGCACGCTCGCCCGTTTCATGCGCCAGCAGTTCGTGGCCATCCTCGCCTGCGGCCGCCGCGGCCTGCAGCAGGAGCTGCGCGTCGAGGGTCCCCAAGCCTTTGGCATAGTCCTCGCAGAGCACGCCAAAGCCGCCCTGTACGGTGCAGCTCCTGTCGAGCAGCCGCTCCACGGATCCGGTGCTGCCCAGCCGGACGGCGGCCAGCAGCGCCTGCAGGCTGAACGAGTACGCCTGCCGGCGATCATCCTCATCAGCCAGCAGCAGGAGCTCCGGCACCGCCCGCGGTGAGCCGAGCGCCGCTTCAGCCAGAACAGCGAAGTGTCTGCCCGTCCGCTGCAGCGCCCAGGATGGCGTTCCGCCGGAAACCGCGGCGGCAGTCTTGAGGAGCTGTTCGGCCCGTTCATGCCGGCCCTGCACGGCTGCCGCGTAGGCAGCGGCGGAGGCAGCCGCTGGTTTCAGCCCCATCGGATCAGCGGCCGAAAGCTGGCAGAGGGCCGGGATCAGCTCGGCAGCCGCGGCCGCAGGACGCCCTGCGTAGGCGTGCAGCAGGCCGTCGCACAATTGCCGCAGCGTCCCGCCCAGCTCCGCCTCTTCGGTTCCGCCCGGACCGTGCGCCAGGAGTTCCGCGGCGCTCCGCAGCGCACCCGAGACGAGCAGTGCGTGGACTATCCGTGCCTTCGCGGCGGTACCGCCCGCGTCCTCGAAAGTCCCGCGCGGAGCGTCTGCCATCAGCTGCCAGAGGGAAGCCGCGAGCTCGAGGGCGTCGTCCGCCCTCCCTGTGATCGCCCATGCCTCACACAGCCAGGCGCCGGCGAGCACCCTGAGCCGGCGGCCCAGTTCATCGCCCCGGGCATGAATACGGGTCAGGAACTCCATGTTCGCCTGGTAGTCCCCGTGCCGTGAGTGGCACTCGGCCCGGGCCAGGATCAGTTCCGCCGCCAGTTCCGCAGTTTCAGCACGCGGGACAGTGCTCTCATCCAGGGAGGCCAGCAGACGCTCCGCCTCTTCCAGGACACCGGTGTGCCCCCGCGGGCCAGGCGGCTGCGGCAGCGCCGGGCGGCCTTCCCATCCGGCACCGGCCCGCGGCGCCTCAGCCGGCGCCGCCACGGAGTCCCTGCACAGAACCTGGTTCTCGATGATCAGCAGACCGCAGGCGGCCGGGTCCACCGGAGAGGACCTGATCAGTGTGCGGTGCTCCGACAGGACATCGGCAGCGGCTTCAAACGCACCGGCACCCACATGTGCGCGGACGAGTTCCAGGAGGGCGGCGGGCGAAGAAAGCGCTGCCGGATCGCCAGCGAGGATTGCCGCCGCGGCCTGATGGTTCCCCCGCTCATTTGCTTCCCTGGCCCCGGCGGTGGCCAAACCCGGCGGGAGTTGCCCCTTGACGGACAAAAACCATTCAGCGCTGAGCCAGGGCGATGAGGTGCTGGAGTCCGGTCCCAGCCAGGACATCAGTTCCCGCCGCCGGTCGGTATCCAGCTGGGACCGCAGCACGGCACCCAGTGACGGGTTGGCCAGGGACAGGACCGGTTCATGAGCCTGGGCGAGCTCGAGCAGCCCGGACTCCTGCAGGGCATCCACTTCCGCGCTTTCCGCCCGCTCGAGGACTTTCTTCAGCGGCAGGGTGCCGCAGAGGGCGAGGGCTTCCAGAAGATTGTGCTGGCCCTGGCCCAGTCCCGAAACCGCGTGCAGCATTGCTGCGGCCAGCCGGGGATACGCAGGACGCCGCTCCGGGTCCAGCACCCACACCTCCCCTTCCCTGCGGATCCGGCCGCAGTCGCGGTAGTCGGCGACGGCGGCGATCAGTTGGCTGGGATTACCTCCGCTGATTCCGGCCAGGTCTTCCGCCGCGGCACGCGAGATGGGTCCCTCAAGTTCTGCTTCGGCCAGCTGGGAGCATTCCGCGGCAGATAATGGACCGAGGTCCATCCGGGTCAGCATCCCGTCGCGCCAGAGTCCCATGAACTCCGCCGGTGCAGCACTGAAATCCCGGAATGCTGCGATCATCCGTGCTGCACGGTTCAGGACCATCTGGCTGAGGACCATTGCCGAGAACTCATCGAGCTCCTCGGCGTTGTCCACCACCAGGATGATGCTGCGCCCGGCCGCGCGTCCGCGGATCAACTCAGTGAGGCCGCGCAGGATCAGCACCGGATGGGTTGCTGTGTCCGGTTCCAGGTCGGAGAGCAGGAAGGTCAGAGCGCCGAACGGGGTTCGCCCGGCAAAGGCCGACCCGCGGATGTGAACGACATAAGCGTCCTCACAGTGGACGTGCAGAACGTGGCGCATGAGTGCGCTCTTCCCGCTGCCGGCCGGGCCAATCAGCAGGCAGCCCGAGGACCCGGCGTGCGCAGTCAACCGCTCCGCCACACTGCGGACAGCCGATGCCCGGCCCAGGAACAGGGTGGGATTCCCCTGCTGGTTGTGGGCCGATCCGGGGTCAGGAATGTCGGCGGTATGCACCTTGAGCGCGTTGGCACCTTCGGAGTGATGATTTTTCACAGCGAGACCTCTTCTATCCAGCGACCTGTCTTGCGCCATGCAGGCAGGCGTTCAACAGACTAGGTAGCCCCCGTAGGCAGCAGCACGAGTACCCGTCACCAGTAATCGCCAGCCTCTACTTGAATCACAACCACAAAACTGAGGTCCGGTACTTGGAAAGGGTGCAGCGGGTACGCGCCAGTTACTTGGCTGAGGGGTTCGAGCCTCTTCTTTCCTCCTCAACTACTTGCCGGCTGAGGAGCCGCCGCAGTTCGGACCTTCCGGAAACGTGCAGTTTTTGGAAGATCCGGCCGAGATGCCAATCAATGGTTCGCGAGGACAGGTGAAGTGCTGCGCCCAGCCGGATGCTGCTTTCGCCGTCCGCCGCGCGCACTGCCAGGTCCCGCTCGAACTCGGAGAGCTGACTAAGCCGGTGACCGATGCTGTGGGCCTCGGCGAGGTAGCGGTAGCACTCGTTGGCGGTGGCCCGCGAGCGCCGGATCAGCTCCCGGTCCATGGATACGGCAGCCGCATCGTGGGCTGCCTGCGCCGCCTTGTAGCCCAGACCGTAGTTTCCCAGCTGCATCGCCCGCTCAGCTGCCTCCAGCAGCGCCGGGCCATCCTGCCGCTGCAGTCCTGCGGCGAGCTGCTGATACATCCGCGCGGCTGCTCCTGTGCCGGCAGCGGAAACCGCTGCCAGATGTCCCGCCGCGCTCTCACTGCCGGCCGCGGCGGCAGCGCCGTAACACAGAACAGCTTCCGCGAAGGATCCCCTCTGCTGCGCCTCCAGGGCCTGGACCAGCAGCGGCTGGGCCGTCTGAGCATCCGGGTTTCTCTCCAGCGCCGCCGCGGCCCGGAAATACCTGGTCAGCCCCAGAACGACAGCTGCTGGACGGCACCTGAACGCCGGGGCGGCCACCAGTATCTCCCGCATCCGGTCCCAGTCCTGTTTCACCGCATAGCAGTAGGCAGCCGCAGCGTAGGCCAAGGGCAGCAGGTCTGCCGGGTCGTTCGTTTCCAGCTGCCTGCAGGCGGGAGTCAGATACTCCAAAGCGGCGTCGGCCCGTCCGCTCAGGGCATGGATGGTACCGGCCGGGAGCTCTGCCCACGCTCCCAGGTGCGCGTCGAGGTAGCGAAGGCTCGACGCTTTGGTAATTACTTCCAGCGCGGTGGTGAAGTCCCCGCACAACATGTACGCCGAAATGGTGCCGGTGAGGATTTCAGCTCCGTGCAGCTTGGGCAGGCATTGCGCGTCCTGCAGGTTGTTCCAGAGTATGCCGGCTGCTGCCGCTGCGGCATCGCTCTGCCCGGTCATGGCGAGCGCCTGGGCGTCTGCCACGCCGGCCATCAGCCGAATGGCCTCGGGAACGTCGGTATCCTGCGAGATTTGGTCAAGTCCCTGCGGCAACTGACGCCGGTCCCCCTCACGGACCGCCAGGACTGCCCTGACCACTAGGGCACACTGCCCGGCCCGCTTCCGGCCATCAGCAGGCAGCGCTGCGGCGGCCTCTTCCGCGGATGCGATGCTGGCGGCCGGCGAAGCTGCGGCAGGGTCAAGGGCACACCTGGCCAGGGCCAGTTCCAGGTGGGCTGCCACCATGGTGGCAGGATCCCCCAGCCGCACCACAGCCTGAAGCTCGGCTTCTGCTTCCTGTGTCCGTCCCAGGGCAGACAGCGCCCGCCCCCGTTCCAGCATCACTTCCGGAGAACTGCGGTAATCCGGAACTGCTGCGGTGATCTTCAGCGCCGCTTCCGGATCTCCGGCAGCAAGAGCCGCTGCCCCCGCGCGCCGGGCAATGCCGGGCGCAAGCCGGGCGCCGGAGACAGCCGACCAGGAAGCGTAGGCCTTGGCTGCCGAGTCCGGGAAACGGTCCAGATCCGGCTCAGTGGCCAGGAGCTCATGCCAAAGATCAAACGAACGGCCCACCGGCACCAGCCGGGCCACCAGCCTGGCGTAAAGGCGTTCCCGTACGTACACGGATCCGTTCCGCACGTTTACCCGGAGCACACCGCGTTCCTCCAATGCATCCACCGCATGCGGGTCTGCAACTGCCAGCAGGGAACTGATCGGGATGCCCGGGCACAGGGAGGCCAGTTCAATGACCCGGCGTTCCGGGGCCGGCAGGGAGCGGTACCAGTTCTCCATCCAGTCGGAGATTTCTCCCGCGTAGGTGAGCGGTCCGGTCAGCGTCCATGTGTCCCCACGGTGCTGGATGCGTCCGGCGGCGATCTGGTCACGGCACAGCAGAGACGTAAAGAGCGGATTTCCCTGGGTGTCTGCCCAAACCGTCCGTGCCGCGAGGGCAGACAATCTTCCGCCCGCTACCGTTTCCATCAGGGTGCGGGCGTCAGGGTTCTCCAGCGGGCCCAGATCTGTCCGCCGCAGAACGCCGTCGGACCAGAGGCGCAGCAGGCCGTCTCCGCACCGGAGGAGATCCGGTGTGGTCGCCAGCAATTTCACGGCCTGCTGCCGGGCCAGCTGAGCTGTCACCATTTGGCTCTGCGGATCAAGTTCATGGGCGTTGTCCAGGATCAACAGGACGGGCTTTCCTGCCGCACGGTGCCGCAGATAGGTTTTCAGCTCTGCCAGGACCCGGACCGGATCGTTCAGGATGCCTTCCGGGAGATCGCTGAGCAGCCAGCCCAGCGCCCCGTAGCTGCTGCGGGCAGAAACCGCACTGCCCCGGACGTAGACAACGTGGAACCGGTCGGCGACGGCTGCGGCAACATGATTGGCAAGAGCAGTCTTACCGATGCCCTCCTGCCCAACAATGACCGCTCCGCTGCCTGACTCAACCGCCCCGAGGACGGAGCGGACCGCTTCTGTACGCCCCGCCAGCAAAGACGGCCGGCTGACCCGCGTTTGGGCAGGGATATCCGGTGGGCTGTGGGGAACAACGGGCATTAATTCACTCCGGTTTCTCGCGCCGGCATTTGCCGGTCGAGGACCGATGGTATGGTCCCGGAGGAGTCGCGCCTACACGTAGTACATACGGGCTTTTAGGCCGTGGCGCGTGCGTAATTTGGGAGTTTTCGGTGCACCGCTACTTGGATGGAGGCTGAGCTGAAAGAGGATTCCGGGTGGGAAACCGGGTCAGTTCCCGGCCGCCGGCGCCGGCTCTACTCTCCCAGCAGCTCAGCGCTCAGTTCGTCGCGTTTGCTGATCCCGAGTTTTTCGAAGGTCCGGTAAATATGGCCTTCCACGGTCCGGACGGAAAGGAACAACCGTTCAGCGATCTCGGCGTTGCGGTAACCCTTGAGGACGAGAGCTGCCACATCTTTCTCGCGGCGGGTCAGCGACGGAGCAGCCGGCTGCTTCCGCTGTCCGGCAGTTTTCTCCGAAGTTTTGCCGACCGCCCGCTGCACCCGCTGGATCTGGGCGCGGTCGCCGCTGGCCCGCGCCAGCCGCAGAGCTTCCTGCAGGGCCAGCGGTCCCAGCGCCTCTGTGTCATAATCGGCGGGGTCGGAGGCGAGCCGCAGCAGCGCAGGCACATCCTGGTCCAGCACGCCACGCGCGAAGGCGTTCACCGCCCGCGCATACGGCCCCTGGAAGTCATCGCTGAGTTTCAGCAGCCGGCTCAATCCGGCCGGATCCCCCATACGCATGCCGATGGTGCGCAGATCGAACTCCGCTGCCAGCAGGCCCCGTTCCTCAGCCTGGTCCGCCAGATCGCGGAGATCTTTCAGTGCCCGTGGATCATTGGTGCGCCGGTAGGTACAAGCTATCCGGTTGCCGGCTGCCATGGTCTGCTCATGGACGGAACCGCGCGGTTCGAGCTGGTCGTAGTCCTGTAACAGTTGGTCCGCCAGAGCCAGGTCTCCCTGATGGGCCGCGATGTGCGAACTGAGCGCCAAGGCCAGCGGGAGCAGCCCTTCGGGGTCATAGCCGCGCAGTCCTTCGACAGCGGCGGCGAGTTTGGGCCGTGCCTCTCCCAGCTGCCCCCGCCGCAGGTGCATGACCGCGAAACAAAAGTCCACTGCACCCCCCGTATGGACCAGGGCACGGGCGGTGATTCCGCCTTTCTGGTGGACGCAGCTGCGCACTTCCTCCCAGTACCCCGCCCAGAGCAGGGCGGAGAGATGCCGGTGGAGGACAAAGTGGTGGTAGGAAAGGAAACGGTGGTCGTTTCCCGTCACGATCATCAGGGCTTCCCTGGTCAGGTTGACGGCGGTCTCGGCCCGTCCCGTAGCCGTATAAACATCGCCCAGCAGCGCGAGCGCCACCGCTGTGGCTTCCAGGTCCTCGGCCTGCCGGCTCTCTTCGAGCAGGCCTGGCAGATGGGTGAGGGCCGTGCGGTAGTGCCCTTCAGCGACGTCGATCAGCAGCCCGAGCAGCTTCACGCCACGGCGGGATGAGACTGCCTCTGCCTCCAGTTTCTGATCAAACGTGCCGGCGGCGCGGGCCGCAGCCTCGATCCGTTCGACGGCTTCCTGCCAACTCCGCAGGGGTGCCCGCAGCTTGGTTCCCCCACCGTCCAGACGCTGGCAGATCTGGACCGTGAGCAGGGTTCCCATCTTGGCCGTAGTCAGATCGATGGCAGCCTCCACTGTCCCGGAGACCAGATCCCGGGCGGCCTCATAATTCCCGCACTGGTAGTGGGCCCGTGCGGCCTGCACGCCTGCGGCAGGCAGAAGCTCTTTCCGGCGTACCTCCCCGGCAGCGCGGAGGGCAAAGGTGGTGTCGAAAAAGTTGTTGGCCATATACGCAGCCCGCAGCAGCTGCTCATCGGGAACGGGCGCTCCGCAGTCCAGGGACCAGGCCACGCTGCGCAGCAGCCCGTCCATGGATTCGTGGCGTTCGGGCAGCACGGCATGCACCCGCTGCCGCAGCCGGGCAGAGCGGGCCGCGGGGACCATATGACGCACCACCTCGCCGTAGAGCGGGTGCCGCGGCCGCAGCAGCCGTTGTCCGGCATCCTCCACGCTGACCAGTTTGGCCGCAGTCAAAGCGTCCACAGACCGGTGCAGGCCCAGCCGGAAGGCCACACCAACCGGGAGCGGCTCGGCGAGGGCAATAATTTCCATGGTTTCCCGCTCCTCAACGGAGAGGCCGGAAAGCTGTGCCTTCAGCAGGTCCCCGAGCCGTCCCTGGGGCGGGTGCACAAAGTCCTCCAGCAGCCAGACACCGTTATGCTGCACCAAATTGCCTGTGCGGCGGGTCTCCGCGACGAGCGCCTGCACAAACATCGGGTTGCCGCCGCTCACTCGGGCCAGCTCACCCGACGTCGTGCTCAAAAGCGGACCGTCGAGAATCTGGCGGCACAGCTCGTGTACCTGCTCCTCCGTCAGCGGCGCGAGGTGGTGCCGGGAGATGATGCCGCTCCACACCTGGTCCGGGATTCCGGCCGGGATCGCGGTGATGCTGCGGGTCAGGATCAGGACGCGGATAGTTCCGGAAGCCAGCAGCTGGGACAGGAGGTCGGCGCTCGCCTCGTCCAGAGCATGCGCATCGTCCACGACCACCAGCGGGATCTCACCGGTGGCGGGCTCGGATTCCGGCCGCAGTCTTTGCAGCAGGGCACGCATAACTGCCAGCGGCGAGCCAGTATCACGGGCGGAGAGGTCGGGCAGCAGCGGGGCGAGAGCACCGTAGGGAATGCCGGTCAAAGCAGAACTCGCGTGGACGCGGTGGACCGGCATGGACGTTTCCAGCACCCCGACCACCACCTGTGCCAGGGCACTCTTACCCAGCCCTGCCTCCGCCACCACAAGGGCGCCGTGGAGCTGCTGGGAACGCAGGCTGGCCAGAACCGCCTGTACGTCATCATCACGGCCCACCATTGGCTGCGACGCGAAACTCTGCATGTCTTCCCCCCGCCCGGGGACTAACCCAGGGCTTCCTTCAGCTCGGATCGGTCCGAAACGTGGAGCTTGTCGAAGATCTTACCCAGATGCCAGTCGATCGTCCGCGGAGACAAATTGAGCTCTGCCGCGATGTCGGCCCTGGTCCTCTCTCCACCGGCCAGCCGCACCAGTTCGGTCTCGAAGCTGTTGAGCTCCTTCATCCGGCGTTCCAGGGTGTTGTCCCGGCGCAGTTTTCGGAAGCTTTTGTTCTCCACGGCAAGGGCTGACCGCGCGGCAGTTCTTCCGGTGGCAGCGACGCCCTCTGACCGGATCAGCACGGCTGCACGGTAGGCGAACAGGTGATGCCCAAGTTCGGCGGCTCCTTCCGCAGCCCGAAGCAGCAGCGGCGCATCGTGTGAAAGACGCCCGGCACTGTAATCGGTCAGCACGGCAGCCCAGCGGCCGCTGGCGGCCGTTGCCACACGCTGAAGCTCGACGGCGGCAGCCTCATCCCCCAGCGAGGCAGCCATAGCCAGGCAGGACAGCGCGGCGGAAACATTCGAGCGGGACAGCGACTCCTCCGCCAGCCGGCGGAGCTGACCGGCGAGCAGGACGGGGTCCTCCGCATGAGCGGCCAGCGCGCGGAAATAGGCGGTGCTGTGTTCCGGGTACCAGTCCGGACGGTGCCGGAACCGCGGGGCCATCGCCACATAGGACAGGGCGTTCTGGGTCTCGCCCCGCAGCCGGTAGGCATAGGCGGTGAGTGCGGCAGCGAGCGGCATCAGGTTCTCCGGGTCCGAATACCGCAGCTGGCTGATGCCGGGCAGCAGCAGATCCAGCGCCTCATCCGCCTGCCCCGCTGCCGCCCGGATCAGACCGGGAGCCAGTTCTCCCCCGCTGCCGCGGAAAGACCATTTCGGCCCGGCGCTGTCCACCACCGTGAGCAGCTCCAGCGCGCGCTGGAGCTCGCCTGCCGCAAAACAGGCGTAAAAGACCCGGGTCGCCAGCGCTGCCTGTTCGCGGGCGCTCATCGGTGTCTGCAGTGCCGCACTGGTCTCCTCCAGCAATTCCATGCCCTGGGCGGCTTCTCCCGTGACGGCCAGCGCCTCAGCCGCCATGGCCCGGGCCCGGGCGCGGACACCCGGCGCCACATCTGGAGCAGAAACGAGGCCAAGTAACGGCTCAACGGCATCCTTGTAGTGCCCCTCGGCAATGCACAGTTCCGCCTGTGTGAGAGTCAGCGCAGCCTCCGCTTCGGCCTTGCAGCTGCCGGTATACCCGTTCACGCGGGCGCGGACCTCCGTGCATACGGCTCCCCCGGAGCCCGTAGACACGGCAGCCCCGGAGCCGGCGGGCATGGTGCGCAGCAGCGCTGCCTTCAGGAGCATCAGAGCTATCCAGCTGCCATCCTCCGCGGCGTCCCCAGTCTGCTTCCACTCATGGTCCTGCAGGATTGAAAGTGCTTCGTGGTTCTCCCCCAGGGCCATCAGGGCGCGGACTTCCTCGGTCACCAGGTCCCGGCTGCGGTCCGCTGGGGCTACACACCTGGCATAGGCCAGGGCACGCCGGTGCTCACCGTTGCTGTTCGCCAGCCTGGCTGCCTGCTCCACTAGGGAAACGGGCGGCAGCGCTTCACAGGCCAGGGACCAGGCCACGTAGCCGGGAACGGCGGAGGGGTCCAGCCCATCCGGCACGTCAAGCACAGCTGATACTTCTTCCCAGAGTTCCCGGCTTCGGCCCAGCGGAACACTTCCGGTGACCACCGCCGAAAGCGTGGTGCTGCTGACGCGAACCATCGGCATGGCAGCGCCGCTGATCGACAGCGTGCCTTTTTCCTGGAGGTTGTCCAGTGCCTGCGCGTCGGCGAGTTTCAGCAGCTGGGGGAGGCTGAGCGTCCCAACGAAGGAGAGGATCTCCACGATCCGGCGTTCGGCCGCGCTCATCCGCGCCAAATCTGCTCCGACTAATTCGGCAATCGCCCCGGACCGGACATAGGGGCCGGCGGCAACCCACGCCCCGCTGACCTCCACGAGGGTTCCCGCCTCCTTTTGCTCAGCTGCCATCAGCAGGATGAACTGGGGATTTCCCTCTGTCGCGTTCCACATGGCAGCCGCTGCCCGCAGTGAGACCGGACCTCCCAGCGTCTGTTCCATGAGTGTTTTGGTCTGCCGCAAAGTCAGGGGTTCCAGATCAACGCGCTGCAGCAGACCATCGGACCAGAGCGCGAAGAGTTCTGCCGGAGAGCTCGGCAGGTCGGTCGCGGTGACAACCACGGTGACCTCGCTGCTGCGTGCCAGCTGCGCAATCACCAGTGCCGTGGCGTCGTCAAGGTGCTGGGCGTTGAAGACACACACGAGAATAGGCCGCTGCCCGGCATGTCCGCGGAGCAGGGCGGCCAGTCTTTGAAACATGAGCAGGGGCTGCGCGGCTGTGTCGGCGGGGATGTCTTCGCCGAGCTGAGTCAAGAGCCAGGCCAGGGCACCGTAGGATGTCCGCTGGGACACCTTGGTTCCGTGGATGCTGACGACGTAGTACTCGGAGGATCCTCCCGCAACGGCCTGCGCCAGCGACGATTTCCCGATCCCCTGGGGTCCCAGGATCAGGGATCCGCGGCCCGCATCCCGTGCTGCTTCCAGGACCCGCAGACTTTCAGCGCGTCCGACCAGCCGGGCCGGTTCGGTATCCAGACTCACTCAGAGCCGGCCTGTAACTGCGCCGGCCGGTCCTGGCCATCGGCTCTTTCTTACCACATTTAATGACCGAGCCATGACTGTCCCCCAATATGCACCCGTTAAGTGTCTAGTCCACTGGGTAGAAGGGTACGCCCCAAATACGTCCATAGGAAGGCATGCACTTTGGGCATGCCTTTACGGCGAGTTTGGGTGGGGAATCAATTGTGGTTCCTTGTTGTGGAGTAGTCACCTGGAGCGTGAATAAGGGACCGACGCCGGGAT
The DNA here is from genome assembly GCF_014836775.1 of Arthrobacter gallicola. GTDB lineage: Bacteria > Actinomycetota > Actinomycetes > Actinomycetales > Micrococcaceae > Arthrobacter_B > Arthrobacter_B gallicola. The sequence continues at coordinate 287,083 of NZ_JACSQD010000005.1, forward strand.
GGGGGTGGCCCAGTCTCGGAGGCCTCCCGACGCCGGCCCCGCTTCAGGAGCCCGAAGGCTACGGCCAGTCTAGGCCTGGGTTAGGGGTCAAACAATGCCCTGCAGGGGGCTCAGCGGCACGGGTTAACTACCCGAAAAATGCCCTGCACTACTTGCATGCTTTGACATGGGGCTTTACCGCCCGAGGGCCTCAGGAGGCGGTGTGGAACTTCTGCTGGGCCGCGGTCAGCCCTTCGGAAATGAGGATTTCCAGTGCATCGGCTGCATCGGATATCAGGAAGGGGAGCTCTTTTGCCTCGGCTGATCCGAAATCCTTCAAGACATAATCGGCGGTGTCCATCCGGCCGGGCGGACGTCCCACCCCAACCCGGAGCCGGAGGTAATCCTTGGTCCCCAGCGCCTTGCTGATATCCCGCAGGCCGTTGTGCCCGCCTTCACCGCCGCCGAGCTTGAGCTTGACGGTATTAAAGGGGATATCGATCTCGTCGTGCACGGCGATGACCTGGGCTGGATCGATTCCGTAGAAGCGGGCCAGCGCGGACACAGGCCCGCCGGAGAGATTCATGTACGTCATGGGCTTGGCCAGCACGACCCGCGGGCCGCCAAGCGAGATCCGCCCTTCGGCTACCTGGGCGCGTGCCTTGTGCGTCTTGAAGCGGGCGCCCATGCGGGCGGCGGCCTCATCCAGGACCATCTGGCCGATGTTGTGCCGGTTACGGCTGTAGCCGGGCCCGGGGTTTCCGAGCCCGGCTACAAGCCAGGTGTTGCTGTTCACAGGTGGGACTGCTCCTTGAACTGGTTCCGAATGATGCCGGCCGGCTCAGTCCAGGAGTTCAGGCCCCGGCAAACCGTAGTGGAAGAGGCTTAGGCCTCTGCAGCTGCGGGAGCTTCTGCAGCGGCTTCCTCGGAGGTCTCGCCCAGGTCCTGGACAGTCGGCTCGGAGACGTTGACAACCATGGTTTCCGGGTCCAGCAGCAGTTCAACGCCAGCCGGCAGGTCGATGTCGCCTGCGGTGATGTGCTCGCCGGCCGTGCGGCCTTCGACGCTGACCTTGATGGTCTCGGGGAGGTTGGTGGCGTCAGCGGAAACCAGGACGGTGTTGGCTTCCTGGTTGAAGACGGCGCCCGGAGCAACTTCGCCCTCAACGTGGACGTTGACCTCAACCTCAACCTTTTCGCCCTTGCGGACGGTCAGCAGGTCGATGTGCTCGATGATCTGCTTGATCGGGTCGCGCTGGATGTCCTTGGCCAGGGCCAGGTGGGATTCGCCGTCGACGTCGATGGTCAGCAGTGCGTTCGGGGTGCGGACGGCCAGGGTGGTTGCCTTGGCGGGCAGCAGGATGTGCATCACGTCGGCGCCGTGGCCGTAGATGACTGCGGGGATCTTGCCGGCAACGCGGGCCTTGCGGGCTGCGCCCTTGCCGAAGTCGGTGCGGGTGGTGGCTGCAAGCTTCTGGTCAGACATAACAAACTCCTGTTGTGGTTCTTCCGTAATGGCTTTTAGTTGCCTATCCGGCGCCGGTATCGGAACGAACCAGCTGCGAAACCGCGTCCGTGGGACTGCGGTGCAGTTGAGAAGTTGCCAGCCACCGTCGATAACGGAGTACCTCCGGATTTTTCCGGGGCCTCCCTCGCCTAGGCATCGCTGACAATCCTACCGCATCCGGCGGGCCTTTCGGCCCGCCGTCGTACGGCTAGGCCTTGCCGTCGAAGAGGCTCGTGACCGATCCGTCTTCGAAGACTTCGCGGACGGCCCGGGCGATCAGCGGAGCGATGGAGAGCACGGTGAGCTGTTCGAACCGCTTATTCACCGGGATGGGCAGGGTGTTGGTGACTACCACTTCGCGGGCACCGGACTCGGCCAGTGTGCGCGCCGCCGGATCGGAGAACACGGCATGCGTGGCGGCGATGATGACGTCCTTGGCACCGGCTTCCTTCAGCACGCGCACGGCGCCGGCGATTGTTCCGCCGGTGTCGATCATGTCGTCAATCAGGACACAGGTGCGGCCGTCGACCTGACCCACGACCTGCTTGGAGACGGCCTGGTTGGGGACGGTGAGGTCCCGGCTCTTGTGCACGAAGGCCAGCGGAGCCCCGCCCAGGCGCTCGGCCCACTGCTCGGCCACGCGGACGCGCCCGGTATCCGGGGAGACCACGGTGACGTTGCTGACATCCACGCGGGTGCGGATGTAGTCGGCCAGCAGCGGAATGGCCATCAGGTGGTCAACCGGGCCGTCGAAGAAGCCCTGGATCTGCGAGGTGTGCAGGTCCACGCTCATGATCCGGTCAGCGCCGGCGGTCTTGTACAGGTCTGCGATCAGCCGGGCGGAAATGGGCTCGCGGCCGCGGCCCTTCTTGTCCTGGCGGGCATACGGGTAGAACGGGGAAACCACGGTGATGCGCTGGGCCGAGGCACGCTTGAGCGCGTCGATCATGATCAGCTGTTCCATCAGCCAGTTGTTCAACGGCGCCGGGTGGGCCTGGATCACAAAGGCATCGGTGCCGCGGACGCTCTCGCCGGGACGGACGTAGATCTCACCGTTGGCGAAGTCATACGCGGCCAGCGGCAGCAGGTCCGTATCCAGACACTTGGCTATCTCCTCAGCCAGCTCTGGGTGAGCCCGTCCTGTGGCTAGGACAAGCTTCTTTTCACCCTTGGAGGTGATTTCGCTGCTCATTCGTGGTCGCTTTCTCGCGTGGGGTTATCTGTACCGGAGAGGGAAGAATGTGTCTGCGCAGCTTCCGCTGCGCGGGCGGCTGCGGAGTCCGGACGGTTGGCCGGCACCCAGCCTTCCAGGTTGCGCTGCGGGGCAACGTTGATGGCCAGCGAGCCCGCGGGAACATCCTTGCGGATCACCGTCCCGGCTCCACTGTACGCTCCGTCGCCCACCGTAACGGGGGCCACGTACATGTTGTCGCTGCCCATGCGCACGTGCGAACCCACGGTGGTGTGGTGTTTCTTTTCGCCGTCGTAGTTCACGAAAACGGAGGCAGCGCCGATGTTCGAGTGCTCGCCGATGGTTGCGTCCCCCACGTAAGTGAGGTGCGGCACCTTGGAACCGGTGCCGATCCGGGCGTTTTTGGTCTCCACGAAGGTGCCGATCTTCCCGCGCTCCCCCAGCCGGGTGCCGGGCCGCAGGTAGGCAAAGGGCCCGACGTCGGCCCCTGCCCCGATCTGCGCGTCCGAACCGTGGGTGCGGATCACTGTGGCGCCTTCACCGACCACAACGTTGGTGAGGGTGGTGTCCGGGCCGACGACGGCGTCGCGCGCTATGTGGGTGGTGCCGTGGAGCTGGGTGCCGGGCAGGACGGTGACGTCCTCCTCCAGGGTGACCGTTGAATCGATCCACGTGGTTGCGGGATCCGTCACGGTGACGCCGGCACGCATCCAGGCGTCCAGGATGCGCCGATTGTGTTCCGCGTTCAGGGCTGCCAGCTGCACCCGGTCATTCGCTCCTTCAACCTGCCACTGGTCAGTGGTGACGACGGCGGCTACCCGGCCGCCCGCCTCACGGGCGATGGCAAGGACGTCCGTCAGGTACATCTCGCCCTGGGCGTTGCCGGTGCTGACCTGGGCGAGGGCGGAACGGAGCACGGCTGCGTCGAAAGCGTAGATACCGGAGTTGATTTCATTGACTGCACGCTCCGCGGCGTCTGCGTCCTTGTGTTCCACGATCCCGGTGACGGTGCCGTCGGCGGCGCGGATGATGCGCCCGTAGCCGGTGGGGTCGTCCACCCGGGCTGTCAGGACGGTGACGGCGTTGGAGTCCGCACCATGGACGGCAACCAGTTCGCGCAGCGTGGCCGGTTCCAGCAGCGGCACGTCACCGTAGGTCACCACAACGGTGCCCTCGAGCGGAGCTGCCGCGTCAATGGCTTCAACGGCTGCCTGGACGGCGCGGCCGGTTCCAGGAACCTCATCCTGGTCCACGATCAGCGCTCCCGGCTGCAGCTCTGCAACCCGTTCAGCAACCCGGTCCCGTTCATGACGGACCACAACGGCAAGTATCCGCGGGTGCAGGGCCTGCGCGGCGTTCAGGGCGTGTCCGATCATCGGTACCCCGCCAACCGGGTGGAGGATTTTCGGTGTCCGGGACTTCATCCGGGTGCCTGCCCCGGCGGCCAGGACAATGACGGCGGCAGGACCGGCCCCAGTGTTCGTTCCGGTACCCTGCGTATCCTGCATGCTCACGAAAAAGCGCTCCTACACGTTGTCCGGCCAGGGGTCCCGGCGGCGTCTTCTGCCTCCATGTGTCCCAGTGCGGCGACCAGCTTTGCGTTCCGCCCATAGGATTCGAACCTATACTCCACGGCTCCAAAGGCCGGGGTGCTGCCATTACACCAGGGCGGAAAGTCCGCAGCTCCCGCTGCACACAAGAGATAAGTTTGCCACGTGTTCAGGTTCCTCCGCGACTTGGGTTCCCAGGTCCGCCCAGCCTTCCGTCCGGGCGGATGCGTAGACTGGGACGGTGGCGAGAACAACAGCGGCGCGCTCACGGCCGCGCATGACCGGAACCCAGCGCCGGGCGCAGCTGATCGGCGTTGCACGGTCCCTGTTTGCACTGCGTGGGCTCGAAGGAGCCACGATCGAAGATATTGCCGCGGGTGCGGGAGTCTCCAAACCTGTGGTTTATGAGCATTTCGGCTCCAAGGAAGCGCTGTACACCGAGGTGGTGGACACCGAGTTCAACCGCCTGCTGGCCGCGGTCACCGAAGCGCTGGGGGCCGACGCCGGTCCCCGGGTCCTGCTGGAACGGGCCGCCTATTCGCTGCTGGACTACATTGAAAACCACACCGACGGTTTCCGGATCCTGGTCCGGGACGCGCCGCCGTCGCAGCCCGAGGGCACCTTTTCCACGCTGCTCTCCCGGATCGCCGCGGACGTGGAGCACATCCTGGCCAAGGAGTTCAGCAGCCGGGGGCTGCGTGCGGAGATGGGCGGAATGTATGCCCAGATGCTGGTCGGTATGGTCGCGATGACCGGGCAGTGGTGGCTCGATGCGCGCTCCCCCGACAAGGCCACCGTGGCCGCGCACCTGGTCAACCTTTCCTGGAATGGCCTCACCGGCCTTCAGGAAGCCCCGGTGCTGGAGCACATCCCCGGCGGTATGCCGGGAGGAGCGCCCACGGTCCTGACACTTTCCGCCGTCCTGGTGCACGACTCCGAAGGACGGATCCTGCTGGTCCGCAAGCGCGGAACACATCGCTTTATGCAGCCCGGCGGCAAACTGGAGCCCGGGGAGGACTTCCTTCAGGCAGCCGCCCGCGAGGTCAACGAGGAGCTGGGGCTCCGGGTGGCGGCTGCGGATCTGGCAGATATCGGCCACTGGTACGGTCCCGCGGCGAATGAAGCCAACACGTTCATTGACGCCGGACTGTTTTCCCTGAACCTGCCGGGGCCTTTCGGCAGCGGCGCCGATCCCGCTCCGCAGGCCGCCGCGGAGATCGAAGAGACCCTGTGGCTGACCCCGGCCGAGGCCTTCGCGCGGACGGATCTTTCTCCGCTGCTGCGCGATCATCTTCTGCCGCAGCTGCTGGCCGGGGAAACCGAACCGCCCGGGTAGTTATTCGAGCAGTTCAGAGGCCTCCAGCCACGCCATCTCCAGCTCTTCCTGCTCGGCGGCAATGGCCTGCAGTTTCGCGTTCAGGTCCGCCAGCGCCTCGAAGTCCGGCGATCCCTGCGCGGTTGCCGCGTTCATTGATGCGTGGATTTTCTCCGACTGCGCGGCCAGCTTGGTCAGCTGCCGTTCAATCCGGGTGAGGTCCTTCCGCGCGGCACGCTTGTCCGCTTCGGAATGGGCTGACCCGGCCACCGCCGTCGCCGTTCCGGCTCCCGGCGCACCGGAGCCTGCGGCGTCGGGCCGGGACCCGGCGGCCTGCGCGGCCCGGGAAGCCTGGGAGGCCCGTCCCCCGCCGGCGCCCCCGGCTCCGAGCGCCGCTTCGCGCAGCTCCAGGTACTGGTCGACGCCGCCGGGCAGGTCCCGCAGTTTCCCGTCGCCCAGCAGCGCCATCTGCGTGTCGGTAACGCGTTCGAGCAGGTAGCGGTCGTGGGAGACGACCACCAGGGTGCCGGGCCAGCCGTCCAGCACGTCCTCAACCGCGGCCAGGGTATCGGTGTCCAGGTCGTTGGTGGGCTCATCGAGCATCAGCACGTTCGGCTCGCCCACCAGCAGGCGCAGCAGCTGCAGCCGGCGGCGTTCACCGCCGGAAAGCTCCCGCACCGGGGTCCACTGGCGCTGGGAACTGAAGCCGAGCTGCTCCACGAGCTGGCCGGCGGAGAGTTCCCGCCCGCCGACGTTGAAGACCCGCTTCTCCTGCTCGATGACCTCGATGACGCGCAGGTCCGCCACATCGTCGAGTTCCCGGACTTCCTGGGTGAGGACGGCGGTCTGCACGGTCTTGCCGCGCTTGAGCTTCCCGGAAGTTGGTTCCACCGTGCCGTTGAGCAGGCGCAGCAGGGTGGTTTTCCCGGCACCGTTTACACCGACGATTCCCAGCCGCTGACCCGGGGCCAGCCGCAGGGTGATGTTCCGGAACAGCCGGGTGTCCCCCAGTTCCAGGGAGACGTTCTCCAGGTCCAGGACGTCCTTGCCCAGGCGGGCGGTGGCCATTTTGTTCAGCGACAGGGTGTCCCGCGGCTCCGGAACATCCGCGATCAGGGTGTTGGCGGCCTCGATCCGGAACTTGGGTTTGGAGGTCCGCGCCGGAGCTCCGCGGCGCAGCCACGCCAGTTCCTTCTTGATCAGCTGCTGACGCTTGTTCTCCACCACGGCGGCGGTGCGGTCGCGTTCGGCACGGGCCAGCACGTAGGCGGCGTACCCGCCGTCGAAGGGGTCGACGACGGCGTCGTGGACCTCCCATGTGCGGGTGCAGACCTCGTCGAGGAACCAGCGGTCGTGGGTGACCACCAGCAGGCCGGCTTCGTTGGCCCGCCAGCGCTGCTTCAGGTGCCGTGCCAGCCAGGCCACCCCTTCGACGTCGAGGTGGTTGGTGGGCTCGTCGAGCATAATGACGTCGTCGTCGCCCATCAGCAGCTTGGCCAGTGCCACGCGGCGGCGCTGCCCGCCGGAAAGCGAGGACACCTTCGCGTTCCAGTCCACTTCCTGGACCAGGCCGCTCATCACGTCCCGGATTTTCGGGTCGGAGGCCCATTCGTGGTCCGCGGCGTCGCCGACGATCGCCCGCCCGACGGTCAGGTCGCCGTCGAGCACGTCCGACTGGTCGAGGTAGCCGACCGTGACGTCGCGGCGGCGGGTGACCCGGCCGCTGTCCGGTGTCTGCCGTTCGGCGAGCAGCCGCATGAGGGTTGATTTGCCGTCACCGTTGCGCCCCACCATGCCAATCCGGTCACCCTCGTCGAGGCCAAGGGAAACAGCGTCCAGGATGGTGCGGGTGCCAAAGGCGATGCTGAGGTTCTCAGCGCCAAGCAGGTGTGCCAATCGGAACTACTTTCTTCGGTGGTTCAGGTGTGGTCTGCAGGTGCGGCCGGGTCCGCGGGTTCTGCCCCGGCGGCGGGTCCGTAAACGGCCAGGGCGTTGTGGCCCTCGGCGCGCAGGGCGTCCTGCAGGCGCGCGGCTGCGTCCGCGTCCGCAGCCAGGAAGGCAAGGGTGGGACCGGAACCGGAGACAATCCCTGCGAGGGCGCCGAGTTCCTTCCCCCGCTGCAGCACGTTGTCCAGGGCCGGGGCCAGGGACAGTGCGGCGGGCTGCAGGTCATTATGGATAACGCCGGCGAGTGCGGCGGCGTTCCCCGCGGTCAGTGCGGCCAGCACGGCTGGATCCGCGGTTTCCGGTTCTTCCGTGCCGGCGCCGGATGAAGTGCGAAGCGCGTCCAGGCGCCGGTAGACGGCCGGTGTGGACAGGCCCGTGTCCGCGGCCACCAGCACCCAGTGCAGCGGCGCTGCCGCGGCCACGGGGGTGAGCTCATCGCCGACGCCCAGCCCGACGGCCGCGCCGCCGGCCAGGGCGAAGGGCACGTCGGCACCCAGTCCGGCTCCCAGCAAAGCCAGGTCCGCGGCGCTTAGCCCGGTTCCCCAGAGCTCGTTACAGGCGAGCAGTGCCGCGGCCGCATCAGCGGACCCGCCGCCCATGCCGCCTGCCACCGGAACGTGTTTGGTGATCACCAGGTCCACCGCCGGGTCCTGGATACCGGCGTGGCCCGCCAGGGCAGCTGCCGCCCGGGCCACCAGGTTGTCCGGCCCCAGGGGGATGCCGTCCGCCGGGATGCGCAGCGGACCGCCGGCGTCCACCCGCACGGTGATGCCCGGCTGTGCGGCCGCGCTGGCCGTGACTTCCTCGAAGAGGCTGACAGCCAGGTAGACGCTTGCCACGGCGTGGTAGCCGTCTGCGCGCAGCGGACCCACTTTGAGGGAGACGTTGATCTTGCCCGGCGCGCGGACGCGCACGGCCTGCGGAGCGGAGGTGGTCATACGGCGGCCCGCGCCTCGGCAATCCGGGTGTAGGCATGGATGTCCAGCACTTCGCCCCTGGCGCTGGGATCGACGCCGGCGGCGCGCAGTGCCCGTTCGGCTTCCGCCGGGCTTCCGGCCCAGCCGGCCAGGGCGGCGCGCAGCGTCTTGCGGCGCTGGGCGAAAGCGGCATCAATCACGGCGAAGACCTCCTGCCGGGAGGCGTGGGTGGCCGGCGGTTCGTGGCGTTCAAAGCCCACCAGGCCGGAGGCGATCTTCGGCGCCGGCCAGAACACGTTCATGCCGATGACACCGGCCTTGCGCATGGTTCCATACCAGGCAGCCTTGACCGACGGAACGCCGTAGGTCTTCGAGCCGGGTTTGGCGGCCAGCCGGTCGGCTACCTCGTCCTGGACCATCACCAGGCCGTGGCGCAGGCTGGGGAAATGTTCCAGCAGGTGCAGGACCACCGGAACGGCGACGTTGTACGGAAGATTGGCGACCAGCGCCGTTGGCTGCACCGGCAGTTCGGTCACGCGCATGGCATCGGCGAGGACAACGTGCAGATTGCCGGCCTCTTCCCGCCGCCAGGCGGCGACAGTCTGGGGCAGGCGTCCGGCCAGTACCGGATCGATCTCCACGGCGACGACTTCACGCGCGGCGTCAAGCAGGCCAAGGGTCAGCGAACCGAGGCCCGGGCCGACTTCCAGAACCGTCTCTTCCTCGCTCACGGAGGCCGCGGCCACGATCCTGCGGATGGTGTTTCCGTCAATGACGAAGTTCTGGCCGAGCGTCTTGGTGGGGCGGACGCCCAGCTCCTCGGCCAGCGCCCGGATGTCGGATGCGCCAAGGAGCGGCCGGGGCCGCGGAACAGGCGTGGAAACGGATTCAGTCACTGCCTAATACTAGCGTCAGCACCGCTGCAGCCCCGAGCCGGGGCGTATGTCCCCTAGTCGGGCCAGTCCCCTACCCGGGTTCCGGCGGATGCGGGATTCGGTGCCTGGAGTATCTTCATGGTTTTCCTTACGCGTTAGCCCCCGCTGCTCTGCCGTGGCGCGTTGCCGGACGGTAGCATCATTTGCCGCGGCAGAATCCCAGTCTGCCGCACCCCGAGAACGGCGGGAATGGCGATGGGCAAATCGTTTGGTGAAAAGCTGCGGTCGGCCCGGCGGGAGAGGTTCCTGAGCCGGTCCGAGTTGGGTGAGCCCCTGCTGCGTGAACGCGAGGTATCACTTCTGGAGAGCGGACGGCGGGAGCCGGGCAGGGCCGCGGTGAGGCAGTTCGCACAGAGACTGGCCACGGCCCCCGGCACCCTGCCGCGCCCGGCCGGCCCGGACGGAGCGCTCCACCTGGGCCTCACCGCCCACCAGTTGTGGGATGAGCGGGACTACGGCCGGGCCCGTGACGTTGCCGCAGACGGCGCCCGCGCCGCGCTGGCGGAACAGGACCCTCCCGAATGGTGGGCGCTGACGTTCCTGGCCGCCCGCTGCCAGCTGAGGCTCGGTGATTTCGAAGGCTGCGTTTTCCGGGCTTCCCTGCTGGCCAGGCATCCCCTGGCGCTGGCGCAGCTGTCCCTCCGGGCCCGGGCCAAGGCGCTGCTGGCCACCGCCCACCAGGGCCGGGGGCATCTGGGTGAAGCAGTACGCCAGGCGCAGGCTGCGGTAGCGGCCGCACAGAAGGCTCCGGCGGGGAATGACGGGCTGCTCGAGGCTTATCAGGCGCTGGCCGCGGCACTCACCGAAAGCGGGCGGCTGGCGCAGGCCTGGGAAGTCTGCCGGGTGTTCCTGGTGCCGCTGCTGGATACGGTGCCCGATTCCCAGCTCGCGGGCAAAGGCTTCTGGACGGTCGGTAACGTGGCATTCCGCCGCGGAGACCCGGCTGCCGGTGTCCGGTTCCATCAGCAGGCCGCAGCGTTGCTGAGCCCCCGGCTGGATCTGGGACTGTGGGCGTCTTTCAACAAGGCCTCGGCCAGCATGCGGCTGTCCTCCGGGCTGCATGATGCTCAAACCCTGAACTGCATTGAGCACGCGGAAACGGCGTTGGCTGTGGTGGGGGAATCCCGGACGGATGCTGTGGAACTTTTGCATTCGCGGGGCCGGTGGCAGCATCTGCAGGGCAACCACGCCGAGGCCGTAAATCTGCTCTCCGCGGCCTATGCGGAGCGGACCGTCCTTGCCCCGCAGACCGCCGCGGAGGTGGCCCTGCAGCTTGGACTGAGCCTGGCATCCCTGGGCAGGAGCTGTGCGGCGGCCGCCCGGTTAGCGGAAAGTGAGGCGCTCTTCCGCAGGGCCGGTGCGGCGGACAGATCCGGGCATGCAAAAGCCCTGGCGGCCTCGCTGTCGCAAGGGTGCCAGGGCTGATGCTTATGCTGCCGGCGCCGGTCCTAGAGCAGTCCGAGCTTGCGTGCGCAGGAAGGCCAGTGGCCCCAGCCGCCGTTGGCCCGGAGGTTCTCTGCCACGGCGATCTGCTGTTCGGGAGTGGCCTCACTGGCGATCGGGGCGTATGCGCCGCCGCCGGCTCCGAGCCAGCTCTGGACGCTGAACTGGAGTCCGCCGGAGTAACCGTTTCCGGTGTTGATGTGCCAGTTTCCGCCGGATTCGCACTGGGCCAGGGCCGCCCAGCTGCCGCCGGAGGGAGCAGTTCCACCGGCGGGGGCGGGAGCTGCGGGACGTTTCTTGGTGCCAACGGCCACCGTTTCGGTCACCGGTTCAGCACTGAGCTTTTCGCTGACCAGGCTGCGGCTGACTTCCCGCCCGTCGAGGACAACGGTGTCAAACACCAGGGTGCGCTCACCGGGAACCCCGGCGGTGGTGACCTGCTTTTCCCCTTCGAGCAGCTCCGGGTCTTCCACCGAGCGGGTTTCGAACGGCACGGCTTCGGTGACTGTGTCCTGGGTTCCGGTGACCACACGGGTCACCTTCAGGACCATTCCGTCCGCGAGGTCGGCGCGGGCCGGGGCGGAGAGCCGGTCGGCGGGACCAACCTCGATGCCGGCCTCTTCGAGGACGGCTCCGACGGTTTCCGCTGTGGTTTCGATTTCGGTGGATTTGCCGTCCGCAACGAGCAGAACGGTTTTCGGAGTGGAGATGGACAGTCCGCTCAGCTTGGCCAGGGAGGTGTCCAATGATGCCGAAACTGAGGAATTCGCCGAGACGCGGAGCTCTGTTATGAGGTCCGCCACCGTGGATCCGGTGGTCTGGATTGTATGGCCCGTGCCGTCAACGTTAACGTTGACTGTCTTAGCCGTTGTGACTTCGATCCGGGACCCGTCCAGCACCTCGGTGTCAGGGGCGGGGACCACGCGGTCCGCGGCAGTCAGCTGGATGTCCGCTTTGGCGAGGACCTCCTCGACCGTTCCCCCGAAGGTCATGATGTCGCTGGTTTCGCCGTCCACAGCCAGGACGACGGACTTATTCGTGCCGACGAAGGCCACGAGTCCCAGGATGAGCGCCACCATAACGGCGGCCTGGCCGCCCAGCTTGAGGGCGCGTCTGACGAATGCAGTTGCCACGGAATTCCAAACGTTCACAGCTTCCGGGCACGGGGACTGGGCACACGCCGGGCGGGCCTCCGGGTCTCACGGAGCGCCGGCGGGTGCAGGCAGGGACCATCACCGCGCAGTTATCCCGGTCCTGTGACAGACCGGGACGAACGCGCGGAGGCAGTGGTATCAGTCCGGAAGCCTTCCCCGACCCCGGCTAATAGGTCCTTACCGTAACCGAACCGTGATCTGCGGGCAAACCGGGCTGTTGTGCACTTATCCGCGGCGGAGCTCCGCTCCGGCGCCGGCGCTTAGTCCCAGGAGCCGTAAACGCGCTCGGTGTTCGAGGCAATTGACGCGCAGAAAGCGCTGAGCTCAGCACCCCGGATTTCAGCCATCGCCCGCACCGTATACGGGATCATGTAGCTGGCGTTGTTCCGTCCCCGGTACGGGTGCGGCGTCAGGAACGGAGCATCGGTTTCCACCAGGATCAGCTCCGGATCCGCAAGAGACAGGGCGTTCCGGATGCCCTCGGCATTGCGGAACGTAACGGTCCCGGCAAAGGACATGTACCAGCCGTTCTCGTTGCAGATCCGTGCCAGGCCGGCATCACCGGAGAAGCAATGGAAGACGACTGCAGGGGGTTGGGCCTCTTCGCCGAGCACCTTGACCACGTCCTCATGTGCGTCCCGGTCATGTATCTGCAGGGCAATCCCGAGCCTGCGGGCGATGTCAATGTGCCGGCGGAAGGAGTATTGCTGGGCTCCCACTCCGTCCGCTCCGGTACGGAAGTAGTCCAGGCCGGTCTCGCCTACCGCCCGGACGCGGGGGTGGGACGCCAGGGATTCGATTTCAGCGAGCGCATTGTCCAGCGTTCCGAGCTCCGCGAGCGCCGGTGCGTCGTTGGGGTGGATCGCCACCGCGGCCAGCAGGCGGGGGTCCTCCCCCGCCAGTTGAACAGCTGCCCGGGATGATTCCAGATCCGTTCCAACCTGGACCGCGCCCCGGACCCCGGCGGCTGCGGCGGCGTCGAGAGCTGCAGCAACAGACAAGGCGCCGGGCCCGCCAAAGTCCAGGTGGGTGTGGTTGTCCATCACCGGCACCGGCAGCGGCTCGGGGGCGGGAGCGAACGCTTTGTCGCCGGCTTTGCCGTCCTCCCGGCGGCTGTGTGGCAGCGACACGTAGGTCTGCGGTATCTGACCCGGAACATAACCGCTGTGGATACTCATGTCTTTAAGCCTAAGTGAGCTTGTACCCTGTACGTAGAAACGTGGCCCCGGCCGGCAGCCCGGAAGGTATTTCCCCGCAGTCACCGTCATCTGCCGTCAGGGGGCACGCTGTCGCCAGCCGTGTTTCTGCACGAGAGTCCCGGCTGTCTTCGCCGAGACTTGGAAGGTATCCATGGACGCTCGTAACACATCCGCTGCCACCACCGGTTTTACTGCCTCGGACACAGCGGTTTCCCAGCTGTCCGGAGGAGGTGCGCAGGGTGCGGCCGATTCGTTTCTGGAGGCAAGCACACGCATCCTCGGCGCGATCAACACAGTCATTGACGGCAAGGATGAGGCTGCCAGGCTGGTTTTGACGGTTCTTCTCGCGGAGGGCCACGTTCTCCTCGAGGACGTTCCCGGCGTCGGCAAGACCATGCTCGCCAAAACCCTGGCCCGTGCGGTGGACTGCTCGGTCACCCGGATCCAGTTCACTCCGGATCTGTTGCCCTCCGACGTGACCGGGGTGTCAATCTATAACCAGGATGCGCACCGGTTCGAGTTCCGGCGCGGTCCGGTCTTCGCCAACATTGTGATCGGCGACGAAATCAACCGGGCCTCCGCCAAAACCCAGTCCGCCCTGCTCGAATGCATGGAGGAACGCCAGGTAACCGTCGACGGCGGCACGTACCGTCTGGCGGAGCCGTTTATGGTTGTCGCCACGCAGAATCCGCTGGAGATGGAGGGCACGTATGCCCTGCCGGAAGCGCAGCGGGACCGCTTCATGGCACGGATTTCGTTGGGGTACCCGGACATGGCATCGGAGATCGACATGCTCGAGTCCCATCAGTCGGTGTCCCCGCTGGAGTCGATCGTTCCCGTGGTTTCCGTCCGGGATATTGCTGCCATGACCAACCGCGTCCGGGATGTCTACGTCTCCTCCGCGGTCAAGGAATACACAGTCGCAATCGGTGCCGCCACCCGGGCGCACCCGCAGGTCCGGCTCGGTGCCAGTCCGCGGGCTCTGCTGCAGCTGCTTCGTGCGTCCAAAGCCCGCGCCGCCCTCGACGGACGGGACTTTGTCCTGCCCGACGACGTCGCGCGTCTGGGCGAAGCGGTCCTCTCCCATCGCTTAATACTCGAGCGCAAGGCACTCAGTGCCGGAGAGACCCCGGCGTCCGTGCTGCGGACGATCCTGGCCAAGGTGCCTGTCCCCCGTCCGCCCGGAGCCGCTGGTGTGACCCGGCCGTAGCATTCTCCCCGGCCTAGGAGGGTCATGCTGTCCAGAGTCCGTACACGTATGCTTACCGGCCGCGGCTTCGGCGTGGCTGCGGCCGGTGTTGTGGCTCTGCTGGGGGCACAGGTGCTGGGCCGGCGCGACCTGCTGCTGCTGGCCGTGTTCCTGATCCTGCTCCCCCTGGCATCGGTGCTCGCACTGCGGCTGCTGCGTCCGGCCTTTAGGGTCCAGCGGACTTTCTCCCCGCCGGCGGCTGATGCCGGTAACGCGGTGAATATTTCGCTGAGCCTTACCCCGCTCCGGCCGTTTGGCGGCACAGCCGTGATGCGCGAAGGGCTGCCGGCCCGTTTCGGAGCGAGCCCGGAGTTCGCATTTCCGGCCGCCGGCGCGGGCACGGGTGGCGTCAGCGGGTACGAATACCGGCTGCGTTCCTCCCGCCGCGGCCTCTATCAGATCGGCCCGGTCAGCGCAGCATTCCACGATCCGTTTGGTCTGGCGGTCCTGCGCCACACACTTGGCGGGACCGATGATTTAGTGGTCAAACCAGCCCCCGTCGAACTGCCCGCCGCCGTCCTGGACGGGCTGCGCGGCGCCGACGGCACGGTCAGCACCAGGCAGCACGGCATCCCCAGCCAGGATGACGTGACCACCAGGGAGTACCGGGACGGGGATCCGATGCGGAGAGTCCACTGGTCCGCCACCGCCCGGCACGGCAAACTCATGGTTCGTCAGGAGGAGACCGTGACGACTCCGCGCGCCACGATCCTCCTTGACCAGCGGGAGGCATCCTACGATCAAGGGTTTCTTTCCGCTTTTTGGGCTGACAGCCCGGATGCCTCGGCCCCGGCCAGTTCCGAGTCCTTTGAGTGGGCTGTCTCTGCCGTGATGTCGATTGGCGCCCATCTGATGGAGCATGGATTCTCGGTCCGGCTCGTTGACGCCATGGCGCGGCCGGGCCTGGCCCGTTCCCCCTCCGCCGCGGCACCGCAGACAGACACCTTCACCGGCGCGGAGGGCGTCCTTGACCTGGGTGAGGGACTGGCAGCACTGGGACTGGAACCGGCAGCAGGGGCGGCTTCCCCGCGTCCAGAGCCGCAGCGTTTCTCGCCGTCACGGCGGGATCCCGCGGGCCGGGCCGTGCCGGCGAGCGCTGACTGGACTGGCGTGCAGCCGCCGGCCGGCCCCCTTGCCCCTTTCGGCGACGAACTGGCGCAGACCCTGCAGGACCAACGGAACCGCGGCCCGCTGGTGGTGATTGCCGGTCAGATCAGCGAAGAGGACGCCCACCGGATGGCCCCGGCTGCTGATTATGTTCCCACCGCTATGGCCATCCTGGTCGGCGAACGCCCAGGCAGCGTGGATCCGGCGCGCACTGTTTTGCGCTCCGCCGGTTGGACTGTGCTTGCCGTCGAGCCGTCGCAGCCAATTGCCGCTGTGTGGTCCAGAGCGGGCGAGCCCCTGGCCCGGACCGTCATCCCCGAGGGCCGGTTGACATGACCGCGTCCCTGACCCGCCCACGCTCCCGGCCACCGGCCACCGGCCGTGCCCAGGCCGACGGCCGCCGCGCTTCAGCCCAGTGGGTCACCGGAGCAGCTGCCGCCACGGCGGTGCTCCTCTGCTCCCTGAGCATCCACGGAGTACTGGAGGGTTTCGCCTGGCTGTGGCCGCTGACCCTGTCGGTTGCCGCTGTCTCCGTGGCCACGGCCCTGGCCCGGCGCTTCCGGTTCCCCACCGTTCTGGTTCCGGTTGCCGGCATGGTGTCACTGACCATGATCTTGACCTGGATGTTCTGCTTCGATACGGCGTTACTGGGGGTTATCCCCACCGCAGGGACAGCGGCCCGGGCCGGGCAGCTGCTCTCTGATGCCCAAACCGTGGTTATATCCCAGGTGATTCCGGTTCTCCCTGACCGGGGGGTGGTGTTTGTTGCCTGTCTGGCAGTGGGGCTGGTCACCGTCCTGGTTGACACGCTGGCCGTCACCCTGCGGATGCCTGCTGCCAGCGGGTTGGGCCTGTTCACCGTCCTGCTGGTGCCAGGCATCATCAAACCGCAAAGCGTCGGTACTGCAGGTTTCCTCGCCGCCGCGCTGGGGTTCCTCCTGGTCCTTGCTGCGGGGGCCTGGCAGGAACGTGCGGACGCGAGTTCCGGCCGGAACCCCGGCAGCCATGTTGCCGGGGCGGTGGGCATCGGAGCCGGTGCGGTCGCGGCAGCCTTGCTGCTCCCGCTGGCCATCCCGGGATTCAGTTCCGGTGCGTTTCCCCAGGGAGCCCGGATCGACTTCTTTTCCGGTACCACCGGGCTCAATCCGGTGGTCACGCTGGGCAACGATCTGCGCCAGCCCAGCGCCACCGGCCGGATTACCTATGCCACGGATTCCCCGCGGCCGGTCTACCTCCGCTCCACAACACTGGAGGATTTCTCCGGCAGCCGGTGGGCACCGGATACCCGGTCCGATTCGCGCCAGCTTGGCACGTCAGCCATGGTTCCGGCAGAAAGCACGGACCCGGCAATTCCGGCGTCCGTGACGACGACGGTCATCGGATCGCAGACCTATTCGAGCCCGTGGCTGCTTGCTCCCTACGCCCCCTCCTCGGTGTCAGAAGTCGGCGGGACCTGGACCTGGGATCCCTCGACCATGACCATACTTTCTGCGGACGGCAGCGCTGATCCGCAAGCCGAGTACCAGGTGCGCAGCGTGAGCCCGGCGGTAACGAGCGAGATGCTCCGCGGCATCGGGCCCGCGCCGGAAGACGCTGTGGACCCGGTCTTCACTGATCTGCCTGATGATCTGCCGCAGGTCATCCGGGACATGGCGCGGGAGGCAGTGGGAACTGAAACGGCACCCTATGATCAGGCACTGGCCATCCAGTCCTATCTGCGCGGACCCCGTTTCACGTATTCACTCGATGCCCCGGTGGATGGCGGCTACGACGGCAACGGCATGGACGTGCTGGCCCGCTTCCTTGAACAACGCTCGGGTTACTGCGTGCACTTCGCTTCGGCGATGGCCGTTATGGCCCGGGAAGTGGGAATCCCCAGCCGGATGGGGCTGGGTTACGCCCCCGGACGAGCGACAAATGAGACCCGCACCGGAGCCGCCGGCCAGGAGCTGGACGAGTTCGTAGTGGATTCGCGGGATGCCCACGCCTGGCCGGAGCTGTACCTGGAGGGAGCCGGCTGGGTCCGCTTCGAGCCGACTCCGTCCAGAGGCGTTGTCCCAGCCTATGCCGTACCCCGGCAGCAGAACGCGGGAGCCGCGGCACAGGCGGATGCAGATCCACGCGGCCTGCCGGCCCCTGCCCCGTCTTCGGTGCCGTCCCCGGCACCGGCTCCCCCGGAAGAGCCGCAGCCCGTGGGACCCGCCGAGACAGGCGGGGCACCGTTTGCCGGTGCCGGGATCGGGATCCTGGCAGCTGTCCTGGCACTGCTGACGCCCTGGGGGCTGCGGCGGCGGCGGACCCGCAGACGGCAACGTGCCCATGCTGCGCTGGCTGGAGGTGGTGCCGGGCTGGCGTGGGAAGAGGCAGCCGACCTCGCCCAGGACTACGGTTATCCAGCCAGGACCGCCGACAGTCCGCGTTCCTATGCCGCCCGGCTGGCGGCGGACGCCGGGCTGCCCGGTCCCGCCGCGGCGGCCTTGGACCGGCTGCGCCAGTCATACGAGGCCGAGGCCTATGCGGCACCGGTTTCCGCCGCTGGTGCGCCGGGACTGTCAGGGGCCCCTGGACTGTCAGGTACCCCGGGATCCTCGGGTCCGGCAGCCGCACGCCTGGACCGGGCCAGCTCCTCCTGGGCCGACGTCGGCATACTGGCCGCCGGACTGCGTTCCGTGGTTCCGCTGGGAACCCGGATCAAGGCTGCCCTCATCCCGGCCTCCCTGGGGCGTGGCCGGCGGTCTTGACCCCGGCGCTTAAAAGCCGAACGGCCGTTGCACCTCCCAAACTGTGGGTGGTGCAACGGCCGTTCGAGTTCGCTGCCTGGTGTTTCCAGGTTTTGAGGGGCACGGGCCCCTTTCTCCATCCTGCGGCCCGAAGTCAGGCCGGACAGAAATTACGCGGTGGGGTCAGCGATGCCGATGTACTGCGTGTAGAGGTATTCCTCGATGCCTTCGTCGCCGCCTTCACGGCCCAGACCGGACTGCTTGACACCGCCGAACGGGGCGGCCGCATTGGAAATGACGCCGGCGTTCAGGCCGAGCATGCCGGTTTCGAGCTTCTCGCCGATCCGCAGGCCGCGGTTCAGGTCCTCGGTGAAAACGTAGGCGATCAGACCGTATTCGGAGGCGTTGGCCAGTTTGACGGCCTCAGCCTCCGTGGAGAAGGTGATGACCGGAGCCACCGGGCCGAAGATCTCTTCCTTGAGGATGCGGGCACCGGCAGGAACGTTCTTCAGCACGGTCGGTGCGTAGAAGTAGCCGGGGCCGTCCACGGGCGCCCCGCCGACAACAGCGGTGGCACCGCCGTCGATTGCGTCCTCGACCAGCGAGTGGACCTTGTCCCGGGACTTCGCGTCGATGAGCGGGCCGATCTTGGATTCGTCCTCTGTGCCGCGGGCAATGGTCATGGCGCCGACCTTGGCAGCGAACTTCTCGGAGAATTCGTCCGCGATGTCCTCATGCACGATGAAGCGGTTGGCAGCGGTGCAGGCTTCGCCCATGTTCCGCAGCTTGGCCGCCATGGCGCCCTCGACAGCCTTGTCGATGTCGGCGTCTTCGAAGACCACGAACGGGGCGTTGCCGCCCAGTTCCATCGAGGTACGCAGCACCTTGTCGGCGGCGTCGCGGAGCAGGTTCTGTCCCACGGGGGTGGAGCCGGTGAAGGAGACCTTCCGCAGGCGGTCATCCTGCATGATCGGTCCGGTCACTTCGCCGGCCTTGGTCGTGGACACGACGTTGAGCACACCGGCGGGCAGGCCGGCTTCCATCATGACGGCGGCGAAGAGCTGGGACGTCAGCGGAGTGAGCTTTGCGGGCTTGAGCACCATGGTGCAGCCGGCGGCAACCGCGGGAGCGATCTTGCGGGTCGCCATGGCCAGCGGGAAGTTCCACGGCGTGATCAGCAGGCAGGGACCAACCGGCTTCTTGGCGACCATGATCCGCGACTTGCCGTCCGGAGACATTCCGTAGCGGCCGGTCACGCGGACGGCTTCTTCGGAGAACCAGCGCAGGAACTCGGCACCGTAGGCAACCTCGCCGCGGGCCTCAGCCAAGGGCTTGCCCATTTCCAGGGTCATCAGCAGCGCAAAGTCCTCGGTGCGCGCGGTCACCAGTTCATAGGCCCGGCGGAGGATCTCGCCGCGGACCCGGGGCGGGGTCTGCGCCCAGGAATCCTGGGCGGCTGCGGCGGCATCCATCGCAGCGGCGCCGTCTTCGGTGCTGGCATCGGCAATGCTCAGGAGCACCTTGCCGGTTGCGGGATCCTCGACTTCGAAGGTCTTCCCGCCGGTGGCATCACGCCACTGTCCGTCAATCAGCAGGCCGGTCGGAACCTGGGCCAGCAGTTCGGCCTCGCGTTCAGCTGTTACAGCCATGGGTGTGCCTCCAAAATATGCGGGTTTTTCCGGATCACAATTTACCCGGTGCTCAACTCACCGTAAGTCGCGCGCGGAGCACTGTAAATGCATTCCTGCACAACGAAACCGGCCGGTCACTGTGCATTTGGCTCCGTGTCTGCGGGCGGCGCCCTATTTCCCGGCCTTGCCGGCGTCATCCCCACTGCGGGCGGCGAGCACCGCGGAATACAGCTCACGCTTACTGATGCGTGCGTCGGAGGCCACGCTCGCCACGGCATCCTTCAGCCGCGATCCCTGGCCGATGAGCTCGTTGACGGCCGACACATGGTCTTCCGGCGCCTCCGGTGCGGCTTCACCGGCACCGCCGACGACGACGGCGATCTCGCCCCGGACTTCCGTGCCCTCCGCCCATTCGAGCAGTTCGTGCAGGGGTCCCCGCAGCACCTGCTCATGGAGCTTCGTCAGTTCGCGGGCGACGGCGGCCGGGCGGTCACCGCCAAAGGCAGCGTCAAGTGCCCGCAGCATCGCCTCCAGCCGGTGCGGTGCCTCGAAGAAGACCATGGTGCGGCGTTCGGCAGCCAGGTCCGCAAGCCGTCCGGCCCGCTCCCCTGCCTTGCGGGGCAGGAATCCCTCAAAGCAGAAACGGTCGGTCGGCAGACCTGAAAGGGCGAGGGCCGTGAGAACCGCGGAGGGCCCGGGCGCCGCTGTCACGGAAATGCCTTCGGCTGCCGCAGCCTCCACCAGCCGGTAGCCGGGGTCGGAGACCGAAGGCATACCGGCGTCGGTAACCATCAGCAGGGTTGCTCCGCCGCGGACCAGCTCCAGCAGGTCAGCAGTACGGTTCTGCTCGTTATGCTCGTGATAACTGAGGATTTTGCCCGAGGTACTAATGCCCAGGGCGCTGACCAGCCGGTGCAGCCGCCGGGTGTCCTCCGCGGCGATCACGTCTGCATGCTGCAGCAGATCAATCAGCCGGACGGTGGCGTCGCCCATGTTTCCAATCGGCGTGGCCGCCAGCACGATCTGTCCCGCACCCCGGACGGTTCCGGCGACCCCGGCACGCTGCCCTGGTCCGGCTTCCCGGGCAGCAGCGTGAGCGCTGTCCCCGGGTCCTTCGGTGCTTGCAGCCTGCGGGGGTCCATCGATGCTTGAGTCCACCCCTCAACCCTACGCGACAGGCTATAGAGTTGAGCGCGTGACCGTGTCCCTGACCCCAGCGCCGCCCCGGGAACAGGCGCCCGCCGTACTGGATCCGGGAAGCGCGTTCTCCTATGAGGCGCTGCGGGGACGGTTGCTCGGTGCCGCGCTTCCCGCGCCCGGCTGGGCCTGGGCTGCCGCACTGGGCGCAGCCTTGCTGGCGGGTGTTCTGCGCTTTATCCGGCTTGGTGAGCCTGACACCCTGGTGTTCGACGAGACCTACTACGTCAAGGACGCCTACTCCTACCTGATCTCGGGCTACGAACGCGCCTGGCCGGAGGATGCCAACGATTCCTTTGCCGCCGGCCAGCCCGGCGGCCTGCTGGACGAGCCGGAGTATGTGGTTCATCCACCGGTGGGTAAATGGATGATCGCCTTCGGGATGGCGCTTTTCGGCCCCGGCTCAAGTTTCGGCTGGCGTTTTTCCGCTGCCGTAGCCGGCACGCTGATGGTCCTAATGCTGGCGCTGATTGCCTACCGGCTCTTCCGTTCTCCGCTCCTTGGCGCTGCGGCCGGTATCCTCCTGGCGGTGGACGGACACCACCTGGTCCAGTCCCGGACCTCCCTGCTGGATATTTTCCTGGCTTTCTGGCTGCTGGCCGCCTTTGGTGCGCTGCTGCTGGACCGCGACGACGGCCGGCGAAGGCTGGCGCGCAAACTCGCCGCGGCGCCCGGCAGTGCACCGCCTTACGCCGCCTTGGCCACGGGGCCCTGGCTGCTGTGGCGGCCGTGGCGCCTCGCGGCCGGTGTCTGCCTTGGACTCGCGGTAGGGACAAAGTGGTCCGGGCTGGCGTTCATTGCCGTCTTCGGTCTGATGACGGTGCTCTGGGATGTGAGCGCCCGCCGCGTTGCCGGGATCCGCCGCTGGCCCCTGGCCCTGCTGAAGGACGGTGTTCCGGCGTTCTTCACGCTCATCCCCGCCGCGCTGGCCACGTACACGGCCACCTGGACCGGCTGGTTCCGCGCGTCGGACTCGTATGGGCGGCACTGGGCAGAAACCAACCCGTCTGAGACTTTCGGCTGGCTTCCGGATTCCCTCCGCTCCCTGGCGGAATACCACCGCAGCGCCTACGAATTTCACAACGGCCTGACCTCGGAACACTCCTACATGGCCAATGCCTGGACCTGGCTGTTCCTGGGCCGGCCAACGTCCTTCTTTTATGAGTCGCCGGATCCCGAAAGCCCGGGGTGCAATTTCCAGACCTGCACCTCCGCCATCACCTCCGTAGGCAATCCGCTGATTTGGTGGGCGGCTCTGCTCAGCCTCGGTGTGCTGCTGGCCTACTGGCTCGGCCGCAGGGACTGGCGGGCCGGGGCCATCCTCTCCGGGATCGCTGCCGGCTATCTTCCCTGGTTCGCCTTCCCCGACCGCACCATGTTCTTCTTCTATGCCGTGTCTTTCGAGCCGTTCCTGATTTTGGCCCTGACCTATGTTCTGGGCCTGGTCCTGGGCCGGGACACGGATACCGCCCTGCGCAGGCGGCGCGGCGCAATCGGCGTCGGTTGCTTCCTGCTCGCTGTTATTCTTGTCTCCGCCTTCTTCTATCCGGTATGGACTGCGGAGAACATCCCCTATTCTGATTGGCGGCTCCGAATGTGGATGCCGAGCTGGATCTAGGTCTCAACGCAATGTGCCATAAGCACGGAAATGAGAGTGGCGCAGTGCGCGAATCCTCCACGGACTTATTTGTCGAGCTGCCCGCCGACTCCAACATCACCGACATCCTGCTCGGCTTGACCTCCCGGTCACCGGATCTGCCGCTGTATGCCCGCCGGTCCGATGCCGGGTGGGAGGACATCACCGCTGCCGGGTTCCTCGACGAGGTTTCCGCCGCAGCCAAGGGATTGCTTCAGCAGGGCGTCCGGCCGGGTGACCGCGTGGCCGTTATGTCCAGCACCCGTTATGAATGGACCGTAGTGGACCTCGCTATCTGGTTCGCCGGCGCCGTGACGGTCCCGATCTACGAAACCTCCTCTGCCAGCCAGGTCCAATGGATCCTGGAGGATTCCGGGGCCAGAGTCGTGTTCGCCGAAGATGCAGCGAAGGCCAGTGTCATCGCGGCAGGCGCCGGCGCGGCCGGCCTTGAGGTTTCCCTGTGGCACCTGACCGACGTCGACGACGCCAGCGGCCTGCCCGCCCTGGCAGCCTCCGGAACCGGCGTGAGTGACGCCAGGCTCGAGGCTGCCCGCTCGGCCCGCAGGCTCCAGGACACCGCATCCGTGGTCTATACCTCCGGTACCACCGGGCGTCCGAAGGGCTGCGAAATCACACACGGCAACTTCGCCGTGTTTGGCATCAACGTGATCGAGCTGCTCCCCGAGATGCTGAAGGCCCCCGGCGCGCGGACCCTGATGTTCCTCCCGCTGGCCCACGTCCTGGCCCGCGCCGTCCAGATCGGCTGCCTGGCTGCCGGCGTGCAGCTGGGCCATTCGGCCAGCGCAGCTGCCCTGGTTGACGATATGAAGACATTCCAGCCCACGTTCCTGCTCGCGGTCCCCCGCATCTTCGAGAAGATCTACACCGGCGCCCAGGAAAGTGCCGAGGCCGCCGGCAAGGGCCGGCTTTTCGCGTCCGCTGCGGCAACCGCCGTCGCCTTCTCCGAAGCCGTGGACCGTGCCGGCCGGGGTGGCAAGGGTCCCTCGCTGCCGCTCCGCCTGCGGCACCGGGTCTTCGATGCGCTCCTGTACCCGAAAGTGCGGAATGCCTTTGGCGGAAAACTGTCCATCGCCATTTCCGGGGCCAGCCCGCTCAGCCCTGCGCTGTGCCACTTTTTCCGCGGCGCCGGTATCTCGGTCCTGGAAGGCTACGGCCTGACGGAAACGACAGCCCCTGCCACGGTCAATACGATGCCTCTGACCCGGGTTGGCACGGTAGGCCTGCCGATGCCGGGAAATGCGGTGCGGATTGCGGCCGACGGCGAAGTACTGGTCAAGGGGGTAGGCGTCTTCAACGGCTACTACCGGAATCCTGCCGCGAACGCTGAAGCGTTCACGGACGGCTGGTTCCATACCGGCGACGTCGGCACCCTGGATGAGGACGGCTTCCTCACCATTACGGGCCGGAAAAAGGACCTGTTGGTGACCGCGGGCGGCAAGAATGTTGCTCCCGGACCGCTGGAGGAGAAGATCCGGGAGCACCGGCTGGTTTCCCAGGTGGTCGTCGTTGGGGAAGGACGTCCCTTCGTCGGCGCGCTGGTCACGCTCGATGAAGAGGCCGTGGACGTGTGGGCGCGGGAGCAGGGGCATAACGTCCAGGAGGTCCCCGCCGCCGAGCATCCGGTGGTGCAGGCCCAGGTCCAGGAGGCAGTGGACGCTGCCAACGCAATGGTTTCCCGGGCCGAGCAGATCCGCCGGTTCACGATCCTGCCCCGCGATTTCTCCCTTGAGGCCGGGCATGTCACGCCCACGCTGAAGCTACGGCGCCAGGCCGTGATGGCCGACTTCTCGGCCGAGGTCGACAAGCTCTACCTCAAGTAGCACGCCTTCCGCAGGCGGAACTCCGGCATCAGCCCCGGCATTCCCGGGAATCACATGCTGCCGGAACTCACGTGCTGCGGAACTCAAGTCCGCGGCAGCAAGTGCTCCAATAAGCAAGGTCCGCCCCGGGCTCCGGGGCGGACCTTGCTTGTTGGCGGCGGCGCTTGCAGCGGTGCCGGTAATGCCGGTTGAGGCGCTAAACGGACTCGAGGGATTCCAGGTACCGGCGGCGGGCTGCCTCGTTCGCCAGCCGGGAGCGCTCACGCCGGCGCTTCGTCGGCCAGGTGAAGACCAGGACGATAATGCTGGCCAACAGCACCAGCGCCGCAACAGTTCCACCTGAGTCCATCCAGAACTGGGAGGGGAAGAGCCGGATGAGCGTGTCATCCAGCCGGAACGTCCAGTTGCCCTGCGAGAAGAAAATGCTGTGGACCTGGGTGAAGAACTGTTCCCAGGCGAGGACAGCAGCCACCAGCAGGCCAGCAATCAGCGCCAGCGTAGCCACGGCTCCGGCGAACAGCGCCCGGCGGATCCCGCCGGGGCAGCGCCGGGCGAGGTAGATTCCACCGGCGATGCTTAGCAGTGCCATGCCCAGGGCGCTCAGGAAGGCGATCCCCAGGACCATCTTCACGTCCGCCATGTGTGAGACTTCGGAAGCCAGGTACAGGGGGTCCCCGTCCGGTGTCACCAGATCACCCAGATACCGCGGCGAGGCAAAGTTCAGCAGATAGTCCACGGCGTAGGAGCCGTAAGTCATGCGGTCTTCCGTCGAGAATCCGAAGCTGTCCGCCGGGAACCCGGGCCGGTGGTATTCGGTCCAGAGGAACATCGGGGTGGCGACAGCGCGGATAGCTGCCGCCAGCAGCATCACGGGGAAAAAGACGGCGATCATCACCTGAACCACGCGCCCAAGAACCGGTTTGGCAGCCGCAGCCCGTTCCCGTTCCAAGGACCGGCGCTGGGCTTCCGCGTCCTGGATGGCCGCATCCTCAGCATCCTGCTCCGGCTCACTCCCGGTATTGGCGGCGGAATGCTCGGCCCCGGAGACATACCAGGGGCCGCCGTCCGCGTCCTTGTGTTCGCCACCGGCACTGTTAGTTGCGGCTGGCTGTTTCGTTGCAGATGTCTGTTCCGTTGCGGCTGATTTCCGGGCGGTAGTCTCTTCCCGGGCGGCACCGGCGTTTCGGCTGGTCTTCGCATCACCCTTAGTTTCAGCGGCAGCGTTAGTCTCGGCAGCTTCAGTCTCGGCGTCGTTAGTCACGGCGTCGTGAGTCTCGGCCGGGTTGAGACCGGCAGCGTCCGCAGGTTTGTCCTCGGTGGGGCGGGCATCCGCGGCTGAGTCGTAGCGGCTCAGGTTCGGCATGGTGCTGGCGGCGCGCATCGGAAGGGTGCTGCGCTGCGCCACGGACGGATGTCCGCCGGGAACCTCGCTCTTTCCGGCTGCCGTCTTTCCACTGGCTGCCTTTCCACCGGCGTCCTTTCCGCCGGCCGTGCGCCGGTCTGCCGGGGCGTCCGGCAAACCGGTTTCCGTCAGGCCGCCAAGTTCGGCAGGAGCAGCAGGATCGGCAGGTACAGCAGGATCGGCAGGCGCGCCTGGATCGGCAGGCGCGCCTGGATCGGCAGCCGCGCCTGGATCGGCAGGAGCTGCAGAGTCGGCTGCATCGGAGCTGGACAAGCCTGCGAATTCCGCATCCCAGGCATCATGCTCAGCAGGAGCAGCGTTGGCTGGGCGCGCGCTCGTGGCCGCGGCGTGGCTGCCGCTGACAATCGTCTCGCTGGCGTCGCTGGGGCCGGTGTCCTTCCCGGCAGGGGTTTCACCGGCAGGGGCGGGTTCCGTTGTAGGGTCTTGGTCCTGGCTTGCCACTGCTTTGTCTCTCATCCCAATCCTGTATGAAGTCACCGGTGGTGGGGGTCCGGTTCCGTCCTTCTTAGACCCTACCGGCCCGCACCCACCGAATCAGGGTGCCACCCCGAATCGCCGCAGGCCGCGTTGGCAGGGGCGGAACCTCAGGCGCTCCGGACCGCTGATTCACCGGCATCGCGGGAGAGCAGATCGCCCCGGTACCCGGCCTCATAGGCGCGCTTCCCCAGGATCAGCGTGTAGGCCCAGTACCCGGCGAGTACCAGCGCCCCAATCCCTGTCCGCAGCCATGCCGGCAGAGCACTGGGAGTAACAAAGCCCTCGACGAGCCCGGAGATAAAGAGCACCACCACCAGGCCCAGGGCAACAGTCATCAGGGACCGGCCTTCCTGTGCCAGTGCCGTCACCCGTGTCCGCGGCCCCGGAGCAACCAGCGCCCAGAAAATCTGCAGGCCCGCGGCGGCAGCAACAAAAATGGCGGTCAGCTCCATCAAGCCGTGCGGCAGGATATAGCTGAAGAACGTGTCCAGCTCACCAAAGGCCGCCATGGTCCCGCCGGCTGTGCCTACGCCAATGGCATTCTGGTAGATGACGTAAGGACCCCAGATTCCGGTGACCCCAAAGGCGACCGCCTGCAGGGCGATCCACGCATTGTTGGTCCACACCATCCCGGCAAAGGAAGCGGCCGGATTCTCGGAGTAGTAGTTTGCAAAGTCGGACTCCACGTAGCGGCGAAGCTCGGCATCCGTCCCCATGGCAGCGAGCACTCCGGGTGTATTAACCACCCAGTATCCAGCCAGCACGGCGACCAGCGTGAACAGCACACCGATCACGGCGGTCATCCACCGGACCCGGTAAAAGGCCGCCGGGAGCGAGTACACAAAGAATCCGGCAACGTCTTCCAGGAAATTGGACCGGGCCCCCGTGAAACGCGTCCGGGCACGGGAAAGCCGCATGGACAGCGCTGCGGAGTAAGCCCCCTCGGGTGCGGTGGACCGGATTACCGACAGGTGCGTGGACGCACGCTGGTACAGCAGCAGCAGCTCATCAGCTTCTGCACCGGTCAGCCGGCGGCGTGCGGTGAGTTCGTCAAGCCGCTGCCAGTCTTCCCGGTGCACGGCGGCGAAGGCATCCATGTCCACGCCTCCACCCTAACCGGAGCCGGAGGTGCCCGGCCCGCTGCCACGCCTGACCCGGCAGAGACAGCCGCCTGCCGTCCCCGCCCCCGCGCGCACCCGGCTGGGTAGAGTGGACTCCACATGGGGAGACAGCGCAGAGACATGGGGAAAGCATGAGGCTGGTATGAGTACGGTCGTGACTGGTGAGGCCGTAGTCCTGGAACTGCGTGCGGCGTCGTTCGCGGCCCGGGCGCTGAGCACGATCATCGACGTGATCACCGCGCTGCTGCTGCTTTTCCTGCTCTTTTATCTGGTTGGCAACACCTTTAGCGGCGCGCTGGATCCGGCGCTGACCCGCGCTCTTCTGCTGGCCGCCGTCGTGCTGGTGATTCTGGTGATTCCGGTGGCCGTCGAGACCCTGAGCCGCGGAAAATCGCTGGGCCGCCTGATCATGGGGCTGCGGATCGTGCGTGACGACGGCGGCGCTGTGCGCTTCCGGCAGGCCTTCACCCGCGGGATCCTGGCAGTCCTGGAAATCTACATGCTGGCCGGGTCGCTGGCATTTCTCGTGGCTGTCTTTAATGAGAAGTCCAAGCGTCTCGGGGACATGCTCGCGGGCACCTATGCCATGCGTGAGCGGGTGAAAGCTCCCCCTCCGCCCGTAGTGGTGATGCCCGCCGAGCTGGCCCCCTGGGCCGCGCTGGCGGACATCGGGCGTCTTCCGGATCCCCTGTCCCGGCGGGTGGCCCGGTTTCTGGCGCAGGCTGAGCGGATGACACCGCCGGCACGTGCTGCGCTGGGCGCTTCCCTGGCCACCGAGGTCTCGGCGTTTGTTTCCCCGCCTCCCCCGTCCGGGACTGTTCCGGAAGCCTATCTGCGGGCCGTGATGGCGCAGCGGCGGGACCGCGACTTCGTCCGGCTCAGCGCGCAGCGCGTGCGCGCAGGACAGGTCGCTGAGCGGCTGCACCGGCTCCCGTTCGCGGACCGTTAAAACACCTGCGGCGCCGCGGGTTTGGCGCGGCGCCGCAGGTGTTGTTGAGCGTTACCGGGCTGCTCAGTAGCGGTAGTGGTCCGGCTTGTAGGGACCGGCCACATCTACACCCAGATATTCGGCCTGGCTCTTGGTCAGTTCGCTGAGCTCGACGCCGAGGGCACCCAGGTGCAGTCGGGCCACCTTCTCATCCAGGATCTTGGGCAGCACGTACACCTGGTTGGCGTACTCCGGGCTGCCGTCTTCCTTGGTCTGTCCGAACTTGGTGAACAGTTCGATCTGGGCGATGGTCTGGTTCGCAAAGGAATTCGACATCACGAAGGACGGGTGCCCGGTGGCGTTGCCCAGGTTCAGCAGCCGGCCTTCGGAGAGGACGATGATGCTGCGCTGGGACTCCGTGCCCTCATCGAAGATCCATTCGTGAACCTGCGGCTTGATCTCGACCTTGCGGATGCCGGGCACCCGGGCCAGCCCGGCCATGTCGATTTCATTGTCGAAGTGCCCCACGTTGCCCACGATCGCCTGGTGCTTCATCTGCGCCATGTGGGACGCCATGATGATGTCCTTGTTGCCCGTGGTGGTGATGAAGATGTCGCCCTGCCCCACAACTGACTCGAGGCGCGCCACCTGGTAGCCGTCCATGGCGGCCTGCAGCGCGCAGATCGGGTCGATTTCGGTCACGATGACCCGGGCTCCCTGGCCGCGCAGGGCCTCGGCGGCACCCTTGCCGACGTCGCCGTAGCCGCAGACCACGGCAACCTTGCCGCCGATCAGCGTATCGGTGGCGCGGTTCAGGCCGTCCGGCAGGGAGTGGCGGATGCCGTATTTGTTGTCGAACTTGGACTTGGTCACCGAGTCGTTGACGTTGATCGCCGGGAAAAGCAGCTGCCCCTCGGCGGCCAGCTGGTACAGGCGCAGGACGCCGGTGGTGGTTTCCTCGGTGACGCCGCGGATGCCCTTGGCGATTTCCGTCCACTTCCCCGGTGCCTGGGCCAGCGACCGGCGCAGGGTGTCCAGGATGATGGTGTACTCGTGCGAATAGTCAGGATCGTCTTCGGACGGGTTGGCCGGCACGGCGCCGGCAGCTTCGAATTCCACCCCCTTGTGCAGCAGGAGGGTGGCGTCACCGCCGTCGTCCAGAATCATGTTCGGTCCGCCGGAGCCCTCAGGCCAGGTGAGGATCTGCTCAGCGGTCCACCAGTACTCTTCCAGCGTCTCGTTCTTCCAGGCGAAGACCGGCACGCCCTGCGGATCTTCCGGCGTGCCGCTGCCCACAACCACGGCAGCGGCGGCCTCGTCCTGGGTGGAGAAAATGTTGCAGGAAGCCCAGCGGACCTCGGCGCCCAGGGCGGTGAGGGTTTCGATCAGTACGGCGGTCTGCACTGTCATGTGCAGGGAACCGGCAATCCGGGCTCCTGCGAGCGGCTGGCTGGGTCCGAATTCACGCCGCAGGGCCATCAGACCGGGCATCTCGTGTTCGGCCAGCCGGATCTGGTGGCGTCCGGCTTCGGCCAGGGACAGGTCAGCTACTTTGTAGTCGATGCTCACGGGTGGGTTTCCTCGTTCCTGGTGGATTCTTCGGCTGCGGGGTTCGCGGCGGCAGGATCTCCGGCAGGCATCAGAAGGACGGGAATGCCCTCTTCGATGCGGTAGCGGACGGGCTGGCCGTCAGGGCCCGGGGCGGTGGAAATCAGTTCGTCGCCGGCTTGCTTCAGCGGTGAATGAGTCTGCGGGCAGCGCAGCGTGTCCAGAAGATCGGCGGTCAGGTTAGCCATGGGTACAGCACTTCCTTGCGAAACGGTTGATGATGCGCCGGCCGTGGTTCTCCCGGCTGATGATTCCAGCCTAATGGCGAACGGACTGCGGGGCAGTGTCAGCTCTGTTCGCGGACATCTTCGCGTAATACCCGCAGGTGGGACCGGCGGCCCGCGGTAAGGTCAACCGGCGGTTCCAGGGCGTGCCTGCCGCTGCGCCGGGCCGGCTCGTCGTCCGGTTCCGGCTCCATCCCGGCTTCGCGGACGGCGTCCACCAGGGCGGAAAGCTCATCGGGTCCGGGGGTACGGGACTGGCCGCCAAGGTCAAGCCGCAGCACTTCCCAGCCCCGGGGGGCGGTAAGGCGCTGGGCATGCAGCTCGCAGAGGTCATAGCAGTGCGGCTCCGCGTAGGTTGCCAGCGGGCCCAGAACTGCCGTGGAATCGGCGTAAACGTACGTCAAGGTAGCGACGGCGGCCTGCCGGCACGCTGAACGTGAACAAAGACGTAAGGATCCCACGGAGGAACACTTTACCCCGGTGCCCGCCGCCAGCGTGCAGCCACGCCGCGCTGCCACCCGGCTGATCTTCCCCGTACGGGCCCGGGGCGGGCGTGGGCCGGACAGGAGCCGGGCCGGACAGCCGGGGCGCGCGGGAGCCTGGCAGGAGCCGGTGGGGCAGGATCGGGGCGGAGGAACGCGGCGGGTGAGGGAGCGCGGCGAACTCCCCCGGCGGCGTGGTCCGGACTAGAGTAGTGGCATGTCCCCAGGAGCGTCCTTTCGGATCAGGCTCGACGGCGGATCCGGCACCGGCGCCGCCGATCCCGTTTCGCCGCGTCCGTTCCACCTGCGCCGGCGTAACCGTCATGGCCGGGGTCTTCGCGGAGAACTGCTGCCGGCTCATCTCGCTGGATCCCGCACCCGGGCGGAGCGGTTCGACGAGTGGGTCATGGAGTCCGCCCAGCGGCTCGAACGCCTCTGGGGTGAAGACATCCAGTCCTATCAGTTCGTAGTCCAGGAAATCCCGGACGGCCTCGAAGAACTGGTGCGCCAGGGCGGATCAATTCCCCTGGCTTCCTCCGCTCCGGGCCGGGGACCCAAACCTCCGGTTATTACCGTCTACCGGCGCCCGGTGGAGTCAACCGCCCGGGGGCTGGTCCCCGTCAGCGAACTGATCCACGACGTTGTGGTGGAACAACTCGCCTCGCTCAAGGGCATGGAACCGGAATCGATAGATCCAACCTATGGGCGGTTCCGGCCGCTCTAAGCCCCACCGCGCCCAGACCTGCCGGGCGCCTCCACCCAGGCTCCGGCCAGCCCAGCGGTCCGGTCCGCTGAGTAGCCGATCCTTTAGTAGCCGATGCCGATCTGCGCGTTCCTGCTGCCGGCGCTTCCTTCGGGCAGAGGCAGAACCGAAATACCCGGCCCCTCCCCCGTCACCAGCTGGGCGCCGTACACGGCCTCACCCACCGCTGTCACCAGAACACCAGCCACGTCACCGGAACCGATATCCCCGGACTGCAGGGTCAGGGTCCGTCCCGCGGGTACTGCCACAACTTTCTCCGGCTGCAGGGTCCCGTCGGCCCCGATCGCCCGGACCCTGACTTCCGCAGCGCCGTCGGGAGCCGTCAGCACCAGGGCGGAGCTGCTGCCGGGGACGCCGACGGCCAGATGTTCACTGCCCATCCGTGCATCGGCGGGAGCCACAGCAAGGTCCACCCGCTTGCCGGGTTCCGTGCCGCGGCTGAACACCGCCGCCGCGGTGAAAGCAACATCTGAGGTCAAATCAAGGGAATAGGTGCCTTCGGGGAGGTCAGCCAGCGGGATCTTCCCCACCGTTCCGGCGGGCACGCTGAAGACTCCGCCCCCGGGGATCTGGACTTCTCCCCCGGGCCCGAAGACCCGCAGATGGACCACCGCGTCAGTGCTGCCTGGAACAGCCACGTTCAGCACGGGCGCCACTGAGGCGTGCCCGTCCTGTTCAGCCAGCTTCCGGATGCTGTCCGCTGACTGCAGGGTTGTGCCGGTAATCACCTGGCGCGGGGACGGAGCCGCTGTTGGTTCAATAAGTTCCACGCCGCCGGGAGTGAGTCCGCGAAGGATGCTCTGTTCAATGACCGCCGTGACCGGACCGCCTGAGCTGCGGACACGAACGGAGACGGCCTCTTCATTGGCGGCCAGTCCGGCAAGGATGATGGAGCGGGTTTCACCCGGCGCAACCACAATTCCGCGGCTGCCGGCGGATTCGAT
Organism: Arthrobacter gallicola; assembly: GCF_014836775.1. Taxonomy (GTDB): domain Bacteria; phylum Actinomycetota; class Actinomycetes; order Actinomycetales; family Micrococcaceae; genus Arthrobacter_B; species Arthrobacter_B gallicola. The sequence goes on from NZ_JACSQD010000005.1 coordinate 319,571, forward strand.
CCGTCCCACTGAACCGTGCAGGTCCAGGTCAACTGTTGCCGGAGTGACCGAAGGATTGGAGAGCCGCAGCACTGCGGTCGCGCCCACGGTGGTCCGCGCGCCGAGCAGCCAGATGTCATTAGCCGGCGCCTGGCAGTTGGCGGCCGCCACTCCCGCCAGGTCTCCATCCGTGGCGGAATAGCCCAGGACGGCGTTGGCAGTGGCCTGCATTTTCCCGCTGGGTTCCGCTTCCAGGGCTGTGACAGTATCAACCGCCAGGTTCCGCAGCGCTCCCGCGGGCCTGGTCCCGGCCAGCGGCGCCGTTTCTCCTGTCTCAATCCCGCCCAGGACCTTGCCGCCGTCCAGCTCGGTGAGATCTGCGGCCGGCAGGGACGAACCCGGTGCGCCAAGGACCACTGAGCTAACGGCAGTGGCAGCCGACTCGGAGACCGGGCTGTACTCAGCGTCGGTGCCGGAGACATTTCCGGCCAGCAAACGCAGCGGCTGGGGACACACTGCAGTCAGGGCACCCGCGGGAACCTCGGTGGCCGGGGGCTGGATCGGAATTCCAGACCCTGCCGGCGCGGCCACGGCTGCCGCAGTGATCAGAGCGCCTGCTGCCGCCATCAGCACGACGCCGGAGGAGACTGTGTAGGCCGTTTTGCGGCGGCTCTGGCGGCGGCCGCGTGCTGCGGACCGGGTATCGTCACCGGAACGCTCCATCAGCGGACTCCTTCGTGTGAACTTTTCGCAGCTGTTGTGCCGCCGTCGTCGGTCTTTTCCCGGCTCCGGACCTTCGCCGCCTTGGCCTGGGCTTTTGCTTCGGCCGATGTGCCGGCTTTTTTACGGGTCCGTGCTGTCCTGGGTTTTCCGGCAGCCTGGTTGCTTCCGGCATCCCTGGCCGCACGTTCCTGTTTCATTCTGCGTCCGACACCGCGCCGCGGTGTTCCCGCCGGTTGGCGGGCACCACCGGGTGCTGAGGGAGGGGTGCCGTCCGGTTCCGGCCCGTCATCCGGTCCGGTGCCGGGTCCGGGGGTTCCCGGGTCCGGTGTGCCGGTTCCAGGATCCGGTGTCCCGCTGCCCGTCCGGGCAGGGCGCTGCTTTCCGGGCAGGCGGATAACCCCGGAACGTACCGGTGTGGGCACGGCCAGGAGGAGCGTCAGCCCGAAGACGATCACCTGAAGGATTTCCACGTACGGTTGCCAGACGCTCCGGTAGCTCACGCTCAGCGTTCCACCCTTGGCCGGCAGGCTGAACGCCTGCGCCCATCCCTCGGTGGCGGGCTCAAGCCGGGTGCCGTTGAGGCTGGCTTCCCATCCGGTGTCGGCGCGTTCCGCCAGTACCAGCTTCCGTCCCTCTTCCCCGGCGGGTATTTCGGTGTTGACCGCCTGCTCCGGAGAGGGGACGAGCATGATGGTCTGCCCCGCTGCATCCTGAATCCGGATGCGGGATGTCTGTCCGGCCACGGTCTCGGTGCCCTGCTCATCCAGGGTGCCGGCTACGCGCCACAGCCACCCGGAATCGGTTTGCCCCACCGCAGTCAGGCCCGGGACCGAGTCCATCCGGTCAGCAAGCAGTTCCGCGGCGGTATCGGAGGTCTGCAGGACCACAAATGCGACGCCAAGCCGTGCCAGTTCCGGCCGCGGGTCCACTCCGGTGCCGGCGGTGATGACGGCAACGGCGCTGCGCAGACCGGCGGTTGCCTCATCGTCCGGGACAATGCTTTCCCGGACGGGCTCGCCCTGGACTGCCCTCGCCGTGTAGGAAGCATTCAAACCATCAAGGGTGCTCCCCCCGGAGCGCATCAGGGTTGCCGTGACATCATCCCCCGGTCCGGTGGTGAGAACCAGTGTGCGGGTCTGGTCCGGAGAATTGCCGCGGTCCGCTGCGGTTGCGGGGAGGACGCGCGGGTCGGTGGAGCGAATGGCCAGGCGGGTCCCGGGCTGGGCGCCGCCTGTTCCTGCTTCGGACGCGGCTCCGGCTGCCTGCGGGATAGCCCATGCGGCCAGGCTCAGTGCCGGGCCGGCACCGAGGAGTATTCCAACGATGACGACGACGGCGGTGACCGGCTTACGCCTGGTCCGCTCAGCGGTCAGCTGGCGGGTCAGCAAAGCGTCCATGGCCAGCAGTGCTGAACAGAGCTGGCCGAAGACGGCCGCTGAGACAAGCGGACCGGGGAATGGTGTCACCAGGGCCGTCGCTGAGCTGCCCGTGGCCAGGTAGGCCGAGGCTCCGCCCAGCAGCAGGGCACTGATGCTGAGGAGCCAGGCCAGGCGCGCGGCTCCCGAGTGCCGGCTGGTGAAGAGTGCCGCGGCGGAGACCGCTACAACCGGCGCTCCGACCAGAAGGGCCAGAACCAGTGTCCAGGGCCCGGCGGGGAGGAAGTCCAGGCCGGCCACGGGATCGGCGGCGGCGAAGGCAGCCGGATAGCCCAGCAGCTGCTGCCACAGGGCAGCCGGTTCGAAGCCCAGCGGCACCCCCGGATCGGCAGCTGCGGCGCGAAGGTTATTCGACGCTGAGAGGATGACCGGCAGCAGCAGGGAGGCGGAGGGAAGCAGCGACCACCACAGGGTGCGGGCACGGGAGCGCAGCCGGAGGGACAGGACCAGAACGCTGAGGATTCCGAGGACAAAGAGCAGAGGAGCGCTGGCGGTGAGGACGGCCAGGAGCAGACCGGCCGCTGCGGCAGCGGTCCAGCTTGGCGTTCCGTGCACGCCCGGCTTCCGCTGCTGCGCACCCGGTTCGCGGTGCGTACGGGTCTCGTCCTCAGCCTGCCCCAGGCCGAGGGCCCGGGCCATTGCCAACGCGGTTAGGGGAAGCAGAATGTGGGCCAGGAGTGCGCCGAGCCGTCCCTCGCCAAGGGCGGTCTGGAGCGCGGGAAGCGCACCCCAGAACATCGCGGCCCAAAAACGCAGGCTGCTGCGGCGGGTTACCGCTCCGGCGGCGAACCAGGCGCTGAGTCCGGCCAGCGGCATGGCTAGAACCAGCAGGACAACGACGGCGGTGTTCGCGTTGCCGAATCCGGCGGCGCCGAGAAGCCACAGCACATAGTCGAAGGGATCGCCGTGTCCGGGATAACCGGCGCCGGTTTCGGCCCACCACCCGCTGGCGTTGGCCCAGATATCCCCGAGCGCCCCGGAAACGGGCAGCAGTGCCCCTCCGGTTAGTGCCGGGGCACCAATGAGGCGGTGCAGGCCGGTCAGCGAGACCACTGCCAGCAGGACGACGGCGGTGAGAGCACCGGTGCCTACCCAGCTGCGGGCGGGACCGGACAGGGCGGCGAAGTCATCATTCGCGTCCCCGCTGGGAACGTAGGAATCCGCTGCGCCCGGGTGATCCGCCGGGTGGGCCTTGGCTGCTGCCTCGGATTCGTGGACGGAGCGTCGGTATTCGCGTACTTCGCGCGGTCCCGTGACCAGGGCGCGCACCGTACTGCGCGGCAGCCTGCGCGTGGCTGCGGCGGCTTTGCGGGAGCGGTAGAGGTCCACCGGCCGGAGGATCCCGGCAATGCTGGCGGCGAGGGCTCCGGCTGCATAGCCGGGATCTTTGGCCAGCATCCCCAGGAAGAACCGTCCCAGACCGCCCAGGACTGCGCCGGCGGCCAGGAAGGGAATCTGCCACCCCGGTGCGTGTTTGAGGCGAAGGAAGATCTCCGCCTTCCGGGCGGCGCCGGCGCTGGCGGCTGTGTTGGGCCGGTTTCCGGCGTGGCGGATCCGTGCCGCGGGCACCACGACTACGCGGTTGCCGGCCAGCCGGTTGCGCCAGCAGAGGTCGATGTCGTCTCCGGTGCCGGGCAGCGCCGGGTCAAAGCCGCCGAGACGTTCCCACACATCGCGCCGGATCAGCATCCCGGCGGAGTTCACGGCAAAAACGTCGCTGCGGGAGTCGTACTGTCCCTGGTCCAGCTCATCAGCATCGATCATCGTCAGGCGTTCGGCCCAGCGGCTGACGGAAACACCAACGTCCACCAGTTTGCGCGGGTTATCCCACTCCACCTGCTTGGCGCCGGCGATTGTCACGGACGGCGCTACTTCAACGGCCCGGAGCAGCTGGGCCAGGGCATCAGGATCCGGTGCCGAATCGTCGTGCAGCAGCCAGAGCCATTCCTGTGCCGGGTCCGCGTCCTTCCGCGGCGGCAGCTGGGACAGACCCACGTTTACGGCGGCACCAAAACCTGCACGGGCCGGGGCCCCGGTTACCGGGCTGCCTACCGGCAGTCCGAGCTGGAGCAGGGATGCCGAGGCGTCGGTGGATCCCGCGTCAACGCCGACACAAACGTCTGCCGGGCGCGTCTGCGCCGCCAGCGCGGAAAGGGTTTCGGGAAGGTACTCGGCGCCGTCGTGGGCAACCACAACGGCACATACGCGGACGTGCGAAGGAATTAGACTGCCTGCTTCCGAAGACGCCGGCGTTCCCGCTCGGACAGCCCGCCCCAAATACCAAAGCGTTCGTCATTGGCCAGTGCGTACTCCAGGCACTGCGACCGCACGTTGCACGCGGCGCAGACCTTTTTCGCGTCGCGGGTGGACCCGCCCTTTTCGGGGAAGAAGGCTTCGGGATCTGTCTGCGCACACAGTGCGTCCGCCTGCCAGCCGAGTTCACCCTCATCGGCATAGCCGTCTCCCAGGCCCGGCAGTCCGATCCAGACTTTCCGTTCCTCTGTTTCTGCCGGTGTCTGGAACAGCGATACCGGTGGATCCAGCGGATCGTCCTCCGGAGCACCGCCGGCCAGCGCCTCATGGGCAGCCAGAAAAGCTGTGGCCGCTGATTCGAGGCTGCCTCCGGAACCCTCCCGGTACCGTTCCGCCGCCTCAGGATCGGCAGGATCGACGTACCAGTCCACAGGAACTCCCCGCGAGCCGTAGCTCGTGGAAGCCTGCGCGGCCACGTCCGGCCGGTTCTGCTTCATTTCTGCTTGCCCCATGGAGTCCTCCCGGTGTAAATGCCCCAACAGCGGATATCTGGATTCACCCAAGCGACAATCAGCTTGCTGTGCATGCGTGTCGGTAATGGTTTGCTGGAACAATCCGTCCCCTAATTACACGCGTGTAATACGTCCCCGTCAAGCTGTTTCGGCATCCTATAGAGTCGGAACCGTCCCGCGCTGGCGCGCCACGCCGTAAATTTTGCCCAACACGGCATGTCGCGCTCCGCCAAACAGCAGATTCCCAGCGAAAGCGAAGCAAATGACAGCAAACCCGGTCCCATCCATACTGTCCACGCTGCGGACGGAGCAGGCAACCTCGCCCGCCCTGATCTGGTACGGCGAGGAGGGAGAACGCGTCGAACTTTCGGGACGGGTCCTGGATAACTGGGTCGCCAAAACCTCGAATTTTGCCATCGACGAGCTGGACGTTGAGCCGGGGACCATCGTGCAGCTGGAGCTGCCCGTGCACTGGAAGGCCCTGGTCTGGGCCCTCGCGGCGTGGCAAACCGGCTGCATACTCTCCCTATCGGCCGCCTCAGGGGCCGGCGTTAGGGTCACCACGGCAGAACTTGAACCGCAGGCGCCGGGCGAACTGGTGGTTGCGGTGGCGCTGCCCGCCCTGGCAATGGCGTGGCCCGGCAGCCTTCCGCCCGGGGCCGTGGACTACACGGCAGAAGTCCGGTCCTTCGCGGACACCTACACGGGGCCGGAGCTCCCGGCAGGCAACGGGGACGCCCTGGTGGCCGGCCCGGACACGGAGGCAATTCCATTCAGCGCCCTCCCGGCTCCGGCAGCCGGCGGACCCCAGGTCCTGCTCGCCCCGGCAGAGGCGGGGCTTGAGAAGGTCCTGGGAGCAGCGCTGCAGACCTGGTCCACCGGCGGGACGATTGTTCTGTCAGGGGCTGGGGTCCAGGTCCCGGAACGGACCCTGACGGCAGAGCGGGTTACTGCTCGGCTTGAGGCTTGAGCTGCTGAGGAGCCTCTGCCGTCCTGTCTGAGCCGGCGGGCGCGTCGAGTTCCTTGGACGGGTCCATGGTCATTTCCATGGCCAGTTCCCGGGCGTCCTCATCCGCCGAACTGTTGAATACCCAGTAGCGGTAGGCAAAGAACCGGACAACGGTCGCGACGCAGATCCCGAGGACACCGGCCATAAACAGGGTGCGGTTATCCGTGATGCCCATCGGATAGCGGGCAATCCAGGTGAAGCCGGTGGAGATGAAGATGCCAATCCCGTTGATCAGGATGAACTGCACAAATTCACGGGCCGCGTTGCTCTGCCGGCGGTGCCGGAAGGTCCACCACCGGTTCGCGACCCAGGAGAAGAGCGTTGCTATCGTGGCGCCGGCAAACCGTGCCTTCGCCGGGCTGCCTTCCATGATGGAGTGCATAAAGATCCAGGTCAGGCCGTTGTCCACCACGAATGCGACAGCGCCGACGGTGCCGAACTTGGCGACCTCGCGCCAGAATGCAGACGCCAGTCCCCGAAGCCAGGAAATAAATGTTGTGATCATGACCCTCCGCGGCCAATCATGCCCGGGCGGATCTCCCGGCCGGACGAAGCTGCCGCCGTGCAGGGCAGGGCGGAAAGGACATACTTTACCCGCCCTTGATGGGAATTCGCCGGGTGCCGGAGCCGGGGCTCTATGACGCAGAGCGGGAAAAGCCGGCGATTTCGGTACCCTGTAGAGGTGAGATTTCCAATTATTGGCGTTGTCGGAGGCGGCCAGCTGGCCCGGATGATGGCCCCCGCGGCCACGCAGCTTGGTTTTGAGCTGCGCGTCCTGGCCGAAGGCCCGGACGTATCCGCCGTAGCTGCAGTGTCCAACGCCGTCGTAGGCGACTACACCGATTATCAGACGCTCCTGGCCTTCGCCCGGGACGTGGATGTCCTGACTTTCGACCACGAGCATGTCCCGGCGGATCATCTGCGGGCACTGCTGGCCGAAGGCATCAACGTCCAGCCGGGTCCTGATGCCCTGCTCCATGCCCAGGACAAACTGGTGATGCGTGCCGCCGTCGACCGTCTGGGCCTGCCCAACCCACGCTGGGCTGCCGTGTCCACGGTGGCGGACCTGGTCGATTTCGGCAAGGCGGCCGGGTGGCCGGTTGTGCTGAAGACCCCCCGCGGAGGTTATGACGGCAAGGGCGTGCGCATCATCGAGGATGCAGCCGGCGCGGCTGAGGCAGCTGACTGGTTCACCGGTTCGCCCCTGCTCGCTGAGGAAAAGGTTCCGTTCACCCGTGAACTCTCTGCCCTGATCGCCCGGACCCCGGGCGGAGAGAGCGTTGCCTGGCCGGTGGTCCACTCGATCCAGGTCAACGGGGTGTGCGATGAAGTCATCGCTCCCGCACAGGATCTGGACCCCGCGACCGCCGCCGCCGCTTCAGCCGCTGCCCTGCGGCTGGCGGATGAGCTTAACGTCACCGGCGTGATGGCTGCTGAGCTCTTTGAGACTCCCGGCCGCGGACCTGGCTTTTTGGTCAATGAGCTGGCCATGCGCCCGCATAATTCCGGCCACTGGACCATGGACGGCTCCGTCACGGGTCAGTTCGAGCAGCACCTCCGCGCCGTCCTGGACCTTCCGCTCGGCGCGGCCGGTCTGCTGGGCAGCGTCACCGTGATGAAGAACTTCCTGGGCGGGGACAACCCGGATCTTTTCACCGGCACCAGGCTCGCAATGGCCGCTGTGCCTGAAGCCAAGGTCCATAATTACGGCAAGTCAGTGCGCCCCGGCCGGAAAATCGGCCACGTCAACGTGGTGGGGGCAGCGGCAGCGGATCTGCCCGCGGTCCGGCGCAGCGCCGAGCGGGCTGCCGGAATCATCCGCGACGGCCGCGAAGCCAACCAGGAACCAAACGAGGAGTTGTCATGAGCACCGCCAAGACGCCGCTGGTCGGCCTGGTCATGGGGTCCGATTCGGACTGGCCCGTGATGGACGCTGCGGCCGCGGCCCTGGCCGAGTTCGGCATTCCGTTTGAGGCAGACGTTGTCTCCGCCCACCGCATGCCCGCAGAAATGATTGCCTACGGCCAGGAAGCCCACACCCGCGGTCTGCGGGTCCTCATCGCCGGCGCCGGCGGTGCCGCGCACCTGCCCGGCATGCTGGCCGCAGTGACTCCGCTGCCGGTGATCGGCGTCCCCGTCCCGCTGAAGTACCTTGACGGCATGGATTCCCTCCTCTCGATCGTCCAGATGCCGGCCGGGGTTCCCGTCGCAACCGTCTCCATTGGCGGTGCCCGCAATGCAGGTCTCCTGGCGGTCCGTATGCTGGCCTCGGGCACGGACCCGCTGGCCGCGAAACTCCAGCAGCAGCTCATCGACTTCGCCGGGGAACTCCGTCAGAGTGCCATGGCCAAGGGTGCGCGGCTGCGTACTTCGGTCGCGGAAAGCGTCTAGGGACTGAGGATGGGCAGGACAGAGACGAGGGCCGCAGTCTTTACGGATCCAGTCCGCTATCCGCAGTCTGCGTCCCCCCGGGTGCGCACCAAGCGCGCATTTGTCCTCCTGCTGCTGACCCTGGTCCTGCCTGGGTCAGCGCAGGTGGTAGCCGGTGACCGGCGGCTGGGACGGCGCGCCCTCCAGGTCACGTTCACTGTCTGGGCGGCCCTCCTTGCGGTGCTGATCCTGGCCTTCACCAACCGGATCCTGCTGGTGAACATTTTCACCAAGGGCTGGATTTCGTTCCTTCTGATGGCCGCCCTGGCCCTGCTGGCGGTGGGCTGGGCGCTGCTCTTCCTGAACACTTTCCGCATCATCCGGCCACCGCTGCTGCAGCGCAGCGTCCGCCCCGCAGTTGCCGGCACCATGGTGGTGCTGATGGTCCTCACCAGCGGCGCGCTGGCCTACGGCGCCTGGCTGCTCAATGTCAGCCGGCAGACCTTTAGCAGCATTTTTGCCTCCGGACCGGCGTTCGAGCCGGTGGACGGCCGCTACAACTTCCTGCTGCTGGGCGGGGACGCCGGAGCGGACCGCACCGGCCTGCGCCCGGACAGCATGTCCGTCTTCAGCGTTGACGCGAAGACCGGCCAGATTGTCACCTTCGGCCTCCCCCGCAACTTCCAGAACGCGCCTTTTACCGAGGATTCTCCGCTCTGGGAGGTCTACCCCGAAGGGTATAACTGCGGAGACGAGTGCATCCTGAACAGCCTCTACCCCGTTGTCACCGATAGCTACGCCGATCTCTATCCGGACTCCGCGGACCCGGGGGCAGAAGCCATGATGGACGCGGCCGGCGGCATCCTCGGCCTGGAAATCCAGTCCTACGTCATTGTGGACATGGAAGGTTTTTCCACGCTGATCGACGCCATGGGCGGCGTGAAGATCAATGCCGGCGGATGGGTCCCCATCACAGCAGCGGAAATCCCGGGCACCACCCAGCACTATCCGCCGGACGGCTGGATTGCCCCAGGGCTGCAGACAATGGACGGTTACACCGCCCTCTGGTACGCCCGGTCACGGGAATTCGTCACCGACTACCACCGGATCGCCCGGCAGCAGTGCGTCCAGCAAGCCATGGTGGCCCAGCTGGACCCCGCCACCCTGCTCACCCGGTTCCAGGCCATTGCCTCAGCCGGTGAACAGGTGGTGCACACGGATATCCCGCAGGATCAGCTCGGCAGCTTCATTGACCTGGCCCTGAAGTCCAAGGACCACGAGGTCCAGCGCATGACCATCGGTCCGCCCGATTTTGGCACGGCAGCGGATAACTTCGTGACCTACCCGGACTTCGACCTCATCCATACCCGGGTGCAGGAAGTGCTGGCCGAGTCCTCAGCCACCGCCGAAGCCACCGGTTCAGCCGGCGCCGACACCGCTGCGCCGGCCCCCGCAGAACCGGAGGACAACGCCCCCGCCGCCGATGAGCCGGCCGATCAGCCAGCCGGTGACGTTCCTGCTGCTGAGCCCGTTACCCCGTCAACCGACGCCCCGGAGATCACCGAGGATTACCTGCAGGAGCTTGCTAGGATCGGCGATAGCGCCACGCTCGGCATGCTCCTGGACAACAACGGCAACTGCAGCGCGGGCTAACTGACGATTTCCCGCACACCGCTGCCGTCCAGGCAGGTGCGAAGCATTTGAAAGAGGACCATGTATCTGCTCGCCGGAGTTCTCCGCCCGTACGCGTGGGGATCAATGACCGCCATGGCCGAGCTTTTCGGCCGGGACCCCAGCGGGGAGCCGGAGGCCGAGCTCTGGTTCGGTGCACACCCCGGTGCCCCATCCCGGGTTGTTGAGCCCCAGGGTGCCGCGGAGACACTGGATGAGCTCATTGCGGCGGACCCGGAGGCCACACTTGGCCGGGCAGCCGTGGCTGAGCACGGGCCGGCACTTCCCTTCCTGGCCAAGCTGCTTGCGGCCGGATCACCCTTGTCCCTGCAGGTGCACCCGACCCGGGAACAGGCCGAAGCCGGCTTCGCCGCCGAGGAAGCGGCCGGCGTCGACCGGTCCGCCTCCGACCGCAACTACAAGGACGCTAACCACAAGCCGGAAATGATTTTCGCGCTGACCCCGTTCGAGGCGCTGTGCGGCTTCCGCGCACCCGCCGACGCCGCCGCGCTCTTCCGTTCCCTGGCCCGGCTGGTTGAAGCATCCGGCCGCCCCTCCCCCGCCCTGCTGACCGAGACTGCGTCTGATCTGGAGTCCGGGAGGCCCGCCGCGGAAAAACTGGAGAAGGTGTTCCGCCGCCTGATCAGCGGCGGCGAAGAGGTGCGGGACGCCGTCTCCACCACTGCGGACACGGTCCGCAGCCTCGGCGCCGGGCCGCTGACGGAACTGGACCCGGCCCTGGCTGCCATCAGTGGACTGGACGATTATTATCCCGAAGATCCGGGTGTCCTCATCTCCCTGCTGCTCAACCGGGTTTCGCTGCAGCCGGGAGAGGCCATTTATCTGCCGGCAGGCAACATCCACGCCTACCTCAGCGGCCTGGGGGTTGAGGTCATGGCTTCCTCGGATAACGTGCTCCGCGGCGGCCTGACGCCCAAGCATGTGGATATCCCGGAGCTGCTGAAAACCGTTGATTTCCAGCCGCTGGGAGTTCCCCGCATGGAAGCCGGGTACACGGCACTGGGACAGGAAATCTACCAGCCACCCTTCAGTGACTTCTCCCTGCAGCGGCTGGAACTGGCCCAGTCCGAGGCCACACCCAGTATGTCCGCGGCCGACGTCCCGGTCCTGCAGAACGGCCCTACCCTGGTGATCGCCCTGCGGGGATCGCTGGTCCTGGACACACCAAAACAGGATCTTGTTCTGAACCCCGGGGACTGCGCCTTCATCCCGGCGGACGAAGCGCCGGTGATCGCAAAGCTTGCGGCCCATTCGGCACAGCACGACGACGGCGCCCTCGCCTTCGCGGTGACGGCCGGCATGGTCCCGCTGCCGGGGAGCCCGGACGAACCGCAGCTGGAACTCTAGCGGCGGGTACCCCGGAGCCGTCCGCGGAGCCCGGACACAGCGCCGCGGGCCTTGCGGAGCGCCGTCTTTGCCAGCGGCAGCGCGGTCGTGAAGACGGGATACAGCGGGGACAGAGGTTTATCCCACGTCCCGGCCAGCAGATCCTCGTGCTGCGCCCAGCCCATCTTGAACTTGGACACGCCGTCGTTCAGCAGCCCGTTGAAGTCATACCGGGTGATCCCGCGTTCCTTCATTTCCCGGATCGCGAGCCATTTCAGGGCGTAGTTGGCCCGCAGGCGTTCACCCTCCTCGCTCATGCCGCCGTAGAGCTCAAAGGCGGTGTACTCACTGGCCGAAAGCCACAGGAAGGCCACTACCTCCTTGTCCTTCGTGAAGGCTGCGTAGACCGGTGAAGCTGCTCCGAGGTTGTCGAAGATGTCCTCGTAATAAGCGTCCTCGTGGATGCCGAAACCCGCCCGCTCCGCGGTCTGCTTGTAGACAGCCAGGCACAGGGGAAGCTCTTCGCGGGTAACCGCCCGGTAGTCCAGGTCCTCCCGGCCGGACTTGCGGATGTACTGCCGGTGCTTTTTACTCATTCCGGCCAGCAGATCGTCCTCGCTGAGCGCGAGGTCCAGGATCAGGGTGCGCGGAATGAGGATGGTGTTGGCACTGTGCCGGAAGCCCGCGCCGGGCAGCACCGCCGCCGGGCCGGACTCAGCGTCCCAGTCCGGTTCGATCGTCAGTGCCACGGCGCGGTGGGTTTGTTTCGCATACGCCGCAACGGCGTCGAGCAGCTGCGTTTCCCGCCCTGCCTCCCCCTGCGGCCCGCGCGGAATGTACGCCAGTGCACGGAAGGGGAAAGGCAGCCGGCGGATGAGCAGCTGGGCGCTGCCCACCACCTCGCCGCCGTCGGAAATCAGCAGGCGGTCAGCGCGCCAGCCGTGGTCAGCCTTCGTTTTCCCCCAGCCCCACAGCTGCTGCGGGTGTCCGTTGAACCGGTTGACATACTCGTCCCAGGCGGACGGATCAGTGCAGGGAGTAACGCTCAGAGTCATGCCAACTAGCCTACGTGCAAGCCCGGGTGCGCTCGAATCCGCGGGTGCCGGCAGCAGAACGGCCGGCGGGCACCGGAGCAATACCAAGCAGCCTTTGTTACGCTCGATCATGGCCACTTCAACCCGCAGCACCGACAGTCCATCCGACCCGGGGAACCGCGCCGGTACTGGCCCTCAGCGCAGTGACCTGATCCGCCAGCTGACCGTCACCGTCTCCTTTGTCCTGTGCATCGCCGGTTCCGTGATCGGCGCCGGCGTCTTTGGCGGAACTCCGATTGCGGAGGCTGCCGGCGGGGCGCTCAGCGCTGATGCGACGTACCTGGCCCCGGCCAGCCCGGCTTTCTCCATCTGGTCCGTGATCTACACCGGACTCGGCGCGTACACCATCTACCAGTGGCTCCCCGCGCAGCGCAGTTCGGTCCGCCAGCGCCGCCTGGGCTGGCTCGTGGCCGCCTCACTGCTCCTCAACGCCGCGTGGATCCTGAGTGTGCAGGCCGGCTCCCTTCCACTCTCCGTGGTGGTGATTGCGGCTCTGCTGGTGGTCCTGGCCCTGATTTTCAAGCGCTACGCGCGCACCCGGCCGGACAACTGGCTGGGCGCTGTGGTGGTGGACGGCACCCTGGGCCTGTACCTGGGCTGGGTCTGCGTGGCCATCTGCGCCAACATCGCATCGGCCCTGACTTCCGGCGGGTTCGACGGTTTTGGTCTGGACCCGGTGGTGTGGGCGGGTGCAGTGCTCGCGGCAGCTGCCGCCGTCGGCGTCGGCCTGGCCCTTTACGGCCGTGGCCGGCTGGCTCCGGCTGCCTCCCTGGCCTGGGGCCTGTCCTGGATCGCTGTGTCCCGTGTCAACGGCGAACTGCTCTCCACTGAAACGGCGGTTATGGCCGCTGTGGCCGCCGCGGTAATTGTTATCGCAACAGTTGGCGCCCGGATGGCGGAGGTCCGCCGGAAACAACCCGGACACTGACCACCCAAAAAGGGGAGCAGTTCCAAGGAACTGCTCCCCTTTTTTTGCGTTTTTGGCGTTGCCGCCAGGCGCTTAGCGCAGGCGGGCGTAAGACTCCCACTTGTGTGACTGGTGTTCCCCGTCGACGACGCGGATGGTCCCGGACTTGGAGCGCATCACGATCGACTGGGTCAGCACCCGGTCCTTCTTGTAGCGCACGCCGCGCAGCAGGTCGCCGTCGGTGATGCCGGTGGCCGCGAAGTAGCAGTTGTCGCTGGTCACCAGATCGTTGGTGGTCATCACGCGGTCCAGGTCGTGGCCGGCGTCGAGCGCCTTCTGCTTTTCTTCATCCGAGGTGGGCCACAGGCGGCCCTGGATGACGCCGCCAAGGGTCTTGATGGCGCAGGCCGTGATGATGCCCTCCGGGGTGCCGCCGATTCCCATCAGCGCGTCGACGTCAGTGCCTTCGCGGGCTGCTGCGATTCCACCCGCAACGTCGCCGTCCATCAGCATCCGGGTGCGGGCACCGGCGTCGCGGATCTCCTGCACCAGCGGCTTGTGCCGGTCGCGGTCAAGGATCATCACGTTGAGCTGGTTGATCTTCTTGCCCTTGGCCTTGGCGATCAGGTGCAGGTTCTGCTTCACGGGAAGGCGAAGGTCCACCATGTCAGCGGCTTCCGGCCCGGTGACCAGCTTCTCCATGTAGAACACGGCAGAAGGATCGAACATCGTGCCGCGTTCGGCCACTGCCAGCACAGCCAGTGCGTTGTTGATACCCATGGCTGTCAGGCGCGTGCCGTCGATCGGGTCCACAGCGACGTCGCACAGGGCGCCGGTGCCGTCGCCCACGTGCTCCCCGTTGTAAAGCATGGGGGCTTCGTCCTTCTCCCCTTCACCGATGACCACAACACCGTTGAAGTGGACAGACGAGATCAGGGAACGCATCGCGTCCACGGCAGCGCCGTCGGCCGCGTTCTTGTCACCGAAACCGACCCAGTGGCCGCCGGCGATCGCCGCAGCCTCAGTCACGCGCACCAGTTCGAGCGCGAGGTTCCGGTCCGGCTCGTCGTCTCCGACTGCCAGGGCGGGTGAGAGCGTAGAGTACTGGGCACCTTGGGACACGTTTAACCTCATCTTTGAAATTCGGGTTCCGGCCGTTCGGTGAGTGACACCGCGCAGCCCCCCGCTGGCTGATCCTTGGTTTGATCATAGTCGCCAACTGCTTCGGAGCGCCGCAGCCATCACCTTTTTACGCCCTCAGGCCTCAGCACCGGAACTCTGAAAAGCGCCCGGAATAGGTCTTGCCGGGCCGCATAGGCGATCATGGAAGAGTGAGTGAGCAGCAGCAGCCCGATGAGCCCGTAGTTACCCCCACCCTGACCGCCAAACAGGCCAAACGCGCCAACGCGACGGTGATTGGCATGCTCATTGCCACAGGAATCACCCTGGCGATCGTGCTGCTTCCGGTACTGCTGAACCCGGCGCAGAAGCCCCAGATACGCGATGTTGACGTCCAGGCCATCGCTGCCGAAGCGGCGGCCGACGCGGGCTACGATCCCCTGGCTCCCGAGCTGCCGGACGGCTGGACCTCCAACTACGCCCGCTGGGACTCCGGGCTCAATTCCGGCGTCCCCGCCTGGGAAGTGGGATATCTCACTCCCGAGTGGGACTTTATTCGTCTTACTGAGACCGCCTCGGCAAACCCGACGTGGATCTCCCAGACCACCGAAGACTCCCTTGTTGCCGGTGAGCGGATTGTGGGCGGAACCACCTGGCAGCTCCGGGACGGCTCCGACGGCGAAGCGCACCTGGTGACCGAGGTTGACGGCAAAACCGTGATCCTGAGTTCCGAGGGCGACCTTGCCACGGTTGATTTGCTCGCTGAAGCAGTCCTAAGAGACCTCGCCGCGGCCTCCGGAGAGTAGCCGGAGCCGCTGCTCCGGGACGCCGCAGCTTCCGCGGCACGCCCCAACTGCGCCGGCTTCAGCGTCCGGCGGCAGTAACAGAGTGTCCGGCCCTCAGCCGGGCCGTATTCTTGAACGGTGACTAAAATCAACAGCCCCCTTAGCACCCCCGTCACTCCGGCCGAGGCATGGCAGCGCCTCCGCGAAGGAAATGACCGTTTCGTCTCCGGCAGCTCCCAGCACCCCAACCAGGACGCGCCCAGGCGCAGTTCCCTGGTCAACCAGCAGAATCCCTTCGCCGTCATCTTTGGCTGCTCGGATTCCCGGCTGGCCGCAGAAATTATCTTCGATCTTGGTCTCGGCGACGCCTTTGTCGTCCGCACCGCCGGCCAGGTGACCGACGACGCCGTCCTCGGCTCACTCGAGTACAGCGTCGGCGTCCTGGGCGTCCCGCTGATCGTGGTCCTGGGCCACGACAGCTGCGGGGCCGTGACTGCCACGAAGGAATCCGTCGATACCGGCTCCATGCCCGCCGGACATGTCCGTACCCTGGTCGAACGCATCACCCCCTCGGTCCTCGCCGCGAAGCGGAATGGACTGAGCGAAGTCAATGACATGGTGGTGGAGCACACCCGGCAGACGGCCGAAAGGCTGGTGGAAGATTCCCGGCTGATTTCCGACGCCGTAGCCTCCGGAAGTGCCGCCGTCGTCGGCCTGTCCTATCACCTGGCCGAAGGCCGGGCCGAGCTGGTCTCCAGCATCGGGAACCTCAGCACCGGTGCCGGGGAGCCTGCTGCCAGCTAGTTCCAGTCCGCGGGGGCACCGCGATTGCGACACGCGTTTTTAGCCGCGGTGCCCGCGCCGACTAGGCTGGGAGGCATGACTTCGAACACCGCTGAATACCGCATTGAACATGACACGATGGGTGAGGTCCGGGTCCCGGTAAACGCCCTGTACCGGGCCCAGACCCAGCGCGCCGTGGAGAACTTCCCGATTTCCGGCAAAACCCTCGATGACGCGCATGTGGAAGCACTGGCCCGCATCAAAAAGGCTGCGGCCCTCGCCAACGCCGAACTGGGTGTGCTCGATGAAGAGCGCGCCAAGGCCATTGCGTCCGCGGCGGAGGAAGTTGCAGCGGGCCGGCACAACGATCAGTTCCCGATCGATGTGTTCCAGACCGGTTCCGGCACGTCCTCAAACATGAACACCAACGAGGTCCTGGCCGAGCTCGCCACCCGCGCGTTGAAGGCCGCCGGCAGCGAGACCACCGTCCACCCGAACGACCACGTCAACGCCTCGCAGTCCTCCAATGACGTGTTCCCGACCTCCGTGCACGTGGCTGCCACCTCCGCCCTGATCAACAACCTGGTCCCGGCACTGGAACACCTGGCCGCTTCCCTGGAGCGCAAGGCCGAAGAGTTCAAGGACGTCGTCAAGTCCGGCCGCACCCACCTCATGGACGCCACCCCGGTCACCCTGGGCCAGGAATTCGGCGGCTACGCTGCCCAGGTCCGCTACGGCATCGAGCGTGTGCAGGCATCCCTCCCCCGCGTAGCCGAGGTCCCGCTGGGCGGCACCGCCGTCGGCACCGGCATCAACACTCCGGCCGGCTTCCCGCAGCGCGTAATCGAGCTGCTGGCTGCCGACACCGGCCTGCCGCTGACCGAGGCCCGCGATCACTTTGAATCCCAGGCCAACCGCGACGCCCTCGTTGAGGTCTCCGGCATGCTGCGCACCATCGCAGTGTCCTTCTCCAAGATCGCCAACGACCTGCGCTGGATGGGCTCCGGCCCCAACACCGGCCTGGGCGAAATCGCCATCCCCGATCTGCAGCCGGGCTCCTCGATCATGCCGGGCAAGGTCAACCCGGTCATCTCCGAGGCCGTGATGCAGGTTGCCGCACAGGTTGTGGGCAACGACGCCGCCATCGCCTGGGCAGGCACCTTCGGCTACTTCGAACTCAACGTCGGTATCCCCGTCATTGCCTCGAACCTGCTTGAATCGATCCGCCTGCTGGCCAACTCCTCCGTGATCATGGCGGACAAGATGATCGACGGCATCGAAGCCAACGTGGAGCGCGCCCGTTACCTCGCCGAGGCCTCCCCCTCGATCGTGACCCCGCTGAACAAGTACATCGGTTACGAGAACGCCGCCAAGATCGCCAAGTTCGCGGTCAAGGAAGGCAAGACCATCCGCCAGGCCGTCATTGAACTCGGCTTCCTGGAGCGCGGCGAGGTCACCGAGGAGCAGCTGGATTCCGCCCTGGACGTGCTGTCCATGACGAAGCCGCCGCAGGCCTAGCCAGCAGGTACACCGAGGAAAGGGTGCCCGGCCCGCGGCCGGGCACCCTTTCCTGTGCCCGCGGTTTGCACTTACCAGCCCAGAGTGCAAAACTTCACTCTGTGACAAATAGTGCAACAGAACCGGGCGGACTGCGGGAACGCAAACGCACCGCCACCCGGATCGCCATCACAACGGCGGCAAGGACCCTGACCGCCGCGCACGGCGTAAACGGCTTCACCGTTGAGGAGCTGTGCGAGGAGGTCGGCATATCGCGCCGCACCTTCTTCAACTACTTCCCGGCCAAGGAAGACGCCATTCTGGGTTCGCCCGTGGATGATCTTCCCGAGGACCTGGTTCAGCGGTTTGTTGACGGCGGCAAGGGCTCACCGCCCGGTGAGCTCTCGGCCACTTTGCTGGCTGACTTCGTGGATCTTGCTGTAGGCATGGTGGACCGCATGGCCATCTCCCGCAGCGAAATGATCATGCTCAAGAACGCCATTGCCGCCGAACCCCGGCTGCTCCAGAAAGCCATGCATGGCTCACAGGCGGCGGAAGAAGTATTCGCCTCGATGCTCTCAGCCCGGGAATCGCTGCCGGCCGGGGACCCCCGGATCCGGGCAGCCATCACGGTCTTCGGAGCCCTGGTACAGGTCACCGGCCCAAAGTTCTTTGCCCCGGAGAACACCGTCTCCTACCGGCGCCTCCTCGTGGATGCAGTGAATTCTGCCCGCGAGGTCTTTGCCCTTTCCTCCCCTCTTTCCTACCCATCTGAGGACACTGAATGACCACGACTGCCGCACGCGCCTCCGGCCCGCTGCTGCTGACCCAGAAGCGCATCTGGATCATCTTCTCGGCCCTGATCGCAGGCATGCTGCTTTCCAGCCTCGATCAGACCATTGTCTCCACCGCCATGCCCACCATCGTGGGCGAGCTCGGCGGCGTCGAACACCAGACCTGGATCACCACGGCCTACCTGCTGGCCACCACCATCGTGATGCCGATCTACGGCAAGTTCGGTGACGTCCTGGGCCGGCGCAATCTCTTCCTCTTCGCCATCGCACTGTTCACGCTGGCCTCTGTCGGGTGCGCCCTTGCCACGGATTTCTGGGGCTTCGTCATCTTCCGTGCCATCCAGGGCCTGGGCGGCGGCGGCCTGATGATCCTTTCGCAGGCGATCATCGCCGATATTGTTCCGGCCAATGAGCGCGGCAAGTACCTCGGCCCGCTGGGCGGCATCTTCGGCCTGTCCGCCGTTACCGGCCCGCTCCTGGGCGGCTTCTTCGTGGACCACATGACCTGGCAGTGGGCCTTCTACATCAACATCCCGATCGGCATCATCGCGTTCCTGATCGCTTTCTTCACCCTCACCATCCCCAACAAAAAGGCCGAAAAGCGGATCGACTTCGCCGGCGTCCTGCTGCTCTCCATCGCCACGACCTGCCTGATCTTCTTCACCGATTTCGGCGGCCGCGCCGATCACGGCTGGACCGATCCTGTGACGCTGGCATTCGGTGCGGGCATGCTGCTGGCTGCCTTTGCCTTCGTGATGACCGAGCGCCGGGCCCAGGATCCGATTATTCCGCTGAGCCTGTTCAAGAATCCGATCTTCGT
The DNA here is from genome assembly GCF_014836775.1 of Arthrobacter gallicola. Taxonomy (GTDB): domain Bacteria; phylum Actinomycetota; class Actinomycetes; order Actinomycetales; family Micrococcaceae; genus Arthrobacter_B; species Arthrobacter_B gallicola. The sequence continues at coordinate 338,670 of NZ_JACSQD010000005.1, forward strand.
CAACAGCACGGCCATCGGCTTCACGCTGGGCATGGGGATGTTCGCTGCCATTGCCTTCGTGCCGACGTTCCTGCAGATGTCCACCGGAACCTCCGCTGCCGTTTCCGGCCTGCTGATGCTGCCCATGATGGTGGGCATGATGGGCACCTCCATCTGGTCCGGCCTGGCGATCACCAAATCCGGCAAGTACAAGAAGTACCCGATCGCCGGTGGAATCCTGGTGATTGCGGCCATGCTCTGGCTGACAACGCTGGCAGCCTCCACCCCGGTCTGGATCATCTGTGCCCAGCTCTTCGTTTTCGGCGCCGGCCTGGGCCTGATTATGCAGGTAGTGGTGCTGGTGGTGCAGAACTCGGTGCCCGTTGATCAGATTGGCACCGCAACATCGTCCAACAACTACTTCCGCGAGGTTGGTGCATCGCTGGGCGTGGCAATCTTCGGGGCCATGTTCACCACCCGGCTCTCGGAGAACCTGATGGGCGTTTTCTCCGGAGCAGGCATGGATGCAGCCGCCGCAGGAGAAGCAACCGCAACCCTGCAGCCGGCCGCCCTCCACGCGCTGCCGGAACCAGTCCAGGAGGGCATCGTCACCGCTTATGCCGATTCGCTCGCTCCGGTGTTCTGGTACCTGATTCCGTTCCTGGCCATCGCGCTGATCCTGGCTTTCTTCCTGAAGGAGATTCCGCTCTCCGATGTCGCCGGCATGGTGGCCCGGGGTGAGGCCATCGGCGGCGAGGAAGCAGCCCGGCTTGAGGCTGAACGGGAAGCCGCCCTTCGCGGTGATGTTGCGGCTGGGGAAATCCGGACTGCAGACAGCCCGCCCGCTGAAGACAGTTCCGTTGAGGACGGTTCCATAAATCGAGCCGAGGCGGACGGGCTGCCCCGCTAGGGATTACCTGCGGTCACAGTTCCTGTACGACGGCGAAGGGCCGGCACCGTTTGGTGCCGGCCCTTCGCCGTTTAGCTTCTTTTTAGGTTTCAAACACCGGTACACCTGTGGACGTGCGGGCAAGCTCTATCAGCATCCGGTGCCGGGCATTGAGTTCCGGCAGGTCATCCAGGGCGAACCAGCGCACGTCGCTGGATTCGTCGTCGTTGACCCGGGCGGTGCCGGCAACGTAGGCGCACCGGAACACCAGGTTCAGGAACTGGCAGCGGTCCTGGTTGGGGAACGTCACCGGGTCGGTGGTGCCGACGTGGATCAGGTGCTCCAGCCTGGCCTGCACGCCGGTTTCCTCCTCCACTTCCCGCAGCAGCCCGGGCCCGGGCTCCTCCCCCGGATCCAGCATTCCTGTGATGATGGTCCACCGGCCGTTGTCCGCCCGGCGGCAGAGGAGCACCTCGGACGCCTCGTTGAAGACGACGGCGGCAACACCGGGCAGCCAGAGCAGCTCATGGCCGATCTTTTCGCGCAGGGACAGGACAAAGTCGGGCGTGGGCATTCTCCTACTGTAGGCCAGGAGCCAGGAGCGCCACCGCGGCTCCGGCGAGCATAAAGGGCCCGAAGGCGATCCTGGTTTTCCCCGTGCCCCGCCCCGTCAGGATCAGCCCCAGACCCCAGATACCGCCCAGCACGAATCCCGCCGCCGTCCCGGCCGCCACCTGCATCCAGCCGGCATATCCCAGGAACATACCGAGCACTCCGGCCAACTTCACGTCCCCCAGCCCCAGCCCAGCCGGATTGAGGACCCGCAGCAGAAAGTACCCTCCCAGCAGCGCCAGTCCGCCTCCCGCCATTCCCGCCAGACGGCCCGGGTCACCCGCGAGCACCGCGGCTGAAGACAGCAGCCCGATTGCGGCCGGATAGGCCGGGAGCACCAGCCGGTCGGGCAGCCGCCGGCTGCGGATGTCCTCCGCTGCCAGCAGGACAGCCAGCACGGCCAGATACCCCAGGGCGGCCAGGAGGAGCCAGGCAGCTGCCCGCTGCTGGATCCAGTAATCCCCCACTATCCCCCACATGGGCAACACCGTACGGCATGTGAGCTGCCGGGGTCGTGGAGCGGTGAAGACTGTGGAAAACTGCACACGACACAATTGATAATGAGAACCATTTGCATTTAGCCTGTGGATATGTCGATATCTCCGCGCACCCTGTCCCTGTCCTCCGCCGTATGGGCCGCACTCGTCCTGTCCGCCTGCTCCACTGCGGGATCGGCAGAGCCTGATTCCAGCGGCTCACCGGCCTCCGCCCCCGCAACTACCCAGAACGGCCCCGAAAACCGCAGGGAGGTCAGCGCCTTGGCCGCGCGCGCTGTCCTTACCTACGACGGCGGTCTAATGACCGTTGACACCGGGACCGGAGAGGTGACCAGCACCGAGGCGGATGGTTTCCTGCGGCTCAACAACGCCGGCGACGGGCGGCATCTCCTTGTCAGTGCAGGCCAGGAGTTCCGCCTGTTCGACAGCGGTTTGATTGTTGAGGGGCATGGCGATCACCACCACTACTATGAGCAGGCTCCGGCACTGACCGGCCCTGCTGTCGAGGCCGCCGAAGCCGGGCACGTCGTCGCACACGAAGGCAGGACAGCCCTCTTTGCCGATGGCACCGGAACCATCACCGTGCTCGACTCCGCTGCCTTCAGCGACGGAGAAATTACGGCGGACGAAGTTGAGGAACATGCCGCTGATGCTGCGCACCACGGTGTTGCCGTGCCGCTCAGCAGCGGTGATCTGCTTCTCACACAGGGCACTGCGGACTCGCGCAATACTGTCCAGGTTCAATCCCCCGGGGGAGAAGTTCTCGCTGAAACAACCGATTGTCCGGGCGTACACGGCGTAGCTGCAGCTATGCCCACGCCGGTTGGGGACGTCATCACCCTGGGATGTGAGAACGGGCCGGTCATCTACCGGGACGGCACCTTCCACAAGGTGCCGGTGGCGGAGGCCTATCAGCGTTCCGGGAACCAGGCAGGCAGCCAGGCGTCACCCATCGTCCTGACCGACTACAAGTCCGACCCCGATGCGGAACAGGAACGGCCCACCCGCATTGGCCTGATCGACACCCGCACCAGCTCCATGACCACCGTGGATCTGAGTTCTGCATACTGGTTCCGCTCGCTCGCCCGGGGAGCAGCAGGGGAAGCCATTGTCCTGACCGGCGACGGGGAACTGAACATCCTCAACGAGGAAACCGGTGAGATCATCCATGAGGTCAAGATCGTCGCACCCTGGGAGGAGCCGCAGGAATGGCAGTCCCCTGCCCCGGCGGTGAAGGTCGGATCCGACGGACTCGCCTATGTCACCGAACCTGCTGCCAGGAAGCTGCACGTGGTCGACGTCGCGGCCGGTACGATCCTGTCCAGCTTCGACCTCCCCGAGACTCCCGTTGAACTCACGGTTGTGACCGGCGAAGCAGAAACCTCCGGGCCTGCCCGCAAGGGCTAAGAGCAGGGATCCCAGGAGGACCCGGCCGCGCCGCTTCCATCATGGCGGCGCGGCCGGCATTTGGGCTTCCCCGGGGCACTGCTGACTAGTTGTACTCAGACAGCAGGTTGATTACACCGGTTGATGGGTGCTTTGCCTCCGAGGCTGCCGTGCGGGCGTTGATGGTT
>NZ_JACSQD010000006.1 GCF_014836775.1 Arthrobacter gallicola
GGCGGGACAGCCAATTCAACCAATCAAAATAATTGGTATCAATAAACTTGGCACACTATTGAGTTCTCAAACAACAGGTACTTCCGGCACCGGGAGAGCTGATATTCCGTGGAATCTTTGCTCTCCGTCGCTCCGGAGCAACTTTTCTATCTTAGTACCGCTGGCCCGTCGGTGTCAAACCGGCGTTTCTGGCCTGCGGCGCGCTTCCCGATCTCTCGTTCTGCGCGGATATCAACTATAGCACCGTTTTGGCGGCGTCAAAACCACCCGTCAAAACCACCCGTCAGAACCATCCGTCTCAACCGGCCGGGACAGCCCTGACCGGTCCGCAGGAAGCGGGGCCCTGCCCCTTCCCTGCAGACCAGCATCCCGGTCCCTACTGCTTGGGGGTCAGGTAGAGCACGCCGAGCGGCGGGAGCCGAAGCTCGGCGGACGCCGGCTGGCCTTCGAAAGCACCTTCCCGCGCCGTTACGGCTCCCAGGTTGCCTACCCCGGATCCGCCGTACTCAGCGGCATCTGTGTTCAGCCGTTCCTCCCACTCTCCGGCCCAGGGCAGACCGACCCTGAACTGCTCGTGGGGTGCGCCCGCGAAGTTGGCGATGCACACCAGTGGATTGCCCTGGTGGTCCCACCGGATGAAGGACAGGACGTTGCGGGCGCCGTCGTTCTCATTGATCCACTGGAACCCGGCCGGTTCGTTGTCCCGGTCATAGAGTGCGGGGGTCTGCCGGTAGATACCGTTCAGTTCCCGCACCAGCAGCTGCACACCGCGGTGCTGGGGAGTCTCGGCGAGATACCAGTCCAGGCCGTACTGTTCCGACCACTCCGCTTCCTGGCCGAATTCTGTTCCCATAAACAGGAGCTGCTTGCCGGGGTGCGCCCACTGGAAGGCCAGATAGGCGCGCACATTGGCCAGCTGCTGCCACCGGTCCCCCGGCATCTTGCGCAGCAGAGATCCCTTTCCATGCACAACTTCGTCATGGCTGATGGGCAGCAGGAAGTTCTCGGTGAAGGCGTACACCAGCGAAAACGTGAGCTTGGCGTGGTGGTACATCCGGTTGATCGGGTCCTCGGACATGTACTCGAGGGTGTCGTTCATCCAGCCCATGTTCCATTTCAGGCCGAAACCGAGCCCGCCGGTGCTGGTTGGAGAGGTGACGCCGGGGAACGCCGTGGACTCCTCGGCGATCATCACGATGCCGGGCACACGACGGTAGGCCGTGGCGTTGACCTCCTGGAGGAACGAAATTGCCTCCAGGTTTTCCCGCCCGCCAAAGGCGTTGGGCCGCCACTGGCCCTCCGGCCGGGAATAGTCCAGGTACAACATGGAGGCCACGGCGTCCACGCGCAGACCGTCGATGTGGAACTCCTCCAGCCAGTAGATCGCGTTGGCCACGAGGAAGTTGCGCACTTCACGGCGCCCGTAGTCAAAGATCAGGGTTCCCCAGTCCGGCTGCTCGCCGCGCATCGGATCCGGGTGCTCGTACAGGGGCTGGCCGTCGAAGTTTGCGAGCGCCCAGGAGTCCTTGGGGAAGTGGCCGGGTACCCAGTCCAGAAGAACGCCGATTCCGGCCTGATGCAGGGTATCGACCAGGTAGCGGAAGTCATCCGGGTGCCCGAAGCGGGAAGTCGGGGCGAAATAGCTGGTGATCTGGTAGCCCCAGGATCCGCCGAAGGGGTGCTCCGCCACCGGCATAAACTCGACATGGGTAAACCCCTGCCAGGTGACGTACTCAGCCAGCTGTTTCGCCAGCTCCCGGTAGTCCAGGCCCAGCCGCCATGAACCCAGATGCACCTCGTACACACTCATCGGTGAATTGTGCGGGTCCCGCTCGGCACGGGCCTGCATCCACTCCTGATCCCCGAACCGGTACGTGGATTCAACCACCCGTGAACCGGTCAGCGGCGGGGCTTCCGTGCCCTTGGCCAGTGGATCGGCCTTTTCCCGCCACACCCCGTCCTGTCCGAGGATCTCAAATTTGTAGCGTGCGCCGGGCTCAACGTCCGGAATGAAGATTTCCCAGACCCCGGAGCTGCCCAGGGACCGCATGGCGTGGATCCGTCCGTCCCATCCGTTGAAGTCACCTTCCACCCGGACGGCCTGCGCGTTCGGTGCCCACACGGCGAAACTGACCCCGTCCACCTCGCCCAGGACGGACTGGTAGTGGTGCGGGTTGGCACCGAGCACGGTCCACAGCTTCTCGTGCCGGCCTTCCCCGATCAGGTGCAGGTCGATTTCGCCCAGGCTCGGCAGGAACCGGTACGGATCATCCACGGTGGTTGCGGGAAGTCCCTCGTAGGCAACTTCAAGCCGGTAATCCGGGACCTGTCCCGGCGCAGGTGCCGGCAGTGTCCCGGCCCAAATGCCGTTGTACTCATGCCGGAGAGGCACCCGCCCTTCCGGGGTCACCGCGCTCACTTCGCGGGCCAGCGGCCGCAGGGTCCGGATGGTCACGGTGCCGTGGTCGTCCAGATGGGCACCCAGCACGGCGTGCGGCTGGTAATACGTGCCGTGGGAAACCGCGGCCAGGACGTGCTCCGGAACGGGCAGCGGGTCCTTTGCAGCCGTTTCATCAGCCGTTTCACCGGCCGTTTTCCCCGCCGGCCCGGCGCCGGCGTCGCCGGGCGCGCCGGCCCCCTGTCCTGCCGGCTGCCCTGCCGGCGGCACCGCTCCGGCGTCGTCGGGCTGTACGGGGGTGGGCTCGGGCACTTCGTTCACGGGGCTCTCTTCCTGAGCATTCGTCGGATTCTGCTGTGACTGGAGCTCTTCCAGCACCTCACGGGCCGCAGCGGCCGGCACCTCTATCCAGGCGGGGCGGTTGCGGATCTCGTACACAACTTCGTACAGGGCTTTGTCCAGCCACAGGGCGCGGAACAGCGGATCCGCGCGGTCAACCTGGGTTCCGGTTTCCTTTTCGTAGCCGCGCAAAAACGCGTCGGCGGCACCCTGCGCCCATCGTTCGGACTGGGTCCGCCGCGCGTCGAGGTCCTGCGCCTGCTCGGGACTGGCACCGGCGGTTCCGATGACCGCTACGGCCGCGGCATAGTCGATGGAGCGGAGCATGCCGACGACGTCGCGCAGGGCAACGTCGGGAACGCTGCGTTCCGCGGCCGGGCGCAGCGGCTCACCTTCAAAATCCAGCACGGTCCAGCCGCGGGCCGCCGAATGCAGCACCTGGCCGAGGTGGTAATCGGCGTGAATGCGCTGCAGGTTCGGCAGCGCCGGCAGGTCAGCGACGGTATCCAGGAGCTGCTCGAGCGCGTCATCGAAGGGACCAACATAGCTCCGGGCTTCGTCCCATTCCCACCGGATCCGGCGGATCAGGGAGGCAATAAACTCGTCGCGTTCCGCAGGCAGCGCCTGCCTGGCTCCGAAAGCCGCCTCCAGCTGTGAGTGGATCCTGCCGGTCACGGCGCCCAGTTCTTCGGCTTCTGCGGTGAAGTCCCGGCCGGCGACGGCGGCAGATGAGGCAGTGCGCCAGGCGTCTTCGCTGTTTGGAACGAATTCACGCAGGACGCTGACGTCGCCGCTGACCCAGGCATCTGTTCCCGGCCCGCCGGCGGCTTCCCAGCTGCCGGTGAGCCAACCCAGTGTCGCCGGCACATCCTGGGACCCGCCGGCAGTCAGTTTGGCGCTGACCAGGACATCCGGGCTGTCGCCGGAGGCCAGGACCCGGTAGAACTTCACAATCACGGGCACGTCCGGGGTCATGGCAATCACCGAGGTGTTGGACTGTTCACCCTTCAGCACCTGGATGGTCAGCGGTTCCAGGAACGCATCCCAGTCCGCAAACCCGCCCAAGGCGTACCCGTGGGTCCTGCCGTCAATCGAATTGGCCTGCGAGCGCATCGTCTCCAGCCAGGCGGTCACGAACACCGGGTCCGCAGTACCGTCGTAAAGCCATACCTGGCTTTCGTCCGGGAGTTCCTCGGACCCCATCAGCGCCGCTTCCAGCTCCGGATCGGGCACCGAACGGGTGGTGACAGGCACACTGATCACGTCCACCCGGTGCTCGGATTCGACGGCGACGAAGTGCACCTGGAGTTCGACGGCGCCGTCGGGATCCTCGAGCTGGATGCCGCCTACCCGTTTGAGCGCAACCTCCCGTCCCTTGGCCGGAAACCATCGTTGCCGGGGCAGCCAGGCAGTCAGAAGATCGGGTAGGGACGGAAGGGAATCGCTCATCTCGACGTGGCCTCCGGGGCGAGTATCAACGGAATTGCTTCGGTCTGCGGTGAACTGGTGTTGGACTTCGGCGAGCGCAGCCGCAGCCAGAAGAAGTCATGGCTGCCCAGCGTCAGCGTGAGCGACCCGTCCTCCCCGAACGCCGGGAAGGGGGTTCCGCCGAACGCATCCCGCAGCCCGCGGTTCGCGAATTCCGGCAGGCTCACCGTTGCGGCCACCGGGTGCTGGGAGAGATTGAAGATACAGAACATGGTCTCCCCCACCTCGCCTTCCGGATTGTCCTCCGGCAGTTCACGCAGGAACGCCAGGACAGCTTCGCTGTCGGTCGGCACGTTGCGGTAGGAACCCATGCCGAAAGATGGATGGGTTTTCCGGACCATGATCATCTGCCGCATCCAGTGCAGCAGCGAACTGGAACTGGCCAGCTGCGCTTCCACGTTCACGTGGTTGTAGTGGTAGACCAAGGACTGGACCACCGGCAGGTAGACCTTGCCCGGGTCGGCCGTGGAGAACCCGGCGTTGCGGTCCGGGTTCCACTGCATGGGAGTACGGGAGGCGTCGCGGTCTTCCAGCCAGATGTTGTCTCCCATACCGATCTCGTCCCCGTAATAGAGGAACGGACTGCCCGGCAGGGACAGCAGCAGGGCGTGGATCAGTTCGATCTCCGAGCGCGAGTTGTCCAGCAGCGGCGCGAGCCGGCGCCGGATGCCGATGTTGGCCTGCATCCGGGAATCCGGCGCATACCAGCCCAGCATGGCCTGGCGCTCTTCGTTGGTGACCATTTCCAGCGTCAGCTCATCGTGGTTGCGCAGGAACGTGCCCCATTGTCCGCCCTGCGGGATCTCCGGGGTCTCTTCCATGGTCTGCACGATCGGCGCTGCCTTCTGGTCACGCAGCGCGTAGAACAGCCGGGGCATGATCGGGAAGTGGAAGCACATGTGGCACTCGGGGCCGGTTTCGTCCCCGAAGTACTCCACCACCTCATGCGGCATCTGGTTCGCCTCGGCCACGATCACCCGGCCGGGATAGTTCTCGTCCACCATGGTGCGCAGGTCCTTCAGGAACCGGTGCGTGGCGGGAAGGTTCTCGCAGTTAGTGCCGTCTTCCTCGAACAGATAGGGAATGGCATCCGCGCGGAACCCGTCGATCCCCTGGTCCAGCCAGAACCGGACGACGTCGAACACCGCCTCGACAACCTTGGGATTCTCAAAGTTCAGGTCCGGCTGGTGGCTGAAAAAGCGGTGCCAGAAGAACTGGCGCCGGACCGGGTCGAAGGCCCAGTTGGACTCCTCGGTGTCCACGAAGATGATGCGCGCGTCCTCATACTTCTGATCGGTGTCTGACCAGACGTAGAAGTCCCCGTACGGGCCGTCCGGATCATTCCGCGACTCCTCGAACCACGGGTGCTTGTCCGAGGTGTGGTTCAGCGGCAGGTCGATGATGACGCGCAGGCCGCGCGCGTGTGCCTCCGACACCAGGCGCTTGAAGTCGCTGATCGTGCCGAATTCGTTCAACACGTCGTAGTAGTCGGAGATGTCATACCCGCCGTCGCGCAGCGGCGACTTGAAGAACGGCGGCAGCCAGAGGCAGTCGATCCCCAGCCACTGGAGGTAGTCGAGCTGGTCAATCAGGCCGGTGAAGTCTCCGCTGCCGTCTCCGTTGGAGTCGCGGAAGCCGCGCACCAGGACCTCGTAGAAGACAGCTTTGCGGTACCAGTTCGGATCGTTGGTGAGACCGGGGGCATGCAGCTGGAACGGGTTGACCACTAGCGTCCCCTCCGTACGGCGAGAATGTGCGCAGGTTCGTAGTGGGCGTCCAGGCGCACGTAGTTGTGCTGGCCCCACCGCCAGCTGGCACCGCTGATCAGGTCATCAACCCAGAATGTTCCGTCCTCGTTGAAGTCCTGCGGGTCCAGCTCCAGGGCAGCGAGGTCCAGGGATACTGTGCATTCCCGCGCGCTGTGCGGATCGGTGTTCACGACGATGATGAGTGTGTCCTTACTGCTCGGATCGGATAGCCGCACCTGTTTGTGCTTGGAGTAAACCACCGTTGCCTCATCGGTGCTCGAGTGGATGCTCAGGTTCTGCAGATCCCCCAGGGCCGGATGCGCCCGGCGGATCTGGTTAAGCCTGGTGATGTAGGGGGCCAGGCTCCTGTCCGCAGCCTCGGCAGCGGCGAAGTCCCGCTGTTTGTACTCGAACTTTTCATTGTCCAGGTACTCTTCCGCGCCGGGTCGGGCGACGTGTTCGTACAGTTCAAACCCGGCGTACATACCCCACAGCGGGCTGGCCGTCGAGGCCAGCACAGCCCGGATCTTGAAGGCGGGCGGGCCGCCGTACTGCAGAAATTCGGTCAGGATGTCCGGGGTGTTCACAAAGAAGTTCGGCCGGAAGAAAGCAGCCGTTTCCTGCGAGACCTCGGTGAAGTACTCCTCGAGCTCGGCCCGGGTGTTCCGCCAGGTGAAGTAGGTGTAGGACTGCTGGAATCCGGCCATGCCAAGCGCGTGCATCATGGGCGGGCGGGTGAATGCCTCGGCCAGGAAAACGACGTCGGGATGCTGACGGTTCACTGTGCCGATCAGCCACTCCCAGAAACGCAGTGGTTTGGTATGAGGGTTGTCGACCCGGAAGATCTTCACCCCGTGGCTGATCCACATCAGCACGATCCGCAGGATCTCCTGGGAAAGCCCCTCGTAGTCGTTGTCGAAGTTCAGCGGGTAAATGTCCTGGTACTTCTTCGGCGGGTTCTCCGCATATGCGATCGTTCCGTCGACCCGCGTGGTGAACCATTCGGGGTGCTCGGTGACCCAGGGATGGTCCGGTGAGGCCTGCAGCGCCAGGTCAATTGCGACGTCGAGCCCCAGTCCGGCGGCGGCTTCGACAAAGTGGTCGAAGTCCTCGAACGTGCCCAGATCCGGGTGGATGGCGTCGTGGCCTCCCTCCGCCGCGCCGATGGCCCAGGGTGAACCGGGGTCCTGCGGGCCGGCCACGAGGGTGTTGTTCGGGCCCTTCCGGTGCGTGGTGCCGATCGGGTGGATCGGAGGCAGGTAAATGACGTCGAACCCCATGGCCGCGACGCGGTCCAGGCTGCGGGCCGCGGACCGGAAGGTCCCGGAGGTCCAGGAGGCTGTTGCCGGGTCAAAAACCGCGCCCTCTGACCGGGGGAAAAACTCGTACCAGGCGCCGCGCCCGGCACGGTCGCGTTCCACCCTGACCGGGAACCTCGGGGAGGACGTCACTAGGTCCCGGATCGGATCGCGTTCCAGCATCCCGGTCAGTTCACTCCGGCCGGCAGCCGCCAGACGCTGCTGCGGATCCACGGCGGTGTCCCCCATCAGCCGGGCGGTGCTGCGGAGGAGTTCCGCGTCGGCTTCACTTCTGCCCTGCGCCGCGGCGTTGAACAGCGCAGCCCCTTCGGCGAGCATCAGTTCGACGTCGACTCCCGCCGCAATTTTCACCTCGGCATTGTGGTGCCACGTTCCGTAAAGATCGGCCCACCCCTCGACGGCGAAGGTGTGGTCTCCCGGGGCTTCGGGCCGCAGCAGCCCCCTCCACCGGTCCAGCCCCTGTCCCACCGGCTGCATGCGGTGGCGCTGGACCTCCTGCCCGGAGGGGTCGTAGAGCACAGCCGTAACCCCCACAAGGTCATGGCCCTCGCGGAAGACGGTGGCTCCGATCACGAGGTCCTCCCCGGGGACGGCTTTCGCCGCAAATCGGCCGCACTCGATCACCGGGGACACGTTTACGATCGGAATCCGGCCAAACCGGAGTTCCGTGGCGGGCTGGACATCGGATGACAACGCGCTGGAAGTGGTCACAGACTAGACGTTAGCGACAATCTGAGCAGATTGCTAAGGGCACGTACCTTTTGCTGCATTGTCGCTGGTCAGGGCACCGCGGCAAATGTTCCCGCAGGTGAGCGGCGGGTCCGCCCAGCCAGGTGAATTCCGTAGTGCTTTTTGCCGCATTTTTGTGATTTACGGCACCCGCGGCACCATCTGCGCTAGCCTAACGGGGGTGAAGGCAATCCGAAGGTTTACCGTCCGTACTGTCCTCCCCGAGACGATAGCGCCGCTGGCCAGATTGGCCGGCAACCTGCGCTGGAGCTGGCACGAGCCCACCCGGCAGCTCTTCCAGGATCTGGACCCGGAGATCTGGGATGCCAGCGGGCACGACCCGATCCGGGCCCTCGGCTCGGTCAGCCGGCAGACCCTGGAGCGCATTTCCTCCGACACAGCTCTGGTGGAGCGAATCCGCGAACTCGACGAGAACCTCGAGCACTACCTCACCGCTCCGCGGTGGTATCAGTCGCTTGGGGAGGACGCGCCCCGGCTCATTGCGTACTTCTCCCCGGAATACGGCATCAGCGCGGTCCTCCCCCAGTATTCCGGCGGGTTGGGCATCCTGGCCGGTGACCATCTCAAATCCGCCTCTGACCTCGGTGTTCCGCTGGTGGGTGTTGGCCTGCTCTATCAGGCGGGCTACTTCAAGCAGTCCCTCTCCCGGGACGGCTGGCAGCAGGAGACCTACCCGGTCCTGGACCCCAACGGGCTGCCCCTGACGCTGCTGCGCGAAGAAGACGGAACCCCGGCACGCATCAGCCTGCCTCTGCCCAACGGCAGGCACCTGATGGCGCAGATCTGGCGGGCCGACGTCGGCCGGGTGCCGCTGCTCCTGCTGGACGCTGACGTCCGGGGCAACGACGACGCCGCACGCGGCATCACCGACAGGCTTTACGGCGGCGGGGGCGACCACCGCCTGCAGCAGGAACTGCTGCTGGGTATGGGCGGTGTGAAGGCGCTGCGCGTCTTTGAGCGGCTGACCGGCGCCCCGGCACCGGAGGTGTTCCACACCAACGAGGGCCACGCGGGCTTCCTCGGAGTGGAGCGCATCCGCGAGCTGATGGACACCGGAATGAACTGGGAGGAGGCCCTGACTACGGCCCGGGCCTCAACCATATTCACTACCCACACGCCGGTCCCGGCCGGCATCGACCGCTTTGACGCCTCCGTGGTGCGCCACTTCCTCAGCGCCGGACTGGCACAGTCCGTCCCCACCAACAAGGTCATTGCCCTTGGAACGGAGGATTACGAGGGCGGGGACCCGAATATGTTCAACATGGCCGTGATGGGGCTCCGCCTGGCCCAGCGCGCCAACGGCGTCGCCAAACTCCACGGGCAGGTGTCCCGGGAAATGTTCTCCGGTCTCTGGCCGGGCTTTGATGTCTCCGAGGTGCCGATCACCTCCGTCACCAACGGGGTGCACGTACCCACCTGGGTCGATCCAGAAGTCACCGCCCTCGCCAAGCAGCAGCTGGGCGACGCAGCTGTCCACGACCGGGAGTGGTCCCGCGCCTACGAAGTCACTGACGAGGCCCTTTGGGACCTCCGGCGCAGGATGCGCAGCAACCTGATCGCGGACGTCCGGCACCGGGTGCGCGCCGCGTGGCTCAAGCGCGGCGCTTCCGATGCCCAGCTCGGATGGACCGACGACGTGCTGGACCCGGACATCCTGACCATCGGCTTTGCCCGCCGGGTGCCCACCTACAAGCGCCTGACCCTGATGCTGCGCGACCCTGCCCGGCTCAAGGCACTGCTCCTGCATCCGACCCGTCCGGTCCAGGTGATCGTGGCGGGCAAATCCCATCCCGCGGATGAGATGGGCAAGCGCATGATCCAGGATCTGGTGCAGTTCACCGATGATCCGGAGGTCCGGCACCGCATTGTTTTCCTGCCCAACTACGACATCGCGATGGCCCGCACCCTCTTCCCCGGATGCGACGTCTGGCTGAACAACCCCATCCGGCCGCTGGAGGCCTCCGGAACCTCGGGTATGAAGTCAGCGATCAATGGCGGGCTGAACGTGTCCATCATGGACGGCTGGTGGGACGAAATGTACGACGGCGCCAACGGCTGGGCGATCCCGTCGGCGAATCCCCGGGAAGGCACGCAGACCAGGGAGGTGCACACCGCTGACCAGCGGGACGACATCGAGGCCGCTGCCCTGTATGACCTGCTGGAGAACACCGTCACCCCGCTCTTTTACGGCGCGGAGCTGCCCGGTGCCGCGGGCGCGGCCGGACCTTCCGAAGCTCCGGCGGATTCGCTGCCGCGGCAGTGGCTGGAAATGGTCAAGCACACGCTGGCCGAACTGGGCCCGGAGGTTTCCGCCTCGCGGATGCTGCGCGACTACGTCAACCGGCTCTACATGCCTGCCTGCCAGTCCGGCAGAGCTGCCGCCGCTAATCAGTACCAGGCGGCCAGGGAGCTTGCGGCCTGGATTCAGAAGGTCCGCGACGGCTGGGCCGGGGTCTCCGTTGAACACGTGGATTCAATCGGAATCAGTGATGCACCGCAGATCGGCGACAGTCTCAACATCCAGGCCTACGTGAATCTGGGGTCGCTGAAACCCTCCGACGTGGTGGTGGAAGTTGCCTACGGGAAGGTCTCGGAAACGGACCGGCTCAGCGACTACCAGTTCCAGGACCTCTCCGTCAGTGAAGACCTCAGCTCCGGCCGGTATCTGTACGCCGGCAGCATCCGGATTGAACAGGCGGGACCGTTCGGTTACACGGCGCGGGTGCTGCCGGATCATCCAGGCCTGGCCTCGAAGGCCGAGCTCGGACTGGTGGTGAACGCCTAACAGTCTCTGAAACTGTACGCAGCACCGGCTGCGCGGCACCGGTTAAGGAGACCCGGCCCGCCGGCTAGGCCTGGTAGACGCTGATCGAGTCCGCCGCGACCCGCTCCGTCTCGCCCCCGGCCAGCCGCGCACCGGTACGGCGGCCGTCCGGATCGGCGGTGGTCGCCAGCAGCTCGTACAGCCGGCTCCCGCCGCTGTCGACTCCGGTTGCGTGCAGGGTGTCCCGCCCCGGCAGCACTACGTCCGCTGCCTCGGCCTGGCCGTTGATGACCACGAGGGCTGCGCGTTCGCCGTTGACCGAGCCGAGCAGCAGCTGCAGTACCCGGCAGCCGGGATCGTGCCACTCGCCCTCCGTCATGGGTTCGCCCGTGGCACTGAACCACAGCAGGAACGCGTCGCGGGAGTCCGCGGGAAAAGCATAGGGCTGAAGGGCCAGGAACCCGCGCCGGATCCTCAGCAGCCGCCGGGTCGTTTCCAGCATGCGCTGTGCCTCGCCGTCGAGGTCCCAGGACAGCCAGCTGATCCGGTTGTCCTGGCAGTAGGAATTGTTGTTCCCGTGCTGGGTCCGGCCGATCTCGTCGCCGGCGGTGATCATGGGCACCCCGACCGAGAACAGCAGGGTTGCCATCAGGTTCCGTGCCGTCTGCGCCCGCCTCGCGGCGAGATCGGGATCGGGGCCTTCCAAATCGTGGTTCCAGCTGCGGTTGTGGTCGGAGCCGTCCCGGTTGTCTTCACCGTTGGCCTCGTTGTGCTTGTGGTTGTACATGGTGAGGTCCGCCATGGTGAACCCGTCGTGGGCCGTCACCAGATTGATGGAAGACAGGGGCGTGCGGTCGGAGCGGGCGAAGAGTTCCGCGGAACCGGCCAGCGCACCACCGAGCCGGGCCAGGGACCCCGCCGGCTCGCCCGCGGCCAGGGCAGCCTGGTCCACGAGCCAGAAGTCCCGGACGGTATCCCGGAAATGGTCGTTCCAGTCCGCCCAGCCCGGTGGAAAGTTCCCGGTCTGCCATCCATCAGGCCCCAGGTCCCACGGCTCAGCGATCAGTTTGATGCCCTGCATCAGGGGATCGGCGGCCAGGGCGACCAGCAGCGGATGCCGCCGCTCATAGCGGTTCTCTGCGTCGCGGGCCAGCGTCGGTGCCAGATCGAACCGGAAGCCGTCCACGTGGAACTCGCTGACCCAGTACCGCAGGGAGTCGAGCGCCATTTGGATCACCCGCGGCTCGCTGAAGTCCAGGGTATTTCCGCAGCCGGTGGTGTCGAGATAGCGGCCGTCTGCGGTGTGCCGGTAGTACACCGCGTCCCCCAGTCCACGCCAGCACAGGGCCGGCTCATCCTGGGCGCCTTCCGCTGTGTGGTTGTAGACGACGTCGAGGATCACCTCGATGCCTGCCTGGTGCAGCGCCTTGACCATGGCCTTGACTTCGTCCTGCACGGCCTGAGGTCCCGCGGCCTGCGCTCCGGCGGTGGCGTAGCCGGTATGCGGGCTGAAGAAACCGAGGGTGTTGTACCCCCAGTAGTTACTCAGTCCGAGGTCCTGCAGATGCGGTTCATCGATGTGGAAATGCACGGGAAGCAGCTCCACCGCGGTGATACCGAGGTCCAGCAGGTACTCGATGACCGCCGGATGTCCCATCCCGGCGTAGGTTCCGCGCAGCTCCTCCGGAACATCGGGATGGAGCATGGTCATTCCACGGACATGGGCTTCATAAACCACGGTGTCCCGCCAAGGCAGGTGCGGGTGCTGATCTCTGCCCCAGTCGAAGGCCTGCTCGGTGGCCACGGAGAAGTAAAGCGGCTGCCCGGCATCGCCGTAGACCGTCTGGATTCCCCGGCCGTAAGGGTCCAGCAGGAGCTGGGACAGGCCAGGCTGCGCGGGCAGCGGGACTCCGTGCTGCCAGAACCCGTAACGGACCCCGGGCGCAAATCCGTCCACCCGGCCGTGGTGGATGCCGGCAGAACGCCGCTGAAGCAGGACGTTGGTCCAGCGCTCCGGCGACGCCTGGAACCAGATATCCACCGCGTCCAGGCCGGGGGCGTACACCGAGACGTTGACGGCTTCCGGTACGTCCGGGACGCCTGCGACACTGCGGTGCACGCCCAGTGGAAAGGCCCGGGAGATCCGTTCAGACGGGGTCAGTCTGCCCGACGTGACGACGTTTGCCATGGTGCCTCCCGGTGCTCCCCGCGGCTCAGGCGGAGCGCTGCCGCGACACTTCGTAGAGTGTGATGCCCACTGCCATGGAAGCGTTCAGGGATTCCATGGCGGAGTCGATGGGGATGGACACAATCTGGTCGCAGTTTTCCCGGACCAGCCGGGACAGCCCCTTGCCTTCGGAGCCAACCACGATGCAGACCGGTTCCTTCGCCAGGGCCAGGTTCGGCAGCGACACATCCCCGTCGCCGTCGAGGCCCAGGACGAAGATCCCCATCTTCTTGAAGGTCTTCAGCGTGTTGTTAAGGTTGCTGGCCCGTGCCACCGGTACCCGGACAGCTGCGCCGGCACTGGTTTTCCAGGCGGCGGCGGTGACGCCCACCGAGCGGCGCTCCGGAACGATCACGCCGTGGGCGCTGAAGGCGGAGGCGGAGCGGATGATCGCGCCGAGGTTCCGCGGGTCGGTGATGCCATCCAGCGCCACGAACAGCGGCGCGTTGCGGATATGGCCCTTCTTCCAGGCGGCGAGGGTCTCCTCGGCAAGGTCCGTCGGGTCGGCGTATTCGTACGGCGGGATCTGCAGGACCAGGCCCTGGTGGACGGCCTCGTTGGTCATCCGGTCCAGCTCGGGCTTGTGTGTTTCCATCACCGGCAGCCCGCGCTCGGTAGCCATTTTGAGGGATTCCCGGACCCGGTCGTCCATATCGATCCGCACGGCGACGTGCAGGGCCTTGGCCGGAATACCGGCGCGCAGTGCCTCAACGACGGAGTTGCGTCCGGTGACAACTTCTTCGGCTACCTTGCCCCGGGCCGGAGCGTTCCGGCCGCCGCCGCGCTGCCCGCCGTGCTTGGCGGCGGAGCGCTCGGAGAGCTGTTTGTTCTTGTAGGCCTTGTGATAGGGGCGGTCCTCGGCCTTGGGGGTGGGGCCCTTGCCTTCAAGGGCCTTGCGGCCGAGGCCTCCGGTGCCCTGGCTGGGGCCCTTTTTGGCTTTGCGCATTGCGCCGGGTCGTCCGTTATTGGCCATGGGTTACACCTTAAGTAGAGGAAAGCACTACTTCTAGTTTACGCAGCCTGTCCCCCGGCCGCGTTCCATGCCCGATGCCGGTGGCCCGGAACCGGTTTCTAGCCGGCGTCCAGGGACCAGAGTGCGCCGTCGGGCGTGTCCTCAACCACTACTCCGGCCGCGGCCAGCGCATCCCGGATGGCATCGGCACGGGCCCAGTCCTTGGCGCTGCGGGCCTCGCTGCGTTCCCGCAGCCGGTCCTGGATCAGGCTGTCCAGCGCGTGGTGCTCGGGCCCGGCCGCCGTGGAACCGGTCTGGACGGCATCCAGGCCAAGGACCCCGGTCATCGCGCGAACCTGGGCCAGTGCGGTGCGGACAGTTTCAAGGTCCGACGCCGCCAGCGCCGTATTGCCGGAGCGCACGGTTTCGTGCAGCACGGCCAGGGCCTGCGGAACATTCAGGTCATCGTCCATCGCTGCGCCGAAAGCCTCGGGCAGGTCTGCCGGAGAGCCGGGCGCGGTGTCGCCGAGCTTGGCTTCGGCCTTGGCGATGAAGCCGTCAATGCGCTCCACGGCGGCTGCTGCTTCCTGCAGCGACGTCGGCCTGTAGTCCAGGACGGACCGGTAGTGGGCCTGGCCCAGGTAGTAGCGCACCACGCGCGGAGAGGCTTCAGCGAGCATCTGTTCCGGGCTGATGGTGTTGCCGATCGACTTGGACATCTTCTCGCCTTCGAAGGTGACCATGCCGTTGTGCATCCAGAAGTTGGCGAATCCGTCTCCGGCTGCCTGGGACTGCGCCATTTCGTTTTCGTGGTGCGGGAAGCGCAGATCCAGGCCGCCGCCGTGGATGTCGAACCGCGGGCCGAGGTATTTGGTGACCATCGCCGAGCATTCCAGGTGCCAGCCGGGCCGGCCGCGACCCCAGGGGCTGTCCCAGGCGGCGGTGTCCGGGTCGGTGTCCTTGTGGCCCTTCCACAGCGCAAAGTCCCGCGGATCGCGCTTGCCGCGCGGATCGGCGTCGGGCGCTGCCTGCATGTCGTCGATGTTCTGCCGGGTCAGTGATCCGTAGGCGGGCCACGAGCGGACGTCGAAGTACACGTCGCCGGAATCGTCCAGCGCGGGGTAGGCATGGCCTGCGTCGATCAGCCGCTGGATCAGCGCATGCATTTCCGGGATGTGGCCGGTGGCACGGGGTTCGTACGTGGGCCGCTGCACACCCAGCGTGTCGTAGGCGCGGGAGAACTCCTGCTCGTACCGGTAGGCCAGGGCCCACCAGGGCTCGTCGGGGATGACCCCTTCGGCGGGTTCGGCGCCGACGGATGCGGCGGCTTTGGCCAGGATTTTGTCGTCGATGTCGGTGACGTTGCGGACGGTCGTGACCCGGAAGCCGCGGGCCTGGAGCCAGCGGGTGAGCTGGTCGAAGGCAATCGCGGAACGGATATGGCCCACGTGCGGCAGTCCCTGCACGGTGGCACCGCAGTAGTACAGGCTGACTTGCCCCGGTACCAGCGGTTCGAAGTCCCGGACCTGCGCGGTTGCTGTGTCATAGAATCTCAGGCTCACTGCTCTAGGCTACCGCCTGCCGCTCCCCCGGCCGGCAGGTTCGTTACGGCTGGTCCACGGCGACGACGGCGGTGGCCACCGCAGCGAGGCCTTCGCCGCGTCCAGTGAAGCCAAGCCCGTCGGTGGTGGTGGCCGAAACGCTCACCGGCGCGCCCGCGGCCTCACTGAGCACCGCTTCCGCTTCACCGCGGCGGGGACTGAATTTGGGGCGGTTGCCAATCAGCTGCACCGAAACATTGCCGATCCGAAACCCTGCCGCACGCACCAGCCGGGCAGCTTCGGCGAGGAGAACGGTACCGGCGGCACCGGCATACTCGGGCCGGTCGGTGCCGAAATGGGAGCCGAGATCCCCGATACCCGCCGCGGAGAAGAGCGCGTCAGCGGCTGCATGCGCCACCACGTCGCCGTCCGAATGCCCGGCCAGGCCCCGCTCATTCTCCCAGTGCAGGCCGGCAACCCACAGGGGCCGGGGTGCATCCTCGGGGGCGAAGGCATGGACATCTGTCCCGATGCCCGTGCGCGGAAGGGAAACGGATCCCATGGCTTAGTCCTCCTGCATGCTGGTGCCGTTGGACAGGACAGCTTCAGCGAGCAGCAGGTCCAGCGGCGTGGTGATTTTCAGTGACATGTCGGATCCCTCCACCACATGCACGGTGGCTCCCAGACTTTCGGCAAGCATTGCGTCGTCGGTGATCGCTGCCGCCCGTTTTTCGTCAAACTCGGCGGCCTCGGCATGCGCCCGGCGCAGCAGCCCGGCCTCAAAGCCCTGGGGTGTCTGCACCGCCCGAAGCGAGGAGCGGTCCGGAGTTCCGGTCACGCGGAAGGGCGCCAGTGCTGCCTCGCTGCCGCCGGTGGGCTCCACCGACTTGACCGTGTCCACTACCGGAACCGCCGGGATCACGGCCTCCGCACCCGCTGCCAGAGCGGAGACGACCCGGTGAAACACCTGCGCCGGCGCCAGGGCCCGCGCTGCGTCGTGCACCAGGACGGCATGCAGATCCCCCGGAAGTGAGTTCAGGGCCGCCCGGACGGAGTCGGACCGGGTGGCACCGCCGTCAACAACAGTAATGGGGCAGCCCAGGCGCATGGCGGTGCACAGCGCTCTCAGGGCCACGTCAGCAGCAGGCACCGCCACGCTGATGTGGGACGCGACGCCGGAGGCGTCCACTCCCCGGAGGGCATGCGCCAGGAGCATCTCGCCGGCGAGGGGAACCTGCGCCTTGGGCATACCGTAGCCGAGGCGCTGACCGGAACCGCCGGCGACCAGGATGACGCCCACGCGGTGGGGGCCGGGAATGGATTCAGACACAGCCCAAGCCTAGTGGCCTGCAGGGCCACTAGGCTCCGCGGGGCCCGTTAAAGCACGATTGCCGCCCCGATGGGAGCGGCAACCGTCTACCGGGTGCTTAGCTGGCCAGGACCTCGTCCAGTACAGCCGCAGCCTGGTCTTCGTCAGTCTTTTCGGCCAGGGCAAGCTCCGAAATGAGAATCTGGCGGGCCTTCGCAAGCATGCGCTTCTCGCCTGCGGAAAGGCCGCGGTCGTGGTCACGGCGCCACAGGTCGCGGACGACCTCTGCAACCTTGACGACGTCGCCCGAGGCGAGCTTCTCCAGATTTGCCTTGTAACGGCGGGACCAGTTAGTGGGCTCTTCAGTCAGTTCGGCGCGGAGGACATCGAAGACATGCTCGAGGCCTTCCTTGCCCACGACGTCGCGCACCCCAACGAGGTCAACGTTTTCAGCCGGTACTTCAATGGTCAGATCACCCTGTGCCACCTTGAGCTTGAGATACATCTTCTCTTCGCCCTTGATGGTCCGCATCTTGATCTCTTCGATCTTCGCGGCACCGTGGTGAGGGTAAACAACTGTTTCGCCAACCTCAAAAACCATGTGGACTTTCCCCTTTCCCGAACCCTAGTTTAGCATGCAAGCGACACGCCGAGAAGAGTTTGCGCAGGTCAGCGGCACGGGCCCCAAAACTGAGTAGTATTCGGCCTCGCACCGGTGCCGGCCTGAGTAGTTTCCGCAGGCCCCCGAAGTCTCTAAATCCATGTTTTTCAGGGAATGCCGATAGGCTATGAAACAAACGTTCCCCCGGTCCCCCGACCGCCACACTTCAGGAGTTTGTGCTGTGAGATTCACACCCAAGAACCGGACGCGGACCGCTGCCGCCGCCGGTGTTATCGCGCTGTCGCTGCTGGGCGCCACCGGCTGCAGTGCCGTGAACGATCAGGCAACCACCATGGAGTACTCCCCGTCCGACGGCATCGTCCAGGACATCGGCGAGCTGCAGCTGCGCAACATCGTTGTGGTCAGCGACGGCGACGGCGAGCCCGGCCGCCTGCTGGGCACCGCGGCCAACGCTTCCACCGAGCCCATCACCTTTGAACTGTCGATCGGCGGAACGGACCTCTCCTGGAACATCCCGGCCGGCGGCAAGGTGGTCTATGACGATGAACCCCAGGCTCTCGTCGAGTCCGTCAACGTTGTTCCCGGCACCGGTATCCGCGCCGAAGCCACTGCCGCTTCGGAGTCCGCCACCCTGAACATTCCGGTTGTGGACGGCCAGGTCCCCTACTACAAGGACTACCTGCCGACGCCGGAGGCTACCCCCTCCAGCGAAGCCACTGAGGAAGCAACCGCGCCCGCCGCCGGAGAGCCCACCGGGGCTTCCACCGCCGAGCCCACCGGCACGGCCGCTCCGTAACGGAGCCACCACGTCACAGCGCCACCACGTCACAACTCTGCGAGGCCCTGTCCGATCTTCCGGACAGGGCCTCGCAGTTGTTTAAGGCACCTTTCGTCTCAGCACACGTCCGCCGCTGCCGCCCCTTATGCCTCGAACTTGTAGCCGAGCCCGCGGACGGTCACCAGGTGCCGGGGCGCCGAAGGATCAGGTTCGAGCTTCGCGCGCAGGCGTTTGACGTGCACATCGAGAGTCTTTGTGTCTCCTACATAATCGGCGCCCCAGACCCGCTCGATCAGCTGACCGCGGGTCATTACCCGGCCGGAGTTCCGCAGCAGCATTTCCAGCAGCTCGAACTCCTTCAGCGGCATGGACACAGCCTGGCCGTCGACGCTGACCACGTGCCGCTCGACATCCATGCGGACCGGTCCGGCCTGCACAGCCGCGGCGTTGAAGTCACCGGCGTCGCTGCGGCGCCGCAGCACGGCCCGGACCCGGGCCAGGAGCTCGCGGGAGGAGTACGGCTTCGTGACGTAGTCGTCCGCCCCCAATTCCAGGCCCACCACCTTGTCGATCTCGGCGTCGCGGGCGGTCAGCATAATAATCGGCACGTCCGAGCGCTGACGCAGCTGCCTGCACACTTCTGTCCCGGGCAGGCCCGGCAGCATCAGGTCCAGCAGCACCAGGTCGGCTCCGGAGCGGTCAAACTCCACAACGGCGTCCGCACCGTTGTCCACGACGGCGACGTCGAACCCCTCCCGTTCGAGCAGGTAGGACAGCGGGTCGCTGAAGGACTCTTCGTCCTCCACAATCAGGATCCTGCTCAAGCGTTTACTCCTTGTTGGCCGGCGCAGGCGCGCCAGGGGTTCGCGGCGGCAGTTCCGCCTGTTCATCCAGTTCGGCGGTGTCCATCTCCGGCAGCCGCACGGTAAAGGTTGATCCCTGGCCGGGCTGGGACCACAGGCTGACTTCTCCGCCGTGGTTGGAGACAACATGCTTCACGATGCTCAGACCCAGGCCGTTGCCCCCGGTGTTGCGGGAGCGTGCGGAGTCGAGGCGGTAGAAGCGCTCAAAGACCCGTTCCTGGTCCTCGGCCGGAATTCCGGGGCCACGGTCGGTGACCGTTATCTGGGCCAGGCCGTCCCGGGACCGGATCCCGACGCCCACTTGGCTGCCCTCCGGCGAATAACGGATCGCGTTGTCGATCAGGTTGCGGAAGGCTGTGGTGAGCATGGGTCCGTCAGCGAAGACGGGGTTCTCGGCCGTGCCGCCGACCACCAGCGTGATGTTCCGGTTCTCCGCCGGAAGCCGGTTGGCCTCCACGGCATGGGAGACCAGCTCATTGATGTCCACGGGCTCGGCATGGTCAACCATGTCCGCGCCCTGCAGCCGGGAAAGTTCGATAATGTCCTGCACTAGTGCGGCAAGCCGGACGGCTTCCTTGTTCATCCGCTTGGCAAAGCGCCTCACCGCTTCCTCATCCGCTGCAGCGCCGTCGATTGCCTCTGCCAGCAGGGAGATGGCACCGACCGGCGTCTTCAGTTCATGCGAGACGTTGGCAACAAAGTCGTTCCGCATCTCTTCGGTACGGGTGGCCTCGGTGCGGTCGTCAGCGAGGATCAGAATGTACTCCTCGGCGATCGGCGCCACCCGCAGCTGGAGGATCAGGCTGGTTTGGTTCAGCGCACCCCGGTGCAGTTCAACAAACTGGTCCTCGATCACCCCATCCCGGCGGACGCGGGCGGTCAGCGCCAGTACCTCGTCCTGCATCAGGGTGTGCCCGCGGACCAGGCCGAAGGCGTAGGCGCCGGGGCTGGCGCGGACCACGCCGTCGATACCGTCCACAACGATGTACGCCCGGCCCAGGACACCAAGGATCTCGGCCGCGCCCTCGGACAGCGCCGGCTCATCCACTTCCGCCAATTCGCGGCGGTGCCGCTGGCTGGACATATAGGCGACAACGCCGAAGACGCCAACGGCCAAGCCGAGGATGCCTGACAGCAGGCCCAGCAGTACAGGATTCACAGTTCCTAGCTTAGGCGGACGCAGCGGCACCGAACTGCCCTCCGGTGGCATTCACCCAAGCGTTAAACTAACGTTCACTTCAAGGGCGCCGTTCGTTCACCGGTTACTGGCACCATTGACGGAGCCGTACCGGCTGGCGGCCGGCTGTATAAATGTTCATCGAAAGGACGCATCAGTGCGCAAGGTTTTTCAAGCCGAGCTTCACCAAATCGGAGAGGAGCTGACCCAGATTTCCCAGCTCGTTACCGAGGCGATGAAAAAGGCCACTCTGGCGTTCGAGACCGCAGATACCGAGCTCGCCCAGGACGTGATCGCCGCTGATGCACGCATTGACTTCCTGCAGAACGACCTTGACGAGCGTGCCATCGATATCCTGGCGCTGCAGGGGCCCGTGGCCAGCGACCTGCGGATGATCGTCGGGTCCCTCCGGATGAGCGCATCGCTCGAACGCATGGGCGACCTTGCCCGCCACATCGCCCAGCTGACCCGCCTGCGCTACCCGGCCAACGTGGTCCCCGACTCCATGGTTGAGACCTTCAAGGAAATGGCACGTCTGGACATCGCGATCTCTGAACTCCTGACCGAGCTCCTGGAGACCCGCAACCTGGAACTCAGCAAGGACATCTACGCGCACAACACACGCATCAACGAACTCCACGTGAGTGTGTTCAAGGCCGTGGCCTCACCGGAGTGGAACAACTCCGCTGTCACTACCGTGGATCTGACCCTGGCCAGCCGCTACTTTGAACGGTTCGCGGACCACGGCGTGTCAGTGACCCGCAAGGTCAACTACCTCGTGACCGGTGACTGGCAGCCCATTTCTGAGAGCCCGCTCTGATCAACTGACTCCGGACCGGCCAGCCGACTCCGAACTGATCAGCTGACTCTGCCCAGGCCCAGCCGGCGCGCAGACTGAAAAGGCGCCCCTCCCCGTGCGGGAGGGGCGCCTTTCTGCGCGGAACAGGTTACTTCTTCTGCTTGCCCTGATTCGCCACGGCCTGAATGGACGCAGCTGCGGCCTCCGGGTCGAGGTAGGTGCCGCCGGCCTTGACCGGCTTCAGGTTTTCGTCGAGTTCATACACCAGCGGGATACCGGTGGGGATGTTCACGGCGGCGATGTCGGCGTCGGAAATTCCATCGAGGTGCTTGACCAGGGCGCGCAGCGAGTTGCCGTGCGCGGCGATCAGAACGGTTTTGCCGGCCCGGATGTCCTTGGTGATCTCGTTTTCCCAGTACGGCAGGAAGCGTTCCAGGACATCCTTGAGGCACTCGGTGCGCGGCAGCTCATCCGCGCTGAGGTCCGCGTAGCGCGGGTCGTGGGCCTGGGAGAAGTCGCTGTCGTCCGGCAGGGGCGGCGGCGGGGTGTCGTAGGAGCGGCGCCAGAGCATAAACTGCTCTTCGCCGTATTCGGCCAGGGTCTGGGCCTTGTCCTTCCCCTGAAGGGCGCCGTAGTGCCGCTCGTTCAGGCGCCAGCTGCGCTTGACGTCGATCCAGATGCGGTCTGCCGCTCCCAGTGCGATGTTGGCCGTGTTGATGGCCCGCTGCAGCCTGGAGGTGTAGAGAACGTCCGGCAGGATGTTGTTCTCCACCAGCAGCTCTCCGCCGCGGAGCGCTTCGGCCCGGCCCAGGTCCGTGAGGTCTACATCCACCCAGCCGGTGAAGAGGTTCTTTTCATTCCATTCACTCTGCCCGTGGCGCAGAAGGATCACTTTGTAGGTCATAAAAGCATCGTATCCGAGTGCACTGGCGGCGGGCAGGGCGGCAGCGTAACCAACACCGGGCGATGGGCGGTACCTGTTCGCCCGGTCAGGACCATACCTTCCCGGCCAGTAACATTGTTTGGTGCAAAATCCCGTGAAGCCCGTTGGAAACATGACCCGGGGCACTACAAACCCCAACCGGCTGCGCAGGGTGGACCGCTGGCTGTCCGGCCCGGAAGCGTGGCGCCTGCGCCGGGCGGCTGACCCGCTGGTGATCGACCTTGGCTACGGGGCCGCCCCGACGACCGCGGTGGAACTGCACCACCGGATGGGCAGTGTGCGGCGGGACGTGAGTGTGGTCGGGATCGAGATCGATCCGGACCGGGTCCTGGCTGCCAAACCGCTCGAGCGCTCCGGCCTGAGTTTCCGCCAGGGCGGATTTGAACTGCCTGTCGACGGACGGCGTCCGGTCATGGTGCGGGCCTTTAACGTGCTGCGTCAGTACGGTGAGGACGAATACGCTGCCCACTGGGATATGGTCCGCAGCCGGCTCGCGGCCGGGGGGATCTTTGTTGACGGCACCTGCGACGAGATTGGCCGGCGCTCCACGTGGGTGGTCCTTGATCCCTCAGGTCCGGTTTCGCTGAGCATTTCGCTGCGGTTTGGGGCCTTTGAGCGGCCGTCCGACGTCGCCGAGCGCCTGCCCAAGGCGCTGATCCACCGCAATGTTCCCGGGGAACGGATTCACGTTTTCCTGCGGGCAATGGACAAGGCCTGGCTGGACGCGGCCCCGATGGCTTCCTACGGCACCCGGCAGCGCTGGATCGCCATGTGCCGGACACTGCGCAGCCAGGGCTGGCCGCTGCTGACCGGACCGTCCCGGTGGCGGCTCGGCGAAATTACCGTGGCGTGGAGCGCCGTCGCACCGTCGTTGGGCCGGTGCAGGTAGAGCCGGCTACCGGGCCGCTACCAGGACCCGTAGGCTCCGCCGCGGCCTTTGGACTCGTTCAGCGCCGGGCGGACGTCCGCCAGGTAGACCGACGCCGCGACCACGGCAGCCAGCTCAAAGAGCAGCAGGGCCAGCGGGCCGAACAGCAGCACCGAGAGCAGACCCACCGCGGCGGCACCGCCGGTGAGGCCCATCCAGAACCCCTTGGTCCGTTTGTAGGCACGCTCGAAATCCGCGGGCTTGCGCCGGGCGCAGTCCGCGAAAGCCCACAGTTCGATTCCCAGGGCCACGAGGCCCAGGACCAGGTAGAGCAGGTTCTGCAGCTGGAAGACTAGTATCACTCGGCCAGCCTACCGTGCCAGCGCCTGCTCAAGGTCGTTCCAGAGGTCTTCAACGTTTTCGATTCCCACGGACAGCCGCAGCAGATTCTCCGGAACAGATACCGGTTCTGCTGGCTGCCGCCTCCGCCGCTCGATCAGCGATTCAACTCCGCCCAGCGAGGTGGCCGGAAGCCAGAGGTTCACTTTTTCGGTCACGGCGTCCGCCGCAGCAGCGCCGCCGGCCACCTCAATGCAGAGGATCGAGCCGAAGCCGTTCATTTGGGTGGCTGCCCGGGCGTGCCCCGGATCTCCGGGAAGCCCCGGGTAACGGACGTTTTCCACCCGGGGATGTTCCTGCAGCCGGCGGGCCAGGTCCATCGCCGTCGCCATGGACCGTTCCACCCGCAGCGCCAGCGTGCGCAGGCCGCGCAGGGCCAGCCACACCTCGAACGGACCGCCCACGGCACCGTGCAGCGAACGGTAGGTCAGCAGCTGGGCGCGCAGCTCCGGATCGGAGGTAACCGCTGCGCCGAGGACGACGTCGGAATGGCCGGAAAGGTACTTGGTCACCGAATGGACGACGACGTCGGCACCCAGGTCCAGGGGCCGGGTCACGAGGGGCGTCGAGAAGGTGTTGTCTGCCACCACGATGGCTCCGGCAGCGTGGGCAGCCGCGCTCAGCGCCTCAATATCGGCGACTTCCAGCATGGGGTTGGTGGGGCTCTCGAGCCAGAGCATCGCCGCTCCGTCCAGCGCCTCGATGACCTCAGCGGTGTTCGCAATATCCACCGTGCGGACACTGATCCGCCCGTTCTGGGCATCTTCAGCGGCCAGCAGAAGGGAGCCCTGATAGCTGTGCCGGGGCATCACCAGGGTTCCGCCGGCGGGAATCAGGGACAGTGCGGCGATGACCGCTGCCAGCCCGGAGGAGTAGACCAGCGCGGGAAGCTCAGCATTCTCCAAGGCTCCCAGAGCCTCCTCGAACGGTTCCCACGTGGGATTGGAGTACCTGCCGTAGACGCGGTCGCCGTCCCGGGTCGCGCCGGTTCCGAGGAACGTCGAGGTGAGGACGATCGGCGGATTGACCGCCGAATCCGCGAGGCGTTCCGGGCGTCCGGCGGACACCACGAGGGTTTCGGCGGACAGGTTCGCGGCATGCCGTTTCGGCTCGGTGGCTGTGCTCATGGCATTCAGCCTAGACCCGCCGGGCGCCGCACCGCCGAACGTTTCGCTATGCTCCGTCATGTTTCGCCGGGCCGCCTGCCCGCGGGTTCCACCTGCCGGCACGGCGTTCCCAGCCTGACTGGGTAGGCTATGCGGGTGAGTATTTCGAAACCTTCCGCCGGTCTCTTTATTGCCTTTGAAGGCGGCGACGGCGCCGGTAAGTCGACGCAGGCTTCACTGCTCACGGAAGCCCTGGAGCAGGCGGGCCGGCGGGTGGTCCGCACCCGCGAGCCCGGCGGAACCCCTGTGGGCGAGAAACTGCGGGGACTCGTCCTGGAGCACGGCCACGGGGAAATTGATCCCCGCACCGAAGCCCTGATTTTTGCCGCCTCCCGCGCGGCGCACGTCCAGCAGGTGATTCTTCCGGCCCTGGAGCGCGGCGACGTTGTGGTCTGCGACCGTTACATCGATTCCTCTGTTGCCTACCAGGGCGCTGGACGCGCGCTGGGCACAGACACCGTCCGCGGACTCAATGAATGGGCTACGGAGGGACTGGTTCCCGACCTCACGGTCCTCCTGGACGTTGACCCCGGGGCCGGCCGGAGCCGCCGCACCGCCTCCGCTGCCGCCGAAGACCGGCTTGAATCCGAGCCCGATGAATTCCACGGCAGCATTCGGGAAGCGTTCCTGACGCTGGCCGGGGAATCCCCCGAACGGTATCTGGTGCTCGATGCCGGACTTCCGGTGCCCGTACTGGCCGGGCAGATCCTGGCCCGGATCGGCGGGCTGCTTCCGTGAGCGTCTGGGATGACCTCCAGGGGCAGGCTCCCGTGGTCGACCAGCTGCGCCGTGCGGCCGCCGAGGAACGCCCCACCCATGCCTGGCTGTTCACCGGACCGCCCGGCTCCGGGCGGTCCAACGCTGCCAGGGCCTTTGCCGCTGCCCTGCTGTGTGAAGCTGAGGACCCTTCCGAGCGCGGTTGCGGACACTGCCGGGCCTGCCGCACCGCCCTGGCCGGTTCCCATGCCGATGTCTCCTCGGTGACCACCGAGAAGGTCACCATCAGCATCGACGAGGCCCGCGAGCTGGTGAAGAAGGCCCAGGACAAACCCTCCACCGGACGCTGGCGGGTGCTGATCGTTGAGGACGCCGACCGCATGCAGGAACGCAGCACCAATGTGCTCCTCAAAGCGATCGAGGAACCGCCGCCGCGGACCATCTGGCTGCTCTGCGCGCCCAGCCCCGGGGATGTGCTGGTGACCATCCGGTCCCGGTGCCGTCCCGTGGGCCTGCGGCTGCCGCCGGTGGCCGACGTCGCTGAACTCCTGGTCCGCCGCGACGGGGTCGACCCCACCGTGGCTGTGGAGGTGGCCCGGGCCGCGCAGAGCCACGTGGGTGTGGCCAAGCGCCTCGCCACCGATGAGGGAGCCAGGGCCCGGCGGGAGAAGATCGTGCGTCTTCCGCTGTCCCTGCGCAGCGTATCGGGTGCCATGAAGGTGGCTGCGGACCTGGTGGCCCTGGCCGAGGCCGAGGCCGCCAGCTCCTTTGAACAGCGGAACGCCGAGGAGAAGGCCGCCCTGCTGGCGTCGCTCGGCGCCCCGGAGACGGGAACCCTGCCGCCCTCGATGCGCAGCCAGGTCAAGCGGCTGGAAGATGACCAGCTGCGCCGGGCGAAACGTTCCAAGAATGATTACTTCGACCGGGCCCTGACGGACCTGCTGTCCTTCTACCGCGACGTCCTGGTACTTCAGCTGGATTCCGGGACTGACCTGGTCAATGAGGCGCTCCGCTCCGAGCTTGAGGAGTTTGCCGGCCGCAGCGCTGCGGAAGCAACCCTGGCGCGGATGGAGGAGATCAACGCCGTCCGGCGCCGGCTGGTCACCACCAACGTCGCCCCGCTGCTTGCCATCGAAGCGATGGCAGTCAGCCTGTTGTGATGACACCCCGCCACAGCGCCAGCACCCCTATGGACTCAGGAGCCGCACCAATGCCCCCAGTACGACGCCGTCCCCGGACTTCCGTCCGCACCCTGCGCCGCGCCGCGGCAGCCGCCGGTGCCGCCGCCGTCGTCCTGGGTTCCCTGGTTGCCTGCACACCCGAGGAGTCCCAGGGGCCGGAAGAAGGCACGCAGTCCGCGGCGCCGGAGGTCATCGGTGACGTCCCGGCGGAGCTCGAGTCGTACTACACGCAGGAAGTCGTCTGGGAGCCCTGCGAGGAGGACTTCCTCTGCGCCAGCGTTGAAGTGCCCATGGATTACTCGGATCCCGGCAGCAGCATCGGGCTCGAAGTGATTCTGGCCGAGTCCGGCGGCACGCCCGCCGGCACCATCCTGCTCAACCCCGGCGGACCGGGCGGTTCGGGGTATGACACGGTGCTTGAATCCCTGAAAGGGGTCACCACCGACCGGCTGCGCAGCAGCTTCAACGTGCTGGGCTTCGATCCGCGCGGCGTCGGCCGTTCCACCCCGGTGGACTGCCTGAGCGACAAAGAGCTCGATGAGGCGCGCAGCGAAACCATTGATCCGTCCACGGACGCCGGCTTTGAGGAAGCCCGGGAGAGCGCCCGGGACTATGCCGAGCAGTGCGCCACGGAATCCGGTGAGCTCCTTGGTTTTGTGGACACCAAAAGTGCCGCGCGGGACATGGACATCCTGCGCGCCGTCGTAAACGATCCGAAACTCAACTACCTGGGCTTCTCCTACGGCACCTTCCTCGGAGCAACCTATGCAGAGCTGTTCCCGGAGAACGTCGGCCGGATGGTGCTGGATGGAGGAATTGATCCATCGGCCAGCAACGAGGAGATCACTCTTGGCCAGGCGCGGGCTTTCGAAACGGCGATCCGCTCCTACGTCGAAGACTGCCAGTCTTCCTCCAACTGCCCGCTGGAGGGCAGCGTTGACGACGGGGTGCAGACTATCCGCGACCTGATCGCCTCCGTCGAAGCCAGCCCGCTGACAGCAGCGGACGGACGGGTGGTCAACGCCTCGATCTTCGTCAGCGGGTTCATCCTCCCCCTGTACAACGACGCCAACTGGCCCGCCCTCACCCAGGCACTCAGCTCGGCCCTGCGCGGTGACCCCACAACCATGCTGATGCTGGCCGACCTTGGTGCGGAGCGGAACCAGGACGGCACCTACGCCTCCAACTCCTCCGAGGTGTTCAGCGCGGTGAACTGCCTTGATTACCCGATGGAAACCGACCGCGGGGCGATGGCGGTGGATGCCGCGGAACTCGACGAAGCGTCCCCGACCCTGGGCCGGTTCCTCGCTTACGGCGGTCTGACCTGCGAGGCATGGCCGCATGCCCCGGTGAACGAACCGCACCGGATTACCGCAGAGGGTGCTGCGCCTCTGCTGGTCATTGGCACCACCGGCGACCCGGCCACCCCGTACGAGTGGTCGCAGGCGCTGGCGGATCAGCTGGACTCGGCGGTGCTCCTCACCTGGGAGGCCGAGGGCCACACCGCATATGGCCGCGGAAACCAGTGCATCGCGGATGCGGTGGATGACTACTTCATCGACGGGACAGTGCCGGAGGACGGTTTGGTCTGTTCGTAAACCACTGCGGTGCCGCTGGGTTGCGGGGGCTTCCCGGCGGCGCTTTTGACCCGGATGCTCCCGCCGTATAAAGTTATTCCTTGTGGATTCTGGCCGGTAGCCCGGCGCAGAGGAAGCCCGCCTCCTTAGCTCAGTTGGTAGAGCGTCTCACTCGTAATGAGAAGGTCGCCAGTTCGATTCTGGCAGGAGGCTCCCTATCGAAGCCCTCGGAACCCCCGGTTCCGGGGGCTTCGCTGCAGCGCGAGCCCGGCAACATTTGGGAGCAATCATCACCACCCTCACCACCGCCGTCCGGAGGCGCCCCGAATCCGCACGGGCAGCCGGGTACTGCCTGCACATCTTTTTCGGGGTAAGCATTCTCCTGCTGCTCAGTGATCCGGTGGCTGGGATCATCGCCATTATGCCCGTGGTTTTTGGCTTCATCGGTATTTTCCGCCAGCTCCGCAGTGCCCTCGCCAACCGCCGTGCGGCCGCTGACCGTTCGGCGCAGGAGGCGGGCCGGGCCGGGACCCGCGGCTACCTTCCGTCCAGCACCTGGCGCAGCACCCCGGCAAAGGCATCCGGATCTCCCGCGCCCGGTCCGGCTTCCGGACCCATGAACCCGCTGTGTCCGCCAGGGAAGGTCACCGGCAGTGTTCCCAGCCGGTCAGCTGTCACCTTGGCGGCGCGTGCCGCCATCGTGCCGCTGGATTCCTCCCCCACACCAACGACAATGCTCGCCGGACCATCACGGAGCCCGTCAAAGTCCGGCTGAAATGCTGTGCAGGTCCGCAGGTTACGGGCAAACAACGGATCGTCCCTGGTGCCGTCGTCGGCCTCCGGACGTGTGGCGGCCTCCCGGCTCGTACCGGGCTCCGGATCGCCGGGGTCCGGCAGGTCCGCGGGTTGCAGGTGCCCGGAGCCTGCTGGAAACTCGCCCCGCCAGTCTGCATACTCCATGAACCGTGCCATGGCCGCACCCCTGCCGTGTTCCTGATAGGTCTGCAGTATCGCCTCGATGCCGGCCAGGGCCGCGTGGCGGTCGGGGAGAATCCCGGCCAGCGGGGGTTCGTGCACCACGAGGATCCGGATCTGCTCTCCGGCCTTAGCGGCGAACGCCAGCGCGTTGACCGCTCCCCCGCTGCTGGCAAAGATGTCCACCTGCGCGCTGCCGAGATCCGTGACCAGCGCATGAAGGTCCTGGGCGTGCAGCTCGGGTGAGCACTCCGTATCGGAGGTTTCGCTCCGCCCTGTGCCCCGGGGGTCATAGGTGAGCGTAGTACGGTCGGAAAACCGGGCGGCGAGGGCAGTGAAGCCACTGGCATCCATGGGAGAGCCGAACAGCAGCAGCGGCGGCTCCGCACTGGTCCGGACCTCCGCGACGTCATAGACGATACGGGCTCCGGGCACCTCCAGGACATGGTTGGTAGGGCGGTTGGTCATGGTGCTGCTCTCTTCAGTTAGCGGGCAGTGTGTTTTCGGACTGTTCCGGGACGACGGCGCCAGCTGGGCCCGCAGCGGGTTCGGCTGGGGCTGGGGCTGGGGCTGGGGCTGGGGCTGGGGCTGGGGCTGGGGCTGGGGCTGGGGCTGGGGCTGGGGCTGGGGACAGCCAACCCTCGGAGAGCGCATTTGTCAACGAGGAACGGGCAGCCCCTGCGGGGTACACCGGCGGGTGGAATGCGGCGGGCGGGTGAGGCCACACCGGGGAAAACCGCAGAAAACCACCGGTGACCCCGGCCCCGGCACCCCGGTGTGTGTCCGGACACAGGCGTCTGCGATAATCGGTGGCCCAGGTAACCCCCAACAGCTAGGATGACCCATGGTTTTGCTCGACCCGTCAATCTGGACAGGCAAGATTTACGTAAACGGCTGGCGTGACGGAGGTGCAGGCACCGCCAATGCAACGGAGCCGGCCACCGGCAACACGCTGGGGAGCTACGGCGTGGCTTCTGTGGAGGACGTCCGGTCCGCAGCCCGCGCCGCGGCCGCGGCGCAGAAGGAATGGGCTGAGCGTAAACCCGAAGAACGCGCTGCCGTCCTCCGCCGGGCCGGATTGCTCTGGGAAGAGCATGCGGAGGAAATCGACACCTGGATCTCCCGTGAGACGGGCAGCATTGCGGCTAAAGCCGCATTGGAAACGCACACTGCAGCCAACGAGTGCTATGACGCCTCTGCCCTTCCTGCCCTCCCCGCCGGTGAAGTGCTGACAAGCAATTCGAGCCGCTGGTCCCTCGCTCGGCGGCGGCCAGCCGGCGTCGTCTCCGTCATTGCTCCGTTCAACTTTCCCCTGATCCTGTCTATCCGTGCGGTTGCCCCGGCCCTGGCCCTGGGAAACGCCGTCCTTTTGAAGCCGGACCCGCGTACCGCCGTCTGCGGCGGCGTCGCGCTGATGCGCGTTTTCGAAGAGGCCGGCCTTCCATCCGGGCTGTTGTCCCTGCTCCCCGGCGGTGCTGAGATCGGCGCGGCAGTGGTTGAGGCCCCTGAGGTGAGGGTCATTGCGTTTACCGGGTCCACCGGCGCCGGACGCAAGATCGGCGAGACCGCCGGGCGCCTGCTTAAGCGGGCGCATCTGGAACTGGGGGGCAACAACGCCATGATCGTGCTTCCGGGCGCGGACCTGGCAAAGGCCGCCTCTGCTGCCGCCTTCGGATCCTTTATGCACCAGGGCCAGATCTGCATGACCACGGGGCGCCATATTGTCCACGAGGACATCTACGACGAGTATGTTGCGGCGCTCACCGAGAAGGCCGAACACCTTCCCGTGGGAGATCCGGCCGGTGGCCAGGTGGCGCTTGGACCCATCATCGACGAAAACCAGCTCAAGAAGGTCAACGGTATTGTGCAGGACGCCGTCGCTGCCGGAGCGCGGCTCACCGCCGGAGGGACCAGCGAAGCTCTCTTCTACCGGCCCACCGTGCTGGCCGATCTCACTCCGGATAACCCGGCCTGGACCCAGGAGATCTTCGGTCCTGTGGCACCGGTGATGAAATTCGCCAGTATCGATGAGGCCGTGGCGCTGGCCAACGACAGTGACTACGGACTTTCCCTGTCCATCCTGGGTGACGTCGGAATGGCAATGGCTATCGCCGACCGAGTGGAATCCGGCAAGGTCCACATCAACGAACAGACCGTCAGCGACGAACCCAATGCTCCTTTCGGCGGGGTCAAGGATTCCGGCAACGGAAGCCGCGTCGGAGGTGCCGCCGCGAATATGGAATCCTTCACGGAAATCCAGTGGCTCACCATGCGGCCGGAGATTGCGTCCTACCCGTTCTAGTCCTTCCTGCAGCACCATAAGCGGCGGCCGCCCGGCAGGGCAGCCGCCGCTTTTCCATTGGGTTTCTTCCCCCGGATCCCGCTCAGGAATTCCGGGGCAATTCTTGCGGAAACATTGTGCTAACCGCGGGGTGAACTTGAGCGTTTGTCCGGTCATAGCTCTGTATCGTCCTTCCCATCAGGAGAAGCGCATCCTGTCGAAGTGAGCTACAGAGAAACCTGCATTGAACGTGTTACCTGCGTCACCTTTAGATCTTTCCCCAGGAAAGAACCCGCAGTATCCCCCAAGAAAATGTACTGCGAAAAGACGAGCCACACAGTTGCATGTGCGGTACCAACCACCCGTCCGTGGAAGGTACCTGGCTCACCATGCCCCGGCTTCCACCCCATTGGATGCCGGGGCATGGCTTTAACCGGGCCCGATTAGCGGCGGGGAAACAAGTGAGCAGGGGTGAACAAGCCTGACCTCCGGCTCCACAGGTAACGTGGCAGGACGGCTTGGTTTTTTGCGGGCTGCCTGCGCCTCTGAAGCACTCAACGTCGTCCGGTTAAGGGAGAAACCATGAGCATGGCTACGGACCGGCCCTCAGAGTCCCCGGATGTGACTGCTGCCGACCGCCATAATCTGATCCGTGTCCTCGGCGCCCGGGAGAACAACCTCAGGAACATCAGCGTCGAAATCCCCAAACGCCGTCTCACGGTGTTTACCGGGGTCTCGGGTTCGGGCAAGAGTTCGCTCGTCTTCGCGACCATCGCGGCGGACTCCCAGCGGATGATCAATGAGACCTACAGTGCCTTCGTGCAGGGGTTTATGCCGTCGCTGGCCCGCCCCGACGTCGACCAGCTGGAAGGGCTCACCACAGCCATCATCGTGGACCAGGAACGGATGGGCGCCAACCCGCGGTCCACGGTTGGCACCGCCACCGATGCCAACGCCATGCTGCGTATCCTGTTCAGCCGTCTCGGGGACCCGCACATCGGTTCCCCCAACGCTTACTCCTTCAACGTTCCTTCGGTGAGGGCCAGCGGTGCGATCACTATTGAACGCGGGGGCAGGACCAAGGCCGAGAAGGCCACCTTCAACCGTCTCGGCGGGATGTGCCCGCGGTGTGAGGGTATGGGCTCGGTCAGCGACTTCGACCTGACGGCCTTGTATGACGACTCCAAGTCGATCCTCGAGGGGGCCCTGACCATCCCCGGCTACAGCATGGACGGCTGGTACGGGCGGATCTTCAGCAACACCGGGCTTTTCGATCCCAACAAACCCATCGCCAAGTTCACGAAAAAAGAACTGCACGCCCTTCTGTACCAGGAGCCGACCAAGCTCAAGGTCGAGGGCATCAACGTCACCTTCGAAGGCCTGATCCCGAAAATCCAGAAATCCATGCTGTCCAAGGACCGCGAAGCGATGCAGCCGCACATCCGTGCCTTCGTGGAGCGCGCCATCACGTTCTCCACCTGCCCGGACTGCGGCGGCACCCGCCTCGCTCCTGAAGCGCTCTCCTCCCGGATCAGGGGAAAGAACATCGCCGACCTGTGCTCGATGCAGATCAGTGACCTCGCGCAATGGGTCCGGGAGCTGGACGAGCCGTCCGTTGCACCCCTGCTGGCCGGGCTCCAGCACCTGCTGGACTCCTTCACGGAGATCGGGCTCGGCTATCTCTCCCTGGAGCGTCCCGCCGGGACACTCTCCGGAGGCGAGTCACAGCGGACCAAGATGATCCGGCATTTGGGCTCCTCACTCACCGACGTCACGTACGTTTTTGATGAGCCCACCATCGGACTGCATCCGCACGACATCGAACGGATGAACCAGTTGCTGCTGCAGCTGCGGGACAAGGGCAACACCGTTCTGGTGGTGGAGCACAAGCCGGAAATGATCGCGATTGCCGACCACGTCATTGATCTGGGGCCCGGTGCCGGAACGGGTGGTGGGGAGATCTGTTTTCAGGGCACGGTGGAAGGGCTGCGCGCCGCGGACACCGTCACCGGCCGGCACCTGGATGACCGGGCACAGCTCAAACCATCCGTACGGCAGCCCTCCGGTGCGCTGGAGGTCCGCGGTGCCTCGACCAACAACCTGCAGGACGTCGACGTCGATATTCCGCTCGGAGTCTTTTGCGCACTGACCGGGGTGGCCGGGTCCGGGAAAAGTTCACTCATCCGGGGTTCGGTTGCGGGACGCGAGGGCGTCGTCGTGATTGACCAGAGCGGGATCAAAGGGTCCCGCCGGAGCAACCCGGCAACCTACACGGGGCTGCTGGAGCCAATCCGCAAGGCGTTTGCGAAGGCCAACGGCGTGAAGCCGGCACTGTTTAGTTCCAACTCGGAGGGCGCCTGCCCTGTCTGCAACGGTGCCGGGGTGATTTACACCGACCTGGGTGTGATGGCCACGGTGGAATCCACCTGTGAGGAGTGCGGCGGCAAACGGTTCCAGGCGCAGGTGCTGGAGTACACCCTGGGCGGGCGGAACATCGCCGAGGTGCTGGCCATGTCTGTCACGGAGGCGGAGGAGTTCTTCAACAACGGGGAAGCCCGCACGCCGGCGGCGCATAAGGTGCTCTCCCGGCTGGCCGACGTGGGGCTGGGCTACCTGAGCCTGGGCCAGCCGCTCACCACCCTTTCGGGCGGTGAACGTCAGCGGTTGAAGCTCGCCTCGCAGATGGCGGAGAAGGGGGACATCTACGTTCTGGATGAACCCACCACGGGCCTGCATCTGGCCGACGTCGAGCAGCTGCTGGGTCTGCTGGACCGGCTGGTCGACTCTGGTAAGTCGGTGATTGTGATCGAACACCACCAGGCGGTGATGGCCCACGCGGACTGGATCATCGACATGGGTCCGGGGGCCGGGCACGACGGCGGCCGGATTGTGTTCGAGGGAACGCCGGCGGAGCTGGTGGCATCGCGGGCCACGCTCACCGGCGAGCACCTGGCCGCTTATGTGGGGGCATGAGCACGATGGGACCCATCTGAGTCAGCAGGCGGCATCCATCCGCCGCACGGCTGTGGTGTCATGGTGCGTGCTGTGGCGGGTGAGCCCTCCTGCCGTCCGTTCCGCGACCAGCGAGAGGTAGGCGTTTCGCCGGGCAGGTGAAATTCGGGATTCGACTGACACCGGCGCATCCGAGTCAGCGTAGTGCGTCCCGAGGCCGTCGCGGAGCAACCGGACTGCCTCTGCCCGCTGCTGGGAAATGGCGGAGTGGGTAGTTCCCAGCTCGGCGGCGAGGTCCTTGACTGAGCGGTCGCGGAAATAGATCTGTTCTACGACGTAGCGCATCCTCTCCGGCAAGGCGGCTACTGCCGCCCGAAGATACTGCAGACGCTCGGCTGTCAGAACTGCTTCCTCCGGCGAAGAGAGTTCACTGACAAGTGACTCCGAGGTGGAATCGTCAAGATAGGACACGCTGCGTGAGGCATCAGCGAGTGCTTCATCGACGGCGGCGCGGTCTACGCCCATTGCGGAGGCGATTTCAGCCGCTGCAGGAGTCCGGCCAAGCACTGCAGTGAGCGTTTCCTTCACTGCCAGAGTGTCCCTTATGCGCTTTCGTGCCGTCCTTGTTGCCCAGTCAGCCGCGCGCATCTCGTCGGCGAAAGCCCCCACTATTCTGCGCCGTGCGTAAGCACCGAAGGGCACACCAAGCTCCGCATTGAAGGAGTCAGCGGAAGTGATCAGAGCAGCCGCCCCGGCTGATGCCAGCTCTTCGCGGGAAAGGTGCGTCACTTTGGCGCATGTCTCCGAGACCAGATATCCCACCAGCGGCAGGCTCTCCACAACCAAACGGTTGCGTGCTTCGCGATTCAAATACGGACCCCCAAAGTCCTTGTTTCCAGCTAAGAGCGCTTACCGGTTGGAAAGGAGCTGAGACTCCCGGCTGATTCCAAAAAATTCGGCGTAGCACGTGCAACATATCACTAACATTGGGGCAATAAATGCCGATAAGGGTCTTTCATCGGCAGCCTGTGGTTTTAACCGGAACAAAACTGAAGGTGGCCTTCCCCTCGGGGAAGGCCACCTTCAGTTTTTAGCCGTCGTGCCGGCTGGCGAAACGGCTGTTAAGCGAAGTCGGAGGTCGCCGGATCGGCGCCGAAGCGGGTGCCGTTATCCAGTGCGTTGATCGCGTCGATGTCTTCGTCGGCCAGCTTGAGGTCCAGTGCGGCCCAGTTCTCCTGGATGCGGGACTCGGTCACGGACTTCGGAATCACGATGTTGCCGAGCGCCAGGTGCCAGGCGATAACCACCTGGGCCGGCGTGGCGCCGTCGTACTTCGCTGCGATGTCCTGCAGGACCTGATCATCCAGCAGGCCCTGGCCGGAGCCGAGCGGCGAGTAGGACTCGTGCTTGATGCCGTGCTTGGCCTCGAACTCGCGCAGTTCCTTCTGCGCCAGGTACGGGTGGGTTTCCACCTGGTTCAGGACGGGGACGACGCCGGTGGCGTCGATGATTTCCTGCAGCGCCTCGACCGTGAAGTTGCAGACGCCGATGGACTTGACCCGGCCGGTCTTCTGCAGCTCAACGAGGGCCTTCCAGGTGTCCACGTACTTGCCCTGCTTCGGCTGCAGCCAGTGGATCAGGTACAGGTCCAGGTATTCCAGGCCCAGGCGTTCCATGGAGGCGTCGAAGGCGGCCAGGGTTTCTTCGTAGCCCTGGTCGGCGTTCCAGACCTTGGTGGTGATGAACAGGTCTTCGCGCGGCAGGCCGGAGGCGGCGATGGCCCGGCCGACGCCGGACTCGTTGCCGTAGATCTTGGCGGTGTCGATGTGGCGGTAGCCGGCCTCGAAGGCCATGCCCACAGTCTTTTCCGCAAGTTCGTCCTCAACCCGCCAGACGCCGTAGCCGAGCTGGGGGATGGTGTTTCCGTCGTTGAACGTCACAAGTGGGGATGTAGTCATGATCACTATCCTGCCCCTCACTGCGGTGCCGCGTTGACCAAACGGTGCCCTGTTTGCTGGCCGCGAAATTTCGGCACTGAACCCCGGCGCTGGGGACCAGCGCTGAAACCGGACCCTGAAAAGGGTGCTGCCGGCTCCCTTTGCCCGGCTAACCGCCGGCTTGATCGGCGGCGAGCACGCGTTCTGCCTCGGCGATGTCCTGTTCCACGAGCTGTGCCCGGCGCCGGACGTTCTCGATGCCGGAGGACGCCATCCCCCAGCGTTCGCCTTCCAGCCGCGACATGGCCGCCGCTTCCGCGGTGGCTGCCAGCGAGTTGCCTGACCGGGACAGGGCTCGGTGGACGGTGATCATCCGGCCCGGGATGTCCTGGCCCGCGCTGGGGCACTGCTCCTGGGCGTGCGCGCAGACCGCCCGGACACGCGGCAGGAGCCCGGAGAGCTGATTGGCTACGAGTGCCAGCTCGTTATAGAGCGCATCGTCCTCGACGCCTTCCAGCATCTGATGGTAGCGGTCCAGCCCGCGGGTGAAGCGGTCGTGGGCACGCCGCCATACACCCTTGCCGAGTTCGACGTCGTCCTTGCGCCCCTGCCGGGCTGCTGCGAAAAGTGCCATCTTGCGGAAAATTCTACAGATACTGTCCGGGACCCGCGTGGGGCTCAATCCGGCTGCCCGAACCGGGGGCCTGCCGCTGCTGGCCCGGAGCGGCACCGGCACGCCGTGGTTCACCGTCTTCCCCCACAACCACTCCCGGTGCGAGGACCGTGCCGGGCGGCAGCTGGCGCAGCTGCAAGCGGCCCTGCAGCTGCTGGTTGGCGGTCTGCTGGGCTGCGATGGCGGTCTGGATGCCGCGGAACAGTCCCTCCAGCCAGCCCACCAGCTGAGCCTGGGCAATGCGCAGCTCCGCGTCGGTCGGCGTTGCGTCTTCGAGGAAGGGCAGGTTTATCCGCTGCAGTTCGGTGACCAGCTCCGGAGCCAAGCCGTCATAAAGTTCCTTGAGCGACCGCTCATGGATCTCCGCCAGGCGGTTACGGGCCGCGTCATCCAGGGGTGCGTTGCGCACTTCTTCGAGTAGCTGCTTGATCATGGTGCCGATCCGCATAACCTTCGCGGGCTCATCCACCAGTTCATTCAGCTTTGCCGGGCCGTTTTTGTCCTGTGGATTCCCGTTTTCGGCCCCGCTGCCAGTGTCCTGCGCTGCACCCGGCTGAACAGGTGCACCTGGGTCCTGGGTCTGGGCTCCGGCGGGGCGGAATCCAGTGCCGTCCCGCTCCGGGGACTGGGCCGGCCCTCCGGCGGGAGCCCCGGAGGCTTGAGCACCGGGGACGGCCGCAGATCCGTTCTGTTCAGTCATAAA
Source organism: Arthrobacter gallicola (assembly GCF_014836775.1). GTDB lineage: Bacteria > Actinomycetota > Actinomycetes > Actinomycetales > Micrococcaceae > Arthrobacter_B > Arthrobacter_B gallicola. Next base: position 37,447 of record NZ_JACSQD010000006.1, read on the forward strand.
TAAATGCTCTCACGCTTGGGGCCGGTTGTTCCGGGCGCTAGTCGCTTTCAAGCTCTTCTTCCCGCTTTTCCGCGTATTCCCCGTTGGGACTCAGGCCGGGCACGTACTGGCCGGCGTTGAGCTGGCCTGACGTGTAGTGGCGTGAGTCGAACTCGGGACCGGAGTCCTGCTGTTCCTCCGGCAGGTTGATGTCCTCGGCCAGATGCTCATCCTCGTTGTCCGGCTCCGGGAGGGGAAGGCTGATGTCCTCACGCAGGTGGGGGTCTTGGGGCAGTTCATCGCGTCCAGGCATCTAACCAGCAAAACAGGAACCGCCACCCACTACAAGGGCCGCTGGACGGGAACCGCAGCGCAAAAACGCGGCAGGACCGGCGCCAGGTGGCACCGGGCCTGCCGCGTTACGGCCTCAGCAGCAGTGAGTCAGCAGCAGCGTCCGCCGGGGACGAGGTCCTGGCGGTCCATCTTGTCCTTCCAGAACTCCCGCTCCGTCAGCACCGGGCCGGCGCAGCCGGACGCCGCGTGGTGCGCCTGGTATTTGCGGTAGGCGTCTTCGCCCATCACATCGCGGAAGAAGCGGATGAAGCCCCGCAGGCTGCCGGCCAATGCCGCCACCATCAGTGCCCGGCTCCTGCTGTTTTCGCCGCGGGATTCTTGTCCTGCGGCAGGGCCCTCCACCGCGCTTCGATCTCCTTCTCCAGCGGGGTGGCGAAGAACCCGGCCGGCGCAAAAATCCGCGACGGCACTGCCGGATCCTCGGCACTCGGAGCGCCTCCGGAACGGTAGGAACGGACCGAGGCAATAACAGCGGTGACAATCACGATGATGGCCAGCGTCACGAACAGGATGGACAGGATTCCCTGCACAAAAGTGTTGCGGACAACGGCCTCCATGGCCTCCACGGTCTTGGCGGTGCCGAAGCTGGTCTCCCCGGCAGCCAGCGCGTTCTTGAACGCGTTGTGCTGAGCCCAGTAGCCCACCCCCGGGACCGGGGAGAAGATCTTGTACATCGAGGCCGTGATCGTCACGACCGAGGCGAAGCCCAGCGGCAGCACCACCACCCAGATGTACTTGAAGAGGTTCTTCTTGGCCAGGATCGCCAGGCAGATAGCCAGCGCGATGGCCGCCAGAAGCTGGTTGGCGATGCCGAACAGCGGGAAGAGAGTGTTGATTCCGCCCAGCGGATCCGTCACGCCCATGATCAGGATCGACCCCCAGCCCGCGACCATAACGGCCGTACAGATCCAGGCTCCCGTACGCCACGAGGTGTCCCGGAACTTCGGGATAAAGTTGCCGATCGAGTCCTGCAGCATAAAGCGGGCCACGCGGGTACCGGCGTCGACGGCCGTGAGGATGAACAGCGCCTCGAACATGATGGCGAAGTGGTACCAGAAGGCCATCATGCCCGGACCGCCGATGAAGCTCTGCATGATCATGGCCAGTCCGACGGCGAGGGTTGGGGCACCGCCGGTGCGTGAAACCACGGACTCTTCGCCGACGCCGGAGGCCAGCGACGTGAGCATGTCCGGTGTCAGGTTCACCCCGGCCAGGCCGAGGGAGTTGACGAAAGCGACGGCGCCCTCCACGGTTCCGCCGGTGGCTGCGGCGGAGGAGTTCATGGCGAAGTAGATTCCCCGGTCAATGGAGAGCGCGGCAACCAGGGCCATGATGGCCACGAAGGACTCCATCAGCATGCCGCCGTACCCGATGAACCGGGTCTGGCGTTCCTTCTCGATCATCTTCGGCGTGGTGCCGGAGGAGATCAGGGCGTGGAACCCGGAGAGGGCACCGCAGGCGATCGTGACGAACAGGAAGGGGAAGAGTGGCCCGGCGACCACCGGCCCGTCCGACCGGGACGCGTACTCGCTGAACGCGGGAACGCTGATCTCGGGACGGACGATGATGATGGCCACGGCCAGCATCACGATGGTGCCGACCTTCATGAAGGTGGAGAGGTAGTCCCGGGGGGCCAGCAACAGCCAGACCGGAAGGACAGCGGCAATAAAGCCGTAGATGATGATGCCCCAGGCGATGGTGACCCGGTCCAGGGAGAAGAGCGCCACACCCCATTCGGTGTCCGCAATCCAGCCGCCGCCGATGATCGCCAGCATCAGCAGCACAAAACCGATGATGGAGACCTCAGTGACTTTGCCGGGCCGCAGGAAGCGCAGGTACACGCCCATAAACAGGGCGATCGGAATGGTCATGGCGACGGAGAAGACACCCCAGGGGCTCTCGCCCAGGGCGTTGACGACCACCAGCGCGAGGATCGCAACGATGATGATCATGATGGTCAGGGTCGCGATGAGGGCGGCGGTGCCGCCGATCAGGCCCAGCTCTTCGCGGGCCATCTGGCCGAGCGAACGGCCGCCTCGGCGCATGGAGAAGAACATGACCAGATAGTCCTGGACCGCTCCCGCCAGGATGACGCCGACGATGATCCAGACCGTACCGGGCAGATAGCCCATCTGGGCTGCCAGCACGGGGCCGACCAGCGGTCCGGCCCCGGCGATGGCGGCGAAGTGGTGGCCGTAGAGCACCCGGCGGTCGGTTGCGGCGTAGTCCTTGCCGTCCGCCTTGTATTCGGCGGGAGTCGCACGGCGGTCGTTGGGCTTGAGGAGGTGCCGTTCAATAAACTTGGAGTAGAAGCGGTACCCAATGAAGTAAGTACAGACCGCTGCGAACACGAACCAGATGGCGTTGACTGTTTCACCGCGGATAATCGCGAGCATGGTCCAGCTGATGCCGCCCAGGAGGGCAATACCTGTCCACAGGATGATCTTGGCCGGCGTCCAGCGGCGCTCCTCGGCCTCGGCGGCGGCGTCGTCCAACGCAACCGGCGGCAGATCCGTGTCCTGGACCAGGACGTCCGGGCCTGTGTCCACCGGATCGTGCCCGGCCGGCCCCTTTCGGTGCCGTCTGTTCTCACTCATGGTGCTACCCCTTGTCAGCAGTGCGGTTCCGCACCTTGGAACGGGGTGCGGGTGATGCGCACGAGGGTAGCAGCGGTATCCGTGCTCCAGGTCACATACACGCCGGACCGGCCGCCGGTGTTCGGCGGCCGGTCCTGGTTTTGCGCTGAGTGGGGTTTTGCGGCGGGTCTATACCGTCAGCAGGATCTTCCCGGTGTGCTGGCCGGAGTCGAAGTACTCATGCGCGGCGGCCGCCTCAGCCAGCGGGAAGGTGCGGTCCACCAGGGGCTTGACGGTCCCGTCCCGCAGCATGGGCCAGACGTACTCCCCGACGGCGGCCATAATGGCGCTCTTTTCTTCCTCCGGGCGTCCCCGCAGGGTTGTGCCCATCACTGCGCAGCGCTTGGTCATCAGCGCGTTGAGGTCGATCTCCGCCCGGGTGCCGCCCTGCATGCCGATGATGACCAGCCGGCCGGCGACGGCGAGCGCATCGACGTTCCGCTGCAAGTAGCTGGCACCCATCACGTCCAGGATCACGTCGGCACCGTGTCCGCCGGTGGCCTTCCGGACTTCCTCCACGAAATCCTGTTCTTTGTAGTTGATGAGGACCTTGGCCCCCAGGCTCCGCGCCAGTTCCAGCTTCGAGGCGCTGGAGGCAGTCACCATCGGCACCGCACCGAACGCGGCAACCAGCTGAATTGCCATGCTGCCGATCCCGCCGGCCCCGCCGTGGATGAGGACAAAGTCACCTTCCCGGACACCGGCCGCCATAAACAGATTCGAAAACACCGTTGCGGCTACTTCCGGCAGGGCGGCGGCAGTGATCAGGTCCAGCTCCGGCGGCACTGTCAGCACCTGTCCGGCGGGAACCGCCACCTGCTCCGCGTAGCCACCGCCGGTCAGGAGAGCGACGACGTCGGCTCCCACCTCCAGGTGCTCCACTCCGGAACCCACCGCGGCTACCCGGCCGGAGACCTCCAGACCGGGGAATTCCGGGGCACCCGGCGGGACGGGATAGTTCCCCTTCCGCTGCAGGACATCGGCGCGGTTGAGCCCTGCGGCTGCCACATCAATGAGGACCTCGCCCGGGCCCGGCACCGGTGCAGGGACCTCCCGGAGTTCCAGGACCTCCGGTCCGCCTGGTTCGCTGATAACGATGGCTTTCATGCTGCCTCCTGTAGCTGGTGAAGATTTTGGCGAATTGGGCTCATCTGCCAGACTACTAGCGGGGAAGGTTGTCCGAGCGGCCGATGGAGCTGGTCTTGAAAACCAGTGTGCGGTAACCCCGTACCAAGGGTTCGAATCCCTTACCTTCCGCATCTGCACCCCGGTTCACTGAGCCGGGGTGCTTTTTTATGCCATTGCATATTGTGCTGGCATGTTACTTCGCCGATTCATCAGCATGCTTGCCCTCAAATAGGGTTGATGTGTGGTTTCCGGCCCATTTGGGGGGTGGACCACGTAAACCATTTCCTATCGAGGAGCTATGACTATGCATTCGGCCCACAAGACGACCCTGTCCCGAGCCGGAAGAATCCTCACCGCAGCATCGCTGACGGCACTGCTCGCAGGCTGCGCGGTTCCGGCCTCCTCCGGCGGCGAGAACACCGCGTCGGAAGAGAAGCCTTCCTCTGCATCCGCATCCCCTACTTCCGAAAAGGTAGTTGAAGAAGTCGAAGAGGTCTCGCCTGAAACGGTGGACGCGATCGACCTGAATGTCGGCGACTGCCTCATCGAACCGGACGGCGATCAGATCACCGAGGTAGACGTTCTGCCGTGCACGCAGGAGCACGACAGCGAAGTTTATGCCGCCATGGACATGGACGGCGGGGAATACCCGGGCGAAACCGCTGTCGACGAAGCAGCGGCGGAATTCTGTGTGGCGGAATTCCAGCCCTACATCGGCACGGACTACCAGGCTTCGGTCCTGGACATCGGTCTCATCACGCCGACGTCGTACTCCTGGACCCTGGCCAGCGACCGGGAAATCCTCTGCACCGCTTACCGGCTGGACGGCTCCCCGCTGACCAACTCGGTGCGCAACTCGCAGATCTAAGCTCTTACACTCTGGAAAGAGGGCCCCGGCACTGAAACTGTGCCCGGGTCCTCTTTCTCTTTGTCAAGAGCTGGTGCCGGATCGGCCTTCAAACCCATCCGTTCCACTGGTCAAAGCCCCGGGGCTGGGATATGCAAAGAGGGTTCACCGCACCCCACCGCCGTACCATCCGGGCCGCTTCTGCTTGCCCTGCTGCGGCACCACTTTCTTCGAGGAGCATGAGGCATGAGACCTGCGAGATGGAAGGCGGTGCTGGGAACAGCACTGTCAGCCGGCCTGCTGGCCGGACCCTTGGCGGCACTGCCCGCCCACGCCGACGAAGGCGCGGGCGGCGTCGTTATTAATGAGGCCTATCTGAGCGGCGGCAGCGCCAACGCTCCCTTCACCAACAAGTTCGTAGAGCTCTACAACCCCACCAGTGCCCCGGTAAGCCTGGAGGGTTGGTCGCTCCAGTACCGTGCCGCCGGAACAACCACGGCACCGTCCGGAATCGGCCGGCTGGCCGGAACTATCCCAGCCGGCGGGTATTACCTGATCCAAGGTGCCAGCAACGGAACCACGGGCAACGCGCTCCCCGCCGCGGATGCGACCATCGGAGCCAGCTTCTCCGGGACCGCCGGAACCCTGGTGCTGGCCAGCCAGGCGAACCCGGTCAACCCGCTGCCCACCGGCTCGGTGATTGGTCAGCCCGGCGTCGTTGACCTGCTGGGCTACGGCACCTCCAACACATTCGAGACGGCAGCCGCCGCCGCGCCCGCCGGCAACAGCGACCCGAAGTCGCTGAATCGCACGGGTTTTGCGGACACAAACAACAACGCGGCTGATTTCACCCTCAGTGGGACGGTCACCCCCACCAATACCGCCGGCGGCGGAGCGGGGCCCATTGATCCACCGGACCCCACCGATCCGCCCGACCCAACAGATCCGCCCGCCGGAACCGTCGCCATTGCCGCGATCCAGGGCACCGGCGACGCCAGCCCGCTCGTCGGGCAGAGTGTCACCACCCGCGGCAAGGTCACCGCTGCCTACCCCACCGGCGGGTTCAGCGGTTATTACCTGCAAACCCCGGGAACCGGCGGCACGATCGATCCCGCCACCCACACAGCTTCGGATGGCATCTTCGTGTTCTCCGCGGCCACCGTCGGCCAGGTTGCCATCGGCGACTACGTTGAGGTCACCGGCACCGTGGGCGAGTACTTCGGGCTCACCCAGCTCACGGTTCCCGCCGGCGCCCTGACCAAGCTCACCGAACCGGCGGAGGAGGTCAAGCCCGCCGCCGTCGCCTGGCCTGCCACCGACGCGGAACGGGAAACCCTGGAAGGCATGCTCCTTGCTCCCCAGGGCGACTTCACCGTCACCGATAACTTCTCCCTGAACCAGTACGCGGAGATCGGCCTCGCAGCCGGGACCGAACCGCTGGTCCAGCCCACCGCCGTCGCACCGTTAGGAACGCCGGAGCACGCGGCTGTTGCCACGGGGAATGCGGCCAAGGCCGTGAAGCTCGACGACGGCGCCACCATCAATTTCCTGTCCGCGGCAAACCAATCCAAGCCGCTGCCGTACCTCAGCACCACCGATCCGGTGCGCGTTGGTGCGCCTGTTGCGTTCAGCACGAATGTGATCCTGGACTTCCGCAACAGCGCCTGGAAGTTCCAGCCGCTCACCGAGCTGACCCCGGCGAACGCACCGGCTGTGCAGCCGGCGTCGTTTGAAAACACCCGCACCGCGGCACCGCAGAGTGTGGGCGGCAATCTGAAGCTCGCCTCCTTTAACGTGCTGAACTACTTCAGCACCACCGGCGATCAGCTCTCCGGCTGCACGTATTTCAATGACCGTTCCGGCGCTCCGGTCACCGTCCGCGGCGGCTGTGATGCCCGCGGCGCGGCCAACGCGGCGAACCTGGAACGCCAGCAGGCCAAGATTGTTGCGGCGATCAATGCCCTGGGGGCGGACGTCGTCGGACTGATGGAAATCGAGAACTCGGCAGAACTGGGCAAGGACCGCGACGCGGCGCTGGCGCACCTGACCGCGGCCCTCAACGCCGCAGCCCCCGGCACCTGGGATTATGTCCGCTCCCCGGCCGCACTTCCCGACGCCGAGGACGTGATCCGCACGGCCTTCATCTACCGGACCGCGAGCGCTGAACCTGTTGGGGAGTCCGTGATCCTCAACGACGAAAGCGTCTTCTCCAACGCCCGTGAACCGCTCGCGCAGGCCTTCAAACCGGCCGGCGGAGCGGACAGTGAGTCCTTCGTGGCGATCGCGAACCACTTCAAGTCCAAGGGCTCTCCCCCGGCAACCGGGGAGAACGCCGATAACGGTCAGGGCGGCTGGAACGCCGACCGGGTCCGTCAGGCGCAGGCCCTGGTCTCCTTCGCGGACACCACCGCGGCCGCTGCGGGCACGGAGCGGGTTTTCCTGCTCGGTGACTTCAACTCCTACGCCGCCGAAGATCCCATGCGCGTCCTGGCGGACGCCGGCTACGTGAACCTGGGTGCTGCCACCGGCAAGCACTCCTACGCCTTCAGCGGTTTGGTGGGCTCCCTGGATCACATTCTGGCGTCCCCGGCTGCAGCCGAGGATGTCACCGGCACGGACATCTGGAACATCAACTCGGTGGAGTCCGTGGCGCTGGAATACAGCCGATTCAACTACAACGTCACCAACTTCTATGCACCGGACGCCTACCGCTCTTCGGACCACGACCCCATCCTGGTGGGCCTGAACCTGACCCCGGCCGAGGCGGAAACCACCGAGCTGAACCTGCTCAATATCAACGATTTCCACGGCCGGATCGATGCGAACACCGTGAACTTCGCCGGCACGGTGGAACAGCTCAAGGCCGCGGCGCCGGAGGGCAGCTCGCTGTTCCTCTCCGCCGGTGACAATATCGGGGCTTCCCTGTTCGCGTCCTCGGTGCAGCAGGACCAGCCGACCATTGATGTCCTCAACGCCTTGGGCCTGCGGGCCTCGGCGGTGGGCAACCATGAGTTTGACGGCGGTTTCGCCGACCTCACGGACCGGGTGGTTCCTGCCGCGGACTTCGAGTACCTGGGTGCCAACGTGTACCTCAAGGACACCACCACCCCGGCGCTGCCCGAGTACGTCCTCCTGGACGTCAACGGTGTGCAGGTGGCCGTGATCGGTGCGGTGACCGAGGAGACCGGCACGCTGGTCAGCCCCGGCGGCATCGCCACCCTGGAGTTCGGGGATCCGGTGGAAGCCGTGAACCGCGTGGCCGAACGCCTCGTGGCTGAGGGCCTGGCCGACGTCATCATTGCCGAATACCACGAGGGCGCCGGTGCGGGCACGCCCGACGGCGCCACCCTGGAGCAGGAAGTCGCTGCCGGTGGAGCATTCGCGGAGATCGTGACGGAAACCAGCGCACTGGTGGACGCCATCTATACCGGGCACACGCACAAGCAGTACGCGTGGGACGCGCCGGTTCCCGGCGTCGATGGCAAAACCCGTCCCGTGGTCCAGACTGGGTCCTACGGTGAGTTCATCGGCCAGATCGAACTCGAGTACAACGCCGAGACGGACGAAGTGCTCTCCTACACGGCCGGCAACGTCGCCCGGACCACCACCCCCGCGGCGGACCTGGTGGCGGCCTACCCGGCAGTCGCTGAAGTGAAGCGGATTGTCGACGCCGCCCTGGCGTTCGCAGCCGAGGTCGGCAACCAGCCGGTCGGTTCGGTGACCGCGGACATCACGACGGCGTTTACCGGCACTTCCCGGGATGACCGGTCCAACGAATCCACGCTGGGCAACCTGGTGGCGGACTCGCTGCTCTCCTCGCTGGGCGCTCCCGAACGCGGCGGGGCCGAAATCGGCGTCGTCAATCCCGGCGGGCTGCGGGCCGAGCTGTACTACGGCCCTGACGGTGTGATCACCTACGCCGAAGCCAACGCGGTGCTGCCCTTTGTGAACAACCTGTGGACCACCACCCTTGCCGGCGCGCAGCTGAAGGCAGTCCTGGAGGAGCAGTGGCAGCCGGACGGTTCCTCCCGGGCGTTCCTGGCTCTGGGCCTTTCCGATAACGTCACCTACACCTACGACCCGGACCAGCCCCGCGGCTCCCGGATCCAGTCAGTGACCATCAACGGCGCTCCGCTGGATACCGCAAGGGCCTACCGGATTGGCACGTTCAGCTTCCTGGCCCAGGGCGGGGACAATTTCTCCACCTTCGCCGCCGGCACGGACACCCGTGACTCAGGCCTGATCGACCGGGATGCCTGGATCAGCTACCTGCAGGCGAGCAGCCCGGTCTCCCCCGATTTCGCCCGTCAGGGGGTCATCGTCAAGGGAGCTCCGGCAACCGTACGGGCGGGCACCAGCACCTCCTTCACGGTGGAGAAGCTGGACCTGACCTCGCTGGGCAGCCCGGTCAACACCACGCTCGCGGTGAGCTGGGTTCCGGCCTCCGGGGCGGCTGTGGCGCTGGGATCTGTCCCTGTGTCCGGTGGTGCCGCCAGCGTCACCGCGGCCATTCCGGCGTCGGCCTCCGGCAGCGGTTCCCTGGTCCTCACCGCGGCACCGTCGGGCACCACGGTGACCATCCCGGTCACGGTGGAGGCTGAACCGCAGCAGCCAACCTGTGTACGGCCCATTCCGCCGAAAAACTGGTGGGACGTGCGCGGCTGGCTGAAATACGCCGTTGACTACGCGCGGTACCTGATCTGCCTGAGCGGCCGCGGCTAGTCCGCATTCGCTGAGTAGGAATGACGGAACGAAGCGGCGCCGTCCGGGGTCTTGGTCCCGGGTGGCGCCGCTTCCGTGTCACCGGCGAACTATAGGGTTGCGAAAAAGCGGATAACTCAGGAGAGCGCCAGGTGAGCAAGCCCATGGATGACTGGACAGCAATCACGACTGCGATAGGAACCGCCCTGGGCGGAGACCAGCAGGCCGGAAAGGAAGCGCTGATGTCCTGTTGGAACGCGACCGGCCCAACCGACCATGCCCAGCGCTGCGTCCTGGCGCATTACCTCGCCGACACCGAAACGGATCTGGAGCTGGAGATCAGCTGGGACGAGGCAGCTCTGCAGGAACACCGGCACCTGGACGAGGATGATCTTGCACCTCTGGGCATCCCGTCGACGCGGGGAATGCTCCCCTCCCTGCATCTCAACCTGGGGGACGGGTACCACCGCAACGGAAAAATAACTGCAGCCCGCGAACACCTCGCCCTCGGAATGGCCTCTTCCTCGGCCCTCGCCAACGATGGGTACGGAAAGATGATTGCGGCCGGACTGGAGAACCTTGCCAGGCGAATTGATGCCGGGGGATCCCGCTAACCGGCCACTACTGCCGCGGATCGGGGTTCTTTGGATCGGTTGAGCCCATGTCCGCGGCGCCGAGCACACTCGCTACCGGGTTGTCGGTCTTCTCGTTGGCACGCGGTTTCAGCTCCGGGTGGTGCAGGTCCAGGGCGGGCCGCTCGGACCGGATCCTTGGCAGTGAGGTGAAGTTATGCCGCGGGGGCGGGCAGGAGGTGGCCCATTCCAGGGAACCGCCGAAGCCCCAGGGATCGTCCACTTCCACCTTCTTGCCGCGCCGCCAGGTGACGTACACGTTCCAGAAGAACGGGATCAGGGAGAAGCCCAGGATCATGGACCCGATGGTGGACAGCTGGTTCATCCCGGTGAAGTTGTCCTCCACCAGGTAGTCCGCATACCGCCGGGGCATACCCAGCACGCCCAGCCAGTGCTGGATCATAAACGTCAGGTGGAAGCCCAGGAACAGCAGCCAGAAATGGATCTTCCCCAGCCGTTCATTGAGCATTTTCCCGGTCCACTTCGGCCACCAGAAATAGAAGCCGCCGAACATCGCGAACACCACGGTGCCGAAGACCACGTAGTGGAAGTGCGCGACCACGAAATAGGTGTCGGAAACGTGGAAGTCCATGGGCGGGGAGGACAGAATGATGCCGGTGAGCCCGCCGAAGAGGAAGGTGATCAGGAAGCCCAGCGCCCACATCATCGGCGTTTCGAAGGTGATGGACCCCCGCCACATGGTGCCGATCCAGTTGAAGAACTTCACCCCGGTGGGGACGGCGATCAGCATTGTCATGATGGCGAAGAACGGCAGGAAGACCTGGCCCGTGACATACATGTGGTGCGCCCAGACGGTCATTGATAGTCCGGCAATCGCAATCGTGGCGAAGACCAGCCCCTTGTAGCCGAAGATCGGTTTGCGGCTGAAGACCGGAATGATCTCGGAAATGATGCCGAAGAAGGGCAAAGCGATGATGTAGACCTCAGGATGGCCGAAGAACCAGAACAGGTGCTGCCACAGGATGGCGCCGCCGTTCTCCGGATCAAAGATGTGTGCATCGAATTTCCGGTCCAGCCCCAGGGCGAACAGTGCGGCGGCCAGCGGCGGGAAGGCCATCAGCACCAGGATCGCCGTCACCAGCGTGTTCCAGGTGAAGATCGGCACCCGCCACATCGTCATTCCGGGCGCGCGCAGACAGATGATCGTGGTGACGAAGTTGACCGATCCCAGGATGGTGCCGAACCCGGACAGGGCCAGTCCAAAGACCCAGAGGTCACCGCCAATACCGGGCGAGAAGGCGGTGTTGGACAACGGTGCGTACGCCGTCCAGCCGAAGGACGCCGCCCCCTGCGGTGTGATGAACCCGGAGACCGCGATCAGCGAACCGAACAGGAAGAACCAGTAGGCCAGGGCATTGAGCCGGGGGAACGCGACGTCCGGCGCACCAATCTGCAGCGGCATCATCACGTTCGCGAAACCGGCGAACAGCGGAGTGGCGAACATCAGCAGCATCAGGGTCCCGTGCATGGTGAACAGCTGGTTGTACTGTTCCCGTGAGGCCACGATTTCCAGTCCGGGCTGGAAGAGTTCGGCACGGATGATCAGTGCCATAACGCCGGCCAGGCAGAAGAAGATAAACGAGGTAATCAGGTAGAGGTAGCCGACCTTTTTGTGGTCCGTAGTGGTCAGCCAGTCCACCACCACCCGCCCTTTGGACACGGGCACCACCCGCGGCGGTACAGCTGTTCCGTCGTCGGCTGTGTACTTCAGAGTAGACATCAGCGCCACCTTGGATCCGCAGGATATTCAGCCCGGCCGCTGCACCAGTTCAACGCAGCCCAGTCTGCCTTGTACTGTAAAACCCCGCCCGGAGGCAGTCCAGAGTGGCGGCCGGTTTCCCGCTCCCGCAGCCGTTAGGGCTTGCGCACCCTCTTCCCTGCCCGCCACACTGCCGCGGTCAGCGGCATGCCCGGCCGGTAGGCCAGGTGCGCGGCCGAGGGCGCATTCAGCAGCTGCACATCTGCCCGGTGCCCGACGGCGATCGATCCCACGGCACGCTTGCCGTCTTCATCCGCACCGGTGTGCCGGCGCAGGGCCAGCGCACCGCCGTAGGTGGCGGCACGAAGAGCCTCAGCGACGCTGAGCTCCATCTGCAGCACGGCCGTGGCGACGCAGAAGTTCATGGACGAGGTGTAGGACGTCCCCGGGTTGCAGTTGGAGGCCAGGGCGATTTCGACACCGGCGTCCAGCAGCCGGCGGGCGGGGGCCAGCGGCTGCCGCGTGGACAGATCGCAGGCCGGCAGGCAGGTAGCCACGGTTCCGGGCTGTCCCGATCCCGTCTGCGCGTCCCAGTCCCGCCAGCTTCCGGCGAGCGCCGCGACGTCGCTGTCCGCCAGGTAGTTCACGTGGTCCACGCTGGCGGCGCCGAACTCCACGGCTAGCCGCACGCCCCCGCCCGGGCCCAGCTGGTTGCCGTGCACCCGCAGCCCCAGGCCGGCATCCCGGCAGGCGGTGAGCACCCGGCGGGACTGTTCCTCGGTGAAAGCGCCGCGTTCGCAGAACACGTCCGCCCACTGCACGTAGGGCCGGACGGCTGCCAGCATGGGTCCGCACACCAGGTCCGTGTATTCCTCCGGGCCGCTGCCCGCCGGAACCAGGTGCGCGCCCAGGAACGTCACATCATCCACCACGGTGGACGCGATCCTGGCGCTGCGGGCTTCCTGCTCAACATCGAGCCCGTAGCCGGTTTTGGTCTCCAGCCAGGTGGTTCCCCCGGCGGCCGCTTCGGCCTGCCGGGCCAGCAGCAGCCGGGTCAGGTCAAAGTCTCCGGCGGCACGGGTGGCTTCCGTGGTGACCGCAATCCCGCCCGCCTGGTAGGGCTCCCCGGCCATCCGGGCTTCGAATTCGGTGCTGCGGTCCCCGGCGAACACCAGATGCGTGTGCGAATCCACCCAGCCGGGCAGCATCGCCCGCCCGCCGGCGTCGTGTATCTCATCCGCCGCCGGTGCCTCAGCGGCCGGACCGATCCAGGCGATCCGCTCGCCGTCGAGCACCACGGCGGCGTCGGTGAGCACTGCGTCGGCGCCGCGGGAGGGATCCATCGTGGAGAGTTCACCGATGTTGGTGATGAGGGTGGAGGGGCTCATGCGTGTCCTTCGGCGGCTTCATCGAGTTTCCGGATCGCTGCGGCCAGCAGGGGCCCGGGGTCCCCAACCCGCAGATGCCGCCCGTGCTCGGCGGTGAGCTTCCCGCCGACGACGACGGCGGTGACGTCCTGTGCGGTGGCGGCGAGTGCCAGCTGGGCCGGGTCTGCGCCGGCAGTCCGGGGGCTGGCGGGGTCCAGGACCATCAGGTCGCACATGCTGCCCGCAGCGAAGCCGGGCGTGCGCCGTCCCTGGGCGGCAGCACCGGCGTCGGACAGGGCTGTGTGCAGGGCGGCGGGGGTAAACCTGCCGCGGACGCCGGTAGCCAGCCGTTCCCCGTGTTCCAGTGCCCGCATCTCCAGCCACGGGTCCAGGACAGCGTGCTGGTCTGAGCCCAGCGCGATCCGGGCGCCGGCAGCCGCGAGTGCCGCGGCGGGGCCGATGCCGTCGGCGAGGTCGGCCTCGGTGCTGGGGCACATCACCACCGTGGCGCCGGCACCGCCGAGCAGCCCGATGTCGGTCTCCGTGAGGTGGGTGGCGTGGACCACGGAAAGCCGTGGACCCAGCAGACCGTGCGTTGCCAGCAGCTGCGCCGGGGTGAGGCCGGTTGCGGCGAGGCAGGCTTCGTTCTCGGCCGGCTGTTCGGATAAGTGGAGGTGCAGCGGCAGCTCCGGGTCCAGCCCCGCGGCGATGACCTTTAGCGCGTCCTCCGGCACGGCGCGCACGGAGTGCAGGGCCGCCCCCACGCTCACCTCGGTGGGGTCGAACTCGGCTTCCACCGCCGCCCGCAAACTTGCCAGCCGGCGGAGCCAGGCCTCGGCACCGGCATCCCCGAAACGCACCTGCGCCGTGCCCAGCGGCTCCCCGAATCCACCGGCAAGGTAGCAGGTGTCCAGCAGGGTGAGCCGGATTCCGGCGGTTTGCGCGGCTCGGCCGAGGGCGAGTTCCATGGCATGGCCGGGATACGGCGTGCCGTCGGGGCGGTGGTGAACGTAGTGGAATTCCGCGACGGAGGTGTAGCCGGCCGTGACCATTTCGGTGAAGACCGCGGTGGCCAGTTCCTCGTAGAGTTCCGGGGTCAGGGCGCCGGCGGCCCGGTACATGGCCTGCCGCCAGGTCCAGAAGCTGTCCGCCCCCGTGCTGTGGGTGCGTCCGCGCAGGGCCCGGTGGAAGGCATGCGAATGGGCGTTGGAAGCGGCGGGAAAAACGACGCCGGTCAGCACCAGGTCTCCCGGGCGTGGATCGGTGCCGGTTTCCACCGTGGCGACGACGCCGGCGGAGTCAACACTGAGCCGGACACCGCTGGCCACCCGGCCGTTCTCCACCGCCTGTTCGCACCACACTCCGCTAGGCGGGCGGGTCACAGCAGCGCCTCCAGGACATCGGCGAGCGCCTGCGCCGAGTAGTCGGCGTCGGCGTCTTCCACATATTCCTCCGGGGAGTGCGAGATGCCGGTGGGGTTCCGGACGAACACCATGCCGGCCGGCACATGGCCCGCAAGAATTCCGGCGTCGTGCCCGGCCCCGGTGGCCAGGACGGGTGCCTGCGGCAGGGCGAGCTGCAGCTGACGCTGCAGCCCCGGATCAAAGGTGGTGGTGGGGCTGAAGGATTCCTGGTCCAGGGTCACGGAGCAGCCTTCAAACGCGGCGATCTTCTGCGCCTTGCCGTGGATGGTCTCCACCAGCTGCGCGGTGACCGCGTCCTCCTCGTGCCGGGCGTCCAGCCACAGCTCCACCCGGGAGGCGATGACGTTGGTGCCGCCTGGAACGGCCTGGATCCGGCCTACCGTAGCCCGCGCGCCGGGCTGCGCGGTTGCCGCTTGCTGCACGGCAGTGATGATCTGCGCTGCGGCTGCCATGGGGTCCGCCCGGTCCTCCATCAAGGTGGTTCCGGCATGGTTGCCCTGCCCGTGGACCGTGAGCTTCCAGCGTCCGTGGCCGAGGATGGAACTGCCGACGGCGACGGCGGGGCCGTCCTCGCCGAGTCCCCGGCCCTGTTCCACGTGGAGTTCCACGAAGTCCCCGATCCGGGCCAGCGCTTCCTCGTCCCGGCCTAGGTGTTCCGGGGCCAGCCCGGCAGCGCGGGCGGCGTCGGCGAAGGTGGTGCCCTCGGCGTCGCGCAGGCTGCGGGCCTTGTCCGGGTCGATCGCTCCGGTCAGCAGCCGTGAGCCGAGGCAGGCGACACCGAAGCGGGAGCCCTCCTCCTCCGGGAAAACGGTGATGGCCAGGGACCGGTTGGGCTGCACGCCGCGTTTAACCAGGACGTCGACGGCGGCCAGTGCCGCGGCGATCCCGAGCGGACCGTCGAACGCTCCGCCGCCGGGGACCGAGTCCAGGTGGCTGCCGGTGACCAGCGCGCCCTTCTGCGGCTCTCCCCACCAGGCCCAGAGGATGCCGTTGCGGTCGGTCTCCACCGCGAGTCCCCGGGTCCGTGCCTCGGCAATGAACCAAGCCCGCAGGTCGGTTTCCGCGGCGGAGAACACGGGACGGGTGTAGCCGCCGCGGACCGGATCCCGGCCGATGCCGGAGATGGCGTCCAGGAGGGTGGTGACTGCTGTCATCTCTCTGTCCTCTACTCTGCCATCGGGATGCGGACACCGCGTTCGGCGGCGACGGCCTCAGCTTCCGGGTACCCGGCATCAACGTGCCGCATCACTCCGGTGCCCGGGTCATTGGTGAGCAAGCGTTCCAGCTTGCGGGCCGCCAGCTCCGTACCGTCCGCCACGGAGACCTGCCCGGCGTGCAGCGATCGGCCAATGCCGACGCCGCCGCCGTGGTGGATGGAGACCCAGGTGGCGCCGGAGGAGGTGTTGAGCAGTGCGTTGAGCAGCGGCCAGTCCGCGATCGCGTCGGAGCCGTCCTTCATTGCTTCGGTTTCGCGGTACGGGGAGGCCACGGAGCCGGAGTCCAGATGGTCGCGGCCGATCACGATCGGCGCGGAGACCTTGCCCTCGGCGACCAGCCGGTTGAACAGCAGTCCGGCCTTGGCCCGCTCCCCGTAGCCAAGCCAGCAGATCCGGGCGGGCAGGCCCTCGAACTCGACGTGCTCCGCGGCGGCGTCCAGCCAGCGGTGCAGGTGCTCCTTTTCCGGGAAAAGTTCCTTCAGCGCGGCATCCGTGACGGCGATGTCCGCCGGGTCCCCGGAGAGTGCCACCCAGCGGAACGGGCCCATGCCTTCGCAGAACAGCGGACGGATGTAGGCCGGAACGAAGCCGGGGAACTCAAAGGCCCGGTCGAAGCCGCCCTGACGGGCTTCATCGCGGATGGAGTTGCCGTAATCGAAGACCTCGGCTCCCGCGTCCTGGAAACCGACCATGGCCTCGACGTGGCGGGCCATCGATGCCTGGGCCTTTTTGGTGAACCCTTCGGGGTCCGCTTCGGCCTCCCGGTGCCAGTCCGCGGTGCTGATGCCTTCGGGGAGGTAGCTCAGCGGGTCATGGGCGGAGGTCTGGTCGGTGACGATGTCGAAGTCCGCGCCTTCGCCGGCGTTGCGGCGGCGGAGCAGTTCGGGGAAAACCTCCGCCGCGTTGCCGACCAGGCCCACGGAGAGCGCCCGGCCTTCGGCCTTGGCTGCCATCACCTTGGTGAGGGCGGCGTCAAGGTCCGTTTCGACGTCGTCCAGGTAGCGTTTGCCGGCGCGGCGCCGCAGCCGGGTTTCGTCGACGTCGACAATCAGCACCGCTCCCCCGTTGAGCGTGACCGCGAGCGGCTGGGCACCGCCCATCCCGCCGCAGCCGCCGGTCAGGGTGGCGGTGCCGGCGAGCGTGCCGCCGAACCGCTTGTTCGCAATGGCGGCGAAGGTCTCGTAGGTGCCCTGCAGGACGCCCTGCGTGCCGATGTAGATCCAGGAGCCGGCGGTCATCTGCCCGTACATGGTCAACCCTTCGGCTTCGAGCCGGCGGAATTCCGGCCAGGTGGACCAGTCCCCCACCAGGTTCGAGTTGGCGATCAGCACGCGCGGCGCCCATTCGTTGGTGCGGAAGACGCCCACCGGTTTGCCGGACTGCACCAGCAGGGTCTCGTCGTCGTCGAGGGTTTTCAGGGTGCGGATGATCGCGTCGAAGGACTCCCAGTTCCGGGCTGCCTTGCCGGTGCCGCCGTACACGACGAGGTCTTCGGGGCGCTCGGCGACCTCCGGGTCCAAGTTGTTCATCAGCATCCGCAGCGGTGCCTCGGTCTGCCAGCTCTTGGCGTTCAGCTCCGTGCCGCGGGGCGCCCGGACGGTGCGCGGGGTGTTGGCTGTCTCGGTCATGGGGTTCTCCGTCGTCATTGTCGGTGGTGGATGCTGTTGCTATTCCGTGAGGTGGACTAGCCCGAGGTGTGGACCGCGGCTGTTTCGGCGGTCAGCACCTGGCAGATGTCTTGGATCCGGGCGGGCGTGATCCGGTAGCTCGGGACAACCACGCTCATGGCCGCCACGGGTTTCCCGCCGGCGGTCAGCGGTACGGCTATTGCGGTGATGTCGGGTTCGACGCCGTCGCTCACCACAGCGCAGCCGTGCTCGCCGGTGCTTCCCTGCAGGGCATTTCCGGCGGCGCTGCCTTCGAGCACAAAGCGCCGGCCCACCCAGTTGGCGTGGCGGACGGATTGGGTTCCTTCGGCGATGGCAATGTACAGGCCGTGGCCGCCCGCGGCGGGAACGCTGAGGTAGGTGGATTCTCCGGTCAGCTCAACGATCCGGTCCATGGCGCTGCGGTACGTGGCGATGAGCGACTCCTGGCTCAGGGCGAGCACTCCCAGCTGCACGATGGCCGGTCCGGGACGGTAGGTGCCGTTCTCTTCCCGCCGCACGAAGTCGGTTCCTTCCAGGGTGCGCAGCAGCCGCAGCGCCGTGCTGGTCGACAGGCCTGCGGCCTTGGCGGCCTCCGACTGCGTCACGGCTCCCTGCTGGCACACCACGCTCAGTAGGGACAGCGCGCGTTCGACCGTCCGGGTGGTGCTGTCTGCTGTCCTCACTGCCTCGGCCATGCGTCCGCTTTCCGTTACCTGCTGCTGTTGCCACCTAGTAAAACAGCAATTTCAATAGGCGGCAAGACTTGCGGATTGACGGAGTTCCGTCGAGCGGCGCGGTCAGGGGCGGGGCCTGCGAGCGCGGGCGACGGCGCTCGATGTGCAGATCTGGCGGCTTCGGCGCGATTTTGGTCGCCATACCTGCACATCCAGCACCGTCCCGGCACCGGAATCGGGCGGTAACCCAACCTAGCGCCAGCTCAGCGCCATTCCGGCAGCACGGCTTACTTGAAATACGACGAAGCTCCCCGCCTACCAGTGGAGCTCCGCACCGACGGTGGTCCGGCAGCCTTTGGACCCGCGTCCGGCTAGGGAATCAGGCGTTCCGCGCGGAGACGTTCGAACAGTGCGAGAAAGGCATCCTCGGTGCGGCGGTAGCCGGTGAACCCTGCGACCCGGCTCTTGCTCATATCGGTCAGCACCTCCATTTTCCGGCCCAGGTCTGCATCGGTGTGCCACCAGGAAGCCAGCCGGCCCAGGTCCGGCTCGGCCAGGTCATGACGCACGGCCAGTTTTTCCCAGGCCTCCTCCATCCCGGCCATCTGCTCTTCAAGCGGCCGGGGTGCGGTGGCGTAACCTTCGGGCTCCACGCCAAACCAGGCGGCGAGCCGCGGCCACAGGGAGCGCCAGCGGAAGACATCACCGTTGACCACGTTGAAGGCCTCGTTGGCGGTGTGCTCATCGGTGGCGGCCCAGAGCATGTGTTCGGCGAGCAGGCCGGCGTCGGTCATGTCGGTGACAGAATTCCACTGGGTTTCTGACCCGGGGAAAACAAACGGCAGTCCCAGTTCGCGGCAGAGTGTGGCCTGAACCGCCAGCGTCTGGCCCATGTTCATGGCATTGCCGACGGCGAAGCCGATCACCGTGTGCGCGCGGTGCACCGACCAGGCGAAACCCTGACGCTCCGCGGCTGCCATGAGTTCGTCTTCCTGCGCGTAGTAGAAGTTGTCCACCGGCAGCCGGGGCTCCTCCTCGGAGAACGGTGTATCGGGCATCTGCCCCTCACCGTAAGCCTCGAAGGGCCCCATGTAGTGCTTGAGCCCGGTCATCAGGGCGACATGCTCCAGGGGCGCGTCCTGAAGTGCCGTCAGCAGGTTCCGGACCATCGCGGCGTTGACCCGGATGTTCTCTGCCTCGGTCTCCTGACGGGACCACGAGGTAAAGAAGACATGAGTGGGGCGGGCTGTGCCGAGAGCCTCAGCGAGGCTTTCGGCTGACGTGAGGTCCGCTGCGATGGGAGTGACGCCGGGACGTACCCCGGCGGTTGCCTTCCGGGAGAGCGCCAAAACGTTCCAGCCCCGGTCCGCAAGCAGGTCGACGAGCGCTGCGCCGGCGATTCCGGTGGCACCTGCCACGAGGGCGGTGGGAGCCGCGGAGTCGTTATGGTTGCTGGCGGTTCTTAGCATGGATGGTTCTCCTGAGGGGGTGGGAAGGAAGGGAGGCCGGCTGTGCCGGGCGATGGGTTGATCCCGGGGACAGACGGCTACGATCCGGCCCCGACGGCGGCAGTACCCGTGCTTGTCCGGTCCAGGTCCGGGAGCACCGCCTGGTCCCCCGTGCGGTCCCCGGCAGTCGCGCCGGGATCCTGGCCGGCACCGGCAAGAATCGCGGCAGCAATGTCATCGGCGTCGCGCAGGGTCCGGGCACCGGCGTCGGCCGGAGCTCCTGTCTCAGCGGCGATAGCCGTGCCCCACTGCACGGAGGAGAGCTGCAGGCCGAGTACGTACAGGTCCTGCTGCGGCTCGCCCTTGACGTCCAGCGGCCGGTACGGCGGCAGCGAAACGTCCAGCCCGGAGGTCATCACCGGCGTACCGTCGGCCGCCATCATGACCTTCGTGCGCGCCAGGCCGCGGTGCAGCATTCCTTCGAGCAGCGGGGACAGGCTGGCACTGACCTTGTTCGCGGGCATCATGGCCTCGACCAGGGTCTTCGCGGCGTATTCCTCGGGTGACCAGGGGGACGACGCCGTGAAGACACCACGGGCTTCGTCCACGTCGAACCGTGGATCCGGGCCAACAAAGTGGACCAAACCGGCGCGGGTCAGCGCTGCCAGCTGCTCGATCCGCTCGGGCGGGGGCCCGCTGGCGAGCCCTTCAACCAGGGGTTCGAACCAGCCGCGCAGTTCGGTGAGCCAGGACTCTTCGGAGAGTCCGCCGTCGGCCACCACCGCTTTGAGGACGGACCGCCCGGCGTTCAGCGCTCCGATCGCCATCTTCAGGGGGTCGTCTTCGCCCTTCGCCGACCCGGCGGCGTCGGCTTCCAGATAGGCCAGCACGGCGGCGTCGACGTCGGCGGCACCGGTGAAGGGCCGCCGGCCCAGCGGCTGGGCGAGCGCCTCGAGGCTGGTCCGGTGCTCGGCCGGGACGCAGCGCTGAAGCACGCGCTCCTTGGCGGCATCCCAGTCCGGTCCGTCCACGCTGAGGGCGGCATCCAAATCGCGCAGGAAGTCTCCGGCGGGTACGGTCAGGCAGTCCGGGGTGGTCCGCGCCAGCGTGGAGTAGTACGCCCAGATGGCATCCCGGTGCAGCAGCGGCCAGAAGTCATGGTCGAACCCGGGCTGGATTCCTTCGGCCGCGAAGCTGCCCGCCGCTTCGCGGGTGAACCAGCGCAGCTGCACGCTCTTCGGCAGGTAGCTGTTCAGCCGGGCCTTGGCGCGGTAGGGCGTTCCGCGCCGGGAGGCGGCGACCAGCACCGGCTCGCGGCCGCTGGGTTCGTAGCGCAGCGACGTCCCGGCCGGGGCCCCGGTGGGGACAAACCGTCCACCGCGGCCCAGCGTCACCTGGGCCATGATGTCGAAGAAGTTCAATCCCAGGCCGCGCACCAGCACGTGTTCCCCGGCGGGCAGCACGGAGAAGTCCGCGTCCGAAGGCACGGCCGGCGGCAGGTAGCGCAGGCCCAGCCGCGCTGCGGCGTCATTGAGCCGGGACTGTTCCGGGTTCAGGGCCGCGGGCAGGTGTCCCATGGCCAGGACGACGGCGTCAGCCGCCAGAGCGTCCTCGCCGGCAAGTTCCACGCTGAACCCGGTTTCGGTGCGGGCCAGCGCCAGGGCTTCGGTCCGGTGGTGGACGACGGCGGCGCCTGCGTCCGCTGCCGCGGCGGTCAGGCGGGCGTAGGTCCACTCCAGGTAGCGGCCGTACAGGGCGCGGCTGGGGAAGTCTCCCGGTTCCAGGCCTGCGGCTTCCCTGCGGTCCCCTGCGCTCAATGCGGGCGCCGGATCCAGCACCATCTTCCGCAGCCAGGCACCGAAGGAGAGTCCCGAGACGGACGGGGCGAACCCGTCCGCGGTGGCTGCGGCGGGGACCACCGTGGGAAACAGGCAGGGTGTGTTCATCAGGAACAGCCGCGGCTGGTTGGTCCGCCACACGTGGCCGGGCCCCGGCGAATAGGGATCCACCAACCGGATGTCGAGTTCCGGGCGTTCGTCAGCCGGCAGTTCCAGGTATCTCGCGAGCAGCCGGTCCAGGACAGATATTCCACGCGGGCCGGCTCCGATGACGGCCACGCGAAGCCTCTGAGGTTTGTCCATGTACTTAGGGTATCCGCCTGCCCGTGCTCAAGAGGGCGGCTCAGCAGCTCCGGGCTGCCGGAACTGCTAGGTGAAGGACACGAAGATAAACGCGGCCGCCACAAACACGCCCAGGATCCAGAACCAGCGGTTTACCCGCTTCCTGCCTTCAATATCCGTCTCCGGAATCCTTGATCCACGGAAGATCAGCACAATCAGGATGACGGCGGCGATGATCCCGGCGAACAGCAGCACGGTGGTCAAAATCGGCACGGCGGCCCCCTGGGGCGTCAACGGATCTGCGTGCAGGCGACTCTACCGGGTACGGCCGCGGGAACGGTACGGTTCCCCTCGGTTGAGGGGTCCTGGCGAACGGAACAGCCCTCCGGACGGGCCCGGTTGGGCGGGCGCTCAATTGGGCGGGTCCGGTTGGGCGGGTCCGGTTGGGCGGCAACCCGGCACCGTCTCCAGCTCCCGACCCGGACGGCAGAACAGCTGCAGACTATGTTAACCAGCAGAATATCTATTCGCCCACATGACGGGTCTATCATGAAGGCCATGAGCAAAGGCACTGACGGGACCCGCCTCCCGGACCCCGTACCCGGCGAACTCGCCCGGAACCTCGGGATTGTGGCAGGCGGATACCAGTCCCGGCTGGAGGAGGTCCTGTCCGACATCCCCGGCGGCCTGCGCGGCTTCCAGGTGATCTCCGCCGTCGTCCATCATGCTCCGGAAAACCAGCAGGCGCTCGGTGCCCGCCTCGGGATTGACCGGACTGTGCTGACCTATCTGATCGACGCCCTGGCAGAGGCCGGAGCCGTGGAACGTGTCCCGGATCCAGCGGACCGTCGAGCCCGGAAGGTGATCGCCACGGATGGCGGCCGTGACCTCCTTTCCCGCTCCGACCAGCTGGTTGCTGAGACCGAGCGGGAACTGCTGGCCGCCCTGGGCAGCGACGCGGACCTCTTCAGGACCCTGGTCAACCGACTGGCCGACGCCGGACTCAGCGCATAACCGGGCAGAGCCTTCCCGGGACGTTCCTGCCCCGGCCGACCTGCGGTCAGACCGCCACGCCGCGCCGCCGGACAGCAAGCAGGCCGGCGCCGAACGGGCCCGAAACCTGGGGTTCGGTACGCGGTGCACAGAACGGTTATTTCCTGGCTGGAATCCCCCGGTTGGCCAACCGGCCGGTTCGCCCTTAGAGTCGTGGGCAGTGACACGGGGTGCCGCTTGGCTGAGATTAGACCCGTCGAACCTGATCTAGTTAGGACTAGCGAAGGGATGTCGCCATGACTTGTGGCCTGACACCATTGACCGTATCCACCCTGCTTTCCGGCCTGCGCAGCGAGCCACCGCTGGTGCAGTGCCTGACCAACACCGTGGTCACAAACTTCACCGCCAACGTGCTGCTGGCCTTGGGCGCCGCCCCGGCCATGACGGACATTCCCGGGGAAGCCGGGCCCTTCGCCAGGCTGGCCTCCGGAGTGCTGATTAACCTCGGCACGCCCCACGCCGAGCAGCGCACCGCCATGCTCGAAGCCGCCAATGCGGCCAACGACGCCGGCACCCCCTGGGTCCTGGACCCCGTTGCCGTGGGCAGCCTCCCCGTGCGCACCGCCCTCGCCGCCGAGCTTTTGGAGCTGCGGCCCACCGCGATCCGCGCCAACGCGTCGGAGGTTATGGCGCTGGCCGGGCTGGGGGCGGGTGGACGCGGCGTGGACGCCACGGACACTGCGGAGGACGCCCTCCCCGCCGCGGCGCTCCTGGCCCAGAAGTACGGCTCCATCGTTGCTGTCTCCGGACCCACCGACGTCATCACGGACGGCGTCTCCACGGTGCGGATCAGCAACGGAGACGCATTACTGACCCGGGTTACCGGCGGCGGCTGCGCCCTCGGTGCGGTCACTGCCGCGTTCCTGGCCGTGGCGGATGGTGCTGTGGCGGACGACGGAGCAGACATCAGGGGAAGACTGGCCGCGGTGGCTGCTGCCACCGCCGTTTACACGCTGGCGGCCGAGCTGGCCGCCCGGCAGGCAGCCGGGCCGGGCAGTTTTGTGCCGGCGTTCCTGGACGCGCTGGCAAACCTTGCCGCCGAGGATATCGACGCGAAGCTGGTGGCAGCATGAACCCCGGATTGCCCGCGGCCGCCCTGGCCCTGCCACCCCGGGACCTGGCCCGGAACACGGGTATCTATCTGGTGACCGACACGACCCAGTGCGGTGCCCGCGGCGTCGTGGACACCGTGCGCGCCGCCGTCGCCGGTGGGATCCGGACCGTGCAGATCCGGGAAAAGCACGCCTCGGCCGCAGACTTTTATGCCCTGGTCCTCGCCGTCGCCCAGGAAGTTAGTGACCAGGCAGTTAATAACCAGGCCGCCAAGGACCAGACGCTGGTGCTGGTGGATGACCGGGTGGACATTTATCTGGCCGCCCGGGCCGCCGGTGCGCGGGTCCACGGAGTGCATGTGGGGCAGAGCGACCTTCCCGTTGCGGCCGTCCGCGCGGTCGTGGGACCGGACGCCGTCGTCGGCCTGACCGCTAACACCACGGCCCACCTCAATGCTGTGCGGGCATGCGCGCCCGGCACGGTGGACTATCTCGGCGTCGGCGTCATCCGTCCCACCAGCACCAAACCGGATCATCCGAAACCCCTGGGCTTGGATGGATTCCAGGCGTTTGCTCCTGCCTCGCCGGTCCCGTCTGTGGCGATCGGCGGGATTGAGCTACCGGACATTCCTGCTCTCCGCGCCGCCGGAGCTTCGGGCGCAGCGGTGGTGTCGGCCGTCTGCGCGGCCGCCGATCCGCTCCGCAGCGCCCGGGAGCTGGTGGCAGCATGGAACGCCTAGCCTCCGCGGAAACTTTGCCGCCGTCGGACACCGGCCGCAGCATTCCGCGGGTCCTGAGCATCGCGGGCACCGATCCCAGCGGGGGCGCGGGCATTCAGGCAGATCTGAAGTCCATTGCTGCCACCGGCGGTTACGGCATGGCGGCGGTGACCGCACTGGTGGCGCAGAACACCCACGGCGTCCGGTCCGTCCACACGCCCCCGGCGGACTTCCTGCTCCAGCAGCTGGAGGCGGTGAGTGACGACGTCGTGATTGACGCCGTAAAGATCGGCATGCTGGGCACTGCGGAACTGACGCAGACGGTGGGCAGGTGGCTCGCGGAGGTGCGCCCGCCGGTGGTGGTGCTGGACCCCGTGATGGTGGCTACCAGTGGCGACCGCCTGCTCAGCACCGGTGCCGAGAAGGCGCTGCGCGACCTGCTGCACCGGGTGGATCTGGTCACTCCCAACCTGCCCGAACTCGCCGTTCTGCTGCAGGAAGAGCCCGCCGCGACCTGGGACCAGGCACTTGACCAGGGACGACGGCTGGCCGGGACGTATTCGACCGCGGTGCTCGTCAAAGGCGGGCACCTTGCCGGGGAGACGGCGCCGGATGCGCTGGTGGTGCCCGACGGCGGCGGCGGGTTTGCGGTGACCGAAGTCAGTTCGGCGCGGGTTGCCACTAAGAACACCCACGGGACCGGATGCTCACTGTCCGCGGCCATGGCGACGCTGTTCGTCCGTACCGGGAATTGGGTCCGGACGCTGACGGCTGCCAAGGCCTGGCTGCAGGAGGCGCTGGAGACCGCGGATCGTCTGGACGTCGGCACTGGCCACGGACCGGTGAACCATTTCCAGGGTGTCTGGGAACGCGGTCTGGATCCTCTGCCGCCGGACACCTCCCGGACGCCCGATGCCGGGCCGGTTTCGGCAGCTGCCAGCGCGGCCCCGGCCCCCGCTGGCGTGCGGACGGCCGCTCTCTGGGAAGCGACCGCCGGTCTGCGGGCCCGGATCGCTGAACTGGACTTCATCCGGGGGCTTGGCGACGGGTCGTTGGATCACGGGGCCTTTGGCTTCTATCTGACCCAGGACGCGATCTATCTGCGCGGGTATGCCCGTGCTATGGCCCGGGCGAGCGAACTGGCGCCGCGGCTTCAGGAGCAGATTTTCTGGGCGGCGGGTGCCCGCAACGCCCTCGAAGCGGAGCTCGATCTGCACCGGAATTGGCTCGGGACTGCGGGCGGCACCGGCGTCGAACAGGTCCTGGCTGCTCCGGCTGGCACGGACCCCTCCGGGCCGGCGACCCGCGGTTATCTGGAGCATCTGCTCGGCCGGGACCGGTCTGTGGAGGAGCACATCCAGTACGCCCGCCTGGTGGGAGCGGTGCTCCCCTGTTTCTGGGTCTATGCGGAGGTGGGAGCCAGGCTCCAGCGCCTGAATCATACGGCCCATCCGTATCGGGAATGGCTGGACACCTACGCCGATCCCGGCTTCGCCGCCGCCACCGAACAGGCCATTGGGATCCTGGAAACCGTCCTGGCCCGGAATGCATCCGAACGGCAGGCCGCGCAGGAAGCGTTTACTGGTTCTGTGCAGTGGGAACACGACTTTTTTGCCGCCGGCACGCTCCCCTGACCGGCCGCTAATCTGGGATCACATGACGGGCTGCGGGAGTTGGGGCTCGGCGGCCATCAGGAATCTCGGGCGCCGCCGGAGCCATGTCTGCCTTTTTCCCTGCCTCTCGGGACTTCCCTGCCACTTTGGGACACCTCGGGCGGTCTGATCCCTACCTTTCGGGACTTCCCTGCCACTGCGGGACACCTGGGGCGGCCTTTTCCCTGCCCTTCGGGACTTCCCTGCCACTTCGGGACAATCCTGCGCGGCGCCACGGCAGGAATGTCCCAAACTGGGAGGCATGTCCCAAATGGAAGGGTTTCCCCGGCACACGGACAACCCGCCTGCGGGCAGGATGGCCCCGAGCAGCCCCGGCCGACACGCGTTCCCACTGTTAGTTGTGTGGAGGGACTGGTGTGACCTCACCTGCCACAGGAGGCTACAAAGAGTGGGAACGCGTGTCGGGATGAACCTGTGCAGCCGGGGGCATGCCGGCGCCATGGATCCGTACCATGGCGCTTCGGCGCCTGCTGGATCCGGCGCCACAGCCGGTCAGGCAGAACCGGGTTCGGCGAGGCCGCCGAATCTTCCTCCATGGAAGATCATGGGCCGGCCGCCGGATGTACTCATCCCCACGACGTCGGTAATGACCAGGACATGGTCGCCGCCATCCACCTCGCGGTTGATGGTGGCGTGGATCCAGGCCGTGGCTCCGTCGATCTGCGGTGTCTGCTGCGAGGAGAGGCTCCAGTCGAGGCCGGCGAACTTGTCCGCCTGCCTGCCGGAAAGTGCTTGGGCAACGTGTTGCTGTCCTTCCGCCAGCAGGCTGACCGTGAACTTTCCCGAACGCGCGATCTTCGGCCACGTTGCTGAGGCACGGTCAATGCTGAAAGTGATGAGGGCAGGGTCCAGCGAAAGGGAAGCCAGTGTCCCGACGATGAGCCCGCAGGGCGCACCGGTATCCGGATCCAAAGAGGCGACGGCGGCTACCCCGGTGGGGTGCTGCCGCATGACTTCGCGGTACCGCTCGGAAGTGATGGTCCCGCCGCCCCCTCCGGGCCGGGAGTCCGTTGTGGTGGACAGAATCATTGGTCCTCCTTCACGAGGGGTGTCAGGGGAGCTCCCGCGGGTCCGCCGCTAGAGCATGCAGGAGACACAGCCCTCGACTTCGGTGCCTTCCAGGGCGAGCTGGCGCAGGCGGATGTAGTAGATGGTCTTGATGCCCTTGCGCCAGGCGTAGATCTGCGCCTTGTTGATGTCGCGCGTGGTGGCGGTGTCCTTGAAGAACAACGTCAGGGACAGGCCCTGGTCAACGTGCTGCGTGGCAGCAGCGTAGGTGTCGATGATCTTCTCGTAGCCAATTTCATACGCATCCTGGTAGTACTCCAGGTTGTCGTTCGTCAGGTACGGAGCCGGGTAGTAGACCCGGCCCAGCTTGCCTTCCTTGCGGATCTCGATCTTCGACGCCACCGGGTGAATGGAGGAGGTGGAGTTGTTGATGTAGGAGATCGAACCGGTCGGCGGGACGGCCTGCAGGTTCTGGTTGTAGATCCCGTGCGCCATCACCGACTCACGCAGCGCGGCCCAGTCCTCCTGGGTGGGAATGTGGATGCCTTCGAACAGCTCGCGGACGCGCTGGGTCTTGGGAATCCATTCCTGGTTCACGTACTTGCCGAAGAACTCACCGCTGGCGTACTGCGAGTTCTCGAACCCCTCGAAAGTCTGTTGGCGCTCCCTGGCGAGCAGGTTGGAGGACCGCAGGGCGTGGTAAACCACGGTGTAGAAGTAGATGTGGGTGAAATCCAGTGCTTCCTCGGAGCCGTAATGGACCCGTTCACGGGCCAGGTAGCCGTGCAGGTTCATCTGGCCGAGCCCGATGGCGTGCGAGGCGTCGTTTCCTTCGGCGATGGAGGGCACCGAATTGATGTGGCTCAGATCAGAGACAGCAGTCAGCGCGCGGACGGCAGTCTCGATCGTGACACCCAGATTTCCGCCGTCCATGGCCTTGGCGATGTTCAGGGAGCCAAGGTTGCAGGAGATGTCCCTGCCAACGCTGGAGTAGCTCAAGTCGTCGTTGTAGCGCGACGGCGTCGAAACCTGGAGGATTTCCGAGCACAGGTTGGACATGGAAATCCGTCCCTGAATCGGATTCGCCTTGTTCACGGTGTCCTCGAACATGATGTACGGGTAGCCGGATTCAAACTGGATTTCGGCGAGGGTCTGGAAAAACTCGCGCGCCTTGATCTTCGTCTTCGTGATCCGGGCATCGTCCACCATCTCGTAGTATTTCTCGGTGACCGAGATGTCGGAGAACGGGACGCCGTAGACCTTTTCGACGTCGTACGGGGAGAACAGGTACATGTCCTCGTCCCGCTTGGCCAGTTCAAAGGTGATGTCGGGAACGACGACGCCGAGGGAGAGGGTCTTGATCCGGATCTTCTCGTCGGCGTTTTCCCGCTTGGTGTCCAGGAACCGGTTGATGTCCGGGTGGTGCGCATGCAGGTACACCGCGCCGGCACCCTGGCGGGCACCGAGCTGGTTGGCGTAGGAGAAGGAATCCTCCAGGAGCTTCATCACGGGGATAACACCGGAGGACTGGTTCTCGATCTGCTTGATCGGCGCACCCACCTCCCGGACGTTGGTCAGCGACAGCCCGACGCCGCCGCC
Source organism: Arthrobacter gallicola (assembly GCF_014836775.1). Taxonomy (GTDB): domain Bacteria; phylum Actinomycetota; class Actinomycetes; order Actinomycetales; family Micrococcaceae; genus Arthrobacter_B; species Arthrobacter_B gallicola. Next base: position 66,447 of record NZ_JACSQD010000006.1, read on the forward strand.
GCGCTTGGACAGCTGCAGGGCAGAGTTGATGGACCGGCCGATCGACTCCATGTTGTCTTCAAACCGCAGCAGGAAGCAGGAGACCAGCTCACCGCGCTGGGCCTTACCCGCGTTCAGGAACGTGGGAGTGGCAGGCTGGAACCGGCCGCTGAGCATCTCGTCCACCATCTGCACGGCCAGCTTCTCGTCACCGCCGGCCAGATGCAGGGCCGTCATGCAGACCCGATCCTCGAAACGCTCAAGGTACCGCTTGCCGTCAAAGGTTTTCAGCGTGTAGGAGGTATAGAACTTGAACGCGCCGAGGAAGGTCTCAAAGCGGAACTCCTGATCCGCGGCGCGCTGGTACAGCCCGCGAATAAAGTCCATCGAGTAGCGGTCAAGGGTTTCCCGTTCGTAGTAGCCGTTGTCCACCAGATACGTCAGCTTCTCGTCGAGGCTCTCGAAGTGCATAGTGTTGTCGTTCACGTGCTGCAGGAAGTACTGGCGGGCAGCCGCACGGTCGGCGTCGAACTGGATTTCCCCGTCCCTGCCGTACAGGTTCAGCATGGCGTTGAGCTCGTGATAGCCCAGGCCCTGCCCCTTCGGCGGCGCCGCGTCCACGCCGGTTCCGGGAACTGAGTCCCTCGTTATTTCCACAAAACTTCCAATTCTTTGTCCATCAGTTCCGGAACCGGCGAGGTGCACGCTAGGCCGCCGGCATGCTGTAGTGGTCCGCGAGCAGTTCCAGCGTGTGTGCCTGGGTGCGGCGCAGGTACCCGCCGGTGACGAGCATCACTTCATCAACACCCGTCTGGCGCTGCAGATCCTCCAGTCCGGCCGCCACCTCCGCAGCGGTGCCGTGGATTGTGCGGTCGGTGTATTCCTCCAGGATCTGCCGCTCGTGGAGGTTGGCCGGGTAGGCCGCCACCTCCTCTGGAGGCAGCAGCGCAAAGGGCTTGCGCTGGAACATACGCAGCATCGCCATGGCGGTGGAGGTGGCCTGGCGCCGTGCCTCGGCCGGATCCTCGTCGGCAATGGCGCCGATGCTCACCAGACTGTAGGGCGTGTCCAGGAAGGGCGAGGGGCGGAAATTCTCGCGGTAGATCCGCATGGCATTCAGGATGTCGGCGCTGCCGAACTGCAGGGCGAACGCGTACGGGCGGCCAAGCCGCGCGGCCACCTGGGCTGAGTAGACCGATGACCCGAGAATCCAGACATCGGCGCTCGTCTCGGAGTGCGGAACCCGGTTCTCGTCGGCCTGCCAGGGTCCGGGAACGGCTGGCACACCGGCATAGGGGTGGCCCTGCGGGAAGTCGTTCCCCAGGAATCCAAGCAGCTCGGCGATCTGTTCGGGGAATTCGTCATTGGCGGAAGCGTGGCGGCGCAGGGCGGCTGCCGTGGCGCCGTCGGTGCCCGGTGCCCGGCCCAGGCCGAGGTCGATCCGCCCTGGGGCCAGCGTCTCCAGCATGCCGACCTGTTCGGCGATGACCAGCGGCACATGGTTGGGCAGCATGATCCCGCCCGCACCCAGCCGAATGCGTTCGGTCTCACCGGTGAGCCGGGCCGCCATAAGCAGCGGGGACGGAATGGCGGCGCCGGGCATGGCGTGATGCTCGGACATCCAGAAGCGCTGGAAGCCGCGGCGGTCGGCCAGCTTTGCCAGCGAGATGATCTCGCTGTAGGTCTCGTTGACGGTGTGGCCGACGCCGGTGAAGGCGTTGTCGAGGACCGAGAGCACGAAGGGGGCGGTGCCGGAAGGGCTGGGATGATTCATGAAGTACCTCAGATATCACGGTATAAGTAAATCTTTAACGTGAGATTCACTCTAGGAGGTTCTCACGGTAAAGTGCAACTGATACCGTGAGTACTATGACAAACGTCCCACTCCCTCCGGCTCCGGGAACAGCCGAACACCTGTGCCTGGCGCTGGCTAACAGCATCGTCACCCTTCCAGGCGGGCAGCGGGTTGACGAGCTGAACAGTCCGGAAGACGCCACGGCCTGGCTCGTCGGGCATAACCTCGCCCCGGAAGGCACCGGACTGCTCTCCTACTGCCAGAATCAGCTCGCAGGCCTGAGGGAGCAGCTCCGGGAGATACTCAGGTCCCACACCGAATGCACCGCCCCGGCACCCGAGGCATTGGCGGGACTCAACCACGCCCTGACCGCCGTGCCCAGCGCGGCGCCGCTGCACTATTCCCCGGGAGCGGGCCTCAGCCGGGTGCCGAGCCACCCCGTCAGCCAGATTGTTGCCCACGCCATGGCACAGATTGCCGAGGATGCCGCCGCCCTGCTGACCGGCCCCGACGCCGGGCGCATCGCGCAATGCGCCGCCGCACCGTGCGACAGGTTTATGGTCCGCACGCACGCAAGGCGGCAGTGGTGCTCCGAGCGGTGCGGTGCCAGGCAGCGAGCCACCCGGTCCTACGCCCGCAAAGTGGACAAGGCTCCCGCAGGCTAAGGCGCCGGACGAAGAAGCAGGCTCAGCGGCTGGTGAAGCGGCTGCGGTACGACGTCGGAGTGGTGGAATAGGCGCTGATGAAGTTCTGCCGGAAAGTGACCGGGCTGCCAAAGCCGCAGGCCTCGGCAATCCGCGTAATGCTCCAGGTAGTGGTCTCCAGCAGTTGGCGGGAGTCATCCAGCCGCCGGCCAAGCACCCAGCGCGCGGGTGAGAACCCGGTGACCTCTTTAAACCGGCGGGTGAAGTTGCGCTTGCTCATGGCAGCGTGCGCCGCGAGGCTTTCCACCTCGAGGTCCTGGTCCAGATTCGCGAGCGCCCATTCGATGGTCCTGCCCAGCGGCCCGTCGAGCTCGGGGTCCTGCAGCGGGCGGACAATGTACTGCGCCTGGCCGCCCTCCCGGTGCGGGGCCACCACAATGTGGCGCGCGACGTCGACGGCCACGGCCGAGCCCAGATGCTTGCGGACAAGATGCAGGCAGGCATCCAGGGCCGCGGCGGTCCCAGCCGACGTCAGCACGTCTCCGTGGTCGATATACAGCGCGGAATCATCAAACCGTACGGCTGGCAGTGCTGCCGCCATCTTGGCAGCGGCCTCCCAATGCGTCACCGCCGTGCGTCCGTCGAGCACCCCGCCTCGAGCGACCGGATAAGCACCCAGGCACAGTCCGACGACAGCGGCTCCCCGCCCGTGGGACTGGCGGATCAGCCGCAGCAGCTCTTCTGACGGATCGGGAAGATGGGACAGCCAGGAGGGGAACACCACGATGTCTGCGTCCTGAGCCGCCCCAAGCCCGGCGACTCCGTCAACCAGATACCCTTCCGCACTGCGGATGGGCTGGCCCTCCTCGGAAAACAAGCCGGTTTCCCACTCCGCGGCAAGGCCGAGGCGCGCCACCTCGCCGAAAACGAGCAACGGGGTCGCCAGATGGAACATCGTTATGCCGTCGAAGGCGTGGATGGCAATCTTCAACGTGGCCCATTTCCATCGAAAGTGTGCATATACGCCACTCACTCTACCGGGACCGGTCCTGCAAAGCTGGAATCACCAATAAATCAACAGATTTCCACCTAAGGATTTGAGGCCAGTTATGACTGATCTACGCCGCGCACTCGTTATTGTCGACGTGCAGAATGAGTACTTTGCCGGACCTTTTGAGATCCAGTACCCGGACCGCAGTGAATCCCTGGCCAACATCATGCGGGCCATCGACCTGGCCGAAGAACAAGGCCTGCCCATCGCCGTCGTCCAGCACGAGGCACCGGCCGGAGCCCCGGTGTTCGCCGCAGGTTCCCAGGGCTGGGAACTGCACCCGGAGATTGCCTCCCGCCGCACGGACTCGTGGAAGCACATTGTCAAGAGCTACGGCAGCGTCTTCGCCGGAACCGATTTCGAGGCCTGGCTCCGGGCGAACCAGGTCAGCACGGTCACCCTGGTCGGGTACATGACCAATAACTGCGACCTGGCCACCGCAGCGGCAGCGGAACCCCTGGGCTTCAAGGTGGAACTGCTGTCGGACGCGAGCGGCGCGATCCACTTGGCGAACGAGATGGGGCAGGTCAGCGCCCAGCAGGTCCACGAGGCCCTGCTGGTGCTGCTGCAGTCCAACTTTGCGGCTGTCGCAGCCACCAGTGACTGGGCCAAGGCCGTGGAGTCCGGCACTGAACTGCCCCAGAGCAATCTGGTGGCCTCTGCCCTTCAGGGTCAGGCAGCCTTCCAGTAGGCCGCCTGCCCCGTCGGCCAGCCGGTTAGCTTCGACGCCGGGCAGCGGATCGCCGCTGCCCGGGTGTCCCAGCGGGGCTGAGACATTTGCTGCACTGAGACACTTGCTGCACTGAGACTCCTAGCTGATCCGGCGCCGGTACGCCGCCATCGAGAGCGCGTAGGCCACCACCAGGATCCCGGCACACCAAGCGAGGGCAATCCAGATCTCGGTCCCCACCGGCTGCCGCGCGAACAGGGCGCGGATCGTGTTGACGATCGAGGTCACCGGCTGGTTCTCAGCGAACCAGCGCACCGGGGCCGGCATCGTGTCAGTAGGTACGAAGGCCGAGCTGATGAACGGCAGGAAAAGCAGCGGATAGGAGAAGGCGCTTGCGCCCTCCACGGTTTTTGCCGACAACCCTGCGAACACGGCAACCCAGGTCAACGCCAGGGTAAACAGGAACAGGATGCCGGCAACCGCCAGCCATGCCCACAGGCCGGCTCCCGTGCGGAAACCCATGATGAGGGCCACACCCACCACGATTGCCAGCGACATCAGATTGGCGGCCAGCGACGTCATAACGTGGGCCCAGAGGGTGCTGGACCGGGCGATGGGCATGGACTGGAGGCGTTCGAAGATGCCACCCGAGAGATCCATAAAGAGCCGGAAAGCGGTGTAGGCGATACCCGATGCGATGGTGATCAGCAGGATGCCCGGCAGCATGTAATCGATGTACCGAGTGGCTCCGGTGTTGATCGCCCCGCCGAGCACATATACGAACATCACCATAATGGCGATCGGCATGATGGCCGTGGTGATGATGGTGTCCGGACTGCGCAGGATATGCCGCAGCGAGCGCCGGGTCAGCACGGCGGTGTTGCCGTAGAAATGGGTTGCAGTCATCGTCTCTGCCCCTGATTCTCATCGCTGCCGACAATGGCGAGGAAAATTTCCTCGAGAGTCGGCTGCTTCTCCACATATTCGCGAGTTGCCGGCGGAATGAGCCGCTTGAGTTCAGCGAAGGTTCCGTTCGCGATGATCGTTCCGCCGTGCAGGACCGCGATGCGGTCGGCGAGCTGCTCGGCTTCGTCCAGGTACTGGGTGGTGAGCAGCACCGTGGTTCCCTGCCCAGCGAGCTGCCTCACCGTCGCCCACACCTCGAGCCGGCCCTGCGGGTCCAGGCCCGACGTCGGCTCGTCCAGGAAGATGACGGACGGATTGCCGATGAGGCTCATCGCGATGTCCAAACGCCGGCGCAGACCGCCGGAGTAGGCTCCGGCTTTCCGCCCGCCCGCCTCGGTGAGCGCAAACTGCTCCAAAAGCTCATCTGCCACCCGGCCAGGCTCTTTGACGCGCCGCAGCTGGGCCACCAGGACCAGGTTCTCCCGCCCGCTGAGGACCTCGTCAACGGCGGCGAATTGTCCGGTGAGGCTGATTGATTCCCTCACTTCCCCTGCCGCGGCGGCGACGTCGAAGCCGTTCACGACAGCAGTTCCGGCATCCGCTTTCAGCAGTGTTGCGAGTATCCGCACCACTGTCGTCTTGCCCGCTCCATTGGAACCGAGGAGGGCGAAGATACTGCCCTGCGCGACGTCGAAGTCCACACCCCGCAGCACATCCAGGTCCTTGAACGACTTTTCAAGTCCGGCGACCCGGATCGCGGGGCGCTCACTCAGGCGGGCGGTCATGACCCTCACCTCGGCTTTCTTCTTCGGCACGGTCAATGGCCTTGGTGAGGCGCTTGCGCTCCTTATTGATCCACTGACCGTCTGAGTAGTTCCGGAGGAAGGTCTCGGCGAATTCCACCGGGTCTTCTCCAACCACGGCCCGGATGGGGGTTCCATCCACCGCGGCGCGTTCAAACAGGTCGGCGAGATCCTCAACCATCGTCATCATGATGCTGCCGTCGCTGACGGCGCCGAAATAGGTCAGGTAGCGCTCGAATGCTTCGACGGACGTGCGGTACGGGGCGGGAAGGGCCTTGACCCGCGCCTTGTATTCCCGCCACCGGCGCTTGTCGCCGAAGTCTCCAACTATTTTTTCAATCAACATGGTCACTTATCTCCTTGGTGGAGCTGTTCCAGACGGTCTGCGAGGAAGCTCCAGGTCCTCCAGAACTCTTTGAGATAGTCCTCCCCCTCCGCATTCAGGGAATACACCTTTCGCGGCGGGCCTTTTTCTGACGGCACCTTTTCGACGTCGACGAGTCCGCGCTGCTCGATCCGGATGAGCAGCGCATAGACGGTGCCTTCGGCGATGTCGGTGAAGCCCTGGTCCCGCAGCCATCCGGTGATCTCGTAGCCGTAGGCCGGGCGGCCGGACAGGATTGCCAGGACTATGCCTTCCAAGACGCCCTTAAGCATCTCCGTCGCCTGCTTGCCCATCGGACACTCCTTGCTACTTAGTATTAGTGACTACCAGTACATAGTAACGCTGAGTAGATAGGGCGCAAGGGGTTTACGGAAGCTGCGGAAACGAGTTGAACCCCGCCGCCTACTGTCGATCCACCGCGGCGCGCAGCTGCCCAGCCGGGATGCCGAGCGCCCACTCGGCGACATCAGAAACAAAGTGCGCAATGCCCTCATCCGCATGCGGGGCGGTGTTGTTGACATAGGTTCCAACGCCGTCAATGGCGGTAAGGATTCTGCTGCTGGCAGCATCGGTGTCGGCCGCGGTGAAGTACCCGCCGGCCACGCCTTCCTCGATGAGCCGGGCGAGGCGGCTGTGCGTCAACCCCTCCTGGACCTGCACAGCCTCCGCCAAGGCGGGGCTGAAGCGGCAAAGGTGGCGGGCGTTCAGCCAGAGCTGCGACAGCTCCCGCCATCCCTCCCCTTCATTGCGTGAGATCAAGGACGCCACCCGCATCAACGGATTCCCCTGGCTCGGAAATAAGTCCTCGCGTTCATCCGACACGGCACGGGCGAAGGCGGCGACCACCAGACCCTCCGCCGCCGGATAGTAGTGGCTGATAAGTCCGGGCCGGACCCCCAGCCGGGCAGCGACCGCGCGCAGGGTAATGCCTTCGAGTCCGTCGGCGAGCGCAATGGACGCCGCCGCCGCGAGGATTTCAGCCCGGCGTACGTCCGGATGTTTCCTAACCCGAGAGGTGGGATTTGACAGCATGCCGGTGAGTCTATTGGATTAGTGACCAATATCACTGTTGGCCACTCGACCAACAGTATTCCGGCTCGACGAAGCAGCAGTGTGGTCGCGAGCCCTCCGAGAGGAACCGCGTTGCCCGAGTCCTACTTGACTGAAACAGTCACCCACCCTGAGGTACTGACGCATCCTGAAAAGCGCGGAATTGAACTGATCGGAGACTCCGAACGGCACGGGCGTGCCCGCGGTCTTTTCCCTGTTTGGGCCGCTCCGAGCGTCAGCGTCCTGAGCCTTACCGTCGGGGCATCCCTGATCCTGCTTGGCCTGGAACTGTGGCAGGCGTTTGCCGTGATCATCGCCGCCAACCTTCTCTGGATCCTGGTCGGCGTTGTGGCCATCAGCGGTCCGGCGGCAGGCACGTCCGGGTCAGTAGTTACCCGCGCGATTTACGGAATCCGCGGCAACAAAGTGATCGTCGCGTTCTATGGCTGGTTCATCTCCGCCGTCTTCCTGGCACTGAACTGGCTGGCCGCGTCCTTTATGGGGGCCGAGCTGCTGGCCCGCGCCGGTTTCACCCATCCGGTTCTCGGACCGGTGGTCATCACGATCGTCGTCGCGGCGGTCACCGTACTGGTGGCCGTATATGGCCACAACCTGATCCTGCGCATTTATCCCGTAGTGGCCTCGGTCCTGCTGCTGATCTTCCTGCTGGTCACCTTCTTCATCCTGCCGCACGTGAACTGGGACTATGCGCCGGCCGAATCCCTGCACGGCTTGCCGCTGTGGTCCTCGGTGACCATCGGGTTCGCCATTCTTGCTTCCAACCCGCTGTCCTTCTCCAACAGTCCGGACATGGCCCGGTACCTGCCACGCTCCACCAAGGCATCCTCCATCGTGGCGGCTACCGCACTCGGCGGCATGCTGCCGGGTATCTTCTTTACTTCCGTGGGTGCACTGCTGGCCACGGGAATCGATGCGGCCGCCATGGAACTCGGCATCGAGTCCGCACTGCTGGCCATGCTGCCCGTGTGGCTCGGACCGATTTTCGTTGCCGGCGTCATTATCAACACCATCTCGCTCAACGGCATGACCACATACACCGCCAGCATGGCGTTCCAGTCCATCGGTATACCGATCCGGCGCATCCCGTCAGCGGTGGTTGTGGGCGTGATTGGCACGGCCTTGACCATCTACCTGGTGACGTCAACCAGCTTCCTTGAGGCCGTCAACCTGATGCTGCAGCTGCTGATCCTCATCTCCGGCCCCACCATGGCCATCTTCGCCACCGACGTCATCCTCCGCCGCAACCGCTACAACGGCGCGGAGCTCTTCGACGAGCGTCCCGGCGGACCGTTCTGGTTCACCGCAGGCTGGAACCTTCCGGGCATGGCCGCCGTCACGCTCGGCGCGTCCACCGCAGCATTGTTCCTCAACAGCGGCCTGTTTACGGGCCCCCTCTCCGCGGCCATGGGCAACGTCGACCTCTCCGTGCCGGTCGCCCTGATCGTCACCTCGGCGGTGTATGTCCTCTGGACACGCTTGGCGCCCACCCGCCCGGCCCCGCAGGTTCGCGTCGCTGAAGACGCCCTCGCCTAATCCCCCAACCCTGAAGGAAGTTCCCGCGTGACCACGCAGCTTTACACCAATGCCCGTATTTTCACCTCCAGCACCCGGCGCTGGGCCGAGGCCATGGTCGTCCAGGACGAGCGGATTCTCTATGTCGGCGACTCCGTCACCGCGGAGCGCCTTGCCGCGGACCCGGAGCGGATTGACCTCGACGGCCGGCTGGTTCTTCCCGGGTTCGTCGACGGCCACGCCCACGTGATCGGCACGGGAGAGTCCCTGGCACAGGTCAGCCTCTGGGGTGCAGGCTCCGTGGAAGAGATCCAGCAGCGCATCAAAGACTGGGACACCGAGCGGCCGGAATCCGACCGCATCATGGCCACCGGCTGGGCACACGGTGCGATTCCCGGCGGCGTCCCGGACGCCGGGATGCTCGACGCCGCCCTGCCCGGCAAACCGGTCTACGCGCTGGCTTATGATTTCCATTCGGTCTGGGTCAACTCCGCGGCACTGGCGGAGCTCGGAATCACCGATCAGACAGAGGATCCCCTGGGCGGCACCATCAAACGGGATTCCGAAGGGCACGCCACCGGCTACATTGACGAGAACGCGTTCTACAACATCGTGCTCCCCTTCCTCGATGCGCAGGCCAGCGGGGATGACCACCAGGCCAGCATCGCCGCCATCCAGCAGGCCTACCGGGAAACCGGTGTGACCACCGCGTGCGATATGGGGTTCAACGAGACGGATCTTCAGACGTTCACGCAGGCGGAGAAGGATGGCACGCTCACCAGCAGGCTCATCGCCTACTGGCGGCTGAACAACACCGGCTCCCTCGAGGAAAACCTCGCGCAGGTTCAGCGGGCGGCCGAACTTGCCGCCGAACACCGCTCAGCGTTCCTGCGGGTGGTGGGCATCAAAGTGGTCATCGACGGAACCATCGACGGGTGCACCGCGGTGCTCGGAGCCCCCTACGCCGACGGTTCCAATGCCGAACCTGTCTGGAGCCTGGCGGAGCTCGCTCCGATCGTCGCCGCTGCCGATGCCGCCGGGCTGAAGGTCGCCATGCACGCCATCGGGGATGAAGCCGTGCGGATCGCTATCAGTGCGGTCGAATATGCGGTGGCCACAAACGGCCCCCGCGAACGCCGGCACCGGATCGAGCACCTGGAGCTCGTGGACCGGGCCGACGTCGACCGCCTCGCTGCCCTGGGCATCACCGCAAGCATGCAGCCGGTCCACGCCGATCCCGCCATTGGCAGCAACTGGCGTGCCAGGTTGGACGACGACCGCGTGGACCGCGGCTTCCCCTGGCCGTGGATCACGGATGCCGGTGGCTGTTTGGCCTTCGGCACCGATTCCCCGACGTCGCCGCACACCCCGCTGCCCAACATGTATGTTGCCGCTACCCGCGCCTCGGCACTGGATGCCGCGGCGGGAACCAACGTTCCGGAATTCGCGCTGCCCCTCGCCGAGTCGATCGAGCACGCCACCCGCGATTCCGCCTGGACGGCCGGCGCCGAACATGAAATCGGCCGGCTGGCCGCGGGCCTTTACGCGGACTTCATTGTCCTCGACACCGATGTCCTCGCGGCGGAGAACCCCTCGGTGCTCCTGGACACCAAGATCCTGCGCACCGTCGTCGGCGGCCGCTGCGTCTACGAAAGCGGACCCGCCGGTGATGCCGCCTAGCGCCAGGTTATGAACTGAACCGGGCGGCCGCTGCGACCAGCCCGTTCCGCGCGGGCAGCAGGTGCTTGGCGGTCGCCGCACGGTTCAGCATCCGGGCCAGCCGGACCATCCGGCGGCCCACCGGGCGGCGGGTCCGGTCGAAGTGCCGCAGCCCGGAGTCCACGCCCGGACTGCCGGCCAGGGCATCCGCGAGCGCGACGGCGTCCAGCAGGGTTTCGCACGCCCCGCGCCCGAGGTTCGGGGCCATGGCGTGCGCGGCATCGCCAATCAGGACCGTCTGCCCGCTCACATACGAACCCCGCAGCTGTACATCGAGGAGGGTCCGGCGGTCTATGCCGTCCGGGCGGAGGGAATCAACGACGGCGCGCACCGCCGGATGCGCGCCGTCGAAGTACCGCCGCAGGAACCCGGCGGAGTCCTGCGCCCCGGCCGGGACCAGTTCCGAGCGCAGGGCAGCGAACCAGTTGATGCCGTTGTCACCGGCCGGGGTAATCCCAAACAGGCCGCCCCGGGTCCAGGTCTCGGTGACCGTTCCGACCCGGCCGTCAATCACGCCGCGGAAGGCCGTGGTGCCCAGCTTCCGCGGGGCTACCCCGGGGAAAACAGTGCTCCGGACCGTGCTGTTGATTCCGTCCGCAGCAATCAGCAGCTCGCCGCCGGGAGCAGCCTGCCCCGCTGAGTACGGCATGTTCCACCGGACCACGTCCGGGGGCAGCGCCGCATAGAGGGTACGGAGCAGCATGTTCCGGGTGACCAGGTGCGCGCTGCGTTCGGCTCCCAGCCTGGCAATGACGCTGCCGTCGGCCCGGAGGAGCGCCGCACCCGCGCAGTGCACCGACTGGTGCCGGACCGCGTCCCCCACCCCCAGGGCGTCCAGGGCTGCCATCGCCTCCGGCCACATCCCCAGGGCTGTCCCGCCGGAGGGCAGGTCCGCGGACCGCTCCCGGACTTCCACGTCCCAGCCGTTCCGCAGCAGTGCCAGCGCCGCTGCCAGCCCGCCGATTCCTCCGCCGATGATCGTTGCGCGCACAGTCCCGCCTCCAACCCGTCAAACTCACCTAAAGTTCTGCCGCTGATGTTGAAGGTACCTGCCGCACGGCTGCGCTGCCCCTGCCTGCGGACGTTACCCACGGCGCCCCCAGGCAATCGGCGCCATCGCTCCCGGACGACCCCGCTTGCCGCCTCCGGCACCTCCCGCCTGCCTGTCCCCCGCCGTACCATGGGGAAATGGCAGCGCCGGTGGCTGTCCGTCCGAAGGGCAGCCGGTCCGCACCCGCACCCTGGGTTTTTGACGCCCTGCTCGCTGCGGGCGTCTCACTCACCCTTGCCGCTTTCATCACGGCCGACGTTGAAGGCACCCGCCCGGCAGGCTGGGCCTATCTCTGGGCCGCCGGATTCGGTGCGCTGATGTTCATCCGCCGCAGCTATCCCACGCTCGTCGTGGCCCTGTCCGTCGTTGGGTTCGTTGCCTACTACGCCTCCGGATTCACCGCCATCGGCACGGCTGTGCCCATCGCCGCCGCCGTGTTTTCAGCTGCCGAGTGCGGCCGGCTGGCAGCAGCGGTGAGCGGGTCCGCCGTCGTCGCCGCCATCTCCGTGGCCTATCGGCTGGGAAGCGGCCAGGATGCGGCGTTCGTCCTGGCCTACGACCTCCCGCAGAACCTGCTGATCCTCGCCGGCGCGGTCGCTTTGGGGGACAGCCTCCGTACCCGGAGGGAACTGCAGTGGCAGGCCGGCCGGATCCGGGACCTGACGGCCAGACAGGCCCGCCGCGACGCGGAGGAACGCATCGCCGCCGAGCGCCTCGCGGTGTCGCGGGAGCTGCACGATTCGCTCGGCCACTGGCTGGCGGTAATCTCGCTGCACACCGAGGTGGCCCGGGAGGCACCGGCGGACGACGACGGCGCCCGGCGCCAGGCGCTGGAAGTCATCCGCGCCACAACGGCGGAGGCCTCCACCGAACTCAAGCGCACCGTGGCCGGCCTGCGGCGCGGCGGCCCTCCGGCACACAGCGTGCTGGACGCGGACTCCCTTGCCAGCGCGATCGCTCCGGCGGAAGCAGCAGGGATCAGGGTGACGGTAACAAACACCCTGCAGCCCCAGCTGCCTGCCTCGGTTCAGGCGGCCCTCTTCCGGGCTGTCCAGGAAGCAGTCACCAACATCGTCCGGCATTCCAGCGGCACGCAGACCAGAATCAGCCTCACCGAAGCGGCAGGGACCGTCCGGCTCCGCATCTCGGACAACGGTGCTCCGCCGCGGAAGGACGAACCCGCGGCCCGCACCGGTTCCGGTTCACACGGCTACGGACTCGCCGGACTCCGGGAACGGATTGAAGCCCTGGGTGGCAGCTTCACCGCGGGCTGGACCCCGGCGGGCTTCGAGGTCACCGCCCTGCTGCGCCGGGAGGAAGCATGATCTCCGTTGTATTGGTGGATGACCAGGACCTGGTCCGGGCAGGGCTGCGGACGCTGCTCTCCAGCGGCGAGGACATCCTCGTCACAGGCGAAGCCGCCGACGGCCGCCGCGGCGTCGAAGCAGCCGCCCGGCACCGGCCCGACGTTGTCCTGATGGATATCCGGATGCCCGTTATGGACGGCATCGAGGCCACCCGCCTGATCCGCAGTGACAAATCGCTGGCAGCCACCCGCGTGCTGATCCTGACGACATTCGACGACGACAGGGACGTCCTGGAAGCCATCCGGGCGGGTGCGGCCGGGTATCTGATGAAGGATGCCCCCGGTCCGGAGCTGCGCGACGCGGTGCGGCGGGCCGCGGACGGGGAGAAACTCCTCTCCCCCGCCGTCGTGGGACGGCTGCTGGAAATTGTCGCTGCCGGACCGCGCCCGCCGGTTCCAGACCCCCGCCTGTCCCTGCTCAGCGACCGGGAACTGGACGTCCTGGTCCGGGTTGGCCACGGTGACACCAACCAGGAGATCGCGGCTGTGCTCTTCATCAGCCCGGCAACCTCGCGGACCTACGTCAGCCGGATCCTGGGCAAGCTGGGGGCCAGGGACCGCACCGAACTGGCTGTGATCGCCCACCGCTCGGGCCTGGTTCAGTAGCGGCTCCCGCGACGGTGCCTATGGCACGGCAACAGCACGGCAACAGCACAGCAACGGCAACGGCAACAGCAACAGCAACAGACGACGGCGTCCAAACGCGTACCGGTTTGTCGCCTGCGATGACCCACTCCGGCGCCCGCAGCCCGACGCGGAGCCCCGGCCCGCGTGCCTACCGTGGCAGCATGACTGAATACCCAACACCCCAGGAAACCACCCGGGCAGTCCGTTATTCCTTCGGAATGCCCCTGCTGCTGATGGCCGGCCTGGCACTGCTTGGCCTGCCCCGGGCCGTCCTGCACGATCTCCAGGTAATCCACGAAGGCGCACCGGTGACCTGGTTCCTGGCCCTGGCGCCCGTTGCCGTGTGGATCCTCGTCACCGTCCGGGTCCGTTCCCCGCGGCCGTTCTTGACCGTATTGGTTATTGGTGTGATGTTCGGCGTCATGCTGGCCATCACCCACCAGCTGCTCTGGAACTTCGCTTTCGCCGGCATGCCGGCTCTCCTCGAGGCCGGACCAGCCCTGCGGTTGGCAACCGTGCCGGGCAGTTTGATGACGGGTGCGGCCATCGGAGCCATCGGCGGGCTGCTGGCTCTGGCCCTCACTTCGCTGCGCAGGCACAATGGCGGGCATGACTGATGACGCACCGGAGACCATTCCCGACAGAGCACCGGACACATCACTTGATCTCACTTTGGATCCCGGGGTGCAGGTGATGGTCCAGGAATGGATCTCGCTCGACGGGTTTGCGGCCGGGCCCGGCGGTGAAGCTGACCTCTTCGCCGCCGTGGCTCCGGAAACCAGCGCCGCCGGCCAGGACTGGAATATGCGGCTCCTGCCGCACGTCGATGAAATACTGCTGGGCCGGAGGACCTATGAGCTCTTCGCCGCGTACTGGCCCACGGCGGACGAGCCGATTGCGGCTCAGCTGAACATGGCCCGGAAAACAGTAGCCTCCCGGACCCTCTCCTCAGCCCCCTGGGGGGCCTACCCGGAGGCCGCCGTCGTTCCGGACGCCGTCAGCTACGTCCGGGAACGCCGCAGCCAGGGTGGAAAGTTTCTCATCTGGGGTTCGGTGAGCCTCGTCCACGCCCTATTGGAAGCCGGGGAAGTCGACGAGTTGGATCTTTTCATCGCTCCGATCATGCTTGGGCAAGGGCTGCGTGCCTTTCCGGAACGATCCCTCCTGCTGCAGCTGCACAACGTCCGGCACTGGCGCGGCACCCTGCACGCGCGCTACCGAGCCGTTCCTCAGCAGAAGGGCGCGGAGCAATCCGCACCTTAGCGTTCTACCCATACGGCACAATTCGGTACCGCCACAGCGCAAATAAGTGTTGGCGAGGCAGGGATTGGCCCCCACCTCGCCAACACTTATGACCTGTTCCCCGGTTTTGCCCTAGTGGCTACCGGTTCTGGCGCCAGAAATCCTGCCACGTCACGGTGTTCTGGAAGTCGTCTTCAAGGTAATTTGTGCTGAACGGCTGGGTATCCCCGATCAGATCTTCCAGGCCATGCGGGTCCTCATCTGGAACGACGTCCGGGTTGTACGACCGTTTGCCGTCGCCCATGATGAATTCCATGCCTTCCTGGCTGGAAGCAAAGTGAATGTAGAGCTTTGCGGCGTTGGGGCTTTCCGACTTCGTTACGTACCCCATGGTCTGCGGCATCGGTCCGGCCACATAGGGATCCAGCCCGGTACAAGGAGCCAGGCTGTAGCCCTTCTCAGCATTGTTCCGGTACTTCGCTCCGGACATCGCACCGATTGGTGGGTCGGTCTGCCCCGGTGCGCCAACCGCCTCGGACACCTCTTCATCGCTCTTGAACACCACGGGTGAATTCTCGGCGAGTCCCTTCAGCCAGGCATGGAACGCGGTCTCCTGGTCCGACTCGTAGGCTTTGCCGTAGTGCTCCTCGTACGCCGCTGCCCAGGCATCTTCGTGGTCGCGGGCCGACTGGTTCCAGATGTTGGTGTACATGGCCCGGGCTTCGGGGTCAGGCAAAGCGACCCGTCCCTTCCATTCCTCGTCGGTCATCTCCCAGATGTTCGTCACCGGACACTTATCCCCATAGGCTTCAGGGCTGTAGGACCACCAGAGCCAGCTGACACTTGAGAGGTAGGGGTACCGCGCCTCCTCGGGGAGCTTGTCATAGACATCCCCGGGAACCCAGTTGGTGATCAGGCCGTCGCGGAGGAGCTCGGCATAAAGCGCCGGTGGCTCCGAGATCGCGAGCACATCGGCAATGATGTTGCCCGACTCGCTCTCGCGCTTAACCTTGTCAATGGCGTTGGCTTCGATCTTGACGCCCTCGGCCTTAATCCCGTATTTCTCAGTGAATGCAGCCGCTATCTGCGTCACTTTGCCGGTTTCATCGTAAATGGTGATCGGGCCCTCTTCTTTCGCCGCAGCGATCAGTTCGTCCAGATCGAACCCGTCCGCGGTTTCGTCGGCCTGCAGCTCAATCTCATCGCGCACGTCCTCCTGCACTTCCCCGCCGGCGACGCTGGACGGAGCGCAGGCACTCACGCCCAGGGTGCAGGCCAATGCCAGCGCCGCAACGGTCAGGAAGCGGTTACTCTTCATCAACTTCGTACTCATCGTCGAGCTCCTTCACTTATTTGATGGTCCAGGGATGCCGCAGGCAGCGGCCGCTTGCTCTGCGTTCGCAGAATCTCGTGCAGCAGTTCAAAGTTGGCGCCGGGAATGGCCGCAACGTAGTGGGGTTTTTCATAGTCACGTGTCTCCGGCTGCGCTTCTCCATTCAGGTAACTGACATAGGTGCCTCCAGCCCGCCGGACAATGAAGGCCGACGCTGCGACGTCCCAGGAATCGGCTTCGAAGGAGATCGTCGCGTCGATCCAGCCGGCGGCAACCCAGCAGAGCGAAATGCAGCTGCTGCCGAAGGTGCGTACGTGGGCGAACTGCTGAACCACTTCAGCGAATTGAGTCAGTGCGAGGTCCGGAAAGTGGACCAGATCCCTGGGCAGCGGAAAGCTGCACGCAACAGTTGCCTGAGCCGGGGCGGTGGAGCCCCAGCTGTGCATCGGTTCCTCGCCCAAGAACGCGCCGCGGTCGTCGGCCCAGAACAGGTGTTCATTGGCTGGGTCATACACGACGCCGACCACCATCTCCCCGTCGAGGGCAACGCCAATGCTCACGGCCCACAACGCCAGTCCGCGGGCAAAGTTCGCGGTGCCGTCAATGGGATCGATATGCCAGGTCAGGGGCCCGGAGCCCACGCTCGAGCCGTCTTCTTCCCCGACTATCGTTGACTCCGGGTAGTGGGCGAGGATTTCCGACCGGATGTATTCTTCGCAGGCACGGTCATACTTGGTGACCATGTCGTGAAAGTCCTTTTTGAGGTCGATATTGAGCTCTCTGTTCCGGAATCCCTCCATCGCGATCGCTCCTGCAGCGAGGGCAATCCGCTTTGTAAATCCGGTGATTTCATGGATGTCTGGCATTACTGGCGCACCCTTACTCGTTGGTCGTTCAGGTCAAACACATGGACGCTCGCGGCCGGGGCGACAAGTTCAATCCGATCGCCGGGCTGCAGATCGCCGAGCTGGAGAGCAGTTGCGTACACCCGCTGGCTGCCTACAGCCGTTTCCACCGTCCAGCTGCCACCGGTCGGCATAAGCGATTCAACGCGGCCCGCAAGGACAAACTGGCCTGAGGACCGCACAGGATTCGGACGTTCCACCGTCAACGCTTCTGGGCGGATGCCGATGGATCCGATCCCTTCGATGTCCTCCACCCGTCCCGCCAGGAATTCCGCCGCGGACGCGGCTTGCGGGGACTTTTCCCCCATCTCCACGAAGTTCATCGGCGGAACTCCCAGAAAGCTGGCGACGAAGCGGTTGACGGGCCGGTCATAGATGTCCATTGGACTGCCGACTTGCTGCAGCACCCCTTCGAACATCACTGCCACATGGGTGGCCAGCGTCATGGCCTCCCACTGGTCGTGGGTCACGAACACCACGGTTGCATCGAACTCGGCGTGGATACGCTTCAATTCGGCCCGCATCTCAAGCCGCAGCCGTGAGTCCAGGTTGGACAGCGGTTCATCAAGGAGCATCAATTTCGGGTTCACCGCGAGCATGCGGGCCAAAGCGACCCGCTGCTGCTGCCCGCCGGAAAGCTGCGAGGGGTAGCGGTCCCGGTATTTGGCGATACTGAGCTTTCCGGTAATTTCCCCTACCCGGGCATCCCGGTCTGTCTTGGACATCTTCCGCAGTTTGAGTCCGTAATCAACGTTGTCTGCCACGGAGAGGTGGGGCCAAAGCGCGTAATTCTGGAAAACCATTCCGACGTCGCGCTGCTCTGGGGTGACATAGGTTTGAGCATTCGGCTCGTCCACCATCCTGTCTCCAATTTGAATGCTTCCTGCAGTGATGTTCTCCAGCCCGGCGATCATGCGGACCGTTGTGGTCTTGCCGCACCCTGACGGCCCCAGCAGGCACATAAAGTCACCATCATTAATGGTGAGATCAAGGTTCTCCACCGCGTTCGTATCGCCGCCGTAGTTTTTCACAACGTTTTTCAATCTGATCGTGGGCATCTCAGCCTCCAATTCCTTGAGCAAGATCGGTCTTCATAATTTTTTGAACTCCGTAGGTGCCGAAGAATGCAATGGCCGCAACCAGCAGCACCACTGCATTTCCGGCCTGCGAGTAGCCCACATCAAGGAGCCTGATCGAAAGCGTGGTCAGGACGTCCATACCGGGAACCGCCAGAATCACAACCAGGCTGAGGCTCTTGATGCCGGAAATAAATGCCATCAATATGCCGGTCGCCAATGCCCCTTTTTGGATGGGCAATACGATCGTGAAGAATCGACGCCACCATCCCGCCCCCGACATTTGCGCAGCCTCTTCGGGGTCTGAACCCAGCTGCATCATGGCGGAAATTCCGGATCTTGAAGCAAAGGGCATCTGCTCCGTGAAATAGATAAGCACCAGGATCGCGGCGGTCCCGTAGAGGGCAGGAATCGGGCCTCGTTGCACGGAAAACAGCGAGAGATAGGCGACGGCGAACGCGATACCGGGGACCAGGTAGGGCAGAAACACCATCTGGCGCAACGCCCCGGAGATAAACCCTGAGGGTGAGCGGACCACGACGTATCCGATGACCAGCCCCATGATGCCGGCCATGAGGGCCGCCAGGCCGACAATCCACAGGCTGTTCCAGGCCGCCGACCACACCTCCGAATTAAAGAGAATGCCGTCTTGGAACCCAACAGTTGGCAGGTCCCGGCCAGCCCAGAACTGCAGCGTGAAGTTCTCGAACTTGAATACCCCCGGCTGCTTCATGAGGGTGGAGAGAGCCAGCACAGTGATCGGAACCGCGACGCTGACCAGGAAAAGCACCATGCAGGCGAGCGTGGCGAACGGGCGCGCCTTCTTCAGGTCCATGACCGTATTGTTCGATCCGCTCTTGCCCGAAATCGTGACAAAGCGTTTTGCCTCGCGCAGAAAGTGCATATCTATCCAAAGGGAGATCGCCCCGATCATCACGATCACGGCAGCCATCACAGCAGCAGACCCCTTCTGGTCGCTGTAGATGTTGCGGTACAGGCTCGTCGCCAGCACGTTCACGTTGACTGGCAGGCCAAGGACATACGCCACGCCGAACTCTCCCAGCACCTTGGCCAGGATCAGAGTCACGGCTGAGATAAGGGAGGGGCGCAGAAGGGGAAGGATAATGTCGAAGGTCGTTTTGAGACGCGATGCACCCAAGAGTCTGGATGATTCCTCCAGCGTCGAATCAAAACGCTTGAGTGAGTTTCCAACCAGCAGGATGACAAAAGGCGAGAAGTGTATGGCGAAAATCAAGATGATCGGAATCTGCCCGTAGGACAACCAGTTGGGTACCGTGACTCCAAGGTTTTCGAGCCAGCCGGACTGACCGCCACTCGTCCGGTTCTTGAAAATCGTGACCCAGGCCAGCGCGAAAGTCCAAGCCGGAAGCATGTACGGGACGATCAGGGCGGTCGCGAACCAGCGCCGCCCCCACATGTTGGTGCGGACCATCAGCCAGGCGACCGAAACTCCCACCAGAAGCGCAAGCACGACGCTGCACAGCGCGATCATCAGAGTGTTGGCCAGGGGCGCCCAGAAGATACTGACTGCCTGCGGCGAAACGAACACCCGCCACAGATAGTAGGTGGTGAAGCTCCCCTCTTCCTGCTGCGTGATGCCGGTTTCCCGCCGATGCACCACCACGCCGTCAATCAGCAGGGAGATGATCGGAACAACAATGAGGTAACAGAACAACACCAGCGCCAGAAACCCAATGGTTACGACAGGGTTCTGCGCATACAGCCGGATGCGGTAGCGCAGTGGAACTTTCGGGCGACGTCTCTTTTTCTCCTGATCGTGCAGTTTCTGCGGATCGGGAGCGAGGATTGTCGTTGTCACAGTGACGTCCTTGTCTGAACATAAACGTACTCTTCTAGGCATCCGGGTATTGCCTTGCCAGATACCCGAATCAGGGGCGTGCCCGACCCGCGGCCGAAAAGCGGTCACTGGCCAGGGACGGGAAGTGGACCGCTGCCGGCCAGGAAGGCACAGGCTGTTGGGACGGTAACGCACAGCGCTCAGGATGTCCTATGACACCTGCCCACTCCGTCAACATGTGAAGTTGATCATACGTAAGTACATAATGCCAAGCCCTAATTTGGTTTGTTTATTTTTTCCTGCCTACCCCCGTGACATGGGAGCACACGAGTTCGTCCTTATGTCTTTACAATTTGACCTGACTGGGTATTCTGGACGTGATCCCGACCACAGATCGGGCGTGGAGCTCGGTTTCCACGCGACCGGTCCAGCACCCCGAAGCAGGAAAGCAGGTCACTATGGTCCGGCAGGACACCTCAGCCGCTGTCCCCACAGAAGGAAACCAACCCGAAGCGCCTCTTCTCATCGGCACGGCACCGGACTCTTGGGGAGTGTGGTTTCCTGACGATCCACGGCAGATTCCGTGGGAGCGCTTCCTCGATGAGGTCGCCGAGGCCGGGTATTCCTGGATCGAACTGGGACCCTACGGTTATCTCCCGACCGATCCGGTCAGGCTCGCTGACGAGCTTGCCCAGCGGAACCTGTCGGTCAGCGCCGGCACAGTCTTCACCGCATTTCACCGCGGAGCTGACCGGTGGCAGGAGACATGGGAATCCACTCGGAAAGTGGCAGAGCTCACGGCGGCGCTCGGTGGAGAACACTTGGTAGTCATCCCGGCTATGTGGCGCGACGATGTGTCCGGAGAAGCGCTGGAGAACGAGCAGCTGAGTCCAGAACAATGGAATGCGCTTTGTTCGGGCCATGATCGGCTGGGCAGGGTGCTGCGGGAGGATTTTGGCCTTCAGCAGCAGTTCCACTCGCACGCCGATTCCCATGTCTGCGCTCAGCCGGACATCGAGAACTTTCTGCAGCGGACCGATCCGGAGCTCGTCACACTGTGCCTGGATACCGGGCACGCTGAGTATGGCGGGGCATCGTCCCTGGACCTGATCCGCCGGTACCCCGAGCGGATCGGCTATCTGCATCTGAAGCAGGTCGATCCCCTGATTCTCGAACGTGTGCGGCGGGAAAACCTGACATGGGCCGCGGCGAACCTGGCCGGGGTCATGGTGGAACCCCCTGCGGGACTCCCCGACCTGGCTGCCGTCATCGCGGGCGCAGAGGGCCTCGGCCGATCAATCTTCGGCATCGTAGAACAGGATATGTACCCGGTTTCATCCTTCGATGTCCCGCTTCCCATCGCCACGCGAACCCGTTCCTACCTGCTCGGCTGCGGATCCCGCACGAGCGTCCGATGATTCCGCGGCACCACCGATTTGGAGAGCTGTCAATGAAGACCGTTAGCGCCCGCCCCGCGTACCCCGGCATGTGTTTCGAGGTCAGGGCATGACCTATGACGTTGTTACCCTCGGACGCATCAGCGTTGATATCTACCCCAACGAAATCTCGGTCGGATTGGAGGACGTCAGCAGCTTCGGCAAATATCTTGGCGGCTCTCCGGCAAACGTGGCGGTAGCCGCTGCGCGCCACGGAGAATCCGCAGCGGTGATCACCCGCACCGGGAATGACCCGTTCGGCAGATACCTGCGCCGCGAACTTGTGCGCTACGGAGTGGATGACCGCTTCGTCGAGCAGGTACAGGGCTTGCAGACACCTGTGACTTTCTGCGCAATCCGCCCGCCGGAGGATTTTCCGCTCTACTTCTACGGCCGATTCCCAACAGCACCTGATCTGCAGCTGCGGCCGGAGGAGATCGACGTCGAGGTGGTGCGCGAAACGCGCATCCTGTGGTCAACGGTCACGGGACTGTGCCAGGAGCCCAGCCGCTCCGCCCACCTCGCAGCACACCTTGTCCGCCCGCGGGAGCAGTTGCGCGCGGACCAGCACACGGTTCTGGACCTCGATTACCGCCCGATGTTCTGGGAGTCCGAGGAAAGCGCCCGGGTGCAGATCCGCGAATTGCTCCAGCACGTGACCATCGCGATCGGCAACGACAAGGAGTGTGCGGTCGCTGTTGGGGACGGCACTCCCGATGAACAGGCTGACCGGCTGCTCGCCGCAGGCGTGCACGTAGCCGTGGTTAAGCTTGGCCGCGAGGGCGTTATGGCGAAAACCCGGGATGAGCGAGTGGTTTCCGCTCCGGTGCCGGTGCGGACCATCAACGGCCTCGGAGCGGGAGACTCCTTCGGCGGTGCCTTCTGCCACGGCATCAATCAGGGATGGCCCCTGAAACAGGTCCTCGACTATGCCAACGCAGCGGGCGCCATCGTGGCCTCGCGCATCTCCTGTTCCGATGCCATGCCAACCCCCGGCGAAGTATTCGCACTGTTGAGGGAACATGGCCGTGCCGCTCCCGAAGGAGCTACCCGATGAAAACGTATCCACGGCCCCATCCGGACACAGCAAACCCACGCCGCTACGAGCACCTGAGCCGGATCAGGCTGGAGGATCCGATGGCCGTCCAGCGGGCTGCTGACTCCCGCGGAAGAGCACCGGGACTTGTGCACGGCCGGCAAAACTTTATCGTCGCAGCAGACCACCCGGCCCGCGGTGCCTTGAGGGTGCGGCAGGACGCCGGCGCCATGGCCGACCGGCGCAGCCTGCTTGACCGGCTCCTGATTGCTCTGGCCAACCCCAGAGTGGACGGGGTGCTGGCGTCACCGGACATCCTTGACGACCTGCTGCTTCTGGGCGCACTCGAGGGCAAACTGATCTTTGGCTCCATGAACCGCGGCGGACTCGCAGGCCTTATTAACGAGGTGGACGACCGGTTCACGGGGCATACCGCCGAAGCGCTGGCCAAAATTGGAGCTGATGGCGGCAAGATGCTTACGCGCATCTGTTTCGAGGACCCGCATACCGTATCCATGCTGGAAAGCACCGCCCACGCTGTGAGCTCGCTTGCCCAGCACGGCCTCATCGCCATGATAGAGCCCTTTATCTCCATCAGCACCGGCCAGGGAATCGTCAACGACCTGTCGACGGACGCCGTTATCCAGTCCGTGGCGATTGCCCAGGGCCTGGGCGGCACTTCCTCGCACACCTGGATGAAACTCCCCGTGGTCGCAGAGATGGAAAGGGTCATGGCCGCCACCACACTGCCCACTGTCCTCCTGGGTGGGGATCCGCTCGGCCGCCCGGAGGAGATCTTCGCGACGTGGGAGGCTGCGCTGGCCTTACCCGGCGTGCAAGGACTCACGGTCGGACGGGCACTGCTCTATCCGGAGGACGGCGATGTCGCCGCCGCCGTTGCCGCCGCCGCTTCCCTTCTGAAGGGACACCCCGTCGAAGAAGGAGCCATCGTATGAGCACCCGCACAATGTCTGTCTCCCAGGCACTCGTTGCGTTTCTCGCCAACCAATGGACTGTGGACCGGATCGGACCGCAGGAGTACCGGACCCGGACAATTCCAGGCATATTCGGGATTTTCGGCCACGGCAACGTCGCCGGCGTGGGGCAGGCGCTCAAGCAGTTCCAAGCCGAGGATCCCACGCTCATGCCCTACTACCAGGGCCGCAACGAGCAGGCCCAGGTCCACCAGGCCGTTGGTTACGCCCGCCATACCCGGCGCCGGTCCACCTTCGCGGTGACCACGTCCATTGGCCCCGGGGCCACCAACATGGTTACCGGGGCTGCGTTGGCTACCACCAACCGGCTTCCAGCCCTGCTCCTGCCATCGGATCAATTCGCGTCCCGCGCGCCGGACCCGGTGCTGCAGCAGCTTGAGCGCCCGGATACCGGGGACATAACGGTCAACGATGTATTCCGTCCTGTTTCCCGTTATTTCGACCGCGTGGTCCGTCCTGAACAGCTGTTCTCGGCCGTGCTCGGCGGCATGCGTGTGCTGCTGGATCCAGCCGAGACCGGGGCTGTCACCATCGCCCTGCCGCAGGACGTGCAGACTGAGACGCTGCAGGTGCCCGAGGAATTCCTGGCCCCCCGGGAATGGCGGATCCGCCGTCCAGCCCCGGAAGAGGAGGACATCCGGGCCGCTGTCGAGGCTATCCGGGCGGCGGACCGACCCGTGATTATTGCCGGTGGCGGAGTCCACTACGCCTTTGCTGCCGATACCCTGCGCGCTTTCGCGGAAGCCACCGGCATCCCCGTCACGTATACACAGGCCGGGGTGGGTGTCCTGGACTGGGACCACCCCCTGTGCCTCGGGGCCGTGGGCTCGACCGGCACGACGGCGTCGAACACCGTGGTGGCCGACGCGGATCTCGTGATTGGTGTTGGCACCCGCTACGAGGATTTCACCACCGCCTCCCGCACCGCGTTCCAGCACCCCGGCGTTCGCTTCCTCAACATCAATATCGCGCCGTTCGACGCGTACAAACAGGGCAGTTCCATTCCGATCGTCGCAGACGCGGGCAAAACACTCGCCGCGTTGACCGTTGCCCTGGGCGGTTACCGCGTCGGCGGGGACCTCGCGCAGACTATTGACGCCGAAAAACGGCGCTGGGATGCCACAGTTGACGCGGCCTTCAACGAACAGAACCTGCCGCTGCCCAGCCAGAACGAGATCATCGGTGCGGTCAATGCTGCAATGGATGACCGCGACGTCGTTGTCTGCGCCGCGGGATCGCTGCCTGGCGACCTGCATAAGATGTGGCGGGTTAAGGATCCCTTCGGCTACCACGTTGAGTATGCCTTCTCCTGCATGGGCTATGAGATAGCCGGCGGGCTGGGGATAAAACGCGCTGCAATCGCCGAGGCTGGGGACGCTGGGGGCCCTGGCGGCGTGCGCGACGTCGTCGTTATGGTTGGTGACGGATCCTACCTCATGATGCACACCGAGCTCGTGACCGCCGTGGCGGAGGGTATCAAGTTAGTGGTCGTGCTCATCCAGAACCACGGGTACGCGTCGATCGGAGCCTTGTCCGAGCAGCTCGGATCGCAGCGTTTCGGCACGAAGTACCGCTATCTGGATGAGGCGCAGCGGTCCTTCGACACTGGTTCGACGCTGCCGGTCGATCTGGCGGCGAATGCCGAATCCCTCGGCGTTCGCGTGCTCAGGGTTGAACCGGGCGACGGCGTCATCACCAGGCTCAAGGCAGCGGTCCGCCAAGCCAAAGACGCGCCCGAAGGCTTCGGGCCCGTACTTGTGCACGTGGAATCCGATCCGCTGATTGACGCTCCAAGCTCTGAGTCATGGTGGGATGTGCCCGTCCCAGGCACTGCCAGCCTTGCCTCAACCCAAGCCGCCTATGCGGTCTATCAGGAGATGAAAGAGCGGCAGCGCCCGCTCGTCGGAGAGCGCATACCTTCCTCCGCGGGTCGCTGAACCACTGGCTCCCCGGCCCAGTTGCGGGCCGGGGAAACCGCGGGCACCACCCATCCAAACCAACACTGCCCTGTGAAGGGCTCAGAACGGACGCAATCCATGAATACTCCACTGCGCGTAGCCGTCGTTGGCGCCGGCCGCATGGGCGCCGACCATATTGACCGCATTCACCGCCGGATCAATGGCGCCGAGGTCGCCGCCGTCGTCGACATCGACAGACACCGGGCCGAGGCCGCCATCGCCCATATCCCCGGCGCGGAGGCCCACACCGATTTTGGGCAGGCACTCGACCGGGGCGGCATAGACCTTGTCCTGATTGCGACGCCGGGCTTTCTGCACGAAGACGTGCTCCTAGCCGCGCTGGAACACCGGCTGCCTACCCTTTGCGAAAAGCCGCTCACCCCGGATGCGGCGTCCGCCTGGCGGGTGGTCCAGGCCGAGCTGGCCGCTGGCCGCCAGCTCATTCAGGTCGGGTTTATGCGCCGCTTCGATGCCGGCTACCGTGCCCTTCGCCGGATCATCGAGGAGAAGTCCTACGGAGAACTGCTGACGCTGCACCATCAGCACCGCAATCCGACGACACCTGCGGGCTTCACCAACGAGATGATCATTCATGACACGGTGGTGCATGAGTTCGACGCCGTGCGCTTCTTCACCGGAGAGGAAATCACCTCCGTCCAGGTGCGGGCCGGCCGCTCCACGCGCAACGCACCGGCCGGGCAACGGGACCCGCAGCTGGTGCTGATGGAGACCGAATC
The DNA here is from genome assembly GCF_014836775.1 of Arthrobacter gallicola. Taxonomy (GTDB): domain Bacteria; phylum Actinomycetota; class Actinomycetes; order Actinomycetales; family Micrococcaceae; genus Arthrobacter_B; species Arthrobacter_B gallicola. Next base: position 92,563 of record NZ_JACSQD010000006.1, read on the forward strand.
CGGGATTCTGGCGCAGGTCGAAGCGTACGTCAACGCGCAGTTCGGCTACCAGGTTGCCACCCAGGCCTCATTCGAGACCGGAATCGTCAGCATTGGCGGTGATACCGAGCCGTATATCCGCAGCGCCGGCACCTGGGGTGGTGGCGTCACTCCCGGTTTCGGAGAACGCTTCGGCGACGCGTACGACTTGGAGCTCCAGGACTGGGTTGACGCGGCCGCCCGCGGAGAGATCGGCGGACCGTCCGCCTGGGATGGCTATGCCACCGCGGCCTGCTGCGAGGCCGGGGTGAAGGCTCAGGCCAGCGGCAGGATCGAACCGGTCCAGCTTGAGGCCAGACCCGGGTTGTATTCGCCCAGCGTTGAGCAGGCTCCTGCGCTGAACGTCACCGTCTGAGCAATGGGTCCAAGCGCTCCTTCGGAGGCTTGGACCCATTGCTGTGTTCTCTAATCCGTGAAGGGAAGACGGGGATCGACGGCCAGCTCATCCCAGGTCCGGCGGATCCACCCGTGGTGGGGATCGTCGCTGATCAGCCACTCACGCACGCGGCCGGCACCGGCCATGACGTTCAAGTAGTACAGGTCATAGCCGGGAGCCGCCATCGCCGGCCCGTGCCAGCCGTAAGGCACCAGGACAACGTCACCGGAGTGGACTTCCGCGGCCACATCTATGGGCCGGTCATCGGAGGAGTAGACCCGCTGATACCCCACAGGGTCCGGTTCGCTTTGCTCAGCAGCAGCGACACCGGAGACAGCCCTGATCTCGAAGTAATAAATCTCTTCGAGGGCGCTCTCACCGTCTTTCTCCTCGTCATGCTTATGCGGCGGGTAGGAGGACCAGTTACCGGCTGGAGTGAGCACCTCGCAGACAATGAACCTGTCGGCTTCCAACGTGGCGGGTGTACCGAAGTTATGTACCTGGCGGGAGCAATTGCCAGCACCCCGCAGCTCCACCGGAACCTCTTGCCGGGTTATGTGCCTGGCGGGATAGGACGCCCTTGCCGGGGCCGAGGCCACGGCTACCCGCCCACCGGTTTCGCTGGACAGGGTTAGGTCCTGCTGGATCCCGGTGTAGAGGACGTCGGTCGCCCCGGCGAAGACCGACGGCCTGCCGGTGAGATCGTAGCGTGCGCCTCCCGTTACAGCGGTGAAGCTCCCCGCCAGGGGAACGACGATGCGTTCCTCTTCGGCCGCGGCCAAACGGATTTGCTCCCCGGGGGCAAGGTCGGCCACCCGCAGGCCAGTATGCGCCCACCCGGGTATCTCTGCTGTGGAGTCGTGTCCGCCCAGCGAGACGAACCACCCCTCCTGCACTGCGGAGTCTTTTGGATAGACCCATTCGGGCCGGGAGCTGTCCGTAGGCATGTGCTGGTTGTCCTCTGCTGTCGTCGGGTTGGATGATCGTGGCACGCGTGGGATTGGGTTACAGCGGACCTTGGAAGGGGACTCGAATCTCAGCGCTGAACGAGTGTGAGTTCGAAGCTGTACTTATCTGCCCGGTAGACGTGCCGGCCCGTCTCCACCGGGCGGCCTGTGTCATCCATGGCGGTGCGGTGCATGCTAACGAGAGGGGCTCCGGGCGCAACGCCCAGGTGTGCGGCTTGGAACGGGTTGGCGGCCACGGCGCCCACGCGCTGGTGGGCCAGCTGGAAATTGATTCCCTGGCCGCGCATGAGGGAGTACAGGCCTTCCTCGACCAGTTCGCCGCGGCTGAGCCGGCACAGCGGCTGGGGGATCCAGTTCTCCATGAGTGCAAGGGGGCCGCCATCCGCGCAGCGGAGCCGCACCAGGTGGTAGACGCTGTCCCCGGCCTGCAGACCCAGCAGCAGGGCGGTCTCCTCATCGGCCGGAACCACGTCAAAGTCCAGCACATCGGTGCTGGGCGTGCCCCCGCTGCTGCGCAGGTCCTCGTGCAGGCTGGTCAATTCCAGTGACCGGCGGACCTGCGGCCCGATGACCTGGGTGCCCACACCACGCTTGCGCACCACCAAACCGGCGCGCACAAGCTGATCCATGGCCTTGCGCATGGTGGGCCGGGACAAATTGAGACTGTTTGCCAGGTCAATTTCGTTATCCAACTTGGTCCCTGGGGGCAGCTGCCCGCTCCGGATGACCTCCTCCAGTCCCTGTGCCACTTGATGGTAGAGCGGGACGGGGGAGGTCTTGTCTACCGTGAGACGGAGTGGGCCGGACATGATGTGCCTCCAGAGCGCAAAGGTAAAGCCAAGGGACGTTGTCTTTATGTATATACATTACCTGTCGAAGCGTCCAAGGGAATGAGAACCGCTGCTGGCCTGGGAGTCACAGTCAACGACGCCCCGCCTAGGATGGGCACTATGACTTCCGCGAGTGCAGAAATCCCTCAGGACACAACAGACGAATTCCTCTGGCTGGAGGACATCTACGGCGACCGGCAGCTGGACTGGGTCCGGGCGCAGAACTCCAAGACGGAGTCGCTGCTTTCCGCCACGGACTTTGAACGCACCGAGGAACGGCTGCTGGAAGTCCTGGACTCCACCGACCGGATTCCCATGGTGGTCAAGCGCGGAGACTGGTACTACAACTTCTGGCGGGACGGCGAGCATCCCAAGGGCCTGTGGCGGCGCACCACCTGGGACAGCTACACCGCCGAAGACACCCAGTGGGAGACCCTGCTGGACCTGGATGCCCTGAGCACTGCAGAAGACACGGAGTGGGTCTGGGGCGGAGCCCGCTTCCTGCGCCCGGAGGACGGGGAATCCTACCGCCGGGCGCTGGTGATCCTCTCCCCCGACGGCGGCGACGCTGCCCGCTACCGGGAGTACGACGTCGTGGACCGGGCGTTTGTCCCCGGCGGTTTTGACCTCCCCGTAGCGAAGACCCAGGTCTCCTGGGCCGGTCCGGATGCCCTGTACGTGGCCACCGATTTCGGTCCCGGGTCCATGACGGCTTCCTCCTATCCGCGGATGGTGCGGACCGTGCACCGCGGCCAGGACCCCGCTGACGCCGACCTGTACTTCGAGGTTCCGCAGGACCACATGATGGGCTACGTCCACCATGACCAGACACCGGGATTCGAGCGGGACCTGGCCGTGGACATCATCGACTTCTACGACAGCAAGACCTACCTGCAGCGCGGTGATGCGTGGGTGCATGTGGAGGTACCGCTGGACGTCACGGTGGACCTGCACCGCCAGTGGCTGCTGATGCGGCCGCGGACCGATTGGCTGGTCGGCGACACCCTGCATAAGGCGGGCTCCCTGCTCGCCGCGGATCTGGAGGACTTCCTCGCCGGCGGCCGGAACCTGCGCACGCTCTTCACTCCGGAGCCCACCGTCTCCCTGCAGTCCTGGAGCTGGACGCGGGACTATCTGCTGCTGAACCTGCTGCGGGACGTTTCCTCCGAAATCCAGGTTCTGGAGCCGGCAGCAGACTGGCAGGCCGCCGCGCTGGATGCCTGCCCGCCGCTCCACACCGTGGATGCGTACGCGGTCGACGACGAGGACGACGCCGCCGGCAACGACTACTGGCTGATCAGCACCGGTTTCACCACCCCCTCCACGCTCTCCCGCGGAACGCTTGGCCCCGCTGCAGGAACGGACGGGGGTGCGGCCGCGGCGGTGAAATCCTCGCCGTCGTTCTTCGATTCCACCGGCTGCACAGTGGAGCAGCACTTCGCGGTGTCCGCTGACGGCACCCGGGTCCCGTACTTCCAGGTGGCGCACCAGGGAATGGTGCTCGACGGCGGCAATCCCACAGTGCTTTCGGGCTACGGCGGGTTTGAACAGGCCCTCACCCCCGCCTACAGCGGCGTGGTCGGGCGCGGCTGGCTGGAGCGCAGCTACACGGACGACGGCGGAACGCTCCGCCGCGGCGTCTACGTCCTGGCGAACATCCGCGGCGGCGGTGAATACGGGCCGCAGTGGCACCGGGCGGCGCTGCAGCAGAACCGGCACCGTGCCTACGAGGACTTTGCCGCCGTCGCCCGGGACCTGACGGACCGCAAAGTCACGTCCCGGAACCATCTGGGCTGCACCGGCCGCAGCAACGGCGGCCTGCTCGTGGGCAACATGCTCACCCTTTACCCGGAGCTTTTCGGGGCGGTGTCCTGCGGTGTGCCGCTGCTGGACATGCGCCGCTACACCAAGCTCTCCGCCGGCCATTCCTGGATCGCCGAATACGGCGACCCGGACGATCCGGAGCAGTGGGAGTTCATTAAGACGTTCTCCCCGTATCACCTGCTTCGCGAGGACGTTCAGTACCCGCCGTCGCTGATTTGGACTGCTACCAGCGATGACCGGGTCGGTCCGGTCCAGGCCCGGAAAATGGCCGCCCGCATGCAGGCCATCGGGGTGGACCGGGTCTGGTTCCACGAGGCACTGGAGGGCGGACATGCCGGGGCTGCGGACAACCGCCAGTCCGCGCGGATGCACGCCATGTCCTACGAGTTCCTGTGGGAAGCACTTACCGGCCGGCTGTCCTGAACCTGTTTTGCCGAAAGCACCCCGTTATGGGTAGTCTTGACAGGCTGGCTACGGAAGTTTGCCAGGGCAAAATGGAGACGTGCCAGAGCGGCCGAATGGGCTTCACTGCTAATGAAGTGTGGGCCTAAAGCCCACCGGGGGTTCAAATCCCCCCGTCTCCGCCAGGTGGCAAACACCCCGGTCCTCGGACCGGGGTGTTTGCATATCCGATCCGGGTTATCCGGGTCATCCGGGCTAACAGATACCGATCATTCCGAGCAGGGCAGGAGGTGGACCGCACGCATGGACGACGGAAATAGTCGATCTACCGCACCGCGCGGACCTCACCTTCGCTCCAGGGAATCCTTTCACCACTCGTCCTAGGACGCGGCTGCCGCCCAGCAGGCAGCCCCCGGGACGGTCCCGCGGATACAATCCGGGACCCTTCGAATCCCCCTCGAGGCGTGAGCCCGTGCGGTTGCGGTAGAACACCGGAAAACCCACACTCACTTCTCGCATGCCCGCTGCACTGCTGCGGCTTTCTGGTGTGCGCGCCCCACAGGAGGGAAGCGGATCATGATCAAATCTCCCACTCTTTCGTTCGATGCCAGCGCCGAGCTGCTCGCGGACGCCCTCAGCAGTAACAGCCTGTCCCAGGTGGCCCGTGCCCTGGAACCGCTGGACGTGGCAGAAACCCTGGAACAGCTCGAACGGCTGAACACCATTGACCGGGCGCTGGCTTACCGCACCCTCCCCAAGGGACGGGCGCTGGAGGTTTTCGAGCGGCTCGACGCGCGCCTCCAGGCCGACCTCGTGGCCGGGCTGCAGGATGCGCAGGTGGCGGAGGTTTTTGCCGCGCTGAGTCCGGATGACCGGGTGGCACTGCTGGATGAGCTGCCGGCGTCGGTGGCCAACCGGCTGATCCTGGGACTCAACGAGAAGGACCGCGCACTCACCACCATGGTGCTCGGTTACCCGCAGGGCGCTGTGGGCCGCTTTATGAGTCCGCAGTTTGTCACGACCCACCCCGGCACGACGGCCGGCGAAACCCTGGCCCGGGTGCGGGAGCAGCTCGACGACGCCGAGAGTGTCTACACGATCCCTGTCACCGACGGCGGCCGCCACCTGGTAGGCGTGGTCTCGCTGCGGGATGTGCTGCGCGCCGCTTCATCAGATCTGATCTCTGATCTGATGAAGGACCCGCTGTCCGCTCCGGCGACGCTGGACGCAGAGGAAGCGGCCCGCTACTGCGCTGACGCCAAAGTCCTGGTCCTGCCCATCGTCGACGCGGAGAACCGGCTCGTCGGAATCCTGACCGTGGACGATGCCCTGCGCATCCTCGAAGACGCCGAAAGTGAGGACGCCGCCCGGGCAGGAGGCTCCGAGCCGCTGCGCCGTCCCTACCTGGCGACTCCGATCCGCAGCATCGTCCGGGCCCGTGTCGTGTGGCTGCTGGTGCTTGCCGTGGGCGCCACACTGACGGTGCAGGTGATGGGGGCCTTCGAAGCTACCCTCGCCGAGCAGGTGGTGCTCTCGCTCTTCATCCCCCTGCTGATCGGCACCGGTGGAAACACCGGCAACCAGGCGGCCACCACCATCACCCGGGCTCTGGCGCTGGGGGACGTGCGGCCCCGGGACGTTTTCAAAGTCGCGGCCCGTGAAGTCCGGGTCGGAGCGTGGCTCGGACTGCTGCTCGGCACGCTGGGGTTCACCGTGGCAGCCATCATTTTCACCGTGCCGCTCGGCCTGGTCATCGGTTTGACGCTGCTGGCAGTGTGCACCATGGCCGCGGGCATCGGCGGACTGATGCCGTTGCTGGGCAAGGCACTCAAAGTGGACCCGGCCGTGTTCTCCAACCCGTTCATTTCCACATTTGTCGATGCTGCGGGCCTGATCCTCTACTTCCTCATCGCTGCCGCCGTTTTGGGCCTTTAGCTGCAGAGGCGCTCTCGCCTCGGCGTCCGCGACGGCGAAGATGGCGATGCGCTCAGTAGAACTCCTTCGTCGACATGACGTTCTGGAGCGGGTCACCGTCGAGCAGGCGGGTCGCGTTCGCCGCGAAGAGCTCGGCGATACGCCGGGGCTCCTGCACCGAGAGCGCGGCAGTGTGCGGGCTCAGCAGCACGCTCGGGTGCTCCCACAGCCGCGACTCGGCCGGCAGCGGCTCAACCGCGGTGACGTCGAGTGCGGCGAAACCGATGCGGCCGGTGTCGAGGGCGTCGAGCAGGGCGTCCTCATCAACGACGGTGCCGCGCCCTACGTTGACGAGGATCGTGTCGCTGCGGACCGCGCCGAACACATCGGCACCGAGCAGGCCGGTGGTGTGCTCCGTGCCCGGCAGCGTCGCGATGATCGCATCCACCTGGCCGGCCGCTTCGACGAGCTGGTCGATCGGCACGAGGCGGTCAACATGCTTCACTGGCTCGCCCGACCGCGTGGTGCCCCAGACGGTCGCACCGAACGCCGAGAAGCGCTCGGCGACGACGGCGCCGATGCCGCCGAGCCCGACAACGAGCACGGTCATCTCGCCGACGTGCCGCATGAGGCGACGGCTCTCGCCCCACGTGCGCGCTGCCTGGTCGGCCTCGAGCTGGCGCAGGCCCTTGGCGCCTGCGAGTACGCCGAAGACCGCCCACTCGGCGAGCGTCGACGCGTGCATGCCAGCGCTGGTCGTGACGACGACGCGCTCAAGCTCGTCGTCGGTAAGCCTGGCCGCGCGCACCTGACCGCCGCCGCCTGCGGCAGTGGTGTGCAGCCACTGCAGCCGGGGGTTCGCACGCACCGTGCGGGCGAGCGCGGCGGGGCTGACATCGGGCAGACCGAAGAGCGCATCTGCCTCATCAAGCATCGCCTCGAATGCTTCCTGTTGCTCGGGGGTACGCTGCCACTCGGGATCCCCCTCCCAGTCTCCCGTCCAGCGCCACGGCCGGGTCAGGGAGGGATCGCGGAGCAGCTTGACGCGTGGCTCGAGCTCGCAGATGCGGTCGGCGCTCGCGTCGTCGATGCTCACGGCGACCGCGACCTTCAGTGTGGATCCGGGCATGGGTGTCTCCTTCGTGCTCAGGGTTATTGATGTGTGTGCGCGGTGCGCGGTCAGCGCAGCGGTGTCTCGAGCCGCAGCCCGCCGACGACGACCGAGACCGTCGATCCCGCAGCGACCTCGTGGCTCGAGTGCGGCGCGCCCGCCATGATGACGTCGCCGGGCCCCAGCCGGAGCCATCGGGCGACGTAGGCGATCGACTCCCGGACCGGGACGGGCATCTCCTGCGCGGAGGAGTCGCAGACAACTTCGCCGTCGACCTCGAGCCGCAGGACGAGGTCATCGATCGACGCCTCGGTGTTGATCCAGGGTCCGAGCGGCGTCGAGCCGTCGCCGCCCTTGGACTCAAAGTTGCGCACGTCGAGAGCGGCCCGGTCGGGGTAGGAGAGGTCATTCACGGCGGTGACGCCGAGCACGAACTCGTGTGCGTTCGCCTCAGTCACGAGCCCGTCTCCGGGGTCTCCGGTGTCGCGGCCGATGACCACCGCGATCTCGGCCTCCGCGACGACCCTGCCGGCCTCGCGGCGCACCCGCACGGTGGTGCCGTGCGGCACGACGCCGCGCGGGCTCTTGAGCCACGCCTGCACGGGCAGGGGTGGCTCCGGCTCTGCGCCGCGGTTCTGCGCGATGCCGACGAGTACGGTCGGCAGGGCCGGGGCAAGGAGCGTCGCGTCGCATCCGTCCACGCGCTCCCCCGTGTCTGCGGCGCCGGTGCCCGCTGCAAACGCCGCGTACGGGTCCTCGATCGGCACCCAGGCGTCACCGTCGGCGCGGGCATGCAGCTCGCGGCCGTCGACGGCGATTCGCGCTATCCGCATCAATGCGCCGCCGCCGCGAGCGTAGCGGCACTGCCAGCGCCGCCGGCGTGGTCGACACGGTCGGCGCCCTCGTCGGTCGAGAGGCGCAAGGCGTCCTCGAGCCGCATCAGGTCGCGGCCACGCGTCTCAGGCACGAGGAAGGTCGACGCGGTGGAGATAAGCGCGAGAGTCGCCATGTAGATCGCGGGCAGGAGCCAGTTGCCGTCCGACGTCGCGAGCAGGTAGGCGCCCAGCACACCCGCGAGCCCGCCGCCCAGCACTGCCGAGATCTCGCGCGCCATCGCGACGCCCAGGTAGCGGTGCCGGTTGCCGAACATCTCCGGGAGCATCGCACACTGCGGGCCGAGCATGGTATTCACGGCGATGCCGATGCCGAGCGCGATGACGATCACCACCGTCACCGGGTCGCCCATCGACAGCAGCCACCAGGCGGGGAACGCGTAGAGCAGCATGAACACGGCGCCGAAGCGGTACACCGCGCGGCGGCCGAAGCGGTCCGAGAGGTGTCCGGCGAGCGGGATCGTGCCCATGCCAATGAGCGAGCCGATCGTGACGCCCCAGGTCGCCACGCCGCGGTCGACCGGGTTGGCGATGAACGTGCCGGCGACGAAGGCGAGTGCCAGGTTCTGGAACATGTAGGAGCCGCCGTTCTCCGCCATTCGGAGCCCGATGCCGACGACGACGCCCGGGAAGCCCTTCGTGAAGATGTCGCGGATCGGGGTCTCGGCCACCTGCTCCTGCTTTTCGAGCTCGACGAACGTCGGCGTCTCGCGCAGGCGCATCCGAATGAAGAGCGCGACGAGGATGAGCACGAAGGACATCAGGAACGGCACGCGCCAGGCCCAGCCGAGGAAGACGTCCTCCGGCAACGAGGAAAGGAACGTGAAGACGACGGCGGCCAGCAGGGTGCCAAGCTGGATGCCGATGAAGGGCAGCGACGAGAAGAAGCCGCGGCTCCGCACAGGCGAGTACTCCGCCATAAGCACGGTTGCGCCAGCCTGCTCGGCGCCGGCACCGAAGCCCTGGGCGAGGCGCAGCACCGTCAGCAGCACAGGAGCCCAGATGCCGATCTGATCGTACGTCGGCAGCAGCCCGATGAGAGTCGTCGCACCACCCATGAGCAGGATCGTGACGACCAGCACCTGCTTACGGCCGATGCGGTCGCCGATCCTCCCAAAGAAGAGGCCGCCGAGTGGCCGGGCGGCGAAGCCGACGCCGAACGAGGCAAAGGCCGCGACCACGCCCATCGCGGGGTCAAGGTTACTGAAGAACAGAGTATTGAAGATGAGCGCGGACGACAGTCCGTAGAGGGCGAAGTCGAAGTACTCGAGCGCGCTCCCGACACCCGAAGCGAGCGTCGCCCGGCGAAGGTTGGCGGCGTATTCCGGGTCATCGGTGTTCGCGGGGCGTTGTTGCCCCGGATCCTGCTCGGTGGTGGTCTCAGTCACGGTCTATCTCCTTCGACAGTCGTGCAAGGCGTCATTGCACCGCCGAGCGTACCAAAGGGTTGAACACTGTTCAACACTTTGGACACATTGCCGTGACTAGGACGAGGCTGCACCACGGAGCGGGTTGGTCAGCGCTGCGACCGCTTCCCGCAGCGCGGCGCCGACCTCCGCGATGCGCGCGTCGTCCGCGTGCTCGGCCGGCAGCGCGACCCCCATCGCGAGGGGCGGATCGGCGGGCGCCCACGGGTCGAGCGCGACCGCGACGCCGGTGATGTCGCCGAACGAGCCTCCCCGGTCAACCGCGAAGCCCTGTTCCCGTGCCTCGCGCAGCAGTGGCAGCAGCTCGTCGACCGTCGTAATGCTCGTGGCTGTGAGGCGTGGGAAGGGCTCGGCGGGTGCGAGCAGCTTGCGCACCTCGCCGTCGTCGAGGCCCGCGAGCAGTGCGACGCCGGTGGCGCTGAGCGGTGCCGGCAGCCGCGAGCCGAGCGGCGTGCCGAGGCGGTAGGGCGAGCGGCCCTCGTGGCGCGCGAGGTAGAGTGCGTCCACGCCGTCGAGCATGGCGATCTGCACGACCTCTCGGCGCAGCCCGGGCGAGGCCGCCACTACGCGGTAGAACTCGCGCACCTGGTTGAACTGCTGCGCGAACGCACCGCCGAGCTCCGCCGTGCGGCGACCGAGCCGGTAGCCCCCGGCGTCGCGCTCGACCATAGCGCCCTCCTCCAGCGCCGCGCACAGGTTCGCGGTGGAGGACTTCGCGATGCCGAGCGCCCGTGCGATGTCACTGAGGGTCATCGGCACACCCCCCGCGTCAGCGAGCAAGGCGAGGATGCGCAGCGCTCGTGAGACCGCGGGAGCGGGATCACGTTCCTTGCGTTCCGTCGTTTCCGAGGATGTTGTTGCTTCCTGTTCAGCCATGGTCCACTCCTTTGGGGTCGAGGTATCGACGCCAACTGTAGAGTGGATCCATCCTGATGAACACCGTCCGACACGCTGTCCGATCTGCGCGCGTCCGACGTATATTGAGCGCATGGGTAACGAAATTTCAGACACACTCGACGCCACCGCACGGGCCGACGCGATCGGCGTCATCGGACTCGGCGCGATGGGTGCACCCATGGTGCTCCGGCTGCTGAAAGGGCACGGACCGGTGTTCATCACCGGCCGCTCCGCCAGGCCCGCGCTCGTCGACGCCGGCGCGGTGTGGACCGAGACGCCGCGGGAGCTCGCTGCACAAGCCGGCGCCGTGCTCTCTATGCTGCCCGACCTGGCTGAGCTCGAGCAGGCACTCAATGGACCCGATGGCCTGCTCGGGGGCCTCGGTGACAGCGAGTTGCTGCTGCTCATCGGCTCGACTTCCTCGGCACCAGAGGTGCGCGCGCTCGCCGGGCGCCTCGCAGCCCAGACGCAGGGCCGCGTTCGAGTGGTCGACTGCCCGGTCTCGGGCGGCGTGGACGGCGCCGAAGCCGGATCACTCTCCATCATGCTCGGCGGCGGGGCGGAGGACGCCGCGCGCGCCGCTACGCTGCTCGCGCCGTGCGGACGGCCCGTCCACCTCGGTCCGCTCGGCGCGGGGGAGGTCGCCAAGGCGTGCAACCAGCTCGTCGTAGCGGCGACGATCACCGCACTCGGCGAGGCGACAGTCCTCGCCGACCGCTCGGGGCTGGACCTCGACGCGCTCTGGGCGCTGCTCGGCGGCGGCTACGCGGGGTCGAACCTGCTCGAGAGCCGACAAGACAAGCTCGTGCGCGGCGACGACTCACCCTCCGGGATCGCGCGCTACATGATCAAGGACCTCGGCTTCGCGGCGGACATCGCCGAGGCGACCGGCACGAGCCCTGCGCTGCTGCCGGCGCTGCGCGACTTCTTCGACGAGATCGACGAGCGGGGCTACGGCGAGCGAGACATCAGCGTGACCCGCCGCGTCGTCGCAGAGCGTTAGGCCGGTTGCCGCTGCAGCCCTCACCGGTGTCCCTCTGTCCGGCCTGGAACACCGGGGCATAGGGTGGAGCGCAACAGCGATCAGCCTGCCGGAAGGAAATCAGTTATGGAAATGCGCCTGCTGGGTAGCAGCGGAGCCGTGGTGAGCAACTATGCCCTGGGCACGATGACGTTCGGAAATGAAACGGATGAACGGACCTCGCACCGGATACTGGAGGACTATCTGGACGCCGGCGGCAATTTCATTGACACGGCGGATATCTACAACTCCGGCGCATCGGAGGAAATCGTAGGCAAGTGGCTGCACTCCAACCAGGCGGCCCGGGACACGGTGGTCCTGGCCACCAAGGGCCGTTTTTCCACCGGGGAGAGCCCAAACGACGCCGGCAATTCCCGCCGTCATCTCCGCCGGGCGCTGGAGGGCTCGCTCCGGCGGCTGGGTGTGGACCACATCGACCTCTATCAGCTGCATTCGTGGGACCCGCTGACCCCGCTGGAGGAAACGCTGGGCTTCCTGTCTGATGCCGTTTCCGCCGGATTGATCAGCTACTACGGCTTTTCCAACTTCACCGGCTGGCAGCTCACCAAAGCGGTCTGGCTGGCCAGACTCCATAACCGGCCGCTGCCGGTGACGCTGCAGCCGCAGTACAACCTGCTGGAACGGGAGATTGAATCTGAGATTGTGCCCGCAGCGCTCGACGCCGGGCTGGGCCTGCTGCCCTGGTCCCCGCTTGCCGGCGGCTGGCTCACGGGTAAGTACCACCGGGAAACCGTCCCGTCCGGCAATACCAGAGTGGGCGAAAACCCGGCCCGACAGTTCCAGGGCTGGGACCTGCGCAGCAGCAACCCGCAGACCTGGCACGTCCTGGAGGCGCTGCAGCAAATCGCCTCCGCCCACGGCGCGGCTCCGGCGCAGGTGGCACTGGCCTGGCTCGCCGGGCGCCCGGGGGTCACCTCGGTCATCCTGGGTGCCCGCACCCCTGAGCAGCTGGAAGGAAACCTCCAGGCAGCGGAGCTGGAGCTGACGACGGCGGAACTGCAGTACCTGGATGAGGTCAGCGCCCCCTCGGTGGGGAATTACCCCTATGGCCGGGACGGACTCACCCAGCGTTCACGCCGGCTGGGTTAGAAGTCTTCGGGACGCAGGTTCTGCGCCCATTTGCTGATCTCTGCCTCGTCCGGAAGTGTCTGGGGGTCGCTCCGCTTGCCCGCCTCCTTGGGCGTGCCCGGGGCAGACGGATCCTTTCCGGCGTTCTCCGGCGAGGCAGAGTCGGCTCCGGTGCTTCCGGCGTCTTTACCCTCGCCCCCCGCGGCACTCCCGGCGTCCCGCCCGGAATTCACGGACCCGGCAGCGGTGCTGCCGGACTCGCTGGCGGTGTCCGGGGTGTCGGTTCCGGCGGCGTCTGCCGCTGACCTTCCGACGCCGGAAGTGCCGGCGGACGGAGCCTGCGTTGACGGATCTTCCGCAGCCGGAGTCCCAGCCGCCGGGTCCGGCCGTTGGGCCGGCTTGATGTACGGCACCGGATGCGAGGCCAGCGACGCTACGGCGGCACTGGCTGCGCGCAGGCCGCAGCCGGTCAGCTGGGCGTAAACCTGGATGGCACGGATGGGCTGCCCCTGCGCAATGGCGGCATAGACCTGGCGGTGGCCGGCTTCATCGAGGCGGGCCACTGCCTCACGGGAGGCTTCCGGCGATGCGCCGGCGGGAGCGCGCCCGGCGGCCTTGGCACGCTGGGCCTGGGTTGGCGCAGCCTTGGGTGTGGCCGGACGTCCCGCACGGCGGCGCTGCGCGCGGCCCACCAGGAAGTTCACAAGCACGATGGCGGCAACGAACAGGATAATGACCACAAACTCCATACCTTGATCCTAGCTTTTCCGGCGCCGGGGTTCGCCCGGCCACTGTATATTGGCGGCCAAGGCCCAGCCACGCCGGATATCCCGGCCCATCAGCGAAGGATGCCATGACACCGGATTCCGCCCTGCGTTCCCTCCACGTCAAAATCAACGGACCGGTGGCAGAGGTCCAGCTCCTTGGACCATCCAAGGGCAATGCGATGGGACCGGACTTCTGGACGGAACTTCCTGCCGTCTTCGCGGACCTGGGCGCCGACGATGAGGTCCGCGCCGTCGTGCTCTACGGCTCCGGCGGCAATTTCAGTTACGGGCTCGACCTTCCCGCCATGGAACCGGTCTTCCGTCCGCTGCTGGAATCCAGCGGCACCGACGCCCGGCTGCGCAGCAATTTCCGGCAGAACATCAAGGAACTGCAGGACGCGGTCAGCTCCGTGGCCCGGTGCGGTAAACCCGTGATTGCTGCGGTGGATGGCTGGTGCATCGGCGGCGGCGTGGACCTGATCGCAGCTGCGGATCTGCGGATCGCCTCTCCGGTCGCCAAGTTCAGCGTCCGGGAGGTCAAGGTGGGAATTGTGGCAGACCTCGGATCGCTGCAGCGGCTGCCGGCAATCATCGGAGCCGGGGCCACCCGGCATCTGGCTCTGACGGGCGAGGATTTCGCCGCCCCGCGCGCCCTGGAACTGGGTCTGGTCACCGAACTGGCGGACGACGTCGTTGCCCGCGGCCGCGAACTCGCCGCCATGATTGCCGCGAATCCGCCGCTGGTGGTGCAGGGCGTGAAGCAGGTCCTGGACCACGGGAGTGAGGCCGCCGTGCAGGCCGGGTTGGACTACGTCCAGGTCTGGAACACGGCCTTCCTGCCAAGCCGCGACTTTGCCGAGGCAGCGCAGGCGTTCGCGGAGCGGCGGCCCGCCTCCTTCACCGGGGACTGACGCGGGCGTTGACGGCCAGCTGAAACATCCGACCATTAGGATGGGAGCATGGCAGTCACGGACGAAGCAATCACCAAGATCAAGGACATGCTCATCTCGGGTGAGCTCAAAGCAGGTGACCGCCTCCCCCCGGAGAAGGACCTCAGCGAGCGCCTGGGTCTGTCCCGCAGCTCCATGCGGGAAGCGGTCAAGGCCCTGGAGCTGATCCGGGTCCTGGACGTCCGCCGCGGTGACGGCACCTACGTGACCAGCCTCGAACCGCAGCTGCTGACCGAGGCCATGTCCTTCGTCGTGGACCTGCACCAGGACACCTCGGTCCTGGAACTGCTCGAAGTCCGCCGCATCCTGGAGCCGGGTTCCGCAGCCCTGGCGGCCCAGCGGATCACCGGGGACCAGCTCGCCGAGTTGACCGCCACCCTGGACACCGTGCACGAGGACACATCGGTGGAAGACCTGGTGGCGCACGACCTCGCGTTCCACAGCCTGATCGCCAAAGCGTCGGGCAACGCCTACCTGGAGAGCCTGCTCGACGGGCTCTCCAGCAGCACGGTCCGTGCCCGGGTCTGGCGCGGCCTGACCCAGGACAGAGCAGTGTCCGCGACGCTCGCAGAACACACCGCCATTGCAGCGGCCCTGGCCAGATCAGACGCAGATCTGGCCAGGGCCCTGATGACGGTGCATGTCAGCGGAGTGGAAAACTGGCTGCGCCAGGCGCTTTAGCCGGTGTTTTAGCCGGCGACCCGCCGTCGGCCGTTAGCGCGCTGCGGGTTCCAGCACGGCTGCTTCGGTATCCCGCCGGACGATCCGGCGGTGCAGGCCCCAGACTCCGCCCACGGTGACAACGGCAATCACCGCGTAGAAGGCTGCCACGCCCCACGGACCCACGGAAGTGAGCACGAACTGGGCGATCAGCGGTGTGGAGCCGCCGATCAGGGAGGCGCACAGTCCGTTGGCCAGGGCCACGCCGGTGTACCGGACATTGGCCGGGAACGCCGAGGTCAGGAAGCTGGCCAGCATTGCATAGTAGGCAGTGCCGCCCAGGGTGGCCACGCCGAGGACGACGGCGATCAGCACCGCATTGGTGGACATAATGGCCAGGAACATCGGCACGATCACGAGCAGGTTCAGCACCAGGCCGCCGATCATAACGCGGACCGCGCCGATCCGCTCTGCCAGCAGGGCCGCCAGCGGCTGCCAGATGAACTGGAGCACGGCCATGATCAGCAGGACATTCAGGACGGTCTGCCGCGGCATGCCCAGTTCGCTTGTGGTCCAGGAGAGCAGGAAGGTGTTGTTGAAGAACGCGACGGCGATGCCCAGCACCGAGGCCGCGACACCGAGCCAGACGAACGCGGGGGCTTTGCGGAAGACCTCCACAATGGGAACCTTCACGACTTCCTGCTGCGCCTTGGCCTCCATGAAGTCCTGGGACTCTTCGACCTTCAGCCGGATCAGCAGGCCAACCAGCACCAGAACGGCGGAGAACAGGAACGGAATGCGCCAGCCCCAGGACAGGAAGGCGTCATCCGGCAGTCCGCCGACCACCAGGAACATCAGGGTCGCGAGGATGGAACCGGCGGGTGAGCCCTGCTGGACCCAGGCTCCGGCCAGGCCCTTCTTCTTGGCGCTCGCGCTCTCGGTGGCCATGAGCGCGGCGCCTGCCCATTCCCCGCCGACCGCCAGGCCCTGGCAGGCCCGGAGAATCACGAGCAGCACGGGAGCTGCGACGCCAATGGTGGCGTAGCCGGGAAGCACGCCGATCAGCGTAGTGGCCGTACCCATCAGGAACAGCGTGGCGACCAGGGTGTTCTTCCGGCCGAATTTATCCCCGAGGTGGCCAAAGAAAGCGCCGCCAAGCGGGCGGGCCAGGAAGCCGACCCAGAAGGTCGCGAAGGAGGCGAGGATGCCGACGGCGGGGGTGGCGTCGGGAAAGAACACCTTGCCGAAGACCAGGGCGGCGGCCGTGCCGAAGATGAAGAAGTCGTACCACTCGATGGCGGTGCCCACGAAGGCTCCTGCGGTGGCGCGGTTTTGGCGGCGTTTCTGATCTGCCGGCGTCGCTGTACTCATAAATGCTCCAAGGGGATAGCGCGTGGGGGAACGCGGGACGAGCTGTTGAATTCCTTCACTGTGATGCCGGACGCATATGCATGTCCAATGCCAATCCGGGCGTCCCATCATGCCTTTAGGGCATACTTGCCTCGTGAATCTACGCCGTCTTGAGTACTTCCTTGCCGTTGTTGACGCCGGCACCGTAACTGCAGCCGCCGAGCGTCTGCACATTGCCCAGCCGGCCCTTAGCCGTCAGATTAAGACGCTGGAACGTGAGCTGAAACTGACATTGTTTGAGCCAAAGGCCAACCGGCTGTCCCTCACGCAGGCCGGCCGGGCATTTGTACCTGCCGCCCGGCGCATGATGGTGGAGGCCCGCGGAGTGCAGGAGACTGCCGCAGCGCTCCGCACCGGCAAGGTGGCAAGCCTGGTGGTTGCGGCGACGGGGGCCTCCGTCCATGGATTCATTGCGCCTTTTGTGGCCACCACAGGCCCGGAGGATCCGCTCCTGATCACCCGTGAGACCAGCCACTTCAGCATTCCGGAAGCGCTGCTGCTGGGGGCCGACTTCGCCATCTCCCCCGCTCCGCCCAGCTCGGGCCTGGCCACCATGTCGCTGGGCAGCGTGGCTGTGCAGGCGTATGTGTCCGCGGACCACCGGTGGGCACGGCAGGGCATTGATGCGCTGCCGCTGGCAGAGCTCTGCGCGGAACATGCCATCCTTCCCTCACACGGCAGTGCCAGCCGCCACCTGCTCGATGACGCCCTGAACCTGGAGCACCTGGCATTCGCCGAGGTCTCGGAATGCGACGACGGACAGACCATCCTGGCCCTGGCCGCCGCCGGCCACGGCATGGGTATCACCACCGACCGTCCCCGTTTTGGTGCGCATGGTCTGCGGATCCTGACCCGCCGGGCCGGCACAGGTCAGGAACCCGATGTGCTGCAGCTGCCGCTGCATGCAACCTGGACTCCCGGCCACTTCGCGGAGGCCACCATTCGCTCCATCTCGGCCTCGATCCGCACCTTCCTGGAGAACGAGGAACGCGGACTCTAAAGTTATATGCCCAAAAGGTATAGTTCCTGAACCGCTTACGCATTAGACGGCATGGAACGCCGCGCGGATACTGAGAGAGGTCGGTCTCACAGATTCGGAGAAGTTCATGCAGTTCGACGCCCTTTACACCAATGGAACCTTCTACACCCAGGATCCCTCCCGCCCCACCGCCGGGAGTGTGGGAGTCCACCGCGGCCGAATCATCAGCCTCGACGACGAACTGCCCGCCACGGCGTTCCGGGAAACAGTTGATCTGCACGGCGCCGCTGTGGTTCCCGGATTCAACGACGCCCACTGCCACCTCAGCCATATCGGCGACGCCACCCTGCAGGTGGATCTGCGCCCTGCCGCGGTGCGTTCGATGGCGGAGTTGCTGGCGGCGGTAGACGCCTTCGCGGCAGCCGCACCCGCGGGAAGCTGGGTCCTGGGCCAGGGCTACGACCAGAATTACCTGGGCGAGCACCCCACCGCCGAGCAGCTCGACGCCGTCAGCCACGGCCATCCCGTCTACCTCATCCACAACTCCCGGCATATGGGTGTGGCCAACACCCGGGCCTTTGAACTGGCCGGATTTCCGGAAAGGCGCAGCGTCCCCGTCCCCGACGGCGGTGCTGTGCCGGCTGACGCCGACGGCCGGGCCCTGGGCCTGCTGCAGGAAACTGCCCGGGCCCTGGTTATGGACCACATTCCCGCGAATACCGCCGAGGACGTCGCCGCCAGGGTGGTTGCCGGATCACAGGCCGTCCTGAAACTGGGCATCACCTCCGTCACCGAACCGGGCATCGGCGCCCCGGACCACATCGGCATGTCCCGCTTTGACCTCGCGGGCTTCCAGCTGGCGGCCGACCGTGGCGAGCTGGGCGTCCGCGCCACGGTGATGCCCTATCTGACCACCCTGCACCGCATCGGTGACGCGGAGTTTGCCGGGCATCCGCTCTACAGCCTGGATCTCGGGCTGCGCAGCGGCCTGGGCGATGACTTCCTGCGCATCGGTCCGGCCAAGGTACTTTCCGACGGATCGCTGATTGGCCGCAGTGCCTTTATGTGCTGCGATTACGCGGCAGATCTGGCTGCCGGCGAACAGAACCGCGGGCTTCTGCAGTTCCCCGAACCAGATCTGCGGGAACGGCTGATCGGGGCGCACCTGGCCGGGTGGCAGCTGGCCGTACATGCTATTGGCGATGCCGCGCTGGACGTGGCCATGGACATCCTCGCCGACGCCCAGAAGCTGCTCCCCCGCCCCGATGCCCGGCACCGGCTGGAACACGTTTCCGTGGCCAGCGACAGCCAGATCGCCCGCATCGCCGAGCTCGGCCTGATCCCGGTTCCGCAGGGCCGGTTCATTCACGAACTGGGCGACGGCGCTGCCCGCGCCATGGGAGAGGACCGGGCAAACCTCACCTACCGGGTCAAGGCATTCCTCGACGCCGGCATCGACATTCCGGCCAGCACGGATGCCCCGGTCGTAGACGCAGACCCGATTCTGAACATCGCGTCCCTGGTGAACCGCACCACGGCCTCAGGCGCGGAGTTTGTACCCGAAGAACGGATCACTGTCGCCCAGGCGGTGCGCGCCTACACCGTGGGCAGCGCCCGGGCGGTGCATCAGGAACAGGACAAGGGAACGCTGGCGCACGGCCAGCTGGCCGACTTCGTGGCCCTGTCCGAAGACCTCTACAGGGTGCCGGCCCGTGAAATCAGCTCGGTCCAGGTAACCGCAACGGTCGTCGGCGGCCAGCTCGCCGCCGGGTCCCTCTGACCTCCTCCTTCCCCCTCCCCCTTCCCCCCTCCCCCCAGCCATCGTGAGTCCCCTGCCAGGGACCGTAAATCCACCAGGAGCACTGCCATGAACAAACCCAGACACGCCGGCCAGGCGATCGTCGATTCCCTTGCCCTGCACGGTGTGCAGCGTGTTTTCTCCGTCCCGGGCGAAAGCTATCTGGCAGTCCTGGACGGACTGCATGGCAGCAACATCGAGAACGTGGTCACCCGACATGAAGGCGGCGCAGCCTACATGGCGGAAGCCCACGGTAAATTCACCGGGCAACCCGGCGTCGCCATGGTCACCCGCGGCCCAGGCGCGGCCAACGCTTTTGTGGCCATTCACAGCGCCTGGCAGGACGGCACACCCATGGTGCTGTTTGTCGGGCTCGTCCCGACCGCCGACCGGATGCGGGAGTCCTTCCAGGAGTTCGATCCGGCTGCCTGGTTCGGCACCCAGACCAAGCGGGTATTTGTGCTCGATGAGGCGGACCGCGCCTCCGAAATCGTGGCCGAAGCCTTTTTCGCCGCTGCATCCGGCCGCCCCGGGCCCGTCGTCATCGGCCTGCCCGAAGACATCATCACGCACGAGTTCACCGGCGCCCTCTACCCGCCGATCCCCGTGGCCGACGGCGCTGTGTCCAGCCAGGAGCTGGCGGACATCCGCTCGGCGCTGACTGCCGCGGAGCGTCCGCTGCTGTTCGTCGGGGGTCAGCGCTGGACGCCGGAATCCGCGGCACAGGTGACGGCGTTTGCCGAGCGTAACGGCATCCCGGTGCTTCAGGACTGGCATGCTGACGACCGCATCCCCGCTAATTCGCCGGTCAACGCCGGCTCACTGGGGTACGGCCGGCAGGAGACTGCGGCGCGGATGTTCAACGACGCCGACGTCCTGCTCGCCATCGGGGCGGTTCCCTCCGATGTGCCAACCGATGGCTTCACCCTGCGCCAGCATCCCAACGCCGTGAACATTCTCGTTAACATCGACACGTCCCTGCGCGGCCGTTCCGGTGCCGTGTCCAGGCACGTGGTGGCGTCCCCTGCCGCCTTCGCCGACGCCGTTGCCGGGCTGGACCTGGGCAGGTCGGCAGCGTGGGACACCTGGCGGGCTGCGGGCCGGGAAGCGCAGGAACAGCTGGCCGCGCTGCCGGACCCCGCTTCACTGCCCGTCACGGCCGAGGGAACAGCCCACATGTCAGTGGTGATGGCGGAGCTGGCCAGGCACCTCCCGGAGGACGTGGTGCGCACCATGGGGGCGGGCAACCACTGCGCCTGGGCGCAGTCCTACATCCCCACCAACGTTTTTCCCGCCCAGCTGAGCACGCGCAACGGTTCCATGGGCTACTCCATTCCCTCGGCCGTCGCCGCCTCCCTGGCTGCCCCCGAGCGCCTGGTCGTGGCCGTCTGCGGCGACGGTGAGTTCCTCATGAACGGCCAGGAAATGGCTACCGCCGTGCAGTACCGCGCCCCGCTGCTCGCCGTCGTTATGGACAACGGCCAGTTCGGCACCATCCGGGCGCATCAGGAGCAGCACTTCCCCGGCCGGGTTTCCGGCACCGCGCTGACCAACCCGGATTTCGCCGCTTTCGCCGAGGCCTTCGGCGGCCACGGCGAGAGGATCACCAGTGATGAGCAGGCAGCGGCTGCCGTTGAACGCGCGGTCAAGGCTGTCGTCGTCGACCGCCGGCCGGCCGTCATCCATGTGGTGACCGACCCGCAAATCATGCTGCCCTGAGCCTTCCCATCAAAAGGAGATCCCTATGAGTACCTACGCCGTTACCAACCCCGCCACCGGCGAGGTCCTGGCCACCTACCCCACCGCCACAGACACCGAAGTCCGGGACGGCATCAGCCGCGCCGACGCCGCTTTCACCAAGTGGAGCCGGGCTGGCGTGGAACAGCGGTCCGCCCTGCTGAACCGGGTCGCGGACCTCTACGAGGAGCGCCGGAGCGAACTGGCCGCCATCATCACCCGGGAAATGGGAAAACCCATCTTCCAGGCCGGCATCGAAGTCGACATCGCCGCGTCCATCTACCGCTACTACGCAGAACACGGACCCGCCTTCCTGGCAGACGAGACCCTGGACGTGGCCGCCGGCGGCACCGCCGTCGTCCGCAAACAGGGTCTGGGCGCCCTCCTGGGCATCATGCCCTGGAACTACCCCTACTATCAGGTGGCCCGCTTCGCCGCACCGAACCTCATGAACGGCAACACCATCCTGCTCAAGCACGCCCCGCAGTGCCCCGAATCCGCACTGGCCATGGAGGCCATCTTCGCCGACGCCGGCGCACCCGACGGCGCCTACGTGAACCTGTTTGCCACAAATGAACAGATCACTGACGTGATCGCTGACCCCCGGGTGCACGGCGTTTCCCTCACCGGATCCGAACGCGCCGGTTCCGCCGTGGCGGAGACCGCCGGCCGGCACCTGAAGAAGGTGGTCCTGGAACTGGGCGGATCCGATCCGTTCATCCTCCTGGACACCGAGGACATGGATGAGGCGGTGGGCCGGGCCCTCTTCGGCCGCATGGTCAACGGCGGGCAGGCCTGCAACGCCTCCAAACGCTTCATTGTCCTGGCGGACATCTACGACGAGTTCGTGGAAAAGTTCACGGCCGCCATGGCCGGGATCATGCCCGCGGACCCGACCGATGAAACAACCTTCCTGGGCCCGCTGTCCTCGCAGGCCGCTGCCGACGGACTGGAGCGCCAGATTCAAAGCGCTGCCGCCGCCGGAGCTGTCGTCCGCACCGGCGGGACCAAGACCGCCAAGGACTCCGCCTATTTCCTGCCCACCGTGCTCACCGGCGTGACCCCGGAGATGGAGGTCTTCCGGCAGGAACTGTTCGGCCCGGTCGCCATGGTCTTCAAAGCACAGGACACGGAAGAGGCAGCTGCCCTGGCAAACGCCACACCCTTCGGACTGGGTGCCTCCATCCACACCGCCAACGAGGAGCTCGCCCTGCAGCTGGCAGAGGAGATTGACGCCGGCATGGTCTTCATCAACGAAGCCGGCGGCACCTCAGCGGAGCTGCCGTTCGGCGGGATCAAACGCTCCGGCATCGGCCGGGAACTGGGCAAGTACGGCATGGACGAGTTCGTGAACCGGAAACTCATCCGCATCAAGAAATAGGGTGCACGCAGGAATGCCCCGCCGGCGGTTTCGCGGGCGGGGCATTCCTGTTCGTTTACCTCTATTCGTAGAGGTTCGGTTTGATTTCGTCTGAATCGATGTTCTCGGCGTCGTACCAGAAGAAGCCGGTGTCGATCACCTTCTCCACGCTTTCACCCTTGGAAGCGGCGACTGCCGCCTTGACCGTCTCATAGCCGATTCCCACCGGGTTCTGCGTGACGGCGCCAGCCATGGTGCCGTCCTTGATTGCATCGATCTGCGCCTTGCCGGAGTCGAAGCCGACAATGGTCAGCTTGCCCTTGAGGTTCAGCTCCTTGACGGCGTTGACGACGCCGATGGCCGAGCCTTCGTTGGTTCCGTACATGCCGGCCAGGTCGGGATGGGCGGCAATGATCGCCTTGGCGGCGTCCGTGGACTTCAGCTGGTCGCCGTCGCCGTACTGGACGTCCACCACTTCAATGTCCGGAGCGTTCTCCTCGATCCATTCCAGGAAACCATCCCGCCGGTCGGTGCCGGACTTTGAGGTCTGGTCGTGGGCGATTACGGCGATCTTTCCCTTGCCGCCAATCAGATCGGCCAGCTGCCTGGCGGCCTCGGCGGCGGCTGCCTTGTTGTCGGTGGTGGCGGTGGCCACCGGGATATCGCTGTCCACGCCGGAGTCAAAGGCCACCACGGGAATGTCTTTGGACTTGGCTTCCTCCAGCAGCGGCGTGGCCGCCTGGCTGTCCAGGGCTGCGAAGCCGATGGCGGAGGGATTCTTGCCCAGCGCGGTGGTCAGCATCTGGATCTGCTGGTCCACGTTGGTTTCCTTGTCCGGCCCCTCGAAGGTGATTTCGACGCCGAATTCCTCCGCGGCCTGGTCCGCGCCCTGCTTGACGGCCTGCCAGAACTGATGCTGGAAACCCTTGGACACAATGGCAATGTATGGGGTTCCGCCGTCGGAATCCGCACTGCTTTCGGTACTTTCACATGCCGTCATGGTGAGCATCAGCGCTGCCGCGGCGGTGACTGCCGCAAGCTTTTTCCGGATCATCTCTCAAACTCCTTTGTTAAAGATAAAGAACAGTTGCAGAACGGTGGATGGTGCTGGGATACGGGCCCCTGGAGAGCCCTGGCCGCGGTGGGCTACGAGGTGTTCTCCTTCCGGCGCAGCATGTCCAGGTAGACGGCAATCAGGATGACGACGCCGATCGCCACGTTCTGCCATTCCTGGGGAACCGAGATCACCCGGAGCCCGTTGGTCATCACGGACATGATCAGCGCGCCGATGACGGTGCCGATGATGGAGCCCTTGCCGCCCACCAGCGAGGTTCCGCCGATGACGACGGCCGCGATGGCCTGCAGCTCGTACCCCATGCCCTGGCCCGGTTGGGCCGAGTTGAGCCGAGCCGCGATGATGACGCCGGCCAGGCCGGTGAAGGATCCGGCGAGGGTGTAGATGAGCAGCTTCCATTTGCGCACGTTGATCCCGGAGAGCGCTGTGGCTTCCTCATTGCTGCCGATGGAAAACGTGTACCGGCCAATCAGGGTGCGGCTGAGCACGATCCCGGCGACGACGGCGGCGGCGAAGAAAATGAACACCGCGTTCGGCACCACCAGCCCGGGAATCGGTTTGCCTAAGGCCAGGGCACTGAAGCCGGGAGTGTCGTTAAAGTAGATCGGCTTGGTCCCCGAGATCACGAGCGCCAGGCCCTGGGCCACCATCATCATCGCCAGGGTGGCGATGAAGGGCGGAATTTTCAGGTAGGAGACGAAGAATCCGTTGACTGCTCCCATGAGGGCGCCGGCCAGGATTCCGCCGAGCACACCGAAGATCAGCGGCATTCCCAGGTTCGTCAGCACCACACCGGTCATCACCGAGCACAGGCTCATCCCGGTACCGACGGAGAGGTCGATTCCACCGGTCACGATGACGAATGTGGCGCCCAGCGCCAGCAACCCGATGACCACGGTGGAGAGCAGGATGTCCGAGAGGTTCGTGGGCTGCAGGAACCGCGGATTCAGGATGCCGAAGAGGATCACCAGGACTATGAGGGAGCCGAACGCCATCAGCTGCTGCAGGGAGGTCTGGAACCGGACGCGCAGGCCCGGGCTGCTGACTGCCAGGGCGCTGCGGATTCTTCCGGGGCCTCCCGGCTGCGGCTGCGGATTCCCCGCAGGAGCCGCTGGTGCTTTGTTTACCGTGCTCATGCTGCTGGGGCTCCTTTGCCTCGTGTGGCCAGTTCCATGATGTTTTCCTGCGTTGCCGCCGAGTTTTCGAGGACACCGGTAATCCGGCCTTCGCTCATGACCGCTATCCGGTGGGACATGCGCAGGACCTCGGGCAGTTCAGAGGAGATCATGATGATTGATTTCCCCGCGGCGGCAAGATCATTCAGGAGGGCATAGATTTCGTCCTTCGCGCCCACGTCGATCCCCCGGGTCGGTTCGTCGAAAATGAGGATGTCGCAGTCGCGGAAGAGCCATTTGGCAATCACCACTTTCTGCTGGTTTCCACCGGAGAGGTTCTTGGCGCTCTGCCGGATTCCCGGCGTTTTGATCCGCAGCTGCTGCACAGACGCCATGGCCTGGTCCCGGATGGCCTTAGGCTTCACGAATCCGGCCGTGCTCAGTTTGGGCAGCGACGTCACCACGATGTTCTCGGCGACGCTGCGTTCGAGCATCAGGCCCAGGTGCTTGCGGTCCTCGGAGAGGTAGCCGATGCCCAGCGCCGCGGCTGCTGCCGGCGTCGGGATCTTCACTGCGTGCCCGCGCAGCTGGATGGTTCCGGCGGTGATCCGGTCGGCGCCGACGACGGCCCGGGCAACTTCGGTGCGTCCGGCCCCCATCAGTCCGGCGAACCCCAGGATTTCGCCGGGGTGCAGGTCAAAGCTGACATCGTCCAGCAGGGTCTTGGTGCTGAGCCCGCGGACGCTGAGCAGCGGCTCTCCGCTGACCCGGGTTTCTGCGGGACGCTGGTCGGTTTTCACCTGCCGCCCCACCATCAGGGAGATGACTTCCCGCATGGTGGTGGCGGCGGTATCCACGGTGTCCACGTACTCGCCGTCGCGGATCACCGTGATCCGCCCGGAAATCGCCTTGAGCTCATCCATCCGGTGGGAGATGTAGATGACACCGGTTTCCGCGGTGGTGAACTGGCGGATGAGCCCATGCAGTGCTGCCACCTCCGCATCGTTGAGTGCCGCCGTCGGCTCGTCCATAATCAGGACGCGGACCGATTCCCAGGAGAGGGCCTTGGCGATTTCCACCATCTGCTGCCGGGCGACGGTCAGACCTCCGACAGGCTGCCGCGGGTCCAGGTCAATGCCGATCCGGTCGAAGAGCTCCTGTGCCTTCCGGTTCAGTGCACGCTCGTTGAGGAAGGGACCCGTGCGCGGTTCGCGTCCAATGAAGATGTTCTGGGCCACGGTCAGGTCCCGCATCAGGTGGAATTCCTGGTGGATGATGCTGATGCCCAGCTGCTGCGCCTGGCGGGGGCTGGTCACGGAGATCTGCTCCCCGTTGAGCGTGAACCTTCCGGCGTCCGGTGTTTCGATGCCGGAGAGCAGCTTCATGAGCGTGGACTTGCCTGCGCCATTCTCCCCCACCAGCGCCAGGACCTCGTTGTGGCGCAGATTGAGGTGCATACCGTCCAGCGCCTGAACACCCGGAAAGGCCTTGCTGATCCCCTGCACTTCCAGGAGGTACTCACTCATGGCTGCCTGCTTTCATTTTCATGCACTGATTCCCGCCGGATTTCCGCCGCCGGCAGCCGGTAGATCCGGGCAGCGTTGCCGCCCATCACTGCTGCGTTTTCGGCTGGGGACAGCTCTGCGGCCAAAGCCTCGATCACGTTCAGTGTTTCGCCGTACCGGTCCGGGCCGCTGACCGGCCAATCCCCGCCATAAAGCAGCCGTTCCGGGCCAAAAGCGTCCAGGGCAATTTCCCACGTCCGGCGCAGCTGAGCAGTGGTGTAGCCGGCGCCGGGAGTGCGCAGTCCCGAAACCTTGGCGGTGACGTTGGGAAGTTCCGCGGCCTGCCTCAGCTGCCGTTCCCAGCGGGCCTCCGGCTCCGCCCCGGCCCCGCGGGGCGGTTTCCCCAGATGGTCGACGACGATCCGCAGCCCGGGCAGGGCGGCTGCCAGCTCCGCAGCCTGGTCCAGGTGCCCGGGAAAGGCATCCGGAACATCGAAGGTAAACCCGGCCTCGGCGACCAGGGAGAGCGAGTCCCGGACGGGGGGAAGCTGGAGGAAGTCCGGGCGCGGATCGTCGTGAATCAGGTGCCGGACGCCCACCAAGGCTGGGTCCTGACTCCAGGCTGCAAGCTGTTCCGCCGCGGCGGCGGGGACATCCAGCTGGATCCAGCCGACCACTCCCCGCACGAAGCTGTGTCGGGCAGCCACCGTGAGCAGGTAACCGGTGTCGCGGAGGCTGTCCTCGGCCTGCACCAGCACGGCTCCGTCGATTCCGGCGGCCTCCAGCAGCTGTGCTGCCTCGGCCGGGAGGAAGTTCCGGTGGAGTTCCGTCTCGGCCCGTTCCAGCCAGCCGTACCCTCCGGCGGAAAGGTCCCAAAGATGCAGATGCGCATCGATGCGCGGGGTGGCAGGGGTGTGCCGGGCGGCTTGGGTGGCTGCCAGGGTCCCGCTCTCAGGAGCCATGCGGAATCAGCTCCTCAGTGGCCAGCGCCGTCCACAGCTCTTCGGGGACCTGCGCCTGGATGCGGGCCGCGTTCTGCTCGGCCTGGGCCGCGCTGGAGGCTCCGGCGACGACGGCGGCCACGGCCGGGTGCCGCAGGCTGAAGTGCACTGCGGCCGTCGGCAGGTCGGTGCCGAAGCGCTCGCAGATACCGGCGATCCGCGCGGCCTTGGCCTGGATATCCGCGGATGCAGGGGCGTACTTGTAGTGTGCCCGCGCCGGAACCTGGGGCTGGGCGAGGATTCCGGTGGCGTAGACGCCTACGTTAATGACTTGGACACCCTTGGCCAGGCAAGCCGGAAGCAGTTCGTGCGCGGCAGGCTGGTCCAGCAGCGTGTAGCAGCCGGAGAGCATGATGTAGTCCAGTTCCGCAGCTTCAACGCAGGCCAGCAGGGTTTCAGCGGAGTTTGCACCGACGCCGACCGCGTCCACTGTTCCTTCGGACCGAAGCTTCTCCAGCACCGGAAGACCCTGTTCGATTCCGGCCGCCAGGTCGTAGGCATCCGGGTCGTGCAGGTAGACGATGTCCGCCCGTTCCAGACCCAGGCGGGTCAGTGATTCCTCCAGTGACCGGCGGATGCCCGCTTCGCTGGGATCCCACTGCCGCTTGAGCGTGGCGGGAACGGCGAAGCCTTCGTCATCGGTGTCACCGTCGGAATAGTCCGGGTTCTCCACCAGCAGGCGGCCCACCTTGGTGGAGACCAGGAAACCGTCCCGCGGGCGGTCAGCCAGGAACCGGCCCAGCCGCCGTTCGGACAGGCCCAGACCGTAGTGAGGCGCGGTGTCGAAGTACCGGCTGCCGCCGTCCCAGGCAGCCTGCAGGGTTCCGGCGGCATCGGCGCCGGACATTTCCCGGTAAAGGTTGCCGATGCTGGCACAGCCAAGCCCGATCGGGCCCACCTCCGGGGCGGTCATGGCAGCTCCCACACCGGGTTGATACCCCGGTCGGTACCGGAGTAATCGTCCTGCACGTCCAGCAGTTCCGCCATCCGGGCCTGCCAGGGCAGGTTGGCAGGGTGGGTGGCGAGGAACCGGCGCATGGCTGCGTAGTCATTAGCTTCCACCACATGGAAGAGGTCCAGTCCGCTGCGCCAGATCCGCCAGCTGGAAACCCCTGCCTCGCGCAGGGCGGTGTCCAGGTTCGCCGGGATCCGGGCGTGCACGGCGTCGTACTCCGCTTCCCGCCCCGGCTTCAGCCGGGTGTGCAGTGCGATGCGTTCCATGTCAGTGCGCCATCTCCGGTTCGATTCCGGCGGCCCAGGCCGGTCCGTCCGGAAAAGCGTACGTTTGCAGCGTCGCCGCGAGCATCTGGGACCCGCCGCCGGGAGCAAGCGGGGCCCAGTACCGACCTTGGCGGACATCGACGGGCGTCACAAAGTGCTCATGAAGGTGGTCCACAAATTCAATGACCCGGTCTTCCTTCTCGCCGGAGACGGCCACAAAGTCGAACATGGACAGGTGCTGCACCGCTTCGCAGAGCCCGACTCCGCCGGCATGCGGACACACCGGAACGCCGAATTTCGCGGCCAGGAGCAGGATGGCAACGTTCTCATTGACCCCGGCCACGCGGGCGGCGTCGATCTGCAGGACCTGCAGCGATCCGGCCTGCAGCATCTGCTTGAAAACCACCCGGTTGGCCACATGCTCCCCGGTGGCCACCCGGACTGGCGCGATGGCCCGGGCAATCGCTGCGTGGCCCAGGACATCGTCCGGGCTGGTGGGTTCTTCCACCCAGGCCAGATCAAAAGGGGCCAGCTGCCGAATCCATTCGACGGCGGTGTCCACATCCCAGCGCTGGTTCGCGTCCACAGCGATCCGGACATCTGGTCCCACGGTTGCCCGGGCAGCGCGGAGCCGGCGGATGTCGTCGTCCAGGTCCGCGCCGACCTTGAGCTTGATCTGCCCGAAGCCGTCCTGGACGGCTTCGCCGGAAAGCCGGATCAGCCGTTCATCCGAATACCCCAGCCAGCCCGGAGTAGTGGTGTAGCCCGGATATCCCTCGGCCAGGAGCATGATTTCCCGCTCCTGCCGGCCGGGCACCGCGCGTTGCAGGATGTCCAGGGCTTCCGCCGGGGTCAGGGCATCGCTGAGATAGCGGAAATCCACCAGGGCCACAATTTCCTCCGGGCTCATCCGTGCCAGGAGCTGCCACAGGGGAAGGCCCGCCCGCTTGGCCTTGAGGTCCCAGAGGGCGTTGACCACGGCACCGATGGCCATGTGCATTACGCCTTTTTCAGGCCCAAGCCAGCGCAGCTGGGAGTCATGGACCATCATCTTCCAGGTCCCACCCATATCCGCGAGCAGTTCCTCGCAGTTCTTCCCCAGCAGGTGGCCGGCCAGCGCCTGGATCGCAGCAGCCTCCACCTCGTTTCCACGTCCGATAGTGAACACAAAGCCGTGGCCCTCGATCCCGTCGGGGCTGTCGGTGCGGATCACCAAGTAGGCAGCGGAATAGTCGGGATCGGGGTTCATTGCATCCGATCCGTCCAGCTCCACGGAGGTCGGAAAGCGGACGTCGCTGGTCTCGACGGCGGTAATGGTGCTCACGTTCGGCTCTCCCGTGTTCGGTGATGGCTGGTTGACGCTTCACCGACAGTAAACATCGGATGTCTATGTTGTCAATCACTGTTTTTCCCGTAGACTCTGGACCCAGAACCCCAGATAGTTCGGATGTTCACTCCCTTTGGTGCCGTTGAATTCGGCGGCATTTGGAGCTCCGGATCGGAAACGAGGCAAGGACAGAACAATGAAGTTTGTACGGTTAGGTCCCGCCGGCAGTGAGCGCCCCGCCGTCGTGGCGGCTGACTCCCGCGGCATCGAACGGACTTACGGCCTGGACCCGCTGACTGCGGACATCGACGGCCCGTTCCTCGCCTCCGGCGGAGTGGAAGCCACCCGCCGCGCGCTGGCTGAAGGTACGCTTCCGGAGCTAACGGATGCGGGAAACCTGCGGATCGGGGCCCCGATCGTCCGGCCCGGCTCCATCATCTGCATCGGCATGAACTACGCCGCCCACGCCGCCGAGTCCGGTGCCGAGCCGCCGCGTATCCCCGTGGTCTTCCTCAAGCCGGCCAACACCATCGCCGGCCCGTACGATCCTGCTCCCATTCCCCCGGGCGCCCTGAAATACGACTGGGAGGTTGAGCTGGGAATCATCATCGGCAGCCCTGCCGTATACCTCGCTTCTCCAAAGGACGCCGCCGGAGTAATTGCCGGATACGTGGTGGCCAACGATCTCTCTGAGCGTGCCTACCAAATTCCCGGCGAAGCCGGTCAGTGGACCAAGGGCAAATCCCTGCCGGCCTCCACCCCGGTGGGTCCGTGGCTGGTACCAGCCGATGAGCTGGACCCGGCGGCCCTGGGCATCCGCAGCCGGGTCAACGGCCAGGTGCGGCAGGATTCCAAAACATCGGACATGCTCTTCGACCCTGCCTTCCTGGTCCACCATGTAAGCCAGTACATGCTGCTGGAGCCGGGCGATCTGATCCTGACCGGAACTCCGGAGGGCGTGGCGCTGTCCGGACGGTTTCCCTATCTGGCGGCCGGTGACCTGGCAGAACTGGAAATCGACGGCCTGGGAACCCAGCGGCAGGAGTTTTTCGCTGCCGTCCCGGGTTACAACCCACAGACAGGGGAAGCGCTATGAGCACGGAGATGTCCGGACTGGCCGCCATCGTCACGGGAGGAGCCTCCGGGCTCGGGGCAGCGATCGCCGGCCGGCTGGCCGACCTCGGGGCCAAGGTCGCCGTACTGGACCTCAATCCGCCGGCGCCGGGGAGCAGCCCGCATCTGGGGATCCGCTGCGATGTCAGCGACGACCCCTCGGTGCGCGCCGCCGTCGCGCAGGCCGCGGAAGCGTTCGGCGGGCTGGACGTGGTGATCAACAACGCGGGGATCGGAGCGCAGGGCACGATCGAGACCAACACCGATGAAGAATGGAACCGGGTCTGGGACGTGAATGTTATGGGCATGGTGCGGGTGTCCCGGGCCGCGCTGCCCTGGTTGCGGCGTTCCTCCGCGGCGGCGATCGTGAATACGTCCTCGATCGCTGCGACGGCAGGGCTGCCGGCGCGGGCACTCTACAGTGCAACCAAGGGCGCAGTGCTGTCCCTGACACTGGCTATGGCGGCCGACCACCTGCGTGAAGGCATCCGCGTCAACGCGGTCAATCCGGGTACCGCCGATACCCCGTGGGTTGGCCGGTTGTTGGATGCCGCCGACGATCCAGCGGCGGAGCGGGCAGCCCTGAATGCCCGTCAGCCGCACGGCCGGCTGGTCTCAGCCGACGAGGTGGCCGGGGCGGTCGCTTACCTCGCGAGCCCGCTTTCGGGCTCAACGGCGGGAATCTCGCTGGCAGTCGACGGCGGAATGCATGGACTGCGGCTGCGTCCCCTGCCCGAGCCGGATCCGGTGGCCACTGAGACGGGCACAGCCCCGGAGGCGAACGCAGCCGTTTAAGCCGCCGGTCCATCCAGAGCAGTGGGCCCCGCCCATTCGACCGACTGGGTGCTAATCCCGGCCGGTCAGGCCACACAGGCCGCCTGGGCTTTCAGTGCGTCAGGCCATCCAGCTAGGCCTTCAGCGCCAGGACAAACGGCAGCACGGACTCTGCGCCGGCCAGCCGCAGGGTGCGTCCGGCTTCGGTCAGGGTCCAGCGGCTGTCCGCGAAGTCGTCCACCAGCAGCACCGGGCCGGGATTGGCGTCGAACCATTCTGGTCCACCCTCCGGCACCGCGAACTGCTCCCAGACCGAGGCCAGGCGGAAGGCGCTGTTTCCGCCCGGGCCGCCGGACGGCCCGCCGTGAGGGAGCTGCAGGGCGCCGAGATACGGGATCCGGCCAAGCTCGGAGAGGCCCTGGGCCAGGGACCCGACCAGCTGGGGACGCGTTCGGCTCGGCACACTGACAATGGCGACGGGCCGTTCCCGCCAGCCCCACTGGGCCAACACCTGGACGCAGCCCTGCAGCAGCGCCTGGTCCACCGGCGTGTCCTCAGCCCCGGGCCCGAAGATCTCGCGCAGCCGGCCTCCCCAGCCGAGGTCCGTCAGGCGGGCCAGGGCGCGCCCGGTGGAGATGGCGGCGTCGGGCTTGATCTTGCCCTTCACCGGCACGCCCAGGCGGTCCATTCCGGTGGGGTACATACCGCGCGGATCGACGTCCACGCCCACCCGGCTGAGCGCCTGGCCGGCACTGTCGGTAGCCTCTGCGGCGACGTCGTCCGGGAACCAGCGGCCGGCGCAGTTATCGCACCGCCCGCAGGGAGCTGCTGCGGGGTCATCCAGCTGCCGGGACAGGAACTCCATCCGGCAGCCGCTGGTGTTCTCATAGTCCAGCATGGCCTGCTGTTCCTTGACCCGGGCTGCAGCGATCCGCTCATACCGCTCGCGGTCGTAGGTCCAGGGCCGCCCGGTGCCGCGCCAGCCGCCGGTGACCCGTTCCACGGCGCCGTCCACCGCCAGGACCTTCAGCAGCAGTTCCAGCGGTGAGCGTTTCAGGTTGACCAGAGTCTCCAGCGCGGCGGTGGAGAGCACGGATCCGTCGGCCAGTTCCCGGAGCACGGCGTTGGCCGGACCTTCCGCGGGCATGGAGGAGGTTGCGAAGTACTCCCAGATGTCCCGGTCCTCGGAGCCGGGCAGCAGCAGCACATCGGCGTTGGGAGTGCCGCGGCCGGCGCGGCCCACCTGCTGGTAGTACGCCACGGGTGACGAGGGCGCACCGAGGTGCACCACAAAGCCGAGGTCCGGTTTATCGAACCCCATGCCGAGCGCGCTGGTCGCCACCAGGGCTTTGACCTCATTGTTCTTCAGGGCTGCCTCAGCCTGTTCGCGGTCTGCCGGATCGGTGCGCCCGGTGTAGGCGAGCACCCGGTGTCCGGCCTTCTGCAGCAGGCGGGCGGTGTCCTCGGCCCCGGAGACGGTCAGTGCGTAAATGATGCCGCTGCCGGGCAGGTCTTCCAGATGGGTCAGCAGCCAGGCCAGCCGGCTGCGCGGGCTCGGCAGCCGCAGCACACCCAGCCGCAGTGAATCCCGGGCCAGGGCACCGCGGATGGTGAAGACCTCTTCACCGCCGGCAGCCAGCTGCTCCTCCACATCCTTCACCACACGGGAGTTGGCCGTGGCGGTGGTGGCCAGGACCGGAACGGCTGCGGGCAGCTGCTCGATCAGATGCCGGATCCGCCGGTAGTCCGGCCGGAAATCGTGCCCCCAGTCGGAAATGCAGTGGGCCTCGTCGATCACCAGCAGCCCGGAGCGGCGGATGAGTTCCGGGAGATGGTTTTCCCGGAACCCGGGGTTGTTGAGCCGTTCCGGTGAGACCAGGAGCACGTCGACGTCGTCCGCTTCCAGGCGGGCGGAAATGTCCTGCCATTCGAGCTGGTTGGCCGAGTTAATGGCGGCCGCCCGGACGCCAGCGCGGGCCGCGGCGGCAACCTGGTCCCGCATCAGCGCCAGCAGCGGGGAGACGATCAGGGTGGGGCCGGCGCCGCGGGCACGCAGCAGCAGGCTGGCCACAAAATAGACCGCTGACTTGCCCCAGCCGGTGCGCTGGACCACCAGGGCCCGGCGTCCGCCCCGGACCAGTGCCTCAATGGCCTCGTACTGTCCCTCGTGGAACTCGGCGTCTTCCCGTCCCACCAAGGCCCGCAGCAGGGCGGTTGCCTCCGCGCGCAGCGCTGCGGAGCCGGCGGTGTCCCCGGCCTCGCCGGGTGTGGCTGCTGATGAGGACTGGACGTTCGGTACGGAGACGGGTGCTGGTTCCATACCTTCCACTATTCCAGCCTCCCCGGACACCGCGGTGCGCTGCCCGGCAGACCTGTGGAAAATACTGGCTGTGCACAGGCGCCCCGGCCTGTTTGCGGGGCTGCGCGGCACTCCCCTATAGACTGCAAGGCGTGACTACTGCATTTGATCTCTCTGCGTCCTTCAAGGCCTACGATGTCCGGGGCGTCGTGGGCGAGACCATCACTCCCCAGATCGTCAAGGCTGTCGGCGCCGCTTTTGTCGACGTCCTTGACCTGGCCGGAGAAACCATCGTGGTGGGCGGCGACATGCGCCAGTCTTCCCCGGAGTTCATTAAGGACTTCGCCTCCGGTGCCACGGCCCGCGGAGCCTTTGTGCTGCTCCTGGACCTGATCTCCACCGATGAGCTCTACTACGCCTGTGGGGCGTTGAACGCTGCCGGCGTCACCTTCACCGCGAGCCACAACCCGGCGCAGTACAACGGCATCAAAATGGCCAAGGCCGGTGCCGTTCCCATCTCCTCCGAGACCGGGCTAAAGGAAATCCAGAAGGCCGCCGAGCGCTACCTCAATGACGGTGTCGTCCCCTCGGTTCAGAACCCGGGCCAGATCAGCGTCCGGGACGTCCTCGGCGACTACGCCGCGTACCTGCGCAGCCTCGTGGACCTCCGCGGCATCCGCCCGCTGAAGGTAGTGGTCGACGCCGGCAACGGCATGGCCGGCCTCACCACCCCCGCTGTGCTGGGCGACTCTATCCTTCCCGGCCTGCCCCTGGACATCGTGCCGCTGTACTTCGAGCTGGACGGGTCCTTCCCGAACCACCCGGCCAACCCACTGGAACCGGAGAATCTGCGCGACTTGCAGGCCGCCGTCGTCGAGCATGGCGCGGACCTGGGCCTGGCGTTCGACGGCGACGCGGACCGCTGCTTCGTCATTGACGAACTCGGGGCCCCGGTCAGCCCGTCGGCGATCACCGCCCTCGTGGCCCGCCGCGAGATCGCCCGGGCTAAGGCTGCCGGGGAAGAAGTCCCGGTCATCATCCACAACCTCATTACTTCCCGCGCTGTCCCGGAGCTGGTCGAAGCCTCCGGCGGCCGCGCGGTCCGCACCCGGGTCGGACACTCCTTTATTAAGGCTCTGATGGCCTCCGAAGGCGCAGTCTTTGGCGGCGAGCACTCGGCGCACTACTACTTCCGCGACTTCTACAACGCGGACACCGGCATGCTGGCCGCGATGCATGTGCTGGCGGCCCTCGGTGAGCAGAGCCTGCCCCTGTCCGACCTGGCGCGGGAATACGAGCCGTACTTCTCCTCGGGCGAGATCAACTCCAAGCTCGACGACGTCCCCGCCGCCGTGGCGCGCGTCCGTGCGGAGTTTGACCGGCCGGGCGTTACCGTCGACCTGATGGACGGACTGACCTTCACCTCCGATGACGGCGCCTGGTGGTTCAACCTGCGCGCCTCCAACACCGAACCCTTCCTCCGGCTGAACGCCGAGGCAGAGGACCTCTCCACCATGGAGCAGGTCCGCGACCGTGTCCTTGAACTAGTTAGGAAATGAGCTCATGGCTGATGTAGAACTGGCCGGCGGAGAACCCTCCGCCCAGGTACAGGATGACCTGAACTCGCTGCTGGGCACCGCCCTCGGTGTCACGCAGGAACAGCTCGAAGCGCAGGGCGCCTTCCTGCCCGCCGCCCTGGTGGTGCAGAACGACGGCGAACTGCGCATGGTTGCCGTCTCCCCGGAGGAGAGCGACGAAGATCTGGACGCCGAGTCCATGATCGACGACCTCTACACCGTGCTGACGGACCAGAAGGACCAGAACCGGGCAGTGGCTGTCTTCTCCGACATCACCCTCCCGGATGAAGGCACCGACGCCATCCATGTGGTGGCCGAGCACTCCGAAGGTGTGTGCATCTCCGCGATCCAGACGTACTCCGAAGAGGATGGCGTGTGGACCTTTGCCGACCCCATCTGGGAATCCGGTGAGCCGATTGTCTGGGCTGCCGGGGACGAAGCACCGGCTGAGTCCTAACCGGACCGCCGCGGGCGGACAAACGCCAAGCGGATAAAAGGGAGGCCCCGCACTCTGGATTCCAGAGTGCGGGGCCTCCCTTTTGCCGTTCAGGCTGTGGGCTGTTCAGCTGCTACTTAGCGGCAGCGAAGCGGTCCTTGACCTCGGCCAGTTTCGCGGAGAGTTCCTCGGGCAGCGATGCGCCGAAGCGGGCGTACCACTCGTCGATGCCGGCCAGCTCGGTTTCCCATTCGGCGGGGTCCACCTGCACGGCGGCCTCGACGTCGGCCGGGGTCATATCCAGGCCGGTGAGGTCGATCGAATCACCGGTCGGAACGTAGCCGATCGGGGTTTCGACGGCGTCCGCCTTGCCTTCCAGACGCTCGATAACCCACTTGAGCACGCGCGAGTTCTCACCGAAGCCAGGCCAGGCGAACCCGCCGTCGGCCGTGCGGCGGAACCAGTTGACCAGGAAGATCGCCGGAAGCTTGTCCTGATCGGCCTTGCCGCTGAGCGTGATCCAGTGCTTAAGGTAGTCACCGGCGTCGTAGCCCATAAACGGCAGCATGGCCATCGGGTCGCGGCGGACAACACCCACGGCGCCGGCTGCGGCTGCCGTGGTCTCCGAGGAGAGGGTGGAGCCCATAAAGATGCCGCTGGTCCAGTCGCGGGCCTGGGTGACCAGGGGAACCGTGGTCTTGCGGCGTCCGCCGAACAGGATGGCTGAGACGGGCACGCCCTCCGGGGAGTGGTATTCCTCAGCCAGCATGTCGATCTGGTCAATGGGAGTGCAGAACCGGGAGTTCGGGTGGGCTGCCGGGGTGTCTGATTCCGGAGTCCACTCGTTGCCCAGCCAGTCGGTCAGGTGCGCGGGTACCTCATCGGTCATGCCCTCCCACCAGACGCCGCCGTCGTCGGTCAGCGCAACGTTCGTGAAGATCGAGTTGCCCTTCGCGATGGCACGCATGGCGTTCGGGTTGGTGCTCCAGCCGGTGCCGGGAGCGACGCCGAACAGGCCGGCTTCCGGGTTCGTGGCACGCAGCTCGCCGTCGTGGCCGAAGCGCAGCCAGGTGATGTCGTCGCCCAGGGTCTCAACCTTCCAGCCTTCGACCGTGGGGTCCAGCAGGGCCAGGTTGGTCTTGCCGCAGGCAGAGGGGAACGCCGCGGAGACGTAGTAGTCCTTGTTTTCCGGGCTGGTGAGCTTCAGGATCAGCATGTGCTCAGCAAGCCAGCCCTCGTCCCGGGCCATCACCGAGGCGATGCGCAGGGCGTAGCATTTCTTGCCGAGCAGTGCGTTGCCGCCGTAGCCGGAGCCATAGGAGAAGATGGACCGGTCCTCGGGGAAGTGGACAATCCACTTCTCCTCATTGCAGGGCCAGGCCACGTCGGCTTCGCCCTCGGCCAGCGGAGCGCCGACGGAGTGCAGTGCCGGCACGAAGAAGGCGTTGTCCAGTTCTTCCATCTTCCGCAGCACATCAGTGCCGATCCGGGCCATGATCCGCATGGAGGCCACCACGTAGGCGCTGTCCGTGATCTCCACTCCGAACTTGGGGTCCTCAGCGTCGAGGTGCCCCATAACAAACGGAATGACGTACATGGTGCGTCCGCGCATGGAACCGGCGAACAGACCGTCCAGCTTGGTGCGCATCTGGGCCGGATCCATCCAGTTGTTGGTGAAGCCGGCGTCTTCCTTCTTCTCGGAGCAGATGAACGTCTGCTCCTCAACGCGGGCAACGTCCTTGGGATCGGAGAAGGCCGCGAAGGAGTTCGGGAAGGTCTCCGGGTTCAGCCGGGTCAGCGTGCCTGCTGCAACCAGCTCATCGGTCAGGACCGTGTTTTCGTCTTCCGAACCGGTGACCCAATAGACCGCGGCGGGCTGCGTCAGCTCGGCCACCTGCTGGACCCAGGCGAGCAGGGCAGGGTGGGTGGTGGGTGCCTCGCTGGAGGCCCCTTGGATGTTGCTGTCCTGCAAATGGCCAGGAGCAGCGTTGCCGCTCTCATTGAGAACTAGCTGACGCGCGTCATCGCCCATGACTCTTCCCTTCGTTGGGTCAGTGGTGTTTTTTGATGCTATTTGGCCATCCCTGTGCTTTGAGTGCGGAAAGATACTACCTATGTGGTCTACGCCTCCCTGTCTCCCGGGATTTCAGGACAAATTCACCGCCTGGACCCCAATTGTGTGACGAAGGTCATATAGACCGGTCTAGTGTTTGGGCGTAATGGAACTCGATTGGCGTTCTCCCAAGAACCCCGCTATAGTTATCTACGGCCAAACAGCCACGGAGGAACTTGGAAGAAGCGCTGAAAAGCGAAGAATCCAAGGATATTCCAAAATGCGTGCGTAGCTCAACGGATAGAGCATCTGACTACGGATCAGAAGGTTGGGGGTTCGAATCCCTTCGCGCGCACCACTGAAACCCGGTTCGACCAGCAGAAATGCGGTCGGGCCGGGTTTTTTGTTTAACGGCGCCTACCTACCCGGGGGCGGGACTAGGGCGGGGGCTCCGGTGCGGGCCCTCCAGAGTGGTGACGGAAGAATGCCGCCGCATCTTCCGCCACCTGTTCTGGAACCTCCCACAGAACCAGGTGCCCCACTCCCGGATAAACCTTCAGCACGGAACCGTCGATGTGGGCGGCCAGGGTTTCCTGGTCCTCCCGTGGGAGCACGTTGTCCTCTGCTCCCCACAGAATGAGCGCGGGCGAACGGATGGTTCCCGACCCCGTCGGGGGCGGGGCAGCAACCAAGCCGCTCATGATCTGCTTCCAGGCATTCGAGGGGATCCTGGTGCCGTCTTGCACTGCCAGCGAATACCCGCCCTCTGGCTTGTCAGCTCCGCCCTGCCCCCGAAGATCCGGAGCATGGACCCGGAAGCCGGAGAGCCCGGGCAGAAGCCGGTCAAAGCTGCCGCGGGATTCGCCCCACGCATGCAGCAGCAGCAC
This sequence comes from Arthrobacter gallicola, assembly GCF_014836775.1. GTDB lineage: Bacteria > Actinomycetota > Actinomycetes > Actinomycetales > Micrococcaceae > Arthrobacter_B > Arthrobacter_B gallicola. Next base: position 131,398 of record NZ_JACSQD010000006.1, read on the forward strand.
CGGGGGCGAAGCCGGATCACCTTGAACAAGGCAGGGCACGGAAATCCCCGTCCGCAGCCTGAGGGTCCGCACCTCCGCCTCCATAGGAACAGGTTACGCGCGCCTCCGCTGCTGGGGACTGGTCAGATGGTTCGTTGACGATCATCCTCCTCCCCCGCCGCTTGTCCCCGGCCAGCGCAGATGAAAGGCTCGGCACCATGGCGGAATCTTTGGAGACGGACGTTGTAGTGATCGGCGCCGGAGCCGCGGGCGAAAATGCCGCGGGGCGGGTTGTCCAGGCAGGCTTGGATGCCATTTTGGTGGAGACCGCCCTGGTCGGTGGGGAATGTTCTTACTGGGCCTGCATGCCGTCCAAGGCCCTCCTCCGCCCGGGGGCGGTGCTGGCAGAGGTGAAAGCGGTGGGCGGGGCAAGGGAAGCCGTGACCGGCAGCCTGGACGTTTCCGCGGTTTTCCGGCGCCGTAATTCCTTCACCTCTGACTGGGACGACGCCGGTCAGGTGAAGTGGGTCAAGGAGACAGGGATCGGACTGGTCCGGGGCCGGGCCCGGATCAGCGGTGAACGTGCTGTGGATGTGAGCGACGACGCCGGTGTCCACCTGAGCATCACCGCCCGGCACGCCGTGGTGCTGGCGACGGGCTCTGCGCCCGTTAACCCTCCGCTTGACGGCCTGGCCGGTATCGATTTCTGGGGAACCGCTGATGCGGCATCCTCACAAGAGGTGCCTCGGCGGCTGCTGGTTCTGGGCGGCGGCGTCGCGGGAACGGAACTGGCGCAGGCATATGCCCGGCTGGGCTCCGAGGTGTCGCTCGTGGCACGCCACGGACTGCTGGAGTCCTACCCCCGCTCCGCGGTGGATCTGGTGGCGAAGGCGCTGGAGGCGGACGGCGTGAAGATCCACACCAACACGTCCGCTGAACGGGTCTTTGAAGAGTCCGGTGCGGTGGTGATGGAGCTGCCCGGTGGTCAGTTCCTGTCCGGGGACAAGCTGCTGGTGGCGACCGGCCGCCGTCCGGCCCTCCAGGGGCTGGGTTTGGAGGAGCTCGGCCTTGACCCCAAGGGCCTGGCCACCGATGACAGCGGCCTGGTTGCCGGCGCCGGCAATTGGCTGTACGCCGTTGGCGACGCCGCGGGCAAGGTCCTGCTGACACATCAAGGCAAGTACGAAGCCCGGGCGGCGGGCGCCGCGATTGCGGCCCGGGCCAAGGGAGAAATCGGCTTCGGTGCGCCTCCGCCCTGGAGCCCCTACGCTGCCACCGCCGATAGCTGCGCTGTGCCGCAGGTGGTGTTTACGGACCCCGAAATCGCGATGGTGGGCCTGAGCCCGGAGCAGGCAGGCGAGCGTGGGATCCGCGTCTCTGAAACCTCACTGCCGATCAGCGTGGCCGGATCATCACTGTTCGCGGACGGGTATGAGGGCTGGGCGCAGATGGTGGTGGACGAGGACAGATCCGTTCCCGTGGGGTTCACCTTCGCCGGACCGGGAGTCGCCGAGCTGCTTCACGCGGCCACCATCGCCGTGACCGGCCAGGTGCCGCTGGACCGGCTGTGGCACGCGGTTCCCGCCTACCCCACCATGAGCGAGGTGTGGCTGCGCCTGCTGGAGAAATACGGGCTCTAACCGGCGGCGCGGGCCCGCCGCAGATCCAGAACGGTCAGCCGCGGGGAACCACGAAGTGGGTGATCTTCGCATCGCGGCCGTCGAGTTCGGCCCACGGAATCTCCACGTCCATGACCGTCAGCCCGGAGGTCGGATAGTGCGTCGCCATTTCCATCACGGCATCCTCATCGGAGGAAACCGAGGCCAGCCGCATGGCCAGTTCCTGGACCCCGGGCATATGCGCAATCACCAGTAGACCCGTGACGGTTTCGGGAACGTGATTAATCACCGAAAGGATGGAGCCGGCGGACGCGTCGTACAACCGGTCCTCGAGTTTCGCTGTCGGTGCCTTCTCCCCCAGCTCGTCACAGACCCAGGTACAGGTCTGCCGGGTGCGCAGGGCGGAGGAGCAGAGAATAAAGTCGGGAACGGCGTCGTGCTCCCGCATCCAGATTCCGGCCTGCGGTGCGTCGCGGTGCCCTCGGCCGGACAGCGGCCGTTCATGGTCCGAGGTGACCTCGCGCGGCCAGTCTGCCTTGGCATGCCTCAGCAGCATCAGTTTTTTTACGTGGTGGCCGCTCATGGGCCAAGTCTATCCGGGCGGGGGCCGGCGCCGGCCCGGCCCCCGCGCGGCCTAGATGCTGTACTCGGGCGCTGCCCAGACGACGACCTCGGGGTGTTCGTAGAAACGGTAACCCTGGCCCCGGACCGTGCGCACGGTGTTGGCCAGGCGTCCCAGCTTCGAACGCAGCCGCCGGATGTGCACGTCGATGGTCCGCTCGTTGGGCATTTCCTCAGCGTTGCGCCAGAGCCCGGAGAGCAGTTCTTCGCGTCCTACGGTGCGGGAGGCGTTCTCCACCAGGTAGTTCAGCAGCTCAAACTCCTTGAACGTGAGGTTCAAGGTCTCGCCATCCAGGTGGACTTCGCGCCGGGAAAGGTCGATCAGGACGCCGGAGGGCCGGGGCGCACTCGGCTGCACCGGGGCGGGTGCAGGAGTTTCCTGGCGCGCGCGGCGGTTCGCTGTCGGGTCGCCCAGGGCCTGGCGCACGACGTCGATATCCGAGCCGGCCGCGTCTGCCGGAGCCAGCGCGACGGCGGCATGGCTCTGCGCACCGGGAACAAGAGTCTGGACGTGGGCGCGGATTTCCTGCGCCAGTTTGGTCAGCGTGGTTCCGTTGGCTGCGGCGGTGTCCTCGTCGAGTCCGACGTAGATCACGAAGCCGCGGGCAACGGTGTCATTGGACGCAGGGAGCGGTGCTGCGGCGCCGGAGGGCGCAGCAGCGGGGATGGGGGCGGTCATGGGCAGCCCTTCAGAAGCTGAGCGGAAAGGGCTCGCACCGGTCGGGATGACCTGGCCGGGGAACTGCTGGACGGCACCCGGGGCACCGAACTGGCGGGGAAAGCCTGGCGCCGAAGAGCGGGGCATACCTGCCGAGCGGTTCTGAGCATTGCGAAGGGAGATGTGGACGTACCCGGATGCTACTGACATTTTGGGACCTCATGGTGAATTACCGTCATCACGGCACTATGCAGGGGGTGTGCCCGGTCGAGATGGCGCAGGGGTTGTGCCCTTCGTTGGGCTTTTGTGGTGCCTGGGGATTGGGGGTGGTATCCCTAAGCCTGCATTCGACGACAGCAGTTCTTCCCGCAGGCATTGCTGCCAGAAAGAAGATCTGCGACACATGCTGTCGTGTGGATGTTCACGTTACGGATTATTGCATGTAACAAACACATACGCACAAGTAACAAAGCCGGGCGTGTCTCAGATAGTGGACTTCGAGTGGGCATTTGTGATTGAAATCACGGATTATGCCCCCTTGGTCACCATCTCTACACCTAGGGTTTGGTCCGGAGAATCAAGCTCCCACAAGGGCTTTCTATCGAAAAGGCGATAAAAAAGAACCAGCGGCTCATAAGCACACTTATGAACCGCTGGAAGTCAAGCAATGGAAAATTGTCCGCATAGTGAGACAAATCTGGGCGTCGAGCGCCCTTCTGAAGGCTAGTTGACGACTCCGTAGAGCCGATCCCCAGCATCCCCCAAGCCTGGCACGATATAGGCCTTCTCATCGAGGCGCTCATCGATGGATGCCAGGACGATGGTCACGTTTGCGTCGGCCAGCTCCTTTTCGAGGATGCTGAGCCCCTCCGGCGCTCCCAGCAGGCAGATGCAGACGATTTCCGCTGCGCCCCGCTGGAACAGGAACTTGATGGCTTCGCGCAGGGTGCCGCCGGTGGCGAGCATCGGGTCGAGCACGAAGACCTGGCGACCGGTCAGATCATCGGGAAGGCGTTCCGCGTACGTAATCGCTTCCAGCGTCTCCTCGTTGCGGGCCATCCCCAGGAAGCCGACCTCGGCGGTGGGGACCAGCCGGGTCATACCCTCCAGCATGCCGAGTCCGGCGCGCAGGATCGGCACCACCAGCGGTGTGGGCTTCACCAGCCCGGTGCCTACGGTGGCGGTGACCGGGGTTTCGATGTTGACAGGCTCCACCCGGACGTTGCGGGTGGCTTCATAGGCCAGCAGTGTCACAAGTTCTTCGGTGAGCTGACGGAAGACCGGTGAAGGGGTGTCCTTGTCCCGGAGAACCGTCAGTTTGTGGGCTACGAGGGGATGATCCACTACTAGTACGCGCATGAGTCCAAACTACCATCGCGCCTCCCGCCGCCCCGGCCGGAAATTGGGGGCTGCCGCGCGAAATAAGGGACCATGACTGTATGGAATCCATCACCACTGAGCACGAGGCCTGGATGGGCCTGGCGCTGGCAGAGGCCCGCGGGGCGCTGGCGACGTCGGACGTGCCGATTGGCGCCGTCGTTGTGGGCCCTGACGGCCGGATCCTGGGTACCGGACGCAATGAGCGCGAGGCGACGGGAGATCCCACCGCACATGCGGAAGTGGTGGCCATCCGCCAGGCGGCTGCGGCTGTGGGTGAGTGGCGGCTGGCCGGCTGCACCCTGGTGGTGACGCTGGAGCCGTGCGCCATGTGTGCCGGCGCCATAGTGCTCGCCCGGGTACCGCGGGTGGTTTTCGGTGCCTGGGATGAGAAGGCCGGAGCGTCGGGGTCCGTTTTTGAGATCCTGCGCGAGCCGCGGCTGAACCATTGGGTGGAAGTTTTTCCCGGCGTACGGGAGGCGGAGTGCGGAGCCCTGCTGCGGGAGTTTTTCGGTGCGCGGCGGGCTTCCGGCGGTTCCCTGCCTGCGGAGTAGGTCCCCACAGGGTTAGCCACCCGGGAGGTTCGTTGACCGCGGACTAGCCGCACTACAGATTGATAAGTAGGCTTGCTTTTGTCCGGACGGCAGCACAGCAGCTAGGAGCAGGCATGAGTTCAGAGCAGCAGGAAGGCATCGACCGCGTGGTCCGTATTCTGGAGCACGCGAAGATCGGCAACCTCACCACCATGGACCTCAAGGGGAATCTGGTGAGCCGCCCATTAGAGCTGCAGGAGACGGATTCGGACGGCAATCTGTGGTTCTTCACCCAGGATCCGTCACCCAAGGCGGATGAGATCCGGGCCAACCCGAACGTCAATGTCTCGGTGGTGGACAAGAAGGGTTACCTCTCCATCAGCGGCAGGGCGGAGATCACCAAAGACCAGGAGCGGATCACGGAGCTCTGGAAATCCTCGGCTGCCGCCTGGTTCGAGCAGGGCCGCGACGATCCAACGGTCGCGCTGATCAAGGTCAACAGCCAGACGGCGGAGTACTGGGTCTCGGACGAACCAAAGGTTGCCACCATCTTCAAGATCGGGAAGAGCGCGGTGACGGGGCAGACTCCGGACATTGGCAAGAACGACGTCGTTGATCTCTAGTTCGTCTGCTGGCGGCCGCATGCCGGGTTGAGTACTGCCGGGACGTTTTGGGGCTGGGGGCCAAGACCCGGTAAGGTTGTCCCGTTGGTGACGTGTCCGAGCGGCCGAAGGTGCAACACTCGAAATGTTGTTTGGTGTAAAAGCCAACGTGGGTTCAAATCCCACCGTCACCGCCAACTGAAATGGCCCCGGTTCCCTTGTAAATCAAGGGAAACCGGGGCCTTTCGCTTTTTCTCTCCTTGGAGCGATGCCGGCATAAATTAGAAGTGGGCATCCTGATCGAGGACTCGCAACCGTCAGCTGGCGGCAGCAGTGATGGCGTCCCACACGCGCTCCGGTTCTTCAGCGATGCGGTTGAGGACATACAGCCACCATTGGTCCCCGAAACTTGAGTATTCCCGAGTGGTGAACCCATCCCGGTGCAAGCGGTCAAGGGTGGCAGTGCCTAGCCCCAACAGCATCTCGAACTCCACCTGAGGCCGGTCGGCCAAGTCGGCGTGCCGGGTGATGATGTCCTCAATCAGCGCAGCGTCGTGAGTGGCCAGGGATACTGGGTGACCGGCCTGGAGAATCCGGTCGGTCAGGCTCAGATAGGCGGCATGCAGTTCGGCGCTGCCGCGGGGGTGCGCGATTTCCTCCGGCTCCAGGAAGGCGCCCTTCACCAGGCGGATAATGCCCGGGCGCCTCAGCACCCGGTCCAAATCGGCTTCGGTGCGGTGCAACCTCGCCTGAACGGTAATGCCCACGTTCAGCCCCTCTTCGCTGAGGGTGTCGTAGAGGTCCAGGACAAGATCCGTACGTTCTGACCCCTCGGCCGAGATCATCAACGCCGTCCCCAGCGGCGCAAGCTCCCGCGCCATCGCCCGGACGTTCTGCGCGGTCAAGTCCCGGTCCACCAGAGCTCCGATGTGCGAGAGGTCGAAGGAGACAGTGCTGGCAATCTGCGCCGCCCGCAAGGCGGAAATCAATTCCAGGAAAACTTCGGTTTCTGTCTTCACGAGCTCAGCATCACGCACGCTTTCGCCCACATACTCCAGGCTGACCAGATGCCCACGGTCCATACTGCGAGCGGCCGCAGCCAAGGCGTCGTTGATGGTTCCTCCCGCCGAATACTGCCTGGCGATCTTCGTTGCCACGGCTGCCAAGGCCGGGGAGGACATCACTGTTTCTCTCAGGTCCTCATCCAGCGCCCACCCACGCAGTACATCAGCAGCCCTGTCCCGATTTGTCATGCTCAACCGATCCCCCCTTCTCAGCTACGGCGCTCACGCGGCAACGCCGTCGATCAATTCACGGGCCCAAGGCGGCACCGCTTACTGCCGGTGTTTCTGCCCCGGATCAACTTGATAAGCGAGGCAAGCATCCCACACGCAACCAGCGAAGCGGCGCCTTCAACGCGTTGAACCTGACAGGGAACGTCAACACTCGGACCGGGACCAGGCGTCGGTCGCCACGCCGCATCCGCTAACGTGCTGGATACGACGGAGACATCTCCCGGCAAGGAAGGCGGACAAGCACGTGTTATACCGTTGCGGGGTGACGGACACACGAATCGCCTGGCAGTTCACAGCCCTGACGTTCGCAATCGCCTACGGCATCTCCGGCGCGCTGATCGTCGCGGCTCGATTCGGGTACGAAGTGAACAATGTCGTGACGACGGTGCCGGAATTCCTGGCAAACGTGCCCTTCGCGATTTACATTCTGTCTCCGGCGATCGCTTCCTACCTCGTCCTTAAGCGGAGCCGGAAGGTTTCCGGTCTTGGGCAGTGGCTGAAGCTCGTCTTCTTCGCCAAGGGTCGCCCACTGGGGTACCTGCTGGTTATCTCTGCTCTCGTCCTGTACTTCGCGCTTCACCTGGTGGTTTCCGGCCCGTCTTTGCTGGCGCTTCCCTGGTTCATGTTCGTCCTGTCCCTGCCCGGAAACCTCATCATCGGTGGCATGGAGGAGGCCGGGTGGATGACTGCACTGCAGCCCGAGCTTGATCGCCGGTGGGGCTTTGCGGTGTCTTCCCTAATGGTCGGATTCATCTGGCTGCTCTGGCACATCCCGCTGTTCTTTCTTCCGGGCACGAATCATGAGGCAGGCGTCATCAACTTCTGGATGTTCGCGGTCCAGATCATGGCCTTCCGTTTTCTCTATGGCGCGATTTACACGGTGTCCCGCCGGAACGCGGTGTTCCTGTGCATCCTCTGCCACACTGCGTTCAACGCTGCCAGCTTCACTTTCGGCTTCCCGCCAACCACCTGGGCGGGCACCATCGTGGCAAACGCAGCGGTGGTGGCCCTCGCCGTCGGCGTGGTGACCGTCTCCGGCAGACAGGCGGGGAACAGCTCCCGCGGAGTTCCTGCTGCCGCCCTATAGTGAAACCACCGATTCTCCAGCAGCAGAGCGAGGAAAACGTGCAGCAGGATCAACTCGACGGCGCAGGCTCCTCCAGGGAGGCGCTTACCATCGACCAGTTGCTGGCTGAAAGCCGCGGCGGGCGGGAACGTGTTCCGGCTTCGGACTTGGAACGGGAGATAGCGTCGGGCGCCCTGGTGGTGGATACCCGGCCAGCGGACCAGCGGGACCGTGACGGTGAGCTGCCGGGCGCCGTCGTCGTTGACCGGAACGTCCTGGAGTGGCGCCTCGACCCCTCGAGTCCTCACCGGCTGCCGGCCGCCGGGGATCCGGGTCGCCGGATCATTGTTGTGTGCAATGAGGGCTACAGTTCCAGCCTTGCTGCACACACGCTGCAACGGCTGGGCTTGCCCCGGGCTACCGATCTGATCGGAGGCTTCCAGGCGTGGACGGCGCTGCGCAGGGCTGACTAGCTGACAATCCGCAGCTCGTGAGGGGTCTGGTTGAGCCGCCGGCCGCCGTCGGGCACCACGGTCACAATGTCCTCGATCCGGACGCCGAACCTGCCGGGCAGATAGATACCGGGTTCGATCGAGAAGCACATGCCGGGCTGGAGGGCCTGGGTCTCGCCCTCGACCATGTACGGCGGTTCGTGGGTGGTCAGCCCGATGCCGTGGCCCACGCGGTGGATGAAGTAGTTCCCGTAGCCCGCGTCGCTGATGACCGCCCGGGCTGCCCGGTCGATCTCCTGGCACTCGACGCCGGGCCGTACGGCCTCGAACCCGGCCTGCTGCGCGTGCCGGACGACGTCGTGAACCTCCTGCTCTTCAGCGGTAGGTTCACCGACGTGCACGGTTCGTGTGGTGTCGGATCCGTAGCCGTCCTTGAGACCGCCGAAATCCAGCACCACCATGTCCCCCTCCTGGATGATCCGGGGGCCAATCTCATGGTGCGGATTGGCACCGTTCGACCCCGAGCCGACGACGGTGAAGTCCACCTGGGAGTGGCCAAACTGGCGCAGCAGGTCGGCCAGGTCCGCGCCGACCTCGGTCTCGCTGCGGCCGGCGAACCGCAGGGTGACGATTTCCTCGTAGGCCTGGTCCGCGGCCGCGCCTGCCGACGCGAGCCGCTCAATCTCGTCGTCGTCCTTGATCGCCCGAAGCATCGGCAGGGCTGTTGTCATCGAAACGTACGACGACGACGGCAGCCGGTCCTGCAGGCCGAGAAGGTGCATGGCCCAGGCCGAGTCAGACATGGCATACCGGCCGGTGGCAGCCAGCAGTGCCGCGGACTCCAGGTAGGGATCACTTCCATCGGTCCAGTCGGTGATCCGCAGGATTGAGGCGCCGGGGGCCGCTTCTGCGTCCGGCCGTTCAAGCCGCGGAACGATCATCGCAGGCTCCGCGTCGACGGGGACCACGAGCATCGTGATGCGTTCGGTGATGGCCACGGGCGCATAGCCGGTCAGGTAGAGCAGGTCCGGTCCGGGGGTGACCAGGACGCCGTCCAGCCCGGCCTCCTGTGCCGACTGCGCTGCCCGCCGCAGCCGCGCAGCGAAGTCATCGGCGGTGAACGGAGCCGGCTCGGGAAGGCTGCGGTGATCGCTCATGGTTGGCAGTCTGATGCGCGGGCCGGGCCCGGTCAATGCGGCGTCCGCTGGCTGCGGCTTAGAAGGTGTAATCCATTCGGCGGCCTACGCTTCGTCGGCAGGGGGCTTGGAACCGGTAGCTTGGGACCGAGGTTCGACGACGTCGTCGTGCTTGGACGCGCTCTCGTCCTTGTCCTTGTCCTTGTCCTTGTCCTTGTTTTTGGCCTTGCCCTTGCCGAATGGCAGGACTTTCAGCAGCGGGTGCAGAACCGCCATCACCACCAGCCCCCAGGCGAGTCCGAGGACGGCCGAGCACAGCGTGTTCACGAGCCAGGCCAGGACACCGCCGATAACTGCGATCCCGGCAACCGGAGCCTCGAGCATGTGCACCAGGTCGTAGGGCAGGTGCCAGCCGAGGTCGTAGGCGCCCTGCAGCATGATGTGTCCGCCGACCCAGAGCATGGCGATCGTGCCGACCAGGGTGATGGCGGCCAGCACGGAGGGCATCCCCCTGACGAGCAGCTCACCGAAACGCTTCGAGCGAGCGGAGTCCTTGGTGGTCAGATGCAGGCCAATGTCGTCCATTTTGACGATGAGGCCGACGGCACCGTACACGAGCACGGTGATGGCAATTGCCACGATGACAAGGATGAACGCCCTGACCCACAGCGATTCGCCTGCCACCTCGTTCATGGAGATGACCATAATTTCGCAGGACAGGATGAAGTCGGTGGTGATCGCGCCTTTGACCACCTTTGCTTCTGCCTCCGGTCCCCGGTCCACGGCCGGGGCCTTCTTGGCCTCGTGGTGGCCGAAGAACTTGTGCCACACCTTCTCGGCCCCCTCGTAGCAAAGGTAGGTGCCGCCGAGCATCAGAATGAACGGAATGATCCCCGGGATGAAGGCACTGACCAGCAGCAGTGCAGGCAGGATGATCAGCAGCTTGTTCCGGAGCGAACCCCAGAAGATACGTTTGATCATTGGCAGTTCGCGGGACGGATCTGCCCCGGAGACATACTGCGGGGTCACGGCGGCATCGTCGATCACGACGCCGGCTGCCTTGGCTCCCGCTTTTGCCGCTCCTGCCGCGATGTCATCTACCGAGGCGGCCGCGATGCGGGCCAGGGCTGCGACGTCGTCCAGCAACGCGACGAGGCCGCCGCTCACAGTCCGGCTCCGTGCTGGTTGCGGGTGGCCTGAGCATGGAGGCCGCGGGTGAGGTGCGTGATTGCCATACTTAATTGTATGGCGATGGCTACCCCCGGCTCAGGATTCGCGTGTGTTGGGGTCGGCCGTGTGGCTCATAGCGAGGAACTCCGCAAGCAGGAAAACCTGCTCCAGCTCTTTTGCGTGACGTTCCTCCGGATGGTCTGCGGCTGATTGGGGCGCGCCGTCCTAGTTTGCTCCCAGGCGGGTACCTTCGGCTTCAGCCCCCGTTACCCACTGGGTCGCTGCAGGCACGGCCTTCGGCGCCCGCAGGAAAGCTTCCAACGCCGCGGACACCGAACCGTAGTCCTGCACCAGCCTTCGCGGCAGAGCACCGACTGCCTTGCCCATGGAAACCTCGACCATTGCGTCCGACGCCAGATCCTGGTTCGCAAGCACTGCCCACGTCCGCCCGTCCACACTGCGGTGGCAGACATAACCCGAAGCAGGTCCACCGGCAACCTCAAAGCGAGCTGTCCCCTGGACCACCGTCAAACGCCACTTTGCCTTGCCGTCCAGTGCCCGCAAAGCCGTCTCAGCTGCCTGGCGGGCACCCGCGAGGGTGTCGAATTTCCGGCCGTCTACCAGCCACGCAGACTTCTTCACCGCCGGCGCTTTCTGTTTCTTCATTCCAGCCCGCCACCCGACGCCGATATTCGATCCGCCGACGAGTCCTCCCAACCATGCCACGCCAGCAGAACCATAGTCATCGACGTTTGTCAGAAGTACGAATGCCACTATCAACGCCCCGACCAGACACACCAGCGCCACCCACGCCTGGCGCATCCCGAACCGAAAGAGCCAGATCCCCACGACCGGTCCCGCCACCAGCGCCGCCACGGCGACGGACGTAACTTCGAATTGTCCCAGGAAAACCAAAGCAACGGATCCGAAGAAAATAGCACTGCCCAAGACGAGGTAGCCCAGCCCCGACTCCTGTTTCGACCTGGACTTCTTAGCTGTTCTATTCATGTTCCCGCTCGCATTTACCAGCCCATTACTTGCCTGATCGTGTCGCCACCCGCACCTACTGAGAGGCCACCCACGGTGCCTCCCCACAACCCAATGGTATTAGTTTGTGCGAAATTGAACGCGCCCGAGAGTGTTCTCGGTGCGAAATAGGGCATCTGCTTAAGGGTATTAACGCCCGTCTGCTCAAGGTAGCCTCCAACGACCGGCAGCTTGTTGATGGGCATTGCCGTCGCAACGGTGCCAAACAACGCACTCGTACCGATGTTTACTGGATCTACGCTTTTGCCCGATATAGCGCCGTCTAGAGCGGCGCCACCACCGGCACCCATCCCTCCCATACCCGCGGTCAGGACCGTTGAGAGAAAACTTGTGGACGATCTGCCAGCAGCCATGGCCAGTGAGCCTCCGAAGGGGACTGCGAGGCCGCCAACGGCTCCGGCGAATCCGCCTCCCGCGATGGATCCAGCAAACTCCCAGCCGTTCTTGATTTGCCAATCGTTTTTCGCCAAGTAGGTGGCTCCGCCACCCAACGAGCCCAGCCCTCCTCCGACGCCGGCTGCCGTCCTGAAGGCTGCCGCCGCCTGAGCCGGTGCGGCCGTCACCAAGCCCTTGGCCCACGTTGCTGCACCCCCGCCGATCGCGCCGGTGACCCCGCCCACCGCGGCATTGCCGAGGACGGACCACCAGTCCACCGACCCGCTTTGCATGTCCTGGGAAATCATCGACATCCCACCACTAGCCAGTGCACCGGCAATAGCCCCCGCGGCAATGAGGTTCAGCCCGGGAACGAACATCACCCCAACAGCTGCGGCGACCGCAACGGCCCCCAGAATGGTCTCCCAATGGCTGCCAGCCTGCTGGTCGTAAGCCTTCAGTTCCTCATCCGTCAACGGCCGCAAGCCGGTGGGATCCGTAGCGTTCAGCGGGTTGTTCCCGGCGTAGGAGTACGGGTTTCCGTCCCATCCAGCACCGAGCACCGGTGTCAGCGGATCGGTGGAGAGGAAGCCACGGGCCATGGGGTCATAGGCCCGGGCGCCGAGCCATTCCAGGCCCGCGATCTCCAGGCCGCCGCCACCGGTCAGGCTCACCCCGGACGGCAGCATCCCCGCCGGCCCGGACAACCCGGCCAACGCCCCCGGGGTACCCATCCCGGCAGCTGCACCCGGTTCCGGAACCATAGACACGCCCAGCACCGCCCACGGATCAGCTTCATCGGTGGGTCGGGCGGCACGCCACCCCGGCGCCAGCCACGATTCCCCGAAACCGGTGACGCCGCCGGGCAGGTTCAACACCTGCTGGTCGCTGATACCCGCCAGCGTGGGCACGGGGTTCGCGGTGTCCCACCAGACCGGGCAGCCATCCACTGAGGCCAGTTCACCCAGGGCGTCCACCCAGAGTTCGTGCCCGGTTGTCTTCTCCCCGTCGCGGGTGCGGTCCACCGTGCCACGCAGATACCCGGCCGCACCCCAGACGTACTCGGTCCAGGACCCATCCGGGCCAATCAGCCGGGAACGGCGTCCCAGCCCGTCGTACACATACTCCGTCCGGGACCCGTCCGGTTCGGTCACCGAGACCAGCTGGCCGGCCGCATCATAGGCAAACGATCGGGGTCCGGCCGGGGTGAACTCCCGCACCAAACGCCCGCCGTCGTCGTACTGCCACTCCGAGACCTGTGTCCGGGCCGAGGACGCAGCACCGGATTCCCCCAACGGGGTGGTCGCCGCGGCGATCAGCTGCCCCGCACCGTCATACCCGTACCGGGTGACCGTCCCGGCGCGGGTCAGGCCGGTGATCCGGCCGTCCTCGTCCCGGCCGATCAGCGTGATATCCGCCGCCTCTGCGGAGTCTGACCCGTTAACCCAGCTGTGTTCGGCCAGGACCCCGTTCCGATACTCCCACTCCTGCACCAGCTCCCCCGCCGTCACAGCGGTCAGCCGCCCGGCAGCATCATGGGTAAACGTTGCCTCGCCGAGCCGGGGATTGTGAACGCTCTTCACCCGGCCGGCAGCGTCACGGGAGTAGGTGGTCGTGGTTCCGGTGGTGTCGGTGAACCCGGTCCGGTGCCCGTCGGCGTCATAGGACCAGGACAAGCCCTGCCCGCCCCGTGTCCGGGAGGTCAGCTGGCCGCGCCGGTCAAAACCGAGCTCGTGCTCCACGACCAGCCCGTCATCCCCGGTGTGATCAGTGATGACCACCCGCCGGGACACGGCATCCCGGTCAACACTGCACAGCAGTCTCCCGTTGAAAGAGGTGCTCTTCTCCCGGCCCGCCGCGTCATACGTCCAGGCGGTGGTGTTCCCGTCCGGATCCGTCTGCGTGAGCTGCCGCCCCGCAGGGTCATACGTGGCCGTCGTGACCCGGCCCAGCGGATCCGTCACCGACTCCACCTGATCCGTCTCCGTATACGAACGGACGGTGACCCCGCCGGTCGGGTCGGTGATCCGGACCAGCCGGCCACGGGAGTCATACTCGAACCGGGTCCGCCCACCCACACCGTTGACCGTCTCGACCAGTTCCCCGGCCTGGTTGTACTTGAACCGGCGGGTCCCGTACCAGGAATCCTGCGAGAAACTCAGGCGTCCGGCCTTGTCATACCCGTACCGGGCCACCCCGGAGCCGGGGCTGCGGCGCAGCACCAGCCGCCCGCACGCGTCATAACCGAACGTCTCGGTGTCCCCGGTCGGCAGGATCCGGGCCACGACCCGCTGATCGACGTCGTAGACCAGTTCCGTGACCGCGCCCAGCGGATCCGTGGTCTTCCAGGGCCGGCCGCAGTCATCGTACTCGTACCGGGTCACCGCCCCGGACGGGGACGTGATCGAGGTGATCTTCCCGGCAACATCCCGGCCCAGGACCGTGAGCCCGCCCTCGCCGTCGAGCAGTTCCACCGGGTTCCCGGCCGCGTCATACGTGACCAGCTCTGCGGTGCCGTCCTCGGCTTCGGACCGGACGGGCCGCCCGTACTCATCGAAACTATAGGTTGCGGCGCAGAACGCGTCCCGGATTACCGCGGTCCCGGACTTCCGGTCCGTGGACGCATCGATCCGCACCCCGGTGGGATCCACGACCGCGGTCAGCGTACCAACCTTGTCATACTCCCGGATCCAGTCGTGCCCGGCCGGGTCCGTGATCCCGGTCAGCCGGGACAGTGTGTCGTGGGTGAAGCCCCAGCGCGCGCCGTCGGGCAGGACCGCGGCAGTAACATTGCCGAGCTCATCAAAGATCCGCTCAATGCTCCGTCCCAGCGGGTCCGTGGTGCGCACCAGTTCGCCGTTGGCGGCGTAGTCCAGTGCGGTCCGCCCGCCGTCCGGGGCAATCACGGCGGTGATCCGGCCGGCGGTGTCGTGTTCGAAGGACCAGGCAGCACCGTCGGGGTCCTCCCGCCGGACCAGCAGCCCGGCAGCGTCATAGGTGAAGCGGGTCTGCGCGCCGGACGGGCTGATGGCTGTGACGGGCCGGCCGGCGGAGTCACGGACAATCCGTGCGGTATCCCCGGCCGCATTGGACGTGGCGGTCAGCTCCCCGTAAGCGTCGTACTCGAAGCCGACGCTCACCCCGGCCGGATCCACCACCCGGATCAGCAGCCCGTCCCGCCAGGTCAGTTCGGTACGCCCGCCCAAGGGATCCAGGATCACCGCCGGATCCCGGCTGAGCTCATCCGCATACTCATACGTGACCACCGACCCGGACTCGGTAACCAGGGTGGTGATCCGGTCCTGCTCATCCCACCCGTAGGTCAGGTCCGCGCCCTCAGCCGTGACAGTCCGGGTCTTCCGGCCACGCTCGTCATAGGCGTGCACGGTGACGGACCCGTCGCGCTCGGTAAAGGAGACCAGGTTCCCATGCGCATCGTAGGCCATGGACTGGCGCTGGTCATGGGAATCCAGCACCCCAACCAGACGGCCCTTGGCATCAGCGATCCAGGAATTGGACCGGGTGCCGTCCTCATCGGAGACCACAGTGACCCGGCCGGGAAGATACGCGAACCGGGTCCGCCGCCCGTGCTGGGTCAGCTGCAGGACCACCCGGCCCTGCTCGTCATACGTGTTCTCCGCTTCCAGCACCCCGGCAGCCGAGTAGACGGCGTCGATCAGACCCTGCTCATTCCACCGGTAGGTGCGGGTGCCGGTTTCGGTGGTCACCGTGACCAGCCGGCCGGCATCGTCGTACCCGTACTCCACCCGGCGCCCGTCCGAAGCCCGGACCACCGCGATGAGGCCCTCCACGTACTCCACGTCCAGGAACCGGCCCCGCACATGCTCCACACGACTCACCACTGCGGTGACAGCATTGTCGGCGGAGGTTGCGGCGTCGTCAGAGGTTGCGGCGGCGTCCGCCTCCCCGACACCTGCTGCGCTGTCCGCGACGATGCTGTCCCGGAGCACGGAAACGGTGCGGCCGGGCCCGGCGCCGGTGCCCAGCCACTGACCGGCCAGCGTGTAAGCCCACCAGGTGCCCTGGTTATCCCGGACCACCAGCACCTCGGTACTGCCCGCGGGCACGGACGTCAGTTCCCCCAGGACCGGCGCAGTCACCGGTTCCCGGGTCAGCCAGTAGTTCTCGCCCACACCGCGGGCCCAGCCCTGCCCGTCGCGGGGGAAGTCCACGGCCCGGCCGTCCGCCAGCACCCACCGACAGCCCTCATCGGAGAGCACCAGATGCTGATCCAGGACCGAAGCCCAGCCCGGACCAAACACACCCGGGACTTCAAGGCCGGAGGCCAGCGAGTTATACATCCGGGTCAGCAGCAGGTTCGAAGCGGTCCCGGTGAACCCCAGATCCGCTTCCGGCTCAATGAAGTTACCCGTGGCAGTGTTCACCGGGTCATTGGCGTACCCCGTGCTGGGCATCGCACCCGCGGCCGTCGGCGGATCGATGGCCAAGGCCGAGCGAGTGGCACTGATCCCGGCGGCCGCGAGGGCTTCGTTCAGCGCCGCATCCGAAACGGTGGAGACGTTGCCTTCCCCGCCGGCGGCGGCAAAGGCATCGGCCATCTGAACCGCCCACCGGGCATCGTTCTCGTTGGCATCCAGATACTGGCGGTAGGCGCGGATCACCCCTGCGGCGTCAATCCGGCCCCAGTAGCAGCTGGAAGCAAAGGAGGAGAGGTGGCCTTCCAAGGTGCCGGGAGCCCCGGCCAGGCTTGAATCCAAACTCCGTGAGTTGGCGGCAAAGGTCCGAAGGTTCGAGGGACGGGCGGAGGTGGTGCCGCCGCCGTATCCGCCGCCGGAGGGCGGGGTGCTCCTGGACCCGGAAGACGCAGTGGCCGGGGCGAACGTCGGCGCGGGACCGGGGTTCATGTTGGGACGGGGATCCTCACCCCAGATCCAGTCCCCTACTTCCTCGAGCCAGCTGCGGTTATTGTGCCGGCGGACCCATTCATTGTTTTCCCGCCGTCGGGCGTCCTCTTCCCGCCCGGCGTCAATCATCTGCTGAACATAACCGGCAACCGTCCGCAGCGCTGATGCCAATGCGCTTGCATCGCTGGCTGCCGTGGTGGCGTTGGTCTGGAATACTTCGGAGAAATGTCCCTTGAAATCTTCTTTCGCTGCCGAGACATAGGAATACCGCGCCCCGGTTTGTCCCTCCAGACGAGATGCTTCCGTTTCGAAGGCTCTCTTCACGTCCCCAGCTACGGCATAACTGAAGCGTCCCCCGTTCGAAGCATCCGAAGCCGGCAACAACGGCATTTCAACGAAATCGGTCACAATCAGCGCCCCCCACTGAATAAAATCTGAAACGCGTAACGGCGGGAAGCTCCCGATCGCCACGGCAAACGGCACACGACAAAACCCATAGCGGGTCGGTGGACATCCTCGACCGTTATGCATGACCCGGCCGGGACGAAAATGCTGATGCGGGCCAGGCAGCCGCAGGTTAAAAAGATACGGCTACCCGGCCCTCACACCGAAAACTGCCCGATTCTTCGGGGTTCTAGGCGCCGCCGCCCGCGGAGAAGATGTTCTGGGAGATCTGCTGGAGCTGACCGCGCAGCTGCTCGAGTTCTTCCCGGGCCTTATCCAGGGCTGCCTTCGTTTCCGGCCAGGTGGAGCCCCGGAACTGGGCCGCCAGCGGGCCATCCCACACGTTGGGATCCGAGAGAATCCGGCCCTGGGCGTCCAGCGCCGCAATCTGATCCGTGAAACCGCCGTTGATGATGGACTGCACCTGGCCAATGGCAGACTTAGCCTGCTCAGTAGACAACACACGTGACATGAAAAAACTCCCCCTATGTGAACTTACGTTTCTCCAACGGGTGCAGACGCTCCCGGTGACCGGACGAAGGCAGAATACCAAGATCACTGACTAATTCCAATATCGGTAAACCGGCGGCTTTGACTGGACAACCCTTAGTGGACGCAGCCAAACGCCGGAAATCGGATTAGCAATTCGAACCTCCGGCACCCTATGATCATCATGCTTACGGCAGCGGACGCGGGGGGACGATTATGCCAATTTATAGGGGAGCCCGGAAACACGACACGGGCTACAAAACGGTTCCGGGCCGTGTAGTGGGCGTCGCTCTTGCCGCCGTCAGCCTGCTCGCCGTAACGTCCTGCACGCCGCAGCCCGAACCCGAGCAGGTCTCGGACCCGGTGAAGCTGCTGCAAAACGTACGCGTCAATCTGTCCTCAGCTGCAGGTGTGGAGTCGATACAGGGCACCACCATCTCCGTCGCCGCCGACGGCACCTCCTCCGCCCAGGAGACGCAGTACGACGCCGCCCAGGTGCTGGGCGACCTGCCGGTGCGGGTGAGCGTGCAGTACCGGGCCGGAGACAAGTCCGGCTCCGACCTCAGCGATCTGCAGGGCCACTCCGGGCCGGTTGAAATCGATCTCACGCTGGAGAACCTGACCGTTAAGCCTCAGCTCATCGAGTATGACGCCGCCGGCCAGCTGCGCTCGGAGACCGCCCTGGTGGGTGCACCGCTCACCATCGCCGCCTCGACGACGCTGCCCGGTGTCCGGCCCGACGCCGTTACACCGGCATCCGCGGACGGGACCGCCGGCACCAACGGGGTCCTGAGCAGCACCGAAGACGGTGCCGCCGTCGTCCAGTGGGCCACTGTGCTGGCTCCTCCACGCTCCGGCGCCAGCACCACCCTGCGGCTTGCTGCTGAGGTGCAGGACTTCAAGGTCCCGTCCATCGACGTTGCCGTGCAGCCGGGTCTGAGCACCGATTTGAGTGCCGAAGGCGTGCTGACCGGCGCGTTTTCCTCCGGTACGGGCTCCGAGATGGACCTCCAGCGCCGCACCATCACACTGGTGTCCGAGGTCAGCACCGTGCTGACCAAAGCCGGCTCCACGATCACCGAAGTGCGGCGGAACCTGGAAGAAACCTCACAGACACTGGGCGTCAGGACCGCCGGCGAACTGCGGGACAATTCCCAGGCCCTGGCCGCCACCATGGCAGATCTGAAGCAGCAGCTGACCGTTCTCGGCACCGACTTGGAAACAGCCACAAAGGCAACCCAGTCCACCACCTTGTCCCAGCTGCAGCAGACCGTCTCCGCCGTGGACGCCATGCTGGGTGACACCTCTGCGGTCCCCCCGCCCGCACCGATCGACGGCGAGGGTTGCCTGGCGCAAGTCGCAAAGCCGGAGCAGGCTGCCACAACGGTGTATGGCAGCATCCTGACCATGGCCGCTCAGCTGGACGCCTATGCGACGGTCAGCGCTGATTGCCGGGACACTGTGGCAGGGGAACTGCGGGCCACCATTGGTCCCGAAACGCCGACCGAAGAGGTATGTGCGGCGGAGGCCGACGCCGGAACCAGTTCCGTGACCTGCTCCCTCGAAGGCTCCACCCTAACCATTGAGGCCGCATTGCTGGGTTTGGTGGAAAAGGGTGAGGAGCTTGTGGCAGTCCTGCAGCCGCAGGTGGTCGAGAACGCCATCCGGGACCAATCGGCTGCGTCCGCGGCCCTGGGCGAGGCGAGTGCAGCCCTCGCGGTGATCCTTGACGGCGCAAAACCCACCGAGGACTACAAAGCCGCCCTCGCCGAGGTGCACACCGCCATCGAATCCGCCCGGGCATCAGTTGCGGCAACACGGGACGCCTCTGCGTCGGCCCGCAGCAGCATCAACGGCCTGCACCAGAAACTGACTGCGATTGGGGACACCGCGGCGGACGCCCGGTCAGAGCTGACCGACGGCCCGCTCTGGGATCCATCCCTGGCCGAGCAGAACCAGCGGCTGGCGGACGACCTGTGCAAAATGGCGGACGGCGGCATTCCGGCTCCCGGAAAGCTCTCTGACAAGGACGCGGAGCGGCTTCGCTCCTACCTGACGGCGGTGCCCTGCGATGCCGCTGATCCGGCCCTGAAACCGCCCTTCGGTGTACAGGAGCCCTTGGACGACCGGCTGGATGCACAGGCTGCTGCCTGGGACGCCGTCCTTGCATCCGTGGACACGGCGGCAGCGGATCAGCAGATCAGCCAGGCTTTTACGGCGCTCGACGCCGCGATCGAGAATATCGACGCCAAGCTGGATGTGGTCACCGAAACGGTCAAGGCACTGAACAGCGCGGCCACGGAAAATGTCACTGGCACCAAGCGTGGACTGGAATCCCTGGACGAAAAACTGGATGCGGCCATCGATTCGTCGGCCGGGGTCGGTGCGGCTCTGACGGGACTAAAGGAGGAGCAGGACACCCTTGCCGATGATCTCCAGAAAGCCCTCGAGGGTGTCTCCAAAGCTACCGCCGAAGAGGTCCGCGAGGCCGTAGCCGAGCAGGTGCGCCAGGTTGCCGAACTTGGCGAAAAATCTTCCGAGAACGTCGTCACAGCTTTCAACAACTCCATTGCCGGACTGGAATCCACCTCGGACGGGGTGGTCGGCGAGGCCAAGGGCACAGTCGACGAGCAGCGCAAGGATCTGCTCGGACGCAGCAGCGCCCTGGCCGGCAGCCTGTCCGAAAGCACCGAGGCCTCACTCGCGAACATTGCCTCCGGCACCTCGGGTTCAACCCGCGACGTCGAGGGTGCCAGCGCGCTGCTCACCTCCAGCCTGAACAAGGTGATGCTGGACCTCGGTGACCGCTCGGTGAACGGATCAGGGCTGCTCGGCTCCATGACCACAAGCGCCGCCAAGGCCGAGACGGCCGACTACCAGCTGGCGCTGGCCACCCAGAATGCGGAAGGCTACGCCAATATCCGTTCCCGGGACGTAGCCGGGCTGCTGCTCCGCCAGGCACAGTTCAGGGCCTCGCTCACCGCCGTCGACGATCTTCCGCCGTTCCAGCTGCGGGTACCCGACGGTGCGGACTCACAGACCCTGTACACACTGAAGATCGGCGCCGGCGCATGAACTCCCGCACCAAGCTGCTAACCCTGGTTGCGGCGGGACTGGCGGTGGTTATTGCAGCTGCGGTCGCCCTGACCATCACGCTGAACCAGCCCAAGGAAGCACCCCGGCCGGATCCCGTGGCGGCCACCGTGCCCGTGGCGCTGAGCGCTGACGGACTCCCGGACTCGGTGTCAATCGGCATTGTGCTGACCTTCGGCCAGTCCGGTGAACCCGGCTCTGAGTACAACCGGGCGGCCCAGGGCGCCGTCGTCGCAGCACAACGCTTCACTCAGAGCGGCACCGCCGTCACGCTCCCCACCCAGAATGACCGCGGCACGGAAGAGGGCGCGCGTGAGGCCGTCAGTTCCCTGGCCGGACAGGGTGTGTCAGGTCTGGTGGTGGCAACCACCGGTGTGCAGGCTCAGGCAGCGGCCAAGGCAGCAGAGGAAATCGGCCTCCCCGTGATCCTCCCCTACGCCGAGCCCGCTGAGCCAGCCGACCCTGCACGGTCCACCTGGACCACCAAGCCAGCCGGAGCTGCCTCCGCCCTGCAAACCGCCTTGGCGGGGAAGGAACGGGTCCTGTTCATCAACGACGGCGGTTCGCTGCCCCCTTCGGTGGAGGTGGCCCAAACGCTGACGCTCGGGGAGTTTGAGGACCTTCAGGCCCTGGCCCAGGAAGCAGCCGTCCGCACCGGGGATCAGCTGATTCCACCGGCCGCGGATGCGGGTGCCGAACCGGTCCGGGTAGCGGACCCTGCGGACGCCGCGGTGGTGTCTGCTGCCACACCGCAGCGGCTGGCCCAGCTGGTCCAGGCTCTGCAGGCCCGCGGCGTTACGGTACCGCTGGTCCTCCCGGACGGAGCCACCACCCCGGCTTTCGCCTCTGCGCTTGCCGAGCTGGATGGAACCGCCTCGGGGCAGCTGGTCAGCATTGCCTCCGACGGCGGCGACAGCACTGCGCTGCAGCAGGACGCCCAGGGACGGGGAATGTCCGCGTTCCTGTCCGCGCTTCGCCTGGCGGCTGGTGAGCCGGACACGAAGAATCTGACCGGTGACGCTCCCTTCGCTGCCGACGCGTGGGCGGCCGATCCGGCCAGCCACGACGCCGTCGTCGCCCTGGTCCGCGCTGTGGCCCTGGCCGGAAGCGCCGAACCGGCACAGGTGGGCACTGCGCTGCGCGCGGTGTCCTTCGGCCCGGGGGAAGGAAGCGCCGGTTCAACCCTTGATTTCTCCGGCCCCGCGGCGCTGACGGCACCGGCTGTGCCCGTCTTCGCCTCGATCCAGGACCTGGGCCTGCGGCCGGCTGATGCATTAGCTCCACGGCTCGTCTGGGTGCCGGCACCCGCCAGCCCCTGATATCTTTCGCCGGTCCGTCTGCGGCGGACCGGCCACCATTCCACCACGGAAGGAACACCCCAGGTGCGCGTGCTGATCGATCTGGATGAGCGGAGCTTCGAGTGCGAGGTGGCCCACGCCGCGCCGGCCATCACGCTTGCCGATCTGGTGGAGACGGCCGGAGGGCCGCGGCTGGCACCGGATGAAACGGTGTTCCTGGACCAGGCGGAAGTCAGGGGATCCACTCCCGTCTCCGAACTCGTGCTCCTGGAAGGCACCCGCATCGCTCGGGCACCGTGGCCCGCTCCGCAGCGTGTGCGGGGGTGGAGTGTCACCCTGGCCGGCGGCGGGCGTGCCGGCACGGTGATCGAAGTTCCCCAGGGACGCGACATGCTGATTGGACGCTCCCCCCACGCGGACCTCACCCTGCCGGCGGAGAGCGCCTCCTGGGAGCACTTCCGCCTGCGCAGGGAGGACACCGGGCTGCGGGTCCTCGATTGCGGCTCCACCAACGGGACCAGCGTGAACGGAGAGCCTGTCGGCGGCGACGGAACCCTGGTGACCGATACGGCTGCGGTCACTGCCGGCGGGACGGTGCTGCTGGTGCGGCCGTCCCTGGATGAACCGCTCGCCCCCGCGCCTGGCACCCTGCACAATCTCACTCCGGCAGCAACGGCCCCCTTCAACCGGCCGCCGCGGCCCGGCAGGGCGCCGGCCGGAGATCCCCTGGTGCCGCCGTCGCCCAAGGACGTGCCGCCGGCCAGCAAGTTCAGTTACATCACGGTGCTGGCTCCCCTGGTGATGGCGGTGGCCATGGTGATGATTCTGCGGGACCTGCGTTTCGCCATGTTCGCCATGCTTAGTCCGGTGATGGCAGTGGGTATGTGGTTCGAGCAGAAACGCCGGTACACGCGCGGGCTGAAGGAAGAAGAGGAACGCTTCAACGGCGCGCTGGAGGAATTCGAGGACCAGATCCGCCTGGCCGCCGAAGCCGAGACCGCCCGGAGGCACCGGCTGATCCCGGACCCCGCCACCGTGGTGCGGCGGCCGGCCCTGCCCGTGACCTCCCTCTGGCAGCGCCGCTCAGACGCCGACGATTTTCTGGCCCTGCATGCCGGGACCGGAGATGTCCCCTGGACACCGGAGCTTGACCGGTCGGCGAGCGCCCGGCTGGACGCGAAGGTCAAGGACAGGCTTGCCGCCGCGCGGCTTCTGGCGGCCCCCGTCCTGGTGGATCTGACCAACGCCGGTGTGGTGGGAATGGTTGGACCGCGGGAAGGTACCCTGGCGCTGGCGCGGTCCCTTCTGGCCCAGGCCGCGGTCCATGTCGGTCCCGCGGATCTAACCGTCGGCGTCTTTTGCGACGCCGGCCGCGCCGAAGAGTGGGAATGGGCGTCGTGGCTGCCGCACACCCGCCAGGCAGGCAGCAGCACCGGCCAGCGCTGGATGTCCGCCCACCGGGAGACCAGCGTGAGCATGCTGCGCTCCCTGAAGGACACCGTCCAGGAACTGCCGACCCCGGCCATGCTCGTGGTCCTGGATTCGGAGGTCCTCACGGAAGGCCGCGATGCTCCGGCACGGGCACTGCTTGGCATGGGCCGCGCAGCGGCGGGCACCTCTTCTGAACGGCGCCGGTCCCGGGTTGCCGGAATTGTCATTGCCGCCTCGGAGGAGCAGCTGCCCGCAGCCTGCACCACCATCATCCGGGTCGGCGAAGACGCCGCGGCCACGCTGGAGCAGCCGGAGGACCTGACCCGGGTGGAGGACCTCATCCTGGCGGGCCTGGACCGGGAGGAAGCGCTGCGCTGCGCCATGCGGCTGGCGCACTTCGATGATCCGGAACTGAGCGTTCCCGGTGCCTCCCTGCCCTCCCTTGTCCGGCTGCCCGGCCTGCTGGGCTTTGAACGACCGGACCCGGCGGCCATCCGCCGCCTCTGGCAGGCCCCCACCGGGGTTTCGACGCCGATTGGCACCGGCGAAACCGGCGTCCTGTCCCTGGACCTGGTCAAGGACGGACCGCACGGTCTGGTGGGCGGCACCACCGGCTCCGGCAAGTCCGAGTTCCTGCGTTCCCTGGTGGCCGGGCTGGCCGCACGGAACGATCCGACCCGGCTGAATTTCATCCTGATCGACTTCAAGGGCGGCGCCGCGTTCAAGGCCTGCGAACGCCTGCCGCATACCATCGGCACCATCTCCAACCTCGATGAGCAGCTGGCCGACCGCGCTCTGCTGGCCCTGGAAGCGGAGATGGAACGCCGGCAGCGGGTCTTTGCCGCCGCCGGAGAGGGGATCGATAACCTCAACGCCTACCTAGCCACCAACCCGGCTGAGCCGATGCCCCGGCTGCTCCTGGTGATCGATGAGTTCGCGATGCTGGCCAAGGACTTCCCGGATGTCCTCAAGGCGCTGGTCAGTGTGGGAGCGGTGGGCCGCACCCTGGGCGTGCATATGATCCTGGCGACGCAGCGGCCGGCCGGCGTGGTCAGTGATGACATCCTCGCGAACACCAACCTCCGGGTGGCTCTCCGGGTGCAGAGCCGCGAGGATTCGAACAACGTGATCGGGGTTCCGGCGGCCTCGGACATCGGACGGGCCCAGATGGGCCGTGCGTATGTGAAGCTCGGCCAGGATGACATCACCCCGGTGCAGACGGCCCTGGTGACCGGGCGGGCCCAGCTCGGCAGCGGCCCTGCCGTGGATGTCCGGGAGATCGGCCGCTTCGGTGTGCCTGTGCCCCCGGCTGCGGCCCCCCGCGCCGCCGCCGCGGATGACAATGACCTGGACCTCCTGATCAATGCCGTCGTCGGGGCCAATGCCGAAGCCGGCTTCGCTGCACCCCGGCAGGTCTGGCCGGAGGCGCTCGGCGAGCGCGTGGAGCTGGCGGGGTTCCTGCCGGACGACGGCGGACCCGCAGTCACAGCCGGAGCAGCCGGGGACGGGATCAGCGGGCCCGCCGTCGGTGGTGTCCAGGGTTCTTCGGTCCTGGTGACCCTCATGGACGAGCCCGAACTGCAGCGTCAATCCGCGGCGGGCTGGGACCTGTCTGCCGGGAACCTGATGCTGATGGGTGTGGCCGGTTCCGGGACCAGCACCACCCTGGCCTCGATCGCACTGTCTCTGGCCCGGGACACCGATCCGGCGGACCTGGACCTGATGGTCCTGGACCTCGGCTCCCGGGGACTGGAAGCCCTGGAGCGGCTGCCGCACACCGTGGCGTACGTGGGCACCGGGGCCGGCGCCAAGGAACAGCAGGCCCGGTTCCTGCGCCATCTGCATACGGAGCTGGAACGCCGCCGTGCGGAGCCGGGAAAGCACCGGCGCACCGTCGTCCTGCTGGACGGGCTGGCCTCGCTGCGCGACGAGTTCCAGGATTACGAGGGCCAGCAGCTGATGGATCTGCTCTACCGCGCCTACGCTGACGGCCCTGCCCTGGGACTGTCCTTCGCCGTCTCCACCACCCGGGCCAAAGCAATTCCCTCCGCCATGAACGAAGTGACGCTGCAGCGCTGGCTGTTCCGGCTGGCTGACACCTACGACTACTCCTCGCTCGGAGTCCGCGGCAAGCAGATCCCGGCGGCGCTTCCGGGCCGCTGCGTTGATCCCCGCACCTCCCTGCAGATGCACGTGGCCACCCCCGCGATCGGGATGCCGGCTGCTGTGGAGCGCGTGAGGGAAGCCTGGGCCCACGCACCCGCCAAGCCGGCGGCGATCCGGCGGCTGCCCTCCGACGTCACGCTGGCCGAACTCGGAGTGGAACCCCGGCTGGAGGGCGAGCCGTGGCTCATCCCCGTCGGAGTGCATGAAGCGGACCTGTCCCCGGCCTTCCTGGAGGTCTATGAGGGCGAACACGCGCTGATTGCCGGGCCCGCACGCTCCGGCAAGTCCACGCTCCTGCTGGCCCTGGCGGCCGGGCTGCGGGGTGTTGCCACCGCGCGGGGCCCGGCCCAGGTCTGGGGCATCTGTGGCCGCCGCTCCCCGTTGGGGGACGCCGGACTGGACCGGGTGGCCACGGACACCGACGAAATTCCGGGCCTGCTCGCGTCCCTGCGGCTTGAACGCGGCACGGTGTTCCTGCTGATTGACGACGCGGAGCGGTTCGAGGACACCGACCAGTCCATCGCCGGGATCGTGGCTTCCGGCCATCCCGGACTGTGCGTCATCGCGGCGGGACGGGCCGCGGACCTGCGCGGACTGTACAGTCACTGGACCAAGACGGTCCGCAAATCCCGTCTGGGCGTCCTGCTGCAGCCGGATATTGATTACGACGGCGAGCTGCTGGGCACCATGCTTCCCCGCAAGGCTCCCGTGGCCCTCACCGCCGGCCGCGGGTACCTCGGAGTGGGCGGCCGGACGGCGCTGATCCAGTCGATCAGTCCGGAGCGGGCACCCTAGGCCGGGCGGCGGCCGCAGGAGAGACGGATGGCGTTGGAGAAGCAACAGCACAGCATTGGGGAGCAGAGCATGCAATTGGCACAGTCGGGGCAGGCGCTGGGCGCGTCCTACCGCTTCGGCGAGCGCGTGGGCTCCGGCGCCGTCGGCGAAGTGTGGACCATTACCGCGGCGGATGGCCGCACGCTGGCAGCCAAGGTCCTGCGGCCCGAGCACGCTGACGATCCGTCCCTGGTGGAGCGGTTCGTCCGGGAACGGTCCGTTCTGCTGGCACTGCAGGACCGCTCCATTGTTCCGGTGCGGGACATGGTGGTGGAGGGCCCGAGGCTGGCCATCGTGATGGACTATATTCCCGGCGGTTCGCTGCGCGAGGTGGCGAACGACGCCGGACCGCTGCGTCCCGCGGAGGCGCTCAGCATTACTGCCGAAGTGTTCGATGCACTTGCCTTCGCCCACTCCCGCGGTGTGACCCACCGGGACATCAAGCCGGACAACGTCCTGCTGGCCCGTCCGTGGCCCGAATGGGGTCCCGGCGATGTCCGGGTGTCCGACTTCGGCATCTCCGATGTGGTGGGTGAGAAAATCCGGCAGACCACCGGCCTGATCGGCACGCCGCAGTACATGCCGCCGGAGCTCATCAGCCAGGGCCGGTCCGGCCCGGCCGGGGATGTCTATTCCGCAGGGGTGCTGCTTTACGAGTTGCTCGCCGGCCGCACCCCCTTCGCCGGGCCGGGAACCGATTTCAGTGTTGCCTACCGCCACGTTTCCTCCCGCCCGCCGCGGCTTCCGGTCAATGACGGGCTGTGGGACACCCTGGACCTGCTGCTGTCCAAGGATCCGGCCCAGCGGCCCGCCGCGGCGGACGCAGCTGCCGCGCTCCGGCGTCTGGCACCGGGCCTGGCCGGGTACGCTGCGCTGGCCCGCGGCCAGGCGCCCGAGGAGTTTGACGACGTCGAACGTCCCGCCACGCTGGTCCGCGGTGCCTTTACCGATGCTGAGCTGACCGCCCTGGCCGCCGCGCCGCCGTCAGCCGAAGAGACCGTGGTTCCGGACCTTGGGGAAGCGGGCAGCGCGACCATCGCCCGCCCGATCCCCCGGCGCCAGGTCCTGCCCCAGCCTGAAAACCGGGCCGAAGAACCCGCGGCGGTACCGTTCTGGCGTACCCGGAAAGCGCTTCTTTTGGCCGGCTCCGCGGTGCTCCTCCTGGCCGTTATGGTGGCTGGGTTTATTGTGCTGTCCCCCGGCAGCCAGCAGGCCGCACCGGCTGCCGCCGGCGAACAGCTGTCCGCCCAGGTCCCGGGACAGGCACTACCGACCGGCCTGACCATCTCCCGGAGTGCTGTGTATGAACCCTCCTCCGGCGAGACGCGGCTGACGCTCACCTATGCTGCGCAGAAGGCGCCGCTGTCCGGGAACTTCCTGGAAGTCATTCCGGGACTGGCGGAGGCGGACACCTGCCCAGCCGTCAGCTGGGCAGGTGCGGCGGTGAGCCGGAACCAGGGTTCGGTGACCGGCGTCGACGTCGGCTGCGGCTGGAATCTATCCGGGCTGCAGGTGTCGGCGGGAAGCTCAGTGGAGGTGACGGCGAAGGTGCCGGTGGCGCCGGCTGACCAGCAGGAACTCGATGCGTGGCTGCGGTCCGGGGCGGAGGCAACGGCAGCTGCGGCCCAGGATCCGGACGTTTTAGGCTCCGCTTATCCGGCCCAGCGGCTGATGGGTGTGGAGGTCCGCACTCCTGCCCGCGTGGTGACGCCCAGCCCGTTGAAGATCACCCTGGTTCCGGTCTGGGCCAGCGGACCCGACGAGCTGAACCCGCTCTATGTCAGCCCCGCGGCCGGCAAGCCGTCCCAGATGCTCACCGCTGTTGCCGGCGGGGAGAAGGGCGTGCGGTTCTCTGACGGGTGCGGCGGGGCGCTCGCGGTGGACAGCTCGGGCCTCACGGTTACCGCCCTGCAGATCACGCCGGAGTGCACCGTGCGCGCCAGCGTCGGGAACTTCACTGAGCTGCAGTCCCCGCGCTTCGGTATCACCTCGCGTGAGGCGTCCGGGGACTAGCCAGGGTTGGTTAGGAGCTGGTCCCGGGCTGGCCCGGTGCCCGTTCGGAGCTGGTCCCGGGGCTGGTCCGGGGCCCCTAGGACGCAGTGCGGTAGCCCGGCCGGGCCGGGCTACCCTGTACCCTGATCCGCTCCGGCTGCTATCCTCCTGTCCCTGCCGGCTCCGACATGTCAGCGACGCACCCGGCACACCAGAGGACGCCTGCACCCAGAGGCACCCGGCACACCAGAGGACGGAGAATCGCCGTGACCGTAAGGATCCTGCGGGCCGACGGCCCGGTGGAAGAACTGGACGACGAAGAGAACGGCACCCGCTACGCCTACCATGTGAGCCCGGGCGGGGTGCTGGTGCTGCTGGAATGTCCGGACGACGGCAAATGGCTGGTCCGCAAGGAAATTTCCGCACCCCGCTGGAACGAGGTCTCCGGACGGCGGTTCATCGGCGATGTTGCCAGCGTGGGCGGGATCGACGGCGGCAAAGCGGACGGGCGGCCGAGGTCCACGAAACTGCCGCCGCCCTGAGCCGGCGCACTCCTGCCGGCTCAGTTCTCCCAGAACTCCAGCAGTGCCTGCGCCGCCTCGTCCCCCTGGCGCCATCCGGCCTCGGCGGCGGGACCGCGGGTGGAACGCAGCAGCGGGTTGGCTCCGAAGTCGCGCAGCGCGGCGTCGTCGGCCTCGAGCAGGAAGGTCCGGCTGTGCTGTTCCAGTTTGGCGATAGCCTCGGGCAGACCCGGACCGAACGGGCTGCCGGGCGTCTCGGGGCCGCACGCCAGCACCAGCACTTTTCCATACCCCTCGGCGACGTCGGCATTGGTGGCCGACCGCATCCCGCCGTCCATAAACTGCCGGCCAAGGATCGTGACCGGAGGCCACACGGTGGGCACAGCGCAGCTGGCCGCGACCGCCCGGGCGAGTTCGACGTCGGACGTGGAATCCAGCACGGTAAAGGTTCCGTCTCCGGCGTCCACAACGGTGATGCCGAGGGGCTTGTCCGGCCAGTCCCTGCCCGGCAGCAGCGCCCGGATGCTGGCGACCCACTCGCCTTCGGTCATCACTGCCGGGGTGGTGCGCGCCAGCTCGCCGACGCGGGCGCGGGCGGCCCGCTCATCGCCGTCGCCCCGTCCCGCCGTCGCCGTCAGCTCAATGAATGCCTCGCTGCTGAAGCCGCTGGGTTCCTTGTAGGACTGGTCCGCGGCCGGAGCGGGGCCGCTGTCAGGCGCCTGCTCTGCGTCCACCAGCTGGGCTGCGAGCACGGCCGGGAGCTGGCCCATGCGCAGTGCCGCGCCCACGGTGGATCCCGCCGAGGTACCGATGACCAGGTCAGCGGCGTTGAGGTCCACTCCCTGCTGCAGCAACGCTGCGAGCGCTCCCATTTCCCAGGCAATTCCGGCAACTCCCCCGCCACCCAGGACGATGGCCCGTGTCTCGCTCATATTCCGCGCTCCTTCAGCTCTCGGCACCACTGCCGGGAGTCTAGACCCGCGTGCCGTCCGGCGGCAGCCGCAGGCTTCATTTCGGCACCGGATGCAGCCGGTATTGAATAGAGGCATGGCACTACGCGTACTCATGGTCGGCCGCAAGCACGAGGACTGGGTGGTTGACGGAATCCGCCGCTACGAGAAGCGGCTGAAGAAACCCTTCGACCTGACCTGGGTGTCTATTCCGCATTCCGCCCGGGAGAACGATGCCGCGCGGAAAGAAGAATCCGAGCGGCTCCTGGCGAAGCTGGGCAGCGACTACGTGATCCTGCTCGATGAGCGGGGCAAGGCCATCACTTCGCCGCAGCTGGCCAAAACGCTGCAGAAACCGCTGGACAACTCCCGCAATGTCACGCTGATCATTGGCGGTGCCTACGGCGTTGACCAGGGCGTGCATGACCGCGCGGACTTCGTCTGGTCCCTCTCCCCGCTGGTTTTTCCGCATCAGCTGGTACGGCTCATCCTCGCCGAGCAGATCTACCGGGCCCAGGAGATCGCCGGCGGCCGTCCCTATCATCACGAATAACCGCTTCCGGCTTTGCTCCAGCGGCGGAGTGTGTGCTGTGCCGGCGGGGCCGCGGCGTGGCG
This sequence comes from Arthrobacter gallicola, assembly GCF_014836775.1. Lineage (GTDB taxonomy): Bacteria > Actinomycetota > Actinomycetes > Actinomycetales > Micrococcaceae > Arthrobacter_B > Arthrobacter_B gallicola. Next base: position 162,047 of record NZ_JACSQD010000006.1, read on the forward strand.
CTTCCTTCCGCTTTGCTGCGTAACAATCCGGTGTGCTTTTCCCTCCTCCCGCGGTGCGGTTTGACCCGGTCCCCGCGCAGGTTCAGGGTGAAACCATGAGAACTACGGTTTCGAAGTCCCCGGCCCTGATCAGCGGGCTGGCAGCCCTGGCATTGCTTCTGGGCGGCTGCGCCACAAGCAGCGACGACGCCGAGTCCTCTTCTGCGGCCTCCAGCCCATCCAGCGCCTCCACCAGCGCATCACCGAGTGCGACGTCCAGCGGGACATCCACTGGGACATCCGCTGCGCCGGCGTCCCCGAGCACACCAGTGGAACCGGGGGTACCGTCCAGCGTGCCGCTGTGCACTGCGGACAAGCTGTCCGGGGCTGTGGAAGACACTCCCGGCGGCGGTGCGGCTGGCAGCGCCTACCGCACACTGGTGCTGACCAACACCTCTCCTGCGGCCTGTTCCACCATGGGCTTCCCCGGCGTTTCCTATCTCAGCGTTTCCGGAAGCCAGGTCGGCGCACCCGCAACCCGGTCGGAGGGCACACCGGAAACCCTGGTGGTGCTCGAGCCCGGCCAGTCGGCCACCGCTGTCCTGCGGGAAACCCGGCCGGAGAACTACGGCGAGGCCTGCGGTCTTGTGGATACCTCCGGGTTCCTTGTCTACCCGCCCGAAGATACCGGGTCCCTGACCATTGCGCATGCCGGTTCCGGCTGCAGCAGCGAAGACATCGAGCTGCTGAGCATCGACCGGCTTCAGGCTCGCTGACCCAGGCATATCCGGCAGCTCCCGTAGCGGCTGTCACCGCGCTGGCATAGGGTGCCGCCCATGGACATTCTCCTGATTCCCGGGTTCTGGCTGGACGGCTCCTCCTGGTCGGCGGTGACTCCTGCGCTCACCGCCGCGGGGCACACCGTTCATCCGCTGACGCTGCCGGGGCTTGAGTCTCCGGACGCGGACCGCAGCGGGATCGGCCTGCGGGACCATATCGACGCCGTGGTGCAGGCCGTCGACAACCTGGACGGACCCCTGGTCCTGGTGGGGCACTCCGGCGGCGGGGCGATTGCGTATGGGGTGGTGGACGCCCGCCCGGAGCGGATTGCGCGCACGGTGTACGTGGACTCGGGACCGATGAGCGACGGCGGGGTCATCAATGACCAGCTGCCCGAGGTGAACGGAGAGATCCCGCTGCCGGACTGGCAGGTCTTTGAAGCCGCGGATCTCATCGGTCTCACCGACGATTTGCGGGCCATGTTCCGGGACCGTTCCATCCCGGAGCCGGCTGGGGTCGCCTACGATCCGCAGCAGCTGTCCGACGAGCGGCGCTGGGATGTTCCGGCCACGCTGATTGCCTGCGAGTTCCCGTCTGTGGTGCTGCAGCAGTGGGTAGCGGACGGGCACCCCTTCGTCCAGGAACTGGCCCGGATCAAGGACGCTGAATTCGTCGACCTGCCTACCGGGCACTGGCCGCAGTTCACCCGGCCGGCCGACCTGGGGGATGCGATTCTGGCCGCGGTGGACCGGACGGGAACGGGCGCGCCGTAGCCGACCTCTTCTTTTCTCCCCTTCCCGCTACCTGCGCGGAGCCACCCGGAGCCGGCCGTCTTCGTGCGTGCGGAACACCTCGATCGGAGTTGCGTAGACTTCGCTGAGGACCTCTGCCCGGCACATGTCCTCCACCGTTCCGGCGGCGTGGACCTGCCCGTGGTGCAGCAGGACCAGCCAGTCCGCGTAGGCCGCCGCGGCGTCGAGGTCATGGAGCACGACGGCGACGGCGGCACCTTCGGCGGCCAGCCGGCGGCAGGTCTGCAGGGTCTGCTCCTGGTGGGCAATGTCCATCGCGGACACCGGTTCGTCCAGCAGCAGCACGCTCCCCTCCTGGGCCAGCACCCGGGACAAGGCGGTCCGCTGCCGTTCTCCGCCGGAGAGCAGCGTGACGCTGCGGGCGCTGAGGTGGCCGATTCCGGTTGCGCTGATCGCGTTGTCCACCACGGCCTCGTCCTGGGCGGCGCGTTCGGTGCGCCGCCAGGCGTTGCGTCCCATTTGGACGACCTCGCGGGCGGTGTAGGGGAAGGACACCGACGTGTCCTGGGCCATGACGGCCCGGCGGCGTGCCGCGTCGATCGGCTTCCAGGCCGCCAGCGGTTTTCCGCCCAGCTCCACCGTGCCGGAATCGGGCGTGACATCGCCGGCCAGCACGGAGAGGAGGGTGGATTTTCCGGCGCCGTTGGGTCCGATGATGATGGTGACGGCACCCGGCCGAAGATCAAGGGAAACGCCGCGCAGCACCGGGTTCCCACCGGGAGAATAATGGACGTCCGAGGCCTGCAGGGCCGGAGGTTCCGGGAGTTTGGAAGTCACCGGGTCTTTCCGGGCCGCGTGAATCGTCATGGTCAGAGCACTCCTTGGCGGCGCAGGGTCCGGCGCAGCAGCAGGAAGAACACCGGTCCGCCGACCAGTGCCGTGAAGATCCCGATGGGCAGGTCGGCGTAGGCAATCGCTGTGCGGGCCACCAGGTCGGCGCCGGAGAGCAGCACCGCTCCCCCTGCCGCGGACAGCGGGATCAAATACCGGTGCGACGGTCCCACCACCAGCCGCAGCGCGTGCGGAACAATGAGCCCGACGAAGCCGATGACGCCGGCGTAGGCCACCGCCGCAGAGGTCAGCAGGGCGACGCAGACAACGGCGCCGATCCGGAGCCGCTCCACGTTGACGCCGGCGTGCCGGGCCCCCTGCTCGCCGAGGGCCAGGAGGTCCAGCCGCCGGGACATGGCCAGCGCGCCGGCGGTGCCCAGGGCCATCACGACGGCGACCGCACCCGCAGCTGTCCAGGTGGCACCGGCGAGGGAACCCATTTGCCAGAAGATGATCTGCTCGCGGCTGGAGGTATCGGCCACGAACACGAGGAATGAAATCACGGCCCCGGCCACCGCATTAACCGCGATGCCGGTGAGGACCAGGGTCAGGACCATGGACCGGCCGGAGCCCCGCGAGAGCAGGTAGACACCCGCCGTCGTCAGCAGTCCGCCGGCGAAGGCCGCGGCCGGCAGCGCGAAGGGAGTCACGGCGTCGAACCCGAGCACGATGACGAGGCAGGCGCCCACGGCTGCGCCTGAGCCGACGCCGATGACGCCCGGCTCGGCCAGCGGATTTCCGAAAACACCCTGCATCAGGGCGCCGGCCATCCCCAGCGCGGCCCCCACCAGGATCCCCAGCACGAGCCGCGGGAAACGTACACTCCACAGCGTGCCGTCGATGAGCACGGCATCACCGGCCGGAGCGGTACCGTTCACCCGGCGGATCACCGACTCGAAAATATCCGCGGCCGCGATCGGAAACTGGCCGGTGCCGGCGGACACGAGCACCAGTGCTGCCAGCACCACCGAGAGTCCGGCGCCGACAAGGGCGGCCCGCCGGGCCCGGGACGACGGCGGTTTGGATCCCGTCCGCGGGGACGACGGCGGTGCGCCTCCCGGCGTGGCCGGTGCCGGTTTCACCACGGGGGCGGCTGCCATTAGCGGGCCTCCTGCCCGGTGTCCGCGGCGTACAGGGCCTGGGCGGCCGCGAGCAGAGCGGCCGGCGTAGACGGTCCAAAGTTCAAAGCTTGTCCATCCGGAATCTCCACCACCGTCTTGCTTTGTCCCGCGGCGGTCTGCAGGATTCCGGGCCTTTTCAGGAGGCCCTCAACCCCTCCCGTGGAGGCGAGGCCGTCGCTCATCACCAGCAGGACATCAGGGTTCAAGGCTGCGAGAGATTCCGGGTTCGCCGGACGCGTGCCGGAGATTCCGGCTTCCGCGGCGCGGTCCTCGAGCCCGAGCTCGGAGATCAGCCCTTCGGCGCCGCTCCCCTCGCCGAGCACAAAGAACACCGCCCCGCTGCCCCGGATGTACAGGAACACGGCGCCTGCCTTCTCAGCCGGCACCATCCGTGCGATTTCTTCGCGTGCTTCCGTTAGCTCCTGGGCCACCCGGGCGTTGAGCTTTTCAGCAGCTGCGGCCACACCCAGGGCGGCGCCGACGGCCGTAATGCCGTCCTCAATGCCGTCGATGGAACGTTCGGAATCGAAATAGACCACGGTGATTCCGGCGTCGGCCAGCTGCTGCAGGGTTTCCGGCGGACCGATGGTCTTATCCGCCAGGACAACCGTTGGTCCGAGGGCCAGGATCGCTTCAGCGTTGAGTTCGTGGCCGCTGGCCGTCACCGTGGGCAGGTCCGCCATGGAGGAATCGGAGTCCGACGACGTCCGGCCAACCAGGTTTTCCCCCAGGCCGAGCCCGATGACGGTCTGGGCCAGCGTGCCGTACAGATCCAGGGCAAGGATGCGGGAGATATCCGTGACGGTGACGCTGTTACCGGTGAAATCGGTGACCGTGGCCGGCAGTGAGGGCGTGCCCGTTCCGGTCACCGGAACAACATCGCCGATTGGCTGGGCCGTGGCCGGCCCGGTCACCAGGGAATAGGTGCCGTCCGCCTGAGGGGTTTCGGCGGCGTTCGATTGGACCGTGGCAGGCGGGCTGGACTGTGAAGACGATGGCTCAACGGCCGCACACCCTGAAAGGATCAGGGCGGCGGCGACTGCGGCGGCGGTGCCGGCTGCGGAACGCATCCGCAGCCGGCGGCCAATGGTGCTCAGATCAGGCATGGGCCCCACGGTTCCTGCGTGCTGCCACGATGGTCAGGCCCACGCCCAGCAGCAGTGCCAGCGCGGCCGCGCCGAGCATGACCGAGGTGCCGGAAGCCCCTGTCGAGGCCAGCGATCCGATCGGATTTCCGTCGGCATCAACCAGGACCTGGCTGCAGTCCGTCTCCGCTCCCAGCGGGAAGGTGAAGCTCACTGGGTCCAGTGCGGCTCCTGCTTCGTAGAAACCGGCGAACGCTGCGGCTCCGGCAGCGGTGAGGGTTGCCGGAGCGCCGGAGACGGAAATTGACTGCGGGGTCACCGAAGCTCCGGACAGATCCAGGCTGGCGAACTGCACGGCGCCGTGGCTCTGCCGGTTGCCGTCCATGTCTGCCGAGTCGACCGTCGCGATCAGCACGCCGGTGGAGGGTCCGGTCTGCTGGATCCGGATTCCGGACAGCGTCAGGTTCAGGGTTCCGTCATGCCCGGAGAAGCTGACGGTGCCCGGGTAACCGACCGTTCCGGTCCGCGAACCCGAGGCGTAGGTCCCGGTTCCGGAGCCGAAGCTGAACCCGTTGGCCGATTCACCGACGCCGGAGAGGCTCCAGCCGCCGTTGGCAATGGCGGACTTAATGTAGCTGCGGAAGGAGCTCTTGACGCCCCATTCCAGGGTGGCGCCCTGAACCACGTTGGAGGTGCAGACGGTGGTGTAGCGCGGCTCCGGTGTTTTTTCCGTGGTGCCGGCGGGCACGACGGCGGTAACATCCGGAGCAGGCTCGGCCGCGTCCCCGGTGGGCGCCTGCGTGCCGGTGCCGGGTGTCTGGGTGGCCGGAGGCAGAACCACGCCGGCCGCGGCAGCGCTCACCGGGTCCATAACGGTTCCGGCGGCGTACATACCGTTGAAGGCGGCCGCACCGGCGGCGGTGAGGGTTGCTTTGGCACCGGTCAGTGAGAAGTTGGCTGCTGTCAGGTTGGCTCCTGAGAGGTCCAGATCCACCAGATCGACGACGTCGCCGCCGGCTCTGGTCAGGGCTGCCGCGCTGGTTCCGTTGCTTACCTTTGCCTGCAGGGTCCCGCGCTGCGGGGAGACGAGGTTCACGGCAAAGTCGGAGAACGTGAGGTCCAGGGCACCCTGGTGTCCGGTGAAGCGCACCGAGCCGGGGAAGCTGACCCGGCCAACGCCGTCGTTAATCGTGCCGGCACCCTTGGACCAGTTGAAGATCCCGTTGGTCTCGGTGACGCCGCCGCTGAGGGTCCAGCCGCCGGCCGCGCCGTACTTCAGATAGGAGATGAAGGAACCCTTGAAGCCCCACTGCAGGCTGGCGTCTTTGACGTTGCCGGCCGCCGGCGTTGTCGGCTTCTCGCTCGGGGCGGGGGCCGGCGTCGTCGGAGTTCCCGTCGGCGTCTCGCTCGGGGCGGGGGCCGGCGTGCTCGGCGTCTCCGTCGGTGTCTCGCTTGGGCCCGGGGCCGGCGTCGTCGGCGTTTCCGTCGGGGTGTCAGTCGGTGCCGGTGCCGGCGTCGTCGGCGTTTCCGTCGGGGTGTCAGTCGGTGCCGGTGCCGGGGCAGCCGTGTAGGTGACTGCGGTGCGCGTCGAGAGGTCGACGTCGGTGAGCAGGTGCCCACGGGTGGTCAGGACATAGAGGTCACCGGTCTCGGCCCGTGGGCCAACTTCAAAGGTTGCGGTGAACGTGCCGTCGGAGTTCAGTCCGTTGCCCAGGCGCAGCCACTGGGCTGTGCGGTTGGTGCGGTCAACCGTCGTCGTGGCGGCATCGGCCAGTGCCACATACGCGCCGGTTCCATCCGGGTAGAAGCCGCTGCCTGAGACCGTCAGTGTTCCGCCGGCTTCAGAAACCGGAGAGACGGTAACCGACGGTGCCGGGAGGACCTGAACCGAGGTGATGGTGTCCTGGCTCTTGTCCGCGAAGCCCTGGCCATGTGCCTTCGAGGTGTAAACAGCCAGGTCCCCGCCGGCAGGCAGCTGCACCTTCACGGAGAAGCTGCCATCTGCCCCCATGGGCGCGGTGGCCGCCGTGTCCGCGTTGCCGGGGGCGACCCAGACAGTGCTCGACTGCTCGGCTCCCGCGGCATAGAACCCGCTGGCACCGACGGGTGCAACGGCTACGTAGATCCCGGGGGAAGCGGCGGCAAAGCCCGTGCCGCTGACCGTCACTGTTCCGCCCGCATAACCAGGCGTCACCGTGGTGGCGGGGCCAACAGCGTTGGCAATGGCGGGAAGTGCCAGCAGCGTTCCCAGGGCGAGGGCGAGTGTCAGCAGCACTGCTAACAGTCTTCGGGCAGGGGCGGGCGCAGTGAACGTCATCGGGTCTCTCTTGCTAGTGAGGCGGGGTGCGGCAGCCAGTCAGGCAGATAGGAGTTAAGGTAAGCCTTACCTACAGTACAGCCAAATAGGTCAGACTTTTATGACGCAATTGAGGCGAAGGTAACAGGTACTGTGTAGTACCAGCCGCACGCTGCTCCGCAGTGTCACCGGTGTGGTGAAGAATGGGTGCATGACGTCGGCCGCCTCGGTGCTTTCGAAGTTCACCCCCGCCACCCGGGACTGGTTCCAGGGGGCCTTCACCGAGCCCACTCCCGCGCAGGTCGGTGCGTGGGACGCAGTTTCCAGCGGCTCGAATGCCCTGGTGATTGCGCCGACCGGTTCCGGCAAAACGCTGGCCGCGTTCCTCTGGTCGCTGGACCGTTTTATTGCCGCCGCAGCCTCGGCCCCGCACCAGGAAACCCTGACCGACGACGGCGGCGGCCGGGGACGTTCCCGGGTGCCCAAGCGCAAAACCAAGGTCCTGTACATTTCCCCGTTGAAGGCCCTCGGTGTGGACGTGGAGCGGAACCTCCGGGCACCGCTGATTGGCATCACGCAGACTGCCAAGCGGCTTGGCCTGCCGGCACCGTCCATCACGGTGGGCGTCCGGTCCGGCGATACCCCGCAGAACGAGCGCCGGGCCCTGCTGACCCGGCCGCCGGACATTCTCATCACCACCCCGGAATCGTTGTTCCTGATGCTCACCTCGCAGGCACGGGAGACCCTGTCCGAGGTAGACACCGTGATTGTGGACGAGGTCCATGCTGTGGCCGGCACCAAGCGCGGGGCACATCTGGCCGTTTCCCTGGCCCGCCTGGATGCCCTGCTGGAAAAGCCGGTGCAGCGGATCGGCCTTTCGGCGACGGTGGAACCGAAGGAAACTGTCGCGCGGTTCCTGGGCGGAAACGCCCCGGTTAAGATCGTTGCCCCGGAGTCCAAGAAGAACTGGAACCTCACCGTCACCGTTCCTGTGGAGGACATGACGGACCTCGGAAACGTTCCGGCCCAGGACACCGTGGAAGGCGGTTTCGCTCCGCAGGCCAGCATCTGGCCGCATGTGGAGGAGAAGATAGCCGACCTGATCGAGGCGAACCGCTCCACGATTGTCTTTGCCAACTCCCGGCGGCTGGCGGAGCGGCTCACGGCGCGGCTCAACGAAATCCATGCGTACCGGCTGGAAGCCGCCGAGACGGCGGACGCGGCGCACGCTACCACCGGAACCGATGGCGCCTCCGTCCCTTCGCCGACTGACCGGGCACCTTCCGGCCGGCCTCCTGCGCAGCTGATGGCGCAGGCTGGCGTCTCTATCCGTAACCGTCAGCCCGGCAGCCAGCCTTTCGGCGGCCAGCCTTCCTCCGGCGCCCAGTCCTCCAGCAGCCGGCCCGCCGGCGCCCAGTCCTCCAGCAGCCGGCCGGCCGCTTCGCAGTCCGCCGCCGCGCAGTCGACCATCGCCGTCGATGATGCTGCCCCCGACAGCACTGCCCCGCTCCTGGCCCGTGCCCACCACGGTTCGGTGTCCAAGGACCAGCGGGCACTGATCGAGGACGATTTGAAATCCGGACGGCTGCGCTGCGTGGTGGCCACCAGTTCACTGGAGCTTGGCATCGACATGGGCGCTGTGGATCTGGTGGTCCAGGTCGAGTCCCCGCCTTCGGTGGCCAGCGGCCTGCAGCGCGTCGGCCGCGCCGGACACCAGGTGGGCGAGATCTCGCAGGGCGTGATGTTTCCCAAGCACCGCGGGGACCTGCTGAATTCCGCCGTCACGGTGGAGCGGATGCTTGCCGGGCAGATTGAACCGCTCTTTATTCCGGCCAATCCGCTGGACATCCTGGCGCAGCAAACCGTCGCGGCCACCGCCCTGGGAAGCATTGATGTGGAGGAATGGTTCGACGTCGTGCGCAGTTCCGCGCCTTTTGCCGGCCTGCCGCGTTCCGCGTTCGATGCGACCCTTGATCTGCTTTCGGGACGGTACCCCTCCGATGAGTTCGCCGAGCTGCGGCCCCGGATCATCTGGGACCGGAATGAGAACACCATCACCGGGCGTCCCGGAGCGCAGCGCCTGGCCGTCACGTCCGGCGGCACCATCCCGGACCGCGGCCTTTTCGGCGTTTACCTGGTCGGTGATTCGGAGGGGAAAAACAGCCGGCGGGTCGGAGAACTCGACGAGGAAATGGTCTACGAGTCCCGGGTTGGCGATGTGTTCGCTCTCGGTGCCACCAGCTGGCGGATCGAGGACATCACCCACGACCGGGTGCTGGTCTCCCCCGCGTTCGGCCAGCCGGGCAAGCTGCCGTTCTGGCGCGGCGATTCACAGGGCCGGCCGGTGGAGCTGGGCCGGGCACTGGGGAAGTTCGTCCGGGAAATGGCTGGCTCCTCCGATCCGGTGGCCCGGGAGCGGCTGGCCGCCGTCGGGCTCGATGAATGGGCTGCCGGGAACCTGGTGGCCTACCTTCGCGAACAGCAGCAGGCCACCGAGGTGGTCCCGAGCGACCGCACCTTGGTCATCGAGCGGTTCCATGACGAGCTCGGTGACTGGCGGGTGGTCCTCCACAGTCCGTTTGGCATGCCGGTGCACGCGCCGTGGGCTTTGGCGGTTGGGGCGCGGCTGCAGCAGCGGTACGGGCTGGACGGCTCCGCGATGGCGTCCGACGACGGCATTGTGCTGCGGGTGCCGCTGATGGAGGACGAACCGCCGGGCGCGGAGCTGTTCCTCTTTGAACCCGATGAGCTTGAAGCCATTGTTACGGCTGAGGTGGGCGGGTCGGCCCTGTTTGCCTCGCGGTTCCGTGAATGTGCGGCCCGGGCCCTGCTGCTTCCACGGCAGAATCCGGCCAAACGCACACCTCTGTGGCAGCAGCGGCAGCGTTCGGCCCAGCTGCTTGATGTCGCCCGGAAGTTCCCGACCTTTCCGATCGTGCTCGAAACCGTGCGGGAATGCCTGCAGGATGTCTACGATCTGCCGGCCTTGAAGGAACTGGCTGCCGCCGTCGAACGCCGCGAAATCAGGCTGGTGGAGACCACCACGCCGCAGCCTTCGCCGTTCGCCCGGTCCCTGCTCTTTGGCTACGTGGGTGCGTTCCTCTACGAAGGGGATTCGCCGCTGGCGGAGCGCCGGGCCGCCGCGCTGTCCCTGGATCCGACCCTGCTAAACGAACTGCTCGGCCGGGCGGAGCTGCGTGAGCTGCTGGACGCGCGGATCATCGCGCAGACCGAGGCAGAGCTGCAGAGGCTGGCCCCGGACCGGCGGGCCCGCGGCCTGGAAGGTGTGGCGGACCTGCTGCGCCTGCTTGGGCCGCTGACCGCTGCCGAAGTGGCGCTGCGGCTGGAACCTCTGGAACGGCCCGAACCGCCGGAGTCGCCGGAGTCGCCGGAGTCGCTGGAGTCGCCGGCACCGCTGGCGTCGCCGGACAACGATGGCAGGGCCGAGGCATCCGGAGCCCGCACACACGCGACCGAAGCGGAAGCTGCCACGCTGCTGCAGGAACTTGTCCGGGCGAACCGGGCGCTGCAGGCCGGTATAGCCGGAACCCAGCGGTACGCCGCGATCGAGGATGCTGCCCGGCTCCGCGATGCACTGGGCGTTCCGCTGCCTATGGGTGTTCCGCTGGCCTTTGTGGAGCCGGTGCCGGATCCGCTCGGGGATCTGGTGGGCCGGTACGCACGCACGCACGGGCCCTTCACTGCCGGGGAGGCGGCGGCCAGGCTGGGGCTCGGTGTCGCCGTCGTCACCACCACTCTGCAGCGGCTGGCGGGTGAGGGCCGGGTCGCTGAGGGCGAGTTCCGCCCCACTGAGGCGCTGACGCTCGACGCTGCTGCAGGTGTGGACCAGACCCCTCCTGCCGTCATTACCGTTCCCGGCGCTCCTGCCGGATCGGAGTGGTGCGATGCGGAAGTCCTGCGCCGGCTCAGGCGCCGGTCGCTCGCTGCGCTGCGTTCCGACGTCGAACCCGTGGACCCGCCAACGTATGGGCGTTTTCTGCCGGCCTGGCAGAATGTGGGGTCGTCGCTGCGGGGGCTCGACGGCGTTGTCACCGTGATTGACCAGCTTTCCGGGGTGCCCATTCCGGCGTCCGCGTGGGAGCCGCTGATCCTGGGGTCCCGGGTACGGAACTATGCCCCGGGGATGCTCGATGAGCTCACGGCGACGGGCGAGGTGATTTGGTCCGGTACCGGCTCGCTGCCCGGAAATGACGGCTGGATTGCGCTTCACTTGGCCGAGAATGCGCCGCTGACTCTGAATCCCGAACCTGATTTCGCCCCCACCGAGCTGCAGTCCAGGCTGCTGGAACTGCTGTCGGGAAGCGGTGCTTTCTTCTTCCGGCAGCTTGCCGAAGCGCTGAACCGGGAGCCGCTGCAGGACGGCGGTGCGCTGCTGCCGGATTCGGAGATCATTCCCGCACTGTGGGAACTGGTGTGGGCGGGCCGGATTACGAATGACACCTTTACTCCCGTGCGGTCTCTGCTTGCCGGCGGCAAAACGGCGCACAAGCAGCGCGCAACCACGCCGCGGGCGCGGACGGCCCGGCCGAGCCGGTTGGGCCGGGTGCCGCGGGGCAGTCTGAGCAGCTCGTCGCTGCGGCTTGCCGGGGACACGAACTTGCCCGCGCGTGGTCCGCAGCCGCTGGTTGCTGGCCGCTGGAGTCTACTGCCGGAGGTCGAAGCGGATACCACCATTCATGCGCATGCCACGGCTGAGCTGCTGATGGACAGGTATGGCATTCTGACCCGCGGTTCGGTGATGAGTGAGGGTGTTCCCGGTGGTTTCGGCCTGCTCTACAAGGTGCTGGCCCGGTTGGAGGAGATGGGTCGCTGCCGGCGCGGGTATTTCATTGAACAGCTTGGTGCGGCGCAGTTTGCTGTTCCTGCCACTGTGGACCGGCTGCGGTCGTTCTCGCGTGAGAACCAGCTGGCCGTTCCGGAGCCGCAGGCTGTGGCTCTGGCTGCCACTGATCCGGCGAATCCATATGGTGCTGCGCTGCCGTGGCCTGCCTCGGAGGGCGGTCACCGTCCGGGGCGGAAGGCCGGTGCACTGGTGGTGATGGTCGACGGCGATCTGGTCCTTTATGTGGAACGCGGCGGCAAGACTCTGCTCACGTATACGGACGATGCCGAGACACTGCTGCTTTCCGCTGCTGCCCTGGTGGATATTGTCCGGCGTGGAGCGGCCGAAAAGATGGCTGTGGAGAAGGCAAATGGTGTTGATGTTCTCGACACTCCTGTTGCTACGGCGCTGATGGCTGCAGGCTTCTATTCGACACCGAAAGGGTTGCGTTACCGTGTCTGAGCTGGTCCGGATATGCGGTCTGCGGGGTTTCGGGGTAACCCATGCCTGAGGGAGATACTGTCTGGCGGGCGGCCCGGGACCTGAATGCTGCTCTGGCCGGTTCTGAGCTCATCCGGACGGATTTCCGTGTGCCTCGGTTCGCTACCACTGATCTTCGTGGCCGGACCGTGGAGGAAGTGGTTTCCCGTGGCAAACATTTGCTGATCCGGGTTGCTCCGGGGGAATCAGAGTCTGAGGGGTGGACGATTCATTCCCACCTGAAGATGGAAGGGCTCTGGCACGTTTATGCATGGGGCGAACGGTGGCGTCGCCCTGCATTCAAAGCCCGTGCGGTTCTGGAAACTGCTGCCTGCCAGGCCGTAGGTTTCGAGCTCGGAATTCTTCGGGTTTTCCCTCGCAGTGGTGAGGAGGAGGCCGTTGGGTATCTCGGTCCGGATCTTCTGGGTCCGGATTGGGATTCCGGCGAAGCGGTTCGGCGGCTGGCTTCGGTTCCGGAGCGACCCGTTGGTCTGGCGCTGCTGGATCAGCGGAATCTCGCCGGGATTGGGAATGTCTACCGGTGCGAACTGTGCTTTCTTATTGGTGTCCATCCGTTGACTCCCGTTGCCCAGGTTCCGGATCTGGTCCGGCTTGTTGATCTTTCCAAGCGGCTGCTGGAAGCGAACAAGGCTCGTTCCCGGCGGATCACTACGGGTATGTCGTCCGGGCGGGATCCGTTGTGGGTCTACAACAGGGAGAAGCGTGGGTGTCTGCGCTGCGGTACCAGGGTTGTCCATGAGCTTGTTGGTGATAACGAACTCGAGCTTCGCGACCTGTACTTCTGTCCGCATTGTCAGCCTCGGGTGGAGTAGCTGGGCGGGGCAGTGGGGGCGTGGCGGGAGCGGCGCGGGCGCGGGCGGAGCAGCGCGGGCGGAGCGGGCGGAGCAGCGCGGGCGCGGGCGGAGCAGCGCGGGCGCGGGCGGAGCAGCGCGGGCGCGGGCGGAGCAGCGCGGGCGGAGCAGCCTAGGTATGCGCAGCGCGGGCGGCGCGGCGGGAGCGGCGGGAGCGGCGCGGGCGGCGGAGCGTCCTGGGTATGCGCAGTGCGGCGCGGCGGAGGGGTGTGAGCTGCACGCCGCCCCGCCCGGCGTCAAACACCTAGGCACCTTTTGTGGATAACTCTCCCAGAATTGAGTAGTTTTTGACCTATTTCCCGTAGCAACCATTCCTCCACAACGCCCTTTTTTGCTTTGTCCGCGTTGGTTCTGCTGGAAGGCTTGGGGCATGACATCGACGGCGCCTCCTGAATTTCGGTTCTTCGAACCGACGTCTGATGCTGGCCGCTCGAGTTCCCGCCACTCGAATTTCGACCGTTCCGGTCCCGTCAGCCCAGATACGGCCTCCAGCCCGGACGCAGAGGACAGGTCGTCCTGCCTGGATACTTTCGCGGCGTCCTCTGCCCCGGACTTCCCGGCCGCATTCAAAGGCGAACTATCCCTCATTTCCCCTGAGAGTTTGGGCACCGAAGAAGTTGGAACAGTTCTCGCCCGATTAGCAGCCCTGGCTAGCTGGGCTGTAGCTCAGCAAGCCCGGGTTGTGCACCGGATGGAGGTTTTGATTGCTGCGGAAGTGGAGGAGACGCACCAGAGGCCGGACGAAGGCTTGGCACTATCGCTGACAGCGGCCGAGGCCGGCGCGGTGCTGAACATTCCACATATGAGTGCCCTGCAACTTGTTAGCGACTCCGCCCAACTTTGCGGCGACCACACGGCAACGCTTGCCGCACTGTCGCACGGACAGATCAGTCACCGCCATGCTCGGGCCGTGCTGGATCAGCTCCAGGGCATTCCGCGTTCGCAGCTTCTTGGTTTCGAAGCAGAGCTGTTGTCAGCCGCCAGAGGACGGACCTGCGCACAGTTCACTCGAACCGCCCGCCGCCTGAGGGAGCGTCAGTGGCCGGAAACCATTGCTACCCGTCACCGTTCAGCTCTGGACCGACGGCGGGTCAGCTTTGACCCCGTCGCGGACGGAATGGGCGAACTCTGTGCCCGGATCGCAGTGGAAAAGGGGCAGGCCATCTTCAATGCTCTGACCTTTGCCGCAGAGGGTGAGCGCAAGGCCGGAGATCCCAGGACAATGGACCAGCTGCGTGCGGACATCTTCACGTCTTTGATGCTCCATTCCAACGGAATGCCACCTTCCAAAACGCATTTCGATGCCTCTTCTAAACCGCCATCCGCATCAAGTCCGCGACCCGCTGGCCCGTCCATGGCCGAAAACTATCTGTCGAGGACCCGCCATCTCGCGGATAGAGATCCCGCGAACCGCGACCGTGGCGACAGCGACCCAGCAAACAGAGACCGTTCCGGCAGTTCTAGGAGGGACAGTCCGGGCAGAGACCCAGCAGACAGAGACCGTTCCGGCAGAGACCCGGCGGACACCGAGCGTTCGGGCAGCTCCAACAGTTCCGGCAGTTCTGAGAGGGACAGTTCGGGCAGAGGCCCGGCAGACAGCGAGCGTTCCGGCCCCGACAGAGACTTAGCGAACAAAGACCAGTCAGCGAGTGGGAGCGAACACCAGGCTGTGGTCGATGCGCACGAACGGGCTGGTGGCTCTCCCGAAGATGGAGACTCTGCGAGTGCAACCGGTTCATCTGGGGAATCCGGTTGGGACGATTCGTCCGGCATGAGGGCTGAAATCATGGTCCTCATCAGCGCAGAGACCTTGTTCGGAAACAACGACCACTGCGCAGAGCTCAGTGGTGTTGGCCCCATCTCGGCGGAGGCCGCACGTCGGCTTGCAGAGCAGGCGCTGCACTGGACCGGTTTGGTGCAGGACCCGTCGACTGGTCAGATTCTAGCGGTTGGACGGCGCCGAAAGGTTCCGGCCGGACTCAAACGCTGGCTCCAGGCTCGCGATGGGACCTGCCGGTTTCCCGGATGCCGAGTTGGTCCGGCACGTACTGAGATCGACCACACGCGTCCCTGGGCCAGCGGAGGCCTCACGGAGCATGGCAATCTCGCCAACCTCTGTCCCAAGCACCATCGATACAAGACACTTGGGTTCTGGAGATCCCGTCAGAAAGAACCTGGATTTCTCGAATGGATCTCCCCGTTGGGACGTGTTTATCGAACGTCTCCCCAGCTGCACTATGCTCCCGTCCGGGCAGACGCCACCGTGGATTCCGCTTCACCCCCCATAGATTCTGATCCTCCTCCGTTTTAGTTGCGGCAATTCGAAGGCACCCTCCAGCCCGCTGTCCAAACCGCCCACTCATCCGTTCACCCGTTCACCCGCTCACCCGTTCACCCGTTCACCAACCCAAGCCACCCGCCGATCCCTCTGAACTCCGGCCAGCCCACAGCCGCCGGTACCCTAGAAGGGTGATGCAATCCCCTCTTCCCGTCCGCAACGGAGTCAACGCCACCAGGCTCCGCCTGCCTGAGGAAGGGTCATGGGAAACAGCAATGGACTACGTGCTGGACCGCTTCGGACACGTGGATCCGGACGGGATCATTGACCGGTTCGACCGCGGAGAGGTAGTCGGAATCGGAGGCATCCCCCTGTCGCGGACGACACCCCTGAACGAACACACGTTCATTTGGTACTACCGGGAACTTCCGCCGGAAGTTCGGCTCCCGGTCGAAATCAGCATCCTGCACCAGGATGAAAACCTGCTCGTCGTCGACAAACCGCATTTCCTGCCCACCACACCGGGAGGAATGTACGTTGCCGAGTCTGCTCTGATCCGCCTGCGCGTCGCCCTCGGCATCCCCGACCTGATCCCCATGCACCGGCTGGACCGGATGACCGCCGGAGTTCTCCTGTTTTCAACGAATCCGGAGACCCGCGGCAAGTACCAGGTCATGTTCGAGAAGCGACGCATCGAAAAGGAATATGAGGCAGTCGCACCGGTCCGTCCGGATCTCGACCTCCCGCTGGTTGTCCGAAGCCGGATGGTCAAATCACGCACCTACCTCCTGGCCCAGGAAGTCCCCGGAGAACCAAACGCGGAGACCAGAGTGGAACTCATTGAGGAGTCTGACGGGCTCGGACGCTACCGGCTTCTGCCGCACACAGGCAAAACCCATCAGCTGCGAGTTCACATGGCATCACTGGGAATCGGCATCCTCAATGACCCCTTCTATCCCGTCCTGCTCGAACAGGCACCCGATGACTACAGCCGACCCATGCAGCTGTTGGCTCGGTCGGTAAAATTCACCGACCCGCTCACCCGCGAGCCCGTGGAATACACCAGCCAACTCACCTTGGACTCCTACCCCATGAAACTTCCTCCGCACTAACGAACCCCGCACCCCTGCGAACTGAGCACTGCAGGTACTCACAGCCGATCCGCACCCGGCCTTTCCGGCGGTGAGTACCTCCGGCACGCCCGCCGGACGCAGCGGACCTCACAGGACCATCGCAGGCCTCTTGACGTGGGAGATAGGCTGAGGGCCACCTGCCCGGACAGCAGAATCGGGCCTCACCGTCGAGGTAAGGAGTGGGCATGCATCTCCACCCTTCAGTGCCTGCAAAACCAGTGCCCGCAATGCCTGCAAAGCCACCGTCACTACGGACGGCGGCTGCTCCAGCCGAACCCGAACCGGATGCACCAGCAGAAGCATCCGAAACATCAACCACACCCGCGGAACAGGCAACCAGCACGACGGCGGCATCCACACCCGCACAACAGGCAACCAGCACGACGGCGCCAGCCACCCACGCGGAACAGGCAACCAGCACGACGGCGGCATCCACACCCGCACAACAGGCAACCAGCACGACGGCGCCAGCCACGCCCACGGAACAGGCCACCACTGCTGGAAGCACTAACAGCACTGCAAGAACTGCAAGAACTGCAAGAACTGCAAGCAGAAGCTCCGTCGACTGGATCCGTCAGGCAACTGCCACAGTCCTGATCCCTGGCTCCGCCGTCTGCACGTATTTCCTGCTGCGTGATGCAGGTGGTTATCCGGCACTACCCTCAGGCTCTGGACTCCTCAACCAATCCGGTTCGTTCCTAGGCGCAGTCCCCGCCATGTGGGCAGCCTGGCTCCCGGTTTTCGCAGGATCCCTCGCCTACACGGTCTACCAATGGCTGCCCGCCCAGCGCTTTAACCCGCGCCATGGTTGGACAGGCTGGGCAGCAATTGCCGCCGTCGTACTGGGAACTCTGTGGCTGTGGGCCGCAACCGAAAACAGTCCGGCAGCTGCCACTGTGATTGCAATGGTTCAGGTGACAACCGGTGTAGCCGTGATCCACACGATGAATGGCTGGCCTGCATCAACCCGGACCGAACACCTCATCACCGATATACCCGCAGGTGCGTTTCTCGGCATATCCGTTCTGGCGCTGCTCACCTCATTGGGCGGCTGGCTGGCTCAGGCAGGCACCAACCTCGGCGGGTGGGGAGAGGAGGCCTGGACCCTCATCGCTCTGGTTTCGGTTGTTGTTGGTGTCACCACCGTCTGTATGACGGACCGCGGACACCTCTCCGTCGCGCTCACCGTGGTCTGGGGGCTCAGCTGCATAGGAATTGCCCGCCTGCTGGAAAGCCCATCCGCCGTGTGGCCGGCAGTGGGTGCCTTCGCAGCAGCTTTCCTGATCATCGTTTCGGCAAGCTCACGCCGGCATCAGGAGGACCATACCCGGAGACTGGCGGACCGCCAGAGGCTCAAAGCGGAGTCCAGCGGCCCCGCTGCCGGCGCAGCACCCGGAGCTGCTCACACCTAGCCACCTGCTCCACAGCATGCCGCATATTCATTGCAGCCCGCCTGGCCTGCGAGTTTTCCACTCCATATTCGTTGGCCGGAACCATAAACCGGAGGGTGATCCGCGGAACACCTGCCACTATGTCCAGCTGATTCGCCTCCACATGGTGTCCCGCTTCCAGAGCCTCAACGGCGGCATCCATCACAGCCTCCGGCGGATTACCGGGCCGAAGCCCAAGGATATTCAGCTGGACTCGGAAAGAAGGCATTCTCCAACGTTAGTCTGCGGGAACAACTGAGCATGACGGCGGCCTCCACCTCCGCGGAACGTCCGGTCAGCCCCACACATCTCAGGGCGCCTAGAGTTCCTGATCCTCCGGATCGAAGGAGGACAGCGGATCGCCCCCACCGTGAGCCGGATCGTCACTGCCGTCTTCCACCGGGTCCACACTCGGGTCCCCGAAGTCGACGTCGCGGGCTGCTTCGCCAATCGTGGGTTCATCCGGCGGGATCTGCGAATCTCCCTCTTCAAACCGTTCTTCTTCGGTCTCATCCCGGAGGGTCTGGTCCGACTCCGCTCCGGGCTGACCGGCAAGCGGTTCCTCATTGATCAGGGGATCGTCCTGCCAGGCGTCGGGGTTGTCCTCAGCAGCGCCAGGGTAGGAAAGTGCCTCTTCAGCCATGAGGTCGTCCTCATCCAGGAGTTCATCGCTTGAAATGATGGACACCTCATCAGGCGTCACTACCGCTTCCAGATCATCCGCCAGGGCCGGGTTATCGCTGTGGTCCGGGTTCTGTTCAGTCATCAGGGTCGCACCTTTCGATCGGGACGCGGAAAACGTCATATCTAGATACTAAGCATACTGAGGGCTGATCCGTGAAGTCATCCCGCCCATCGCGCGCACAGCCGCGCTTACCGTGCCGGCGCATGATTCTGCACCCCAATCCCCCATTCTGCCGCATGCGACTGAATTACGACACAAAAGTTTGACGTAATACCCAAAGTCAGGGAAGGCTTACCTCCGTTACGTTTTTGAGACCTTTGAGGGAGTGCCACGTGAGCCGTTTACAGCAGCCGGAATACACAGAGCGGTTGAAATCTGGCCGGAGGCAACCCTCCGCCAGGCAACCCGTAGATTCCGCGGCGAACGCCGCGGCCGCGAAAACCGCGGCCGTGACATCCGAGGCCATGACATCCGAGACTCCCGATCTTTCCGCACTGCTGACCGGCAGCTCGATCCAGCGCTACCTCGAGGAAAACCAGCTGGGTATGCACTCAGTGGCGGAAACGATCGGTTCTGTGATTCACCCCTGGACCGGACGGCATCCCGCAGATCTCGCTCCCGAAGTCAATGCCGTGGACCTGGAGCAGCCTCTCGGCACAATGTCCGCCGCCTTAGAGGAGCTGACACCCCTGTACCTCCGCGATGCCGTCTACTTCCACAACCCAAGCTATGCAGCCCATCTAAACTGCCCAGTGGTCATCCCGGCACTGGTGGGCGAAACCATCCTCAGTGCGGTCAACTCCTCAATGGACACGTGGGACCAGAGCGCAGGTGCAACCCTCATCGAACGCCGTCTGCTGCGCTGGACCGCAGAGAGGCTCGGGCTCGGACCCGCAGCAGACGGCGCTTTCACCAGTGGAGGCACAACTTCAAATCTGCAGGCCCTACTGATCGCCCGGAACCAGGCGGTTGCCAGACTGCGCACAACCGCAGGATCCACGGCTGAATCAGCAGGCACAGCACGCAGCGAACCTGGATCCGGCGCCACGGCAGACACCGGCAGCATTGAAGCCACCAACCCGAGAACCGGCACCGAACCCGCAGACCTGCCCGAGGAACGACTCCCCGCCCTGTTAAGCAAGCTGCGGATCTTCGCATCCGAGAGCAGCCACTTCAGCATCCGCAAGTCAGCGGCACTGCTGGGTCTGGGCGAAGACGCCGTATATCCAGTTCCGTGCGATTCCAAGCGCAGACTGCGGCACGATGCCCTTCGGCAGGCTCTGGAAGAGAGCCGCGGCCGAAACGAAATTCCCATGGCAATCGTGGCCACCGCGGGCACCACGGACTTTGGCAGCATCGACCCGCTGGCCGAATGCGCAGCCCTGGCTGCCGAGTTCGGAGCCTGGCTCCACGTCGACGCGGCCTACGGCGGCGGCCTGCTCACGTCGCTGAAATACCGGGACAGGCTGTCCGGCATCGAGGCGGCGGACTCCGTGACAGTTGATTATCACAAGACCTTCTTCCAGCCGGTTTCCGCGAGCGCTGTGCTGGTGCGGAACTCGGACGAACTCCGGCATATCCGCCATTACGCCGATTACCTCAATCCCCAGGCCGCTGCCCACCCGGACATTCCCAACCAGGTGGACCACAGCATCCAGACAACACGGCGCTTCGATGCGCTCAAGCTCTGGCTGACCCTGCGCGTGAGCGGAGCAGATGGAATCGGACGGCTCCTCGATTCTGCGATTGACCTTGCACAGAACATCGGCCTGCAACTCGAACAGGCCTCAGATTTCGAGCTCGCCGCGCCCGTCCAGCTGAGTACGGCAGTGTTTCGTTTCCGGCCGGATGGCCTGGATGACGACACCTGCGACACCATGAACCGGGAGATCCGTGCCCAGCTGGCTGCGTCCGGAGACGCCGTCATCGCCGGCACCACTCTGAACGGCCGGAACTATCTGAAGTTCACGCTGCTCAACCCCACAGCGACGCCCGAGGACATCATCCACATCATCACGCTCATCCGCCGCACCGGCAGCGCCTGGCTCGCAGCAACCGAAGCGTCAGAGGTTTCCGGAGTGGCTGCATGAACCACATGAACCGCCCAAAGACCAACCAGCCCGTCCGGGACCTCATCGGCATCGGCGTCGGTCCGTTCAACCTGGGTCTGGCTGCGCTGAGTGAGCCCATCGCAGAGCTGGACGCACTGTTCCTGGACGGCCGCCCCGACTTCGACTGGCATCCGGGCATGATGCTGGAAACCGCCCATCTGCAGGTCCCGTTTATGGCAGACCTGGTCTCTCTGGCGGACCCGACATCACGGTATTCGTTCCTGAACTTCCTCAAGTCCACCGGACGGCTCTACCGTTTCTACATCCGCGAGGATTTCTACCCGCTGCGCGCCGAATTCAACGCTTACTGCCGCTGGGTTGCCAGGCAGCTGCCAAGCGTCCAGTTCGGCCGTCAAGTCACCGCCATCGACTTTGAACACACGGAGCACGACGGCGGAAGGTACCTGGTCCGAACAGAGGGCGACGGCGGCACCCAGGTCCACGCGGCCCGCCGGCTGGTACTGGGTACCGGCACCCAACCCGAAGTACCGGCGTCGTGCGCTGGTCTCCTGACCGGCCCGGGCACCGCGGTGCACAACAGTGACTATGTAAAGTCCAAGGCCAGTCTGCAGGCACAGAAGAGCATTACCGTGGTTGGCAGCGGCCAAAGCGCGGCTGAGGTTTTCCTCGATCTGCTGCCCGGCAGCGGCCCGGACACATACGAGCTGAATTGGGTAACCCGCTCCGGGCGTTTCTTCCCGCTGGAATACACCAAGCTGACCCTCGAAATGACGTCCCCCGACTACGTGGACTACTTCCACGCCCTGCCCGCACCCACCCGCGACCGTCTGATCAACACCCAGAAAAACCTCTACAAGGGCATCGATTCGGCGCTGATCAACGAAATCTACGATGCGCTGTACACCAAAAGCCTCGCCGGCCCGCCCGCGGTGCGGCTGCTTACCGGCACCGAGGTAACAGGAACCCGCTTTGATCGGGCCACTGGGCAGCATGTGCTGGAATTACACCACTCCGAGCAGGGCACCTCCGCCCGGCTGTCCACGGGCGGCGTCGTCCTCGCGACTGGTTATTCCTACCAGGAACCGGAATTCCTGCAGGGCATCAATCACCGGATCCGGCGCGACAGCCGTGGCAGGCTGGACGTGGACCGCAGTTACGGAATCGGCGTTGCACCAGCAGAAATCTTTGTGCAGAACGCCGAGCTGCACACCCACGGCTTCACCTCCCCGGACCTTGGTATGGCGGCCTACCGGAACTCGGCCATCCTGCGGGAAATTCTGGGCTGGGAGTACTACCCAGTGGAAACCAGCACCACGTTCCAGGAATTCGGCCTGACCGGCGTGCATGATTCGAAGCCCGCACCGGCTCGCAGCGAAGGAGCACTGGCATGAGGTTCGAGTTCCAGCCCGTCGATCCCCAGGCCGACGCCGGTCTGCTGCATGGCTGGATGCGGCAGGAGTACGCCGTCTTCTGGGGCATGAATTCCTCCACTGTGGAGGAGGTCCGGGCCGAGTACGCCGGCATTGCCGCGAACCCGCACCACGATGCGTGGCTGGTGCAGGACGCCGGTACACCGGCCTTCCTGATGGAGAGCTATGCTCCCGCCCACTCGCCTCTAGCCGGAACGTACCCTGTACAACCCGGTGACCGCGGGATGCACCTGCTGATGGGCCCGCCGGATGCGCCCCGCCGAGGCTACACAGCGGCAGCTTTCCACGCGGTAATGGTGTTCCTGTTCGCCAATCCGGCAGTTGACCGAGTGGTAGTGGAACCGGACGTACGCAACACCAAAATCCACCGCCTCAATGCCCGGATGGGATTCGAGACCCGGGAACGCATCACGCTGCCGGACAAAACCGCGCTGCTGTCTTTCTGTACCCGCGACCAGTTCCGCGTTGCCGCTGCCAGCAGCGGGCAGCCCGGCAGCCAGCAGCATTCCCCCGAACAGATATCCCCCGAAGGAGCCACCCTGTGAGCACTACCGTAGAAAACTTCCTCCGCGACGCCGTGCCTGCAGACCCCGGCACGGGAACTATTCCAGATGGCACGGCACACCTCAACCCGGAGCGATGGGCGGCAGCCAACCGCCATCTGCTCCGGAAAGCGATCGCCGAATTCGCCCACGAACGCATTTTGCTTCCCCGCGCGATCGGGCCGGGCCGCTATGAACTAACCTCCGACGATGGCAGCGCCACCTATCGCTTCGAGGCGGACATCCTGGCGCTGGAACACTGGAGCATCCGGGCTGAGAGCATCGTCCGCACGGAGCGGGACGAGGAAACCGGGCTCGACGCACTGGTGTTTATCACCGAGTTCGCCGGAACCCTGGGCATCAACGGCCAGATGCTTCCGGTTTATCTGGAGGAAATTTCCAGCACCCTGGCCTCGCATGCGTTCAAACACACCGGAACTTTCCACACCGCCGGAGAGCTTGCCTCCGGAATCACGCAGGGCCGCGACCCGGCCGCGGATTTCCAGGCGATCGAGGCTTCCATGACTGAGGGCCATCCCTGCTTCGTCGCCAACAACGGACGGCTGGGCTTCGGTTCGGCGGATTACCTCGCCTATGCGCCGGAAACCGCAGCCGCCATCCGTCTGCACTGGATAGCAGTAGCCAAGGACAAGGCCAGGTTCACCGCAATCTCCGGCCTGGACTATGCAGCGCTGGTGGCCGCGGAACTGGATCCAGGTGTGCAGGCCGGATTTGAAGCAGACCTGCGCGCCCAGGGTCTGGCCCCGGATAACTACCTGCTGATGCCGGTGCATCCCTGGCAGTGGGAGAACAAGCTCAGCGTCACCTTCGCGGCAGACGTTGCCCAGCAGTACGTGGTGCATCTGGGACCCGGCCCGGACACGTACCAGGCACAGCAGTCCATCCGGACGTTCTTTAACCGGGACGTACCCAGCCGCTGCTACGTCAAAACCGCCTTGTCAGTGGTCAACATGGGCTTTATGCGCGGACTCTCGGCCGAGTATATGGTGTCCACTCCCGCTATCAACGAGTGGGTGGACTACCTCGTGAAATCCGATTCCACCCTGGCGGGCCAAGGCTTCGGAATCCTGCGGGAGACCGCCGCAATCGGGTACCGGAACTCGTATTACGACGCCGCTGCCCCCAAGGGTTCCCCGTACCGCAAAATGCTGGCGGCACTGTGGCGGGAGAGTCCGCTGCCAAAGCTGGAAGCCGGGGAGCAGCTGGCCACCATGGCCTCCTTGCTGCACACCGATCCCGCCGGCGCCCCGTTCGTCTCCGCGCTGATCCACCGCTCGGGGCTCCCAGCCCGGGACTGGCTAGTCCGTTATCTGGAGGCCTATCTGGTTCCGGTGCTGCACTGCTTTTATGCCTACCGGCTGGCCTTTATGCCGCACGGGGAAAACCTGATCCTTGTCCTGAAGGACGGTGTTCCGGAACGGGTGCTGATGAAGGACATCGGTGAAGAGATCATAGTTATGGCGGACAAGGTGGAACTGCCGGCCGAAGTGTCCCGGGTGCGGGTGGATGTTCCGGAAGACGAACAGATCCTCTCTGTCTTTACCGACGTGCTGGATTGCTTCTTCCGTTTCCTGGCAGCTGTGCTGCATGAGGACGGACAGCTGCCGCAGGAGGATTTCTGGGCGGTGACCTCGGACGTGATAACCGCGTATCAGGCCGGACACCCGGAGCTGGCGGAAGACTTTGCCGCACACGACCTTTTCGCGCCGGATTTCGCGCGGTCCTGCCTGAACCGGCTGCAGCTGCGCAACAACCAGCAGATGCTGGACATCAGCGATCCCTCCGGCGGGCTGCAGTTCTCCGGACGACTGGTGAACCCGCTGGCCGGCCGGGGGCGAGAGTCTTCAGGCGAAAGCCGAGGGACCGCGTAGGCGGGTCAGCAGGCACGCGGTCCTGCACTGAACCGCCCCTCAGGACCGGCGGTTCAGCGCAGGGCCGAGATCCCGGTGATCTCCCGCCCGGTGATCAGACTGTTGATTTCAAAGGAACCCTCATAGGTGTAGATGGCCTCGGCATCCGCAAAGATCTTCGCCATCCGGTAGTCGGTGACAAGTCCGTTGCCGCCCAGCAGGCCCCGCCCCAGAGCCACCGTCTCACGCATCAATCGGCTGGCATAGGACTTCGCCAGTGCAGCACGTGCCATCTCCCCGCGCGACGCATCCCCGCCTGCGCTGCCGGCTCCACCACCACCACTACCAGCAGCACCGGCAGAACCGCCGTACCCGCCCTGCTCCAGATCACTGACCCGTGCCAGCATCGCAGTCGACGCCACCGTGTTTCCCAGCATCCGCACCAGCTGCTCCTGCACCAGCTGGAAACCTGCCAGTGGCCGGCCGAACTGCCGGCGCTCCAGAGCGTAGGCGCGCGCGACGTCGAACGCCGCCAGCTGCTGGCCCACCGCCTGCCAGCCCACCATGATCCGCGAGCCACGCAGCAGATGCTTGGTGTCCTCGAAACTATCGATTCCGGCCAGCCGGTCTCTTTCGGAAACCCGGACTTCGGTGAGTCCGATGTCCGCGTTCTGCACTGTCCGCAGCGCTGTTTTGTGTTCGATCCTGGAACGTTTGATCCCGGGCAGTGAGGCGTCGAGGAGGAAACCGCGCACCTTCCCGGTGGCCGGTTCCCGGGCCCAGAGCAGCATCCAGTCGCAGAAGGTACCGTTGCCGATCCAGCGCTTAGTCCCGTTCAGTATCCAGGTGCCGCCGTCGCGCACCGCAGTGGTGGCCATTCCCCCGGCAACATCGGAACCATGGTCCGGTTCCGTCAGGGCGAAGGCTCCGGTGATCCGCAGGGCCTGCGCATCAGCCAGCAGCCGCTCCTTCTGGGACGGGGAGCCGAAGGCATGCAGCCCTTCCACAAAGAGGTCATGGTGGACCATGAAGAAGGTGGCAATCGAGGTGTCCGCCCGGGTCATTTCGGCAATCACCAGACCGGCAAACAGCGGACTGTAGCCGCGCTGCACCGGAGTGGAAAGTTCCAGGCCGGCCAGCCCGGGCAGCAGCTCAGTGGGGAAATGCTCCTCATTCCACCAGCGGACGGCATGCGGAGTGACTTCGGCCGCCAGGAAAGCCCGAAGCTGGGCGAGTTTGGCTGTTTCCTCCGGACTCAGGAGCTGTTCGAAGGAGAAGAAATCGACGTCCGGAAGCATCAGCACACCCTATTTCGGACCCATCCGGATGGCCCCGTCCAGCCGGATAGTCTCTCCGTTCAGCATGGGATTGGCGATGATGTGGCTGACCAAAGACGCATATTCCTCCGGACGGCCCAGCCTCGAGGGGTGCGGAATCTGCGCGGCAAGCGAATCCTGGGCGTCCTGCGGCAGGCCTGCCATCATCGGTGTTTCAAAAATCCCGGGCGCAATAGTCATCACCCGGATCTGGTGCCGTGCAAGCTCCCTCGCCAGCGGCAGGGTCATCGCAGCGACTCCCCCCTTGGAAGCGGCATAGGCAGGCTGCCCAATCTGGCCGTCGAAGGCGGCCACCGAAGCAGTGTTGACGATGACGCCGCGTTCGGAGGTTCCGCCGTCGTCCGTTACCGGACTGGTCTCCGCCATGGCCGCCGCGGCCAGCCGGGTCACGTTGAAGGTGCCGATCAGGTTCACTTGAATGACACGGCTGAAGTCCTCCAGCGGGAGGACACCGTTCCGGCCCAGGACCTTGCCCGGCGTCCCGATGCCGGCACAGTTAACCGCCACCCGCAGCGGCGCCGCCGCCACGGCAGCCTCCACCGCTCCCTGCATCTGTCCGGCGTCAGTGACGTCTCCCGGAACAAAGTGGGCACTGTCTCCCAGTTCCCCCGCATACGCCAGGCCCTCGGACTGCGGCAGATCCACCAGCACCACCTCGGCTCCGGCATCGATCAGGCGGCGGGCGGTAGCCCGTCCGAGCCCCGAAGCGGCTCCCGTGACAATGGCCGAAGTGCCGGATAGCTGCATCTGTCCTCCTGAGAATCTGGTGCGCGGGTGCTCGTGCGGTCCCCCGAGCCTACTGTGACGGACAGTACGCCGCACCCCACAGGCGGGTTATCCGGAGCCCGGCCACCGTGACGGCACGGCCCCGCGGGTCTAGGGTGGTGCGCATGCCTGCCGCACAGACTGTCCGCACCGCCGAACTGCGCGCCGATACGGCAGCCCAATCGGTCACCACCGCTTTTGGCGGCCGGCTGTTCGGTATCCCGGGCACCCACCTCGGCGCCGTCCGGGCTCCGCAGCCCCTGCCGCGCGGAGCCGGCGCGTGGCACTACTGGTGGCAGGCCCACTACGTCGATCTGCTGGTGGATACCGGTCTGCGCAGCCGCACCCCGCTCTCCGGAAAGGACTTCACCGGCGTCGATCCGATCCGGTTGGCGGACACCCTGATCCGCACCATCAGGCTGCGCAATGGAGGACGGATCACCAATAGTTTCTACGACGACATGGCGTGGCTGGCTCTGGCGGCGCTGCGCGTGGATTCCCTTCCGGGACCGCCGCGCGGATCGAAGCCCCGCCATCAGCGGCTGCGGGAGTCACTGGGCTCGGCACTGCGTTCAGCCCACACCCGGGATTTCGGCGGAGGCCTGTTCTGGAACCGCAGCCGGACATTCAAGAACACTCCGGCCACCGCCCCTGCCGCCCTGTATTTCGCCCGCGGCGGGGACCGTGAGCGTGCCCAGGCCCTCATCGACTGGCTCAACACGGTCCTGCTGGACCCGGAGACGGGCCTGTATTTCGACGGCATCAGGATGGACGGTTCCCGGCCGCTCGTCGAAACCCCGATCTACACCTACAACCAGGGCCCGGTGCTGGGTGCCCTGCTGGAACTCGGCGGCCCGGCCAACCTGGGCCGGGCCACAGAGCTGATCCAGGCCACGGCCGCACATTTGGTGTACGACGACGACAGATACGACACCGACGACGCGCGGCTGCTGCGCACGCACGGCAGCGGTGACGGCGGACTTTTCACCGGCATCCTCTGCCGCTACCTCGCCGAGGCAGCGGCAGCACCCACCCTGGACCGGAAGACCCGGGAACTGGCGGGCACACTGGTCACCGAACTGGCGGAGAGACTGTGGAAAGGCCGCGCCACCAGGAACAACCTCGCCGTCTTTTCCGCCGACCCGCGCCAAACCGCAGATGAGAGCTATCCGGCGGGAACCGGCGTCGAACTTTCCACCCAGCTCCAGGCCTGGATGGTCCTGGAAGCCGCAGTGCGCGTGGCCCGGCTGGACAGTACGGTCTAGGCACAGCATGGTCCAGGCACGGCATGGTCTACGCACAGTGAGCTGCGGGTCCCGGCGCGTGCCGGGACAGCGCTTTCCGGGGCAGGGTCGTCAAGGACGGCGCGTTCCAGCCAGACCGGATAAACGGGTCAGGTCAGGCCACCTTCAGCGGATGCTGCGAGGCGGCGGCATGGGGATCCAGGTCCGCGAGGGTGAGCAGGTGCTGGGGATGCTCCGGCAGCGGAAAAGACCTCTGGACAGCCAGATCCCGGTCCACATGCAGCACCTCGCCGGCATCCAGCAGCCGCCAGTTGGGATTCTCGTCCATCCGTTCGGTGGCTACCAGCAGCGCGGGAACCTGGTTCTGCTCCATTTCGTCGCTCTTCACACTGATCCGGGTGGTGTGCTTGCCGTGGTGGGGCGAATCGGCACCCTCCTGCAGGACGTACAGCGGATGGGTATCCGGATAGCGGACCGCCCATAGATCCGTCGCCGTCGTCAGCACCAGATTCACCGCATACAGGCGAAGGTTCTGCGCGATCCAGGTCAGCGCCTCCTCGATCGCCGCTCCCACATCACCGCCGTTCTGCCGGGCCAGGCCGGTGATCAGCGCGAAGACACGTTCGCTGTCCGTTTGGCCTTTGACCAGGTCCATAACCTCAAGCTGCCGCAGCCGGTCATCCAGCTGATCCAGATCCTCCACCACCCCGTTGTGGGCCAGCAGGCGGTCATCCTGCAGGAACGGATGCGTATTCACCGCGGTGTCGCCCCCGGTGCTGGCATACCGCACGTGGGCGATGAACGTGGTGCCCCGCAGCTGACGGGCCGCAGCCGCATACGCACGGTCCTCGTAAGCGGCAATCGGAGCCTTGTCCACCACCGCCTGACCCTCCGGATTGAAAACCCCGAGGCCAAAACCATCCGCCATCCTGCGGCTCTGTTCCGCGAGGCTGTCCGGCGCCGTCAGGAGCCAGAATGTTGCACTGACAGGGGCAGGACCTGCATGCATTCCAAAAAGCCGGCACATGGTGGACTCCTAGTCGGGAAATTGCTTCTGCGGATAGAACGTCTGCCTGCGGCTGAGCATCTCCACGAAACCGGCAATATTGCGCTCCCGGGCCTCCTGGGTCTTGAGCCGGCTCAGCCGGAAGGCCAGAGCAAAACGGTTCTGTGAAGTGAGCACGTTGAACATTTCCTGTGCCTGCGGATCGGCAGCAATGGCGTCCAGCAGATCCTGCGGCAGCTCAGTAGCCGCCGGCCCCGCGTAGGCCGCATCCCAGCGTCCGTCCGCCTTGGCAGATTCGACGGCGTCGCGTCCCGAGGGATGCATCCGGCCCGCGGCTTCCAGCCGGCCAATATGCCCCACATTGCGCAGCGACCACATGCTGCGCGGCCCCCGCCGGGTGTAGCGCTGGAGGTAGGATTCTTCATCGCGGCGCGCTGCCTGCCCATCGATCCAGCCGAAACAAAGCGCTTCGTCGAGAGCGCTCTGGCGGGTCAGGGAGGTGACACTGCCGCCCTGTTTCCCGACGACGAGCCACACTCCGGCCGAGAGCAAATGATGTTCCTCCAACCAGTCCCGCCATGCTGCTGCATCGGGGAGCAGCAGTTCCGGGAGCTCGGTCTTCATGCGCCTAATCCTAGGCCCCGGTGGTACCGGCTGAAAGGTTCGGAGCCAGTTCAGCCCTCGGCCAAAGCAGAGCGCGTCGAATGACTCTCGCTGAGACTTTGCGGTAGAACACTCCTATGAACGTACGCACTCCTGACCCGTATCCCGGCTGGCTTTCGGAGGAGGACCTGCACGAAGCCAGACAGCGGCTCCCCATGGTTTATGTGGAAGCGGTACCGGTCCGGTGCGACCCCCTCGGGTACGTCACGGAGGTGGGACTGCTGCTGCAGGCGACGCCGGAAGGACAGATGGTGCGCACCTTCGTCTCCGGCCGGGTCATGTACCGCGAAACGATCCGCGCGGCTCTGCTGCGCCACTTGGAGAAGGATCTCGGCCCCATGGCGCTGCCACAGCTCCCGCCCAGCCTGGCTCCTTTCACGGTGGCGGAGTACTTCCCCTCCCCGTCGCAGACCGGGCTGACCGACGAACGCCAGCACGCCGTCGCACTGGCGTACCTGATCCCCGTCACGGGTGAGTGTGATCCACGTCAGGATGCACTGGAGCTGTCCTGGCTGACACCTGAAGAGGCGCTCAGCCCCGCTGTGTACGCGGAGTTTTCCGGCGGCCGCGGCGACCTGCTGCGCCAGGCACTCGCCTCAGCCGGCTGGGGCCGGTAGGGCGTTACCAAGTCTTTATATACTGGGGGCCGATGCTCCAACCGCAAAGGGAACAGCCATGTCAGAGAGTGTGCCGGAAACGTATGCGTTCCGGGTCAATGCCGAATTGCTCGTTCCAGGCCAGAAACTGGTGCTGGATGAGCTGACCCTGGCACCGCTGACGGAGCTGCGCATCGAGGAAGACGACTTCGGCACCCCTGCTCTGGTTATTGCTGACCTGGAAGACGGTGGCACGGTCCGCATCGCGTACGGTTCGGCAGTGCGCGTGGCTGCCCCGGCACCGGAACAGAACGCGTCCGAAGCCGTCCGCAGCGTCCCTACGGACGAGGAAACCTATGCCGCGGTGCTGGCCGCTGCCCAGGCTGCCCATCCGGATGACCGCACGGTCAAGGAACTCATCACCCGCCTCAGGCGCGGTTTGAACGTCAAAGCCGGCAGCAACCTGCAGGATGTCCGGGATCTGGCCTACACCCTCTACGTCGACCTCGGGGATGCACGCAACGCGCTGGCGGTCTGCGGCTTGATCACCGGGCTGGGATTCGACGGAAATTACGGGCGGTGGAACTGGATCCAGGGTGCCCTGTCACTGGCTGCGCACATTACCCACGAGACCGGCGACTTGGATGCGTCCAACGCGTACGCACAGGCAGTGCGGGCCGGCGACCACGCCGAATCTGATCCGCTCAAGGCCAAGCTCTCTGCGGAGCTGCTGCAGCGCCAGCTCAACGAACCGAACCTCTATGACCGGGAGGTCCAGCGGGCGGCCGAAGCCAGCGATGAACAGGCCGAACGCGACTGGCGGGTGCTTCGGCTGAATACCCTGCTGTACCTGCGCGCGCACGGCGGATCGGAAGCCTACAGCGACGCCGAACTCCAGCGCCGGATCCGCAACGAACTCAGCGCCATCCGCGGGCTGAATCTGGATCTCTGAGCAGGATCTCTGAGCTGGGAGTCCCGCGGAGGATTCAGGCGGAGCGCTAAGCCGGGAGGCTTTCGTTGACCCTGGCCTGCCGGGCCTGCAGCCGGGTGGTGTGCCGGTGCACCAGAAACACCAGCGCCATGCCGACGACGGCACCAATCACGGTTTCCACGGCCCGGTCCTGGATGAGAATGGCCGGATCGCTGGGATGGGCGAGTTCGGTGCTGATCAGCGCCAGCGGGGTGATGACCACCTGCGCCAGTGCGTACTGGCGGGCGATGAACATCTCGGCACCGAACTGCAGTACCGCGATGACCAGGACCAGCTGCCAGGGTGCCAGAGCGGCCAGCAGAATGACGGCGGTAACCGCCAGCCCGCCGAAGGTTCCCAGCACGCGCTGCAGCCCCCGGTGAATCCGGTTGCGCAGCGTCGCCCCCGCCAGGGGCACGGTAGCCGCCACCATCGCCCAATAGTTGTGGCCGATCCCCAGGGCTGTCGCCACAGATCCCGCCGCCGCAGCAGCAGCCGCATACAGGGCGGCGTCGTGCCACACAGCCCGGCGCTGCGCGGCGGAGAACCGCGGGTGGACCGGCCGCACCCAGTCGGTCCGGTACCTGGGCCAGAGCATGGCGGAGAGTCCCAGCAGAATGGCGAAGCTGACGGTCGCTGCGGCCACGGCCATGGCCTGCCAGACCGGAGGCTGGTTTGGCACCGAGGAAATCGCGGCATACGCGAAGATGTGGAACAGGGATCCGGCAGGCCGCAGCCGCCAGAACCCGGTGGCCAGCGTTCCCAGACCCGCAACCACGGTGGTTCCCAGGACGATTCCCCAAGCGTCCAAGCCAAGCCGGGAGGACAGCGCACCGGCAAGGATCACCGCCAGCATCAGGGCACCCGCCCGCAGCTGGTGGCCGAACCGCTGCCGGTGCGGCTCATTGCGGCCGTAGATTCCGGTGAAGGCGCCAAAGGAGGCGTAAATAGCCAGGTCGATCCGCCCAAAAGCCAGCAGCGTCAGCAGCGGAACGGCAACACCGATGCCGCAGCGGATCCCCACGTGGTGGTCATTGTGGGCCGGGGCCATGCTGAACATTTCGCGCAGGTACTTCAAGGGGGCTTCAACGGCCTTTCTGTCATCCGGGAGTCCGGGAATTACGGGGGTCGGCCGGCGGTGGCACGGCAGCGGAACAGGACCCAAAATCCCACCAACCAACCTTATGCTTCGCCATTGACAGGGCGCTTGCTCTGTGGGACAAGTCTCCTTGGGAAACTCCGGTTCCCCGCAGTCTCGGCCGGACCAGTTGCCCTACCCGGACGGCCGGCTGCCCGGGTAAGGCAAAATGGAAGGGTGTCCACCACTGGTTTTTCCTTTGCCCTCGGTAAGCGCCTGCGCGAAACCACCCCCGACTCTGCATCCCGCACCCAGGCCAACGGCGGTGAGTTCCAGGGCCGTACCGGCACCATCTCCACCCCGCACGGCGAAATCCAGACCCCGGCGTTTATCGCCGTGGGCACCAAGGCCACGGTCAAGGCGGTGCTGCCCGAATCCGTAGCTGAGCTGGGTGCCCAGGCCGTGCTGGCCAACGCCTACCACCTGTACCTGCAGCCCGGCGCGGACATCCTGGACGAGGCCGGCGGCCTCGGCAAGTTCATGAACTGGTCCGGTCCGACCTTCACTGACTCCGGCGGTTTCCAGGTGATGAGCCTGGGTGCCGGGTTCAAGAAGGTCATTAACATGAACGCCGACGGCACCACCCACGCCACCGGTGCGGATGACGACGTCGCGCCCGGCAAGGAACGCCTGGCCCACATTGACGACGACGGCGTGTGGTTTAAATCGCACCTCAACGGGGACAAGCACCGCTTCACACCCGAGATCTCCATGCAGGTCCAGCACAAAATCGGCGCCGACATCATGTTCGCCTTCGATGAGCTGACCACCCTGCTCAACTCGCGCGGCTACCAGGAACGGTCCCTGGAACGCACCCGGCTCTGGGCCGAACGCTGCATCATCGAGCACCGGCGCCTCACTGAGGAACGCTCGCACCGCCCTTACCAGGCGCTGTTCGGTGTACTGCAGGGAGCCCAGTATGAGGATCTGCGCCGCAAGGCCTCACGGGATCTCGGGGCCATGGACTTTGACGGCTTCGGCATCGGCGGTGCCCTGGAGAAGGAAAACCTGGGCACGATTGTCCGCTGGTGCACCGAGGAACTTCCCGAGGACAAGCCGCGGCACCTGCTGGGCATCTCCGAACCGGACGACATCTTCACGGCCATCGAGAACGGTGCCGACACCTTCGACTGCGTCTCCCCCACGCGGGTGGCCCGCAACTCGGCGTTCTACACCCCGTACGGCCGGAAGAACCTCTCCAACGCCAGGTTCAAGCGCGACTTCGGCCCGTTGGTGGACGGCTGCGACTGCTATGCCTGCACTAACTACTCCCGCGCGTACATCCAGCACCTGTTCAAGGCCAATGAAATGGTCAGCCACACGCTGATCTCCATCCATAACGAGCGCTTCACCGTAAAACTGGTCGACGACGCCCGGCTGGCCATCGAGGACGGCACGTTCTTTGAGTTCAAGGACGAGGTCCTGGGCAAGTACTACAGCTAAGCGGAACCGGAACGGGAAGGGGTTGTGCTCAGCCCCTTCCCGTTCCTCAGCTACGCGGAAACCTGCCCGTAGGTCGGTTCACGCTTCTTGATCGCCTTGATCACAGCCGACGTCACCGGCACGAAGAGGAACTCGACCGCAGTCTTGTAGACAAAACCGAAGATGACATAGTTCGCGAACTGGCCGGCGTCGCTGATGCCGATCACCGGTGCGGCAATCGCGCAGAAAATCAGGGTGTCAGCGAACTCGCCCGCACCGGTGGAGGCCATCAGCCGGCCAGCAAGCGCACGTTCCTTAAACTTGGCCTTCATGCGGGTCAGAACCAGCGAGTTCAGCAGCTGCCCGGCAAGGAAACCAAGCAGCGAAGCCACGACAATCTGCCAGACCGGACCGAGTGCCGACTCAAGTGCCGCCTGCTTCTCCAACCCGTAGTCGTCGTCGAAGCCGGGCAGCGCAATGATCACGGCAAACGCCAGCACCGCAAAAGCGGCCATCGCGAAGCCCATGAAGATGGCCCGCCGGGCGGCCTTGAATCCATACACCTCACTGATGACGTCGCCCAGGATGTAGGCCAGCGGGAAGAGGAAGAACCCGCCATCGGTGACAATGCTGAAGTC
Organism: Arthrobacter gallicola; assembly: GCF_014836775.1. GTDB lineage: Bacteria > Actinomycetota > Actinomycetes > Actinomycetales > Micrococcaceae > Arthrobacter_B > Arthrobacter_B gallicola. Next base: position 196,366 of record NZ_JACSQD010000006.1, read on the forward strand.
GCCGAAAATTGGACCAAGGACCACGCCCTTGGTTGCCCCGATGTTGGAAATGATGATCACCACGCACATGAGGGTGAGGATCAAGTCGAAATGGGAGCTGCCGCGCGAGGCGTAGCTGGGAGCCTGCGCTGCCTGGACGGCAGCGCCCGGGGTTGGTGAAGACATGGGTATTCCCGTTCGGTGTAGTGGTTCGCCGACGGTCTCGCCGGCTGTATTAGCACTTGCCCGCTGTCCCGGGCGGCCCAAAAGGGCCAGCGTTCATTCTGCCATGTTTCGCCCCCGCACAACCCTCGGATCCCGTGCCCTGCCACATCTTCGCCCGCCTCGTCACAATTCTGAACATGTTCAAAACTGTGTTCTAATCGTCGATGACGAAGTAGGAACAGGAGTTCGATGGCCGCCGGGGCAAAGAGCGAAACCACCCGGCAGCGGCTGGTCGAGACAGCAACAGCGCTTTTCCGCGCACAGGGATATGAGCGCACCACCATGCGCGGCATCGCCGAGGCGGCGGGCGTATCCGTCGGCAATGCGTACTACTACTTCGAGTCCAAAGACGCCCTCGTGGCTGAGCTCTACCGCTCCCTGCAGGACGAACACCGGTCCGCTGCCCTGCCGCTGCTGCGCGAAGGACACAACCTCGGTGAGCACCTCCGCGTCATCCTGCTGGCCAACCTCGAGGTGCTTTCGCCGTACCACGGGCTGGGCCACCAGTTCCTGAAGAACGCCGCCCTGCCGGTTCCGGGCGGCACCCGCTACGCCCGGGGCACAGTGCCACATGCGGCGTCGGCGGCAGTGCCGGGTGCGACGTCGGCGGCAGCGCCGGGTGCGACGTCGGCGGCAGCGCCGGTTCCAGCCCCGCCCCCAGCCCCGGACGCCGCACAGGTGGGCCGCGGAAAGTCGATTGCCGTCTACCGTCAGGCTGTCCAGGCCGCCCGCCCGCAACCACCACTCGCCATCCGGGATGACCTGCCGGAGCTGCTGTGGCTTGTGCACATGGGCGTCACCCTGTTCTGGGTCTACGATTCCTCGCCCGGCCAAATCCGCTCCAAACGGCTGGTGGCGAACACCGCACCCCTCGTCGCCAAGCTTGTGATCCTCTCCCGTCTACCGGTTGTCCGGAATATTGTGGAAGATGTGGTGAAGCTGCTGCGAGGAGCGCGATCACATGACTGAAACTGCGGACGACGACGACGTCGATCCAGCCGGCATGTCGCGCGGCCGCACACCGGAAGGGCGCATAGTCCTGACCCCGCGCGTGACCTTCGGACCGATCGCCTTTGTCACCGGCTACGCGATTGCCAGCCTGCTCGTGGCGGCTATGGCCACCATCGCGATTGGGTGGGGAACCTCGCGTGATTTCTGGGGCTACCTCTGGATCATTGTGATTGCGGCCTTCTACGCCGGAGGCCTGGGCCTGCTGACGGCAGCGCCGGTGGGACTGACGCTGGGCCTGCTGCTGCGGAACACCCCCAACCAGTGGCTGCACGTACTCGCGTTTTTTGTGGTGCCGTTCCTGCTGGCCTGGCTGGTCATCGGGCTGATCGCCGGCTCCGTGGGAGTACCGCTGCTTATGGCCCTGGCAATCGGCTGTTCCGCTGCCATCGGACGCCTCGCGGTGTGGCGCCTGATGGACATCCGCACCTGACACGTTTGCTTCCGGCCGCGTCGCAGGTGGCAACCCGCACCGCTCAGGGTAGAAGATGGAAACATGTCTTCACACACACATTCGGCACCGTCAGTCACGCTCACCATTGCCGGCTCGGAAGCCACCGGCGGAGCGGGCGCACAGGCAGACCTCAAGACGTTCCAGGAGTTGGGCTCCTACGGCATTGCTGCCCTGACCTGCATTGTTTCCTTCGACCCGAAGGACAACTGGAACCACCGCTTTGTTCCGGTGGATTCACAGGTCATTGCGGATCAGCTCGAAGCCATCCAGACCGCCTACGACCTGGAGTCCGTGAAGATCGGCATGCTCGGAACGCCGGCAACCATCGACACCGTGGCCAAGGCACTGCAGAGCCAGGACTGGAAGAACATCGTGCTGGACCCGGTCCTGATCTGCAAGGGACAGGAGCCCGGAGCCGCACTGGACACCGACCAGGCACTCAAGGCGCAGATCCTTCCGCTGGCCACCTTCGTGACCCCGAACCACTTCGAATCCATGTCCCTCTCCGGCATGGACTCCATCGATTCCGTTGAGGACCTGCAGGAAGCGGCCCGCCGCATTCACGAGGCCTCCGGCGCCGTCGTGCTGGCCAAGGGCGGAGTGCGGCTGGAAGGCGAGGACGCCGTCGACGTTTTCTATGACGGCCAGACCATGGAGGTGCTGCGTGCACCCAAGGTGGGCGACGTTGCGGTCAGCGGCGCCGGCTGCACCCTCGCCGCAGCAATCACTGCGGAACTGGCCAAGGGCGCAACGCCGCTGGAAGCTGCCCGCACGGCCAAGGCCTTCGTCACGGAGGGCATCCGGAACCGGGTTTCCTCCCACACCCCGTTCGATGCCCTCTGGCAGGGCGGCGCCGGGAACGGTCCGGCACTCTAACTTTCCCAGACCCTAATGCAAACGGACGGACGCACCGAAAACGGTGCGTCCGTCCGTTCTTGTTTACAGACGCCGGATCAGCCTGCGATTCAAGCCCTGAATAACCCTCCACGTCAAGAGCCTCTGAACGAATCGCGGCCCGAAACCGTGAACCTTTGACCTGCCGGAATGCTCGCTTAGGGTATGCCTACGGCTGCGGGCAATTGGGGGCCGAAGGTGCATAGCTGACACCCCACAACAACGGGGGTTTGGGGGCACAAACGGAAAGCTGTCACGTGTGTCAGCAGCCGGCAGGCGGCGGTTCAGGTCTCTAGTGCAACAGGTCTCTGACGGCGTTCCTCCGGCAGCACGCGGCGGGAATGTTCAAGGAGCACAATGAGACGGTCCATTCATCGCAGGCCCGGAGTGGTGGCAACTGCCGCCGTCGCCGGCCTGGCACTCACAGCAGGATTGGGGCTTCCGGCCCAGGCCACCGAAGGCACACGCGCCGGCGGGAACGCGGTCCAGGGTTTTGGGGTCGAGAGATTCGCGGAGCAGAAGGTGTCTCCGAGTCTCCGCGGCGTCAGCGGAGAGGTTTCGGTTTTTGTCCAGTTCACCGGCGAAGGGGCCTTTGAACAGACGCAGCCGGAGGCCGTGAAGGCAGGTAAACAGGACCCCGTCGTGGATGCGCCGCGGGTCCGCCAGATCAGGGCGGAGATCGAATCCCAGGCCGAGTCCGTTGCCCGGGAAGCCGCAGCCAACACCATTTACACCACCACCAACTCCCTTCCCGGTGTGGCGATCATCGGCGACGCCGAGGCGATCAAGGCACTTGCAGAGCGCGGCGACGTCGCCAAAATCACCCGGATCGTTCCGAAGACGATCGACAACAAGGGTGCAGACATCGATACCCGGGCGCTGAACACCTGGGTGGAACGCCAGCAGACCGGCAAGGGCATCACCATCGCCGTGCTGGACACCGGCATCGACTACACGCACAGCGACTTCGGCGGACCCGGAACCATCGAAGCGTTTGAGGCAGCCCAGGCTTCGCCGACCATTCCCGCCGCAGACAGCGGCCTGCTCGATCCGGCCAAGTTTATTGGCGGCTACGACCTGGTGGGTGATGACTACAACGCGGATCCGTCCGCGGCCAACTACCAGCCCATCCCGAAACCTGATCTGAACCCCATGGACTGCCAGGGCCACGGCACCCACGTGGCCGGCACTGCTGCCGGCTACGGCACCAACACCGACGGCACCACCTTCGACGGGGACTACGCCTCGCTGACTACACAGACTGTCAATGCCCTGCGGATCGGTCCCGGCTCGGCTCCCGAAGCCCAGCTGGTTGGAATCCGGGTATTTGGCTGCACCGGCTCCTCCGACGTCGTCGGGCAGGCGCTGGACTACGTCCTGGATCCCAACGGCGACGGCGATTTCTCCGACCGCGCACAGGTGGTCAACATGTCCCTGGGCTCCGACTACGCTCCGGTGGATGATCCCGAGAACGACATTGTGGACAAGCTGACCGAGCAGGGCATCCTGTCCGTGGTGGCCTCCGGCAACGCCGGCGACGTTTACAACGTGGGCGGCTCCCCCGGCAACGCGAGGTCTGCCCTGACCGTGGCCAGCACCATCGGTTCGCAGATTTCGCTGGACCGTGCCGATGTCCTGGCTCCGGCCGGGCTCGAAGGCTCCGCCGCCGGCCAGTACTCCGCCAACTTCAACTACTCCGACCCGGCACTCACACCGGAACGGCTGACCGGCGAGGTGGTGGCCGCTCCGGCGGACAACGCCTTTGGCTGCTCGGCCTTCCCGGCCGGGTCCCTGACCGGGAAATGGGTCTGGATCCAGTGGGAAGACTCCAACGGCGCGTTCCCCTGCGGTTCGGGCGCACGGTTCAACAACGCCCAGGCCGCGGGTGCCACCGGTGTCGTCCTGGACTCCCCGCGGGATGTGTTCGACGCCGGAATCGGCGGCAACGCCGGAATCCCCGGCATCCAGCTGAACCGTGAATCCTCTGACCGGCTGCGGCCCGCCGCCGTCGCCGGCACCCTGACAGTCCGCCTGGATCCCGCCTACATGGGCACCGCAGCGGGCCAGTCGAACTCCCTCGATACGGTGAGCTCCTTCTCCTCCCGCGGGCTGCACGGCTCCAACGGCGTGGTGAAGCCCGACGTCGCGGCTCCGGGTTCCTCGATCGGCTCCGCCAATGTGGGCTCCGGGAACGGCGCCTCGGTGAGCAGCGGAACGTCCATGGCCACCCCGCATGTGGCCGGACTGGCGGCGCTGCTGTACGCGGCGACGGATTACACGCCGTACCAGGTCAAGAACACCATCATGAACACCGCCACCCATGATGTCCTCGCTGCCAACGGCGCCGTGCACGGACCCAACCGGGTCGGCTCCGGACGCGTGGACGTCCTGGACGCCGTGAACAACCAGGCCCTAGCCTACGACGCCGAGGACCAGACCCTCACCAGTGTCAACTTCGGAGTCCTGGAACTCGGCGCCGACGCCCTCACCGTGACCCGCAAGGTGACAGTGCAGAACACCTCGGATTCGCCGCGGACCTTCGCTGTCAGTTACCTGCCGGCGTCGACCATGCCCGGGGTGGAAATCACCACGGCTCCGAGCGTCAGCGTGGGGGCAAATGCCCAGGCCACCGTGGACGTCACCCTGACGATTGCCGATCCTGCCGCCCTGGCCAAAACCATTGATCCGGCCGCGGACACCGAGCAGCTGGGCCTGCCCCGCCAGTTCCTGGCCGATGTTTCCGGACGCGTCCAGCTGGCCAGCGACGGCGTTCCCACACTGCGCGTTCCGGTGTACTCGGCTCCGAAGCCGACGTCGGACATGACCGCTGGCACCGGCGTCGACTTCGCTGATGCGGAGGCACTGGCAGCGGACGTAACCCTCACGGGTCGTGACCTGCTGCAGGGTTCGGGTGCTTCCACTTATCTGTCGCTGGTGTCGCCGCTGGTGCTGGGCGGACAAAGTCCCAAGCTGGACAACCTCGCGCTGGATTCCATGAAAGCCATGGACCTCTCTGCGGTGGGGGCTTCCTCCACGCTGCCGGCGCTCAAGGCTGCCGGCGGCGACCCTGCGGACGCTGCGCTGAACTTTGGCCTGAGCACGTGGGAGAACTGGCCGATCCTCGGTGGACACAACGAGGTCAACGTCGAGATCGACACCAATAAGGACGGCACCGCGGATTACCGGGTGGTCACCGGCCGCGCCGATGACCTGGACCTGGTGCTGGTAAACACGTACCGCCTGAACCCGGACGGAAGCACGGCCGCCCTGGTGGACCAGACCGGTGCCAACGGCCGGATGGGCAGCACGGACACCAACACCTTCGATTCCAACACGGTGACGCTTCCGGTTTCCGTGGCGGCACTGGGACTGGATCCCGCCGCGGAATCCCTGCCCCTGGCGTACAAGGTGGTGACCTGGAGCCTGTACAACGTGGATGACACCGGGACCACCGTTCCGGTGGATTCCACGGACTTCATCGAGTTCGACGCCGCGGATCCTGCACTGTGGTTCTCCGGCGGCTCCGCGGATGCCCTGTTTGCCGACGTCGACGGCGGCAAGCTCACCGTGAACCGGAGCATGGACACCACCGGGGCCTCGGCACTGTTCCTGCACCTGCACAACGGCACCGGGGACCTGAGCGGCACGGCCGGGCTGGGGGGACGGGCTGAAATCCTGCCGGTCACGGTTCCCGCTCCGGCTCCGGTGAGTCCGGTGTCGGCCGTCAGCCAGTGCAATGGATTTAAGGCTGAAATCACCGTAACGCTCACTAACAACGGCGACCGCCGTGCGGACATCGACATCAAGTCACCGTACGGCAGCGCGAAAGTGATGAAGCTGCAGCCCAGTGAGAGCACAACCGCTGTGATCAAGACGCGCCAGCTTGCTCTTCAGGCAGGCGAGGTGACCGCTTCCTACAAGTTCCTTGGCAAGGGCAAGGCGGAGAAGGTCGATTACACGGCGTCTTACGGCGCGGTGACGTGCAGCCGCTAATTCCCTAAACTGAGCAAACACAAAGCAGCGGTCCCCGGAGCATTCCAGGGGCCGCTGCTTTGAGTTTGCCGCGTTCACGTCTCAGTAAAGCGGGGTTTTCCCAGATGGCACTCAGGCTTTCGCCCCCACACCGAACCGCATCAGGTCCTTCCCCACGATCAGGTTTCCGCTGTAGCCTTTCCGGGCTTCCTCCCAGCGGCTGTCGGGGTTATTTCCCGGCACCAGATGGGACAGAACGAGGTTTTTCGCTCCGGCAGGCTCTGCGACGTCCCGCCCCACCTGCTCAATGGTCGTGTGGGAAATCAGAAGATGTTCCTTGACCGCCGGTGCAATCTCTGGCGGCAGCACGGCGGCCAGATCCTCAGCAAATTGCGGGTCGATGACTTCGTGGACCAAGTAATCGCAGCCTTGGGCAAGGTCTATGAGGTTGGCACTGACCCCGGTGTCCCCGGAAATGACCACTGAACCATCCGGGGTGTCAAAGCGGTAGGCAAAGGCCGGCGCTGTCGGGCGGTGATCCACCAGCGTCGCAGTGATCTTCACATCATCGTCTTCCCACACTTCGATCGGTGCTGTCAGCCGCGGCGGAACGCCTTCCGGATCTACCGTCCACAGAGAAGAGATGTCCAGGTCCTGGACATTGAACGTGGCATCCGGGCTCTCGAAGTTGCTGTCGCGTGCCCGATCATTGAAATCTGCAGCGAAAGCCTGGCGCAGGTAGGAAGTCATTCCCGAAATACCCGGCGTAGGGTCGTCCGGGTTGAAAACCGGCGGCTCCGCCCGGTTGGGTGGAAAGACCCGCACGAGACTTCCGCGGTCGCCCGGACCGAAAACTTCAATGGGTCCGTCAATCGTCCGGCCGACGGAATTCATACCTGCCGTGGCATAGACAGCCGGCCATTCAACGATGTGGTCGCTGTGCAGATGCGTGAAAAAGATTCCCCGAATCCTGGCCATCGAAGTACCGCCAAAGCCCTCCCCGCCAAGCCCTGCCCGTATGAGATTCATGTGCGACCCGTGCCCTAGGTCGACCAGATAAACCCGGTCCTCGTATGTAACTGCTGTTGCAACGCCGAACCGTTCGTCGGTCAGAACGGTGGGACCTCCCGCTGTTCCCAGCAGGACAAGACTGGTCCGGGTGTTCCCGCCACCTCCGTCCGAAGCAGACGCACTCGTCTGGCTGCTGTTCGCTTCCGGTGTTGAACATCCCGCCAGCGCAAGGCCGCTGAGCGCTGCCATCGCTCCGGCACCGCTGAGGAAGCGCCGCCTCGAGGCTTCCGGAACTTGGTTCAGGGCTTTTCCTACAACATCGCACATTGTGTAACTCTCTTCCCGCATCCGCAGGCCGCTTTCGGGCAGCACTATCTGGGTGCCTCGGGTGTGGACATCGGCGTCCAGCACGGCCCATCGGGTCAAGTATGCGATGAGCCGCAGCTGCAGAACGCGGAAGATTCATATACCCCATATCCACCACGGTGATACCGCGCCAACCCAGCCGGGTATCAACGGCATGGATAGCAACTATCCCAATTACTCGCTTCCCCAAATATTCAGTCCACCTCAGAGTGGAGGCAGCGTGATGTGAATCACAGCACTCGCCGCACCCTTTGACTGTCAATGGAGACCTGATGAGAAGCAGAACTTCGAGCACCAAGGCCCGGGGCGCCCTCTGCGCCCTGTTTATTGCCAGCCTTGCACTGGCATCCTGTAGCTCCTCCCCCGCGGACACCCCCAGCCCGGAAGCCTCCGCCTCGTCGGGTACGGCTTCGGCGGCAGCGTCCGCTCCCGCAGGCGGCACCGAAGCCCTCGCCGCAGCATACGAAGGCATCGTCGGAGCCCCGCCCACCGAGTCTGTGGCGGTTCCCGAAGGCCTCTCGGCCTGGGTCGTCTCCTGCGGACAGTCCCAGGTCACCTGTTCCACTCCGGCCCAGGGCGCCGCAGATGCCGCCGAAGCCATCGGCTGGGAGAGCAACATCTGCGACGGCCAGCTCAACCCCAATGGCTGGGCCAACTGCATCCGTCAGGGTGTCGCCGCCAACGCAGATGTCATCTTCGTGATCGGTCAGGACTGCTCCAGCTTCCAGGGTCCGCTCGAGGAAGCCCGCACAGCCGGAATCACCACCGTTGGTGTCGGAGCCAACGACTGCGACGTCGACGGCGGCGAGCCGCTGTTCACCGGCATCACCAAGCAGCTCGAGGGCATGGATAACGAGCAGTGGTGGAACACGCTCGGCGGGCTGCAGGCCGATTGGCTGATCGGACAGACTGACGGCGACCTGAAGCTGCTGGAAGTCACCTTTGCCGACACCCGGTTCGGCCCCTGGATCAGTGACGGCCTGAACGCGGCACTCGAAGACTGCGAAACCTGTGAAGTGGTTGGCACCCTCCAGCTGAGCAACCAGGATACTGCCAGCGGCGCGATGGCACAGAAGCTCTCCACCGCACTCCTCCAGGCCCCGGATGCGAACGCCATTTCCGTTCCCTTGGACGGCTGGTTTATGGCCGGACTTTCCCAGGCAATCGTCTCCTCCCAGCGCTCTGACGACCTCGCCGTCGTCGGCGCCTTCGGCCAGCGCAGCAACCTGGATCTGATTGCCGCCGGCCAGGGCCAGGACGCCTCGGTGGCCTTCAGCCTGGAATGGAACGGCTGGTCGGGCGTGGATACCGCCCTGCGCCTGCTGGCTGACCAGGAAATCCTGCCGTCCGGCGTCGGAATGCAGGCAATCGATGCGAAGACGAACATGCCGGCAGACGGCGCCGCATTCGCCTACAACCCGGTCATCGACTTCAAGCAGGCCTACCTGGAGGCATGGGGCAAGTAGTGAGCGCAACAAACAAGTTCCGTCCTCCCGTGTCCGCGGCTTCCGCGGGCACGGGAGGTGCGCGGACCCCACAGACGGCAGCCGCTCTGGCGGCGCAGGGAATCACCAAAACCTTCGCCGGTGCACCGGCCCTGGCCGGAGTGGACCTGACCGTGGAACGCGGCAGCATCCACGCCCTCCTGGGCGGCAACGGCTCCGGCAAATCCACCCTGATCAAGTGCCTCGCCGGGGTTTACCAGGCCGACGCCGGAACCATATCCGTGCACGGGGAAAGCGTTCCCGCACGCCAGATGACTCCGCGCCGGGCCCGCGAAGCCGGACTGCGCTTTGTCCACCAGGACCTTGCGGTGTTCGATTCGCTGACCGTCGCCGAGAACTTTGCGCTGGATTCCGGCTTCCCCACGAACCCGGTTCAGGGCATCCGTTGGCGGGAACTGCGCAGCCGTGCGGATGAACTCCTGGATTTCTACGGCATTTCGGCGCGGGCCAGTGATCCTTTGGGATCCCTCCGCCCGAGCCAGAAAACCATGGTTGCCGTGGCCCGCGCCCTGGCGGATCAGCGGGACAGCGAATTTATTCTGCTGCTGGACGAGCCAACGGCGTCGCTGCCGGAGGACGAGTCCCGGGAGCTGATGGCGGCCCTGCGCACCAGGGCAGATCTTGGCCAGACGATCGTTCTGGTGACGCACCGCTTCGGTGAGATAGCCGAAGTCGCTGACGACGTGACGGTGTTCCGGGACGGCTCCGTCGCGGGGCTGGGGCCGGTGGCAGAAATGACCACGCCTGTCATCATCTCGATGATGTCCGGGACCGATCCTTCGCGCCCGCCCGCTCCCGGCACCCCTGCGGCCGGCACCGATACCCGCCCGGCGGCGCCGCCGTCGTCGTCCGATGCCACCGGCGCCCCCGTGTTTACGGGCAGCAACCTGACCCGGCATCCGCTGGCGGGAGTGGACCTGACCGTGGAATCGGGGGAAATCGTGGGGCTGGCCGGGCTGGCAGGTTCGGGACGTTCCACTGTGCTCCGCGCCATTTTCGGCGACACCTCCCTCACCTCCGGCAGCATGACCCTGGACGGCTCACCGCACACCCCGTCCTCACCGGCGGACGCCATCCGCTCCGGAATCGCCTTTGTGCCGGAAGACCGCCACCGCGACGCCGCGTTCCTGGACCTTGCGGTGCGGGAGAATGCGTCCGCCACCGTGATCGGGCGGTATTGGCGCAGGCTCGTTATGAACCTGCGGCTGGAACGGTCCGACACCGAGCATCTCATCACCGAGCACTCCGTCCGGACGGACGGACCGGAAGCTCCGATCGGCCGTTTGTCCGGCGGCAACCAGCAAAAGGTGATCCTCGCCCGCTGGCTGCGCCGGAACCCCAGGCTGCTCCTGCTGGATGAGCCGACCCAGGGGGTGGATGTGATGTCGCGGCAGGACATCTACCGCACCCTGCGCGGCCTGACCGGGCAGGGCTGCGGAATTCTGGTGGCTTCCAGCGACCTGGATGAACTCGTCGAACTCTGCGACCGCGTGCTGGTCCTGGTTGATGGCCGGATCACCGCAGAGTTCAGCCCCGATCAAGCCGGGCGCGGCGAACTGGCAACGGCCGTGATGTCCGCAGCCCCTGCCCGCCCTGCCCCTCACGAAGGATCTCAAAACTGATGGACGCCACCCACACGCCCCCGGCCCAGTCCCCCGAAACCCGGCAGGTCCCACACCCCGGTGCTGCGGAAAATTCCCGTCCCGCACCGGACCGGCGCAGGTCAGCCCGCACCCCGCTGGGCTCGCAGCTTGAACGGTTCGCCCTGCCCCTGCTGCTGGTCCTGATCATCGTGTTCTTCGGTGTCTTTCCGGCCAGTTCCGCCCTGTTCCTCAGCACAGCCAACGTCTCGGTGGTCCTGGCCAACCAGTCCGTGGTGACGCTGGTCGCCGTCGCCCTGATCTTTCCCCTGGTAGCCGGTCACTTCGACTTCTCCGTGGGCGGCATCGCCGTGATGAGCAGCGTGGTCACTGCCGCCGCGATGGCACATTTTTCGCTTCCACTGTGGCTTTCCTGCCTGCTGGGGGTGGCCGCCGCCGCGGTGGTGGGCGCCGTCAACGGACTGCTGGTTGCCCGGTTCAAAATGAACGCGTTTGTCTCCACCCTGGGCATGGCTACGCTGCTGGGCGGACTCATCCAGTGGTACACGGGCGGACTGGCGATTATTGGTGTCGATCCGGCCTTCACCACCTTCGGCAGCAGCACCTGGCTGGGCCTGCCCCGGGTGGTGTTCGTCGTCGCGGTTTTGGTGTTCCTGGCCTGGTACCTGCTCACCCACACCCCCTTCGGCCGCTCGCTGTACGCCATTGGCTCCAACAACCGCGCGGCAGTGCTGGTGGGCCTGCCGCTGCGCCGGTACACCCAGACCGCCTTCATCCTTTCCGGAACATTGGCCGGACTAGCGGGAGTAATTCTGGCGGCACGCACCGGCGGCGCCAACGCGGACAACGGCACCTACCTGCTGTTCCCCGCACTGGCTGCCGTCTTCCTGGGCGCGACGGCGATCCTGCCCGGCCGCTTCAACGTGGTCGGCACCGTCTTCGGGGTGCTGTTTGTGGCCGTCAGCGTCAGCGGACTGACCCTGAGCGGCGCGGCGAACTGGGTGGACCAGGTGTTCAACGGCGCGGCGCTGCTCGTCGCCGTCGGGCTCTCCAGCTACCTTGGCCGGCGCAGGTCCGGGCAGGGAACGTAACTGGCTGCCCGGATCAGTCCGGTCCCGCCCACCGGCGCAACACTGGAGGAACCCGGCAGCTGCTCACCTAAGCTGGCAGACATGAAGTCCATCGATCTGAACCTGCTGCCGACACTTCAGATCCTGCTCCGGCTGCGCAACGTTTCCCGGACCGCGGAACATCTGCAGCTCAGCCAGCCGGCTACCAGTGCTGCGCTCTCGCGGCTACGCCGGTATTTCGACGACGAGCTGCTGGTCCGCTCCGGCAGGCACTACGAGCTGACGCCGCTGGCCCAGGACCTGGTTCCCCTGGTGGATGAGGCGCTGCTGAGCCTGGACCGGGTCACCGGCATCCGGAACCGGTTCGAACCGGCAACCAGCGACCGGGAATTCGTCATCGCCGCCTCGGACTATGTTGCCGCCATGGTGGCCGAGCCGCTGCGCCGGGTCCTGCAGCTTGAGGCGCCGGGGGTCAGCGTGGACATCATCCCCACCTCCATGGTGCGGGTGGACCAGTCCGACTTCACCCGCTGGGATCTGATTGTGGGCCCCACCGGGTACTCCTTTCCCGGCAGCAAAAAAGCAGTGTTCCGCGACAGTTTTGTGGCGGTGGTTGATTCCGGCAACCCGGTCCTGGACCGGGACCCGCTGCACGCAGCGGATCTGGGCGGACTGCCGCACGCGGTGGGCTACTTCGGGGAGTCCATCAAAACCCCGGCGGACCTCTTCTGGGAAACCCTGGGGATCGAGCGGAAGGTCGCCGCGCATGTCTCCGGACTGCTGGCGCTGCCGCTGCTGGTCGAGGGGACGGACCTGGTGGCTCTGCTGCCCAAAATGCTTGCCCTGAAAGCGCAGCGCGGAGCGAACATCTCCCTGATCGAGTTCCCGGTGGAATCCGAACCAGTGCTGGTCGAAGCCATGTTCTGGCATCCCAGCCGCACCGAAGATCCAGCCAACCTGTGGCTCCGTTCGGTGGTCCAGCGGGCCTGCGCGCAGCTGCACGAAAACCTGGCAATCTCCCACCGGGACAGGTCAGTCATTCGTTCCGCGACTATCGACGGCGTCGATACCCGGTAGATCAAAAACGGCGTTCACCGGATGCCTGAGTGCTGGCAGAGTTGCGCACATGACCGATTTTCTGCGTTCCGGCAGACCGGAACGCCGTGGCCGCCTGACCGGTAAAACCGCCATCATCACCGGTACCGGCAGCGGTCAGGGCCGCGCCGCGGCTCTGGCCTTCGCCGCGGAAGGCGCCGTCGTTATCGGCTGCGATATTGACGCCGACGGCGCCGAAGAGACCGTCCGGCAGGTGCACCAGGCAGGCGGCCGGATGAGCAGCACCCACCCGGTGGACCTCACCAGCGAGGACGCCGTGGCCGCCTGGGCCGCGCAGGTCTCCACGGAGCACCCGGCCGTGGATATTCTCTACGCCAATGCGGCGGCCACCCGGTTCGCACCGGTCGAGGATCTCACGTTCGCCGACTGGAAATGGAACGTTGCCCACGAGATGGATGTGGTGTTCCTTCCGGTCAAATACTTCTGGAGGAACCTTGCGTCCTCCGGGAATGCCGCGGTTGTCCTGGTCGGCTCCACCGCAGGAGTCACCGGGTCCGTGACCAACGGCCGGTTGGCGCACACCGCCACCAAGGGCGCCGTCGTCGCCATTACCAAACAGCTTGCGGCGGAAGGCGCACCGCTGGGCATCCGGGTCAACACCGTCAGCCCCGGCATGATCCGCACGCCCGCCACCGAGGGGGACCTGCTCAGTGCAGACCACCCGATGAACGCGATCGCCGGGCACATTCCGCTGGGCCGCATCGGCTCCCCGGAGGAGGTTGCCAGCTGTGCGCTGTTTCTCGCCTCGGATGAGGCCTCCTACGTCACCGGGGTAAACCTGATGGTGGACGGCGGCTGGTCGGCAGTGCTGCCCGGCTGACGCCGGGCGGCTTTCCATTAAAAGAGAGGGTTTCAAGGATGAAACCAGCGTTTCCGCGCACCGATAGCGCGCGGCCTGAATTTACCAGGGGCTGGCCGGCCTTGCTGTTCGCTACCGTGGGAGCAGGTGTCGGGTTCAGCTGTCTGGGCTATATCCTCGGCCCGCTGGTGGTCCCGCTGCAGGAGGAGTTCGGCTGGGGCCGCGGAGAGATCACCCAAACCAGCCTGTGGAGTTCATTGGGCATGGCCGCTGCCCTCCCGCTGCTGGGCCGGCTCCTGGACCGCTACGGCGTCCGGCGGATTGCCTGGATCTCGCTGCCCCTCTTCGCCGCAGTGCTGTTCCTGCTCAGCCGGTTCGATTCGACGCTGCTGCTCTTCCTGACGCTCTACGCGCTGGCCGGAATCATCGGCGTCGGAACCTCGGCAGTGACCTACTCCAAGGCAGTAGTGGAGCGTTTCCATAAGCACCGCGGACTGGCTTTGGGCATCATGGCAACCGGGCTGGGGGCCGCGGGGCTGCTCCTGCCGCCCCTCATGGGAACCGTGATCGCAGCCTACGGCTGGCGCGGCGCTTACCTCACCATGAGCGTCCTGGCCCTCGCGCCGCTGCTCATCCTGGCGGTTATCCGGCTCACCCCCTCCGACGCCGGTTCCACCCCGTCGGCCGTTTCCGCTGGTCACCTGCCAGGGCTCAGCCGCGGTCAGGCGCTGCGCAACCGGGAATTCTGGACGCTGATCGCCGCGTTTTTCGTTCTCGGGTGGGCGCTGCTGACCATGGTGCCGCACTTCGTGCCGATGCTCATCGACAACGGCGTCGCCCCGGTGCAGGCAGCACTGCTGTCCTCACTCATCGGCGTGGGAACGGTTATCGGCCGGCCCATTGTTGGCTGGCTCCTGGACCGGTTCTATGCCACTTATGTAGCAGTGCCGCTCTTCCTGGCAGCAGCAGCCGGGTGCCTGCTGCTCCTCTTCGGCGGTGCCGGGTTCGCTCCCCTGACTGCTGTGCTGATTGGAATCGGCTTTGGCGCGGAAATCGATTTGATGTCCTATCTCAGCTCCCGGTACTTCGGTCAACGGGACTTCGGGGCGCTCTACAGCTACGTCTACAGTGCCTTTATGATCGGCAGCGCCTTCGGGCCGGTTACGGCCGGCTACCTGTTCGATGCCCGGCAGTCCTACAACATTCCCCTGATCATTGCCGCAGCGTTCCTGGTGCTCGGATCAGCGGTACTGCTGACGCTGCCGCGGTTTGACCGCGTTCCGGACGGCGGCACCGTCGCCGGGCGCGAGGATCAGGCAGCAGTGGCCAGCGGTTCATAGAACAGATTCGAAAAGCGTGGGCCCGCCCCTCTTTGGGACGGGCCCACGCTTTTCGGGTTTCCCGGTTACGCCGGGCGGCTGGGGTTCAGCGACCCTCTACCAGTTCAGCGCAGCGCGTCCGAGATGGACTTCGCGCCGCCATGGGAGGTCTGGCCGCCGTCGACCGGTATTTCAGCTCCGGTGACATAAGAGGAGAGCGGGCTGAGCAGGAAGGCGACCACGCTGGCCACCTCGTCCGGCTGCCCGGTCCGGCCCAGCGGAGTTTCGGCCAAGTTTGCTTCCCGGAACGCCGGTTTGGCACTGGCAGTCATGGGCGTTTCGATGAAGCCGGGGTGGACCATGTTCACCCGGATGCCGCGCGCCCCCAGCTCCCCCGCTGCCACCTTGGACACTCCGCGAAGCGCCCATTTGCTGGCGGTGTAGGCCAGCGGATAGTGCGCGGTCAGGCCGGCGGCGGACCCCACGTTAACAATTGAGCTGCCGCTTTCCATCAGCGGTGCCAGCGCCTGGATTCCCAGCAGCGCTCCGGCCACGTTGACGTCGTAAACCCGGTGCAGATCCGCCGGGGACAGTTCCCCCAGCCGTTTGCGTTCGGTGATGCCCGCGTTATTCACCAGGCCGTCCACCCGGCCGTACTTCTCCCGCAGGTGCCCGGCGAGCGCCGCCCACCCGCCCTCGTCGGCCACATCCAGCTGGTGGTAGTCCAGTGTGCCGGGTCCCGGTGAGGGTGCGGCGGCCAGCCCGGCAGCCAGGTCGGTGGCCACCACCTGCGCACCGCAGGCAGAAAGCAGCCGCACGGCAGCTGCACCCTGCCCCTGCGCCGCACCGGTAACAACCACAACCCGGCCGTCCAGGCCGAAAGGGTTGGCCCGGACGGCCGGATGCAGCGGGTCGGATGGGTTCACTGACCAGCCACCGCGGCGGCGTAGTTCCGCTGCAGCCGCGGCCGGGGGCGGGCCCGGACCAGCGTCTGGGCCTCACGGCGGGCGCCGATGGTGTTGGTGATGCTGCCGATTCCCTCCACTGTCATGGTGACGGTATCGCCGGTCTGCAGCGGCGGCGGGGTCTGCGCGCCGTTGCGTCCCCACAACTCGGCCAGGCAGCCGCTGCCGCAGGTGCCGGAACCCAGGACGTCGCCCGGGACCACGCGCGAGTCCTGCGAGGCGTAGGCCACCAGCTCGGCAAACGGCCAGCCCATGTTGGAAAGCAGGTCCTCCCCGATCCGGACTCCATTGACCTCCACCCTCATCCCCAGGCCCAGGAACCCCTCGGCGTCGTGCCGGTCCTCGAATTCGTCTGCCGTCACGATCCACGGGCCCAGCGTGCCGGCAAAGTCCTTGCCCTTGCACGGGCCCAGGCTGACCTTCATTTCGCGGCGCTGCAGGTCACGGGCGGACCAGTCGTTAAAGATGGTGTACCCGAAGATGTGCCGGTGTGCTTCCTCCACGGTGAGGTTGCTGCCGGAGCTTCCCGGCACGTGGCCGATGACGGCCGCCACCTCAGTCTCGAAGTCCAGCTGGCTGCAGCCGGCGGGGATGGGAATGTCCTCGCCCGTGGCCCGGATGGTGTGCGGGTTGGTGAAGTAGAAGGTGGGCGCCTGGTACCACTCCTCCACTACCCCGGCTGCACCATCGATGCTGATCCGCATGCCCTCCACATGCTCTTCGAACGCCACGAAATCGCGGAGAGTGCCGGGAACCAACGGCGCCAGCAGCACGACGGCGGAAAGCGGCTTGGGTGCAAGGGCACCTCCAGCCGCGCTGGCCACGCCCGCGACGGTGCGCTCGGCGATCCGCAGGGTTTCCTCCAGCCCGGCGGCCAGCAGATCGTTGGTCGTCTGCCCGTCAGGAAGCGGGTATGCACGGTCCCCGTGGATAAAGCCGGAGCGGACCTCGCCGTCGTCATTCCAGCGTGCAATCTTGACCATGGTGATTCCTTTCCTTCCCGGCTCAGGAAGCCGGGGTGTGTTCAGCGGCCAGTCCGGCGCGGATGCCGAGGGCAGCGGCGTTGCCGGCGAGGATGAGGTGCTCGTCCTCACCGGTCAGGCCGGCAGCACGGACTTCACCCACCGGGTCTTCCGTGCCCATATCGAACGGGTAGTCGGAGCCGAGCAAAACCCGGCCGGCCCCTGCGGTCTCCGCCAGTACCCGGAGTTCCGCGGGGCTGTGAATGAGCGAATCGAACCAGATCTTCCGCAGGTAGGACGACGGCGGTGCGGCGCATCCGCGCGCTTCCGGACGGACCTTCCAGGCCCGGTCGGAGCGCCCCAGCGTGGTGGGCAGGTAACCGCCGCCATGGGCGGCAATCAGTTTGAGCCCGGGGTACCGGTCCAGGACCCCGGCGAAAATCAGGTGGGACAGTGCCACCGCGTTTTCCGCCGGCTGGGCCACGGTGTTGGAAAGGTAGAACCGGTCCAGCCGTTCATCGAGCGAGCATCCGAAGGGATGCAGGAAAACAAGCGCCCCAAGTTCTTCGGCACGGGCCCAGAACGGCTCCAGCCGTGGGTCCGAGAGTTCCACCGTTCCGGCATTCGGTCCGGTATCCGTTCCGGTGCCGGAACTGCCCGGGGCGTAGGAACCCAGTCCCACACCCAGCAGCCCGCACTCCAGCACCGCGTGCTCCAGCGCAGCCACCATCAGGTCCGGGTGCTGCAGGGGAACCAGTCCCAACCCTGCCAGCCGGTCTGGAGCGGCAGCCACCAGTTCCTGCACGGCCGTATTGGCACGGCGGGCGATGTCCGCTGCGAGCTCCGGTTCGGCAAAGTAGTAATAGTGGGACGGCGACGGCGAGACCAGCTGCACGTCAACGCCGGCAGCATCCATGTCCGCCAGCCGGCGGGAAAGATCCACCAGCTGCGGCCAGCGCTGCTTGATCATGGCGCCGGAGGCCGCGAGTGACTCCGGGCCCTGGCGGCGGGCATCAAGTGCCTGCGCGGCGGCAAATTCCTCCGGCGCGGACTCGGCAGCGTACTGTGCCAGCGCGGGCAGCAGAACGTGCGCATGAACGTCAACCACCGGGGACTGAGACGCTGACTGAGACTGAGACGTTGGCTGAGACTGAGGCACGGGAGCAGACTGAGTATCGGTCATGCCGGAGAGCTCACAGTGGCGGCAACCTTGCCCATCAGACCCGGTACATCGGCGTCCCGGATCTGCCCGTCCAGCATCCACTGGCCCAGCTGGACCGAGCTTTCAACGACAACCCGGGCGCGTTCCAGCCGGCGTTCGGTGAACTCTTCCCACAGCGAGTCGTCCAGCCGCTCATGCTCCACCAGCAGTTCTGCGAGCACGGCACCGTCTTCCACGGCCATGGCAGCACCCTGGGCGATGGTGGGAGGGCAGCTGTGGGCGGCGTCGCCAATGATCACTGCCCGGCCGCGGTTCCACGGCCCATCCACAAAGTGCTTGGTGAACCGGGTGTAGTTGACCCGGGCGCTGTGGTCCAGGCTGGACTGAATCTCCTTCCACGGACCGCCGTAGGCCGCGGCAAGACCGGCCATAATGCGGGGGCCGTCTTCCACGCTGCGTTCCTGGGCATTTTCCACCAGGTAGGCGTACATGGTGTCCTGGCCGGTGGGACAGTAGCCGGCAATGAAGCAGGGGCCGCCGTACACCAGGTCCGTGCGGACCACGTCTGCGGGGCGCTCCACGAATGCCCGCCAGATACCCATCCCGGTGGGTTCCGGCGCCACGTCAATTCCAATGGCGGAGCGCACCACCGAGTGGAGTCCGTCCGCGCCGATCAGCAGGTCATAGCTGAGCCGGTCGCCGTCGTCGGTGATCACGGTGACCGAACCGCTGTCCTGCTCCACCCCCTTGACCGTCCGGCCGTAGCTGATCCGTGCTCCGGCGCTCTCGGCACGGCGCCGGAGTGCCTCGGCCAGGTCCGGGCGGTACATACCCAGCGTCGCGGGCAGGTCCGCACCGCCGGTGCGGGCATCATCCATTACCGCCAGTACCGTCCCGGCCGGGTCCGGGGCACGCAGGCCCAGCTCGCTGAAGGCGAAGCCCTTTGCCGCGATTTCATCCCAGATGCCGAGCTGCCGGAAGATCCGCAGGGCGTTCCCCTGCAAGGTGATGCCGGAACCCAGCGGGGAGGGACCATCCGCCTTTTCCAGGATTTCGACGTCGACGCCGGCATCAGCCAGCAGCGCGGCCGCCGTCAATCCTGCCGCGCCCGAGCCGACGATGCCTACCTTGCTCACAGCTGCCATGGTGCAAACTCCTTTGTTTTCAGTCCGGCGGATTATTTGACGGCAATGGGGTTGACCGGTGATCCGACTGCCCCGGTGATGGGCAGCGGTGCCGCGGTCAGCAGAAAGTCGTACTGCCCGTCAGCGGCGCAGGACGCCGCCAGCTCTTCCGGGTCCCACATTTCCCCGAGGAACAGCCCAAGGTTGGGGATGGCGATCTGGTGCAGCGGCTGGAATGCGGTGTCGAATTCGTTCGGCCGGACTTCGAAGCCCCATGTGTCAGTCGCGATCCCGGCAATTTCACTGCGGTGCAGCCAGGGCGCGGTGGTGAAGGAAAGCCCGGGTGCGGCTCCGCCGGCGTAGTCGCCCCAGCCTTCCCGCAGCGTACGGGCATACTGGCCGGTGCGCAGCACTATGACATCCCCGCGGCGGACCGCTGAGCTGGCTCCCTGTTTTTGAATCGTTGCCTCCAGGTGTTCGGCGGTGATCGCGAATCCGTCCGGCAGCTCGCCGTCGCCGTTGCCCAGTTCAGGTCCCAGCGCACGGCCGACGTCGAGCAGCACGCCCCGGGTCACGATCCGTGAGGCCGCGGTCTGGATGCCGGTGACCTGGTCTCCCTCGCTGGTTACCACCTGGCCGGCGCGGCGGCCGTTCCAGGCCTTGCCGCGGTCGAAGATGTGGCCCAGCCCGTCCCATTGGGTGGAGCACTGCAGCGGCATCGAGATGACGTCATCCGCGCCGCCAATGCCGTGCGGGAAACCCTGGTCGCCGAATTCCGCATCTGTGCCGGTATCGGTCATGGTGTGCACCGGGTTAGTACGGCGGCGCCAGCCCTTCTGCGGACCGTTGGTGTCAAAAGGCTGGGAGAGGGAAAAGCTCTGGCCGGAGCGGACCAGCCGGGCTGCCTCGACGCGCTTGGCCTCGTCGATGAAGTTCAGCGTGCCCAGCACGTCGTCCGGACCCCACCGGCCCCAGTTGTTGTGCGCGGCAGCCATGGCTTCGATGCTGGCCAGGGCGTTACCGCGCTGGATCACCGTCTCGCCGGCCTGGTCCTGGATTTCAGTCACTGGGCCACCTCGTCCTTGCAGCGGACCAGCTGCGTGCCGAGTCCGGTGATCTCGCCTTCCATCACGTCGCCGTCGCGGAGCAACCGGCCCCAGTGCGCGCCATTACCGGCCGGGCTGCCGGTCAGGATTAGGTCCCCGGGCAGCAGAGGCATCTGCTGCGAGGCGTGGGACACCAGCTGGGCGACGGTGAAGATCATGTCCGACGTCGACTCGTCCTGCATGGTTTCGCCGTTGAGCCGGAGGGTGACCTTCAGATCCTGCGGGTCCTCAACGAACTTCGCCGGCAGCACCAGCGGTCCGGTCGGCAGGAAGCCCGGGGCGTTTTTGGCCCGGAACCAGTCGCTGCCAATGGCGGGCATGTCCTTCCGGAAGACGAACTCCCGGGTGGTGATGTCATTGACCATCGTGTAACCGAAAACGTGGTCGAGGGCTTCCTCCGGGCTGACCCGGAAGGCGCGGCTGCCAATGACGGCGGCAACTTCCAGTTCCCAGTCGTGGCTCTTGCCGGAGGCGGGCAGGATCAGGTCCTCGGTGGCTGACGCCATGGCCGTCGGCAGCCCGATGAAGAAGTAGGGTGTGCCCTCGGCTGCCCGCTTGTCCATGATCTCGGCGGTCCGTTCGCGGATTTCCTCATCGGTTCCGCCGCCGTCGCGGTGCGCCACCGCCAGGTCGATCACGTGCTTGCGGTAGTTGGCGCCGGCCTGCAGGATCTGCTGCGGCCGCAGCGGGACCAGTACCTTCAGTTCCGCGAAATCGAGCCAGCCCGCCGCGGCGGTGCCGGCTTGTCCGGCCTCTCCCGCGAGTCGGTCCAGCTGAGGCTCAGCCGTGTCCCAGTGTTCAATGATGGTTTCGATGCTGACCGGTATGCTTCCGGGCAGGGCCAGGTTCTCCGCTGTCAGCGGCAGGACGCGGCCGCCGGTTTCCAGGCCGGTCAGGGACTCCCCGCTGGCGGGGTCGGCGAAGGTAATCAGTGCGTAGGTCATCGGATTAGCCCCGGCCCTGCTCGGCGTACGGGTTGAGCAGGGCCTGCTTCATTTCTTCCGAGGCA
Source organism: Arthrobacter gallicola (assembly GCF_014836775.1). GTDB lineage: Bacteria > Actinomycetota > Actinomycetes > Actinomycetales > Micrococcaceae > Arthrobacter_B > Arthrobacter_B gallicola. Next base: position 218,013 of record NZ_JACSQD010000006.1, read on the forward strand.
CCCTCTTCGGTGGCGGTGAATCCTTCCGCGGCCGGGAAGGACTCGGTCATCGAGTGCGGCATGGCACCGTTGCGGTAGAAGTTGTTGGAGCCCTCGGACGGCTTCCAGGTCTTGGCTTCCCAGTCCGGCACGTAGTTGCGGTAGCCGCCGGAGTTCAGCTCAACCCGCAGGGTGCTCGGCTCACGGAAGTACAGGAAGTTCTGCTCGCCGATGCCGTGGATGGAGGGACCGTATTCCATCGGGGTGCCGTTTTCCATCATCACGTCAGCGGTCCGCAGCAGGTCTTCATGCGTATCAACCCAGAACGCGATGTGGTTGACGCGGCCGGCACGGTCCGAGGTGTCCAGGACAACCCCGAGGTCGTGCGACTTCTCGTTGGTGGTCAGCACGGAGAACACAGTGATCGGAGCCTCGTCCAGATCGGTGAATGCCATGATGCGGAAGCCCAGCGCCCGGTTGTACCAGTCGGCGAAGCCGCGCACGTCGCTGGTGGCCACGGTGACGTGGTCCAGGAAGCGGGGTGCCGCGGCATGGCTGCTGCGGCGTTCGGGGCGGTCTGGGTAGACGGATTCGAAGCCGGGTTCCGCCACGTACTTCTCCACCTCGTAGAACAGCTTCATCGAGTGTCCGTAGGGGCCGGTGAACTGGTAGGCCTTGCCGTGGGCGTGTCCGCCGGGGACCCATTCGCCCTGAACACCGGCAGCTTCAATGCTCGCCGCCGCGGCGTCGAGGGCCTCGGCGGAAGCGGTGCGCCAGGCCATGTTCGCCAGCGACGGTTCGTCCCCGTGGCGCACTACCAGGCTGTAACGGTAGTGATCACCCCAGCAGCGCAGGTAGGACGCGCCGTCAATGGAATCGACCAGCCGCATGCCGAATTTCTCCACGTAGAAACGGGTGGACGCTTCGACGTCGGGGGTGGTGATTTCCAGGTGTGCCAGGTGGGAGAGGAGTTTTTCCACGGTGGATGCTCGCCTTCGAGTAGTTGCCAAGTTGATCTGAGATAACTGTGGCGCGTGTCACCTATCCGGGGAAGGCGTATTTTTTGATGTCAGGTATTTGCGTAACCGATATCGGAGCTACTTCAGCAGCCTCGACATCCTGCGGTCCGCGAGCAGCTTCCCGTTGGTCTGGCAGGTCGGGCAGTACTGCAGTGAGGAGTCGGCAAAGGACACCTCCCGGACGGTGTCGCCGCAGACCGGGCAGAGTTCGCCGGTCCGGCCATGGACATTCATTGCCCGCCGTTTGGAATCCTTCAGCTCGGCAGCCGGGCGTCCGCTGGCGTTAGCCATGGCCGATTCCAGCACTGCCCCCATGGCTTCGAATAAGCGCTGGACTTCCTCCGGTTTCAGCTTGGCAGCATTGGCGAAGGGGGAAAGATGCGCAGCGTGCAGGATTTCGTCGCTGTAGGCGTTCCCGACGCCGGCGATCACCGACTGGTCCCGCAGCAGGCCCTTAATCTGGCCCCGGTGCGCGGCAACCAGCCCGGCGAAGGTGTCGAAGTCGACGTCGAACGCTTCCGGTCCCAGCCGGGCAATACCGGGCACCTCACCGGGCTCCTTGACCACGTACACGGCCAGGGATTTTTTGGTGCCCGCCTCGGTGAGATCGAAGCCGGGCTCGTCACCGCCGGGTTCCCGCGGTTCGAACCGCACGCGCAGCGCCATCCTGCCCTTGCCCGGCCGAAGCCGACCGGGTTTCAGTGCATCAGACCAGCGCAGCCAGCCCGCCTTGGCCAGGTGCATCACCAGGCACACTCCCCCAGCGGTGATGATCAGGAACTTTCCGCGGCGCTCGACGGCGGTCACCGGACCGGCTTTCAAAGCATCCAGCGGCACGCCGGCGGTTTTCAGGACCGAAAAGGACAGCACCTCGACGTCGGAAATGACCGCAGGCGGCGCATCCTCCGGGATCAGCTTGCTCCGCAGGAAGTCGGCGAGTCCCTGCACCTCGGGCATCTCAGGCATGGCTACACCCTAGACGCTGCGGTGGGCTCAGGGCAGGACCCGGGCTGGGATGCTAGGAGACCAGCCGTCCACGCCCGAGGCGATCTGCGGGATCTAAGCCCGGCTCGGGCTGACGGACTTCAGCCCATACCTCGTCGAGAGAGAGCCCCAGGACTTCGGCGAGCGCCGCGATGGTTGGGAAGGACGGCGTTGCCACGCGGCCGGATTCGATCTTCCGCAGCGTTTCCGGGGAGATCCCGGCGTCCAGGGCGGTTTCGAGCATCGTGCGCCCACCTCTGGCACGGCGCAGCAGGGCCCCTAAACGCTGTCCGCGCTGGACCTCTTCTGCTGTAAGCGGCAGTCTGACCATAGCGCCCACTCTACCGGGATAATATGGCCGGTATAGTTATTGGAAACCGGAAGGTACCGCATGATCGAAATCTTGAATCCAGCCGAAGTAGCCAAGGCACGCGTCACGGGCGCCCTGGTTGCTGACATCCTGCAGTCCCTCAAGCAGCGGGCGGTGGTCGGGACGAATCTCCTGGACATCGACGGCTGGGCTAAAGAGATGATTCACGACGCCGGCGCCACCTCCTGCTATGTCGACTATGAGCCGTCCTTCGGCCGGGGTCCGTTCGGCCACTACATCTGCACAGCCGTGAACGACGCCGTGCTCCACGGACTTCCCCATGACTACACCCTGGCCGACGGCGACCTGCTGTCCCTTGACCTCGCGGTCCTGAAGGGCGGCATCGCGGCGGACTCGGCCATCAGCTTCGTCGTGGGAGATTCCCAGCCGGCGGAGAGTCTCGCTTTGATCAGCGCGACCGAGCGTGCGCTGGCCGCGGGCATCGCTGCCGCCAAGCCGGGTGCCCGGATCGGCGATCTGTCCTACGCCATTGGGTCGGTCCTGGCCGAGGCGGGCTACCCCATCAACACCGAGTTCGGCGGGCACGGCATCGGCTCCACCATGCATCAGGACCCGCACGTACCGAACACCGGACGGCCCGGCCGGGGCTACGAGTTGCGCCCGGGACTGCTGCTCGCCCTGGAACCGTGGGTCATGGCGGATACCGCCACGCTCGCCATGGACCCGGATGGATGGACGCTCCGCAGCGCAACGGGTGCCCTCAGTGCGCACAGCGAGCACACGATCGCCATCACGGAGGACGGCGCGGAGATCCTCACCCTTCCGTCCCGGTAAACCGCTCCGGGAGATTTGGGGCCGACTCAGTCCCCGGCGTGCGCCTGAAGGAACGAGTACACCTCGGTCTCATCCACGCCGGGGAACGCACCCGGGGGCAGCGCCGCGAGCAGATGCGAGTGCGCCCGGGCACTCGGCCAGGCCATCCCCGACCATTCCGAGGCCAGCTCCTGCGGCGGTGTGCGGCAGCAGTCCGGATCCGGACAGCGGGACTTGGACCGCTCGGTGGTGTCCCGGCCGCGGAACCACTTCACATGCGCGTACGGCACCCCGATGCTCAGCGAAAAGAGTCCACCGGAGCTGCGCTCGGTCCGGGCGGTGCACCAGAAGGTGCCGGCCGGGGTGTCCGTGTACTGGTTGTAGGCACTGAACTTATCCGGCACGGAGAACACTTCGCGGCTGGTCCAGTACCGGCAGATCGGCTGGCCCTCGATGGCGCCGGTGTGATCGGAAGGAAACGTCACGCCGTCGTTCTCATAGGCCTTGTAGACAATGCCGCTCTCGTGCACCTTCTGGAAGTGCGTCCGGATGTCCAGGTGCCGGGTCGCCAGGTTGGTGAAGCGGTGCGCGGCGGTCTCATAGGAGACGGCGAAGGCATCGCGGATGTCCTCGACGGCGATTTCCTTGGCGGCCTTGGCCCGCTGCAGGAACTCCACCGTGGCTTTTTCCGGCAGCAGCAGCGCAGCGGCAAAATAGTTGGTGGCCACCCGCTGGCTGAGGAACTCACCGTAGCTGCGCGGCGTCTGGTGATCCAGCACAAAGTGCCCCAGCGCCTGCAGCAGCACCGAGCGGGGATCATGTTCCGAGCGCTGTGACTGGGTGAGGTAAATCCGCTTGTTCTTCAGGTCCGTGACGGAGCGGGTGGAGTGCGGCAGGTCGGAGACGTGGTGCAGGCTGAAGCCCAGGTGCGCGGCGATATCCGCAATCACGTGCTGGGACAGCGGCCCGGTGGTGTGGCCCACTGAATCCAGGACCTGCTGGGCCGCCTGCTCATACTCCGGAAAGTAGTTGTCCCGCTCCCGCATCATGGCCCGCAGTTCGCCGTTCGCCCGCCGGGCCTCCTCCGGCGTGGCCACCTGTTCATTGAGCCGGCGCTCCAGTTCGGACTGCAGACCCACCAGGGACTCGAGCACGTCCAGGGGCAAACGCGAAGAAACGCGAACCTTCGGCAGGCCCAGGGACTGGTAGAGCGGGCCGCGCTGGGCGCGTTCCAGTTCGATTTCCAGGGCTGCCCGGCGGCTCGGCGGCTCCGCCCCCAGCAGCTGGTCGATGCTCACATCCAGTGCCTTGGCCAGGGACTGCAAAAGCCCCAGTTTCGGCTCCCGCTTGCCGTTTTCAATCAGCGACAGCTGGGAGGCCACGGTCCCGACGGCGGCCCCCAGGTCATCGAGTGTCATGCCTTTGCCCTTGCGCAGGTGGCGGACCCGGCGGCCCAGGCTGATGACGTCCAGGGCGGGCTCCGCACCGCCGTCGTCCTCTGTTCTGCCGGCGGGAACGGGCCGGTTCCATGTTGCGCTGGTCACAAATTCACAATAAGCGAAGAAGTGCATTTCTTTCCAGAGAAAACCCCTAGAAAGGGGGTTGTTATTGCCGGAGTGTTGATTCCACAGCAAGGAAGCGCCGGATTCACCTAGCCCGGAGCTCGCACCGCAACCGAGGAGACCAACGGCCATGACGCAGGAACAGAGCAACGCAGCACGCACCGCCGAGCAGCTCGCCCAGGAATGGGCCACCGATCCCCGCTGGGACGGCATCGAACGGGACTACACCGCCGAGGACGTCGTCAAGCTCCGGGGCCGGGTCCAGGAAGAGCACACGCTGGCCCGCCGCGGCGCGGAGAAGCTCTGGGACCAGCTCCGGAATGCCGGCGACGAGGGCTACACCAACGCGCTGGGTGCCCTCACCGGCAACCAGGCCGTGCAGCAGGTCAAGGCTGGGCTGAAGGCCATCTACCTCTCCGGCTGGCAGGTCGCCGCCGACGCCAACAACTCCGGCCACACCTACCCGGACCAGTCGCTCTACCCGGCCAACTCGGTGCCCACCGTGGTCCGCCGGATCAACAACGCCCTGCTCCGCGCAGACCAGATCGAATTCGCCGAGGGCATCCAGTCCGTTGACGACTACCTGGTGCCGATCGTGGCCGACGCCGCCGCCGCCGAAGCCGGCTTCGGCGGCCCGCTGAACGCCTACGAGCTGATGAAGTCCATGATCCAGGCCGGCGCTTCCGGCGTTCATTGGGAAGACCAGCTCGCTTCGGAGAAGAAGTGCGGCCACCTCGGCGGCAAGGTCCTGATCCCCACCAGCCAGCACATCCGCACCCTGAACGCTGCCCGTTTGGCAGCCGACGTCGCGGGCACACCCACCGTGGTGATCGCCCGGACCGACGCCGAAGCGGCCACGCTGATCACCTCCGACGTCGATGAGCGGGACCAGGAATTCATCACCGGCGAGCGCACCGCTGAAGGCTTCTACAAGGTCCGCAACGGCATCGAGCCCTGCATCGCCCGGGCCAAGGCCTACGCACCGTACTCCGACCTGATCTGGATGGAGACCGGCACCCCGGACCTGGAACTGGCGCGTAAGTTCTCCGAAGCCGTCCGTTCCGAGTTCCCGGACCAGATGCTCGCCTACAACTGCTCGCCGTCGTTCAACTGGAAGAAGCACCTGGACGATGACACCATCGCCAAGTTCCAGCGCGAGCTCGGTGCCATGGGCTTCAAGTTCCAGTTCATCACCCTCGCCGGCTTCCACGCCCTGAACTACTCCATGTTCGACCTCGCCCACGGCTACGCCCGCAACGGCATGAGCGCCTACGTGGAACTGCAGGAACGCGAGTTCGGTTCCGAGGACCGCGGCTACACCGCCACCAAGCACCAGCGCGAAGTCGGCACCGGCTACTTCGACGCCATCGCCACCGCCCTGAACCCCGAGGGCAGCACCCTGGCACTGGCCGGTTCCACCGAAACCGCCCAGTTCCACTAAACCCACCGGGCCGGTCCGGGTGCCGCGGTTTACCCGCGGTACCCGGACCAGCCAGCACCCCAGAGTTTTGACACCCGCCAAGGAGCACGCCATGAATGATCCGATCACCCTGAACGGCATTTCCCTCACAGCAGCGCCGATCCGGCGCCAGGAGGAAATCCTCACCCCGCAGGCCCTGGACTTCGTCAAGGCGCTGCACCAGGCCACCCACACCCGCCGTCAGGAACTGCTTCAGGACCGCCAGGCCCGCCGGAAGCAGATCTCCAACGGCGCCGACCCGGCGTTCCTGCCCGAAACCCGGCACATCCGCGAGGACGACTCCTGGCGCGTGGCGCCCACTGCCCCGGGCCTCGAAGACCGCCGGGTGGAAATCACCGGCCCGGTGGACCGGAAAATGAGCATCAACGCCCTGAACTCCGGCGCCAAGGTGTGGCTGGCGGACATGGAGGACTCCTCCACGCCGTCGTGGTCCAACGTGATCAACGGGCAGCTGAACCTCCGCGACGCCCTGGACAACCGGCTCACCTTCACCTCCCCCGAGGGCAAGGAGTACCGGGTCACCGGCTCAACCCTGACCGAGCTGCCCACCATTGTGGTCCGGCCCCGCGGCTGGCACCTGCCGGAGAAGCACATGCTGGTGAACAACACCCCGATCGCCGGCGGAATCGTGGACTTCGGCCTGTACTTCTTCCACAACGCGCACCGGCTCATCGCCGAAGGCCGCGGCCCGTACTTCTACCTGCCGAAGATCGAGAACCACCTCGAGGCCCGGCTGTGGAATGACATTTTCATCCTGGCCCAGGATCTGCTCGGCATTCCGCAGGGCACCATCCGCGCCACCGTGCTGATTGAGACGATCACCGCCGCGTTCGAGATGGAGGAGATCCTCTACGAACTGCGCGACCACGCCGCCGGACTGAACGCCGGGCGCTGGGACTACATTTTCTCGGTGATCAAGAACTTCCGCACCCGCGGGCCGCGCTTTATCCTCCCGGACCGCAACCTGGTGACCATGACGGCTCCGTTCATGCGCTCCTACACCGAGCAGCTGGTGCGGGCCTGCCACCGCCGCGGCGCCCACGCGATCGGGGGCATGGCCGCGTTTATCCCCAACCGCCGGGACAAGGCAGCGAACGACGTCGCCCTGGAGCGGGTGCGCGCGGACAAGACCCGCGAAGCCGCAGACGGTTTTGACGGTTCCTGGGTGGCGCATCCGGATCTGGTGCCCGTGGCCCTTGAGGTGTTCGACGGCGTCCTCGGTGACCGCCCGAACCAGCGCGAACGCCTGCGTGAGGACGTGATTCCGAATGACAAGGACCTGCTGAACATCGCCGCCACCCCGGGCATGATCACCGAGGCCGGTATCCGCAGCAACATCGAGGTAGGCATCCGCTACATCGAGTCCTGGCTGCGCGGCAACGGAGCGGCCGCCATCAACAACCTGATGGAGGACGCTGCGACCGCGGAGATCTCCCGGTCCCAGATCTGGCAGTGGATCCACTCCTCCGCCGTGACCAGTGACGGCGAGATCATCACCGCGCACTGGGTGCAGGAACTGCTGGAGGAAGAGTTCGGGCAGCTGGAGCGCTTCCCCGGCGACCGGTTCGACGACGCCCTGGAGCTGTTCGAGGAAGTGGCCTGCGGGGAACACTTCCCCACCTTCCTGACCGTCCCCGCCTACGCACGGTTCCTGCATGAATCGCGTGAACCGGCGGCTGCGTAACCGGTCTCCAAGGCGGGGCACGGCAGGATCTCCCGCGACGAGGCCGGGGCTGGACGCACAGGCGTCCAGCCCCGGCTTCTTTGCTGTGCAGGCTGCGGGGTCCGGCACCAGTGCGTGCCGGGTCCTGCGGCATCAGGACCCGGACCGGCAGCATCAGAACACCCCGGTGGCAAGGCGTAGAATGGGTGCGCCGCCATTCCGGCGCCTCCCCCACCCCCAAGGTGTTCTTGCATGTCTTCATTTGCCCAGGCTTTGGCCCGCGGGCTGAACGTCCGGCACATCCGTTTTATGGCACTCGGCTCGGCCATCGGCACGGGCCTGTTTTATGGATCCGCCGCAGCCATCCAGGCCGCCGGCCCCGCAGTTCTCCTCGCCTACATCATCGGCGGAGCAGCCGTTTTCCTGGTCATGCGGGCGCTCGGGGAAATGGCAGTGCGGCATCCGGTCTCCGGATCCTTCGGCCAGTACGCCAGCCGCTACCTTGGCCCGTTCGCCGGCTTTATCACCGGGTGGACGTTCGCCTTTGAAATGGCCATCGTCGCCATCGCGGACGTCACGGCCTTCGGCATCTACATGGGGTTCTGGTTCCCGGATGTTCCACGCTGGATCTGGATCCTCGCCGTCGTGCTGTTGATTGCAGCACTGAACCTGATGCGGGTGAAGGTGTTCGGGGAGACCGAGTTCTGGCTCTCAATCATCAAAGTCGCCGCGATCATCGCGATGATCGCCGGCGGTGCGGTGATTATCATCTTCGGCTTTGGCCTGCCGGGCGGGGCGAACCCGGGCCTGGACACTCTGCTGGGCTCCGGCGGCTTCTTCGCCAATGGGTTCTGGGGTCTGCTGGCCTCCTTCTCGGTGGTGATGTTTGCCTTTGGCGGCATCGAGACGATCGGCATCACCGCGGGTGAGGCAGACAACCCCAAGAAAGCCATCCCGGCCGCGGTGAACACCGTGCCGGTACGCATCCTGCTCTTCTACATCGGCGCGCTCTCCGTCCTGATGATGATCTTCCCGTGGCAGGACATTAATGGCGAGACCAGCCCCTTTGTGCAGATTTTCGATGCCCTGGGCATTCCGGCGGCGGCACACATCCTCAACGCCGTGGTCATCACCGCCGCACTCTCTGCCATCAACTCAGATACCTTCGGCGCAGGCCGGATGATGTTCGCCCTGGCCAAACAGGGCCAGGCACCGGCTGGATTTGCGCGGATCTCCCGGCACGGGGTGCCCTGGATGACGGTCCTGGTGATGGCAGCCGTACTGCTCGTCGGCGTCGTGCTTAATGCTGTGCTGCCCGAGTCGCTGTTCCTGGTGATCGCGTCGATCGCGACCTTCGCGACCGTCTGGGTCTGGCTGATGATCCTGCTCTCCCACATCGCGATGAAACGCGACATCAAGCGGCGCAACCTGCCGGCGTCGGAATTCGGCGTACCGTTCTGGCCTGTGGCGTCCTACGCCGCGCTGGGGTTTATGGTCTTCATCGTGGTGCTGCTCGGCGTTATGCCGGATACCCGGATCGCACTGGTTGTCGGCCTGGGCTGGATCGTGCTGCTCTTCGCGGCCTACCGGCTCTGGATCCGCGGCGCCGGCCGCGAACGCGCCGTGCTGGCCGATGAAACCGGAGTGGAGCTGGACGCGGCGGACCTGCACGGCTGACGTACCGGCCGTGTCAGGGACAGGGCGGCAGCGCCTTGTCCACCAGCCAAGGCGCCAGCACCGCAGCGGGATCTATTCCGGTTCCGGCATATCTCCGGCCGGCCAGTTCCAGAAACTCGGTCGTAGAGGCATTCCCGTACCGGAACTCTTCGGTCCAGGAACGCACCAGCCCAAAAAACAGGCTGTCCGGAGCCGAGCGCCGCAGCGCGTGCAGTGCCAGTCCCCCGCGGACATACAGACGGTCATCGAACATCCGCTCCGGTCCTGGAGAGACCAGGCAGAGGTTCTCCGACCGGCGTGAGAGCCATTGCCAGGCCTCCATGCCCAGCTCGTCCGCGGATTGCCGTCCGGCCGCTTCAGACCACAGCCACTCCGCATAGGTGGCAAACCCCTCGTGCAGCCAGATGTCCTGCCAGCCAGCCGCAGTGACCGAGTTGCCAAACCACTGGTGAGCCAGCTCGTGGGCCAGCAGCCGCCGGGATTTGCGGCCAAGATGGTTCCGTCCCAGGACGGTGACGGTCTGCGCTTCCAAGGGGATTTCCAGCTTGTCCTCGGTGACCACCACCGTGTAACTGCCGAATGGGTACGGCCCGAACCAGTGCTCGAAGGCCGCGAACATCCGGTCCTGCTCCGCCAAAGCTGCCCGGGCTTTGGATAACAGCCGGTCTGGAGCGGCGAGCAGCTGCACCGGGCTCGTCAGTTCTGGGCCCGGGGTGCCAAGGCGCACCTGCTCATATCTACCGATCTGCACCGTGGCGAGGTACGCGGGCATAGGCTCGGGCTGATCGAAGATCCAGGTCCGCCGCCCGGCCTGCGCCGTTTCACCGCTGCAGGTGCCGTTGGCAATCACCCGGTATTCCTCCTCCACCGTTACCGCAAACCGGTAGGACGCCTTGTCTGCCGGGTGGTCATTGCAGGGAAACCAGGTGGGTGCGCCTGCCGGCTGGCCGGCGGTCAGCGCGCCGTCGGTCAGTTCCTCCCAGCCGATGCTCCCCCACGGACCGTCCAGCGGCTGGGGAAATCCGGTGTAGCGGATCCGCAGCGCGAATACCGCGCCGGAGGTGAGCCGGGCCGGCAGCGTGATCTGCAGGTGCTGCCTGTTCTGGGTGAAGGGGAGCTGCATACCGCCGGCTTCGACCTGGCTGACTGCCAGCTGGGCCTGGAGATCAAGGACGACGCCGGCCAGCGGCTCCCGCGCCACCAGCTCAAGATCGGCTGTCCCGGTCAGGAGGTTGGCGGTTACTGAGTAGTCCAGATCAAGGCTGTACCTGGTGACAGCATATTCAGTGTGCCCGTGGCCGGGCGCATAGTCGATGTCAGCGGACTGTGCCTGCTGAAAATGTTCAAGGGAGGGGTCGGCGGCGCGCATGGGGCCTGATCCTGCCAGCCCAGCGGGCTTTTGTCAGCCGTAGTAACTGACTGGTTGCCCCGGTTCCAACGCCGGCGCTTATTTATCTGCGTCTTCGGCGGTTTTATCTGCGTCTTCAGCGGTGCGCTGCCAGCGCGCCTGAGTCGCCTCCGGGAGCTCCTCCCACGGCGGAGCCGGGGGCATCCAGAGTCCCGGAAGCAGCTGCATCCGTTCCTCGTACAAGGCTTTTCCCTCCGGGTAACCTGCCGAAGAGTCACTCTGGCCCGTTCCCGGGAGGTCTCCGAAGCTGTTTCCCATGATGTAAAAGTCTAGCCGTGCCGCTGCCGGTGCCGAACCGGTCGGTTGCGGGTGGGTCACAGAAGGAAGCTATTGGGGCACTTGGGCTTCCCGTTCGGCTGCTTCAGCCCGTTCCGCCCGTTCCGCCCGTGACGAGCGCAGCTTGGCAACGAGGTAAGCCGCGAAGAGGGCAACGGAGAACCCGGCGACGGCGTACGGTTCCCAGTGAGGATCTGCCGCTTCGGCCTCCCGTGCCGCAGCGGCTTTGGCCGCTGCGCGTTCCTCCACTGCCCGCTCTTCCGCTGCTTGTTTCGCTGCCTCGCGGGCTGCTGCAGCGGCGTCGGAGCGTGCGGTGGAGGCGATAAACACGTCGTCCTGGATTCCCATGACCATCCGGTCCCCCGGGACAGCGCTGCGCAGGAAGGTTGTCACCGTCGCAAGATCGGTGGAGATGCATCCCCAGGTTTTGGCGTTGCCGGCATGCAGAAAAATGGCGAAGGAGGCTCCCTGGGTGACGGGCATGTCCGGCGGCCGGTTCCAGTTGATGACCGCCGCCTGCTCGTAGAGCCCGCTGTTCATATACCGCCACAGGTTCTCATCTGCCGGACCTCCAGTGCCCTCAAAATACTGGTTGTACGTTGGCCCTTTTTCACCGCCCCAGCGTGATGATTCGTTTACGGTGTAGTACGCCAGTTCGGTTCCCGGATTCTTCCGGCCAAGTGCCTCGGTAACAGTGAAGGTCCCGGTGGGCGAGTACAGCGTGTTCTCCCACATCCGGCCTGCAGGGGCGAACCCGCTGCGGCCGGCGAACCCGGTGGCCTGCCACTCCTGCTCATACCCTCCGTCCCCGTCTGCAACGCACCCGGTGATCAGCACCTCCGACTCACCGTAGGCGCGGGCGGTGGCGAACGTGACCCTGTCGGCCGTACCGACGTCGAACTTCACTTCATCTGCAGCCAGCCGGGCACAGGGATTGGGCGACACACCGCTGATTGCGGCTGCTGTCGGGGACGGCACAGCCGCTGGTGCAGTTGCTGCGGCGCCCGCCGTGGCCGTTGTTGTCACACCAGCAGTGGCCGTTGCTGTTTTCTCCGGGGGCAGCGCAAGAACCGGCGCCGCCCCCGGAAGGAGCAGCGCCGCAGCGGCACTCAAGGCCGCACTGATGCGCGGAATCCCGCGCAGTTCCGCTTTCACGGACCGGGGAGGGGTGGGTCGGGATCCCCGTCGCCGGTCCGGTGCTGGCCGGGTTCAGGGGTACGTGTGCCGGTGCTGTGCTTAGCGCGGCCCGCACGGTCAGTGGCCGGAGCGCCCGCACGGTTGGTGGCCTGGGTGCCTGCACGGTCGGTGGCCGGAGCGCTGCCAGCGCGGGCGAGCACGGTCTTACGCGTGCGGTTCACTGCCGATGAGACCAGATGCTCCAGCGGCCCCTGCCCCCGCTTCCGCGCCCAGACGAGCGCGAAGGCCGTGAACAGGCCAACCTGCACCAGCATGGAGATCTCCGGAGCGTCTGCCAGCAGGCCGGTGGCCAGCAGAAGCAGGTGCGCGGTGTAAAGCGTGAGTGTCATCGACCCCATAGCCGCCAGGGGGAAGAAGACCGGGCGTGCCCACTGACCCAGCAGGAGCAGCGCCGCCAGCACGGCAACGGAGATGCCGATGGTGTTCAGGATGACCAGCGGGGTGCTGGAATACGGCGCCAGTCCGGCCAGCCACCACCAGGAATCTGTGGGCAGGGTTGTTCCCGGTCCCCACGTCAGAGTGTCGCTCACCATTACCGGATCGCCATAGAGCGCTTCCAGGCTCTTCCGTCCCCCGCCCGGTCCCAGCAGGAACGCGGAGACCAGGGTGGTGAGGAGCGCCAGTCCGCAGCCGCCGGCGAACAGGCCGGTCTGCACCCGGCGGCTGCGCAGATCCAGCCTGCCGATTGCCAGGCCCGCACAGATAAACGCCATCCATGGCAGGGCCGGGTACACACCGGTAAGCAGAAGCTGGGCGGCCGTAACGTCAAAATGGGTGACCAAACCGGAGATGGTGGGTTGGTCCACCCCCGGGTCGGGAAGGTAGTCGCGCAGCCCCTGCATCAGGAAGGGCATCAGCAGTGCGGTCAATCCCGCCAGACACATCAAAGCACGCGCTGAAAGCCTCAGCAGCGGCAGCGCCAGCAGGAACATCACGCCGTAGTACGCGAGGATCACCTGGGCCTCAATGTCCAGGTATCCCAGCAGCAGCCCGATCACTGCGATGATGCCCGCACGGACCGCAATTCCAGCCCGGGTGGCGGTCATGGCCGGCCCGTTCAGGCGGCGGACACCTCCGGAGGAGAGCGCAAGCGACAGCCCGGCCAGTAAGGCAAAGAGGGCGACGCCGCGCCCGGCGAAGAGTGACCAGGCCCAGGTCGGCTCTAACTCATCATTCACGGACGGCAGAATGTGGATGGCCATCATGGCCAGCAACGCCAGCCCACGGGCCGCGTCCACCCCCAACAGCCTGGTCTTAGCCGGAACCGTGCCGGTTGCCGCACCTGCCCGGTGACCGGGCAGGTGTCCCTGTGCTGTTCCTGTGGGAGAACGCTCCGGATCCGCTGTCATTGGACTTGTGCGGGCAGGAGCACTTCGGAAAGCCCGGAGGTCTCCACGTCCTGCAGGAAGAGAGCCAATTCCGGCCCGGTGAGGTCCACCAAGGGAAGCCGCACCGGTCCGGAGGGAAGGCCAAGCCGGTTCAGCAGGGCCTTGATGGAGGCGGCTGCGGGGGCGCGGAAGGCACCGGTGTAGACGGGCAGCAGGCTGCGGTGGATCTGAAGTGCATCCTTGACCCGTCCCTCACTGTAGGCGGCGAGGAGTGCTGAGAGGCGGTGCGCAGCGACATGGCCAACCACGGAGACGAATCCTGCCGCCCCCACGGAGAGCAGCGGCAAATTGAGCGCGTCGTCCCCGGAGTAGTAGGCCAGGCCGGTTTCGGCAATGACCTTGGACGTGGATTCCAGGTCACCCTTAGCGTCCTTCACGGCCACGATCCGGGGATGCCTGGACGCGGCTGCCAGCGTCTCGGGGCTGATCGCCACCCCGGTCCGCTTCGGAATGTCATAGAGCATCACCGGAAGGTCAGTGCTGTCAGCAACTGCCAGGAAGTGACGCAGCAGCCCGGCCTGGGACGGACGGGAGTAGTACGGCGCCACGACGAGCAGGCCGTCGGCGTACTGGGCCGCCGCTTCCTGTGCCAAGGCAATACTGTGTGCCGTGTCTCCGGAGCCGACGCCGGCAATCACCTTTTTACCGGTTCCCTGCAGAACGCTGGAGGCGGCGTGCACCATGGAGGCCTTCTCCCAGTTGGAAGTGGCGAAGGACTCTCCTGTGGTGCCGTTGACCACCACCCCGTCGTTCCAGCCGTCCCGGCACAACCAGCGGACCAGTTCTGCTGCGCCCGGCTGGTCCAGTTTGCCGGCGGCGTCGAACGGCGTCACCATGGCCGTGAGCACGCGGCCGAAAGCAGCTTCCGCCACCGGGGATTCCTGGAATGCTGTTTCGCTGAACATCTTCTCTCCTGCTCTATCGTGATTCGGTGAGGGCGCGCCTGCGGCCGTGTGGACGGCGCGGATCAGCATCTGGGGTCAAAGCATCCCGGTGGACCGGAGCGGCGGCTGATCCGGCGACGGCGTCCCAGTGGGTCAGTGGGTTTCCGTACCAGGTGCTGTGGGCCGGCACGCTTTCTTCGCGCATGACCAGCGAGCAGCTGCCGACGGTCGCCCCGTCCTCGATGGTGCTGCCGGGAAGCACAATGCTGTTCGGTCCCAGGGTTGCCCCGGCTCCGATCCAGACGGAATCCATCCGCATGATCCGTTCGTGGAACAGGTGTGTCTGCAGCACGGTGCCCCGGTTGATGCTTGCACCCTTACCGATTTCGATGAGATCGAATTCCGGCAGCCACCAGGTCTCGCACCACACCCCGCGCCCCACGTTCGCGCCCATCCAGCGCAGCCAGGCGTTGAGCATGGGCGTGCCCAGAGACATCCGGACGAGGCCGGGAACCGCAAGCGATTCAGAGAAGACATCCGCCAGTTCATTGCGCCATACGAAGGAGCTCCAGAGCGGATGTTCCGAAACCTTGAACTGTCCCAGCAGCAGCCACTTCGCCGCGATTGCCACCAGGGACGCCGCGATTCCGCTCGCAAGCAACACCGGACCGGACCACAGCACGGCTGCCCACAGACCGGCTTCATCAGAGATGAACGCCAGGACAAAAACAGTGGCCAGCGCCAGCCAGACCGTGATGATTGCCGGAATAATGCGGCACGCCTCCACGGCGGCGCGGGCCAGTTTCAGCCGCAGCGGCGGGTCATAGGTCCGTGACGAGTCGCCTTCCTCAACCGGGCGGGGGAGTTCGACCGGCGGCCGTCCGAAGAAGGAGGAATATTCCGGCATGTCAGCCGGAGCTGAGGACAGCACGGCGATGAGCGAGTTGTCCGGCACGCTGACACCGCCGCCCACAATCGCGGAGTTACCAACGAAGGACTTCTCCCCCACCTGTGACGGGCCAAGGGAGAGCCAGCCCTGCCTGACCTTCGCCACGGAGACCATGGAGTGGTCAGCCAGGAAGGCGCGGTCGCCGACGTCGGTGAGGTGCGGAAGGGTTTCCACGGTGGAGATTTCAACGTTTTTGCCAACCTTGGCGCCAAGCCATTCCATCCACACCGGAGTCAGCAGACCAGCGTACAGCGGGTACATGGAGATCAGGTTCTTCGCCAGCAGCTGGTTCGTCAGCCACGCTGCCCAGCCGGTCGGACCGTCCAGGGGATGCATCCCCGCCGGCAGCAGCGATCGGAGCATGCGGACGGAAAAGACTGTCAGTGCCAGGTAGGTGCCCATGGTCAGCACCACAAAGACGGGGGCCCAAAGGGCCAGTTCAAACAGCGCCGGTCCAAGGTCCCGGGCGTCCTGAAGCAGCAGGAGGACCAGCATCGAGCCGGGGAGTACCGCCAGCAGCGTCATGATGGTGAGCCAGGACAGGCCCGCCGTGTACAGCAGGTTCATCCCCGCCGGGCCCTTGGCTCCGTGGTTCTGGGGCCAGCCTTCACCGGCCGAGCCGAGGTATTCCATCGGGGATCCGGACCACTTTTCGCCCGGGGGCACCTGCCCTGAGACAAAGGTTCCCGGTTCAATCTCACTGCCGGCACCAATCCGTGCGTCTCCCGTGACCGTGGAGCGCGCCCCTACCCGGCTGTGCGCGCCGATCCGGACGTGCCCAATGTGCAGAAGGTGGCCGTCGAGCCAGTGCCCGGCGAGGTCCACTTCATATTCTACGGCGGCACCGTCATCAATCTGCGCCAGCCCGGTCACCGGAGGCATGGCTTCCAGGTGCACGTTTCGCCCGATGCTGCAGCCCAGTGCGCGGGCATACCAGAGTCCGAGCGGGGTTCCCATGATGGGTTCGAGCTTGCCGTACGTGACAATGCGTTCCGCTGCCCAGAGCCGTAGATGGGTTCCTCCGCCGCGGGCATAAACGCCGGGCCGTATCCGGAACAGCAGCGTCCGGCACGCAAGGATGGCGCCCAGCATGCGGGCCGGAAGGCTGTAGAGCACAAACCAGGCGGCCACCAGCGGCAGCAGCGGCGGATTAGGCGTCCATGGCGTGGCCAGCACGTTGCTCATGACCCAGCAGACGATCGCGATCCCGGTGACGTAGCGCAGTCCGGTGATTGCGTAGAGCCCGGCGATCAGCGGGGCTTGAACCAGTCCGGTCCACCAGGGGGTGTTCGGGACCTCGCGCTTGGCGGCGCCGTTGTCCGTGGTCTGGCGAAGCCGCTCGGCCATCGCGAGGAGGGAGGGATTGGCATAGATATCGGCAATGGAAACCTTCGGGTAGCGTTCCCGCAGCGCCGAGACAAGCTGCGCGGCCGCGAGGCTCGCGCCGCCCAGGGCGAAAAAATCGCTGTCCTTGGTCAGTGGCTGCGGGCCGAGGAGGTCCGTCCAGCGCTGAGCGAGCCAGCGGAGGTCAGCGTTGAGCTCCACCTCGACGTCCAGCTGCTGCTCCACCGCTTTTTCGGGGACGCTGAGCGCGTTGCGGTCCACCTTGCCGGAGGATTTCATCGGCAGCTCGTCGATGATCCGCAGGGTGGGAACCAGTGTGGCCGGCAGCCGGGTACTGAGTTCGGTCCGGGCGCCTGCCAGGTCCACCTCCCCCGGTGCGGATTCAACCAGGTAGCCCACCAGAATCTCGTTGCCGCTGGCCGTAACCTGCACGGCGGCTGCGGCGCTGGTGACTCCCGGCAGGGCCGTCAGCGCGTGGTCGATCTCCCCCAGTTCCACCCGCCGGCCGGCGAGTTTCACCTGTTCGTCCAGGCGGCCGGCGAAAATGAGTCCTTCGCGCTCGGCCCGCACCTTGTCTCCGCTGCGGTACGCGCGGTTCCAGCCCAGGGAGGGCAGCGGCGCGTACTTCACGGCGCTGATCTCAGGGTCCAGGTAGCGGGCCAGGCCGACGCCGCCAATCACCAGTTCGCCTTCCTCGCCCCAGGCCACCGGGTTGCCGTCCGAATCCACGACGGCGAGGTCCCAGCCTTCCAGCGGAAGGCCGATGCGGACGGGATCGGTGCCGTCCAGCGGCGCAGCGCAGGCGATGACGGTGGCCTCGGTGGGCCCATAGGTGTTCCAGACTTCCCTGCCCGGCCCCGAAAGCCGGGCACCGAGTTCCACGGGGCAGGCTTCGCCGCCGAAGATCAGCAACCGGATTCGGCTGACGATCTCCGCCGGCCAGACTGAGGCCAGGGTCGGCACGGTGGAGACCACCGTGATTTTGCGTTCCAGGAGCCATGGACCGAGGTCAATGATGGAGCGGACCACTGAGCGGGGTGCCGGGACCAGGCAGGCACCGTGCGCCCAGGCCAGCCACATCTCCTCGCAGGAAGCATCGAATGTCACGGAGAGTCCGGCGAGGACCCGGTCTCCCGGGCGGAGCGGTTCGTCAACGCAGTAGAGACGGGATTCCGCGTCAACCAGCGCGGCAGCGGAACGGTGCGTCACCGCAACACCCTTGGGCTTGCCGGTGGAGCCGGAGGTAAAGATGATCCACGCGTCGTCCTCGGGATGCGGTTCCGGACCGCTGCCGTGGATGGGCACACCCTGCCGTACGGTCAGCTGCAGTCCTTCACCGATCACGGCGCAGACTCCGCCTTCGGCCCAGACAACGTCCGCGCGGCCCGAGGGCTCGTCGGCGTCGACCGGTACATAGGCAGCGCCGGAAAAGAGGACTCCCAGGATGGCGATATACAGATCCATGGTCCCGGAAGGAACCAGGATCCCTACCCTGTCTCCGGCACCGATGCTCGCTGACCAGAGTTTCCGGGCCAGGGTGTTGACCCGGTCGTGGAGCTCGGCATAGGTCAGCGTTTCCGTTCCGTCATCGAGAGCCGGCGCCGATGGATACGCTGCTGCCGTTTCGGTGAAAATGTCGACCAGTGTGCGCTGCTCCGGCGCGGGGCCGCCGTAGTAGACGGCCCGGTCCGGCGCGAGCGTGGTGCGGCTGAATACCCGCTCCCGGTCGGCTTCCGTCCGGGCCGGCGCCGTGGTGCTGCCTGTGCGGGTGCTTTGACGGATTCCCTTCGTTGTACTCAGTGGTTCGGACCGGTCTTCGGACAGCGTCATCGGGTTTTTCTTCCTTCGTGGCACGGCATGGCATGGCTTTTGTGCCGCATTGCCCTGTCTTTCAGAAGACACTCGATCAAGCGGCCTCAAGTAGCCTAGGGACGGCTTTCAGACCTGAACATGAGTACCGCGGCCTGCCCTCTACGGTCCGGTACGTAGCCGGACCGGAAGCCATTACTGGTGCTCTACTCGTTCCTCCGCCGCTGACCTCGTGATACTCAAGGTTCACAGGCAACTCCCAGAAAGCGCATAGCCTCAGCACAGTCCACATTGTTTGCCTCAGACCAGCCGTCCAAGGCAAAGTGACGGGCAAGCGGCGCTCAACCGGCGGAAAGAACCGCCGTCGACGCAGCATTTGAAGGGGATCCATGAGCACTTCCGGCACCACGCCAAAAGTTAGGTTTACGGGAATTGATGCGGCGCGGGGAATCGCTCTGATCGGCATGATGGCGATCCATGTGCTCCCGGAGGTGTCGGACGATTACGGCCCTACCTGGTCCTGGTCTCTGTTCGCTGGAAAGTCGGCTGCACTGTTCGCTCTGCTTGCCGGAGTCACCCTGGCACTTTCGGCTGGCGGAGTGCGTCCCAAGCGGGGCCTGGATCTGGCGGCGGTACGCCGGGGAACCGCGGTGCGGGCGGTGATCGTCGGCGCGATCGGACTAACAGTCGCCTATATTGATATGCCCGCTTTCATCATCCTGGCCTACTACGGCGTGATGTTCCTGCTGGCGGTTCCCCTGCTGGGTCTTTCCGCGCGGACGCTCTTTGCAGCGGCGGCGGGCTTCGCCATCCTGGGCCCAACCCTGATGGCACTCCTGCGCGGCTACCTGCCCGCACCCGGGTTCGACCCAACGTTTACGGCCCTGTTCACGGACCCGTGGCAAACCGTGACCCAGCTCCTGCTGACCGGGACTTATCCGGCCATCCCCTGGATGGCGTACATCTGTGCCGGGCTCGCCATCGGGCGGCTGCGGCTCGGGGAATGGAAAACCCAGACGGCGATCCTGGTGGCGGGCGCCGGCACCGCCCTCGCCGCTGCCTTGGTCTCTGCCTTGCTGCTGGGACCGCTGGGCGGCCTCGAACAGATAGTGGCCGCCACCCCGGACATGGACACCGAAGCGGTCCGTGATGTCCTCATCTGGGGACCATCCGGATACCTGCCGACGACGACGTTCTGGTGGTTCGCCATCCTTGCTCCGCACTCCACCACTCCACTGGACCTCCTGTACACCATTGGAGTTGCCGCGGCCGTGCTCGGTGCCATGCTCCTGCTCAGCCGGGTTGCCGAACGCTACCTGCTTCCGCTCGCTGCGGCAGGCAGTATGACGCTGACCCTGTACACGGGCCATCTGCTGATCCTGGGCAGCGGCTTCTACGAGGACCAGCCGGAAGTTTCCCTGGTGCTGCAGGTTGCTGCGGTGATCGCATTCGCCCTGATTTGGCGGAGGTTCCACAGCCAGGGGCCGCTGGAAGAGCTGGTGGGAAAGGCCGCCGGCGCGGCCCGCCGGCGGGTGCTGGAACGGGGCAGGCAAGTGCCCACAGCTGAAAACGGACCGGGGACATCCTGAGCTGGAGCCTGATCATGGGGGCCGGGGTTAGGCTCGGCTGCGGTACTCGACCCGGACCTCCCCAGCGGCCGGCACGGCCGCGGCAGCGAACAACCCGGGTGAAAGCATCCGGGTATCCAGGTCCATGACTGACATTCGTCCCCCGGACGGCCCGGCGGCCACGGTGGAATCCGCGGTGAGCTCCACTCCCACGTCAACCAGGTGCGGCGCGATCCGCAGCCCGTCCCCCGAGGCTTTAAGGACCGCTTCTTTCCGGGTCCACAACCGAGCCTGGCGCACTGCCCGCTCAGCCGGCCCAACGGCGTCGTACTGTGCCTGTTCGGCCTCCGTAGCAATCACCGCGTCCAGGCGGGGATCACCGAACCCGGTGACATCCGCCAGATCCACTCCCACAGGCCCGGTGGCGCTGGCTCCGGCGAGCAGCCACGGTCCGCAGCGGCTGAAGCTGACCTGGAACGGCACTGGCTTTCCGTGCACCAGGTAGCGCGGAATTCCGTGGCTCTGTGTCGAGGCAGCACGGCACTGCGGGCATTGGTAGTCGGCGGCGGCCACCGCAGGGTCGACGCCGGCGAGCGCGGCCACGAACCGGCGGGCTGCCTGCCGGGAGGCGACAAAACGGCGCTGCACCGCCGGTATTGCGAAGGCCCGGGCGCGCAGCAGTTCGGCCGGAGTCAGCGGAGCTTCCGCCGGGTCAGGTTCCTCCAGCGGTAAAACGGCGACCGTCAGCAGCACCGCGGGCGCGCGTGCTGCGGTTCCCCCGGTTGCCTCAGTTCGTGCCCCAGTCCAGGTTGTCATCCCGCCGCACCCTACCTGCTGGCGGCGTTTCGGGGAATCCCCGCCGCGGCAGCCCCGAGCAGTCCTGGATGGCGCTGAGGAATAAACCGGAGGGTTCCGGACGTTGCGGACCTTTGTGTTGGTTGAAATCTGGTCCGATATCGGATGTCCCTGGTGTTTTATTGGCAAGCGGCGCTTTGAGACCGCCCTGTCCCGCTTCGAGCATGCGGCGGAGGTGGAGGTCCGCTGGCGCAGCTACCAGCTGGATCCCTCCGTGCCCGAGCATTTCGACGGCAGCGAGGTGGACTACCTCAGCAAGGTCAAGGGCATGGACCCGGCCCAGGTGGCGGGAATGCTGGAGCATGTTTCGTCCCAAGCCGCTGGCGAGGGCCTGAACTACCGGTTCGACGAGCTGGTGGTGGCCAACAGTTTCACCGCTCACCGGCTCATTCACCTCGTACGGGACTCCGGTGGCGAGAAGGCCGCGGCGGCCGTCAAGGAGGCGCTGCTCTCCGCGCACTTTGAAAAGGGCCTGGACATCGCCAGTCATGATGTCCTTGCAGAGATCGGCGCCCAGGCGGGCCTGGATCCGGAGACCGTGCGCTCCACGCTCGCCGGCACCGGCTACACCGAGGCGGTGGAGCAGGACGTAGCCGAGGCCCGGGCCCTGGGTGTCAGTGGTGTCCCGTTCTTTGTGCTGGACCGCAGGTACGGCATTTCCGGAGCGCAGCCCGCCGAGCTATTTGAACAGGCGCTGGCCCAGGCATGGGAAGCCGGGCACCAGCCGCTGCAGCCCGCAGCGGCGGCCGCATCTGCCGACGGCGCCGCCTGTTCAGCGGACGGCTGCAGCTAGCGCCAGCCTGGTTTCTCCGTTGTCTGCGGGCACAGGAGGCTGCAGTGCTCCGGTGTCTACAGTGCTCCGGGTCAGGCTACTGCGACTCCGCTGACGGGGAACTGGTGGCCCACGGACAGCTGATGGGGCCGGGAATGGCTGCCTGCGCCTTTTCCACCGGCACCAGGCCGTCATACGTGGAGCCCAGGACCACGTCCACCGAGGAGTCTCTTCGGTCGTCCTGGATGTAGTGCGTGGAGGGGATCTGCTGCTGCACGGTGAAGGCAGCCGCTTCACCGCCGGGTCCGGACAGGATGATCGCTGTCATGCCTTCCCGGTTCACCGTGCTGTTCCCCGTTTGCTGCACGTTGAAACCGCGCGCTTTCAAGGCTTCGGCCACTTCGGTGGCCAGCCCGGGAGTCGGCGTCGAATTGTAGACATTTACCGTCACGGTATCCGGCGCCTGGTAAAGGTACGGTCCGGCCGGACAGTCGGTCTGCGCCGCCGGCCGGATGTCCGGACGCGGGAGATTGATCCAGCCTGCGGCGATGCCCTGCACCACAATGGCTGCTGCGATCACGACGGCGATCAGTAGTCCCAGGACCACCCCGTGGAAGGCGCGCCGCCGTTTCGCGCGGCGCTCCGCGGCGTCGTCTTCTCCGTCATTGAAGACCGTGCCAAGGTCCTCCTCGGTCACGATCCTGTGACCGTGCCATTGTGCCGGGTCGCCCTTTGCATGAGCGCCGTCAGGTTGCCCGCGAGGGGGCTGGTTAGTCATCGATCACGAGCACGCGTGCGTGCAGGATAGTGCGCTGGTGCAGCGCGGTCCGTACGGCCCGGTGCAGTCCGTCTTCCAGGTACATAGTGCCCCTCCATTGCACGACGTGCGGGAACAGGTCTCCAAAGAAGGTGGAATCCTCGGCCAGCAGCGCGCCGAGATCAAGGGTGGCTTTGGTAGTCACCAACTCATCCAACCGAACCTGCCGGGGAGGTACCGCTGCCCAGTCCTTGGGTGTTACGTATCCGTGGTCGGGGTAGGGGCGTACATCGCCAACAGCTTTGAAGATCACTAACCCAGACTAGAGAAGTTAAGCACCCAAGGAAACAGGACTCCCCGGCGGCAGGCCCGGTATTACGCGGCTTTGAGGTGACTGGATGCCGGTGGAAGCCCCCGGAACGGGAATACTGGAGGGGTGAACCCATCTGTCTCCCGCTTTGGCCTGCTCCTCGATGTGGACGGCCCCATCGCTTCCCCGGTGTCCCGAACTGTCACCCCCGCCGTGGTCCGCCACCTGGTTTCGCTGGCGTCCGCCGGCTGGCCCGTGGTCTTTAACACCGGGCGCTCCGACGCGTTCATCCGCACTCAGGTGATGGAACCGATGATCGCCGCAGGCCTTCCCGGCGATGTGCAGGTGCACGCCGTCTGCGAGAAGGGAGCGGTGTGGTTCACCTTCGACGGCACCGGACCGGGTGCGGTTCAGGTCGATAAGGCGCTGGCCCTGCCTGAGCCGTACGCCGATGCCGTGCGGGAGCTGGTGACACGAAAGTATGCCGCCCACATGTTCTTCGACGAGACCAAGCTCGCCATGGTCTCGGTGGAACAGAACGTCGACGTCGCGAACGCCGACTACCTTACGGAACAGGAAACGTTCGACGCCGATGCCCTGGCGCTGATGTCCAGCTTCGACATGGGTGTGTGCCGCCTGGACCACCACGCTCCTGATTCAGACGATTCCGTGGACTACCGGATCGATCCCACCATCATTTCCACCGATATCGAGGCGCTCGGCGTGGGCAAGGACCTCGGCGCCAGGCGGGCGCTGTCCCTGCTGGAAGCTGCCGGGACGCCGGTTCCCCGGACCTGGCGGACCGTCGGAGACTCCCGGACGGACTACGCGATGGCCGATGAGCTGCATACCCTGGGCTTCGACGTCGCGCACGTGGATGTCCGGCCAGCCGACGGAGTGCCCGCTAAGCCGTACCCGGTGCTCTCGGCGCCCGGACTGATCCACGACGACGCCGGAGAGGCGTTCCTGGCCCGGTGGGTTGCGATGGCTGCCGGGCTGGCGAAGGACGACGCCGGCGTCGTGTAGGTTCCGGGGGCGCCGGCCGACCGTCGATGTGCAGATATGGCGACCTTCCGGCGATTTTGGTCGCCATACCTGCACGTCCAGCGGGGGTCCGGCGAGCGGAAGTCGCCGGCCAGTTTCCTGCGAGGAACCCCGAATATGACGCGCAGCAGGCTGGCGGAATCAACAAACCCGCAGGTCACAGCCTTATGACTCCATGTTGCGTAACATTTGATTCCCAGTTGACAAGCTCCGGTGCTAATTTGCGGGAATGAGCGATCACCCCACATCGATTCCCGTCCTGGACCTCAGCACCGCCCGCTCCGCGGACGGATCCTTCAATCCGCAGTTCATTGACCAGCTGCGCGAAGCGACCCATAAGATCGGGTTCTTCCAGCTGGTGGGCTACGGAGCCGGCGAAGAACGGGTAAAGGACCTCTTCGATGTCACCAAGCGCTTTTTCGACCTGCCGCTGGAAGACCGGCTGGAGCTGGATAACCGGAAGTCGCCGAACTTCCGCGGTTACACCCGGCTCGGCACCGAACTGACCCAGGGCCGCCCGGATGCCCGCGAGCAGGTGGACTTCGGTCCGGAGCGGGACGCCGTGGCGGACTATCCCGCTGATCAGCCGTTCTGGCTGGTGCAGGGGCCCAACCTCTTCCCGGACACCGTCCTGCCGGAGCTGCGCAAAACGGCAATGGAGTGGGCCGAGCTGATGTCCGCGGTGGGTGCGGAGCTGCTGTCCGCCATCGCGGTCTCGCTTGAACTGCCCGAGGACCACTTCGCGGAGCCGTTCGAGGGCACCCCGGCCTGGATGTCCAAGCTCATCCACTACGTGGGCGGCGTGGTGAAGGAAGCCGGAACCCAGGGAGTCGGCGCTCATGCCGACTACGGTTTTGTCACTCTGCTGCTGCAGGACGAGGTGGGCGGCCTGGAAGTGAAGCCCCACGAGTCCGAGGAATGGCTGCCGGTCGAACCGATCCCCGGCGCCCTGGTGGTGAACCTGGGCGAGATGCTTGAGGTCGCGACGCAGGGCTACCTCTCCGCCACGATCCACCGCGTGCAGGCTCCGCCGCCCGGCGTGGACCGCTACGCCATCCCGTTCTTCTGGTCCCCGCGCCTGGATGCGGTGATCGATCCGGTGCAGCTGCCGCCGGCCCTCGCAGCCCAGTCCCGCGGCATCTCCGATGATCCGCAGAACCCGATGCTCGCTTCCTACGGCGCCAACGTGCTCAAGGGCTGGCTGCGTGCCCACCCGCAGGTCGCCTCGATCCATCACCCGGAACTGGTCTCCGCAAAGTAGCGCTTATGTCCGCGCAGTGCCGGCGCTGGCACAGGCACAGGCACAGCCGCGGATTATGACGACGGCGGCACGGCAGCAGGTGCTTTTGGCACCTTCCGCCGGGCCGCCGTCGTCGTTGCCCGGTTCTTCCTGAACGAAACGGTAGGGTTGGCCCACCGATAGAAACAGGAGAACACGATGGCTGAAGTCCCGGGTCCCCTCGATCACACGTTTACCGCCCCCATTGGGGTGAACATCAAGGGTGATGTCTGGTCCTGCGTGGAGATGCCCGGATCCGCCGGGTTTTTCGGCACCGGAAAGACCGTCAAGGTTGTTGCCACAGTGGACGATGAGCCGGTACGGGGCGGAATGATGCCCACCGGAACGGGCGGCCACATGCTCTCCATCAGCGCCAAGCTGAGGAAAAAGCTCGGCAAGGACATCGGTGACAACGTGACCGTCCACCTGATTGAGCGTCTGACCTAAGTCAGGCCTGCTGCGGAACGAGCCACTGGCCGCGGCGCATCACGCGGGCAGCTTCAAGCGCCGGTGTCAGCACCAGCAGATCAGCGGCGGCGCCGGCGGCGAGAACACCAATCTCCCGCCCGCGGCCCAGAACCCCGGCCGGAACCACCGCAGCCGAGGTGATGGCGTCCTCAAGGCTGGCTCCGGCGCGGACGGTATTGCGGACCAGATCCAGCATGGTGGCCGTACCGCCGGCAATGGATCCGGTGGAAGCCAGCCGGGCAACCCCGTCCCGCACCGTAACCTCGGAAGGACCCAGCTGGTACTGTCCGTCAGCCAGCCCAGCCGCGGCCATGGAATCGGTGACCAGGGCAATGTTCTGCGCGCCCAGCAGCTCGAACATGGTGCCCACGAGGTAGGGATCCAGATGCGTGTTGTCGGTGATGAGCTCCACCGCCGCACCGCCGGCTTTCGCTGCCCGCAGGCAGGCCGACAATGCCCCGGGGGCCCGGTGGTGCATGGGGTCCATCCCGTTGAACAGGTGAGTGACCGTGGGACGCGCCGCCGGCAGACCGGACGTGACCAGGAACTCCCTGGCCAGCTCCAGGGACTGGCCGGCTTCGGCCGGTGAGCAGGCGGTATGACCCAGGGACGGAACCACACCGTTCTCGGCCAGCAGCTCCACCAGCGCTGCCGCCCCGGGCAGTTCCGGTGCGTAGGTCATGGTGCGCAGCTGGCCGCGTGCTGCGCTGATGAATTCCCGGGCCAGTCCGAGGTCCGGATCCCGCAGCCACCGGGGGTCCTGGGCACCGCAGCGGGCTTCAGCGAGGAACGGGCCCTCCAGATGCAGCCCCGCTACCAGGCCTTCCTCCGCCAGGTCCGCGAGCAGGGCAAGCTGCCGCAGGAGAGTCTGCGGAGCAGAAGTCACCAGGCTGGCCATCACCGTGGTGGTGCCGGTGGCGTGCAACGCTTCGACAGCCCGGCGGGCCTCCTGCGCATCCGCCCCGGAAAAGTCGACGCCGTAGCCTCCGTGGCAGTGCAGATCGATCAGTCCGGGGATCATCACCTCACCGGCAGCAAGCTCCACGGTGACATCGCCCGGACGCGGTGACACTGCGCTGCCTGGTCCCACATAGCTGAACTCTTCGCCGTCCACCACAACCGCGGTGTCCCCCAGGAGCCGGGCCCCGTTAACCCCGTCTCCGCGCAGCGCAGTCCCCCGCAGGATAGTGCGCGCACGGTCGCCGGCAGGGTGCCCGTGCTGCGCGGAACTACGGTCCGCCTCTGCCTGGGTGCGGTGAGGCTGCGCGGGGTTGATGGTCATTCGGTGCCCTTTCGGTGGGAGCTGGCTCGGCTAGAGCAGCGACGCAGCGGCGGCGTCGGCGAGGACAGTGACCCGGCCGTGCAGCTGCAGGACGGAGGCCGGGCAGTCCGGGCTGACCGGACCCTGCAACGCGGCCCGGAGTGCTTCAGCCTTGCCGGCACCCTGAACAATGAGGAGCAGATGCCGGGCATCCAGAATGGTGCCCAGCCCCTGGGTGAGGCAGTGCGTTGGAACGTCCTCGAGAGAGTCGAAGAACCGCTGATTGGCAGTGCGGGTGTCTTCAGTGAGGGTTTCCAGCCGGGTACGCGAATCCAGTGCCCCACCGGGTTCGTTAAAGGCGAGGTGCCCGTTCCGCCCAATCCCCAGGATCTGCAGGTCGATTCCGCCGGCCTCCACAATCTGCTGTTCATACCGGGCACAGGCCGCCTGGTGGTCTCCGGTGTGCGGATTGGGCAGGTGGACGGTGCGGGGATCGAGCCCCAGCGGGTCGATGATCTCGCGGCGGAGCACCTCCGCGTAGCTCTCGGGATGGCCTTCCGGCAGGCCAACGTACTCGTCGAGTGCAAACCATGCCGCGCTGCTGAAGTCCCGCCGACTGGCAGCGAGGGCCTGGTACAGGGGCGACGGCGAGGACCCGGTGGCCACACCGATCACCGGCTTCGGCCGAGACGCGAGGGCTTCGAAAACACAATCGGCGGCAGCCGGACCGAGGTCACCAGGTTCCAGGCACGTCACGGGGATGGCAGCGGAGCTGGGCAGGATTGAGTTGTTCACTGGGCATCACGCAGCTTCGCCAGCTGGGCCCGGATGCCGTCGAAATGGCGCCTGAGCCGTTCGGACGCGAGGTCCTTGTCTCCGGCCTTGACGGCCTCCACAATGCCGCGGTGAACGGCTGCGTTTTCCACGAGGTTGACCACTGGATCCCCTCCCAGTTCGAGGTGGATCTGGCGGTAGACCTTCCAGAAAACGGACATCAGGTTGGAGAGCAGCTCATTGTTCAGCGGTTCGAAGAGCTGGTAGTGAAACCTCTCGTCAACCTCGGTGAAAGTCCTGCCTTCGGCGGCGGCGGCTTCCATGTCCCGGACCGTAGCCTCGATCTCGGCCAGATGCTCCGGAGTCCACAGATCCATCGCTTCTCCGATGAGCCCGGCTTCGAGTGCCTGGCGGACATCCACCAGCTGCAGCGCTTCCTTGCCCTCATGGCGCAGCGAGAGCCGGCCGCGGAAGGTCAGGCCGTCCGCCAGCGCGTCAAAGTTGGCCGGTGCCACGAACATGCCGAACCCGTGCCGGATCTCCACAACGCCCAGTGCCTGGAGCACTTTGAGGGCCTCACGCAGGGTATTCCGGCCGATGCCCAGCGCGGCCACGAGCTCCGCTTCGGTGGGAAGCGCGTCCCCTGCTTTCAAATCACGCTCCAGGATCAGCTCCATAATGTCGGACTGCAGCGCCCGTGAGCGGTTTTGAGCACTGAACCGGGCCGCCGGTGGTGAGGCGTAGGGGCTCATGGATCCTCCTGAGACAACGGAAAGGTGGGCGCGCGGGCTGGGCGGCATGTACGCCAGAGAACTACCCGCTTCATCCACAGGATATAGGATGTCCTACGTTTAGGACAGGCTGGCTGAGTCTTAATTGTGATTCGCTTGACGTGCTGTTGTGAGGAACCTTACAGTTCTGAACAAGCATCGGACATCCTACGTCCGATAAGTGACATGGATGGCGAGGCAACAGATGAGCAACTCTTTTGAACCAAGCGCGCTGCTGAACGACTCAAGCCGCCGCAACTTCCTCAAGCTGGCGGGCGTCATGGGTGCCGCCGCAGCTTTCGCAGGTTCCCTTTCGGCATGCAGCCCCGGTGGAAGCCCAGCCACGGGCGGCAGCGCTGCCGCCGCTGAAGGCACGGGATCGATCGAGGCCGGTATTTCCTACCAGCTCTCAACCGGGTTTGACCCCATGCTCTCCACGGGAGCCACCCCCCTGGCCGCGAACCTGCACGTGTTTGAGGGCCTGACCGAACTTCACCCGGCAACCCGGGAACCGTACCTGGCACTGGCGGCAGCAGAGCCGGTCAAGGTCGATGACACCACGTACGAGGTGAAGCTCCGCAGCGGCGCGAAGTTCCACAACGGCGATCCGGTCACCACGGAAGACGTTGTCTTCTCCTACGAGCGGGTCCTCGACCCGGCGAACAAGTCGCTGTTTGCAGGGTTCATCCCCTTCATCGACGCTGTGACCGCCAAGGACGATTCCACCGTCCAGTTCAAGCTCAAATACCCGTTCCCGGGTTTCAGCCCCCGTATTTCCGTCATCAAGATCGTGCCGAAGGCCGTTGTGACCGCAGATCCCGCGGGCTTCGACCTCAAGCCGGTCGGCTCCGGACCCTACAGCCTGGTTTCCGCGGTCAAGGAAGACCGGATCGTCTTCAAGAAGTTCGACGACTACAACGGCAAGTACCCGGCCCGCGTGGCGGACATGACCTGGCTGCTGCTGGCCGATCCGGCCGCCCGTGTGGCTGCCGTTCCGTCCCGGACCCAGGCCATTGAGGACGTCCCGTACCTGGATGTGGACCAGCTTGCCGGCAAGGTCGAGGTGGAGTCCGTTCAGTCCTTCGGCCTGCTGTTCCTGATGTTCAACTGCCAGAAGTTTGCCGACAAGCGCGTCCGCCAGGCACTGCACTACGCCATCGATACCGAGGCCGTCATTACCAAGGCGCTGCTGGGCAACGCCACCCCGGCGTCGTCCTACTTCCAGGAGGGCCACCCCTCCTACACCAAGGCTGCCGGTGTGTACGGGTACGACGCCGAGAAGGCCAAGTCCCTGCTCAAGGAGGCCGGCACGGAGAACATCAGCATCACGCTGACCTCCACCGACACCGGGTGGGTAACCCGCGTGGTGCCGCTGATCAAGGAATACTGGGACGCCATCGGCGTCACCACCACCCTGGAAATCCTGCAGTCCGCGGCGGTCTACGCCCCGGAGAAGGTGGGCGGCAAGAACTTCGATGTGCTCTGCGCACCGGGTGACCCCTCGGTCTTCGGCAACGACGGCGACATCCTGCTCAGCTGGTTCTACCGCGGTGCCACCTGGATGGAAAACCGCGCCGGCTGGAACACCACCCCGGAGTACGCGGATGTCCAGGCCAAGCTGGACGAGGCCGTGCAGCTCGATGCCGACAAGGCCAAGGCCATCCACGGCAACGTAGTGGACATTGTCTCCGAGGAAGTCCCGCTGTACCCGCTGTTCCACCGCAAGCTGCCCACCGCCTGGGACGGCAACGCGCTGGACGGCTTCCAGCCGCTGCCCACGACCGGTGTCTCCTTTGTTGGAGTCGGCCGCAAGTAACGGCACATCCCCGGCGGGGCGCCCCCAACGGCGCCCCGCCGGACTTTTTTCCTGCGCATTGGAGTAATCGAGTGACAATGTTTATCCGCCTGCTTGGGCGCCGGCTTGCTGCCCTGCCGATCATGCTGCTGGGCGTGACGGTCATGGTGTTCATCGTGCTGTCCGTGGTTCCAGCAGACCGCGCCACCGCCGTTCTGGGCGAGAACGCCAGCGAGGAAGCCAAAGAGGCCTGGCGCGAAGAACGCGGCCTTAACGCTTCACTGGTCGTCCAGTTCCTGCGCTACCTGGGCGGCGTTATCCGGCTGGATTTCGGCGTCACCAATCCGCCCGAAGAGTCCGTGGCCACCAAAATCGCCTCCGCCTTCCCGGTCACCCTGCAGCTGACCTTCCTGGGCATCGTGCTGGCCGTTGTCCTGGCCCTCACGCTCGGCATCACCGCCGCCCTGTACCGGGACCGCTGGCCGGACCAGGCCATCCGCATCTTCTCCATCGCGGCCATCGCCACCCCGTCCTTCTGGCTGGCGATCCTGCTGATCCAGTGGTTCGCCCTGCCTGAGGGATCCATCTTCCCCACCGGCGGGCTGGCCTGGGCAGAACAGTACGGGTTCGTGGGCTGGCTCTACTCCATGGCCCTGCCGGCACTGGCCCTGGGCATTCCCGTCTCGGCGTCACTCATCCGCGTGGTGCGCACCTCCATGGTGGAGGAGCTGGACCGCGACTATGTCCGCACCGCCATCGGCAACGGAGTCCCCTACCGCACCGTGGTGGCCCGCAACGTCCTGCGCAACGCCCTGGTCACCCCGGTCACCGTGCTGGGCCTGCGCGTCGGCTACCTGCTCGGCGGCGCCGTCGTCATCGAAAAAATCTTCAGCCTCAACGGCATGGGCGACCTGATTGTGGTGGGCCTGACGACGTCGGACACCAACCTGGTCCAGGGCGCGGTGCTCACCATCGCCGTCGCCTTTGTCCTGGTCAACATTGTGGTTGACCTGCTCTACCTGGCCATCAACCCCCGAATCCGGACGGTGTAACCATGCGCAACTCACTGGCCGAACGGCTCAGCAATACCGGAGCACGCTTCACCGCTCTGAACCTCAGTTCCAAACTCGCCCTCGGATTCCTGGCGTTTATCGTCCTGGTCGCGATCGTCGGGCCCTTCTTTGCCCCGTTCGGCGAGAACGAATCCAGCGCACCCGTGCTCCCGCCGAGCAGCGAGCACCTCTTCGGCACCGACGGCTCCAGCTACGACGTGTTCTCCCGCCTGCTCTACGGAGCCCGGGTGTCCATCGCCATCGGCCTCGGCGCCGTCGCCCTGGCCCTGATCCTGGGCTCCATCCTCGGCGCCGTCGCCGCGACGTCGCGCAAGGCCGTGAGCGAAACCGTGATGCGCATCCTCGACATCATGATGGCCTTCCCCGGTATCGCTCTGGCCGCCGCCCTGCTGTTCGCGCTGCGCGACCACTCACTGAACCTCTTCGGCTCCACCGTTCCGGTGATCATCCTCGCGATCGCCATTGTTTACACCCCGCAGCTGGCCCGCGTGGTCCGGGCGAACGTGCTGGCCCAGTACGGTGAGGACTACGTCCGCGCCGAGCGCGTGATCGGCGCCAGCCGCACCTACATTCTGCTCAAGCACATCGCCCGCAACTGCGCCGCCCCCGTGCTGGTCTTCGCCACCGTGATGGTCGCCGACGCCATCATCCTGGAAGCCTCCCTATCCTTCCTGGGCGCCGGCGTGCAGCAGCCCGCCGCATCCTGGGGCAACGTGATGGCAGACGGCCGCAACGTCGTCTTCAGCGGCTCCTGGTGGCCCACCACCTTCGGCGGCATCACCATCCTGCTGACCGTCCTGGCCCTGAACATCCTCGCCGAAGGGCTGACCGATGCCATGGTCAACCCGAGGATCCGCAAGCCCCGGAACGGCGCACAGGCACCTGCCGCCGTGGAGGCCGTTGCCACCGCCGCCCAGCCCTCCGCCCTGGATGCAGCCGGTACCTCGCTGACAGAGTCCGACGGCGGCCGGCCGGCCGCGGAAGAAGCCCAGACCTCCCTGGGCGCCAACGTTCACAAACCCGGCTCGTTGGAAGCCCTCGCCGCCGAGCTGGAAATGCTCGCCGCCGTCGAGGCGTCCCGCACCGACCGGCTGCCCGCCGTGGCCGCGGACGCCCCGGTGATCCTGGAAGTGAAGGACCTCTCCATCCGCTTCCCGGAACGCTACGGCGACACCGCCATCGTGGACCGGGTCAGCTTCACCGTCCGCGAGGGCGAAACCATGGGCCTGGTCGGCGAATCGGGCTGCGGCAAGTCCATCACCTCCCTGGCGATCATGGGCCTGCTCCCCCGCACCGCGCAGCTCACCGGTTCCATCCGGTTCAACGGCAAGGAGCTGCTCACCAATGACCCGAAGGAGCGCGACCAGCTCTACAAGGGACTGCGCGGCGAGCAGATTGCCATGGTTTACCAGGACGCGCTCAGCTCCCTGAACCCGTCCATGCTCATCAAGGACCAGATGGCCCAGCTGACCCGCCGCGGCGGCCGCAAGAGCCCGCGCGAACTGCTCGAGCTGGTGAAGCTGGATCCGGACCGCACGCTCAAGAGCTACCCGCACGAGCTTTCCGGCGGGCAGCGGCAGCGTGTGCTGATCGCCATGGCGCTCTCCCGGTCCCCGAAGATCGTGGTGGCGGACGAACCGACCACCGCGCTGGATGTGACCGTGCAGAAGCAGGTCGTTGACCTGCTCAACGAGCTGCGCGAACAGCTCGGCTTCGCCATGGTGTTCGTCAGCCACGACCTGGCCCTGGTGGCCTCACTGGCCCACCGGGTCACGGTGATGTACGCCGGACAGGTGGTTGAGTCCGGCGACGTTCCGGACCTGCTGTGCGATCCCCGGCACGAATACACCCGCGGCCTGTTGGGTGCAGTGCTGTCCATTGAGGCCGGCGCCGAACGCCTGCACCAGATCCAGGGCACCGTTCCCTCCCCCCGCGACTTCGCCCGGGGAGACCGTTTCGCCGAGCGGTCGCTGCGGCCCGACGCCGATCCGAACCAGGTCCTGGAGTTTGTCCAGGTGGGCGAAACGAACCACTACTGGGCCAGCCATGAGACGTCCCGCCCCCAGGACCTCGTGGAATCCGGCACGAGCGCAAGGCAGGAAGCATGAGCAGCACCGATAACAGCAACAGCCCGGTCCTGGAGCTGAAGGGCATCAAGGTCCACCACCGGGCGCGCACCGGGTCCCTGTTCCGGCCCAACATCGTCAAGGCCGTGGACGGCGTGGACTTCACCGTGCACCGCGGGGAAACCGTGGGCATCGTCGGTGAGTCCGGCTGCGGCAAGTCCACCCTGGCCTCTGTCCTGGTGGGGCTGCAGGAGCCTACGGCCGGAGAAGTCCTCTTTCAGGGAACCAAGGTGAACAGCCGGGCTTCCTCCTCGAAGAAGACCTTCGGCCGCGCCGTCGGCGTGGTGTTCCAGGATCCGGCCACCGCCCTGAACCCGCGCATGACCATCCAGGACATCCTGACCGACCCGCTGCAGGTGCACGGGATCGGCAACCAGCAGACCCGGCTGGCCAAGGTCCGCGAGCTCCTGAGCCTGGTCGGCCTGCCGCAGTCCGCCGCCGAGGTCACCCCGCACCAGGTGTCCGGCGGGCAGCGCCAGCGCGTCGCCATCGCCCGGGCCCTGTGCCTGGATCCGTCGGTGATCGTGGCGGACGAGCCGACGTCGGCCCTGGACGTTTCGGTGCGGGCGCAGGTCCTGAACCTGCTCTCGGACCTGAAACGGGAACTGAACCTCGGCATGGTCTTCATTTCGCACGATATCCAGACCGTCCGGTATGTCTCGGACCGGATCTGCGTGATGTATTACGGGCGCATGGTCGAGGAGGGCCCCGCCCGCGAGGTCTTCGACCGGCCCACCAACGATTACACCAAGAGCCTGCTCGGAGCAGCGCCCAGCCTTTTGCACGTTTAGTACTAGAACCAAGCACTGGAGAACCCCTTGTCACATGCATCCACGCCCCGCTTCCACGGCGTTGTTCCCCCCGTTGTCACCCCCCGCACCGCAGACGGCGCCGTCGACACCGCCTCGCTCGAAAAGCTCATCAAGCACCTCCTCGAAGGCGGCGTGTCCGGGCTCTTCATCCTCGGTTCCTCCGGTGAGGTCCCCTACCTGACCAATGAGGAACGCGACGTCATTATGCGCACGGTTGCCGGCGTCAACGCGGGCGCTGTGCCCCTGATCGCCGGGGCCTGTGAGCAGACCACCCCGCGCGTCATCGAAGAAGGCCGCCGCCTGATCGAACTGGGCGCGGACGCCATCGTGGCGACCTCGCAGTTCTACGCCATCTCGGATGCCGCCGAAACCGAGACCCACTTCCGTTCCCTGCACGCGGCCTTGGACGTCCCCCTGTTCGCCTACGACGTTCCGGTCCGCACCCACTACAAGCTGCCGCTGCCCATGCTGGTCCAGCTGGCCCAGGACGGCGTCCTGGCGGGTGTAAAGGACTCCTCCGGCGACGACGTTTCCTTCCGCCAGCTGCTGCTGGCCACCAAGGATCTGCCGGACTTCGCCGTATTCACCGGCCATGAGGTAGTGGTGGACGGTGCCCTGCTGGGCGGCGCCCACGGCGCGGTTCCCGGCCTCGGCAACGTTGACCCGGCCGGCTACGCGGCCCTTTACTCGGCCGCCCAGTCCGGTGACTACGCCGAAGCCGCGCGGATCCAGGACCGGCTGGCCAACCTGTTCAACATTGTCTACGCACCCACCCCGGGCCGGGTTTCCCCGGGCGCCGCAGGGCTGGGCGCGTTCAAGACCGCGCTGATGCTGATGGGCGTCATCGAAACGAACGTGATGTCCGCTCCCATGCTGGCGCTCAATGAAGCCGAGACCGCTGTGATCCGCACGGTCCTCGAACACAACGGACTCCTCTGAGTTCCATGCGCCACGTCATCGGGATCGACCTGGGCGGCACCAAGACCGCGGGCGGCATTGTCGACGGCGCGGGGAACGTTGTGTTCTCCGCAGCCGTCGCCACGCCCGCGCAGTCGGGTGCGGCTGCGGTCCTTGAAAATACCGCCGCACTGGTCCGGTCCCTCCAGGGCGAGGCGCACCGGTTCGGCCTGGACGTCGACGCGCTGGGCATCGGCTCGGCCGGGGTGATCGACTCCGGCCGGGGCGTCGTGGTGTCCGCCACCGACGCCATCCGCGGCTGGGCCGGGACAGCGCTAACGGACGAACTCTCCACGCGGACGGGTCTGCCGGCCACCGCACTGAACGACGTCCATGCCCATGCCCTCGGCGAGAGCTGGCTCGGCGCCGGCGCGGGCGTGCCCAGCGTCCTGTTCATCGGCATGGGCACGGGTGTGGGCGGCGGCTATGTGCTGAACGGCGAATGCATCGAAGGCGCCAGCTTCACGGCCGGTCATGTGGGCCACTTCGCGTCCCCGTTTGCCGTCGAGGCCGGCCAGCCGCTGCCCTGCAGCTGTGCCGGTTCCGGGCATGTGGAGGCCGTGGCCTCCGGGCCGGCCATCCACGCGCTCTACCGCCGGCTGGGCGGAAGCACCGCTGAGTCCGGCCCGGCGGACACCCGCGGTGTGTACCGGCTGGCGGCCGACGGCGATCCCACCGCGTCGGAGGCCATCCGCCGCGGCGCGGCCGCAGCCGGGTCCGCGATCGGCGGGCTCGCCAACATCCTGGACCCCGCCGTCGTTGTGGTGGGCGGCGGGCTGGCGTTTGCGGGCCCGCTCTGGTGGGACGTCATGGAAGCCGAGGCCCGCCGCGAGCTGCTGCCCCCGCTGGCCGCCCTGCGGATTGTTCCCGCACAGCTCGGCACGACGGCGGCCATCCGCGGTGCCGCCCGCCGGGCCCTGAATCTCCTCCCCGCTATCGAAGGCACCCATGTTTAAGCTCGAAGCCCTCCGCTCCTCTCTGATCGTGTCCTGCCAGGCCTACCCGGGCGAACCGATGCGTGATCCGCGCACCATGGCGCAGGTGGCCCAGTCCGCCGTGACCGGCGGCGCGGCCGCGGTGCGGGTGCAGGGACTGAGCGATATCCAGGCGGCACGCTCCGCCGTCGAAGTTCCGGTGATCGGGCTGTGGAAAGACGGCCACGACGGCGTTTTCATCACCCCCACGCTGCACCATGCCCTGGCCTGTGCCAGCGCCGGTGCGCACATCGTGGCACTGGATGGCACCCGCCGCGGACGCCCGGACGGGCTCTCCCTGGCGCAGACCATAGCCGGCGTGCACGAACAGTCCCCCGCCCTGGTGATGGCCGACTGCGGGTCCGTGGCCGACGCCGTTGCTGCCGCTGAGGCCGGCGCGGACATCATCGGCACCACCCTCGCCGGTTATACCGGCGAGCGGGAGAAGACCTCCGGCCCGGACCTGGAGTTCCTCCACGAACTCGCGGCCCTGGACCTGGGACTTCCCGTCGTCGCCGAGGGCCGGATCCACACCCCGGCACAGGGCCGCGCCGCACTGGACGCGGGAGCATTCGCCGTCGTTGTGGGCACTGCGATCACCCATCCGGCCACCATTACCAGCTGGTTCGCTGACGCGCTGGTGCGGTGAGCTCCTTTTGGGACCGGGTGGACCCGGAACTGCTGCCGGGGCTGGCGTATTCGGAGGCGTTTCCGCCGCCGCTGACGCTGGCTGAACTGGCAGAGTTCCGCGCCCGTGCCGAGGCGCCGGCGGCCGCAGTCCTCCCGGCAGGTGTGGAGGTCCGGGACGTCTCGGCGGACGGCACAAGCCTGCGGGTGTTCACCCCGTCCGGACCGGGCCCGCACCCGGCAGTGTTCTGGCTCCATGGCGGCGGAATGATCGCCGGCAGCGTGGAGCTGGATACCGTGTACTGTGCGGCCCTGTGCGCCCGTACCGCAGCGGTGGTGGTGGCCGTTGACTACCGGCTGGCACCGGAGCATCCGTTTCCGGCTGCCCTGGAGGACGCGTTGGCGGGGCTGCAGTGGCTGTTAGGCGCGGCGGAGGGTCTGGGTGTGGATCCGCAGCGCGTAGCCCTGGCCGGCTCCAGTGCCGGCGCCGGACTGGCTACCGGGCTGGCGCTGCTGCACCGGGACCGGAGCGGACCGCCGCTCGCGTACCTCTATCTGATGTACCCCATGCTCGATCCGACGCACAGCTCCGGTTCGGCCCGCGAATTCACGTCCATTCCCACCTGGAACCGCGCCCACAGCGAGTTCGCGTGGAACTGCTATCTGGGCGCAGCGGCGTCTGATCCGTCTGCGTACGCGGCACCGGCGCTGGCGCAGGACCTTTCCGGCCTGCCGGCCACCCTGATCCAGACCGGTGAACTGGACCTGTTCCGGGACGAGGACATCGCCTTTGCGGTGCGGCTGCTCCAGGCCGGGGTTCCCGCCGAGCTGCACGTTTATCCCGGTGCCTATCACGGCTTTGAGCTGAACTGTCCGGACTCTGCTGCAGGCAGTCAGTGCCTGCGGGACCGGGACCGGGCGCTGAACCGGGCGCTGCACGGTACGTCCTCGGCAACCGTTCCCGCGCCCGGCCCGGCTCCGGCTGCCGGAGTTACCCAGATTTCCACCCCCTCCACCACCAAAAATTCCGCGGAAGGCTCACTGATATGAGACTCGAAGGCTGGCACATTGTCATCATCATCGTTCTGGCAATCCTGCTGTTTGGCGCACCCAAACTCCCCGGTCTGGCGCGCAGCGTCGGCCAGTCCCTGCGGATCTTCAAGTCTGAGGTCCGGCAGTTGAAGGATGAGGACGGCCCGGCCGCGCCCGTCACTGACCCCGTCACAGGTGCCGTCATTCCACCGGTTACTCCGGCTGGAACGGTTCCCCCGGTCAACACCGCGCCGGCGAATACCGTTTCTCCCGCCAGCACCGTTCCCCCGGCCAGCACTGTTACTCCCGCCAGCACCGTTCCGCACCCCCGGGGCTAGCCGGAATCAGTCCGTCCTAAAACTCCGGGGCTGCCGGCACACCATGTGGTGGCCGGCAGCCCCGGAGTTTTTTACTGGCTTGTGCCAGTTCAGCGGGTTATTTCAGCCGGACCGGCTCGCCCAGCAGCCGTCCCGCTGCGCTGCCCGCACCGGTGACGCTCCAGGACGTGTCCGGAACAAAATAACCGCGTTCCACATCTGCGGCGGTGACCGTGTGCGCGGGGGTGGCACAGGTGTAGTCAGCACCGGCGCCCAGGCGCTGGTAACGGCAGTTGCCCGCACCCGGCGGCAGGAACGGGCTGAAGTTGCCGGCCGTGGGCGTCACGGACGCCCCGGCTGTTCCGGTGTTGGTGACGGCGAACCGGTACGGAACCGTTTCACCCGCGGTGTAGGGGTTCGCGGCGGTGTTGCGTGCCGTATCGGTGCGGCTGCCGGTGACGGTCACGCCGGCGAGTGACGCTGCCGGGGCCTGGATTCCGGCTTTGAGTGCCACCGGGTAGCCGAGCACCCGGTCCGTGCCGGTGGCTGCACCGGAAACTGTCCAGGTGGTATCGGGCACGAAGTAGCCCTGGGCGGCTTCCTCCGCTGTCACGGTGTGCGCCGGAGTGCTGCAGGTATAGGAGGCTCCCGCGGCCAGGGACTGATAGCGGCAGTTGCCCGCCCCCGACGGGATCAGGGGCGTGAAGTTGCCTGCTGTGGGGGTGACGGCGACGGTGCCGGTGTTTTTGTTGGTCACGGTGAAGCTGTAGCTGACTGCTTCGCCTGCCGCATAGGGGTTGGCGGCGAGGTCCCGGGAGGTGTCAATCCGTGTTCCGGCGATCTCCACCCCGGCAATGGTGGTGGTGCTGGGCGCCGGGGCCGGGGTGCAGCTGTTCAGCCAGCTGTCACTGAACTTGGCGAACGTTATGCCGTTGCTGTAGCTCGATTCATACAGGACACCGATCTGGCCGCTTTCCAGCCTGGTCACGGTGGAATAGGCAGAGAAGCCGGAGCGGATGGTGCGCGGCACACCCCAGGTGGCGCCGTCGTCACAGGACACCCGGGCGGAAACGTTCTGCCGGCTGTCCGGATGGTCGGCGTTGGTGAAGATCAGCTTTTTGGCGTCGTCGCTGCCGGCCGGAGCATCCGGGAAGAGCCGGGCGATCGCGGCGTTGTTCGCGGGGTCGGTCAGAGCCGTGTCCAGGGTGACGGGCCCATAGGTGGCGCCGCCGTCGTTGGAGATGGCCACCTTGCGGGCGTTGTCCGCTGCGTTATTGGAGCGCGAGTTGAGCATCACGCGGCCGTCGGAAAGCTCCACGGTCTTGTTTTCGTCCATCCGGGTGCCGACATTGGCGCCCTTGACCCAGGTGGCCCCATGATCGTCCGAGTACACGCTGTAAGCCTGGATGGCGTTGGTTCCGTCGCTCTGCCGGATGTCCCCGGCGAACTGCTGGACCAACCGTCCGGCGTGGGCGCCGTAGCGCAGCTGGATGCCCTCGCCGGAACTGGCGAACATGGCGCGCACGTCCCCGGGCTGTGGGTTGGTGGTGCTTGATCCAGGCTTCACCACGTTGGTGATGAGGCGGGGTTCGCCCCAGGTGATGCCGCCGTCGCTGGATTCGGTCACCTGGGCGCTGAGCACGTTGCGGTTCGCGTCATCGTTGCCGAACGAGCCGCTGCCGAACCCGGTGTTCTTCGAATACACCGAGAACAGGAACAGCTTTCCGGTCTCCGCGTCGTAGACGAAGCTGGGATCACTGTAGCCGTACTTGCCGGCGCCGTTGTTGGCCGCGTCCGCGAAGCCCGCCAGGATGGTGCGCTGGGTATCCCAGGTGGCCCCGCCGTCGGTGCTGCGGCGCATCACGATCGAGTTGGGGTTGGGCGAGTCCGCCGCGTTGTTGGGCCGTCCGTCCCAGGCAGCGATTACCACTCCGTTGCCGAGGTAGCTGAGCGCCGGAATCCGGTAGGCGGCAAACGGACTCACAACCGTGGAGCCCAGATTCTGTTCGCTGAAGGTTCCGGGCGGATCGGTGGGGGCTGCCGCAGCGGGGACTGCTGCTGCCACCATGCCGGAGAGGGCTACCACGCCGGCCAGTGCGGCAGCGGTCAGGTATTTGAAG
Organism: Arthrobacter gallicola; assembly: GCF_014836775.1. Classification (GTDB taxonomy): domain Bacteria; phylum Actinomycetota; class Actinomycetes; order Actinomycetales; family Micrococcaceae; genus Arthrobacter_B; species Arthrobacter_B gallicola. Next base: position 258,467 of record NZ_JACSQD010000006.1, read on the forward strand.
GGCCTTCGGCGGTTTGTTCGGGACATTCCGGTCCTTTCATTGGGCCGGTGAGCACACCGGCTTGGGGCTGCTGCCGCCAAACCGGCGGTAGAGCCAGCCCTCCGCCGGGACCGTCCTGAACTGGGCTTTTACACAGCTCGAACGAAATCCAACGTTGGACATCCTACAACCGTAGTGATGCGTCTCACTAGGAGCAATGCAGTCCGCCGCTTTTGGCGTCGCGGAACCGAAAGTTGCTTTCACTCGCGACCGGGTACAGCTGGACCCGAAGGCCGATTACGCCCTGATCAGGGACCACCGCACCAGCTTCACCGGTATGCACCGCTGTCGCTGATCCGGGGATCTGCTCATCTCCGGTTGAGAGACCCAATTAATGTGGGACGCTGCTTGGGATCACGACCTACTCATTCCCGTCGTGCTGGCGGAGGATGAACTCGGCCATTCCAGGGACGGTGAAGGCCACCAGTCCATGTTCCGGGGCGTAGATGAGACCTTTGGCAATGAGGCCTGCGCGAGCTGGCCCAAGGCTTTGGTGGCTCGATTGAAGGCGTTCGGCAACAGTTTTGGTACTGCAGGACTGTTCCCCGTCCTGTGCCATGGCGCGGAGATAATTACGTTCACTCCTGGTGGCCCGTTCCCAGCGGGCAGGGAAAAAGCCGGAATCGAGCTGACTGCGTCCGGCTTCAATGGCGAGAACGGCGTCCGTCTGCGTAAAGGGAGTCGCGGGCGCCAGATCCCAAATCGCCTTTCCATACTCCTGAATGAAGTAGGGATAGCCGACGGCGGCCAGAGCTAGTTCTTCGACGGCTTTTGGTTCAAATCGCGCGCCGAATTTTACGGCCGGTTCTTCCAGTGCTTGGCGGGCAGCGGATTCATCCAGCGGGCCTATCCGGCGGTAATCAAAGAGCCGCTCGGCGTAGGAGCGTGCTTCACTGAGCACTGCAGGAAGGTTCGGCAGGCCGGCTCCGATGATGTAGAACGGCCATTCCCGTTGGCCGGCCTGGTGCTGAACCGTGATCAAGGCTGCGAGCAACTCTGAGTCCAGGTCCTGCATCTCGTCGATGAATAGGCCGAACGCGCTTCGTTCCTCCTTCAGTGCGAGGGCGAGGTCCTCGACCATCTCCTCAAGATCGATTTCGATTGATCCCGAGTCGGCCCGTCCTTGCGTCGTTTCGAAGCCGAATTCCGCTCCTGCTACGCCGACCGTGGCAGAGAAGGAGCTAATGGTTTTCACGGCTTCTTTGATCCTCGAGGTCGCCGACCGCCGTACGAGTTTGCGCGAAGCCATCAATAGCTCACGGGCGAGTTTTTCACGGATGATCGAGGCGCCGGTGCTCCCAGACATTCCCTCCAGCCCGATGGTGAACCACCCCATATGGTCCGCGTGGGCGCGCAGCGAATTCAACAAAACGGTCTTGCCCACGCCCCGTAGGCCGGTGAGTACCATGCCCCGGCTGTGCAACTGCCGCTTACTGCGGGCAACGATAAGGTCGAAGGCGTTGATTTCGGCTTTGCGGCCGGTCATAGCGGGCGGGCGGAGACCGGACCCGGGCGCATAGGGGTTAAGCTCACTCTGCATGTAACGAAGTCTAAGCCAGTATAAAACTATAGCTATACATCGCTAGACAATCTTAGGGCCCCAGTCTGGTGCTCAGGCATCAGCAATGAAACCGCGGACATCATTATCATGACGGACGTAGTCAACCACATGGTGAGGCAACCCCCATCGCCGTGCCAAATACTGATCCGGAAAGGCCGACTGCCCCTCCTGCCGCCGGTTAGCGGCGCCCCAGGACGGCGACCAGGAAGTCGGATTCGACGTCGAACGGGCGCAGGTCCCAGGTGGAGAACTTCTGCTGCAGCGTCAGACCGGCAGCCGAGGCGTCTTCGAAGAACGTCCCAAAGTCATAACCACGGCCGGCGCCGAAGCCGACGACGATCCGCCCGTTTGGTGCCAGATGTTCGCGCATGCGTGCCAGGACGTCCGGTGCGGTACCCGGCGCGAGGAAGGTCATCACGTTGCCGGCGCTGACAATCAGGTCGAACGGCTCGGAGATCCCTTCGGCAGGCAGGTCCAGCTCAGCCAGGTCCATGGTGAACCAGGGAACGTCCGGGAAGTCCTTCTTCGCGGCTGCGATCAGGTCCGGGTCAACGTCCACCCCGACGACGTCGTGTCCGCGGCGGGCGAGTTCGCCGCCCACCCGTCCCGGGCCACTGCCGGCGTCGAGAATCCGGGCTCCGCGCGGCAGCATGGCATCAACCAGCCGGGCTTCACCGGCGAGGTCCGCCCCCTGCTCCCGCATCTTTTCAAAGCGTTCGATGTACCAGGCCGAATGGTCCGGGTTCTGGCGTTTTTTTGCTTCCCACAGGGTTTCTTTGCGCACCCTTCCAGCGTACGCGTCCCGGGGAGGCGGGTGGCTGTCACCAGGCCCGGGGTTCTGCCGGCCGGTGCTGATCGGTTAGTCCGGCACCAGCGAGATCCAGTAGCGCCGCACGGGAGAGGACCGTGGGGCATCAGCTTCGTCGATAGTTCCGCCATGGCGCTCAATGCCTTCGGCGGAATCAACGGCGTCGCTGGCCAGCAGCCCGAACCCATCCTCATGCATCCCCGGGCCCCACTCTTCGATGGCGTCACGCCAGGCCGCGTAGAGCTCGATGGTGGGCTCGACCAGTTCAGGCATGGTGCAACTGTAGTGTGCCGGCTTCCGTGATGCGGCAGGCCCCTCCCCCAGCCAGGTGAGGGTGCCGGAAACCATTGAACGCCACCGGGCGCAGGGCTGGTCCTGGCAGGGCTTTCACCGGAGGTGCGCGGTCAGTGCCGGAATTCAGTCTGCACGAATCACAGCCAGGAAGCCGGATCGGCGGTAGGTTGTCAGCCATGAGCGCGAGATTCCCATCCTTTGCGGAAGCCTGGTCCATGCGTGCGCAACGTCTGGGGAACAGGGCAACCCGCTCCTGGGCCGCGGTCTGCGCAGCGGTAGCGCTTGCCGCGTTCCTAATTTCCACCCTCATCGTGCTGAGTGACGCCATCCTGTGGCCGGGGGCGGATCTCGTCCGGCTCGTGGCGTCGGTATTCGTCGGCCCGCTGGGGCTGGCATTCTCCGTTATTGTGCTCTGGCAGCAGTCCGGCCGGATGGCTGCACCGGCTGCCTTCTTCACCGCTGTCAGCACGGTCCCCGCGCTGGGGCTGGCAACTGTGGCCGCAGCCAGCTGGTCGACCGGTTTCACCGATGCCGGCCCCCAGACAGGCTGGTTCAGCGGCGCCTGGTCTCCGTTGGCTGCCGCGGCCTGGACCGCGGGAACGGTCAGCCTCATTGCCCCGGTGCGCGCACTCTGGAATCCACCGGAATCCGTCTACGCGCGGGGAGCAAAAACCACCCTGCTCGCTGCGTTGGCGGCCTTATCGCTGGGCGTGCTTTATCTGACCGCCTTCCTGCTTGCCCCGCTTGCCGCCGCGGCTCTCTTAGCTGTTTCGCTCCGGGCTTCCGGTTCGGCCACCACGGACGCGGCCTCCGCGGAGAGTGCCTCCGCAGGCCCGGTGCGGCCCGGCGCACCCCTCCCCTACCAAGCAGCAACAGCCGCCCGCCGCACGGGACCCGCGGCTCCCAGACATTTACCGCCGTCGCGCAGGCTGCGGACGGCGGTTGCCGGGATTGGGTTAGCGACGCTTTTTCTTGGTGTGGGCTGCGCGGTGTTTGCGCTCACCGGGAGCCGCTGGCCGGAGCTGGCCGCCGATTCCACTGCCGCCATGAACCTCGGGCTGGCCGCCGGTGCACTGAATGCCATCCCGGTGGCCGTGGCGGTGGGGTTCGTGCTCCACCGGCGGTTTGGCCGGGTCATTGTGTGGTCAACTCTTCTGGTGTGCGGCAGTCTCCTGGTCGAAGCAGCCGCCCAGGCGGCAGGTGCAGGGCATCCCTCGCAGTGGCCGCTGACCGTTTTTGCCGGGGTACTCTTCGGATTCGCCCTGGCCCTCCCTTGCGCCCGGCTGGTCCCGGGACCCGCACTGCAGCGTTTCTGCGTGGTGGTTGGCGCAGGCTTGGCCGCTGCCTTCATCGGATTGAACGCTGTTGCCGCTGCAGGGTTTATTGCTCCGTTTATGTCCCTTGGCCTGCTGGCCTGGTCCTTCTCCTCGCCGCCGCGGAGATCGCCGGTTTCCCAGCCAGCCTGAGTCCGCCCGGCGATCCGGAACCATGGTTCGGAACCACCGACCCTAAATCACTGTTCGGAACCGCCGAACGGTGCTGCGGAAGAACCCGCTGGCCTCCGCTGTCCTCCGCCGCACAGGATGGACGTATGAATCTGTCCGATCCAGAAACCGCCAACGGCGGACAGGTCCGCGTGGTTACGGACATCGTTTATGCCTCCCGGCCTTCCGGTGACCTGCTGCTGGATCTTTACTATCCGCCCCGGGCGCAGAACCGGGTTCCGGTGGTGCTCTGGCTGCACGGCGGCGGCTGGTTCACCGGTGACCGCACCCTGGCACCGGACCTAGCCCGGCATGCCGCAGCAACCGGCTGCGCCGTCGCCAGCATCGAATACCGGCTGTCTGGACAGGCTCTGTTCCCCGCCCAGCTGTTCGATGTACGGGAGGCCATCCGCTTCCTGCGTGCCGGCGCGGAGCGGCTTGGCCTGGAGCCGCGCGCCGTCGGGGTTTGGGGTGCCTCGGCGGGCGGACATCTTGCTGCCCTGGCCGGACTCACCGGTCACCTTGCACAGCTGCCCGGCGAACCCGCTACCGACGGTGAGCCCGGTGCAGCCGTGCAGGCTGTAGCCGAATCCTACGGACCGGTCGACCTGGCCGCCGTCGTTGCCGAAGCTGAGGCCACCATCCCGGGGATGAACGGAGCATCGTCGCCCGAGGCCCGGCTCCTGGGTGGCCACCCGGACACGCTCCCGGACCTCGCCCGGTACGCCAGCCCGCTCAGCTGGGTCAGCGCGGCCGCGCCGCCTTTCCAGATTTCGCACGGCACGGGTGACACCCTGGTCTCCCACCGGCAGAGCGAGCTGCTGCATGCGGCGCTCTCCGCTGCGGGTGTTTCCAGCGAGCTCTACCTCGTTGACGGCTACCGGCACGGATTCCTCAATCCGCCCGGCCTGCTGGACGTGCAGCTCAGAGCGGTCATGGACGACGGGCGGCTGCTGGCCGAGGAACCGGCGCCCTCGCTGCGGCGCACTTCGGCTGAACCGGATGTGAAGGAGGCGGGGTTCGGCTTCGAGGACATTGAGGTTTTCTTCCGCCGCCACCTTTTCGCTGAAACTCCAGAATCTACGGAAGGACAACCCCTTGACCAGTACCGATCTTGAGACCATGCACGGTCTCGAGCCCGTGGTGAACGCCCTGCCCGGCGAACCTGTGCCCTACTACCTCGCCTCCGGGGAGGGACTGCGTTACGAGTGCGACGGCCAGCTGTGGACGGTTATTGCCCGCGGCGCGGACACGGGCGGGTTGTTCGACGCGGCCTTCATCCTCGGCCCCCGTGGGGCGGAGTCGCCCTTCCACAGCCTTCCCTCGCACCAGCGCTCGTACTTCGTCGTCGAGGGAAGCGCCCAGTTCTGGCTCTCGGGGCAATCCCGGATCCTGGTGCCTGGGGACTCGATCCATGTTCCCGAGGGCGCTCCGGTGGCCTACTGGATGCTGTCCCACATGACCAAAATCCTGTTCTATTCCGCCCCCTCCGGTGCGCTTGACGCCCTCACCGAATCGCGCCGGACCGTGGACCGCCATGTCTACTCCACAGCGGGAACAGGCGACCTGTATCTGCCCGGCTCGGCCACGCTGCATGATCTGCCGCGCGTCACCGCTGAGGACACCTGGGACGACACCCTCCCGGCAGCGAACCAGGGATATTTCCTCCGCTCCCGCGGCGGCGACCGGCTCGGCTGGCCGGATTCCCTTAATGCCTACGCTGCCAGGGGCCGCACCACGGGCGGCCGCTACTTCGCGGTCAACACCCTGGCCGCACCGCAGCCCTACATCATCCGGCATTTCCACCAGCAGCACACCGAGAACTTCCTCTGCCTCACCGGACGCATCTGGCTGTGGGTCAACGGCAAGGAGCTTCTCCTCACGGCCGGCGACTTTCTGCACGCCCCGGCCGGCACGGTGCACAGCTTCGCGATCGCTGCCCACAACACCCAGATGCTCGGGCTGCTGACATCGGACGTTTTCGAGCCGTTCTTCGACGTCACCGGGGTCCCCACTGATCAGTTCGTGCACACCGAAGGACTGATCGATCCTTCCGTGGTTATGCGCGGAATCCAGGGCACCCCGGATCTGGACCTCGTCGTCGTGGGCGGGCCGCCGGAACGGGTCCGGGCTACCGGACTGTAGACGCCTGGCCGGCCCGCGCCAGCGTGACGCCTCCCGTGCTGCCGCGCACTCTGCTGGCAGGATAGGTCCCAAACCGGTCACTTCGTGGCAGGGCCTGACCAAACAGACGAGCGGCAGCATGGACCTCACTATTCACCACCTCCGGTGCTTCTTAGCCGTTGCCCGGGAACTGCATTTTGGGCGGGCAGCGGCGCAGCTGCATCTGAGCCCTTCGGCGCTCAGCGAGCAGATCTCCAACCTCGAGACCAGACTGAGCCACCCCGTGTTCCACCGTTCCTCCCGCACCGTTGCCCTTACTGACTACGGGCGGGAGCTGCTGCCGCTGGCGCAGGAAGCCGCCGCGGCGATGGACAGGGTTCTGGCGTGGGGTGGCGAAGCCGCGGGCGAAGCCCATCTCAGGGTGGGCCTGATGGTGTCCAGCAGGAGCTTCCGGACGATTATGGCGGCCGCGGCCCAGCAGATGCCCCGCGTGCAATGGGATATCCGGCAGCTGGGATTCCTGCATTGTTTTGATGCGCTGGAAAAGAATGAGGTGGACTGCGCCTTCATCATCGACCTCGGCCTCGAGCTGCCTCCGCAGTTTCGGTCTGTCCCGCTCTGGCAGGAACCCTGCGTGCTCGTCGCCTCCGAAGAACACCCGCTGGCCGGACGTGGAACCGTAAAGCTGGCCGATCTGACGGAGGAAACGTTCGTCACCGTCCGGGATACCGAGGCATCCACCCGCTGGTTCGGGGCCTTGGACGCCGTCGGCGGCGCGCCCCGGATGCTGGCTGCTGCCCGGAACTTCGAGGAGGTCCTGGAACTGTGCAGCGCAGGCCTGGGCGTCAACATCGCCGGGACTGCGGCGGCGGACACGTATGACCGCCCCGGACTGCGCTTCATTCCGATCGAAGACGCGCCCCCGGCCACCACGTCATTGTTCCTGCGGTCAGGCAAAACCTCACCGGCGTTGGATCAGTTCATCGGTCTGGCAACAGCGCAGGCGGGCTCCTGAGCCTGTAGTCCGCACCGGAGAAGCCGCAGAGCCCGCCGGGAGGTGTCGACGTCGTTCCGTCCAAAGTGCCGAACCTCCCGGGCGGGGCCAGGGCTTAGCCCAGCTGAGCTGTTTTGCCCTTCCGGTACTGCTTCATCGCGGTGAAGTATCTTCCCGACGGCGCCAGGTACAGCACTACCGTCGCGGCCAGCATCAGCACGGCCGCCGCCAGCGACATGAGCGCACTCGACATCACCGGCACGCCGTCGGCGAACAGGCTCCTCAGGTTGATCAGCGACAGGACGGTGAAGACGGTGAGCACAATCCGGGCCCAGTTATGGCCGCGGTAGATGAAGAAGGCAATCAGAAGGCTGATGGCAGCGCTGATGACGCCCGCAATAATGAGGAACGTGATGCCCGATGCGACGGTGGCGGGCACATCAACGTAGTAGCCGAACTCATCAAACAGTGCAGCCTGGTACTCCTCGGAGTTCAACACCGCGATCCCGGTTGGAATGGCGATGATGGAGACCACCAGTGCGGCAATGATCATCTTGACAGCGAGGTCTACCGTCTTCGGGCGTGCCGGAGCCGCTGCGGCTCCCGCCGGGGCCGGACCAGCGCCGGTGCTGGAACCATAGTTGGTGCCCTGCTGGATATTCTCTGTCATGCTTCCCCCAATAAGCTGTCGGTTCCCGCGGCTGGTCCGCCGCGACCTTAGGTAGCCTAGCCGGTGCAGCGGCCCCGAATCCGGATATACGAAGCCTGCTGAGGGTCCGTGTTTCGCCTCCGGGAATAGAAAGCCGTCCGGGAGTCTTCTACCGCTCATGAAAGCAATCGTTTACTCGTCCACCGGCCCCTCCTCCGTCCTTTCCCTCGCTGAGCGCGAGGCTGCCGTCCCCGGTCCGGGCGAAGTGCGGGTGCGCGTTGTCGCCTCGGGCGTGAATCCCACTGACTGGAAGGCCCGTGCCGGCAGCAGCATCGCCTTTGACGAGGTGGTGCCGAACCAGGACGGCGCCGGAGTGATCGACGCCGTCGGTGAAGGAGTGGCCGATCTGCAGGTGGGCGACAGGGTCTGGTTGTACCTCGCAGCCCACCGCCGCCCGACCGGAACCGCCCAGGAATTCACCGTGGTCCCCGCCGACCGGGCGGTGCCGCTTCCGGAAGGTGTCAGCTTTGAAGTGGCCGCCAGCCTCGGCGTCCCGGCCATGACGGCCCACCGCGCCCTGACCGTACATGAGGACGGCCCGTCCCGGCTCACCCCGGGAGCCCTCGCCGGACGCATGATCCTGGTCCAGGGCGGTGCCGGAGCCGTGGGACATGCCACGATCCAGTTCGCGGTCTGGGCAGGCGCTACCGTGATCGCCACCGTCAGCAACGATGCGAAGGCTGAGCTGGCCCGCGCCGCCGGCGCGCACCACATCGTCCGCTACCCTGATCCCGCCCAGGCGGAGCGCATCCGCGAGATCGCCCCGGACGGCGTGCACCACATCGTTGAGGTCTCTCCGGCACAGAACGCGGCACTGGACGTGGAGGTGATCGCCAACCATGGCACCATCGCCTACTACGCCAACAACAACGGCGAAGAGTTCACCGCCCCGATCGTCGCAAGCTTCATCAAGAACATCCGCTGGCAGGGCGTGCTGATCTACACGGTGGGCGAACGGGCCATCCAGGCCGCCGTGGAGGACATCACTGCCGCGCTCCGGGACGGCGTTTTTCCCGTGGGCGAATCGGCCGGGCTGCCGCTGACCTGGTTCCCGCTGGAGGAAACCGCCGCCGCGCACGACGCCGTGGAAAACGGCACCACCGGTAAGGTCCTCATCCGAGTGAGCGAAGAGAGCTGAACCAGCGGCGCAGCTGGCATCGGTCCTTGCCAGTGATGTAGCGGGCGGGCACACTGGGCGCGTGAACTCCATCCCCTGGGTGCTGCATGTGGACCTCGATCAGTTCATCGCGGCCGTCGAGGTCCTCCGGCACCCGGAGCTGGCGGGTAAGCCGGTCATCGTCGGCGGCCGCGGTGATCCCACCGAACGGGCTGTGGTGTCCACCGCGTCCTACGAGGCCCGGGCGTTCGGCGTCGGGTCCGGGATGCCGCTGCGGATCGCGGCCCGGAAGGTGCCCGACGCCGTTCTCCTCCCGGTCGACGCCGAGGCCTACCTGGAGGCCTCCGAAAACGTGATGGCCACCCTGCGGGCCCAGCCCGGCGCCGTCGTACAGGTCCTGGGCTGGGACGAAGCATTCGTCGGCATCACGGCGGAAGACCCTGAGGCGTATGCCCGGCAGATCCAGGTCGCCGTGCTGGAGCGGACCCAGCTGCACTGCAGCGTGGGGATCGGCGACACCCTGGTCCGCGCCAAAAACGCCACCGATTTCGGTAAGCCGGCCGGCGTCTTCCGGCTCACCAAAGAGAACTGGCTCGACGTGATGGGCGCTAAGCCCACCAAGGAGCTGTGGGGTGTCGGCAATAAGATCTCCGGCCGGCTGGCCAAACTCGGCATTCAGACTGTCGCCGAACTCGCTGCAGCTGATCCGCAGAGCCTGGTTCCGGAGTTCGGACCGAAGATGGGCCCCTGGTACGCATCGCTGGGGCGCGGTGACGGCTCCAGCACAGTGGATGACACCCCCTGGGTCGCCCGCGGCCACAGCCGGGAAACCACCTTCCAGTCCAACCTCACCGAACCTTCCCAGATTCACGACGCCGTCACGCAGCTGGCCGGGGACGTCCTGAAGGACGTGGCGGCCGAGGGACGGCCGGTGATTGGGCTGACCCTCAAGGTCCGCTACGCGCCGTTCACCACCAAAACCCACGCCCGGAAGATTCCCGAAACCTTCGACCGGGACGAGGTCCTGGCCCGGGCCCTGGATCTGGCCGGTGCAATTGAAGCCGGCCGCCCGATCCGCCTGCTGGGCCTGCGCGCCGAAATGGCCATGCCCGACGACGCCCGGAAGGGCCACACACCCACACGCGGTGGTTGGTGACGGCGTCGGCCGGTTCCTCCCGTTTGGAGCGGTGAACCGGAACCGGAGAGCCCTAGGCAAGTGGTTCGGTTGGGTCTTTTAATCGAAGTGGTAGCTCAGCGCGCCGGGTGCCCTGCAAAGGCGGGGCTGGATCCGGAACCAGGCGAATAATCGAGCAATCCGGGAGGTATAAAACCGCCGCAGCGCAGTTTTTCGGAGCCTACCCAGGACAACCAGCTGGATCGACCACAGGAGGTCATGATGCCCGGTTTAGTTCGCAAAAGCTTGGATTCACCGGAGGAGACGCGTCCTTTCGAAGGGAACACGGGCCAACTTCAACTCGTCAATCTGGAACAGGGCGCCGTTGGCCGCGCCACCTTCCTCCCCGGATGGCGCTGGTCTCTGCACGTGAAACCCATCGCCAAAACTGAGAGCTGTCAGGCCTCCCACATGGGGTACTTCGTTTCCGGACGGATGAAAGTGGTCATGAATGACGGCGAAGAAATGGAGTACGGGCCGGGCGATTTCGCCACCATGGCTCCCGGGCACGACGCCTGGGTGGTGGGTGACGATCCCTGCGTCATCATCGACTGGCAGGGATTCGCCGACTACGCCAAACCCTGACACGGGCAGCGCCAGTGGCGCAGAACTCACTTTCCCAGTCCCTGCGCGTCCGAGTCCGCGGCCTAGCATTTAACGGAGCGGGGGAACTTACCCGCGCTCAGTTCGATGTAAGGAGCAGCAATGAAAGCCGCGCGCTATTACGACCGTGGAGACATTCGGATTGACGATGTGCCGGAGCCGGAGGTAGCCCCGGGAACCGTGGGGATCGACGTCGCCTGGTGCGGTATTTGCGGCACCGACCTGCACGAGTACCTTGAGGGGCCCATCTTTGCTCCCGCGCACGGCCATTCGCACCCCATCTCCGGTGAGACCCTGCCCGTCACCCTGGGGCACGAGTTTTCCGGTGTGGTCTATGCCGTAGGCGAGGGTGTTGATGATCTGGAGGTCGGCCAGCACGTCGTCGTCGAGCCGTACATTATTCGGGACGACGTCAACACTGGTCCGGACAGCAAGGACTACCACCTCTCTCCGGATATGAACTTCATCGGCCTCGCCGGCCGGGGCGGCGGCCTGGGCGAAAAGGTTGTAGTGCAGCGCCGCTGGGTCCATCCCATCGATCAGTCTGTTCCGCTGGACCAGGCCGCGTTGGTTGAGCCGCTCTCGGTGGGTTACCACGCTGTGCAGCGTTCCGGAGCTAAAGCCGGTGACGTTGCCTTGGTGGGCGGGGCTGGCCCGATCGGGCTCCTGACCGCTGCGGTCCTCAAGGCGCAGGGCATCACCGTGGCCATCTCCGAGCTGAGCCCGCTGCGCCGGCAGAAGGCCGTCGAAGCCGGCGTTGCCGACTATGCCTTGGACCCCTCCGAGGTGGACGTGGCCGAGGAGGTGCGGAAGCTTACCGGTGGGAAGGGCGCCGACGTCGCCTTTGAATGCACCAGCGTCCAGGTTGTCCTGGATACCTTGATGGACGCACTGCGCCCCACCGGAGTGCTGGTGGTGGTGTCCATCTGGGGCAAGCGGGCTGAGTTCGACATGCACAAGCTTGTGATGAAGGAAATCGACCTGCGCGGCACCATCGCCTACGTCAACTCCCATCCGGCGACCATCGAACTGGTGGAGTCCGGCAAGATCGACCTCTCTCCGTTCATTACGGGCAAGATCGGTCTTGACGGATTGGTTGACGAGGGTTTTGACACCCTCATCAACCGCAACGAAACCGCGGTGAAAATCCTGGTTTCTCCCTCGGGTAAGGGCTTGTAAGACCCCTGAAGGCCAGTTCTCCCGACCGTCCGACGGCGTCCTTGCCGCGGCCGCAGCCAGCGCCTGCCCCAGCCGGCAGGCGCTGGCCGGGGTGATGAGCCGCTAGGGTGGGACGACTGTCTACGAGTCCCGGGGGAACCATGAGAAAAACTGTCGCTGTCCCTGCCCTTGCGCTATTGCTCCTCACCGGCTGCAGCGCGGCGGACGCGGAGCCCAGTTCCCCGCCTTCCTCTGCCCCGGCCACCGCTCAGGCATCATCTGCCCCGGCAATCGCCTCAGCCGCCGTCGAAACGGGGGGTGAGGACCCGGAGAAGGAAGCGTGCCTGGGGCTCCTTGGAACCAGCGGCAAAGGACCCCTGTACCAGGCGATCTCCGCTGTCTGGATGGAGGCCGGGATATACGGCATCCATGTCGACCCGGAGCCCGCCCGCCTGCTCAACGACCAGGTCCAGACAATAGCCCAGAAGGCCCCGCAGGACATGGGCCCACTGCTGGACGAGCTCTCGGTTCCCATGAAAGCCGCCGTGCCGCGGACCGATAAGTGGGATACCGCCCAGACCTTCGATCCCTTTACCTGGACCGGCGCCGTCGCGCAGCTCCTGACCTGGTGCGCACCCTATGACACCGGCGGCGCTGCCGTGCCCGTCGCTCCTGCCCTGGAGGCTGAAGGCGGGATCAGCGCCGCGTACCCCGGTTATCCCCTGCTGGTGAACGCCGCATCTGTGGACTACCGCGTTGCCGCCTGGCTCGGCGACCGGCTGGTGGACGGTCAGGTGGTGGCCCTGGCTCCGGGGCTCTATGCACCATACGATCCCAATGTTCCTGACCTGCTGGCGTACTACGTCTCGACCAATGTGGCCGGGAACAGCGCCATGAAACAAACCGTCTTTCCAGATTCCGGGGGCGCGGCCGCCTGGTCGAGAGTGGAGCCGGGGACTGAGGAGCCGTAGCCGGGCAGGGCTCCGCTAAGAGCTATCCGCGACCGCGCCCCACGCTAAGGATCAAGGGAGGGAGCGCCCCGAGCACCTGGCCAGCGGTCAGGCGCTGCTCCAGAAGTGCCCACCCTGCCACGGTGGCCACCAGTGGACTGAGCAATCCGAGTAGGGCGGTACTTGAGGTCGGCAGCAGGTGCACACCACGAAACCACAGTGTGTAAGCGAGAGCCGTTCCGATAATCCCGAGGTAAAGGTATCCGACGGTGTTGGCCACGGTCAGGTTTGACGGCGGTGGACCCTCGACAAGGAGAGCGATGGGTACGAGGAAAAGGCCTCCGGCGATGAGTTGCCACGAAGTGGTGGCCAACAGTGTGTCAGGTCTTCCCCATTTCTTGGTCAGTACGACGCCGCAGGCCATTGCGAGCGCACCACCCAGAGCCGCCGTCACCCCAAGCATGTCGAGACGCACCTGAGCTTGCAGGACCAGCAATGCGACGCCCGCGAGACCTATAACGCCGGCAGCGACCTTGGACAGGGTCAGCTTCTCACCGATCCAACGGGACGCTAGGACAGCGACAATGAGCGGCTGCACGGCACCGATCGTTGCCGCTGCTCCTCCGGGGAGACGGTAGGCGGCGATAAACAGGAAGGCGAAGAACACCCCAATGTTCAGGACCCCCAGGACAGCTGAGCGCGCCCACCAGCTTCCTCGCGGCAGTCTCCGAATAAGGACTGCCAGGAGCAGCCCGGCCGGCAGGGATCGCAGGACCGCGGCCAGCAGTGGACGATCAGCAGGGAGCAGTTCGGAGGCAACGATGTACGTTGTTCCCCACACACAGGGCGCGGCGGCTGTTAGGAGCAGGACCATCCATCGATTGCTAAGCACTAAGCTAAATTACCTTAGTGCTTAGCTTTTGACTAGGGTGGTCGGATGGCGAAGGAACAGAACCAGGATCATGTTTCGACGGTGTTGGAGCAGTGGGCCAGCGAACGCCCCGACGTGGATGTAAGCCCCATGGCCGTCATCGGCCGTCTATCGCGGGCAGCGCATCGAATAGACGAGCAACTGGGACGCAACTTCGCTCTGCACGGCATTGATGCGGCGACATTCGACGTCCTGGCAACTCTCCGCCGGTCAGGTGTTCCCTATACCCTGTCCCCCAAGGACCTGTTGGAAAGCTCAATGGTGACCTCGAGTGCAATCGCCCAGCGCCTAAACAAGCTCGAGGCCGACGGCCTGATCGAACGAGCGGCCAGTGAGAGCGACGGGCGCCGAAAGCAGGTCCACCTCACCACCAAAGGACGCCACCTTGTCGACGCCGTACTCCCCGACCACGTCGCTGTGGAGCGTTCAATCCTTGAATCACTTACGCCCGACCAGCAAGCGACCCTCGCAGAATTGCTCCGAAAGCTAGGCGGCTAGGAAGAACAAAGCTGGCCATGGAGCCAGCCGTCAGACAGTCAGGTGACCGGCACGCACCGGCGGGAGCTCCTCGAAGGCTGGTTTCGCAAACCAATATCCCTGGAACAAGCGAATTCCGGCTGCCTCGAGGACCCGGAATTCAGCTTCGGTCTCGATGCCCTCTGCCAGCAGCACAATGTCCAGTTCCTTGGCGATGGCGATAATTCCCGCCACGACGGCGCGGCGGGCCGGACTGGTGTCGATACCGCGGATGAGTTTCATATCGATTTTGATCAGGTCCGGCTGGAAGTCGGCCAGCAGGCCCAGCCCCGCGTGCCCGGCGCCAAAGTCATCGAGTGCGGTGGTGAAACCGTGTTTGCGGTATTCCGTGATGATGTTCGTGAGGTGAGCGGGGTCGGCAACCTCCTCATTCTCGGTAAATTCGAACATGATGGAGGCCATTGGAAAACTGAACTGCCGGGCCGCCTGCAGGGTCGCGCGGAGGCAGGCAGCAGGTTCGTACACTGCTTTCGGCATGAAGTTGATCGACAGCATCAGCTCCTCTCCCGCGGGGAAAAGCCGCGAGGCCAGTTCGATGGCCTTGACCCGGCAGTCCTGGTCGAACCGGTACCGCTGCTCCGGCGAAACCTTTGCCAGGACCTCATAGGCCCCCTCGCCGGCCACGCCGCGAACCAGCGCCTCGTAGCCCCAGACGCGTCCAGCACCGGCGTCGTATATCGGCTGGAAGGCCATACTGAAATCGAAATCGAGTTTTGGAGCGGTCGTGCAGCCTTCACAGGGCATTGGGCCTCATTCGGTGGTTTAGGTCCCCGTATAGTACGACGGTTTCCGCTTACCCCACGCGCAATTAGCCGCGTCTGTTGAAAGTGTCTATCCAGGTTAATTCGTTGTGGGCCCCTAGACGCCTGCGGTTACCAACGGTAAGTTACTACCAGTAACTTACCGACGATGGGAGCCAGCATGACCGACACCGCAGCACCACGGCGGCGGCTCGCCAAACCGGAGCGCCGGATTCAGCTGCTGGAGGTGGCCCGCCAGCTCATCCGCGACGCCGGAACTGACGGCTTCACCCTGGGCCGGCTGGCCGAAAGGGCCGGAGTGACCAAGCCGCTGGTGTATGACCATTTCGGCGACCGGGCAGGAGTCTTCGCCGAGCTATACCGCGAATTCGAAGCCCGGCAACGGAACACGCTGGCCGCCGCCCTCGCAGATGCGGAACCAAAACTCCCTGTGGTGGCGGGGCTGGTCGCGGGTGCGTATATCGACTGCTGCCTGGCCGAAGGCCGGGAGCTGGCCGACGTCGTCGCCGCCCTTGCGGGTTTCTCCACCCTTGCCGGCGTGCGGCAGGAGGCCGAGGATGCCTACCTGGCCATGTGCCGTACGGCCCTGGAACCGCTCGCCGGCCCCATCGACCTCGCGGGACTGCAGTCCATCATCGGTGCCGGCGACGCGCTGGCCCGGTCGGCCCTCGCCGGCAGGATCAGCGCCGAGAAGGCCAGCGGCACGCTCACCACGGTCGTTCTCGCCGTCGTCGGCAGCAACGGCTCCACCCAGGAGGACTGATATGCCAATTTCCCATCCCCCGACGCCCGGCAGCGCCCTCTGGGTGACCGCCCATCCCCGCGCTGAGTCCCTCAATGGGCGGCTTTTCCGCGAGGGAGTCGAAGCGCTCTCCACCCGCTACGAGGTGGCAACTTCCGACCTGTATGCCCAGGAGTTCAATCCCGTCCTGGCTGACGGCGACCTCGGTGAGCTGGCCGGCGTGCCAGGTAACCTTGCGCAGCAGGCCGGGGAATCCTATGCCGTCGGCCAGCTGCCGGCTGAGGTGCAGGCCGAGCAGGCCAAACTCGCGGCGGCCGAGCTGCTGATCCTGCAGTTCCCGCTCTGGTGGTACGGTCCCCCGTCGATCCTGAAGGGCTGGTTCGACCGCGTACTCACCGACAGGTTCGCCTACGGCGACCTCGACCCGGAGCTCGGTGTCCCGCGGCGGTACGGCGACGGCGGGCTGGTCGGGCGCCGGGCGCTCGTCGTCGTGACTGCCGGGGAAGATGAGGGCTCGATCGGCCCGCGCGGCATCAGTGGGGATCTGGAGTCGCTGCTCTTCCCGATCACCCACGGGGTGCTTTGGTACACGGGCATCGAGACACTGGATCTGCACGTGGTGTACGACGCCGATGCACTGGACACCGGCCGCCTTGACCAGGAGGTTAAGCGGCTAAGGGCACGGCTTGACGCCCTGGATGCGGAGACTCCGCGCCGTTTCCGGACCCTGCGCGACGGCGACTACCGCGGCACCCGCGCCTTGCGCGCAGACATCCTGCCCGGCCGGACCGACCTGGGGATTCACGTGGCGGACTAGGCGGTTTCAGTGCCGCGGGTGGTGAAAAGGCCTGAACCTGACGTGAGATGCTCTGTTCCATGACCCCGCAAACACGCCTTCGACCCGCCGAAGTCAACGACCTGCCATTCATCCTCCGGCAGGAGCGCGAGTACATCGAGAGCATCGAGCCGGCTGCACTCCAGGGGTGGCTGGCTGCCCTCGACCGGAACCTCGCGCTCTGGATTGATTGTCTTCCCCACACGCTGTTCTGCGTGGACGCCGACGGACAGCGGCTGGGGTTTGCTATGTGGCTCCCCGACAGCGGCACCGCAACGCTGGTCTCGATCCAGGTCCTCCACAGCCACCGCCGCCAGGGACTCGGGCGGCTCCTCCTGGAGGCATTCGAGCAGAGGACCAGCCTCGGCGGATCCAGCGTGGCGAAACTCGGCGTTCACCAAAGCAACCCGGCCCGCCTCCTCTACCAGAGTGCGGGCTACAAAACCGCAGGCCAGGACGGCGACTTCCTGCTCTTCAGCAAGGTCCTCAACGAGTAAGGCACCCGCCCATCAGCGCCCGCCGCCGGCTCAAACTGCTTCGGGGAGTGGAGACGCGGGCACAAACGGGTACAGCGCCTGCTCCCCGCCGTGCACAACGACGCACGCCGCTTCCGGCACTTCCTGCCACGCACCATAGAGATCTCCCAGCGGCTCGGAGACCACCAGCCGGGCGTCCTCCGAAAGTCCGCTGAGCAGTTCATGGTCCGGGTACTGGGCCTGAAGGGTCGCGACGTCGCTGCTGATGAAGAGCGATCGGGCGTTACCCACACTGGAGTAGCGGAAGGCCCAAGTGGTGTCGCCGTCGGTGGTTGCAACCGTCATTTGCACGGGATGTTCGACACCGTGTCGCAGCCCGGTGTCCTCGATGTAGGCCACGGCCTCCGCGACCGCTGCGCGGGGGTCCTCCTCCAACCCGAAGGTCAGCGCGAGATAGAAGAACATCTCGGAGTCCGTTGAACCTTCGATGAGTGGATAGAGGCTGGGGTCGACCGCCAGGGCCAAATCCCTCTTCACCTTGAGAAAGTCGCCGAGCACCCCGTTATGCATCCACAGCCACTGGCCGTAGCGGAACGGATGGCAGTTGGTCTGCTGGATGGCCGTGCCGGTGGTGGCGCGGATGTGCGCGAAGACCCGGCCCGCGGAGGCCTGGGCCGCGAGCTCCCGCAGGTTGCGGTCGTGCCAGGCGGGCTCGGTGCTGCGGAAGAGTCCGGGCGTTGGTCCAGCGCCGTACCAGCCGACGCCGAACCCGTCCCCGTTTGTGGTCTCGGCACCCAGTTTCGAGTGTTTGCTCTGCATCACGAGGGAATTGGTGGGGTTGTAGAGCAGGTCATCCAAGCGGACGGGGGAACCGGAATATGCTAGCCAACGACACATTGTCGTCTCCTTCGGATCGGGCCGGAGTTCCAAGCCGGGGGTCCGAGGGGGTGGGCTTCACGATCATCACATCGCTCGGGCCGTAACGATAGTGGAGCACAGAACGAGCGGCAGCTCCATAGCACCGGGCTATTTGGAGGACGCCGGCGCCTTGATACCGCTGCGGGCTTAGACCGTACTCAGGGCCACACAGGTGCAGTTCAGGAATGCTTCTCCGTCCAACCCTTGGGAGCGCGATGTCCGGGCCAGCTTTAGCCAGATCAACCATGAGGTTTGGGACGCGGCTGGGTCTCGCCGCCGTCGTCCTGATCGCTTTGGGACCCTTCATTAACCGGAACTTCGGCATCGGGGACAGCAGCAATTTCCTGCTGCTTCCCGAGGTCTGGGAAACAGCACCGGCAGCCGTGCTGGTGTCGCTGGTCTACCTGCTCCTGCTGGTGCCGTGTGTGCTGCTTTCCGCCACGCTGATCACGGCGTCCCTGGTGATCCGTTCCGCCGACGTAAGCGAAGAGCCGGTGATGGCCAGGGAATCTGGCTGAGTCCTTCGCTGCTTGAGCCCGGCGAACTCCGGCTTCCGGTTACTCTTCCTGCTCCCGTCTCCGAGGGCCGAACGAGGTGTCTGCCAGCGGAGACCACGCATACCACCCCGTAGCTTCCCCTTGCCGCGCCGGGTCCTGGCCGCGATCCTCATCATTCAGTTTCGCGTGAAGTGCGGCGGCCAAGGCGTCGAACGCTGCGGCTGCCTTCGCGTTGCTGGCTGGGACGGGCGAGTGGAAGATCCCGGCCGGCGCGCCGTCTTCGTAGGAGGTGAACGCGACGTCGTACCTTTCGCCGAGCTCGTCCGCCACGAGCCCCGCCAGCCGGTTGCCCTCGGCCGTAAACCGGTGGGCAGCGTCCGCAGACATCCAGTCGAGATCGGGAGTCAGGGATTGGTAGTAGGACTCTTCCCAGGACTGGAGAGCGTGGATGAGTTCCGGTGTCAGTCCCGTGCGCTCGTAGCCCACCGGTTCACCGAGCCACAGCACGCTCCCGGCGTAGTCCGGGAACATCCGGACGGTGATCCGACGGCTTTCTGGTGGGGTGGTCATGCCAGCAGCGTACCGCCGTGCCGGGTCCGCAGGCGGGTACCGATGCGAAAGCCTAATGAACTTCGGGAACAGCGGTGTGGGACCCCACGGATTGGAAGAATTCCACGAGCGGTTGTGGTGATCCCTTCCGGAAGAGCATGTCCAGGCTTTGGGCTGACTCGCTGGCCGCTTCCTCGGAACGTGGGAACAGCTCGGCCTCGTACGCGGCGAGGGCCGCCTCAGTGTCCCCCGGGTGGGCGGCGATAGCCAAGGCGAGCTCAGCTGCGTCAAACATGGCCAGGTTTGCGCCTTCTCCGGCGAATGGAGACATGAGGTGGGCGGCGTCGCCCAGGAGCGTTACCCCTGGCCTGCGTTCCCAACGGATACCTACGGGCAGCGCGTGGATCCGGCGGGGCGTTAGCCCCGAGTCAGCCTTGGCGATGAGCCCGCGCAGGCCATCATCCCAGCCTTCGATCAGGCCGAGTGCCGCGCGTTTGGCCGCGGCGTCGTCGGAGAAATCAACGGAATCGATCCAGTCCTCCGGACAGCGCAGGCCCAGGTAGGTGTGCAGGGTTCCATCCGTTTCCAGATGGCCGAGAACCCCGGTGGTGTCTTTGAACGCAAAGAGCATGCCCGAGCCCACTGCGGCCGCTTCGAGGGGATGTTTCTCGGCGCCGCCGCGGAGATCGGCTTCAATAAACGAGACGCCGGCATACTCGGGACGTGCGTCGGTAAGCAGCGGGCGGACCTTGGACCAGGCGCCGTCGGCACCGATCAGAAGGTCGGTCGTGATGGTTTTGCCGTTCGTGAACCGGACCTCGTGCGTGCCGGGCCGGCCGGAGACCGGATGTACGCCGGCCACCCTGTGCCCCCAGCGGATGGTGTCGCCGGGGAGGGAGTTTATGAGGAGGTTGCGCAGGTCCCCGCGGTCCACCTCGGGCCGGCGGAGGGCGCCGTCGTCGGTCTCGTCTATATAGACCCTGCCGGTGTGGTCAAGGACGCGCATCGCTTCCCCGCGCTGGTGAATGATGCCATTGAAGGGCTCCATGAGTCCTGCGGCGTGGACCGCCCACTGACCGTTGTAGTCGTGGATGTCGAGCATGCCACCCTGGGTGCGCGCGTCACGGTGCGGCTCACCCTCAAAGATGACGGATTCGATGCCCCGGGTGTGGAGGACGCGGGCGGCGGTGAGACCGCCGAGGCCGCCCCCGATGATAGCGATGGGATGGTGTGTTGTCATAAGCGCTGCTCCTTGCGGTGAATGCTCGATGGGCGGGTCAGGCACCCGTGCCGGGGACTGGCGTGGCGGCGATACCGGCTGCGAGCGCTCGAAGTGCCCATCGGAAACGCTGGTCGGGGGTGCCGCTAAGCACGGCGTCCATATGGGCGGCCAGCCGAGGAGTCTTGGAGGCGCCGCGGACGGCTGCGGCAAATTTCTCCGCATCCGCGTACTCACTCGCGGCAGCATTCGACGGCGCAGCGGGGCTGTGTTCGGCAGCGGTGGCGGTCACGTACTGCAGAAGCAGGTCAACACCCCAGGCCGCACGCTCCGGTTCGATGCCGCCGTCGAGGAGCAGGCCAAGAACGCGGTCGAACAGTGCCAGCGAGTGCGGGCCGACGGGACGCAGCACGAGGGCGGAGCGGGCCAGACCGGGATAGGTGAAGAGAATATCTGCGTAACTGCCTAAGAGCGCGTCCAGCCGGGTCATCCAGTCGCCCTCTTCCGCTGCGGGCACTGAGCCGGTCAACTCCTCCAGGACCGCCGCGTGCAGCTCGGCCGTGTTGGCCACGTAGACGTAGAGCGAGGCAGGGCCGGTGTCCAGCGCCTGCGCCACCCGGCGCATCGTCGCCTTTTCCAGCCCCTCGGTGCGCATGATCTCGATCGTGGTGTCGATGATCCACTGGCGGGACAGCGCCGGTTTCGCTGGCCGCTCGCGGCGGCTTACTGCTGGTTTCTTCATACGGCGAGCGTAGCGAACATGTTCGTTACAAACAAGTTCGTTGAAGGATGCCCAATCGGCTCTTGCCGCCCGACGACCCGGACTGCAGGATCCCGGGCTGCAGGAGGCCGACTGGCCAGAAGACGACTTTGGTACCTAGAGTGGGGATCGTAAGGTTACTGATAGTCGAGGCAGAGGAGGGCATCGTGGCCGACGCGAATGCGAAGGATCCGAAGGCTGAACCGGAGAATGCGATCGAGAACGCCGCTGACAACTTCATGCAGAATCTGGGAGAAGACGTTCCGGATGGCAGCGGCAACCAGGACCAGTCCGACCCGCGCACCAGAGTCCATTCCAATCTGGCTGAGGGTCTGAACGCCGACAACGAGAATTTCAAGGCGAAGCACAAGGACCAGTAGCTAGGTTCAGCGCGGCGCGCACGCTGAACACGTGACTGATTGAGGTGAGGACCTCCGGGCGAGGTGGTGCCAATCCGGAGCCCGTCATACCGGAGGTCCTCCGTGGATATAAGCACCGGCCAAAGGCTAAAAATGGGGGGGATCATGCGAGCGGACAAGTATAGATACACAGTCACCGGGACCATTGCGATTGCCCTGGTACTCACCACAGCCGGCTGCACGGCCAGCGGCTCGCCAGCAGAAGCGACGCCGTCGGGCAGCAGCACGTCCGTCACGCCGACGCCGTCGGTGCCAACCGCCGCTTCCTCATCCCCGGCGCCCACGACGGAAGCTCCTTCCCCCTCTACGCCGGTTCCGGCACCGGAGGTTCAGGAGACACCGACTAAGCAGGCGATCGCACCGCAGCCATTGGGCCCACAGGCAAGCGCAGAGGACCTCGCGAAAGCGAGAGAAGCCCTCCTGGACTATGGCTATTCGCCCGAAGAAGCAGCGGCATGGCCCACGCTGGACGTCGTCGTTCCCGATGACGCAATCGACATCATCGCGTCCATGTGGGGGCGGGGGCCAAACCTGACCTATGAGGCAGCCCTCGACCCGGACAGATTGGTCTACATAGTCACCGTAATCGTGCGTTCACCCTACGACGACGGCGAACCACCCGTCACTGCCGTCTGGGAAGTCCGATCCGATGGGAACTACACCTGGATCGCATAGAAGAATGCTCGATCCCTCGACCACGTGCGGGGGACTTTAAAGGTTCCCACCGTCTCGGCCGCACCGATGATTTTCATCATTTTCTATCTCGGAGATGGTGTAAGCAGGGCCGCTGGAATGCTCAATCGGTGAGCTTCCGGGGGTGAAACCGAACATTCGTGATTGAACGGATGCAGAACCAGCCAATGGACCTGCAATTGTCGAACGCCAGGATCCAGCGCGGGTCAGCAGGCGAATCAGAATCAGGACGGCGAGCGCCCAGATGACCGCGTTGCTCCACGGGCCGAGGTTCGCCGCCGTCAACCCGTCCACGATCATCAGCACCAGGAGCGCCACCAGGAGAAATACCGTGGTCGCTGTCAGGAGACGCGAGAGCCGTGCTGCCATCCGCTCACCTTAGCCAGTAGGCGCTGCTGCGGCCAGGGCCGGCACCCGGCGGCCCGATCGCCGGCGTAGCGGTTTCGGGCAGGCGCCTCGCCCAGGTGAATAACAGTTCAGGCTCCGGAAGCTGGGACGCTCTCTTGCGCTGGAATGGGAAACGAATTCCAATAGGCCAATGACAAAGGATCCCGGCACGGCATCGAAACCCCAAACGGGGTTGAAGCGGGCAATTGGTACGCCGCTGCTGTTCGCATTTATCGTGGGCGACACCCTCGGCGCCGGCATCTACACCCTGGTGGGCACCATGGCCGCCGATGTCGGCGGCGCCATCTGGCTGCCCCTGCTGATCGCACTGGTCGCCGCGATGCTCACCGCCGCGACCTACGCGGAGCTGATCACCAAGTATCCGCATGCCGGAGGTGCAGCGCGTTACGTGGACCGGGCCTTCGGCATCCCCTACCTGTCCTTCCTCGTTGGATTCCTGATGATGGCCTCGGGCATCACCACGGCCGCCGCCCTCGCGAACGCCTTTGCGGGCGATTACCTGAACGCACTCATCGATGTGCCCTCCGCTCCCGCAGCGGTCGCGTTCATCATCGCGCTGACACTCATCAACCTGCGCGGTGTCCGGGAGTCCCTCACCGCCAACCTCGTCGCGTCCATCATTGAGGTCACCGGTCTCGCCATCGTCATCTTCGTCGGCGCCATCGTGCTCACTTCCGGCAACGGGGAGCCCTCCCGGCTCCTCGAGTTCGCGCCGGACATACCACCCCTAGAAGGGGCCTTCGCCGCCTCCATCGTCGCCTTCTTCTCGTTCCTCGGCTTCGAGGCAGCGGCCAACATGGCCGAGGAAGTACGGAAACCCTCCAAGTCCTACCCCCGCGCCCTGTTCGGCGCCATTGGTACCGCAGGGCTGGTTTATCTCCTCATCGCGCTCAGCGCGGTCATCGTCCTGCCCCCGGCTGAGCTGGCCGATTCGACCGGACCCCTGCTCGACGTCGTTGCCGCGAGCGGTGTCGGCGTCCCACCCTGGCTGTTCAGTCTCATCGCGCTGATCGCCATCGCCAACGGTGCGCTGCTGTTTATGGTGATGGCCAGCCGTGTCGGCTACGGACTGGCAGAAGCGGAACTGCTTCCCCGGGCCTTCAGCCGCGTCCTGCCGGGCCGCCGCACGCCCTGGGTTTCCATCGTGGTCATTGCCGCCTTGACGATCATCCTCACCCTGACCGGGAATGTCGCCTCGCTGGCCGAAACCACCGTGCTGCTCCTGCTCCTGGTCTTCCTGTCCGCCAACGTCAGCGTGCTCGTCCTCAAGAAGGACAAAGTCGACCACGACCACTTCTCCGCGCCCCGGTTCGTGCCGGTCCTCGCGATCATTGCGAGCATCGTGCTCCTGGCACAGCAAACCGGGCCCATCTGGCTCGGCTCCGCCGCCTATGTAGCGGTCGGATCCCTGTTGTTCCTTGCCGCCCGGGCCCGGCGCAAGCGCGAGGACCGGGTGAGTGCGGACTGATCGGTGGCGGGGAGTCCACGGGCGGACGACGGCGCAGAGGGGTTTCCGACAACCTGACTAAAGCGTCTCGGGAATGTCGCGCCCGGGAAAAAGTGTCGAATATTGCCGCCGATACATTCGACGCCCGACGACGCGGTAGGCGAGACGAACCGGCGCAGGGATTTCCTTGAAGAGTTCTTTCCGGTCTTCCGGAGGATTCGTGGCCAACACCATACCGAGGTAGCTCACCAGGAATTTCTTGTCGAGCTGGTCGATCCCGTGCTGGCCGACCGCGTTCATTTCCTTTTCGTTCAGGACCCTGTCCACAGCAGGCATTACCTCAGTGACTTCGCGCCGCAGATGCACTTTCAGCAGAGTGGACAGGTCCTCGTAGCGTTCAGCGAGTTCCTCACTGACCGCTTTGCCTGCCGTCTGCATCCAGCGCCGCCGGACCGGGTCGATCCCCTCAAGCCGGTCCGTCACCTTCCGGTGCTGCTCCAGCATCTGGGCTACATGCAGCGCGCACGCCGGCGCCCGGTCGGCCAGCTGCGGATACATCAGCAGGTCTTCGCCCTCATGGTGGATGTGAAGGGTACCGTCGAAGTTTCCGAGCACCTCCCCCACGTACGCAGCGCGGACGGTATCTCCAGCCGCGGTGGACTGCACCAGGCCGGGCGCCTCGTCGTACGCCCAGAGGAAAAATCGGTGAATGCGCCGCATTCCCGCGGTCCCGGTGCACAGGATGGGCCCCGGCGGCAGGGGAGCCGCGGTTTCGCCGGGTTCAGCCGTAAAAAAGTCGGCCATTTGGATCGCCCCTTACGGTGTTCAGGCTGGACCGGGCCGCCCGACAACAGTTTAAGTGCGCCGTGTCACACCACACAATGAACGAACCTAACGGGGCTACGCACTACGGCACACACCCACGGCCCCCTCTAGCGGGATTCCTCGTCACGACCGCGCCGACGGTCTTCGCCATCGTTGATGTCGGATTCGAGATCGGAGATCCTTTCAGTGGTGACGACGCCGGCCCCTCACCCCACGGTGTCAGCTGTCCCCGCCTTGCCGCCGCCTTAGGGCGGCAGGGAACTACGCTGGGGGCATGGCAACAGTAATCCTCGTGCGGCACGGCCGCACCACAGCGAATGCCTCGGGCCTGCTGGCCGGGCGGACCCCCGGGGTCAGCCTCGACGACGTCGGCCGGAACCAGGCGGACGCAACCGGGCAACGGCTCGCCGTCGTGCCCCTGGTCGGAGTGGTGTCGAGTCCGCTCGAGCGCTGCCGGCAGACCGCGCAGTTCATCCTCGACCAGCAGGCGGGCAGCCCGCATGCGCCGGTCGACGGCGACCTCACCGAATGCGACTATGGCCAGTGGCAGGGGCAGACCCTGGCTGACCTGGCGAAAGAGGATCTGTGGAAGGTCGTGCAGACCCAGCCCTCCGCCGTCGTTTTCCCCGGCGGTGAGTCCATGGCTGCGATGCAGGCCCGGTCGGTGGCGGCGATCCGGCGGCACGACGCCGCGTTCGAGGCCGAGCACGGTCCGGGCGCCGTCTGGGTGGCGGTGAGCCACGGGGACATCATCAAGTCGGTCCTGGCCGACGCGCTCGGTATGCACCTGGATCTGTTCCAGCGGATCGACGTCGGGCCGGCGTCCGTGTCGATCGTGCGCTACGGCCCGGGGCGGCCCACCGTGCACGCCACCAATACCGACGCCGGAGACCTCTCCTGGCTGGCTGCTGTCCACGGAGCGCAGGATGCGCCGGTCGGTGGTGGCGCAGGCCACGCAGCACCGCGCGTCCAAGGAGCCTAAAGTAGTCCTATGCCTACAACCGTTCACGATTTCGACTGGCCGGACCGCGTAGTAGTCGGCACCGTCGGCGTCCCCGGTCAGCGCACGTTCTACCTGCAGGCGCGGGCAGGCAAGCAGCTCATCAGCATCGCCATGGAGAAGCTGCAGGCGGACCAGCTCGCCGAGAAGATCGATGAGATCCTCGACCAGCTGATGACCATCGACGGCAACCCCTTCCACGTGCCCGCGAACACTCCCCTGGAGCTGGTCGACAACGACGATCTGGACACTGTGGAGGAACAGTTCCGCGCCGGCGTGATGAGCCTGGGCTGGGATCCGACGACGGCGCAGGTCGTCATCGAGGCCTACCCCCTCGAGGAAGTTGATGAGGACGACGACGGGCTCCTCGAGGAAGGCGACGACGACGATGCTGACGCCGCCGAGGTGCTGCGGGTGCGGATGCCGGTGGGCACTGCCCGGGCCTTCGCGAAGCGCACGCGGGAAGTGGTGGGCGCCGGGCGTCCGATCTGCGTGATCTGCGGACAGCCGATCGACGACGACGGCCACACCTGCGCCCTCCCCGAAAACTAATGCCGGAGCCTGACCTGCTCACCGATGAGCTGACACTCACCGGGCGGATTACGACGGCGTCGAACGCCACGTTCCTAGGCAGCATCGGCGACGCGGAAGTTGTCTATAAACCCATTGCGGGCGAGAAGCCGCTGTGGGATTTCCCCGACGGTTGCCTGGCCCACCGTGAAGTCGCCGCCTACCTGGTGTCTGAGGCTTTGGGCTGGAACATCGTGCCGCGCACCTGGCTGCGCGACGGGCCCTTGGGCGAAGGCATGGTCCAGCTTTGGCAGGACGCCGATCCGGAGCAGGACGCGGTGGACCTGGTACCTCTTGGTGAGGTGCCGGAGTCCGGGTTCAAGCTCGTGCTCGAGGGCGAGGACCAGGCCGGGCAGATCGTCGCCCTGATTCATGAAGACACTGCGGTGCTGCGGCGGATGGCGGTGTTCGACGTCGTCGTCAACAATGCCGACCGCAAAGGCAATCACGTCCTGGCTATGCCCGGCGGGCACCGGTACGGCGTGGACCACGGGGTCACCCTCCACGCCGAGCACAAGCTGCGGACCGTGCTCTGGGGATGGATCGGCGAGAAGCTGACCGACGAGGAACTTGAAGGAATTGACCGGGTTCTCACTGCTTTGGAGGGTGAGCTTGGCGAGAAGCTGGCTGAGCTGCTGACCGCCGAGGAAATCGAGGCGCTTGCCGCGCGCTGTGTGCGGCTGCGCACGACGGCGGTGTTCCCCGGCCCGAGCGGCGGGATGCCTGCCGTTCCCTGGCCACTGTTTTAGCTAGGGTCTCCTTATCCTCCGTAGGGATCGTAATTGGCCAGAGCGACCACCAGCCAAACAACAGCGGCCAGGACCGTTCCCTGCCAGATCAGGGACGGAATGATGTACAGGCGGGCGGCGCGTCTCTTGTTTCCGCTGATGAGTGCCACGATGAATCCCGCTACCCCTCCGAGCAGGACAATCAGGCCGGACAAGACAATGAAGTCCAAGGTGGGGTCGCCGGAGCCTCCCCGGCCCAGCATGCTGATGAGCGGACCGGTGATGATCACCCAGACGATCGTCACGAGGAGCATCCCCGTTATGGCCGCCCCACTGAAACGTGTCCTTTGGGGGTCTGTTGCGGGAGGAACCGAAGTCTTCCCCTGGCTCATGCCATCTTCCACCGCAGTTAGCCGAGACTTTCGAAAACCATCGTCGCCTGGATCCGGTCTCCACCGCCAAAACCCTTGCTGCCGCTGCTCGCGGTGGTCACCGTGTGGAGCCGGTACCCCTTCGCAGCCTGCTCGTTGATGGCCTGTTCCAGGGACGTCAGATTTCCTGATCCGGACCCCATGAATTTCTCTTTCAGAATTACTTGCAGAACTACATAGTGCGGCATGATGTCCCCCATTTTTGTCGATTAGAAAGGGAATGCTACCGGATGGCTGTGGCCCACCTGGGGATTTCCTATGGCGCTGGAGTTTGGTCTTGATTCGGTTCCATGACAAGGAATCTGTTGCGGGAATCGATGAGGTTCTGCATGTAACGGCCCAGCACCAGTTTCTCCACCAGTCGGCCAAGCGGGCCGAAGGGAGCTTCAAACTCGATGCGGTCGATCATGACCGTGCCGGCCGAATCCTCTTTGAATTCGTGCTCATGCCGGAACCGCTTGAACGGTCCTTTGACCTGCTCATCGACGAAGTAGTCGGGGGCTTCCATGCCGGTGATGCGACTCGTCATCCTGAGCGGGACACCGAAGTGCCAAGCCCGCCAGGTGACGTCCTCGCCCAGGGAAATGAGGCCCGTAGTCACACCCGCGACCGCCTCTTCGCGGGACCGGGCCATCGAGTCTTTGTGGGCGTCGATGTTCCGCGCACGGTCGAACAACTCGGCACTGGGCATGGTGGTCCGGGTGGCGCATTCGAAGGAAACGGTCATCTGTGGAGTATTGCAGCTAGCAGGCGGGCCCGGGGCTTTCCATCTGCGTCGGAGAGGTTTTCGTGAAGCGCCTCCGGCACGAGTACCGGTACAAGGCTGACGAGCCGCGCCTCTAAATGACACATCCCGAAACGGATGGGCCGAAGGAAGCACCGTTTGAGGTCTGTTCCGTCGCCGTCTAGGGTGGCCGGACAGCTACCACCGGCCAGGAGGAAACAATGAAGTCCGCCTTTCGTGCAGCCCTTCCCATCCTTGCGGTAGTGCTGCTCGCATGGCACGGGCTGCAGCGCGAAAAGCCTGGCTCCGCTGCCGCCGTCAGGCACTGACTTTCCCTTGTGAACTAGGCCCGCACAATTCGGCCACAACAAAAGGATCATTGATGCAAAACAAACCGAACCGGATCTTCATTGGTTTGCTGCTCGCGATGTCGCTGGCGGCAGCAGCCCTCGTCCTGAGCATTCCGGCGCTTTTCGGATCGCCCGGACCAGGGCAGCTCTGGCTCGCCGCAGGGCTCGGATTGCTCACTGCTGCGCTGGGAACGGGTGTTATGCTCCTTCGCCCGCAGCGCCGGGGCAACGGCTCCTAGCCGGCACCCGGTGGAAAGGTTCCGGATTCAGTCGACCGGCCAGCAGATCTGGGTGCGCGCGTTCTCCGGGCTCTGCTCGGTCTCGGGATCTGCAAGGTAGTTCTCCCACATCACTTCGCGCGGTTTGAGCTTGTGATCAGTGAAGAAGCTCTCAACATCCGCGTAGGTGTTTGCCAAAGTGTCAAACGAACCAACGTGCGTCGCCTCGACAACCCTTCCTGCCGGAAGATGCCCCGGCACAACGTTCCCGGCAGGATCGATGATGCCGGGAACCGGGAACCCTGCTTCGACGTTGACCAGGGCTCCGGGCTGCCCGTAGTACTTGCCGAACGGCGGGCCCACAGGCTGCACACCCTGTTTCTGCAGAGCCGCCATGATGTCGGAGAACGCGTGCGCGAAAAAGTCTGCCAGTCCGGCCATCGGCACCTGCCCGCGAATGGCAGCCGTCGCCTGCTCGGGGCGTTCGGTGATCTTGATGTCCGTCATGCTTTCCACGGTTTTGCCCGCCCGGGTGGGTGGTTAGCGCGCCCTGTCCTGTGCACTCACCTTACCGAACCGTTCCAGCGCGGCACGGACCGGGTGCGCTCGGACCAGGCGGGCGCCGGTTTGGGACTGGCCATCGTTCGGAGCATCGTCCAGGCCCACGACGGAACCCTCACCGTCACGGCACGGCCCGACGGCGGTCTGCGGGTTTCTGCGGGTGCGGACGCCGCTCCTAACGATCCCGCCAGCCCCACAATGCCCGCCCGACGCCGGTCCGGAGTGCCCGGTCCTATCCGGGGCCACGGGGGAAGGTTAGCTGGGACCCGCGGCTGAACCCGGCCTGACCATTCCACCTGTATGCCGCACATTGGCTTACCTGCGAAAGAAGCAACACTCAGCGACGTACCCGGCACCATCGACAATTCCTGCCCGCTCAGACTCCGCACACTGGCACTGACACTCAGCGCGGTTGTTGCCGGGGTGGCCATGACCGCCCTGGCGTTCCGGGTTTCCCCTCTTCACGGACTGGATTTCAGCGTCTATCTCAGCGGCGGACAAAGTGTCCTGGACGCCCGCGGGGAGCTGTACACCAAGGAACTCGTTTACCGTGAAGGCAGCAGCCTGCTCTTCACCTATCCCCCGTTTGCCGCACTGGTTTTCGCCGTGCTTGCCCCGTCGGGGGTGACGTGGGGGCTCTATTTCTTCACTGCTTTGTCGCTGCTGATCGCCGCGGCGACTTCGCTGGCGGCCGTGGCGTATATGTTCCGGCAGCCCTCGGTTGCGGCCATGCTGAGGCATCCGGGGCTGCGCGCACTGGCTGCCGCCGGCGTCGGCTTTGTGATGCTGCTTGGACCGTGGCGGGAGACGATGAGCTTCGGGCAGATCAACATCCTGCTGTTCGGCCTGATCATGTCCGACTTTCTGATCAAACGGAACGCCTGGCCCACCGGCTTCCTGACCGGGATCGCTGCGGGTATCAAACTCACGCCGCTGGTCTTTGGCCTGTGGTCCGCAGGGACTGGCGCGGGTGCGGAACATGGCGGCCGGTTTCGTTGCCAGCGTCGGACTTGGTTTCCTGATCCTTCCGGCCGAGTCGCGGACCTACTGGCTGGAGCTGCTGCCGGACACCTCACGGATTGGCGGCGCCGGGTACGTGGACAACCTGAGCTTCAAGGGCGCGATCCTGCATTTTGCTGGATCGGACTTTGCCGTGGGTCTGCCCTGGCTCGTGCTGTCTGTTGCGGTGGTTGGGGTGACGGCAGTCCTTATTCGGCGGGCCTCCGGGCGCGGCGAGGAGCTGCCCGCGGTCGCGGCGACGGCGCTGCTGATGCTGCTTATCTCGCCCGTGTCCTGGTCGCACCACTGGGTGTGGGTGCCTCTTTTCCTTGCCTTCCTGGTCCGCAACCTGGGGGATTTCACGTCGGCGGGGACGGCGCTGGGGTATGGGCCTGCTGGTCTCCGGTGTTGTGGTCTTTCTGCTGTCGCCCAATCCATTGGGTTCCTCATGGGACCGCCCAATCTCGACTCGCAGATTCCTGCTCCCTGGTTGATGGCCTCGAGCGTAGGTGTTTTCTGGGCGGCGGTGGGGCTCGTGGGGTGGTCGTTTGTTGCCCTGATGGACAGGAAGGGACGGCCGCCGGTCGTCAATGGTGTTCACGCCGAAAGTTGTGCTCTGCCACGCTCCCGAGACGCGACGCCGACGCCACCCGCGTGTCCGGAACAGTTCAAACGCTGAGAATATCAAGTTATTTGCGATGTTCCAGGCTAGCCATGTGTGCGGAGATGCACTGCGCGGACGTCCACTGGAGCTACGTTCAGAGCGGCGGTCGAGGCCTACGACATCGAGGAAGTCAATGGGGACGGCGACGGACTTGTCGACGATGACGATGCAGATGCCGCCGAGGTGCTGCGGGTGCGGAAGCCGGCGAGAATCGCCCGGATCGGCCGACCGCGTGATCGGGGGCAGCCGGTCGACGCTGCCGGCAACCTGCGCCATGCCTGAGGCCTGATGCCGCCGCTGAACCTCCTCGCTGACGAACTCACGCTCACCGGGCAGATAACGACGGCGCCCAACCCCCACTTCCCCTATCTCCACCGCTATCGCTATCGAGCCCGAGGATGCAGAGGACTCCTTTAGCATGAACGCCGACATCGAAGCCCCTCGCATGCCGCCAGAATCATTATCGATTTGGGGGTTACGGCCAACGACACAGCATCAAGGGCGCGCTACCGAAAGTCTTTGTTATCCCGCACCTGTACTGCGTGATCGGTTCCGCCAGGGCCACGTGTGACCTTCCAAACAATCGGGTTGTCATCATTTGGCGGGACAAAGACCAGATACCAAGGATGGTTACCCTTACCTTCGGCGCGAAAAGCTCCCCTGAGCTCACCGAGAGTCCAGCGACCCGTCAAACCATCTTCAGTCCATTTCCGAACCAATGCACCAACCACGGCTAACGGTATAGCAGAAGGGAGGAAAACACGTCGCCTTTTACCTGAAGGGCTCGTAAGGTAGACCTCGCTTTGATCTTCCTCCGGTGTAAATGCCGCCCAGAGATCGACAGGTTCTTCGCTCCCCTCATTGGCGTCTTCGTCCGACACACTGTCACTCGCCTGTCGAATGGAAAGATTCGAAACTTTCTCATCCACGCTCCAGAGCGCTTGTCTAAGTTCCCCCAACACCTCCCGCTGGTGAAGATCTGCGCTCCTCGCAGCCCTGTTCTGCCGTCGAAAGATTAGATACGCCAACAGAACGCCGACAAGCGAGATGACGACACCAACGCATCCAATGGCATTTAATAAGGCCTGTTCTAGGTTTCCACCACCTTGGGACCATATAAGAGCACAGGATCCGACAGCTGCACCGACGGCTACGCCACAAACGATCACGTCAAATAGAACTGCATTCCGCGGATTGGCCCCTTCAGCGTGGACTACCGTGGCGTTTTCACTATGTTTCCCCATGGGAGAAGCCTACTCAGGTTCCAGCACGTAACAGACACCAAAGCCATTCCGAAGAATGGGAGTATGAGGAAGCAATAATGTCCGAAGGGTTGCAGTTTTCCCTGACCCGTGTTATGCCTCCTAGTGCACGGGAGACGTCAATGGGTGACGCCGCGCCGACATCTCACAAACGATTAGGTTACCCACGTGCCCCGAAGAAGCCCCTCGGCGCTGACACATCAGCTTTATCCGCGGAGCATAGCCTTCCCAGCTCCCGTTGCCCCAATCCCGATGAGTGATATAGGCTACACCGAAACATTCAGGGACCATGGGGGAATCAATTGTTAGGCGTCACTGAACTCATGACGGCATGCTAAGCGCCCCACGACATGATCCAGCGGCCGTCGCTGCTGCTTTGGGAGTGACTGACGCTCTCTTCTTGGGTGGGGGAACGTTCGGGGACACATGGCGTGTGGGCGATCAGGCTATAAAAGTCATATGCGTCGATGGATATCCGCCCGAACGTGTAGCACGCGAGGTAAATGGCTTGTCTCGTGTAAACAGTCAATATGTCGTTCGACTGCACAAAGCCGACAAAATCGTCCTTGAGGGAAGTGTCCGTCCAGCCCTTTACTTCGAGTACGTCGAGGGTGGGGACATCCAGGACAGAATTGAAAGAGCCCAACGGCCGACGCCTGCAGAGACTGAAGCGCTCCTCGCCGGCATGTTGACCGCCGTGCGCGATCTCCACGCCGCCGATGGGACTATTCATAGAGACATAAAACCCGCCAATATTGCCCTTCGGAATGGCAATTGGGAAGCACCTGTACTTCTTGATCTCGGTCTCGCTAAATCAGCAACGGAAACGACGTTGACTCTCTATCCCGGCGCTGTGGGCACGCCGCCCTATATGTCGCCCGAACAGCTCAAGGGGAAACGGGCCCGAAAAGCCTCCGACCTATTCTCAGTCGGCGTGACTGTACGGCATGCCTATGCAGGTGTTCACCCCTTCTACGACCCCACCTTGGACTACACGTACGACGAGGCGGTGGAACGTGTAAAGGCAGGTCCGCTCCCCTTACCTGGTGAACTTCCCGAGAACATTCAAAACGTCCTTGACCTCTTGGTCAGCGAGGCACAGTTTGAGCGCGGCAGCGCCACAAGTAATCTGCGACGGATGGGGATCGAAGCATGACCAGCCAATGGGACGACGAAGAGAACGGCGACCTATTTGATTGGGCTGAGATGACGGCGGCTTCCCGGGACGCAGAACAGGAAGCTGAGGCAGTGCGCCAGCTTTCCTCCACACATGGCCCCGCGGTGTCTGCCCCGATGCCAGGCGGCGAAGGTTCCCTCATTGTGCAGGGCCCGGGAGCGGGAACAACAGTCATAGCTAGCCCGGACGAAGTGTCGGGTCTATCTGATGTCCCCTACACCCTCAGAACACGTGACGAAGCTCTCGAACCCGGCACGCCATTGATGATCGTCCACCGCCCTCACCAACGCGGAACCACTATCCCTGGCCTGTTGGGCAATCTGTTTGTGGCTACAAACGGAGCCGTGGGTCTCGGAGCGGCTGTTGCTCTGCCCAGTGCGACAGCGCAGTCACATAAAGAGTGGTTGGATAGTTGTAAGGCAGCTTCCGTGAGAATCGCAGATCCTCATGGCTACCTCTTAGACAGCGACCTTCTTCGAGTAAAGCCAATAAGTGATAGATCACTGCGCTATATGCCTTACCTGGGGCAGGCTCCGTTCGATGTTAATGAGGTTCTACAAGCTCAAAGAGATGCAGGGGCCAATCTCCTCCTCTCTCCCGGCCGGGCCCTGGATTCGTCAGATGTTCAACGAACGCTGGATACAGTCTTTGCAGAAGCCGACGAGGCACTCTCAAACCTTGCCGCGAACGAACGGATGGCACTGAACCTAACCATGTCAGAGCAATGGCTCAGCCGCCCTGCACTGCGTGAGGCCTTGTTTGACCAATTGTTAGACCAGGAACAGTTCGCTGTGTGGTACGTCCGTGTGCAGTGGCCTTCCGGGTTAAGGGCGTTGCATCAGCCCCTAAGCAGGGACCTTCTGCTTGGGTATAAACGTCTCTCTCAGCTGGCCGAGGACGAGGATCGAGTTCTTTTACTCCCACAAACCGGTCTCACGGGATGGCTGCAACTAGCCTTCGGTTCATCCGGCTTCGGCGCTGGCCCTTTTGGAGCAGGTCAAGCGTTCAAGGAACACAGCCAAGGCGGTGGTGGCGGTCAGGAACCGGTGGCGCGTTATTTCGAGCCGACCCTTCTGCACTCGGTGGAAAAAACTGTGCACGACGCTATGAGCAGACACGATGATTATGTTGCGTGCGACTGCCCCTACTGTCCCGCGCTCTTGGCGTCGAACACAGCAGTATGGAATCACGAGCTCGCGCGGCTTCACCACCTGTATTCCATGGGGAAACTTGCAGGTCTGGGAACGCTAACCGGCCGGTCCTTGTCGTCCGCAGTGCGCAGAACTGTCAGAGCTGCCACAGCGGCCGCAGGCTCCCAGCCTCTTGCTGGCATCAGCTCGCCCCAGCACCTACCAGTCTGGGATCAGCTCCTGTAGATGCTACAAGCCTGTTCCCGAATACCTTCTGCAACGGTCCGGAAACCTCACCTCGGAGGTGTAGAGCGACCCCTCGTTCCACCAACAACTCTCTGTCCGCTGCGCGTGGACGCGAAACCTCGGGGGAAAGTACGCGGTCGACCGAACCCGACACTGAAACTGTCAACAAGCCCACACCATACGTGCGGAACCATTCTGGATAGCGGGCTGCAGTTACCGCGGCGTGAGAATCGAGTGCAACCCAGGATGCGTCTGAGACAGATGTGTGACGCGACGCCTGCGCAACGGCTCGTCTCCAATCACGCAGCTTAGCCTCGATGGTGACGACACGGTGGGCCAAGGACCGGTATCTGTAGGCTGGTCCCCAGCAGTTTCCATCGACGTTGAGGTGCTTGGAGTCTACGAGCCGGGGCAAGATCGTCCTCTTCAGATGAGAGGCGCTTACTCCGACGCTGCTCGCTAGACTCTCCGCGGTCCACCGTTGTGTGGACGGGGCAGAAGCCATGGCCAGCAACACTCGTACGTCGGTTGGCTCAGACAGAACTTCAGTTCCGCTCCGCTCCGCCATAGCCGTCTCGTCTAATTCGAGAAGCACGATATCCGGCACACCTGCGGCGCAGGGGATTTCGAAAAGGACCAGAGGCGTCTCGGCCAGAAGGGTAGACGCCGCAGCAATCGGAGCAAGCATGTCAGCTTCCACGCGAAAACGGTCAGTCCGCCCTTCTTTCGATACACTCATGCTCTCACCTTAACTGTCTTTGCATCGTTCGCTCGGCTCTGCACGACCAGACATTGTGAGAAGCGATGATTAAGCGTATTCAACTCACTCAAACGGCGCATTGAACAGTCCAGCAGAGTGTCTGGGGAGCTGGAACCAAACCGAAGCAGGATGCCCCAGAAGGCAATCCGCCCAAGGACACCCTCCCCCCTTCTTGGATGCACCTGGATCAACCGCGCGCGCCTTCCCTACCTCCGCCTCAGCTAAAATCAGACAGGCCCGTTTTACCCCTTCGTTCCGGGCGGAAAGCGCAGCATGTCCTTCACAGAAAACGCCGTAGCCCGCTGGGCGGAGCTGCAGCGGCTACAGGCCTCGCCCGGCTGGAAACTCACCAACGCGAACCCCTGGGTCCTGGCCCTGTTCCGCGAGGCCTTCACCCGCGCCCGCCCGCGCATCCCCCTGGACGAATTCCACGGCCTCACCGACTCCTTCCTGCAGCAGCTTCGGCTCAACGGGCAGAGCCTGCGCGAAGACTGGACCGGCAAGAACTACGCCGATGACTGGGTGGCCCGCCGCTTCCTGGCCCGCCCCCGCGCCGACGGCCGTTTCGTCTACGAACTCACCGAACCCGCCGTCCGGTTCCTCTCCTACCTGGACGGCTTCACCGGGGACACCACCAGCCTGAACTCCTCCCGCCTGAACACCCTGCTCTCCAGCGTGGAAACCCTGGCGCACGAATCCAATCCGGACCCGGAAGCACGCATCGCCGTCCTCGAAGAAGAGATCGCCCGCCGCGAAGACCTCATCCGGTCCCTCCGCGCCGGAGACGCACCCCCGCCCCTGGACAACGACACCGCCATCGAAGCCGCCCGCGACATCCTTGACCTCGCCGCCGCCCTGCCCGCTGACTTCAAGCGCATGCGCGACGGCCTCGAAAAGATGCTGCACACCCTGCGCCAGGAAATGGTCGAATCGCAGGCCTCGAAGGGCCTGACCATGGGCGAAATCCTGGAAGCGGACAAACGCCTGCGCAGCACCAGCGAAGGCCGCACCTACGAAGGCTTCACCGCCTTCCTGAACGACGCCGACCAGCAGGGACGCTTCCGGCACGCCATCGCGCAGGTCCTGGAACGCGACTTTGCCGACGCCATGACCCCCGGCGACCGGCAGGCCCTGTACCGGATGATCAGCGACATGCGCGAACAGGCCGCCGAAATCCAGCGGATCTACGGCCGGCTCTCCGAATCCCTGCACACCTACGTCCAGAGCGACGAGTACCGGGAATCGGTCCAGCTGCGCAAACTCATCCGCGCCGCCGAAACCGCCATCCACAAGGCACCGCGCGGTCGCCGCCGCGCCGCCGTCGTCCCCGCGCCGCGGCTCTACGCGTCCGCGTTCGAATCGCTCAGCATGGTCCGCACGTACGATCCCGCCGAGCACGCCGCACCGCGGAAGCTGCCCGAACCGCCGTCGTTCACCGAAGCGGATATCCACCGCGCCGCACGCACACCCAAGGCCGACCGCCGCGTGCTGCGCGACGCGATCACCCGGGC
Organism: Arthrobacter gallicola; assembly: GCF_014836775.1. Classification (GTDB taxonomy): domain Bacteria; phylum Actinomycetota; class Actinomycetes; order Actinomycetales; family Micrococcaceae; genus Arthrobacter_B; species Arthrobacter_B gallicola. The sequence goes on from NZ_JACSQD010000006.1 coordinate 295,830, forward strand.
CGGCAGCCGCCGCGGCCGCGCCACCGTCGCGGAAATCTTCGCCGAGCTGCCCGCCGAACACCGCCACCTCAACAGCATCCGCGCGCTCCTCGCTTCCGCCGTTCCCACCGAGGGCAGCAACGGAACGACGGCGGCAGCCAGCGAATCCATCCCGTTCCTCCAGATCGACGGCAGTACCCGCACCGCAGTGCTGCCCGTCCTCACCGTCGCCGAAAGCCCCCAGCCATGACCGAAAACCCCACCGCCGAAACCGAAGCGTACGACGAGCTCGACGAGGACGCTCAGTTTGACGACTACCCCCAGCCCGCCCGCGACGTCCTCATCGACGGCCCGGAACTGTTCCCCGGGGACACCGGTACCCTGCCCCTGAAGCTGCGCCAGGCCCTCATCCGGCTGCTGCGCGGCCCCTACCTGGACGCCAACTCCTCCGACAACGTCTACAACACCGTCGTGGATAACCAGGAGCAGCTGCGCGTCCGGCTCAGCGAACTGTTCCTGGAACTGGTCGTGGACGAGGACCACAAGGTCGCACTGCTGCGCCCGGTCGAGATGGCCGAACCGCACACCACCGCCCTGCAGCGCCAGCGCGAAATGACCCGCGAGGAAACCCTGCTGCTGCTGCGCATGCGCCTGGTCCTGGACCGCCACTCGGGCACCGGCAACGAAGCCACCATCGCCCGGCAGGACATTCTCGACGTCCTCGAGCAGTACGTGGACCCGCAGGCACACGACGCCAAGGGCGTGGAAGACCTGGCCGACGCCGCCATCCGCAAGCTCGTCACCGAACGCCGGCTGCTGCTGCCCACCGAGCTGGACGACGTCTGGGTCATCTCCAACGCCCTGCCGCTGGCCCTGCCGTACGAGCACATCGGCGACATCATCACCTACATGAACTCGCTGACCGAGGCCCCGGCGGAACAGGACACTGCTGAAAACGCTGAGCCCGCCGAAGACGCAGTCACTGAAACAGAGCACGACGGCGAGGAGCCGGCATGAGCATCGAAACCACCCTTCCCATGGGGGACCTGATCAACCCCGGCCAGAACCGGCTCTCCCGGATCCAGATCGTGAACTGGGGAACGTTCGACGGCGCGCACACCATCCACGTGGACCGCGCCGGCACGCTGCTCACCGGTGACTCCGGCGTCGGCAAGTCCACCATCTTCGACGCGATCCTGCAGGTCATGGACGCCCGTCCCAAGATGAATGAGGCAGCCCAGAACAACGGCGGCACCGCAGCCGAGGAAAAGCGCACCGCCTTCTCCTACATGCGCGGCCGGCTCGGCACCCAGGGCATGGAAGCCGGCGACGGCACCGCCTACCAGCGCCCCGGCGCCACCTGGTCCGCCGTCTGCCTCACCTTCGACAACGGACTGGGCCAAATCACCAGCCTGTCCGTGCTCATGGACCTGCCCGCGACCGGCACCGAACACCACGTCGGCCGGTTCTACGCCGTGCACAACCGTCCACTGGACATCACCTCCCTCGAAACCGGCATGCGCGGCCGGTTCACCAAGGGTGCCCTGGAATCCCTGCTGCCGGGCGCGCAGATCTTCGATTCGCACAAACTCTTCGCCGAGCGGTACCGCACCGCCCTGGGTGTGGAGGACGAGAAGGCGTTCGGCCTGCTGCGCATTCTGCAGACCGGCAAGGGCCTGGGCGGCACGGTCAACGACTTCTTCCGCAACCACGTCCTGGACACCCCCAAAACCCTCACCGCCGCCGACGAGGCCGTGGAGGACTTCAGCCACCTGCGCAGCATCCGCCGCCAGCTCGAACGTGCCCGCCAGCAGCGCGACCACCTGGCCAACGTCCCGGACCAGCACCGCCTGTTCCTCACCACCAAGGCCGAACTGGACCGCGTCCGAGCCCTCACCGCCGACGGCCTGCCCGCCTACCGCCGTCGTCTGGCGCTGGCCAGCCACGAACGCGACGTCGACCGACTCACCTCCGCCGCCGCCACCGGCCGCGAGGCGCTGAAGGCCGCCGAGAAGCAGCGCACCAAGCTCAAGAAGCAGGTCGCCGAGCTCACCGCCCGCTACACGCAGGAGGGCGGCGGCGCGATCGCCACCCTGGAACGCGAAGTCGCCGCAGCACAGGCGCAGCTGGTTTCCCGTGAAACCGTAGAGAACGCGTTCCGCGCCGACCTGCGCGCCGCCGGCATCGACACGGACCTCTCCCCCGCCGGGCTGGTCACCGCCCGCAGCCGCGCCAATGAGCTGATCAAGACCCTGAACGCCGACGTCGACGCCGCCCGCGAGCGCAGCTCCGACGCGCACGGCGAGGCGTGGGCCCTGAAGGGTTCCATCGCGAAGCTGGAAACCGAGATCGCGTCCTTCCGCCGCCGGCGCAGCAACATCCGCCCGGAAAGCCTGGAACAGCGTGCCCGGATCTGTGAAGCCACCGGCATCGACGAGGCCGAGATGCCCTTTGCCGGCGAACTGATCGACGTTCCGGCCGAACACACGCAGTGGCGGGCCGCCGCCGAACGGGTGCTCCGCCCGCTCTCCACCGCCCTGCTGGTTCCCGGTGAGCACATGGCCGCCGTCACCCGCTACCTCAGCGAAACCAACCTGCGCGGGTTCCTGCGCTGCATCGACGTCAGCATTCCGGTGGACGGTCCGTCCGAGCCCGGGCCGCGTGACCTGATCACCAGGCTCAGCACCTACGACTCCGCCATGGGCGACTGGGTGGCCCGGAAGATCACCGCGCACTACGACTTCGAATGCGTCGAAAACCCGGACGATCTCGCATACGTGTCCCGCGGCGTCAGCCTGGGCGGTGCCGTGAAGCGGAACTCCTCCACCACGGAGAAGGACGACCGGCACACCAAGGCCTCGGACCACGTGCTGGGCTTCGACAACAAGGACAAGATCGCCGCCCTCGCCGCGGAACTGCTCGCCCTGCGCGCCAGTTTCGAAGAGGCCGACGTCGTCTCCCGCAAGCACGCCTCGGAGCAGGACGACCTGATCCGCCGGCTCGCCGCCGTCCGCAAGGTCGCCGCGGACACCCGGGACTTCGAGGAAATCAGCGCCGAGGAGCAGCGCGCCGCGGTGACTGCCGCCGTCGAGCGCCTGGATTCGGCCCGCGATGCCAACGCTGACCTGGAGCAGATCCGTTTCGAGCTGGACACCGCCGAGCTGGACCTGACCGCCGCGACCGAGAAGATCGGTGTGCTCAAGGGCGACCTGGCCCGGCTCGAGGCCGAGCTGACCGCCGCCACCGAACGCCGGGACACGCTGGCCGGCCGCGGCCCGGATGCCCTGGCGGAGGACCTGCGCGCGCAGCTCGATGAGCTGTTCGCCCCCTTCGGTGAGATCACCGACGTCGTGCACCTGAACGACGCCGCCGGGCAGGTGGAGCGGAACCTGCTCACCGACGCCGCGCGGCTGGACAAGACGCTGCTGGAAACCCGCACCCGGCTGGAGCGCACGTTCGAGACGTACAGCGACAAGTGGGGCTCGGACTTCGGCACCGGCGTGGACTCCGCCGAAGAGTACGTGCGCCGGTACGAGGACATTGTCACCGAGGGCCTGCCGCAGCACGAGGCGGAGTTCCGCGAATACTTCAACAACCGCACCTACGAGCGGTTCAGCGACCTGCTGCAGCTGCTCGATGAGGAACGCCGCAGCATCTCCTCCCGCCTGCTGCCGCTGAACTCCGTGCTGCGCCGCGTGCCGTACCACGTGGACAGCAACCTGGAGATCGAGGTGAAAACCACCGTCCCGGACGACGCGCACAAGTTCCGCATGGAGCTGAAGAACGCCCTGCCGATGATGGGCGTGCGGCAGGACAAGGCGGACATGGACGCCCGCTACGCCGCGCTCGAGGGCCTGGTGGAGAAGCTGAAGGACCCGCAGGAGCGCCGCTGGCGGGCCGAGGTCCTGGACGTCCGCGCGCACGTGACCATCACCTGCACCAACAAGCTCGCGAACGGGCAGTCGTTCACCAACCTGCAGGCGTCGCTGATGTCCGGCGGCGAGGGGCAGCGGTTCACGGCGTTCATCATGGCGTCGGCGCTGGCGTACCAGCTGGGCATCGTGTCCCAGGGCTTCAGCACCTACGGCACGGTAATGATGGATGAGGCGTTCGTGAAGTCGTCGCTGTCCTTCGCCGAGGCGTCCATCAACGCGCTGCACGAGTTCGGCTTCCAGCTGCTGCTCGCCGCTCCCGAGGACAAGGTGGACTTGTCCCGCTTCCTGGGGTCGGTCACGGAAATCCTGCGCGACGACGCCGCCAACCGGTCCGGCACGCTGGAGCGGGTTCCGGTGGGGTCGTCTTCTGGGGGCTCGCGGGCTGTGGACATTCTGCTGCGGTAAGGGTTGGGGCTGGCCAGGGCGGGCGCCGGCGGGCGGGCGCCCGCCCTGGCCCGTCGGCCCATGCCCGTCATTCAACGACGGTGCCAACCCCTCCGTAGCTTGGCACTGTCCACGTCCGCACCTGGGCACCTCGCACCCGGCACCCGCACGCACCCGGACACTCTCTGCAGAAAAAACTTCTAGACAAGTGCTTTACGGTCCGTAAACTGCTTGCGTGATTGATTCCGCCAACAAGAACTACTCCCCCGCTGCGCGTCATCCTGCCGATCAGACGCTGCCACGATGAGACACCCCCGTCATGAGCTGAACGCGCTGATCCACTCCCCCGTGCGCTTTTCGATCATGTGCTATCTCGGCTCGGTGGATGAGTGCGAGTTCTCCATCCTGCGGGACGCCGTCGATCTCTCAGATTCCAGCCTCTCCCAAAACCTCACCCGGCTCGACGACGCAGGATTCATCACGATCGAAAAACGCCAGTACGGTCGTCAGATGCGAACGTGGATCGCCAGCACGGAGGCCGGCAACGAAGCACTCCGGAACAACCTCATGATCCTCCGCGAGATTGCGGAGCACGATCCGGTGGGCGGGTAACCCACTCCCCACAACGGTTCCCCCAGCCCAGAGGGCTTCTTGGTGCGCAGCAGCGTCAGCCGGAAATCGCCCGTCAATAGGGGCTACCTATTGATGCAAGATACCGCTAGGGTGTGGCGTGTGGATACCCAGCAGGAAGCCATTCTCGTCCAGCTCCGCAAGGGCGTACTTGAATACTGCGTCATGGCGCAGCTGCTTCGTGCGCCATCCTATGGTCTGCAACTGGCCACGGATCTCTCCCGTTTTCCGGCCTTATTCGCCAGCGAAGGAACTCTCTATCCGCTCCTCGCCCGGCTTCGCAAACAGGGAATGGTCGAAACCACCTGGCAGGAATCCGCCTCGGGGCCGCCGCGGCGATATTACAAACTCACCCAGCAGGGGGAGGCTGCCCTGGCGTCCTTCCAGGATGCCTGGGGACCCTTCACCGCAGCAGTCACCTCAGCTTTAAAGGAGGCCGAAGAGTGAACGCCGATGCAATAAAGAAGCCGCTGCCCGATTCACCGCTCGTTGCTGCGTACCTCGCCGACCTTGAGCACGCGCTGGCCCATTCGGCGGACCGGGAGGAAATCGTCGCATCGGTGCGTGAACACATCATTGACGCGCTGGACGCCGGACAACATGCTCCAGAAGCAGTCCGAACAATCCTGCACGAGTTGGGACCCGTGGAGCGGATCGCCCGCGAAGCCTCTGGAAGCGCTGCGGAACCGGAGTCTCGTACTGCGACGTGGGGAAATGTGGCCGCCACGGTGGCTGCGTTCCTGAGCTTGATTCTGGTCTTCATCCTGCCCTTTGTGGCTGTTCCGCTTGCTTTCGGAGCCCTGGTTGCCGGGTTGGTGACGTTCCCGCGAGGGTCCTCGCGCCGTCGTGCGGTGGATTGGCTGCCTATCCTCATCAGCGCTGCGTCGCTGACCATCACGCTGTTGGGTGCCCTATTCTTTCTGCCCGCAGGCGACCCCGTGCCCGCTGGCCCGGCGCTGGAACAGTCAGTTCCCGCTGCCACAGTGCAGAATTAACTGCCCCGCTGCGCTGAACGGCCGTGGGCCAGTCCGGTAGGAATACCCAGGAACTGCGATTCCGGTGCGGTGTCCGTTCCACAGCACGACGACGCCGCAGGCTCCGATTCAGGGGCCGCAGAGGTCCCGCAGCAGGACTCCGCTGGGCCTTCGGCAGCAGGCGCGTCGCAGCTGCTGCCGAGATCGGTGGAGCAGACGCCCGTTTCGGGCAGGACCAGCTGCACGTCGTTGGCGGCCTGCTGGTCTCCGGCCAGGGCTGCGGCAATGGAGCGGACCTGCTCATAGCCGGTGGCCATCAGGAACGTGGGGGCCCGCCCATAGGACTTCATGCCCACAATGTAGAAGTCCTTCTCCGGGTGGGACAGCATTTTGGCGCCGTGGGGTGCCACGGTGCCGCAGCTGTGGAACTCGGGGTCGATCAGCGGACCGAGTTCCCGCGGTGCCTCCACTGCCGGGTCAAGGTCCAGCCGGATTTCGCGCAGCATGTCCAGGTCCGGGCGGAAACCGGTGCCGGGACCAGCAGGTCCACGTCCAGCTGCTGCTCCCCTGCCGGGGTGCTGCCGATGACGGCCAGGGTGTCCGAGGGTTTGAAACCGGTGATGGTGAAGGAGGTGTGCAGTTCGATGCGCCCTTCCTCCACCAGGGTGCGCAGCCGGCTGCCCAGTGCTCCGCGGGCAGGCAGGCCGTCCAGGTCACCGCCGCCGTAGACCCCGGCCGGGGAAGCATTGCGGATGGCCCAGCTGATCCTGGTGCCTCGGGCCTGCGCCGCAAGTTCCCCCAGTTCCAGCAGGGTGTTGGCTGCCGAGTGCCCGGCACCCACCACCAGCACGTGTTTGCCCGCGAACCGGTCCCGGTCCCGCCCGGTGACATCAGGCAGCGGCCCGGTGATCAGCCCGGCCTCGAAAGCCTCCACTTCACCAACGGCAGGCAGCCCCGCCTGGCCCAGCGGGTTCGGTGTGGACCAGGTACCCGAAGCATCAATAACTGCCCGGGCCCGGTAATCGGTGACCGTGCCCTCGTCGTTGCGCACCCGGACCAGGAACGGCGTCGTCTCGCGCCCTGAAGTGCGGGTCTTGTCCAGCCCTTCGCGGCTGACGGACAGGACCCGGGTGGAGGTGTGCAGCGCCGCGGCAATAGCCGGAACGGCGGCCAGCGGCCGCAGGTACTGCTCCAGGAGTTCGGCACCGGTAGGCAGCGTCTCGCCGTCAGGCTCCTGCCATCCGGTGGACGCGAGCAGGCGGCGGGCGGCGGCGTCGACGTCGTACTGCCACGGCGAGAACAGCCGGATGTGGCCCCAGGAAGCGACGGCGGCCGCGGGCGTCTGCCCGGATTCGAAGATGATCGGCGTCAGGCCACGTTCCAGCAGCTCGGCCGCGGCGGCCAGGCCCACGGGGCCGGCACCAATCACGGCGACGGGAAGCTCAGCGGGGGTGTCGGTAGACATAAAAAGGTTTCCTTTGGTTGGGTATTAGTCGGCCGGAAGCAGATCGGCGATGAGCGCCTGAGTGCGGACCTTGATCTCGTCGCGGATGGGCCGTACGGCGTCCAGCCCCTGGCCTGCGGGATCCTCAAGCTTCCAGTCCTCGTAGCGTTTGCCGGGGAAGATGGGGCAGGCATCGCCGCAGCCCATGGTGATCACGACGTCGGACTCCCGGACTGCTTCGACGGTCAGCACCTTTGGCAGCTCCGCGGACATATCGATGCCGTCCTCCGCCATGGCTGCCACGGCGGCGGGGTTGACGGCGTCTGCGGGTGCGGAGCCCGCGGAGCGGACCTCAATCCGCCCCTGGCCAAGGGCCCGCAGGTAGGCAGCCGCCATCTGGGACCGGCCGGCGTTGTGCACGCAGACGAACAGGACGGAGGGCTTTTCAGTGCCTGAACTCATCGATTCGTCTTTCCCGTGGAGGAGGTAAGGACGGGTTCGGCAGCGGGCCAGTATTTCCTCCGCGCCCAGAGGGCAACGTAAACGAGAGCCACCAGGACGGGTACTTCAATCAGCGGACCAACGACGCCGGCCAGCGCCTGCCCGGAGGTCACCCCGTAGGTACCGATGGCCACAGCGATGGCCAGTTCAAAGTTGTTGCCCGCCGCGGTAAACGCCAGCGTGGTGGTGCGGGGGTAACCCAGGTTCAGGAGCCTGCCCAGCAGCATGCCGATGCCGAACACCACGACGAAGTAGAGCAGCAGCGGCAGCGCGATCCGCACGACGTCGAGCGGGTTGGAGGTGATTTCATCCCCCTGGAGGGCGAACAGCAGCACGATCGTGAACAGCAGCCCGTACAGGGCCCACGGGCCGAGTTTGGGCAGGAACGTGCCCTCGTACCAGTCGCGGCCCCGGGCTTTCTCCCCGACGGTGCGGGTGAGGAAGCCAGCCAGCAGCGGGATGCCCAGGAAGATCAGGACGCTGCTGGTGATGGCCCAGAAGGAGAACTCCACGCTCGTGGTCTGCAGTCCCAGCCACCCCGGCAGGACCTGCAGGTAGAACCAGCCCAGTGCGCCGAAGGCCAGGACCTGGAAGACGGAGTTGATGGCCACCAGCACGGCGGCAGCCTCCCGGTCGCCACAGGCGAGGTCGTTCCAGATCATCACCATCGCGATACAGCGGGCCAGGCCCACGATGATCAGCCCGGTGCGGTATTCGGGCAGGCCCGGGAGGAAGATCCAGGCGAGCGCGAACATAAACGCCGGTGCGGCCAGCCAGTTCAGCACCAGGGAAGTGATCATCAGCTTCCGGTCCGTCACCACTGCCCGGGTCTCGTTGTAGCGGACCTTGGCCAGCACCGGATACATCATCACCAGCAGGCCGACGGCGATGGGCAGCGACACGTTGGCTACCTTCAGCGAATCCAGTGCGGGACCGATGCCCGGCACCACCCGGCCCAGCAGCAGGCCCGCGCCCATCGCGGCAAGGATCCAGACGGGCAGGAACCGGTCCAGGGTCGACAGCCTGGCCGGAACCTGGCCAGCTTCCGCCGGCGTAGCGGGATTGCTCACTTAACTCCTCCGGTGATCTGCGATTAGGTATCGATCAATGTCGATATCCGTCCCTCCCGAGTATTCCGTCAGGCATCGACGGATGTCAATCTGTGCATAATGGAGGAATGAAGACCCTCCAGCCAGCTTCCGCTCCTGTTGCCGAGGTGTGCTGCACACCAGTGACTCAGGAGGCCATCAGCGCAGAGGAGGCCCAGCGCTTTGCCCAGTTACTCAAAGCTGTGGCAGAGCCGACCCGGCTGCGTCTGGTCTCCCTGATTGCCGCCCAGGACAACAAGGAGGCCTGCGTCTGCGACCTGACAGAACCGGTTGGCCTGGGTCAGCCCACCGTCTCGCATCACCTGAAGATCCTTGTGGACGCCGGGATCCTGCACCGTGAAAAGCGCGGTGTCTGGGCGTACTACTCCATTGTCCCTGGCGCCTTGGAGCGCGCCGCAGCTGTTCTCTCCCCGCGCTAGGTGCCGCCGTCGGCTGGCGCCGCCCGGCGAACCCCGTGCTGACACCTCCAGCCTCCGGGACCATACTGGACAAATGGGCAAGCTTCTTTCTTCCTGGCGGCGGCAGCTCGTCGGCACGTTCAGCAACAACTCCGAGACCATCCCGGAATGGGAACTCGAGCTCGCCAACGGCACCGATCCGGGTTACTACGGACCGGACTCGGCGGTCTGGGCCGTGCACGGATCCATGACCACGATCATCGCCGGAATCCGCGCCCTGCTGCTGCAGGCCCTGCACCCGGGAGCGATGGCCGGAGTGCGCGACTACTCCAATTACAAAGAAGACCCGCTCGGCCGGCTGGCGGGCACCATCCGCTGGATCTTCACCGTCACCTACGGGGATACGACGGCGGCCCGCAGCGCCTCGAACTGGGTGCTGCGGCTGCACGAACGGGTTCAGGGCACATACGAAGACGCCGCCGGCACCGTACGGCCGTACTCGGCGAACGATCCCGAGCTCGCCCGCTGGGTCCATCTGGCCTTCACCGACGCGTTCCTGACCTCGCACATGGAGTTCGGCGGGCCCATTCCCGGCGGACCGGACCAGTACGTGGCCGAGTGGGCCGCCGCCGGTGAACTGATGCAGATCGAGAACCCGCCCCGGGACCTGGCCGGTCTGCGGAAGCAGATGGCAGCGTTCGATCCCGAGCTGCGTTCCAGCCCCACCGTCGAAGAGGTGGTGCATTTTCTTCGCCACCCTCCACTGCCGAAGAACCAGCTCATCGGCTACCGCGTCCTGTTCGCCGGCGCCGTCGCCTCCCTGGAACCGCGGCACCGCGAACTGCTGGGGCTGAAGGAGCCCAGGATCGGCCCCTTCAAGCTGCCGGTGCACGGCCCGGTGAAACTGGTGCTGCGGGTGATCCGGTTCGGACTCGGAAACATGGGCCCGTCCGAACGATCCGCCCGCGAGCGCATCGCCCGGTTGGAAGCCGCCCAGCGCCAGGCTTCCGGGCAGGAGACTGGCCGGCGGTTGCAGCAGGGCGCCCAGCAGCCGAAGCAGCAGGGACCCAGCCGTAGCCCCGGCCACACCCCTGCCTGACCGAAATCACACGGAAACGGGCTTCCGATCCCCCGGAATCCGGTGGAAGAATTGTAAATAAATCCGCTAAGCAGCCTTCCCTTCACAGAAAGGAACTATGCGCAGGACTGTCCCTTCCCTGGTTATCGCTTCAATACTCGCCTTGGGCGGTGTCGCCTCCTGCGCGGCACCGGAATCGGCACCCGAAACGACCGCCACGGCATCGGCAGCACCCTCCTTCTCAGCGGAGCAGCTGGACATCGTGGCGCCGGCGGACGCCCGGGCGATCACCAACCCGGCAGATCCCAAGGCCACCCTGGTCCTCTTCACCGACTACGAGTGCCCCTACTGCGCCAAGATGGACGCACTGATCCAGCAGGCCGCAGAAGACTACGGGGACGAGGTCCGCATCCTCGTGCGGAACTACCCGCTGTCCAAGCACCTGAACGCGGAGCCGGCTGCCCAGGCCGTGGAAGCCGCCGCGGAGCAGGGCGCGCTGCAGGACATGGCGGCAACCATCTTCGAGCATCAGGAGGACTGGGCCGCGGAGATCGACCCGGATGACATCTTTGCCCAGTACGCCGAAGATCTGGGCCTGGACGTGGAGAAGTTCCGCGCCGACTACTCCTCCGAGGCCATCAAGGCCCGCGTGGCGAAGGACCTGGCAGATGCCAAGGCACTGCAGGTCAAAGGCACCCCCACCCTGATCCTGGACGGCCAGATGCTGCAGCTGAAATCGGTGGACTACGCCGAACTCCAGGAACCGCTGGACGAGGCCGTCGCCAACTGACACCGGCCTCGGGCTGAGGGCGCGTCCCCTTTCGGTGACGCGCCCTCTTTCGGTGACGCGCTCTTCTAAATGTCGCGACCCGCTGTCGAGGGCCGCGAGCCCTCTAAGGACAGGCGGCCGTGAAGGCGGACGCCTTTTGAAGACGGCCTAGCCGGCTACACCCGGCCAAACGCCACCACGCAGTTCTGCCCGCCAAAGCCAAACGCATTGGTCACGGCGTACCGCACGTCCTGCTCCCGGGCAGTGTTGGGCACATAGTCGAGGTCGCATTCCGGGTCCGGGGTGGCGTAGTTGATGGTCGGCGGAATGACGCCCTCCACGATCGACATCGCGCACAGCAGCGACGCCAGGGTCCCGGCCGCACCGATCAGGTGCCCGGTCATCGACTTCGGTGCGGTTACCGCCAGCTCCGGGGCATGCGCGCCAAAGACCGTGTGCAGGGCCATGGTTTCCGTGCGGTCGTTGGCCTTGGTGGACGTTCCGTGCGCACACACCAGGTCCACGTCCGCCGGATCCAGCCGGGACTGCTCCAGCGTCCGGGAAATCGCCCGGGCAGCGTACGTGCCGCTGGGTTCCGGCGCCACAATGTGGAACGCGTCCGACGTCATCGCCCCGCCCAGCACCTCCGCATACACCCGCGCCCCGCGTGCCCGGGCATGCGCGAGCGTCTCCATCGTGCACACCACCGCGCCCTCGCCGAAGACGAAACCGTCGCGGTCGGCGTCGAACGGGCGGCTGGCCTCCTGCGGCACGTCATTGTTCCGCGAGAGCCCGCGCATCGCCGTCAGTCCCGCGAACATCACCGAGGTGATCGCGGCGTCGGTTCCGCCCGCAATCACGACGTCGGCGTCCCCCGCCAGCAGTAGCCGCCGCGCCTCGAGCAGGGCGTGCGTACCGCTGGCGCAGGCGAGCGCGCTGGCATTAACCGGACCGTGCACGGCCAGGTCGATCGCCACCTCGCAGGCGGGCATGTTGGTCAGCGAGGACGCGACGAAACTCGGACTGATCGGCCGGATCCCACTGGCTTCGAACAATGTCGTAGCGTCCTGGATCTCCGGATACCCGGACACGGCACTGTTAATGACGACGGCGGCGTCCGTCTCCTCCAGCGAGGGGCCCAGGCCGGCGTCGGTCACCGCTTCCCGGGCCGCGGCGACGGCCAGCTGCGAGGCCCGGGAGGACCGGTTGATCCGTTTGACCGGCAGCCACGCCGCGGGGTCGAAGCCCTTCACTTCCCCGGCGATCCGGGTGGGGAAGTCCGACGCGTCGAACGCCGTGATCCGGTCGATCCCGCTTTTGCCCTGCTTCAGTGCCTCCCAGGTCAGCGGCCAGGATCCGCCCAGCGGGGTCTGCGCCCCCATCCCGGTGATGACTACGCGTTCGGTGCTCACTACCAGACCACCTTCATTCCGCTGCCGCCGTTCGTTCCGTTGTTACGGCCGCGTCCGCCCCCGGTACCGCTCCTGGTGCCGTGAAGTTTCCGGCTGCCAGGTCCTGCACCGCGGTCTCCGCCAGCTTGAAGTGCATCTTCTTGCCGGTGGCCGTCACGGGGACCTCGTCGACAAACCGGTAGGCGCGCGGGCGTTTGAAGTCCGCCAACCCGGGATGCGCCAGGCAGAACGCGTCCAGGCTGCCGGCGTCGGCGTCCCCGCTGCGGATCACGTACGCCACCACCCGCTGGCCCCACTGGTCATCCGGGACACCGACCACCACGGCATCCAGGACGCCCGGATGCTCGGCGAGGACCCCTTCCACCTGCACCGGGTGGATGTTCTCGCCGCCGGAAATGATCATGTCGTCCTTGCGGCCCAGGATGGTGACAAACCCGTCCTCGTCCCAGGTGGCCATGTCCCCGGGATAGAGCCAGCCGTCGTGGAACTTCTCCTCCTCCACCGCCGGGAGGTTGACGTAGCTGTACCCGGATTTCGGCGAGCGCATGATGACCTCTCCGGCCTCCGTGCCGTCCTGCGCCGCCAGTTCCTCCGGCCGTCCCCGCCGGTCCGGAAAGACCTTCACGACGGCGACGTCGTCATCCGTGCAGGACCGCCCCGCGGTGCCGGCGCGTTCCGGCAGGTCCTCCGGGCGCAGGAACGTGTTCCAGAAAGCCTCGGTGGTGCCGTACCCATTGAAGATCCGCGGCGTCAGCAGCTCCTGGTACCGCAGCGCTGCGGCCCGGTCCAGCGGTGCGCCCATAGTGACAATGCCCTTGAGCGTGCCCAGATCCCGCGGCTGTTTCTCCTGCTCCGCGGCGATCATCTCCAGTGTGGTCGGGGCGCCGATCAGGAAGGTCAGCCCGTACTCCCCCACCCAGTCCAGCACCGTTCCCGGGGAAAAGCTGCGCAGCGGCACCACGCCTGCCCCGATATAGAAGGCCGGGGTGGGCCCGCCCGAGTGCAGTCCGCCGCGGTGGAACCACGGCGTCATGTTCAGCGTCCGGTCGGTGGGAGACAGCGGGAAGTGCATGATCACGTCGTGCGCGCTCATCACCTCGGCGATCGACGGCAGCGCCACCCCCTTGGGCATGCCGGTGGTGCCGGAGGTATACAGGCGGGTGGTCTCCTCATAGATGGAGAAGTCCGTCGGCAGCGCCGGCGGGGTTCCGGCAGCCTGCGCCAGGCCCTCGGCAAAGTCCTCCCAGCCCGCTGGGACCTCCGCCGCCCCGACCGCCAGCAGCGCCGGGCGGACATCTGCGGATTCCAGTGCCTGCGCAGCGGCGGCCGCGCACTCGGCGTCGACAATCAGCACCCGCGGCTCGCTATCGCGGAGGATGTGCGCGGTCTCTCCGGGCGCGAGCCGGTAGTTCACGGGCACGCTGATAGCGCCAAGCCGCTGGGTGGCCAGGTAGAGCAGCGCGAACTCGGGCCCGTTGAACAGCTGGTACATCACCCGGTCCCCGCGCCCTACACCCCGGGCGGCCAGCAGCGCAGCGCAGCGCTCGACGTCGGCCCCCAGCTCCGCGTAGGTCCAGGTCCGGCCGCTGGGCGGATCGATCAGGGCCACTGAGTTCCGGTAGCGCGCGACGTTGCGCCGGAACCCGGCCGCGTAGGTCATCTGGTGCTCGAAGTATTCCTTGAACCGCCCTGGATCGTACTGCATTGCAGCTCATCCTTTCTCAGGAATCCTGCCGCCGCTGCGGCCGGTCGGGAAGGGCCACCGGGTCCGTGGTTTCGCTGAAGAACGGCGGGGCAATCACGGACAGACCCCCATCCACGGCCAGCGACTGCCCGGTAATGTACTCGGCGCCGGGTGAGAGCAGGAATTCCACGGCGGCGGCCATCTCATCCACGGTTCCCGGGCGGCCCTTCGGGATCCGGGAGATCACACTGTCCATCGGTGCCATGCCGTCCATGGTGTAGAAGTACTCCAGCGAATCGGAATCGATCAGGCCGCCGTTGACCGCGTTGACGTTGATCCCGTAACCGGCGAACTCCACGGCCATAAACCGGACAAAGGACTCGACGGCGGCCTTGTAGGAGCCCAGCGCCGCGTAGGTGGGGAAGGCCCGGACGCTGCCGTAGGAAGTCAGCGCGACGATCCTGCCGCCGTCGTCCATCAGTTTGACCGCCTCCTGCGAGCCCAGGACGAACGGCCGGACGTTCACGGCATAGGCGCGGTCCAAATGGTGGGTCTTGAGGTCAACGACCTTCTTGAACGCGGCGGCCGCAGCATTGTTGACGTAGTAGTCCAGCCGCCCGTATTCGGCGGCGGCCGCGTCGAACAGTTTGATGATGTCCTCAGGGTTTTCGATGTCCGCCTGCACCGCCAGCCCGCCGCCGCCGAGCCGCTGCAGCTCGGCGACCGTTTCCTTCGCGAGGTCCGCGTTCCTGCGGTAGCCAACCACCACCTGCGCTCCCTGCGCCGCGAGCCGCTCCGCGATCCGGCGGCCAATGCCGCGCGAGGCTCCGGTGATCAGGGCAATCTTGCCGTCGTGTTCCACGGGCAACCTTCCGCACCGTGTACGCGGCGCCGGCGTCTCGATTCGGGCTGCGGTCCGGACCGGGAGGTCCGGAAGCCGCGCGGAGCCGTTGTTAGGGCCGGATTCGGCCGGTGTGCAACGGACCCCCTTGGTCCGTAAATCCTGATCCTGCGGGGTGCGTGCGTCAAGGGTGCCCGGACACGTCTGCGGTTCCGCGTTGGCTTCCGGGAAGGGACGGCGGGCAGTGCGGGGGAAGGGAGGCTAGGAGCGCAGGTACGCCAGGGTTGCCAGCACCCGGCGGTGTCCGCTGTCCGACGGCGCGAGCCCCAGCTTCGCGAAAATGTTGCCGATGTGTTTGCTCACCGCGGTTTCCGACACGGAAATCGACGTCGCGATGGCGGTGTTCCCCAGGCCCTCGGCGACTAGGCCCAGCACCTCAAACTCGCGCGGGGTCAGCGACCGGATGGGATCCTGGGTTCCGCGGCGGCTGAACAGCTGGGCTATGACCTCCGGATCCATGACCGTTCCGCCGGCCGCCACGCGCCGCAGACCGTCCACGAACTCGCCGACGTTACCCACGCGCTCCTTCAACAGGTATCCCACACCCTGGGCACCGGAGGCCAGCAGCCGGGTGGCATAGCGGTCCTCCACATAGGCAGAGAGGACCAGCACCGGGAAATCAGGTACCCGGGAGCGGAGTTCCAGCGCGGCCCGCAGGCCTTCATTGGTGAAGGTGGGCGGCATCCGGACGTCGAGCACCGCGGCGTCCGCGCTGCCGGGTTCGAAGGCGGCCAGGAGATCGTCCGCGTTGTCCCAGGAGCCCGCCACCTCAAAGCCCTCACTCTTGAGCAGCAGCTCCAGGCCGGCCCGCAGCAGGGCATCATCCTCCGCGATTAGAAGGCGCATGGCAGTTCCACCCTTAGCTTTGTCGGTCCGCCCGCCGGACTCACCAGTATCAATCTGCCGCCGAATGCAGCGGCCCGCCGGGCGATTCCGGCAAGGCCGGTGCCGGTTCCGACGTCGACGGCCGCCGTGACCGTGCCTGCGCCCGCATCGGTGCCTGCAGCGGTGGCGCTCCCGGCGGTGACGCTGGCCCGCGAAGGCACCTCGGCCCCGCCGCGGCCGTCGTCCGCCACCTCGATCACCAGCACATCCTCCCGCGGGGTCGATTCGGTCCGCAGAACCACCTCGATCCGGGAGGCGCTGGAGTGCTTGGCCGCATTCGTGAGGGCTTCAGCGAGCACAAAATACGCGGCCGACTCCACGGCTGCGGGGGCCCGCTGCAGCCCCTCGACGTCGAGGGAACACGGAACCGGTGACCTGCTGGTCAGCGCCGAGGCGGCTCCGCCCAGGCCCAGCTCGTCCAGGACCGGCGGATAAATATCATGGACCGCGGCGCGGAGGCCGGCCAGGGCCTCGGACGCCGCGTCCTGCGCCCGGCCAATAAACGGAACCGCAGCGGCCGGGTCGGTTTCGGCCGCCCGCTGGGCCAGGCCAAGCATCATCACAACACCCACCAGGCGGTTCTGCGCGCCGTCGTGCAGTTCCCGTTCGATCCGGCGCAGCTCGGCCGCGTGGGCGGCGAGCGCATTGGCGCGGGCGGCGGACAGGTCCTGGATCCGGCGGGAGAGCTCCGCATACCTCCGGGGCGAGAGGATGCCGAGCGTGCCCTCGCTGATCCGCCGCGCCAGCCACGGCAGCAGGAACCAGGCCAGCACACCGTAGGCCACGCCCAGGACCATGGTGAAGGCCGCATCGCTCCAGCTGGTGATCGCAATGGTCATTTCCAGCGGCGTTTCGGGCGGAAAGAGCGGCCACAGCGGGGACGCCACCACATACAGCACGGCGCCCAGCGGCAGCACCAGGGCAACGGCGCCGGCCAGCAGCGCGAAGGCGGTGTGAAACAGGAGCCAGGAGAGGTCCCGCTTGGTTTCGGGAGCGCTCAGCAGCGCGGCCAGTTCCGTGAAGGAATACCGGCCGGCGAGCCGGCGCCGGTCAAAGGGGATCACCGCGGAAGCGAACGTCGCAGACCGGGCCTGCGCCTTCGCGGCCAGCAGGTTCACGCTTTCCAGCAGCTTCGGAACTGCGTATAACCCCACACCCAGCGGCAGGAACGGCAGCAGCGCGAGCCCGGCCACCAGCACGCCCAGCGACGCCGCCCAGTAGCCGCCCTCACGCAGGAGGAACGCCGCATCCCGGGCACGGGCTGCCAGGCTGGTTCGGCTGGGGGCTCTCACCCGTTGAATTATGCCCGACGCCGGAACGCCAGTCGGTATAGCCAGCTATACCTTGAATTGGGTTATTGGCTGTATGTCGTCCGTTTTTCCGAATCCGTAGCGTCGAAGAAAGCATCTTCACCGCCTCGTTCTAAGGAAAAACAATGTACTCGAATGCCGCTGAATTTCCCGGCTCCGCTGCCCTGCAGCTGCAGGGCATCTCGAAAAGCTACCGCTCCGGCAGCACCGCTGTTCCTGCTCTTCGCGACGTGTCCCTGGCCGTGCCGGCCGGCACGTTTACCGCGGTGATGGGCCCGTCGGGCTCCGGGAAAAGCACGCTGCTGCAGTGCGCTGCCGGTCTGGACTCCCCGGACAGCGGCAAGGTCCTGCTCGGAAACACCGAGATCTCCCGTCTGCGCAGCAGCGCCCTGACCCGGTTCCGCCGCGACCACGTGGGCTTTGTGTTCCAGTCCTACAACCTGCTGCCGCAGCTGACCGTGGCAGCAAACACCACCCTGCCGCTGCTGCTGGCCGGACGGGAAACGGATCACGAATGGCTGGACTATGTGCTGGAAGCTGTCGGCCTGGCCGGGCTCGGCGAACGAAAACCGCAGGAGCTCTCCGGCGGGCAGCAGCAGCGGGCCGCCATCGCCCGGGCACTGATCACCCGCCCCGACGTTGTCTTCGCTGATGAACCCACCGGTGCGCTGGACTCCGGAACCGCACGCCAGGTCCTGGACCTGCTGCGGCACACCGTCTCAGCCCTGAACCAGACCGTGGTGATGGTGACCCACGATCCGATTGCTGCCAGCCACGCGGACAGCGTGATCTTCCTGGCCGACGGACAGCTGGACGGCAGCCTGGGCAACGCGAGTTCCCGCGATGTCGCCGACCGCATGGCCTACCTCGGGGAGCGCTGACATGCTGAGCCTCGCCAAAGCCTCCATCCGGCACCACCGCGGCGGATTCGCCGGAGTGTTCGTGGCCGTGTTCCTGTGTGCCGCGCTGATCACCGCCATGGGCGTCCTCATCGAATCGGGGCTGCGCGGCGGTACCGCCCCGCAGCGGCTGCAGGGCGCCGACGTCGTGGTGGGCGCACCCCAGGAGCTGCCGGTGCCCGAGGACCTTGCCGTTCCCTTTACGGAACGGGTCCTGCTGCCCGCCTCGGCCGTGGCTGACATCGCAGCCGTGCCGGGGGTGGAACGCGCCATTGGCAGCATCAGCATTCCGCTGGCCGCAGCGGATGGCCGGAGCGTCCCGGCCGCGGCCTGGGAGTCCGCGGCCCTGACCCCCTACACCCTCATGTCCGGTGCGCCGCCGCGCAGCGCCTCGGATGTGGTGGTGGATGAGTCCTTCGCGGCCGCACCGGGCGATCGGATCGTCCTGAGCCACGGCGGCGTGCCGGCCGAATACACCGTGTCCGGCGTTGCAGCGACCGCCTCCGCGGCCACAGGCGAAGCAGCGGCTCCCGCGGTCTTCCTCTCCACCGCCGGCGCCGGCGCGCTCTGGCCGCACGGTGACACGGTCGCCGTTGTGGGCGTCATCGCCGGGCCCGGGGTGAACCCGGACCAACTGGCAGCCGACATCGAGGCCAGCGTGGCCGGCGTCGTCGGCTATACCGGTGACCGGCGCGGGGACGTGGAAAACCTTGGCGGAGCCGGAGCACGGTCCATGCTGCTGCTGCTCAGCAGTTCACTCGCCGGCGTGGCCGTGATGACCGCCGTCTTTGTGACCGCGGGGACCCTGTCCCTGTCCATCCTGTCCCGCCGGCGCGAGTTCGCGGTGCTGCGTGCGGTTGGAGCCGGAGCCAACCAGACCCTGGGCCTGGTGGTCCGCGAAGTCCTCCTGGTCTCGGCCGCCGCGGCAGTGCTGGGAGCGGTACCCGGTTTCTGGCTGGCAGGGTTCCTGGGCGGCCAGTTTGCCGGGGCCGGTGTTATCCCCGGGAACTTCCAACTGGCTTTCAGCCCGCTGCCCGCACTGGCCGCCGTCCTGATCAGCGTTGGTGCAGCGGTGGGTGCCTCACTCACCGCAGCCCGCGGAACGGTGCGCACGGCCCCGACGACGGCGTTGCGCGGGGCGGTGACCGAAGCACCGCAGCTGGGCCGCGGCCGGATCATTACCGGTTTGGCGCTCCTGGGCGCGGGCGCCCTGACCGCCGTCCTGCCGGTGGTTGTGCCGGGTAACGGTGGCCTGGCCGCGGCAGGCTCAAGCATTCTGCTTCTGGTCATCGGTGCCGGGGTCCTTGGCCCGCTGCTGGTGACGGCTGTCCTCCGATTCGCCCGGCCGGTCCTGCGCCGCAGCACCTCGGCGCCGCTGGTGCTCGCGGACGCCAACGCGTCCGCCTTTCCCCGCCGGCTGGCCGCGGGGATGGTTCCCCTGGCGCTGGCCATCGCGCTGGGGTCGGTGCAGTTCTTTATGCCGACCACCGTGGAAGCCGAGGCGGCACAGCAGTCCCGCGACGGCGTCGTGGCCGATTATCTGGTCAGCGGGCCCGGCGGCATTTCCACTGATCTGGCCGGCCGGGTTGCTGCCCTGTCCGGCGTGGAAACCGCAGCTCCGGTGGCCCGCTCCAGTGTCCTGACCACTACCCGTTTCCTGGGGTTGGAGGACGAGGTGCAGCCCTACGCCGTTCAGGGCCTCCCCGCCGGGACCCTGGACGGGGCGCTGGACCTGGCCGTCCGGAAGGGTTCCCTAGACCGATTGTCCGAGCCCGGAACCGTCGCCCTGAGCACTGCTTTGGCCCACGAAGCCGGCGTGGAACCGGGGGATGACTTCCGGTTCTCCTACGGGGACGGAACGGAAGCGGCCGCCGTCGTCGTCGCCACCTACGAGCGCGGGCTGGGATTCGGCGACGTCGCTGTGGATAACGGGACGCTGCTCCAGCACACTACCTCGGGCCTGAACGACTATCTGCTGCTCACGGTGGAACCGGGTGCCGATGCCGGAGCGGTGGCGGCAGCCCTGCACGGACTGGGGCTGACCGTTCTGGACCGGGAGGACTTCGGCGCCGCCGGCGCCGGCGAACGGAACGCCCAGTCCTGGGTTTCCGTCATCGCCATGCTGATCCTGCTGGGCTATCTGGCTGTCTCGGTTGCGAACACGCTGATCATGGCCACGGCACGACGGCGTCCGGAGCTGGAGCTGCTGCGCACCCTGGGTGCCACCAACGCCCAGCTCCGCCGTATGACGGGAGCGGAATCGGTGCTGCTTGTTGTGCCCGCCATTATTCTGGGCACGGTCCTGGCCCTGCCGCCGCTGATGGGCATTGCGCTCAGCGTCTCGGGGCAGCCGCTGCCAACCATCCAACCGGGGGTGTTCCTGGCGCTCATCGGCGCAGCTGCTGTCCTTGGCCTCGGTGCGATCGCGGCGGCCACCCAGTTTGCCCTGCGTCCCGCGCAACGGACCTAACTCCGCCGAAAAACAGAAATGCCCCGGTCCGAGGACCGGGGCATTTCCCTGATGATTTCTCATCTGGCGGAGGATGGGGGATTTGAACCCCCGAGGGCGTTAACCCAACACGCGTTCCAGGCGTGCGCCATAGGCCGCTAGGCGAATCCTCCAGGCTTTGCTCGTCAAGAGCAGATACAAGACTACCGGATACCGGCTCAATTACCGAATCGGCACCTCACGCACCCCCGGACGCGGCCAGGTGTCCCCGACCCCAGCCGCGCACAGCAAGGTTGATCACCAGGATCGACAGCCAGGACAGCTCGGCCGCACTTGGACTGAGAAACGCGATGGGGATCGAGAGCAGGAACACCACCGGCGTGATGGGCGCGCGGACCCGGGCGTAGGCCAGCAGCCGCGGATCGACGTCGTCCCGGAACAGTCCACGCCACCCGCAGTAAACCCAGAGCAGCCAGTTCACCGTCCCGATCAGGCCTAGAGCTCCGGCATAAATTACGACGCCGAGGGGCTGGTCATCGTGCAGGGCCAGCATGTCGGTGGCATAGGCCAGCAGCGCCACGAAGAACAGCAGCAGCAGGTTCAACCGCTGAAGGCCACCGGTGTAGCCCTTCAGCAGCCGGAAAAGCCGGTGATGGCTGAGCCAATATGCACCGGCGACGGCGAAGGACAGGGCATAGGCGAAGAACTCCTGGCGCTGCTCCAGGACGGCCTGGCCCAGCTGATCGGCGGGAACCTGGGGAACCCGGATATCCACGGCAAGCAGCGTCATGGCGATCGCGAAGACCGCGTCGCTGAAGAACACGGTGCGGTCGAGGTCCGGCCCGGAATCCAGCCGGCGCCTGAAAGGGTTCTGTTTCTCCGGCACAGGGCCAGTGTGGCCTGCCTTGTCCGGGCGGGCCACGGTGGAGGCGGTTAAACAGATAAGGACCCGTACGTCTTTGTACGAGTCCTTATCACCAGAGAATGTCCGGCGGTGACCTACTCTCCCACACCCTCCCGAGTGCAGTACCATCGGCGCAGTGGGTCTTAGCTTCCGGGTTCGGAATGGGACCGGGCGTTTCCCCCACGCTATGACCGCCGTAACCCTATATCCACGCTTTCACGGGAAAATCTTGGGTCACTAACCGCGGGCCTGGCAGCTTTTCAGCTGTTCCTGCCTGCGGCGGTGATGCTCATTAATCATAACGTAAGATTCGGGGGCCTGCGACCACCGGGGTCAGGCGGAGGACCTCCGCGATGCCGGATAGCGGGTGAGGAAGATGGACTCGGTGAGGGCCATTGATTCGATTTCCCGGGGATCCACGCTTTCATTCGGGGCGTGGATGAGGGCGAGCGGTTCCTCGACGCCGATCAGGATGATTTCCGCGTCAGGGTAGGTCTGCTCGAATACGTTGCAGAGCGGAATTGAGCCGCCTTGCCCCAGTCTCGTCATCGGCTTGTTGTAGGCCTCCTGGGCTGCTTCCGCCATGGCTGCGTAGGCGGGACCGTCGGTGGCTGCCTCGAAAGGAGACCCGGCCGCTTCGACCTCCACCGTGACGTGCACACCCCACGGCGCGGCGGCCTGCAGATGCCCAACGAAGGCTGATTGGGCAGCTTCCGGGGTGACGCCGGGCGGGATCCGGAGGTTGAGCCGGGCGGCTGCCCGCGGAACGATGGCAGCCGTGGACCCGACGACGGGAGGAGCGTCGATGCCCAGGACCGTCACCGCGGGACGCGCCCACAGCATGTCTGAGACGGTGCCGTCCCCCAGCAGTGAGACTCCCTCCAACACCCCGGCGTCGGAGCGGAACTGCTCGGGCGGGTACTCCGCGCCGGACCAGGTGCGGCTGGCATCCAGGCCTGTGATGGTGGTGTTCCCCTGGTCATCGCGGAGGGTGGACAGGATGGCCACCAGGGCGGCGAGCGCGTCAGGCGCCGGGCCGCCGAACATCCCCGAGTGGATTTCGGAGGCGAGGGCCTCCACGCTGACGACGACGTTCACCATGCCCCGCAGGCTTACCGTGGCCGCCGGCTGGCCCACTGCGGCGTTGCCGGTGTCGCAGACCAGGATGGCGTCGGCGCGCAGCAGATCCGGATGGGCTTCGACGAAAGCCTCCAATCCCCCGGTACCCTGCTCCTCCGAACCTTCCACCACCAGTTTGAGGTTCACCGGCAGGTCTTCGCCGAGGGCGCGGAGCGCAGCCAGGTGCATGATGATGTTGCCTTTGCAGTCGGCCGCTCCACGCCCGTACCACCGGCCGTCCACCTCGGTCAGCTGAAAGGGCGGTGTCCGCCAGGCGGCGTCGTCGAGGGGCGGCTGGACATCATAATGCGCGTAGAGCAGCACGGTGGGGGCCTGGGGATCCGAGCAGGGCCTGGCCCCGATGACCACCATGCTTCCATCCGGGGTCGGTTCCAGGCGGGCATCGGCGAAGCCAAGCTCCGCGAACTTCTCCCTTACCCATTCCGCCGCACGCTGGCACTCCTCCGGAGGGAACTGCCGGGGATCCGCCACGGACCGCAGGGCCACCAACTCGGTGAGTTCCTTCTGGGCCTGCGGCATAAGGCCGGCTACGCGCTCTCGCAGCTCCATAATCAGCTTCCCGTCACGCTGTCGGTCTTGAGGTCTTCAATAGAGGCGTTGAAGTCGTCCAGTTCATCCGGGCAGTAGACCTCAATGATGAGCAGCTGTCCTTTTATCGCCCGTTTGTCCGAGATGACCGGCCGGGCGCCGGGACCGGTGGCCCCGTTGGTCAGCATCGAATTCAGCGTTGCCCGGCTGAGCGCTGCGTTCGGATTCGCACAGGCCGCACCGCCGTCGTCGCCCAGTACTCGTACGACCTGATCCTGGTCAGGGGGGTTTACCCCGGCCGCCTGAAGCAGCGTGATAAAGCGTTCGGCCTTCTCCTGTGCCTGCTGCGAGTTCCTGGCCGCACCGAAGGCGAGAATCCCCCACAGTGCGAGGCCGGCGAGAAGCACGCAGGCAACCACGTAGATCCAGGTGCGTTCCCGTTTGGGTTCATGCTCTGCCGGCGTACTCATGGGGCCACCGTCCCTTCCTGCTTCCAAGCGGGCTTACGGAACCGGTAGAACAGGAACGGCACCAGCAGGCCCAGGCCCAACGCGCCGCCGCCGACAATCAGGACGTAGATCCCGGGGTTGCCGGACGCGAACTGCGACGGCGGGACGAAGCCGACCAGCAGGGCGGCCAGGGAGGCAGCAAAGCCAACGCCGCACAGGCCCAGCAGCATGGGGGCCCGGAATCCCCGCGGGTGATCCGGGTGCTTCTGGCGGAGCCGGACCGCGGCCACGAACATCAGCAGGTACATGATCAGGTACACCTGGGTGGTGATGACCGAGAAGATCCAGTACGCGCTGGAGACGTTCGGCAGCAGCGCGTAGGCCAGGCCGATCACCGTGGTGACGATTCCCTGGACCACCAGGATGTTCTGCTGGACACCGTTCTTGTTGAGCTTCTGCAGGAACGGGGGGAGGTAGCCTTCCTGCCGGGATATGAGGAGCAGCCCCTTGGATGGCCCCGCCAGCCAGGTCAGCATGCCGCCGAGCGAAGCGGTGACCAGCATGATCCCGACGATCGGGGTCAGCCACTGCCATCCAAAGTTGGCGAAAACGGCGTCGAACGCCTGCATTACACCGGCCGTGAGGGAAAGCTGTTCCGCCGGAACAATCCAGCTGATGGCGAGGGCGGGAAGGATGAAGATCGCCAGAACCAGGCCCATGGCAAGGAACATCGCCTTGGGGTATTCCTTCGCGGGGTTCTTCAGCGAGGACACATGGACGGCGTTCATCTCCATCCCTGAGTAGGACAGGAAGTTGTTGACGATGAGCACAAGACTGGACAGTCCGGCCCAGGCCGGGAGGAGGTTCTCCGCCGTCATCGGCGCGGCCGATACGTTGCCCTGACCCAGGAAAACGACGCCGAGGGTCACCAGGACAACGCCCGGGATCAGCGTTCCGATGATCAGGCCGCCGCTGGCGAGGCCCGCGACTCCCTTGGTCCCGCGCGAGGAGACCCAGACGCCGGACCAGTAGACCACGATAATTACGCAGGCCGTCCACACCCCGCTGCTGGCTAGATGGGGATTGATGACGTAGGCGAGCGTACTGGCCACGAACCCCAGCAGGCTGGGGTAGTAAAAGATGGTCATCGCGAACTGGCACCAGACTGCCAGAAAGCCCATGGGCTTGGAGATGCCTTCGGAAACCCACTTGTAGATGCCGCCGGTCCAGCCGGAGGCAAGCTCCGCGGAAACCAGTGACGTGGGCAGCAGGAACACCAGGGCCGGGAGCAGATAAAGGAAGACGCAGGCCAGGCCGTACACAGCCATGGTGGGCGCCGCCCGCAGGCTGGCCACGGAGCTGGTGGTCATCATCGCCAGTGCGATCCAGGAGATCCACTGGGTATTAGTCACGCGGGTCCGTGCGGCGGGGACGGCTGCCTCACCGTCTGCCGGAATGTCGGCGGCGCTCATGGCGCCTCCCGATGGAGCACTGCAGTAATCATGGGTGCCTCCGACGAGGGTCAGATGATCAGGCGGTGAACAAAGTATGAAACCGGCGATCTACGCTGCGCTAACCCCGGAGACGGAAATGCCTCTGAAATCCGGAACTTCGCTGCGGGCGCCGAGGCGGGGCGCCGGGCGCTTACACGTTTTCCGGGGCGTCCTGGCCGGGTGTCGCCGAGGTAGGAAGCGTGAACGACTGCGCTGCGGCCGCTGCTGCTGCATCAGCCAGCGTTCCCTTCGCTGCACGGTGGCGGGCGATGACGAACGCCATGAGGACGCCGAGAAAACTGAAGACTGCCATCACCCATGAGGCCACCGAAAGCCCGGAGGCCAGGGCCGCATCCGGCAGGGCGCCGTCGTCGGTCTGGGCACTGATCACGTTGCCGTAGATGGTGGCGGCCAGGGCTGTGGCCACCGCGGCGCCAACGTACCGTGCCATGTTGGAGATCCCTGAGGCTCCGCCGACCTGATTTTCCGGCACCGCCGCCGTGGCCCCCGCCGAGGCGGGGCCGTTGGACAGTCCCATGCCAACCGCGATGGCGATCAACGGCAGCAAAAACGCGGTATAGGTCCACGACGCGTTGACCAGGGCCACGATCACAAAGCCTCCGGTAGTCAGGGCGAAGCCCAGCCCGATCGTCTGCCGGCCACCGAACTTTGCCGCCAGCCGGGGCACCAGCGGAGCCACCAGCACCAGTCCGACCGTCGCCGGAAGGGTGGCCAGTCCAGCCTCCAGCGGGCTGAGTCCCAGGGTGGCCGGATCCTGAAAGTACAGGCTCAGCAGGTACATCAGGGCGTTGATTGTGCCCGCCCCGATCAGGATGGCGATGGTCGAACCGACCAGGACGCGGTTGCGCAGGAGGGCAAGGTCCACGAGCGGGACCGCTACCCGGCGCTCGACGGCGATGAAGGCATACCCGGCTCCCACCGAGACTGCGAAGCAGCCGAGCGTTGCGAGCGAGAGCCAGCCCCACTCCCCGCTCTGGGTTACACCGAGAATGAGCGGTGTCAGCACCAGCGCAATCAGTACTGTGCCTGCATAATCGATGGTTTTCGGGCGGTTTGGATCCCTCGATTCGCGAACGGTTAGGGCGGTCAGGACCATGCACAGGGCCGCGATTCCGGCATCAATCCAGAAAAGCCCCTGCCATCCGGTGGCGTCGACCAGCAGGCCGCCGACCAGCGGGCCAGCCGCGGCGCCCACTGCCGCCGCAGCACCCCAGAGGGATACCGCCCGCACCTGGGCGTCGCCGGTGTTTGCCACCGAAAGGAGGCTGAGCCCGCAGGCCAGGATCGTCGCGCCGGCCGCTCCCTGGATCACGCGGCCGGCGATCACCATTCCTCCGGATCCGGCAAGCGCGATCAAGATGCAGGACAGGACGAAAAGGAGCAGCCCGAGCTGAAAGACCTTCCGCCGGCCGAAAACGTCGCCCAGCGAGCCGGAGGTAACGATCACCGCCGCTCCGACCAGGGAGTAGCCTGTCACCGCCCATTGCAGCGTCGTGACCGACGTCCCCGTATCTGCCGATATCGCCGGGAGCAGGATGCTGACCGCCGATGTGTTCGCGTTGACCACCAGTGTGGAGATGCAGGTTGCTGCCAGCACCCCTCCTGTCCGGGTGCCGACCTCTGCCGCATCGCTCATCGCATTGCCCTTCCACATCCGGTCCGGAGGGGGTGTTTTCACCATTCACGGTAGGGCAGGCGCTGTCCGCACTCCAGCGTCCGGCGCGTGAATGGCCCTGTTCTGCGTGTGGTCGCGTGCGGTATGGCGGCTTCAGCCGCTCTCGCCCTCGCTGGAAGTGCAGATATGGCGATACCAACCGCTCTCGCCCTCGCTGGATGTGCAGGCATGGCGACTTCAGCGGCTCTCGCCCTCGCTGGACGTGCAGGTATGGCGACCAAAATTGTCTGGAGGTCGCCATATCTGCACATCGACGGTCGGCCGTTGGCCGGGCGGGGTGAGTAACCGCCGGCATCCGTCCCCGCCAGGCGGGCGCCGGGTGACGCGACGATGCGGTGGGTGGTGCAGTTGTCCCTAGCGGTGCGACGGCTCCCCGCGCTTCGGCGGGCGACCTCCCAAACGCGTTGTCACCTGGCGGGCAGCCGCCGCGCAGGCCTCCCCCAGGACCTGCAGGCGTTCAGAGGAGACCCTGAACCGTGGAGCCGGGATCAAGACGGCAGCCACCACGGCGCCGCGGTGGTCATAGACAGGGGCAGACACACCAACTTCGTCAAGGGATGATTCTCCGTAGTTGATCGCCCATCCCCGGGGGACCACGTCGTCGAGCCTGGTCTGGTAGGCGTCCAGGCTCGCATCGTCCACCCCCGTGGCTGTGATGGCGCCGCTGCGCAGCAGCTCACGAACGCGTTCAGCGGGCGCCTCCGAAAGGAAGACCTGGACCGATGCGCTCATGGCGTCCTTGTACCGAGCCCCCAATGGGGTGGTGTGCTTGATCTGCTGGTGGCTGGGTATCTGTTCCACGCACATGGATTCGGCACCGTTCCAAACCATCAGGGCACTGGTTTCACCGGTCCGTTCCGTAAGCTCCTGCAAGACCGGGTAGGCCACCCGCCGTTCCTCGAGCTCGGCGAGCAGCGGACCGGCGACGGCGATCAGGCCGAGGCCGAGACGGAAACGCCGGGTCTCAGCATCCCGTTCCACCAGGCGTTCCTGCTCCAGAGTGGCCAGAATCCGGGAAACGGTACTTTTATGCAGCCCGACCCGGTTGGCTATCTCGGTGACTCCGAGCAGCGGCTCGCCGGCCGTGAAGGTCCGGAGGACGGCGATCGCGTTGACGATGACGGACGCCCCCTTGGCGTCACCGCTTCGGTTGATCTCGGTAGTTTCGCTCATGATGTTCATCATCATTCCGTACTGGGCGGGAAAGCGGCGCCACTTGCTCCGTGGCGCCGCTGCCGCCGCATACAAAGTGGTCAGACTCCCACGATGTTGTGTTCCGCACCGAAGGGGAACTTTGTGATGTTCTCCGCTCCGTCCTCTCCGACCACCAGGATGTCGTGCTCCCGGTAGCCGCCGGCGCCCGGCTGCCCATCCATAACCGTGATCATGGGCTCCATGGAGACCACCATTCCCGGCTCCAGCACCGTGTCTATGTCCTCCCGGAGCTCCAGTCCCGCTTCCCGTCCGTAGTAGTGGCTGAGGACTCCGAAGGAGTGTCCATAGCCAAAAGTGCGGTTTGCGAGCAGGCCGTGCCCAACATAGATTTCATTCAGCTCGGCGGCAATGTCCCGGCATACCGCGCCAGGCTTGATGAGTTCGATGCCGCGTCTGTGGACTTCGACGTTGATGTTCCAAAGCTCCAGGGACCGTTCGTCCGGCTCTCCATAGAAGAGGGTGCGCTCCAGTGCGGTGTAATACCCGGAGATCATGGGAAAGCAGTTCAGGGACAGGATGTCGTGTTCCCGGATTTTGCGGGTTGTAGCCCAGTTGTGGGCACCGTCGGTGTTGATGCCGGACTGGAACCAGACCCAGGTATCCCTGATTTCGGAGTCCGGGAAGGTCCGGGCGATTTCGTGGACCATGGCCTCGGTGCCGACCAGGGCAACTTCGTATTCAGTGATTCCGGCCGTGATGGCGCTGCGGATGGCTTCGCCGCCCAAGTCGCCGATCCGGGCGCCGTGCTTGATCACAGCGATCTCTTCGGCTGACTTGATCATGCGCTGCCGCATAGCGGCCTGCCCAATATCAACAAGGGTGGCCGATTCGAACGCAGCCTGGATCCTGTTGCGGTTGTCCAGCGCGAGGACATCGTCTTCGACGCCGATCCGCTGGGGATTGACGCCGCGGCTGCGCAGCGCTTCCTGGAGGGCAAAGAGGAAATTGTCTCGGCGCCAATCTGTGTAGACCACATTGTCGCCATAGCTGCGGCGCCAGGGCATTCCGGCGTCGATGTTCGCGGTGATGGTGACGGTGTCCTCGCTGGTGACGACCATGGCGTAGGAGCGGCCGAAGTAGGTGAAGAGGAAGTCGGAAAAGTACTTGATGGAGTGGTAGCTGGTCAGGACGACGGCGTCGAGCTCCTTTTCCGCCATGATGCGCCGAAGACCGCTAAGCCGGCGCTCGAATTCCGCATCCGTGAAAGTCAGCTTCTCCTTTTGTCCATTGTGCAGGATTTTCAGCCGTTCCAATTCCGAGATAGAGGTGGCCATGGGGATTGCCGCACTGGTCATATTGTTATTGCCTTTCTGATGTGCCGCCTTGACGGAGAAATTCGGGAGAAAATCGAAGAAGAATTCAA
Source organism: Arthrobacter gallicola (assembly GCF_014836775.1). Lineage (GTDB taxonomy): Bacteria > Actinomycetota > Actinomycetes > Actinomycetales > Micrococcaceae > Arthrobacter_B > Arthrobacter_B gallicola. The sequence continues at coordinate 325,359 of NZ_JACSQD010000006.1, forward strand.
TATGGCCGGCCTACTCGTGGCGCAGGGACTCCTTGCACGTTTCGCGGGAAAGTGCGACGGCGATGAGGGAGACCAGGGCGGCACCGGCGAGGTACCAGGCGGGCGCCAGGTCGTTGCCCGTGGAGGCAATCAGGAGGGTCGCCATGAAGGGGGCTGTTCCGCCAAAGATCGCGTTGGAGAGATTGAAACTGACGGCAAAGCCGCTGTAACGGACCCGGGTGGGGAACATTTCGGCGAGGAAACTGGGGAGCGTACCGTCGTTGAGCGTGAGCATGGCACCCAGCAGAATCTGGACCAGGACGATGATCAGGAAGTCCCCGGTCCCCAGCAGCGCGAAGGCCGGAACCGTCAGCACGATGAAGCTGACGGACGCGGACATCAGCACCTTCTTGCGGCCGTAGCGGTCCGAGAGCATGCCGGTGATGAAGATGAAGCCGATGTAGGTCAGCAACGCGATAGTGGTTGCCATAAAGGACTCGGTGGCTCCGAGGCCCAGTTCTGTCGACAAGTACGTCGGCATGTAGCTCAGGATCACGTAAAAACCCACGGCATTGAGAAGCACGGCCCCAGAGGCCTTAACCAGGAGCCTCCAATGAGTCCGGAAGAGGCTGAAGGCAGGAGCCTTGACCGCTTGATCTTCTGCGGCCAGTTCACGGAAGACCGGGGTGTCCTCCAGTTTGGTGCGGATGTAGCGTCCAATCAGCCCCATCGGAGCGGCGAGAAGGAAGGGCAGGCGCCACCCCCAGCTTTCCATGGCTTCGGTGCTGAGCAGGGCGGTCATCACGCCGGCAAGCAGTGAACCGAGCAAGAGTCCGGTGGCCGTACTTGCGGGCACCACTGCCGCATAAAGACCACGCCGGTTGGCGGGTGCATACTCCACCAGGAACGCTGAGGCTCCGGCATATTCACCGGACGCGGAGAATCCCTGGAGTACACGGAACGCCAGCAGCAGGAGGGGCGCCGCGATGCCGATGGTGTCGTAACTGGGAATAAGCGCGATGCAGAACGTTGCGCCGGACATGATCAGGATGGACAGGGAGAGAGCGGTCCGGCGACCAACCCGGTCACCGATGTGGCCCCAAACGAAGCCTCCAATCGGACGGACGAGGAACGAAATCGCAAACAGTGCAAAAGTCAGCAGCAGCCCGGTTTGCGGGTCGGACTCCGGGAAGAACACCGCGGCTATGGTTGCGGCCAGATACCCGTAGACGGCGTAATCAAACCACTCGACGAAGTTGCCGATGAAGCTTGCAGCCAGGACCTTTCGGCGGGTCTCCTTGTCAACCGGGGTTCCGCTGTTGGGGCCGGGGCTTCCTCCCGCTTCGGGACCAGCGGCCGCCGTATTTACTTCGTTACTCATATGTCCACCAATGAAATTTGGGGTTGCATTGAACGCAACGCGGTTGCATCAGATTATGGGTGGCCCAGGCCACAGTCAAGGGCGAAATCGGCCCTTTAAATGGAATTAACATGTGCGTTACAAATTCGGCAAAGGGTGATTGACGCACCCCCAATGTGAGCTTAGAGTTGCAGCCAGCGCAACTCCGTTGCATCGATTTCTTGAAGAAAAGAGACTGCCCTGACGGTCATCCCCGGCCTCCGATATGGAAGCTCAGGGCTCCGTCCTGACGAACAAGTACACCGGCGGTTGCCCGGGCAGGCCCGAGGCAGAACTGATTGGAGCAGCAAAATGAGCGCGGAACAGCTTCCGGAGCACCCGGACTTCCTTTGGCGCAACCCTGAGCCCAAGTCCTCCTACGACGCCGTGATTGTTGGCGGCGGAGGCCATGGTCTCGCCACTGCCTACTACCTCGCCAAGAACCACGGCATGACCAACATCGCCGTTCTTGAAAAGGGCTGGCTGGCCGGCGGCAACATGGCCCGCAACACCACCATCATCCGTTCCAACTATCTCTGGGACGAAAGCGCCGCGATCTACGAGCAATCCCTGAAGCTGTGGGAGCTCCTCCCCGAAGAACTCGAGTACGACTTCCTGTTCAGCCAGCGTGGAGTCATGAACCTGGCCCACACGCTGGGCGATGTCCGCGAGAGCATGCGCCGGGTGGGTGCCAATAGGCTCAACGGCGTCGACGCCGAATGGCTGGACCCCGGCCAGGTCAAGGACCTTTGCCCCATCCTGAACATCAGCGATAACATCCGCTATCCCGTTATGGGTGCCACTTACCAGCCGCGCGCAGGGATAGCCAAGCACGACCACGTCGCGTGGGCGTTCGCTAGGAAATGCGATGAGCTCGGCGTGGACATTATCCAGAACTGCGAGGTCACCGGGTTCCTTAAGGGCGGAAACCGCGTCGTCGGGGTCAAGACCAACCTGGGCACCATCCACACCGAAAAGGTCGGGCTGTGTGCCGCCGGACACAGCTCGGTGCTCGCGGAAATGGCGGGTTTCCGGCTTCCCATCCAGTCCCACCCCCTGCAGGCGCTGGTCTCCGAACTCCACGAGCCCGTACACCCGACGGTGGTCATGTCCAACCACGTCCACGTCTACGTTTCCCAGGCACATAAGGGCGAACTGGTGATGGGAGCGGGGGTGGACTCCTACAACGGCTACGGCCAGCGCGGTTCCTTCCACGTGATCGAGCAGCAGATGGCAGCCGCCGTTGAACTCTTTCCGATCTTTGCCCGGGCACATGTGCTGCGGACCTGGGGCGGGATTGTGGACACCACTCTCGATGCCTCGCCCATCATTGGGGCGGCTCCCGTGGAGAACATGTACGTCAACTGCGGCTGGGGCACGGGCGGGTTCAAGGGCACTCCGGCAGCCGGCCTGACGTTTGCCCACACCATCGCCACCGGAGTACCCCACGAGCTCAACAAACCGTTTGCCCTCGAGCGCTTCGAAACCGGTGCCCTGATCGATGAACACGGCGCCGCTGCCGTGGCCCACTAGAAAGAGTTAAGGACATGCTCCTGATTCCCTGCCCGAACTGCGGGCCCCGAGACGAAACCGAATTCCGCTATGGCGGACAGGCCCACGTTGCCTACCCCGAAAATCCGGCGGAACTCAGCGACCGGGAATGGGCCGAGTATCTGTTTTACCGTGACAATCCCAAAGGCGCGTTCGCTGAGCGCTGGCTGCACAGCACCAGCTGCCGGCAGTGGTTCAACATGCTCCGGGACACCTCCACCTACGAGATCCAGGCCGTTTATCCGATGGGTCAGCTCCGCCCCGCGGCGGGCCCGACAGCCCCGATACTCCCCACCCCCGTTTCCCCGGAAGGAGCAGTCAAGTGAGCGTGCAACGGCAATCCGCCCGCCTCAGCAGCGGAGGACGCATCGACCGCAGCGTGACCTTGCGCTTCACGGTGGACGGCCAGGAATACACAGGCCACCCCGGGGACACCCTTGCCTCCGCCATGCTGGCCAACGGGCGGGTGCGTGCCGGCAATTCCCTCTACGAGGACCGGCCGCGCGGCATAATGTCCGCCGGTGTGGAGGAACCCAACGCCCTCGTCAAAATCGCGGCCAGGTTCCCGGGCCATGTGGCGGAGTCCATGCTCCCGGCGACCACTGTCTCGCTGGTGGATGGCCTCGACGCCGAGCTTCTCAACGGCCTGGGCCGATTGGACCCGAACGAGGACCACGCCGAATACGACAAGAAATACGTTCATGCTGACGTCCTTATCGTTGGCGGCGGACCTGCCGGCCTGGCAGCGGCCCGGCAATCCGTGCGCTCGGGTGCCCGGGTCATTCTTATCGACGACCAGCCAGAGCTTGGCGGCTCGCTCTTGTCCAGTTCCCCGCATCCGGACCTCGCAGATACCATCGAGTGCCTGCCGGCCCTGGAATGGGTGGCAGCGGTTGAAGCCGAACTGATCTCCGCTGCGGAGTGCACCGTGCTGAACCGCACCACGGCCTTCGGTGCCTATGACTCCAACTACGTCCTCGCAGCGCAGAACCGGACGGACCATCTCCCAGCGCCCGCGGCACCCGGTGTGTCCCGGCAGCGGATCTGGCACATCCGCGCCGCCCAGGTCATCCTCGCTCCAGGAGCCCACGAACGCCCACTGGTCTTCGAGAATAACGACCGGCCCGGGATCATGCTCGCCTCCGCGGTCCGCAGCTATCTCAACCGGTACGCCGTGGCTGCCGGGTCCAAAGTCGTCATCACCACCACCAACGACAGCGCCTATCTGCTCGCCGCAGACCTCCGCGCCGCCGGCATCAGCATCGAAGCAGTCGTGGACGCCCGCCCACAGCTTAGTGACACCGCTGCCACGGCAGCAGCGGCCGGAACGCGGGTGTTGACCGGCAGCACCGTAGCTGGAACCTCCGGCGAGGAAGGGATTCTCGGCGTTTCCATCCGCGGCATCGACGACGGCGGAAACCTCACCGCCGACGTCGAACACCTGCCCTGTGACCTGCTGGCTGTCTCTGGCGGCTGGTCCCCCGTGGTGCATCTGCACTCGCAGCGGCAAGGCAGGCTGCGCTGGGATGAGAACCTGGCAGCATTTGTGCCCAGCAGCGTGGTCCCCAACCAGCAGGTGATCGGAGCGGGACGCGGCAGTTTTCGGCTTCCGGATTGCGTAGAGGAGGGAATTTCCGCCGGTGCCGCGGCGGTCATCGCTGCGGGTTTCGAATCTGATGTGGCACCGGTTGCGCCCGGAGAACCCGTGGCCGCTGCACCGACCCGGCAGCTCTGGCTGGTCCCCGGTCAGCAGGGCAGCGCAGAAGACTGGCACCACCACTTTGTTGATTTTCAACGTGATCAGTCCGTGGCCGACGTCCTGCGTGCCACCGGCGCCGGCATGCGCTCCGTTGAACACGTCAAGCGCTACACCTCAATCAGCACCGCGAACGATCAAGGCAAAACCTCCGGCGTGAACGCGATCGGCGTCATAGCCACAGCCCTCAAACACACGGATGTCGGTGACATCGGCACCACCTCGTATCGTGCGCCATTCACGCCTGTGGCGTTCGCAGCCCTGGCCGGACGGCAGCGCGGAGAGCTTTTCGACCCTGCCCGCCTTACCTCCATTCACCCCTGGCACGTCGCCCACGGCGCGTTATTCGAGGACGTTGGGCAGTGGAAACGGCCCTGGTTCTACCCGCAGGGCCAGGAGGATATGGACGCCGCCGTCCTGCGGGAATGCGCCGCAGTCCGAAACTCGGTCGGTTTCATGGACGCCACCACTCTGGGCAAAATCGAAATCCGGGGTAAGGACGCCGGTGAATTCCTGAACCGCGTATATACCAACGCATTCAAGAAACTGGCCCCCGGATCGGCCCGCTACGGCGTCATGTGCACCCCCGATGGGATGATTTTCGACGACGGCGTGACCCTGCGCCTGGACGAGGACCGCTTCTTCATGACCACTACCACCGGCGGGGCAGCCAACGTCCTGGACTGGCTGGAGGAATGGTTGCAGACCGAATGGCCGGAACTGGATGTGCACTGCACCTCCGTCACCGAGCAGTGGTCCACCATCGCCGTCGTCGGTCCGAAAGCCCGGGCCGTCGTCGCAAAGCTGGCCCCGGACCTAGCCGCGGACGGAGGCCTCGATGCCGAGGCGTTCCCCTTTATGACCTTCCGCGAAACGGCTCTCGCCTCCGGGATCCAAGCGCGGATCTGCCGGATCTCCTTCTCCGGTGAACTGGCGTACGAAATCAATGTTCCATCCTGGTACGGTCTCACGGTCTGGGAAGCCGTGGCGGAAGCCGGCGCCGAATTCAACATCACCCCGTACGGCACCGAAACCATGCACGTGCTGCGGGCGGAAAAGGGCTACCCGATCATCGGCCAGGACACCGACGGCACGGTCACTCCGCAGGATGCCGGCATGGAATGGGTCGTGTCCAAGGTCAAGGACTTCATCGGCAAACGCTCCTACCTGCGCTGGGACGCCAGCCGCACCGACCGCAAACACCTGGTCAGCATCCTCCCCGCGGACGGAAGCCTCCGCCTTCCCGAAGGCACCCAGCTGGTGGAAAAGGGCATCAGCATCAATCCAGCGCTGAGCCCGGTTCCCATGCAGGGATTCGTCACCTCGAGCTATCACAGTGCGGCGTTGGGGCGCTCGTTCGCCCTGGCGCTGATCCAGAACGGCCGAAACCGGCTCGGCGAAACCCTGCTCGCCGCCGTCGGCGATCAGCTGCTGGACGTAGTCGTGGCAGAGACAGTGCTTTTCGACCCAGAAGGAGCCCGTAAAGATGGCTGATACAGCAGCACTCAGCACCGCCGAAATCCAAACCCTCCGGCAGAGTCCCGCAGCCCTTCTGTCTGCCGCTTTTGATGCCGGGTCCGTTGCCGGGACCGTGGAGCTGCGCGAATTGCCGTTCCTGACCATGGTGGGGATCCGGGTCGATCCCGCCTCCGCTGCCGGGATGGATCTGGGCACCTTCACGGGTGGCTTGCCCGCCGCATCCGGAATAGTCCGAACCAGCGGCGACACTTCCGTCCTCTGGCTGGGACCGGCAGAGTTCCTCCTGGTGGCAGCCCCGGAATCCCATGACAGCCTGGGGGGCGAATTTCCCCGCGCACTGATCGATACCCTCGGATCCGGCGCAGGGCAGGTTGTTGATCTGTCCGCCAATCGAACTACGTTCGAACTCTCCGGCCGCCGGGCGCGATCCGTTCTTGAAAAGGGGTGCTCCCTGGACCTCCATTCCCGGGTCTTCAACACCGGGACAGCTCTGTCGACCGAGATTGGCGGCATTCCGGCCATTCTGTGGAAGACCGACGAGGAAACCTACCGCATTCTTCCGCGGGCGTCGTTCTCACAGTTCCTGGGCCGCTGGCTCCTGGACGCCATGCGTGAGTACGCGTCCGACGAGGTCCCCTGAGCACGTCGCCTCAGACAGGAGCAGATATGAAAACCGAGTACAACGAAACCTCCCTCGGAGGCCTGTCAGTGAATGCCATCGGGAGTGGAGCCATGGACACGAACCCCAGCGAATACGTCCTAACCCTCGCGTGTCCCGAAACACAGGGCATCGTCCATGCGGTGACCGGCTTCCTCCTGGACCAGGGCTGCGACATCCTGGACAGCAAGCAATTCGGTTCCAGGCTCGATGGCCATTTCTTTATGCGGATCCATTTTGCCGCGGTCGACCCTGTGAGGGAAGAGCCGGTAGGTGAGCCTGCAGGTGCGCCCGCCGGCGAACCGGCGGAGTTGGCCAAGCTGCAGGGCGCATTCCTACCAGTCGCCGAGACCTATGGGATGCAGTGGCAAATGAGGGCACACGGCACGAAACACCGGGTCCTGATCATGGTCTCGAAGTTCGAACACTGCCTCAACGACCTTCTTTTCCGTGCCAGAATCGGCGAGTTGCCCATAGAAATTGTTGGTGTGGTCTCGAACCATACAGACCACAGGGGGATCGTGGAGTGGCACGGGATTCCGTTCTTCCATGTGCCCGTCACGGCTGCAACGAAACCGGAGGCGGAGGCGAACTTGATGGCTATCCTTGACCGGTTCGACGTCGAGCTCGTGGTGCTGGCCCGGTACATGCAGGTCTTCAGTGATGATCTCACCCGCCGTCTGGACGGCCGTGCCATCAATATTCACCACTCTTTCCTACCTAGCTTTAAAGGCGCCCGCCCGTACCATCAGGCCCACGTCCGCGGGGTCAAGACTGTTGGGGCTACGGCCCACTACGTGAATGCTGAGCTTGATGAGGGTCCGATCATTAGCCAACAGGTCGTGGAAGTGGACCATACCTTCGGCCCTGAGGACCTGGTGGCCGCTGGCCGAGACACGGAATGCAAAGCGCTTTCCAACGCAGTCCGATGGCACTGCGAAGGGCGTGTCTTCCTTCAGGGTAATCGGACCATCGTCCTGACGTAGGGCCGCATAGGACACTGCAGAGCCGGTTGCACTGTGCGAAGTGCAAGTATGGCGGCGACAGCCGGCAGGCCCCGCGCTGGATGTGCAGGTATGGCGGCTTCCGCGGCTCTCGCCCGCGCTGGATGTGCAGGTATGGTGACCTAAATTGTCTGGAGCCCGCCATAGCTGCACATCGAAGGTCGGCCGAGGGCAAGGTCCGCCAACCGCCCTGGTACCGGGCCCGCGGGCGTTTTGGGTGTTAAACACTTCAGGCCCCGCACCAAAGGTGCGGGGCCTGAAACGGGCCAGGAAGGAACCTGGTCTTCTAATGATTGTCCGGCGGTGACCTACTCTCCCACACCCTCCCAGGTGCAGTACCATCGGCGCTGCG
>NZ_JACSQD010000007.1 GCF_014836775.1 Arthrobacter gallicola
TCGGGTGTGTGTGGTAACCACCAAATCTAAGAGGTCTTCACCTATTTCCCGTGTAACTAACGTGGTGTCTCAGTACAGCTAGGGCGGCTAGTCAGATGCGGGAGCCGAGATGTCAGTGGACGTGCCTGTTGCCGGACCGGTTGAGGTTCCGGGACCAGGCGAGCTGCCCGATCCGGTGTCCGTGCCGCTGGAATTTTCCGTCGCGGCGGGACTGGTGACGGTGATTGTGGGCGTTGGCTCGTACCTTGTGGAGTTGTCATCATCACCGATACGGCTGAAGAGCGCGCCCCATAGAGAAATGGCAACAATGCACAGGATGAATCCCAGTCCGGAGACGATGACGGCAGCGACGGAAAGGACCTTTGCGGTGGAACCGTTGCGGACCGCGATGATCAGTGCAGCAATGGAGAGCCCCAGGCCCGCAAGTGCGAACGCCAGGGCCAGGTAGTTGATCACCGGAACCCAGAACAGTCCCAGGCCGATGACCCCCAGGATGAGACTGGCAAGAGCCAACCCCCATCCCTGGTTGGACCGCGTCCCCCGTGGAGGATAACCCTGTCCATAGCTGTACATCGGATCGTTCGGTTGTGTGCCCATGATCGCCTCACAGAGTCTTGACGCCGCGGGTCAGGGGCCTGGATTCCTGCTGCAGGTCCACTTTCCCGGGTCCTTCAACGGTAAGAGCGGGCACGGCGCCCGGCAAGGAACTGCGGAGACGGGCCCCTGTCGGCACCCGGATTCCCCTGCAGGCGCCCAGGCACGGGGTCAACCGGAGTGCGGGCCGGTTCCGCGCCGCAAAGGCCGGTCCGGACGGCTGGCCGCGGGAGGACTACCCGGAGCCTCCCGCGTATCTTGCACGGCCTGTGGCAGAGCACCCTCCGGCCCCTCTCCCACGGGCGGATTCTCTTCCCCGGTCGCCATGTCCGACCCGGCAAGGAGCTCTTCGGCCTGTTCCAGGATCCGATTTGTCAGCCCCGAACCGGCGGCGACGGCGTCTGCGTGTGAGTGCCGTGTCCGTGAGTTCCGTGCCTGTGCATTTAGCGGTGCTGCCGGATCAGCCCGCGAACCGTCGTCAGCCGCCGGATTCCCGAGCGGGCGCACCGCGGCCGGCTGCCCGCCGTCACCCAACACCTCCTCCTGCACCGTCAGGCCGATCAACCGGAACAATGCCCTGTCCTCCCGGGTAGCCAGGGATGAGGTTTTCAGGTCATTCAGCACGGCGAGCCCGGCCAGTGAGCGCCGCGGATTGGCGCTGACGGAAGCCTCCAGTGCCCACTGCGCCCGCACCCACCACTGCGCGCGGCGGTCCGCCTCGAGTTTCTGCCGGTAGGCAACATAGGCGACCACCGCCGTCGTCAGGATGCCCAGCGGCCCGAGTACGGGAATCCACGTAATGGCCCACTGCGCCGCCTGATCCCAGAAATCTCCCCAGTTCATGCCCGGAGCCTAGCCCGGACCGCCGCGCGATACACCGCTGCCGCCTTCCAAAGCCGGGAGGGCGCAAAATTTCACCCCGCGGATCGCTGGGACACTGCCCAACGTCCCGGGTCGGCTTAATGTTTTCCTTTTTTGTCTCCGCAGCGGATAGTAAATGAAAGTCATTCATTATTAGCTTCGTCACACTGGAGGAAGTACCACCATGCATGCCGCTATGCCCGCCGAATGGGCACCCCACAGCAAAACCTGGATGGCCTTCCCCACCCCTAACGACACCTTTGGCGAGGCCGGGAGCACCACGCTGGACCGGGCCCGCACGGCCTGGTCCGCCGTCGCCCGCACCATCGCCCGCTACGAACCCGTCACCATGCTGGTCAGCCCCGGGGACCTGGGCGCGGCCAAGGAGTTCCTCGGCGACGGGATCAATCTGGTGTCCGTTGAGCTGGACGACGCCTGGCTCCGGGACTCCGGCCCCACCTTCACGCACGCCGCGGACGGCAGCGTTGCCGCCGTGAACTGGGTGTTCAACGGCTGGGGAGCCCAGGAATGGGCCGCCTGGGACAAGGACCAGCATCTGGGCACCTTCGTGGCCGCGGAAGCCGGCGTTCCGGTGACCTCCAGCTCGCTGGTTAATGAGGGCGGCGGTTTCCACGTCGACGGCGAAGGCACCGTGCTGCTCACGGAGACGGTCCAGCTCGATCCAGGACGCAACCCCGGCAGAAGCCGGGAGGAGGTGGAAGCGGAGGTCCATGCCCGGCTGGGCACCACCAAGGCCATCTGGCTGCCCCGCGGACTCACCCGGGACTATGACGAGTTCGGCACCCGCGGCCACGTGGACATCGTCGCCTCCTTCGCCGGCCCCGGCACCGTACTGCTGCACCGGCAGGACGATGCACGCCACCCTGACCACCAGGTGATGAAGCAGCTCCGCACGGTCCTGGAAGCCGCGGTGGATGCCCGCGGCCGGAAGCTGGAAATCATCGATGTCCCGGCACCCACGGTGCTCGACGCCGGAGACGGGTTCGTGGACTGGTCCTACATCAACCACTACGTCGGCAACGGCGTGGTGGTGCTGTGCGCCTTCGATGACGCGCACGACGCCGCAGCCGCGGAAATCCTGGGCCGCGCCTACCCCGGCCGGGTCGTGGAACTGGTGGACGCGCGGGATATCTTCGCCTTCGGCGGCGGCATCCACTGCATCACTCAGCAGCAGCCGGCACCCCGGCTAACCGGAGCCGGAGCGGAATCCGGGACGGGAGCATAATGTTCGACGTCGTGGAAGCGGGCATTGCCGAACTGCGGGCGGCCCTGGAGTCGGGTGAAACCACCAGCGAGGAACTCGTTGCCGCGTACCTGGCCCGGATCGAGGCCTACGACCGGCAGGGACCGCGGCTGAACTCCGTCATCGTGTCCAATCCGGATGCCTTGGCCGAAGCCCGTGCCGCGGATGAGCGCCGCGCCCGCGGTACCGTGCTGGGCCCGCTGGACGGCATTCCGTACACCGCGAAGAACAGTTTCAAGGTGCGCGGGCTCACCGTGGCGGCCGGGTCTCCGGCGTTTGCCGATCTGGTGGCCGGGCAGGACGCGTTCACCATTGAGCGGCTGCGGGATGCCGGAGCCGTGCTGATCGGGCTGACCAACATGCCACCCATGGCCAACGGCGGGATGCAGCGCGGACTCTATGGCCGGGCCAAAAGCCCGTACAGCGCAGACTTCCTCACCTCCGCCTTTGCGTCCGGTTCCTCCAACGGGTCCGGAACGGCGACGGCGGCCAGCTTCGCGGCCTTCGGCCTCGGGGAAGAGACCTGGTCCTCGGGCCGGGCACCGGCGTCCTGCAACGCACTGTGCGCGTACACCCCGTCCCGCGGCGTGATCTCGGTGCGCGGGAACTGGCCGCTGGTGCCGACCATGGACGTGGTGGTTCCGCATACCCGCACCATGGCGGACCTGCTGGAGGTCCTGGACGTGATCGTGGCGGACGACGCCGAGACCCGCGGAGATTTTTGGCGCGCCCAGCCCTGGGTGAAGGTGCCGGCGGCCTCCCAGGTGCGGCCGGCGTCGTACCTTGACCTGGCCGTGCCGGATCCGGCCGCAGCGCGCGGCGCCCTGGCCGGGCGGCGCTTTGGCGTGCCGCGGATGTATATCAATGCCGATCCCGACGCCGGCACCGCGGACTCCGGGGGCAGGGCAGCCGGCATTGGCGGTCCCACCGGTCAGCGCATTCAGACCCGGGACTCGGTCCTGGACCTTTGGAATGCCGCGCGCCGCGATTTGGAGGCCGCGGGCGCCGAGGTGGTGGAGGTGGACTTCCCCGCCGTCACCAACTACGAAGGCGACCGCCCCGGCGCACCCACCCTCGCCACCCGCGGCCTGGTCAGCCCGGAGTTCCTCCGCAGCGAGATCGTGGATCTCTCGGCCTGGGCCTGGGACGACTTCCTGGCCGCCAACGGCGATCCGGCGCTAAACCGGCTGGCCGACGTCGACGGCACCCGGATCTTCCCGCATCCGGAGGGCGCACTGCCGGACCGGTACACCGGTTTCGACGACGACATCGCCGAGTATCCGGAGCACGTCCGGAAGTCCCCCGTGGACTCCTTTACCGAAATTCCACACCTGGCCGAGGGTCTGCGTGGCCTGGAGGAAACGCGCCGGATCGATCTCGAAGAGTGGATGGACGGCCTGGGGCTGGACGCGGTGGTGTTCCCGGCGATGGCCGACGTCGGCCCGGCGGATGCGGACGTCAATCCGGAGTCGGCGGATCTGGCCTGGCGCAACGGTGTGTGGGTGGCTAATGGGAACCTGGTGCCCCGGCATCTGGGCATCCCCACCGTCACCGTTCCGATGGGAACGATGGCAGACACCGGGATGCCGGTGGGGCTCACCTTCGCCGGACGGGGCTGGGACGACAACGCGCTGCTCCGTCTGGCGGCCGCCTTCGAAGCTACCGGGTTCGAGACGGGCGGGCTCGAGGCGGGCGGGCTCGGGACGGGTGACACAGGTCGCCGCACCGAACCGCCGCGGACTCCGCGGCTGGCGTAGCGGGCGGCACGGGGGCAGGGTGCCGGTTCAGCTCGGGTGCGGCCGCGTTGGGGCGGCCGGAGTCCTAAACTCCCGCAGCCACGAAGCCCAGCCGCTTATCCACCACGTTCGCCGGAGTGCGGCCCGCCAGATAAGCGGTGAGGTTGGCTTCGAACTGGGCTGCCAGGGCGGGCAGATGGGTTTGCGAATCGCCGGAGAGGTGCGGAGTGATCAGCACGTTCTCCAGGGACCACAACGGGCTGGAAGCGGGCAGCGGTTCCGGATCGGTCACGTCCAGCACGGCTCCGGCGATGGACTTGGACTCCAGCGCCAGAGTCAGGGCGTCCTGGTCCGCCAGCTCGCCGCGGCCCATGTTCACGAGCACCGCCGTCGGGCGCATTGCGGACAGTACCTCCTGGTTCAACATCCTCCGGGTGTCCCGGGTGAGCGGGGCAGCGAGGACAACAAAGTCGTAGTCCCCGGCCACGGCGGCAAAGTCCGTGCTGGCGTGAATGGCGGCGAAATCGGCGTCGCCGGTCCGGGCGGTGCGGCCCAGCCCGTCGGTTTCGATGCCGACGGCGCGCAGCAGCCGGGCGGTGGTCCGTCCGATGCTGCCGGTACCGGCGATCAGCGCCCGGGTGCCGGCCAGGTTGTACGTGGGAAAGTACTGCCAGTGCCGGTCCCGCTGGTTCAGGGCTGCCGCCGGGAAGTTCTTGGCGAAATACAGGATGCCGGCCAACGCGTACTCGGCCATCGCCGCATCGAAAATGCCGCGGGCGTTAGTCACGGTGACCTCCGAGGCCGCGAGCTCCGGGAACAGCAGCCTGTCCACACCGGCGGCCGGTACGTGGATCCACTTCAGGGAATCCGCGCGGGACCAGTTCTCCCGCAGCCCGTCAGCGAAGTAATCCCACAGGTACAGGATCTCCGTGCCGGGCAGCGCTGCAGCGAGCTCGCCGGTATCGGACGCTAGCCGGACGTCCGCGAGGGCTTCGAGCTGCTCGAGCCCGGTGACCGGGCGGGACCCGGTGAGGATGGTGAGGACTGGTTTGGACATGCGCTCAGGCTAGGTGATTCCGGCTCCGATCCGGGCATCCGTTACGCTGTCCGGTTCACACCCGCGCGGCAAGCATCCCGTCGATGCTCTGCGGCGACAGCGCGTGGTGGATGGCCAGCATGCAGGCGCCCAGCATCCCGGCCTCGAGCCCGGAGGCGGACTGCACAATCTGCAGGTGCTGCGTGGCCAGCGGCATGGTCCGGGAGTACACGACCTCCCGCACCCCGGCAATAAAGTGCTCTCCGGTGAGCGCCAGCAACCCCCCGATGACAATGACGGACGGATTCATCATGCTCAGGCACGCGGACAGGACCTCGCCGACGTCGCGCCCGGCCTGCCGGACGGCATGCACCGCCGCCTGCTCCCCCTGCGCCACCAGTGCGACGACGTCCCGGCCGTCCTCCGCGGCCAGGCCGGCTTCCCGCAGTTTCCGGGCCACCGCCGGGCCGGACGCGAGCGCCTCCAGGCAGCCGAAGTTTCCGCACCGGCAGAGCAGATCCGCGCCGCTGGGCACCGGGATGTGGCCAATGTCCCCTGCCACCCCGTCCGCACCGCGCAGCAGCGCCCCGTTGCAGATGATTCCCGCGCCAATGCCGGTGGCGACTTTGACGAAAATCAGGTTCTCGACGTCGGGCCACGCTGCCTCGCGCTCCCCCATCGACATCACGTTCACATCGTTATCCACCAGCACCGGCGCGTTGAAGTGGGCGCCCAGGTAAGCGGCGACGTCGAACCCGTGCCAGCCGGGCATGATGGGCGGATGGATCGGTTTGCCGGTGCTGTGCTCCACGGGGCCGGGGAGTCCGACGCCGACAGCCAGGATGTCGCGCCCGGAACGTCCCAGCTGCCGGAGCAGGGAGCTGCCGAGTTCCACCACCGTGTCCAGAACCGTGCCCGGTCCGGCGCTGACCAGCAGGTCGCGGGTGGCATCGGCCAGCGCATTGCCGGCCAGGTCAGCCACCCCGACCCGCAGGTGGGACGCTCCGACGTCGGCTCCCAGGACTACCAGCCGTCCGGCCTGCATCGCGATCTGCGCTGACGGGCGGCCGCCGGTCGAGGCGGCATCCTCCACCGGAGCCACCAGGCCCAGTTCGATCAGCGCGTCAACGCGCAGCGCGATGGTGGACCGGGCCACCCCAGCCAGCTCGGCCAATTCGCTGCGCGTACGGGGCTGGCCGTCGCGCAGCAGCTGGAAGAGATCGCTGATGCCGGAAGAGGGCACCGTCACAACGCGCCTTTGCGCCGGGTTCCCCGAACCGCGAACTTCTGCTGGAGCAGCACGGCCAGCACAATGATCGCGCCCTTGGTGACTGCCTGCACTGAGGTATCCAGGTTGTTCTGGGTAAACACGTTGGTGAGGGTGCTGAACAGCAGCACCCCCAGGACCGTGCCGACAATGGTTCCCCGGCCACCGATCAGCAGCGTGCCGCCCACCACCACCGCGGCAATTGCGTCGAGTTCGTAGTACAGACCGTGCGTCGAGGAGCCGGACGTGGTGCGTGCCATCATCATGACGCCGGCAATCCCCGCAGTCAGGCCGGACAGGACATACAGCCACACAACGTGCCGTTTCACCTTGATGCCGGCGAGCCGGGCGGCTTCCAGGTTCCCGCCGATTGCCACCGTCCGGCGCCCGAAGGTAGTCCGGTTGAGCAGGAACCACCCGATCGCGGCTACAACCGCGAAGATCCAGATCAGCAGCGGAACGCCCAGCACGTTGGAGCGCATGATGGCGAGGAAGTCGCGCTCGGTGACAATCAGCGTTCTGCGGCCGGAAATCAGTTCCGCCACCCCGCGTGCGGCGACCAGCATGGCCAGAGTGGCGATGAAGGCCACCACGTTGCCGTAGGCGATGATCGTGCCGTTGATCAACCCCACGAAGGCCCCGACGGCGAGAGCGACGGCAACCATAACCAGCCAGCTGCTGTTCGCCGCCGCGAGCTGGACGGCGGACAGGCTCGCCACCACCGAAGTCAGCCCCATAACCGAGCCCACCGAGAGGTCGATTCCACCGGCGGTGATCACAAAAGTCATGCCAATACTGACGACCCCGAGGACAGAGCCATAGGACAGGATGGTCAGCAGATTGCTCATGCTCAGGAACTG
The DNA here is from genome assembly GCF_014836775.1 of Arthrobacter gallicola. Lineage (GTDB taxonomy): Bacteria > Actinomycetota > Actinomycetes > Actinomycetales > Micrococcaceae > Arthrobacter_B > Arthrobacter_B gallicola. Next base: position 7,619 of record NZ_JACSQD010000007.1, read on the forward strand.
GGAACCGCTGGTGGCCGCGCCAACGGCTACCAGCAGGGCCAGCGCAATGACCAGACCGAGGCTCCGTGCGCCCGAGCCGCCCAGTATCTGGCGCCAGCCCCTGCGGCCGGCCCCCGCCGGCGCCTCGCCTCCGCTGGGAGGAGGTTCCAGCGTTGTTGTGTTGTTCTCGCTCAAGGGGCGTTTCCTTTCAGGACGAGGTCGAGCACACCGTGCTCATCAATATCGGCGGCGTCTCTCAGAGCCAGGGTCCGGCCCGCGTCGAGCACCAGTACCCGGTCTGCCAGGCCGATGACCTCCTCGATTTCGCTGGAGACCACCACAATGCCCACGCCTTCAGCGGCGAGTTTGCGGATCAGTGAGTAGATTTCGGCTTTAGCGCCCACGTCCACGCCGCGGGTGGGCTCGTCCAGCAGCAGGATCCGGGTCCCGTGAATGAGCCAGCGGGCCAGCAGCACCTTCTGCTGGTTGCCGCCGGAGAGAGTCCGGGCCTGGCGTTCCGGATCCGCCGGTGTGAGGTGAAGTGCCTTGGCCTGCTCCCGGGCTGCCTGTTTCTCGGCCCGTTCGTTCAGCAGTCCGCGGCGGGCGAACCGGGCGAAAGTGGACAGCGTGGCGTTCTTGTAGATCGGTTCTTCCAGGATCAGGCCCTGGCTTTTCCGTTCCTCCGGGGACAGGCCCATCCCGGCGCTCGTGGCGGCCCGTACCGAGCCCGGCCGCAGTGTCCTGCCCTGGACCGTGACGCTGCCGGTTCCGGCTTTCCGCGCGCCGTAGATGGTTTCCAGGATTTCCGAGCGGCCCGAACCCACCAGCCCGGCCAGGCCCAGGATCTCGCCGGCCCGGAGGGTGAAGCTGATGCCGCTGAAAGATCCAGGCAGGCCCAGGTCCTGCACCTGGAGCAGCACCGGCGCCTCATCGGACACCGGCTGCCGGGGCGGATACACGTTGGTGGTTTCCCGGCCGGTCATCAGCCGCACCAGCTCGCTGCGGGTCACGGATTTCACCGGCAGGGAGGAGGCTGTGCTGCGGCCGTCCTTGATCACGGTGATCCGGTTACCGATCTGGTCGATCTCCTCCAGCCGGTGGGAGATGTAGACGATGGCGATGCCCTGGGCGGTGAGCTGGCGGATCACCCGGAACAGATTGGCCACTTCCCCGGAATCCAGGATGGCGCTCGGCTCATCCATGATGATCAGCCGGGCGTTGCGGGAGAGCGCCCGCGCCAGGCTGACAATCTGCTTTCCGGCGGCGGAGAGGCTGCCCACTTCCGTGCCCGGCGAGAGTTCCTGGTGGCCCAGCCGCTGCAGCAGGCTGCGGGTCTTCTGACGGGCGTCCTTGACCCGCAGGACTCCGCCGCGGGCATTCTCGTGGCCCAGGAAAATGTTCTCCGTGATGTTCAGGCCGTCCACCACGTCCAGCTCCTGGTACATGGTGGCAATTCCAAGCTCCAGCGCCGCTGTGGGCGAGGCCAGTTCCACCGGGTTGCCCTGCCAGCGGATCTCCCCGCCGTCCGGCTGATGCACACCGGAGAGCGCCTTGATCAAGGTCGATTTTCCGGCACCGTTCTGCCCCAGTACACAGTGCACCTCCCCCGGGAGCACCTCCAGGTTGACGCCCTGCAGCGCCTGGACGCCGGCAAAACTCTTGCTGAGATTCCGCACCGCAAGCAGCGGTTCTACGGGTGTTGGGGCAGCGCTGGCCGTCGACATGGACGGAGCATACACACTTACGTCGATGATCAGTAGTATCTTGCAGTTTTTCCGGACGTCTTCTGTTACTGTGACGGCCATCACGATGAGGTGCGGGGTGCGGAACAGTGCCTGTTTGCCTCTTCTGGACGTGCAATACCCCATCAATGGAGGAGAAAACCATGCAGGCAGCACGCATGTCGGGCCGGAGGCAGCTCGTAACCACCGCGGCGTTCATCGCCGTCGGCGGGCTCGTCCTCACCGGATGTTCCAGCGGCGAAGAGACCAGCAGTGATCCGACCAACAACTCGGTGGAAGGCAACCAGGCCGAGGGCGACACCGTCGTCATCGGCTTTTCCGGCCCGGCTGCCGACCACGGCTGGCTTGGGGCAATCAACTCAGCTGCCCTGGCGGAAGCGGAGAAGCTCCCGGATGTCGAACTCCGGGTCGCTGAGGGGACCAATGACGCGAATCTCCAGATCAGCCAGGTGGAGCAGTTCATTAACGAGGGCGTGGACGCCATTGTCCTGCTGCCCACCGACGGCGCGGCACTGACCGCCGTCGCCACACAGGCCATGGAGGCCGGCATACCCGTGATCAACGTGGACCGGGAGTTCTCCAGCCCCTTCGCCGCACGCGCCACCGTCCTTGGCGACAACTACGGGATGGGCGTCAGTGCCGGAACGTATATCTGTGAGCAGGTGGGTGACCAGCCCGACGCCGTGGTGGCGGAAATCGCCGGCATCGATTCACTGCCCCTCACCCAGGACCGCAGCGCCGGCTTCAAGGACGCACTGGAGGGCTGCGGCCTGGAGGTCAACAACCGGGTTGCGGCCGACTTCACTGTCCAGGGCGGGGAGGCTGCGACGTCACAGCTGCTCGCTGCCGCCCCGAAGATCGATGCGGTCTGGAACCACGACGACGATCAGGGCATCGGTGTCCTGGCCGCCATCGACTCTGCCGGGCGGGACGAATTCATCATGGTCGGCGGGGCAGGATCCGCCAACGCCATGCGGGAGATCCAGTCCGGCGAGGGCGTGCTCAAGGCAACGATCATCTATCCCTCCACCCAGGCCGCTGACGGTATCCGGCTGGCCCGGCTGGTGGTCCAGGACAAGGCCATGAGCGATCTGGTGGAGATCGAGGTTCCCAACCGGATTGTCCTCAACGCGCCCGTTGTCACCAGCGAGAACGTGGAGAAGTACCTTCCCACCGCGTTCGAGTCCTGAGTCCCGTGCGGGCAGGGCGTTCCACGCCTTGGCTGCCCTGCCCGTACGGGTCCACGCCGCCGCAAAACAACAGCGGCGAAGTCCGCGGAAACAGGAAACGAGGAGAGCGAATGGACGTCGAAAAACCACTACGGGTGGCGTTGATCGGCCACGGATTTATGGGCGCGGCCCATTCCCAGGCGTGGCGTGTGGCCGGGAGGTTCTTCGATCTGCCGCTGCAGCCCCGGATGGCGCTGTTAGTGGGCAGGGATCCCCGCCGCACGGAAGCCGCGGCCCGGAAGTGGGGCTGGGAGGAAACCTCCACGGACTGGGAGGAAGCGGTCCAGCGGCAGGATATCGACGTCGTCGACATCGTGACGCCGGGCGCCTCCCACGCGCAGATCGCCATCGCCGCCCTGCAGGCCGGCAAGCACGTGCTGTGTGAGAAGCCGCTGGCCAACACCGTCCAGGAAGCGCAGGCCATGGCCGACGCCGCCGCCCGGGCAGCTGCCCACGGCACCCGGGCGATGGTGGGGTTCACCTACCGCCGGCTCCCGGCCGCAACCCACGCCCGCGACCTCGTGGCCGCCGGTGCCATTGGCACGGTGCGGCAGGTGCGCGCCGTCTATTTGCAGGACTGGCTGGTTGACGCTGAGGCGCCGCTGACCTGGCGGCTGGACCGGGAGCAGGCCGGGTCCGGCGTGCTGGGCGATCTTGGCGCCCACGCCGTGGACTTGGCGCAGTACGTGACCGGTCAGCAGCTCACCGAGGTCAGCGGCACCCTGGAAACCCTGGTGGCTACCCGGCCGCTGCCGGCCGCAGCGTCCGCACCAGGCAGCACCGGGCTGGGCGCGGCCGCAGGCACCGGCGAGCGCGGACCGGTCACCGTGGATGACGCCGCCTATTTCAGCGGCCGATTCTCCGACGGTTTGCTCGGGTCCTTCGAAGCCAGCCGGATGGCCACCGGCCGCAAGAACGCCCTGCGGCTGGAGGTTTCCGGCAGCCTCGGCGCCGTGCACTTTGATCTGGAGGACCTGAACTTCCTGGACTTCTACGACTACACCGCCCCGCCTGCGCGGCAGGGTTTCACCCGGATCATGGTCACCGAACCGGTGCATCCGTATGTCTCCGCGTGGTGGCCGGCCGGCCATTCGCTGGGCTATGAGCACGGCTTTGTCCACCAGGCCAAGGACTTCGTGGAGGCCATTGCCGCTGGAACCCAGCCCACGCCGTCGTTCGCTGACGGATTCCAGATCCAGCAGGTGCTCGACGCCGTCTCCCGCAGTTCCGGCAAGTCCAGCGTCTGGACCCCGGTGCAGTAGCCCCCTTCCCCCTGACCCAAGGAGTACTTATGTCCCGCCCAGTCACTTTGTTCACCGGCCAGTGGGCCGATCTGCCCCTGGAGGAAGTTGCCCGGCTCGCGTCCGGCTGGGGTTACGACGGCCTGGAAATCGCCTGCTGGGGAGACCATCTGGATCCCTGGCGCTGGGACGACGAGTCCTATATCCAGGACCGGCTGGCGATCCTGGAGAAGTACAACCTCAGCGTGTACACGATTTCCAACCATCTCAAGGGCCAGGCCGTGTGCGACGATCCGATCGACCAGCGCCACCGGGACATTCTCCCGGACCAGGTTTGGGGCGACGGGGAACCGGAAGGCGTCCGGCAGCGCGCTGCCGAGGAAATGAAGCACACCGCCCGGCTGGCCGCCGCCCTGGATGTGAAGACGGTTGTCGGCTTCACCGGTTCCTCCATCTGGAAGTACGTGGCAATGTTCCCGCCGGTATCCGCGGAGGCCATCGACGCCGGCTACCAGGACTTCGCCGACCGCTGGAACCCCATCCTGGATGTGTTCGACGAGGTGGGCGTACGGTTCGCGCATGAGGTCCATCCCAGTGAAATCGCCTACGACTACTGGACCACCCAGCGGGCCCTGGAAGCGATCGGGCACCGGCCGGCGTTCGGGCTGAACTGGGATCCCAGCCATTTCGTCTGGCAGGACCTGGATCCGGTCAGCTTCCTCTGGGACTTCCAGGACCGGATTTACCACGTGCACTGCAAGGACACGAAGAAGCGTCTGAGCAACGGCCGCAACGGACGGCTTGGCTCCCATCTGCCCTGGGCCGACCCGCGGCGCGGCTGGGACTTCGTCTCCACCGGCCACGGCGATGTCCCCTGGGAAGACGCTTTCCGGATGCTCAACAGCATCGGCTACGAGGGGCCGACATCCGTGGAATGGGAGGATGCCGGCATGGACCGCCTGGTGGGTGCCCCGGAGGCCCTGGCCTTTGTGCGGTCTCTGGCCCTGAATCCGCCGCAGGCTGCCTTCGACGCCGTCTTCTCCGCGCGCTGACTTCCTCGCACTGGACTTTCTCCTCGCGCTGAACAGCAGGGACCCGGGGCCTTGGCCCCGGGTCCCTGCTGTGTTCGGTGCTTATGCCTCAGGGGCTGACTCCATGGCGGTTACTCCACGAAGATGCTGCCGACCAGGCGGGTGTCATTCACCGAGCTGCCCACGTAGATGGGCACCTCTCCGGTGGGAGTCACCCAGCCGGCGGCGTCGTCCCAGTACTGCAGGGCCCGCGGGTCCAGATCGATGTTGACCGTCCCGGCTCCGCCCGGCGGCAGCGTGATGCTGCCGTAGCCGGCCAGCTGCCGGGCAGGCGTCGGAACACTCGTGGGCAGGTTGCCCACATACACCTGCACGGTTTCCTCACCCTCACGAGTGCCAAGGTTGATCACCTGCGCGGCCACGGCGGCTTCCGGTGCCGGACCCGCCTCGACCACCGGGGTGGTAAACAGGTTGCCGTACTGGAACCGGGTGTAGGAAAGTCCGTGACCGAAGGGGAAGAGCGGAATGACATCCCGGCTGGTGTAGGCCTTGTAACCCACAAACACTCCGTCGACATACGGCACCTGCGGCTCCAGCTGCTCAATCAGCAGGAAGGGATTCTCCACACCCACCGATGCCGCCTGTTCCTCGCTGACCGGGAAGGTCACCGGCAGTTTGCCGGACGGGTTGGCATCGCCGTACAGCAGCGCGGCCACCGCCAGTCCCTGTGCCTGTCCCGGGTACCAGGTTTCCAGTACGGCCGGCACCTGGTCGATCCAGGGCATGGTCACCGGTCCGCTGGTGGCCAGCACCACGATGGTGTTCGGATTCACCGCCGAGACGGCCCGGATCAGGCGGTCCTGGTCCTGCGGCAGGGTCAGGGAGCCGCGGTCGGCTGCTTCACCGGTGTAGTCGCGGGCAACGATGACGGCGGTGCTGTTGCGTGAGGCCACCTCGACTGCTTCCTGGATGGCCAGTGAGTTGGCGTCCTCCGGCGCGTACCAGCCCAGGCGCATCATGGCTCCCGGCTGGTCATTGAGTCCGCCGTCGAATTGGTTCTCCGCGTCCGTGGTGTACTCCACCCGGATCGGAACTTCCTGACCTTCGGCCATGTTGATCGCCGCTTCCGTGGTGCCGAACGGCTGTGCGGGAGCGGTGGTCACCAGGGTGCCGTCGATGTACAGCCGGGCGGTGCCCAGATGCGTCATGGTCAGTGTGTAGTCCCCGGTCGCCGGTGCCACGAGGGTTCCGGTCCAGACTGCGGACATCGGCGCCGCCACCAGGGGGATCGGCAGTCCCGGCACCTGCGAGGTGTTGATCGTGTCGGCCGAGATTCCGGTCCGCAGGTTGACCTGCAGTTCGTCCCGGGCCAGCACGGGTTCGCCCTCGAAGTTCTCGATCCCGCTGCGGTATTCGGCCTGCACGTTGGTCAGCACCGTGCTGGGGATCGGGGGCGGGCCGGGCAGTGTATCGCCCAGGGACACCGGGTCGGTGCCCTGTGCGTATTCCACTGTGGCGCCTGCTCCGGCCCGGGCGGTGATGCCGTCCAGGATGGTGGTCAGCTGCGCCGGATTGGGAATCGCTCCGGAACCGCCGCCGTCGATGTACCAGTCGGCGTCGGACCCGATGACCGCCACAGATGGTGTGGAGGACGCCAGGGGCAGCGCGCCGCCGTCGTTCTTCAGCAGCACCGCGGCGTCCTCGGCAATATCCTGGGCGATTACCGCGTGCGCTTCGAGCATGTTGGCGGGAACCGGCACTTCGGTGGGTTGCGGATTGACGAAGGATCCCGGAGGCGGGTTATCGAAGATGCCCTTGGCGAACATGGTCAGCGCCACCCGCCGGGCGGCGTCGGTGACCCGCAGTTCGGAAACTTCGCCGCTCTGCACCGCGGCCAGCAGTGCCGGCCCGGAGAATTCCAGGCCCGGGCCGGACACGTCCAGTCCTGCCGCGTAGTCCGCGAAGCTGTGCGCGGCATTGAAGTCGGAGGATACAAATCCGGCGAAGCCCAGCTGGCTCTTCAGGATCTGGTTCAGCAGCCTGTCGTTGCCGCAGGCATACTCTCCGTTGACCTGGTTGAAGGAGCACATCACGGCACCCGGATCGGCGTCGTTGATCAGCTTTTCCCAGGGCCGGGTGTAGGTTTCCTGCAGGGTCCGCTCATCGACCAGCACGTTCACGTGGCCGCGCCTGGTCTCGAAGTTGTTCAGGTTGTAGTGCTTGACCAGGGCGGAGATGCTGGCGCCCTGCTCCCCCTGCACCTGTGCGGCGGCCATGGCACCGCTGAGCAGCGGGTCCTCCCCCAGGTCCTCCCACATCCGCCCGTTATAGGGGGTGCGGACCAGGTCCATGGTGGGTCCGGCCAGGGCGTTCCAGCCGGTGGCCCGGGCTTCCTCCCCACCCACGGCACCGTAGGCCCGGGCGTAGGACTCATCGAAGGTCGAGGCCAGCCCGACGCCGACCGGCAGCCCGGTGGTCACGGTGTCCTCAAGGGCCAGGCCACAGCAGCCGTCCTTGCTGCGGATGGCCGGCAGGCCGAGTTCCGGCACACCGGGGCCGCCGGACTGGATCAGGTAGCTCACCTTCTGCTCCAGGGTCATCGCGTTGACGACCAGGTTGGCCCGCAGCCCCGGCGACAGGCTGGGGTCCCGCCACGGCTGGTCTTCCTGGAGCGGTGCCGGCGGTGCGGCCTGCTCCACGGCAGCCGGTTCTGCGTCAGGGAGTTCGGCGGCGCCGGCCGCCGGGAGGAAACTGGTGGTTGCTAGCAGGGTTCCCGCCAGCAGGGCGATCCCCCTTGTGAGTATTCGGTGTCTGGGGTTTCGGCTGCTTTGGCTGCGATGCAGTGGTGGAGCGCTGGCTTTGCTTTTTAGCTGCATGGTGGTTCCCTCATACGGGCCGCGTTCACCCCCTGGGCGCGGCGGCTACCGCTTGGATTCCGCAGTGTGACCTGTGCGGGTGATGAACGGCGGGAACACGTCGGCATTCTGACAGGCTTGGCCTTCCCCCAGCTTGGGTGCTCCCTACCGCTGCTCCCTCCGACCCCACATGCTGATGCGGCGGGTGCAGGATGGACGGTATGAGTGGGTTCGGGAGCGGTCAACCGAGGTTGGCGGTGCCGGGGGCTTGGGAGCGCGATTGGTGTGTCGGGTGGGGCGGGGTGGGGCTGGCGGCGCCGGCGGCCGGGCCGACGTGGGGCGGCGACGGCGGCCGGGACGGGGCTGGCAGGCGGCGATAGCGGCAGCGGCGGCGGGCCTGGCGCGGCGGGTCAGGGCTGGCGCGGCGGGTCAGGGCTGGCGCGGGCACCGGCGGCCGGTCCGGGGCGATGGTCAGCAGACCAGACTCTCCATGCGCTCCGTCCGCGCCCTTGGCCAGGATCTGGCCGCCTCCAACGTGCAGATATGGCGACTTCCGCGCACAGAAAGTCGCCATATCTGCACACCCAGCAAGAGCCAAGTCGCCATACCTGCACATCCAGCGGAAGCAGTCCGCCCCGGCGCCCCACCGAACCGCCAAGCCGCCAAGCCACCGAACCACCAAGCCGCCAGGCCACCGACAGCGCCACACAAGACGCCATATCTACTCTCGTGAGTCGCGGCCGCCCTCTTGTTCGGCCCGCGCGCGACCCGACCTCAGCCCCGTCCCGGCGCCAGCCCGGCCCGGGTCCGCGTCCCGCCCCGTCCCGTCCCAGCCCTGGTCCGGCCCCACGCGACCCGGTCCCGACCCGCCCCCAGCCCCAGACCCGCCCGCGCCCCCGAACCTACGACCAGTGAATCGGCACCGTAAGCCGGCGCTGCTCCGGCGTCGCGAGTCCGGGCACCGGGAGCCCACGGTCCTGCAGGCCGCGCTGCTCAAGCAGCGCCAGCAAAAGTTCCACGGCCTGCCGGCCAATTTCGACGCCGTCCACGTCCACAGAGGGAACACCGGCGGAACCCAGTGCGCGGGCAATCCGGGCATCGCCGCTGACCACCATGTCCTGCGGCACGTCGATGCCGCGCAGCCGCAGGGCGTACATCAGGCCCAGGGCGATCGGCGAGGCATACACCAGGACGGCGGTGGCACCGGAAGCAAGCACCTCATCGACCAGCCGGATCCCGCTTTCCGCCAGCGGCGGCAGCGGACCGAGCACGGTCAGGTCCGCCCTGCCGGCCAGCGCCTGCGTGATGGCGCCCGTGCGCATACTGTCCGGCCAGGACCCCTCGGGCCCGCCGACGTAGGCGATCCGGGTGTGTCCGCGGTCCGCGAGTTCTCCGGCCAGCCGGCCGAATGCGGCCGCGGTGTCCGCCACGACCGAAGGCATGCCGGGGACTTCGCGTTCGATCAGCACCGTAGGGGCCAGGGACGCTGCGTGCCGGACCACATCCTGGCTGGCTTGGGAGGCGTTCAGGATCAGGCCGTCCACCTGCCCGGCCAGCCGGTCCATGCCGCGCTGGTCCGCTGCGGAGGCCAGCCCGCTGACGGCAATGGTGAGGTGGTTCCCGGAGTCCTCCGCCGCAGCCTGCGCACCCTCGATGATCGGGGCGAAGAAGGTGTTCTGCAGGCTGGGGACCACCAGGGCCAGCAGCCCGGTGCGGCCGCGGGCCAGGGCGCGGGCGATCCGGCTGGGCTGGAAACCCAGGGACTCGGAGGCGGCACGGACCCGTTCAATGGTCTCGCGGGCCACCAGTTCGGGCCGGCCCAGGGCGCGGGAAGCGGTCGCCTTGGAAACGCCTGCGAGCGCGGCGACGTCGTCCAGTGTTGCCATTGTTCCCCCTGATATCCCTGACGCGTAACTCTACCGCCGGGTGGGTGGCATGGGCCGCATATGAAGCCGTTAACAAACCGGAAACACGATCCTACTAGGGTAAGGTGCAATCGGTTCCACAACCGGTTTCATTCACGCGGTTGTCAGCCGTTGATTGATTGTCCGTCCGATCGTTTCGGCTGTCCTGGCCGAACCGGTCCGCCCATATTGATTCGGGGATAACGCCGTATGCTGCGCAGACCCAAGCTCCTGATCGCGCCGGGAGCCGTTGTGCTGGTGCTGGGATTCGCCATCCCCGCGCTGATCATGATTTTCAGCCCGCCCGGCTCCGGCCCGGCCGAGGTTTTGTCCCGGCTCTGGCAGATGCTGGGCGATCCGTATGACCTGGCGATCATCGGCCGCACCCTGGTCTACGGTCTTACCGTCACCATCCTGTGCATCGTCCTCGGCTTCCCCATCGCGTTCCTGCTGGCGCGGTCCACTTCCCGGTTCGCCGGCGTCTGGCTGGCCCTGGCCATCTTCCCGCTGCTGCTGAGCAACGTGGTCCGCACCTTCGGCTGGCTGGTCATCCTGGGCAGCAACGGCGCCGTCGGCCAGCTAATCGTCGCCCTGGGCCTCAGTGACCGCGGTCCGCAGCTGCTCTACACACCGCTGGCCGTGATCCTGGGCATGCTGCAGCTGTTCCTGCCGCTGGCGATCATCACCATCTACTCGGCGATCGCGCAGGTGGACCGCAACCTGGACGACGCCGCCCGCGGCCTGGGTGCCACCCGCACCCGGACCCTGTGGACCGTCGTCGCACCGCTTTCCCTGCCGGGCATCGTTGTCGCTGCCACGCTTGTCTTCGCCGGTGCGGCTACCGCCTACACCACGCCGTACCTGCTCGGCGGCACCGGACAGCGGGTGCTTTCCACCCAGCTGTTCACCTACTCCTCGGTGACCGTTGACTGGCAGGCGGCCTCGGCCACGGCCCTGATCATGACGGTGCTGGTCTTCCTGGTCTCCGGATTGTCCACTGTGCTTGGCTCGCGAAAGGGCAGGGTCGAGTGAAAACCCCTCAACTGAAAACCCGCCGGATGAAATCCCGTCCAGTCCTGCTCACCCTTGCCGTCATCGGTTACGTCATCATGATCGTGCCCATCCTGTTCGTGGTGATGACCTCCTTCACCGCCGGGCGCACGCTGGCGTTCCCGCCCACCGGGTTCTCGCTGCAGTGGTTCGAGAAGGCGCTCAAGTACGGGCCGTTTATGGAATCGCTGACCTCCTCGCTGCTGCTGGCGGTGGTGGCCACCGCGCTGGCCCTGCTGCTCGGGGTGCCCGTGGCCCTGGCCATTGCGCGCAGCAAGCTGGCGGGCAAAAGCGCCATCCAGACCTTCTTCGCCTCGCCGCTGATTGTGCCGGAGCTGGTGATCGGCCTGGCGCTGTATCAGCAGCTGGTCATCACGCTGCGGGCGGATACCTTCTGGGTGCTGCTGATCGGGCACGTGGTCATCCTGATGCCGTACACCGTCCGGGTCACCGGCTCCACCCTGGTGCTCAGCGACCTCAGCATCGAAGACGCCGCCCGCGGCCTGGGCGCGACGCCGCTGCACACCTTCCGCACGGTGACCCTGCCCCTGATGCGGCCGGGCCTGATCTCCGCGGCGCTGCTGAGCTTCATCACCTCGTTCAACAACGTGCCGCTGTCCCTGCTGCTGCAAAGCCGGGATTTCAGCACCTTCCCGATCACCATGCTGGATTACGTCCAGCAGTCCTACGACCCCATGATCGCCGCCATGTCCACGCTGATCATGGCCGGCACCGTCATCATCGCCATCATCGCCGAGCGGACCGTGGGCTTCGCCAAAATCTTCGGAGGTATCAACTCGTGAGCACGCCCGCAGCAGAATTCGTGAACGTGAGCCAGAATTACGGCAATTCCCTGGCCGTGGACTCCATCAACCTGCAAATCGAGGAGGGGAAACTGACCACCCTGCTCGGTCCCAGCGGCTGCGGCAAAACCACCAGCCTGCGCATGCTGGCCGGTTACCTGCAGCCCACCGCCGGGCAGATCATCATCGGCGGCTCGGACGCCACCGGGCTTCCGCCGGAGAAGCGGAACCTGGGCATGGTCTTCCAGTCTTATGCGCTCTTCCCGCACCTGACCATCGCGGACAACGTGGGCTACGGCCTGAAGCTGCGCAAGGTGCCGGCGGCGGAGCGCAAGGCCCGGATCGCCGAGTGCCTGGACATGGTGGGCCTGGGCCACCTGGCCGACCGCAAGCCGAAGGCCCTCTCCGGCGGCCAGCAGCAGCGCGTGGCGCTGGCCCGCGCGATCGCCATCCGGCCCCGGCTGCTGCTGCTCGATGAGCCGCTGTCCAACCTGGACGCCCGGCTGCGGGTGCAGATGCGCGCTGAGATCCGCCGGATCCAGGCCGAAACCGGGCTGACCGTGGTGCTGGTGACGCACGACCAGGACGAGGCCCTGGAGATGTCCGACTCCATGGTCCTGATGCGCGCCGGGAAGATCGAGCAGACCGGTTCCCCGGCGGAGGTCTTCACCCGTCCGGCCAGCCGGTTCGCCGCCGACTTCCTGGGCTACGAGAACTTCCTGGAACTGCCCGGCCGCGGCCTGGCCACCATCCGCCCGGAGCACCTGCACCTTGCCGCGCCGGGACAGCCGGCCGACGGCGGCGGGCTGGCGCTGGACGCCGTCGTCACCTCGGTGGCCTACCGCGGCACGGACGAGATTGTCACGGCCGACGCCGGCGGAACCCTGCTGAAGGTCTCGGTGCACCGCAATTCGCAGAGCGCCTCCCTGCCGGCGCTGCGCCCGGGCGATCCGGTCCGGGTCACCGCCAGCGGCGGGGACATTGTGGACCTGCCCGACGACGTCGTGCCCTCCCCGGTCAGCGCGCCCCGCGCGGCTGCGGCTCCCGCCTCCCCGGCGGCCTAAAGCCGGGCGGGGGCCTGCTGGTTTTCCCCCAAACCGGCTGGCTCCCGCCCTTCCCAGGTCCAACCCGACCTCTTTGCCCTGAACTTCCCGATTGCCCTGAACCTACGCGGCGCACCTGTGCCGGGTACCACCGAAAGGAAACGAATCACCATGTCACTCCCCCGCAACCGCGCAGCCAAGCTGGCTGCTGCTGCCTCGGTGACCGTCAGCGCCGCCCTCGTCCTGTCCGGCTGCGGTGCCTCCGGCGATGCTGCCGGGGAGTCCCGGACCCTGGTCCTGAGTGCCTTCCCGTTCGGTGTTGAGCCGTTTGAGGAGGCCGTGGTGAAGCCGTTTGAAGCGAAGACCGGCATCAACGTGGAGATCGAGACTGGCTCCAACGCTGACCGGCTCTCCTCTCTGGACCTGGCCGACGGGGATGCCGGCATCGACGTGATGCTGATGTCCGATTTCTACGCCGCCATGGGCGAGGAAAAGGGCCTGTTCCAGGCCGTTGACGCCGATAAGGTTCCGAATCTGGAGAACATCGCGGACTTCGCCGTGTCCGATGACTTCTCCGGCCCGTCCTACAGCTACCAGCTCAACGGTGTGATGTACCGGACCGCTGATGTGAGCGCTGAAAAGGCCGCCAGCTGGGACCTCTACGGGGACAAGAGCTACGCCGGACGGCTGGCCTTCCCGGACATTTCCACCACCGGCGGCCAGCTGTCGGTGACCGCTGCGGCCTCCAGCTACGGCTCGGACCCCTACGACATTGACGCCGCACTGGAAACGATTGGCGGCTGGGCACCGAACATCCTGAAGTTCGTCTCCTCCTCCACCGAAATCACCAACCTGCTGGTGCAGGGCGAGATTGTTGCCTCCCCCACGCTGAACGGTTTCGCCACGGATCTGATGGCCTCCGGGGAGCCGGTGGCCTGGACCGCCACCGATACCGGCCGCTACATGGCCACCAACCGGGTGCTGATTCCGTCCGGCGCCAAGAACGTGGACGCCGCGCACGAGTTCATCGACTACCTGCTCTCCGCCGAAGCGCAGACCGCGTCCGCGGAACTGGTCGGCGACCTGCCGGTGAACCCGGACGCCACCGTGCCGGACTCGCTGACCGCCGTCGTCGGCGATATTGCCGAGGACCCGATCGCCGCCGGTTTCTCCACCCTGGACTTCGCCACCATCGTGGCGAACTACGACTCCTGGGTGGACCGCTTTGCCCGTGAGGCCTCTTCCAAGTAATCCCCGGGGCCCAGCCCCGATCCATCCGCAGCATTGAAAGTCAGGACGCATGACCAGCACTGAAACCCAGCCCGGCCCGGCCCAGACAGCCCAGGAAGCCACGGCCCTGCAGCAGTTCGCTGCCCGGCTGCCGAAGACGGACCTGCACTGCCACCTCATCGGCACGGTACGGGCCACTACCTTCGCCGAGCTGGCCGCCAAGGCAGGCCTGGAGCTGCCGGAGGACCCGGAGACGATCTTCGCGAACATCTCCTCGGTGATGCGGGACTTTACCCCGTACGAGAATGCCCGGATTCCGATTGTGGAGGACGGCTCCCTCGACCCCGCCGGCGAGAGGTACTCCCTGTTCCAGGCCTCCGACTGGGTGATGCAGTCCCTGACCGAGGCCACTGACCTCACCCGCATCACCTACGAGGCGTTTGAGGCCGCGCACCGGACCAGCAACACCCGCCACCTGGAGCTGTTCATCGATGACGTTCCGCCGAACCTCACCGAGCTAGGCTACGCCGGCTGCGTGGAGGCGTATGCGGAGGGCATCCGGATGGCCGAGCGGGACTTCGGCATGACCGGCCGGCTGATCGTCGGGATCGACCGCAGCAAGGACGGCGCCTATGCCGTGCGGCGCGTGCAGCAGATCCTGAACGCTCCGCACGAGTACGTGGTGGGGATTGGTCTGGACAACCTGGAAACCGCCGGCCCGCCGGAGCGTTTCGAGGCTGCCTACCAGCTGGCCGGCAAGGGCGGACTGAAGCGCACCGCGCACTCCTCGGAGCACGCTCCGGTGGCGGTCAACACGATCACCTGCCTGGATGTGCTGGGCTGCGACCGGATTGACCACGGCTACTTTGTGATGGAGGACGACGCCGTGATCGCCCGGATGCGCGAGGAGCAGGTTCCGTTCACCGGCATCTTCACCACCTCGCGCCGGTCCTGGCGTCCGTGGCGGCGCGCCTCGATCAAGGCCATGGTCGACGCCGGCCTGAACGTTATTCTTGCCTCGGACGATCCGGGGATGTTCCCCACGAACCTCGCCAACGAGTACCGGATCGCCGTCGACGACCTCGGCCTGGACCGTGCCTGGCTGCGGAAGTCCGCGCTGGCCGGTGCGGACGCGTGCTGGCTGCCGGACGCGGAGAAGGCTGCGCTGAAGGCGTCCATGACGGCGGAGATTGATGCGCTGGAGAAGGAACTGTTTGGGTAGGTTTTCACTGCTGAACTGACCGTCAGAGAAGGGGTCTCCCGGGTGCGATCTGCGTCTGGGAGGCCCCTTCTGGTTTCAGGGGCGCCGGGGTTTCGTCCCGGGGTGAAGGCCCCTTCGGCCCCCTGCTCAGAGCACTATCCAGCCCCGCGCCAAGGCGAGCACACCGGCAACTGCTCCTGCCACCGTTATGAGGAAAAGGAACAGCTCCCCTCTCCGGAAGACGCGCTGGCCCTGTTCACGGCGCGCGATCACAAATAGGACGGTGGCAGGGGCGTAAAAGATCATCGAAAGCAGCACCAGGGGCAGCCCGGCGGCATAAACCAGGAAGACCGAGTAAATGGTGGCAATAACGGCAATAGTCAGGTCGCCCCGCCGGATGCGGCTCGGGACTCCGTCATACGTTTCACCGTTCCAGCCGAGCTTGAGGGCGTAGAGGGCCGCGAAAAGGAGCGAAAACAGCGTCAGGACCGCGGTCATGTCCAGTGCGAAGTCAAATGCGTCCTCGGAGAAGTAGGTGATGACCATCATCAGCTGGCTCAGCAGGGTGCTCAGCAGCAGAGCATTGACCGGAACGTCGACGGCACTGACGCGGGACAGGAACTGCGGCATGTCCTTCTCCCTGGCAGCCACATACAGGACCTCCGCAGCCATCAGGCTCCAGGCTAGGTAAGCCCCCATCACCGAAATGATCAGTCCTGCGCTGACGAACACCAATCCCCAGGTCCCCACTCCCGCGTCCAGGACACCGGCCATGGATGGTTGGCGCAGCTCGGCGAGCTGTTCCATCGGCAGGACCCCGTAGGAAACGATCGTGACCGAGGCAAAGATGGCGAAGACGCTCAGAAAGCCGAGGACGGTGGCCCGGCCAACGTCCTCCCGCCGTCGGGCATGGCGCGAGTACACGCTGGCACCTTCAACACCGAGGAACACGAACACCGTCACCAGCATCGTGTTGCTGACCTGCTCGAACAGCGGCCCCGTATAGTCCGCTCCGGTTAGGTTTCCCGCGAAGACGGCGGGATCAAACAGGAAGACAGCAAAGAGCACGAAGACCAGGATGGGAACAACCTTGGCGATCGTGACTATCCGGTTAATGGCCGTGGCTTCCCTGATGCCGCGCCTGATCAGGAAGAAGAATCCCCACAACCCGGCCGAGGACAGCACGACGGCGGGGAGGGTGTCCCCTGCGCCCAACTGCGGAAACAGGGCTCCCAGCGTGGACATGGTGAGCACCCAGTAGGTGACGTTTCCAACGCAGGCGCTGGCCCAATAACCCGCGGCAGAGAAGAATCCCACGTAATTTCCGAAGCCGGCCTTGGCGTAGGAGAAGATCCCCGCATCAAGCGCTGGCTTTCGCATGGACAGCCGCTGGAAGACGAAGGCCAGCATCAGCATGCCGAAACCGGCAATCAGCCAGGCGACCAGCGCACCCAACACCCCGGTTTCCTCGGCGAAGCGTCGGGGCAGGGAAAACACCCCGGCCCCAACCATGGACCCAACCACCACGGTGGTGAGGGTCAACAGGGAGAGTTTGGCCGCTGAGGTCTTCTCCCCTGAAGCAGCAGGATTAGACATGAATCTTTCCAATCGGGCGTGGCGGCTGTTGAGGCGGCACCGGTGAAACAACAGTGGACGGGCGGACCGCTTGCTGCCTAAGATCCCCGTCGGCAGCCTGACTATTATCCTCCGAATGTCAGCGGGATCCGAATCGGCGATCAGCACCTCCAGTCGGTTTCCCGAAGGGATCCTGGCGGTGGAAAGCGGAAGCCCCGCTGCCCGGACGCGGCGTCGCGGAAGGACATACTGGTTCCTTCGGCGGCCCATCCCTGACCTAAGTTTTGAGTGTCTGACACAACTTTTTGAGGGGCTCCCTTGGCATCACCGCAATCGCGTTCCGGCGGCTCCTTCGACTACGCCGTGGTGGGTGCAGGGCTGGCCGGCGCGGCAACTGCCTGGCGGCTCGCCCAGCGCGGCTTCCACGTGGCGATCCTGGAACGCAGCGAGCCCGCCAACAGCACCGGGAGTTCCCACGGCTCCGCCCGGATCTTCCGCTACGCCTACGAGGATCCGTTCTACACAGGTCTGGTCCAGTCCGCCGCCGCCGGCTGGAAGGAACTGGAGACGGCGCACGGAGCGCCGCTGATCCGCCCCACCGGGTGCCTGGATTTCGGGGAGGAACATGCCCCGAAGCGTTTCGCCGCTGGCCTGGACGAGGCCGGTGTCACCCACGAGCTGCTGTCCCGGGACGAGGCCTCCGCGCGGTGGCCGCACTTCGCCTTCACCACCGACGTGCTCTGGCACCCGGACGCTGGCGTGATTGACGCCGAAGGTGCGGTCCACGCCATGGTGGCAGCCGCCGTCGCGCATTCGGCGACGCTCCTGACGGATTGGACCGTGGCCTCCGTCGCCAAGTCCGGGGCAGGCTACGCGTTGACCAGCAGCGACGGTCGGACGCTGGATGCCCGTAACGTAATCATCGCCGCCGGTGGGTGGCTGCCGGGCCTGCTGGGGAACCTGGACCTGCCGAGCACGTTCCTCCGCTCCCTGCCCACCTTCGAAGTCCGGCAGGAGATGGCCTTCCACTTCCCCTACCGCGACCAGCCGGCACCGGAGACCCCGTGGCCCACCTTTATTCATAAGGCTGGCGGGATGCAGGTTTACGGCCTGCCGGGTGGGCGCGACGCCGGGCACCGGGGCCAGAAGGTCGCCGAATACAACGGTGGCAAGGTGCTTCCTGATGCTGCTGCTCAGGACGGGAAGATCGATCCGGCGCACCGCCAGCGGATGGTCGACTACGTCTCGCAGTATCTGCCGGGCTTGGTCCCGGAGCCCTACGCCGAAACCACCTGCCTGTTCACCAACACGCCTACCGAGGACTTCGTGATCGACCGGGCCGACGGCATCACGGTGCTCTCGCCCTGTTCCGGGCACGGCGCCAAGTTCGCTCCCCTGCTGGGCGAGCTGGCGGCGGACCTCGCCACCGGAACCGGCACGGTTCCGGCGCGGTTCCGGCCAAGTTCCGGCGCGGTTCCGGCCAGGAACAGCACGCGCTGACCACTCACCCAGCTGAGGGCCCACCCAGGTAAGCCCTAACCAGCGGTCCCCGCTGCAGTTCCCGGCCCAGGCCGGGGCTCCAGGAACCGCCGCGTGCCAGCCCGGGCGAGCATCAGCACCACAATGAGCGCCGTCACCAGGAAGAACCCGCCTAGGTGGACGCTGCCGCGGAAGACCACGGCCGTCAGCTCGAGGACCAGGAACTTGCTTCCCGGCAGGACCAGCAGGAGCATCGCGGCACTCACCGCCCGCCTCGGTCCCGGCTGGCCCGGCCGCAGCCGCTGAAGCAGCCGCGTCTTCGCCCAGACGACCACTTCCAGCACCACCTTGAGCAGCACCGCGCTCAGCAGGGTGATCAGGAATGACTCGGTAATCACCGCGGGAAAGAACTGCACGAACAGACCCAGCACCACGGTGTAGGCGAAGACGTCCACCACGTCGAGCGGCCCCAGCTGTTTCATGGGGCGAGTGTAGGCCAGGTAGACGCGCCGGGTGGTCAGCCCCTCCGGCGGAACAGGACTCCGCGCTGCGGCGGCAGGATGCACGACGACGGCGCGGGGCGGCCGGCGTCGTCCACCATCCCGGCGGGGATGCGCACCTTGCGCCGGCGCCGTCCGTCGCGGTTGAAGTTCACGGCCGCGAAGCCACCCTCGAACTCGCGCCACCAGGTATGGCCCCTCCCCTGCGGCCTGCCGCGCGGCGGCCCGAGCTGCCAGTCGAGTTCCGGGGCGTGCTGGGTGCGGCTGTAGTCGTCGTGGGCGGTGGCCGAGTAGGCTCCCCTGCCTTCGCCGAAAATCCAGAACGCTGACAATCCGTACAGGAAATTCGGATGCTGGTCGTTGCCGTCGGTGGGGACGCGGAGGATTGAGAGTCCCGGCCCGCCGGCCTGGGGCAGCTGGGCCTCGGCGGTCGCCGGGTCGAAGAGGTGCTCCGGGCCGTAGCCGAGCCACACCTCCTCAAAGCCGCCACCGTAGGCAGCATGGGCCGCCCAGCGGCCGGTTTCCCGGCGCGACTCGGCAATGTTGGGCACCAGGATCTTTCCCACACTGTTCAGCGCCGTCCCGGCGGCGTTCACCAGGTCTCCGAGTGCGGTGCGGAGAACGCTCATGTCAGCGGCCCCGGGGATCGGCAGGTTCAGCCCGTAGTAGTCGTCGAAGACGTCGTTGTCCGCCAGCACGCCGTCGAAGGGTGAGCCGTGGAATTCGGCCAGCACGTTTTCCACCCAGCGGCGCTGGTAGCCCGGCTCCCAGACCTTCATCTGCCAGTGCCCCGGATACCGTTCCCACTCGATCCGCGCCCCGTCCAGGCGCGTGGCGAACCAGCCCCCGCCGTCGTCGTCGTCCTCCAACGCAACAGCGGCAGCCTCCGCCTCCGCGAAGGAAACCCCCGAACTGTAGACCGGGCCCGGTTCATAGCTGCGCACCGAGGACAAGCACTTGTAGGCCAGGACCGTCATGTCCGGACGCAGCCGCTTGAGCTCCCGGGCGGCCCCGGTTTCCCAGGGCTGCAAAATCGCCGCACAGTAGTGCTCGGCGGCGAACCTGACCTGCTCCGAGCTCACCGGATCCCCGTACCGGATCCAGGCACCGACTCCGCTCATCGGACCGGTTCGGCCGGAACTGATGCACCCGGAACCGAATCAGCGGGCGTGAGGAAATCCAGCTCCGTGGTGTCCAGAGTGCGCACGTGCGTGATGTTGCCGACGGCGCGGTAAATCCCGTTATAGGAGGACATGATTTCGTGCATCTGGAAGAACTCTTCCACCCGGGTCCGGGCGTTGTCCGCGTAGTCGATGTAGAGGTCCATGTTCCCGATGACGGCGCGGATGCTGTCCGCCATGTGATCCACGTCGCCGGCGGCCACGAGCTCCCCGCAGGGCCCGACCATACGGCCGTCGGTGGTGGCGAGTTCGTCGCTGATCAGCTGGCGCATACCGCCGACGTCGGTGCCCACGGTGGGGATGCCGGCCGCCATGGCTTCCAGGACCACGATCGGCTGGCCTTCGTTGTAGCTGGGCAGGACCAGCAGGTCGAACTGGTCCAGCCGGTCCCGGACGTTGACCGTGCCGTGGACGGTGACGTGGTCGTGCAGGTTCAGGGCATCGATTTTCGCCATGCACGCCTCGTAGTATTCCGGGACGTGTTCGGTGGGGCCGAGCACGTCCAGGTGCAGGTTCGGGAAACCGTAGCGGCGCAGCAGGTCGATGCTGGAGAGCAGATCCAGCAGCCCCTTGATCGGCACCACGCGGGCAATGTAGACGAGGTTCCAGGTGTGGTTGTCACCGTTGCGGATCAGGTGCTCCCGCGCGGCGAGCCGGGCCCGGTACTTCTCGTCGAACTCTTCGATCACCATGGCGTTGGGTACCACCACGGCCTTGTCGATGTCCGTTCCCAGGTGCGCCGCTTCGGTGATCGCCGTTGGGTACAGGTAGGTGATCAGCGCGGCGCTGGGGTAGCAGAAGTGGCCCATTTCGGTCCACCACGCCATCCAGGCCCGCTTTTCGGGGGTGACGTCGAAGGTGCGGTAGTCCTCCGAGGTGATGGAGAGCGCCATGTTGCGGTCCAGCAGGGTATTAACCGTGTCGCGGACGTACAGGTTGTGTTCGGTCAGGAGGAAGGATGTGCCGTGGTCGCGGGCGGCGGCGGCTCCGAGGAGTGATGCGTAGCCGGTGGTGTGGGCGTGGTAAACGTTGGCCCGGGGCATGGTTTCGCCGAGGATGGCGTAGGCCAGGGATAGGAAGTTGCGCAGGGTCCAGAAGGAGTCGGCGAGCGAGAGGTCCAGCTGCGGCATCCGCTCGGCGAGGGCGGCCATGAATTCCCGTGTGCCCAGCAGCGCCCACAGCGGGTAGGCGCGGGTGCGTTCGTTGAATCCTTCGTCGATGAGGTCCCAAAGCGGGCCAACTTCACGCTCCTCGGACAGGGCGTAGAGCGCGTCGAACAGCCGGTGTGCCAACGCCGAGCGCTGGCGGGCATCCATCCCCAGGTCCTTGGCGGACACCTTCATGAAGTCATGCCGGTGTTCCTGCATGCTCAGGTAGACCGGCCGGACCCACAGGACGTTCTCCGGCATGCCGTACAGGTCCTCGTGCGGGGCGTCGGAGTCCCAGGTGATGTGGATGATGCCGTAGGTCAGGTCCGGGTTGTGCGTGACGATGTCATGGACCACGGCCGAGACGCCGCCCTTGAGATACGGGTAGGTGGACTCCATGACAATGGCAACGTCGACGTCGTCGTACTGGGCCTGCGCCGCTGTTTGCGCGGGCTGGACGACGACGGCGGCGGGCTGGGCGGGTGCCTGCGGCTGGGCGGGTGCCTGCGCGAGCGGGGCGCGGCGGAAGAGTTTCTGCTTGATTCCGTACATGGTTATGCCTTTCAAGACGGGGGTAGGGCGGGCTACCAGGAGGTGGCGTGGCGCCAGAACAGCGTGTATTCGGGCTGGCTCCAGTGGCGTTTGTAGAGAACCCAGGCGACGGCGACGAGCAGCACGTCTGTGGCAACCAGTGCCGCATAGGCCAGGGCTGCCGCCGTCGGGCTGGTCGAGGCCGCGGCGAGCGCGAAGACTCCTGCGCAGAGGGCCAGGTGGATTCCGCCCAGCAGCTGCGGTGGCATCCGTACGCCGATGTAGTCCAGTTCGTAGCTGAGGAGAGTCAGGACCATAAACGCCCAGGATGCGGTGCCGACGCAGACCGCCAGAAGGGTGTTTTCCGGCTGGAAGCCGTCAATTACCAAGGAGATGACCAGCGTCAGGATCATGCCGACCGCGCCGGTGCTGAGGATCGCGCGGTCCACGGTCCGGGTCAGCCGCTTCGACTCGGCGGCGAGAACTGTCAGCGGTTCCTCGGCGATGGAACGGTGCAGGGAAGTCACGGCCTTATCCACCCGCGGGGCGAGGTGCACAAAGTAGTAGTTGTAGGCGATCACCGCCGGCAGCATGGACACGAAAACGATGACCACCGGGAAATCGCCGTCCGTTGCGAGGAACAGCAGGTATTTGTCGGCCCAGAGCACGGCTCCGAGCAGCAGGCCGCGAACGACGTCGCGCGCGAAGTTCCGTCCGGCCGGCCGGTTACGCAGGCTGATGCTGGCCAGTCCGCGTCCCATGGCCGCGATCTGGGTGGCCGCTCCCAGGAGCGGCGGCAGCCACCACAGCGTGGGCACGGCGAACAGCGCGGCGGCGTAGGCAACCCAGGCCAGGGCCCAGAGGCCGCGGCGGTTGCCCACGTTGGCCAGGACCAGGGACTGGACGAACAGCAGGTGGAGGGCGCACAGGGCGGCGTAGGTTGCCATGGCGGTGAAGGACCAGCGGGAGGCCAGCCACAGCGGGATGGCGAACAGCACCACGAGCGGTAACGCGTAGCCGAACATGGCCGGCCAGTTGGCGCAGAAACGGCGGGTGATGGCGGGCATGTTGCGCTCGGCCATCAGGTCACCGATGAGGCGGTAGGCGGGCAGACAGGCGGCCTGCGCCAGCCAGGGAACCGTTATGGAGGAGGCCAGCACCAGGTAGGTGAGCTGCACACCGCCCACGTTCGCGGCTGCCATCTCCGGGCTGACCAGCGGGTAGACCAGGTTCAACAGGATCACCGGTGAGAGGTAGAGCAGCAGGCCGGCGCCGGGGCGGGCGTTATCTACCCCGGTTCTCTGTCCCGGGGATTCCGGGTCCTCCGCGGTATCTGGGTTGCCCGGACGCCCCGGGCGGAGCAGCTGGAACAGCGTGGCCATGACCAGCAGCGCACCGGCGCCCAGGAGCGCGGCGGACCATTCCCCGGGGAACACGGTGTCCGCGAACGGAACAAGACTGGTCAGGACTAGCGCGGCGATGATGACCACGGTGCGGCGGCGGACAAAGGTGTCCTGGAAAAGAGACTGTAGCGATGACATGGATCCCCCCGGAACCACCGCTGTGCGGCACGAATGCGCGTGCGGTGGGATTGCATTGAGACGTGGCTGGCAGGCTGCGGCCTCCATCGGTCCAAGGTGGACCGGTGTAGGTTGGCGCAGCGTGAGCGCCGCAGGAGCAGATTCGTCCGGTGTCCCAGTTGACGAGGGAAAGTACGTGTCACCGCCGAACTCTCCGGCGAGCACAGTCCTCAGCCTAGAAATGCGGATGGAGGTGTGGGTGAGTAGCGCCTACGCGTCTTTGTCCGGGGTGTTACTTGGTTATTTCTGGCGCTCCAAGCCGCGAATGTGGCCGCTACTTGGTGTCGTGGGCCGGTACGGGTTTACCGTGTGGCACCCATGCTCAGACCTGCTATCCCGCATCCAGCCGGGTGGTCAGGGCTGCCAACGCCGCGGCCAGCCCGGTGCCCAGGGTGGGTTCGAGTTCGGGAGCGAACTCCGGTGAGTGGTTCCCGGCAACCGGCTCGCCGGCGTCGACCCTTTTCTGTTTCGCGGAGCCGAACATCCAGTACACCGAGGGCACACCGATCGCGTCGGCGAGCAGGCCGAAGTCCTCGCTGCCCATCACCGGCGGCACTTCCTTCACGTTCTGCTCCCCCAGCGCACGCCGCAAGCCGGGAAGCAGACCGGCGGTGGTCTCCGGATCGTTGTAGCAGCGCGGGAAACTGGAGATCTCCTCGATCAGCGGCTCCGGGGCGCCGGAGGCGGCGGCCTCGGCGGCGATAATCCGGCGCAGCGCACCCAGCACGTGCTCCCGCACCTCAGGTTCGAAGGTTCGCACGTTGACCGTGAACTCGGCGCTGCCGGGAATGATGTTCTCCTTCAGGCCACCGTGGAAGGTGCCCACCGTGATGACGGCGGAGTCCCGGGCCGGCACTTCGCGGGAGATGATCGTCTGGATCCGCACCACCATGTGGGCGCCAAGGAGAATCGGGTCGATCGATTTCTCCGGCTGCGAGCCGTGCGCCTGCCGGCCCAGCACGGTGATCCGCCAGGAGTCAGCCATGGCCATCGCGGTGCCGCTGCTGATTTCCACTTCCCCCGCCGCACTGGGCCAGACGTGCTGCCCGTAAATGACCTCGGGACGGGGTGCCTTGCCCCAGAGCCCGTCGGCGACCATGGCTCGTGCCCCGGCCGCGGTTTCCTCACCGGGCTGGAAGATGAACACCACGGTGCCGGCCCAGCGGTCGGTGCTGCGGGCCAGCAGCTCGGCGGTGGTTAGGGCCACGGCCATGTGGGTGTCGTGCCCGCAGCCGTGCATCACCGGAACGGCGGTGCCGTCTTCCAGGGTGCCGGTGGCGGCGCTGGCGTACTCCAACCCCGTGTTCTCCCCGATCGGCAGGCCGTCGGTGTCCGCGCGGTAGCCGACGACCGGCCCGTCGCCGTTGCGCAGGATGCCGACGATGCCGGTCCCGCCGCAGGCAAAGGCCTCCAGACCCAGCTCCTGCAGCCGGCCCAGCAGGTAGGCCGCGGTCTCGTGTTCCTGCATGGAGAGTTCCGGATGGGCGTGCAGGTAGCGGTAGGTTTCGTGCAGCTTCTGCTGATCCTCGGTTGTGTAGCCGAGGCTGGTGAGGAAAGCGGCGGCAGGTGAACCGGCGGCGCTGCCGGGAGATGCATCGCTGCCGGCGTTTTCGGTGGGGGCAGTCATGGGTGAACCTTCCTTTGTTGCTCATAGGCGGCGGCCTGCGCGATGCCGCCGCCCACGTACTCGAATTTTGGAGCGGGCCCGCTAACGGAGATTCAGCTGGGCGAGCAATCCTTGTACGGCCTGAACCATGTCTACCGCACCGGCATAATGCCGCAGGTACGTGACCGGCCGCTCCTTGAAAAGTGGCCCATTGCCGTAAGCCCGGTGGAAGACACGCTGTTCAGCCGGGATCACCCCTCGGTCTACCAGCAGATCCCAAAGTATCCGGGTGGTGTCACCCATCGGGATGTACAGAGTGTCGCGGCTGAGTCCTAGAGCTTCCTGCTCTGTTTTGAACCCCGAAAGTACATACCTGTTCGTGTCGAGCGTTCCCGACTTAATTTCCGTTGGGAGGCCTTTTGCGTCTTTAGTCGGATAATCCTTGACGATGTCTGTCAGGAATGCCCCTTCGAGAGCCGTCCCTGTGATTGCCTTGCGCAGTTTGGAATCCCCGCCGCTTTTCCGGGCATGGAAGTTCTTGAACGGGGGAAACTCCCCCGTGTCTCCGCCGAGGCCGAAGTTCGCACCAATGAGTACGACATCTTTTCGAAGCCGAGGGGAAATAGCGGCGCTGTCCTCAAAGATCGTGAGGTCGTCGTTTTCATTCCCCCAGACGGCCCAGCTCGCTGCTCCACCTACTCCCTCGCGGGCACCGAGCCTCCTGCTGGCTTCAAACTCGGCGATAGAAACTTCGCTGCGGTTCGCGATCAAGTCGTCATTAAGTGTTTTTGTTATCCCCATGCCCACAGGCTAGTGGATGGCACCGATGCGATGGGCACCAAATTCGCCGGGCAGCGAAACTGCGCCGACCCGCCTGTCAGTCTGCTCCAGCCATAGGCAGCGGCACAGGCCCTGCAGCTTTACGCGTCCGAACCGGAACGCGCGTCCAGGACCATTTCGCGCAGAATATCCGCGTGTCCGCAGTGCTGGGCGAGTTCCCGGAGCAGGTGCTGCTGAACCCAGCGCAGGGGCAGCGGTCCCCTGCGGTTCCCACTGAGGAGGGAATCGCCGTCGAGACCAGCAACGGCTTGGCGGGAGAGTTCAACTGCCCGGGCATAGTCGGCCAGGACCGATTCAATGGTGTCCGTTTCCGCCAGGTCAAAGGACTCATCCGGGGTCTCCGGGATCCCCAAGCCTGCGCGGGCAGCGCCGGTCACCGCTTCGCCGAACCAGACACGCTCCACGAATGCGGCGTGTTTGACCAGTCCCAGGAGGGTCGTCTTTGACGGCACCACCTTCCGGCGCACCTCGTCTTCAGTGAGCCCATCCAAGCTGGCGGCGAGCATGCTGCGGTGCTGGTCAATAAACGTGCCAATCTGCACGTCAAAGGGAGCGTGGTGGATGCTGGAGCTGTCGGCGTCGTGAAAGCCGTTCCTGTCGTACAAGCGGGTCCTCCGGTGGCTGCAAGAGGTGCCGGCCGGGTACCGGGCACCGCTCCCGCAGCCTAGCAACCACAGTGCCCAGCGGGCGCTGAGACTTACCGTTGCTCGGCAGCCGTTTTCCGCAGATGCTCCGGCTCCAGCTCGGCTAGGCTGGTCACCCCGATCAGCTGCATCACCAGGGTCATTTCCGTCCGCAGGATCTCCAGTGCCCGGTCCACTCCCTGGCGCCCGCCGGCCATCATCCCGTAGAGATACGCCCGGCCGATCAGGGTGAAGTCCGCCCCGGCAGCCAGCGCCGCGACGATGTCCCCTCCGGACATAATCCCGGAGTCCAGGATCAGCTGGGCTTCGGGCCCGACGGCGGCGCGGATCTCCGGCAGGGCCCTCAACGGAACCGGCGCGCGGTCCAGCTGCCGGCCGCCGTGGTTGGAGACCACCAGGGCGTCCGCACCACGGGCCAGGACGTCGACGGCGTCGGCCGCGGATTGGATACCCTTCACGATCAGCTTCCCGGACCAGTTCTCCCGCAGCCAGGCCAGGTCCTCCAGATTCAGCGACGGATCGAACATCGTATTGACCTGCTCGGCCACCGACGCCCGCTCCCCCTCGAAGTTGGCGAAGCCCAGCGGTTTGGTGGTCAGGAAGTTGAACCACCACTCGGGCCGGTAGGAGGCGTCGAGGATGGTCTTGGCGGTCAGGGTGGGCGGCAGGGTCATCCCGTTGCGGGTGTCGCGGTGCCGGGCGCCGGAGACCGGGGTGTCGACCGTAACGATCAGTGCCCCGAAGCCGGCGTCGGCCGCCCGGCGGATCAGGTCCAGGGAGCGGGGACGATCCTTCCAGAGGTAGAGCTGGAACCATTTATCGGCGTCGGGCGCTTCCCGGGCGACCTCCTCGATGGACACCGTGCCCATGGTGGAGAGGGAGAACGGAATGCCGAACGCGGCGGCGGCCTGCGCGCCGGCCACCTCACCCTCCGAGTGCATCAGCCGGGTCAGGCCGGTGGGCGCGATGCCCACCGGCAGAGCAGCGTCCACGCCGGCGATCTTAGCGCGCAGGTCCACCGCGGAGACGTCGCGGAGCACGCGGGGGTTGAATTCGACGTCGTCAAACGCCGCCCGGTTCCGCCGCAGCGAGTGCTCGAAAAAGCTGCCGCCGTCCACATACTCGAAGGCCGCCGTCGGGATCCGCCGCTTGGCGATGTCCCGCAGGTCCCAGACGGTGTTGGCCTTGGCCAGCCGGGCGCGGCGCCGGTCGGGATCGAAGGCTTTGAACTGCACAAGTTCGCGGAGTTCGGAGTACTGGGGAATTCGGCGCTTCATAACTGCTTTCCTGGTTGGTGCTGTGGGGTCTTCAAGCTGCGTTTATTCAATAACCGTGTCGGCGGTGTCGAGCAGTTCCTGCGGAACTGTGACGCCCATCCGTTCCGCGGCGCCCTTGTTGACGACCAGCAGCGATTCGGTCTGCTTTTCCACCGGCATGGTGGCGGGGTCTTCGCCCTCGAGGATCTTGATCGCCATCAGCGCGGTCTGGTAGCCGAGCTGCTCATAGTCCAGGCCATAGGTGGCCGCCCCTCCGGCTTTCACGGTGGCGCTGTCGCCGACGACGAGCGGCACCTGCTGGGTTTCGGCGGCTTCCACCACACTGTCGATCGCGGAGACCACGTGCGAGTCGGTGGGGACGTAGAACGCGTCGACGTCGAGCGACTGGGCGGCCTGCTGCACCTCGGCGGTGCTCGCGACGGAGGCTTCCTTGAGCTCCATGCCCAGCTTCTCCGCGGCTTCGCGGGCCAGGTCCACCTGGACCTGGGAGTTGACCTCGCCGGAGGAATAGACGACACCGATGGTCTTGGCATCTGGGGCAAGTTCCTTGACCAGCCCGATCTGGTCCTCGACCGGGCCGAGGTTGCTGGTGCCGGTGATGTTGGCGCCGGGTGCGTCCCAGGACTCCACGATGCCGGCTTCCACGGGTTCGGTGACGGCGGAGAACACCACGGGAATGTTGCCGACGGCCTGGGCCACGGTCTGGGCTGCCGGGGTGGCGATGGCCAGGACCAGGTCAAGGTCCGACGTCGCGAAGCCGGCGGCGATCTGGGTGGCCGTGGCTTGGTCGCCCTGCGCGTTTTGGTAGTCGTACTCGATGTCCTCGCCCTCGACGTAGCCGTTCTCGGTCATGCCCTTGATGAAACCTTCGCGGGTGGCGTTAAGGGCGTCGATGTCCATGAGCTGGGAGATGCCGACCTTGATCGGGCCGTCTCCCCCGGCGGCGCCGTCGTTGGCTCCTCCTTCGCCGCCGCAGCCGGCGAGGAACAGGGCGGAGGCGAGCAGCGTGGCGGTACCGAGGGTTTTGAGTGGACGCTTCATTGCGTTGCCTTTCGGGTCGGTGTGCTGGTCTGGCGTGGTTCTGGAGCGGCGGGGTTAGAGCGGTCCGGCGTTGTAGAAGGTGCGGATCATGGCAGCGTTGGATTCGAGCAGGTGGTTGTGCATGAGTTCCTGCGCGGCTTCGGCGTTGCCGGTGGCGACGGCGTCGAAGATGGCTTCATGCGCATCTTGTTCTTCCGCGGAGGCGAAGTGATCGCGGGCGGTCGGCATGAGGTGGTAGAACCGCATGACTTCGTCGGTCAGGCTGCGGTCTACTGCTGCGGCCCGGGTGTTGCGGGAGGCCTGGGAGCAGGTGACGTGGAAGTCGCGGGCTGCGGCGAGCCGGTCTTCCAGGGTGTTGCCGTCGCGGAACTGGTCTTCCACGAGGCTGCGCAGGTCCGTGACCAGGTCAGCGGTGACGTTGCGTGCGGCTGCGGCGGCCAGCGGGGGTTCGAGGATGAGGCGCAGGTCCATGACTTCGCGGACGTCGTGGAAGCTGAGGCTGCGCACCATGTAGCCCTTGCGCGGCAGCACATTGACCAGGCCTTCGACGGTGAGCATCTGCAGTGCTTCGCGGACCGGGGTCTTGGAGACGCCGTATTCGCGGGCGAGGTCGGGCTCGGTGAAGATCTGTCCCGGCCGCAGTTCGGCGCGGATGATCTGCCGCCGGATCATCCCGCGGATCCGTTCGGGTTGGGACTGGGTGGCGTCTTTGGTGGTGTCCGTGGGGCTGCCCCGGGTGGGGCCGGTGGGCAGCGGGAGGACGTTATCCGTGGACGTCATAATGTGACCTGCATGACAGAGATGCTACAGATATATCTCAGGGATACAAGAGGGCAGCTTGCCCAGGGTGCTCAGCACGGCGCCGGCTTCCTCGGCGGTGGCGACGCCGAGCATCATGGCGCGCAGGGTGTCGCCGGTCTGCACGATCGGCAGGTCGCCGCCCGGGAAGTCCGGCTTGGGCCGGACGGCGCCGGTGTCCACGATGACGTGGTCCAAGTTCAGCGCGCGGATGCTTTCCACGGTAGCCGGGGTATTCAGCTTGACGGCGATACGCAGCCGGACTGCCCCGACTTTTGTTGACTTGGGGTCTTAGGCAGTTATGAGCGCGGTTCGGTTGGTTGTTTCATATTCGATGGGCGTGAGTTTTCCCAGCCGTCTTTGTCGTCGCCGGCGGTGGTAAGTCCTTTCGATCCAGGTAGTGATGGCCAGCCGGAGTTCCTGCCGGGTGCCCCACTGCTGACGATCCAGGACGTTTTTTGCAGCAGAGAGAAGAACGATTCCATCGCGGCATTGTCCGCGCACGCACCCACCCGACCCATCCATCCATCCGGTCAGCCCGTGGTGCCGGAGCAATTCAACGAAACGGCCGGATCGAAACTGCGAGCCGCGGTCCGAGTGCAGCACCGTTCCTGACGGGCGGCGTGCCCGCACGGGGTTCTCCAATGTGCGGCGACGACGGCCAATGAGGATTTCATTCGCGAGTCCATTGAGTAGCCCACGATCCTGCCGGAATAGACGTCCTTGATCGCGCAGAGGTAGAGCTTGCCCTCATCGGTGGGTTGCTCGGTGATGTCGGTGAGCCAGAGCTCGTTCGGTGCCGCGGCAGTAAAGTCCCGCTCCACCAGATCCTCGTGGACCGGTGGTCCGGGCTTGCGGTTCAGGTCACGTTTCTTGGAGAACACCGACCAGATGCCGTGGTCCTTGCACAGGCGCTGAACTCTGTTCTCCCCGGCCGTGAAGCCTTTCTCCGGGAGTTCATAGGCAATGAAACGATAGCCAAACACCGGATCATCGGCATGGATCTCCAAAGCAGCGTTCACCAGGTGCGCATCGACCCAGTCCCGTTCCGTCACCGGGTTCGCTCTCCACCGACAATAGCCTTGCTTGCTGAATCCCAACACCTAAGCAGGTCACCGCCACGGGAATCCCTCCGGCGGCAATATCCGTGACCAGCGGGTAGATCATTTTGGGTTGATGTCCCTCGCCAGATAGGTGGCAGCCCGGCGCAGAATCTCGTTCTCCTGCTCCAACAAACGGTTGCGCTTCTTCAGTTCACGTATCTCGGCAGAGTGTGCCGTTGCCGGGGCGGCTCCGGCTTCCTTACGCTCGGCGATCGCAATCCAGCGCTTCAGCGTGGTGACCGAAAGTCCGAAATCCTTCGCAATCTGCGCCAGCGGAGCTTCACCCTTGCGGGCCACATCCGTTACACCCTGGCGGAACTCCGCCCCATAAGCCGTCGGCATGGTCAACATCCTTCCACGAGCACCAGCCCGCTAGGTCAAGGAGTCAACAAAACCGGGGGCAGTCCCGTTTCTCGGATAGCGACCTCGACGGCGACAGTGTCTGCGCCTGGCAGCAGGATCGCCATCTTCGGGCGCGGCTTAGCAGTGCCGAATACTGACCGAAGCAGTCGACCGCTAGGGCGTATCTGACGCACTGAGAGAGCTGCATCTGGGTTCGGAGTCTTCGCTACCCGGATTCGGGGCTGATTGCTCGTCAGAGGTTTCCTTCCTGAGCCGCACCCGGCGTGCCGCTCACGGGAAGGCCAGCGTCGTTCAGATCGTTAACCCCCGAGGCCAGCACCACTTCTTCAATCCGCTTAAGTGCCTTAGCCAATGTCTGCGAGATTGCCGCTTTCGATACTCCTCGTTCTGTGGCGACATCGACAGGGCGCTTGCGGTCATCGAAAAGAGCCTCAGCGATGGTGCGCTGCACTGGCGGTAACGCGTTGATCGCCGCGCGCACTACCTGAGCGCGACGAAGCTGAGCTTCATCGTCGAGGTTCGCCAGATAGATATCTTCAGGTGAAGGTGTGGCACCCACGGGCAGGTCGCCGTGCTCGTTCCAAACCTCGAACGACGAGAACTTCGCGCCGTCATGATCTTGGCGGTGGTAGTTGTGCCAGTTGTTGTACTCAGCACGGGAAAGCTGCACATCAGCTGCTTCCTGAGCGCTGCGATGCACGGGCTTTTCACCGTTGGGTCAGCGCACTGCTGGGGGTAGTCCCAGTCGATGAGCAGGGTTGCTTCGCTGTCGACGATTTCGAACGTCCCCGAACGAGATGACGCGAGGGTTGAGTTATGGGTCGGTTCTGACTTGATGATGAGTTTCATGACTCCTCCGCGTGGTTGCGGAGGAACTGCCGGAGAGGCTTCGAACTACGTGAGGGGTGAGTGCTGGAACATGTGAAGGCGGTTCACCAGGCGGTGACCGCCCTCAGCGGCTCCTGCAGTTCCCCCTGAAGTAGGCGAAAAGAAGCCAAGCTTGATCTGTATTGTGAACTCGGCGTAGCTAGCGCCCGAGCGGTAGAAGTTTGTGACCGGATGTCGCTCGTCAGCTCCAACCAGTCACCTGGATCGTTGCCACTCAAGAGGCTCCTGTGAAGCAACTAATCCCAAGCTACGGAGGAGGGGCATTCGAGAGCGCGACGAAAAACGACGAGATGCGACTAGCGTCAGACGACGCTTCTAAGGCAGGCAAGATTCCGCACAACCGGCGAAGGTGGATACGCGTCATCAAGTTCACAAACAAGCAGTTGGGTTTGCACTTATAAACTTCATCTTCAGGATTGTGTCGCGAGCAGGGTAAGATAGGTGCAGACAGGTTCGGATGAGCATCAGTGCTCTTCAGACGGACGCGTTGGGTGATGCGAGCCCAAGCTCGAAGATGAGGAGTGACGGATGGCAGACCAGCCCAAAAACACATATGCCCTCGGCGTCTTCTGTCAGCTTCTCCGCCCGTTCGTCACGCAGTATTCGCGTACGACGCAAGGGTTCATGAAGGACTACTTCGATGCGATTATCGACACAGAAGAGCTTGAAAACCCCCTCGC
Organism: Arthrobacter gallicola; assembly: GCF_014836775.1. Taxonomy (GTDB): domain Bacteria; phylum Actinomycetota; class Actinomycetes; order Actinomycetales; family Micrococcaceae; genus Arthrobacter_B; species Arthrobacter_B gallicola. The sequence continues at coordinate 40,161 of NZ_JACSQD010000007.1, forward strand.
CACACGAAAACATCCCAAGTCCCGGCAAGACCTCAATCACTGCCGGGGCTTGGAAAGGCATAAACGAGACAGACTTTGCGAAGTTCTTCAACGGAAGACGTAAGTTACCCGCATGGAAAGCGAGCAGATTTCACCAGTATATTAATCAATCCAAGATTGAAGATCTATGCTCTGAGATCGGCATCGACGCTCTGCCAAGTTTCAGGAGAACCTCGCACGCTATGGCATCACGGTCAAAACGGTTGACGAAATTCCCGCTGCCGTTTTCCACATGAAGGGCCTCACCCTTGACGAATCGGCGGATCAGATCAGTTTCACAAAGAACCGCGGCCAAGGCCGCTACGGGTACTTGAAGGACGTCTATGACGTTGGGGAAGGAACAGACGAATGACGCACGAACCAGTATTGTCAATCAGCTACAAACCGTTGTGGAAGTTGCTCATAGACAAGAATCTCAAACGTCAAGATCTCCGCGAGATGAGTGGACTGTCCGGTGCCACCATCGCAAAACTTGGACGCAACGAGAACGTCACCACTGGTGTTCTCGTGCGCATCTGCGAAGCGTTGGGTTGCCAACTTCACGAAGTAGCAGAATTGGCTACAAACGAGGAAGCAGGTGCTTGATATGGCCTCGAACTTTGACTATCTCGCGGACACCTTCCCCTCGCTTGCGAACCTTGGTAGCATCGCCGAGGCATACCGCCAGTCTGACCCAAACTCTTCTCTCATGAAGCAGGGCATGATCGGCGAATCCATCGTGTCGATGATGTTCAAGTTCGACCGCGTGGAGGAGCCATACGAGAACAAAGCCGTAACCCGCATTGACGCGCTCCAACGCGAGGGGCTGCTTCCCAAGGACGTCGTCGATGTCCTGCATCTTCTGCGCAAAGCACGCAACAAGGCTGCCCACGATGGGTGGGGCGATGAAGCAGCAGCAAGCCAGTTCCTTCCCGTCGTTCATTCGCTTACCGGCTGGTTCGCCACAACATATGGCCCTGTAGATCTCACTGTTCCCGCGTACGCGCTTCCTGCCACCGGTACGGCTGCACCCGATATCCGGGCGTTGGAGCACGACGAGACTGCCCTGATTGCAGTCGACGAAGAGAAAGCTCAAGCGGCACCCGCAGTCACGAAGACTGCGCGACGCGAGCGTAGTGAAAAGGCAGCGAACCAGCGCCCACGCACCGAGGCTGAGACACGCCTGCTGATCGATGAACAGCTGCGGCAAGTCGGGTGGGAGGCTGACACTGAAACTCTGCGGTATTCCAAAGGTACGCGACCACAAGTTGGCAGGAACATCGCAATAGCCGAATGGCCGACAGATTCGGCTCTCGCAAACGGCGGCACACGTGGTTTCGCCGATTATGCACTCTTCATCGGCAATCAACTCGTGGCTGTCGTCGAAGCGAAGGCGACACACAAGGACGTTCCTTCAGTCTTGGATTACCAGGCGAAAGACTATGCCCAGACCATCAAATCGGAACACCGCGAACTCACACTCGGGGTATGGGGTGACTACCGGGTGCCGTTTATTTTCGCGACGAACGGTCGCTTGTACCTCGAGCAGTATCGAACCAAGTCAGGCGTGTGGTTCCGCGATGTGCGAAGCACCGATAACGCACCACGCGCGTTACAGGGCTGGTATAGCCCCACTGGACTTATGGATGTTTTTGAAGCCGATACCGGCGCAGCTAACAACGCGCTCGCAAACCTCGGCGATGATCTGCTCACCAACCCGAATGGGCTGAATCTTCGCGGCTACCAGATTGACGCAATTCATGCTGCAGAGGACGCGATTACCGGTGGGAAGGCTCATGCGCTACTCGCGATGGCTACTGGCACCGGCAAAACGCGCACCGTATTGGGGATGATCTATCGCTTCTTGAAGACCGATAGGTTCCGCAGGATCTTGTTCCTTGTGGATCGCACGAGTCTGGGGGAGCAGGCCGAAGACACCTTCAGAGACGTCAAGCTAGAAGAACTCATGACCCTTGATGAGTTGTACTCGATTCAGGGTCTCGAAGAAGCTGGCCTCGACCCTGAGCTACGAGTACAGGTATCCACCGTGCAGGGAATGGTTAAACGAGTCTTCTACAGCGACGGCTACTCGAAACCTGTCGTGTCAGACTTCGATCTCATCATCGTTGATGAAGCCCACCGAGGCTACCTGCTCGATAAGGACATGACAGAGGACGAGGCTCTATACAGAGACCAGTTCGACTATCAGTCTGCGTACCGAAGCGTGATCGATTACTTTGACGCTTCGAAGATCGCGCTGACCGCCACCCCTGCGCTTCACACAACGCAGATCTTTGGACAGCCCGTGTATACGTACACTTACCGGGAAGCGGTCATCGACGGTTGGCTCGTAGACCACGATGCACCGCACCGGCTCACCACGAAGCTCTCAAGCGACGGGATCAAGTTCGACAAAGGTGAAACTTTGCCGATTTACGATCCTGAAACCGGTGAGATCACCAACAGCGCAGAGCTTGAAGACGAGGTCACGTTCGACCTCGACCAGTTCAACCGGCAAGTGATCACTGAAGACTTCAACCGTGCGGTGCTCCAAGAAATCGCACAGGATCTTGACCCGACCTCCCCAGAGGTCTACGGCAAGACCCTGATTTACGCTGTCGATGATGCTCACGCCGACATGATCGTGAATCTCCTCAAGGACATCTACGCCGACTCCGGGGTCGACACCGATGCGATCATGAAAATTACTGGCAGTGTGGCGGGCGGCAACAAGAAGAAGATTAAAGAAGCGATCAAACGGTTCAAGAACGAACGCTTCCCATCAATCGTTGTCACCGTAGACCTTCTCACTACCGGCATCGACGTGCCTGAACTCACCTCACTTGTCTTCTTGAGGCGGGTTCGCTCGCGCATCCTGTTCGAGCAGATGCTTGGTCGTGCGACCAGGCTCTGTCCCGAGATCGGCAAGGAGAAGTTCGATATTTACGACCCGGTCGGTGTCTACGACGCTCTCGACCGTGTCAACACCATGAAGCCACTGGCAGCGAACCCCAACACTTCTTTCTCTGACCTCATCGAAGGCATCGACTTCGCCTCCGAGAATTTCGATAGCGAGGGCGAATCGCTGGCCTCCGTCATCACTCAGATCATCGCCAAACTGCAGCGCCGCACCCACCGAGTCAAAGGACAGGCAGCAGAACACACTAGTGATCTCGCGGGCGGGAAAGGGCTGAAAGAAGTAGCGGAGACTCTACGCGACATGAGCCCCGAAGATGCTGCCGAATGGGTGAAAGAACACTCCGAATTGTTCGATTACCTCGATGGCAACACATTCGGCGGCGCAAAGCGCCTCGTGATCTCCGACAAGGCAGATGAACTCCTCACCCACACGCGCGACTACGGAGACACCAAGCGCCCCGAAGACTACCTGGAAGAGTTCACACAATACGTGCGGAACAACCAGAACGAGATCGCGGCGCTCACGATTATCTGCACCAAGCCATCCGATCTAACTCGCGAACAACTCAAATCACTCAAGATGACACTCGACCGTGCCGGGTTCACCTCTCAGAAACTCTCCAGTGCTGTTTCAGAGATGACGAACACGGAGATCACTGCTGACATCATCTCTCTCGTACGCCGATACGCCATTGGCTCCCCGCTACTTACCCACCACCAATGCATCGATTTTGCCCTGTCGAAGATCCAGATCGAATACCAGCCCAGCAAGATTGAGCAGACCTGGCTCGGTCGCGTCCGCGACTATCTCGCCAACGAAGAAATCATCACCCGTGACACCTTCGACGAAGACGTGCGGTTCCGAAGCAAAGGCGGCTTCGCACGCATCGACAAAGCATTCAGAGGGCGGCTCGGAGCCGTCATCGAAGACATCAACACCTACATGTATCAGGAAGAATCGGCCTAGTGAACAACCAAGACATCGTAGCTAAGCTATGGAGACTCTCACACGTCCTCCGCGACGACGGCATCACCTACCACCAGTACGTCACCGAACTGACGTACATCTTGTTCTTGAAGATGGCCAAAGAAACCGGAACCGAGGATCAAATACCCGCCGAATACAGGTGGGATATACTCCGCACCAAGTCAGGCATTGAACTCAAACGCTACTACCGCAACCTCCTGCAACATCTCGGCGAAGAGGCCACAGGGCGCGTGCAGGAGATTTACGCCGGTGCGTCAACCAACATTGACGAACCCGCCAACCTCAAGAAAATCATCTCTTCCATCGACGCTCTTGACTGGTACTCCGCACGCGAAGAAGGCCTCGGCAACCTGTACGAGGGGCTACTCGAAAAGAACGCGAATGAAAAGAAATCTGGCGCAGGCCAGTACTTCACCCCGCGTGTGCTCATCGATGTGATGGTCCGGCTCATGGATCCTCAACCAGGCGAGAAGTGTAACGATCCTGCCTGCGGCACCTTCGGGTTCATGATCGCCGCGAACCAGCACGTCCGCGAAGCGACCGACGACTTTTTCACCCTCGGCCAAGACCAAGCAGAGTTCGAAGTCAAACAAGCATTTACAGGCGTCGAACTCGTGCATGATACGCACCGCCTCGCACTCATGAACGCCATGCTACACGGCATCGAAGCGCCCATCACCCTCGGTGACACGCTCTCACCACTCGGCAAGAACGTGCGCGGCTTCGACCTGGTACTCACAAACCCGCCATTCGGAACCAAGAAGGGCGGCGAGCGCGCAAGCCGTGACGACCTGACCTTCCCAACTTCGAACAAGCAGCTCAACTTCTTGCAGCACATCTACCGCAGCCTCAAACCTGGAGGGCGTGCGGCAGTGGTACTGCCTGACAACGTGCTCTTCGCCGATGGAGATGGCAGACGCATTCGCGAGGACCTTATGGACAAGTGCAACCTGCACACAATCCTGCGCCTTCCCACCGGTATTTTCTATGCACAAGGGGTCAAAACCAACGTGCTGTTCTTCGAGCGCGGCAAAACCGACAAAGGCAACACCAGTGGGATCTGGTTCTACGACCTGCGTACCAACATGCCATCGTTCGGCAAAAGGACACCGCTGACCACCGGGCACTTCACTGACTTCGAGTCCGCATACGCCGCATCCGACCGCGCCACTATTGCGGACGAGCGGTGGAGCCATCTCACGCGCGAAGAGATCGCGGACAAAGACGATTCACTCGACCGAGGCTTGCTCCGCGCCAGCGACAACGCCAACGACCTTAACGACATAGACCCCGGCCAGATGACGGCGGAGGCAGCCGACCTGCTCGATGAAGCAGTCGACCTGCTACGCACTCTCTCCGCAGAACTCAGTGTCAAAGACAACGAGGTCGAGTGACGATGGCGAGGAAACGCACACCCCCGCTGATCATCGACTTCGACAACATCCCCGTTGAAGCACTCGTACCCGAAGACGAACAGGCCTATGAGATTCCAGCGCACTGGAGATGGGTGCGGCTGGGATCGATTTGTAATTTGCTCTCTGGCCGAGATGAGCCTCTATCTGAATGCAATGCTGAAGGGACGGGTATTCCATATGTTATGGGCGCGAGCAACCTTTCAGACGCAGGGCTGACCATTGAACGCTGGATCGTGCACCCTAAGGTTGTCTCTAAGTCTGGCGACCTATTGATATCTGTGAAAGGTACTGTCGGGAAGCTGCATATCCAACAAGAACCCCAAATTAATTTGAGTCGCCAGATCATGGCAATTCAGCCCGGCGAACTAATAGAAGTGACCTACCTTCTGCAACATGTTAATGAGGTGCTTCAGGGCATCCAGCAACAGGCAGTAGGGCTCATACCAGGAATTTCCCGCGCAGTCTTGCTATCACTTCCAATCCCTCTACCTCCGCTTAATGAGCAGAAGGCAATCGTCGAGAAGCTACAGGCGACAAACCAAAAGATCGACAACATACTCGAACGCCTCGACCAATTCCTAGATGAGTTCCCGAAAAAGCAGTTCGCCCTAGTGCAGACATTGCTCGCAGGTTACGGCACTCCGAACTATGAGGCGAATCCACCTGAGGCATGGAGAGTTGAACCACTCGGTAAGATCCTAAGGGTCTCTTCAGGGAAGGGTCTCACTGCGAAAGAGATGCATCCCGACGGCAGCGTGCCTGTGTATGGCGGCAATGGGGTCACTGGCTACCATGATCAGGCTTGTTACCCTGCAGGCACAATCGCCATAGGTAGGGTGGGCTATTACTGTGGCGCTGTGCACATGTCGAAAGAAGAATGCTGGGTCACAGATAATGCTCTAGTCGCTCGATTTAACGAGGACGAGATTGACAAACAGTTTCTTTACTATCTGTTGGCCCATACGAATCTTCGAGTCAATACGAGTTCGAGCGCACAGCCGCTGATCTCTGGAAAGAAGATTTACGACATAGAAGTGCACGTACCTCAGCTTGACACTCAAAAATACATAGTGGCTGATATCGAACGCTCTGTAGACCAACTAGTCAAGGCTGAGTCAGCAGTTATGCAATCTAGGGAACTTCTGCTTTCCACTCGTAATGTGGTTCGTCAGCAAGCGTTGCGGGGGATGTCTTGAGTCTCGCATGAGAGAACTTTTTGGCGCGGGCAAAACACTTTAGCGCAGGCGTGCCCGAACTAACTATGCTGGTGCAAGCGCCCGGCATCAGGGCGGTTGCTTCGGTAGATTCAACCTTCGATTGAGCGAACGGGAACCGGCACCCAATTAGCACAGCGCTCCTGAATCGCTAAAATCAAAGGGGCTCTTCGTGGTTCTGCGGCCGTATGGTTTTGTGAGACAGCTTGTTAGGAGCCCTTCTTCGCATGACCGACCGTTAGAGGTATAGCCAGAAGTACAAGAACGACGCGGTGGAACTTGTGATTTCCTCGGGTCGTCCGATCGCCCGAGTGGCACCGGATATCGGTGTGAACGAGGGAACACTGGGGACCTGGGTGCGGAAATACCGGCAGGAGCATCCTGATCGGTTCCTCACCGAGGAGTAGTTCCGGCCACCACTCTGTGGTCAGACGGGGTCTTTAGGACAGCCTGTGGGTATTTTGCCCATGGTCACAGGTGGGTAGCTTGCGACCTCAATATAGCCGGCCCTCCCCAGTTGACGAACAATGCCTCTCACTCACCAAAGCAGAGTTCTTCATCAGGTGTGAGCGGGAGCCGTGTGTCAATGTCTCGATTTCATCGAGCGATGGATCTAACCCTGAGATTGGGAACACGTGAACACGTGAGAGCAGAGTTATCACCCGACCAATTTCTCCAGGGCATTACGTGCTGATCTAACATTGAACGCTGGCGAGGTTCATTACAGCCAGCCCTGGGCTGCGCGACGATGTGAATCCACTAGCTAATGCGCCACAGCACCAGCCTCAACAAAAACATCCGCTGGCATCGCCCGGTGCAGCTTCCACACGATGGCCACAGGCTTCGACCCGGAATGCGACATGTAGTCCATCTGCCCCAGGCAGGTGTACGGCATAGTCATCCCGTTCTCATCCCGCTGCCGTGCCCGAGTGAAGAGCAGAACCTTCGATCCCAGAGCCTTGTGGTTGATGTACCGCCGGCCGGTCACACTCTCCGGTGACGTCGCGTTCTGCGACTCCCAATGAAACACCTCGGGGCTCATCGCATAGTCCTTGTACATGATGGACGCCGCACGTTCGTTCTCGTCCTTATCCAGCGTCACGAAGAACGCGTCGGTCTTCGTCTCCGCACACCACGCGACACCTTCCCGGTGACTGGACTTGCCGCCCAGCGCGAAGTATCCCAGTGCGGCCAGGACTTCCTCCCGACGGTACGTGGCGTGCGAATACAACGGAATCTGCTGCAGCCCCAGACCCAGCCCCTTGGGCGCATACCCGGAACGCTGCACGCCCAGGGCGGCCAGCTGCCGGATCTCCGCACAGACCAACGGATAGCTCCGCAGGAACCGGAGTCCGGCGTCGTAGGATGTGTGCCCTCCCCCATTCGGCCACAGCGCGAAGAAGAGCATCCGGGCCAGGATCTGCTCCCTGTCGCTCAGCTCGTCGTAGCGGGGTGCATGTTCCGAGACCAGTTTCGTGTAGGTCTCCGCCCGTTCCGGATCATCGACGCAGAGCATCGCGGTCATCCGGCGCAGCAGGTCCTCTTCCAGCTCTGAAGGCTCGTTGAGCTGGGAGGCCAGTACGACGTCGTGCGCTTGGCTGATGTCCACCAGGCCGGCTTCACGGATGAGAGAGGTCCAGGAGTCCCCGGTTTTACGGTACACATCGGGCAGGTCCCGCCCGGACTCGCGCAGATAATCTTCCAGCACCGGCTCCCCGTAGGACCGGACCTCAGCCACCAGCTGCTTCCGGTTGACCCGCAGCTGCTCACGGATGTTTTCCAGCACGGTCTGCTGCGCCACCCGGTCCAGAATGATCTGCGACCCCGAAGGCAGGAACGGGAAGCCCTCCTCTACCGCTTTCTCCAGTGCCTTCCGGCGCAGACCGGTCAGCGCCCGCAGCTTGGCATCGAACCGGAACTCGCGGCGCTGTTGGCCGATGTAGTCCAGCACCGTCAGTACAGCTTTGTCCTTCGCCCGGCGGAGCCCACGGCCCAGCTGCTGGAGGAACACCGTGGCGCTCTGCGTAGGCCGGAGCAGCATAATCGTGTCGATCTCGGGCAGGTCCAGCCCCTCGTTGAAGAGGTCGACGGCGAAAAGACAGTTCAGCTCCCGGGTGCGCAACCGCCGCAGCGCCTCTGTCCGCTCCACCTCAGGTGTGTCCCCGGAGACCGCCTGGGAAGCGATGCCGGCACGGTTGAAAACCTCCGCCATGTAACCGGCGTGCTGCACGGACACGCAGAAGCCCAGGGCACGCATGTCACTGGTGGACGTGACCTTGTCCCGGAGTTCGCTGATGACCTTGGCGGCACGTGTATCGTTGCCGTGTAAAGCGCGTCCAGCTGGGTGGTGTCATAGGCGCCGCGCTTCCATTCGACCTGACTCAGATCGACGTTGTCAGCCACGCCAAAGTAGTGGAACGGCACCAGCAGATCGGCGTCGAGCGCGTCCCATAGCCGCAGCTCGCCGGCAATGCGACCCTCGAAGAACTGGTCCGCAACGTTCACGCCGTCGCCGCGCTCGGGGGTGGCCGTCAGCCCCAGCAGTTCCTGGGGACGCAGCCGGTCCAGGAGCCTGCGGTATGTCTGTGCCTCCGCGTGGTGGAACTCGTCGATGACGACGACGTCGAACTGCTCCGGGGCGATTTTGTCCACTCCCAGCGCCGAGAGTGACTGAACGCTCGCAAAGACGTGTTTGAACTGGGTGGGTTTGTGGTCGCCCACCCACAGTTCGCCGAAAGAGCCCTTCTGCAGAACATCCCGGTAGGTCCGCAACGACTGCTTGAGGATTTCCTGGCGGTGGGCAACAAACAGCAGGGACAGTTCGCGGCCGGCAGCTTCGCGAAGCCGTTTGTAGTCCAGCGCCGCAATGACGGTCTTGCCGGTTCCGGTTGCTGCGACGAGCAGGTTCCGGTGCTGGTCGTTGACCGTGCGGGCCGCTTCGAGGTTCTCCAGCATTTCCTGCTGGTGCAGATACGGCTGGATCTCCAGTCCTGTGGTGCTGTCCGGACGGACCGTGGTGCGGCCGCCGTTGCGGGCCAGTGCCGCGTCCAGCCGGTCGCCATCGGTCTCCGGGTCGTAGGGCTGGAAAGCCGGTTGTTCCCAGTAGCTGTCGAAGGTGATCTCGAACTTGCGCAGCAGTTCCGGGGTTCCCACGGAGGAGAGTTTCACGTTCCATTCCAGCCCGTCCAGCATCGCCGGTGCGCTCAGGTTCGAGCTGCCGACGTAGGCCGTGTCGAATCCGGTGTTCCGGCGGAACAGCCAGGCTTTGGCATGGAGGCGGGTGGCGTGGGTTTCGTAGTTGATCCGGACTTCGGCCCCGTACTTGAGGACCAGCTCATCGATCGCTCGCCGTTCCGTGGCGCCCATGTAGGTGCTGGTGATGACCCGGATGGGGATGCCTCGATCACGGGCCTCTTCGAGGGCTGGTTCGAGGAGGCGCAGACCCGTCCAACGAATGAATGCGCACAGCAGGTCGATGTTGTTGGCGGAACCCATTTCTGCGCGCAGTTCTGCTGCGAGATTGGGGTCGTCCTTGCCGTTGGTCAGCAGGGCAGGTTTGCGCAGTGGCGTGGAGGGGCGTCGGAGCTGGCGGCGTTTCAGCGAGTCCGGCGGGAAGAGTGACAGGAGCTGGGTGGGGCCTGGTTCGACAAGGTCTGCTGAGATGGTCGCAAGGACAGTGTTTGCCAGGGCCACTCTGTCTTCAGGGTTGGCGCCGTCCAGGAGGACGCGAACCTTTTCCGCGATGTGCTGAGCGAGGACGGATGGAGATTCGGTGGCAGGAACGGGTTCAAATATTGGCGCAAGCTCAGGATTGCTCTCTAACTGCCCTTTGAGCCCTCGGGTGTGCAGTCGCTCGTACAGACCCGGCAAGATGCCGCCGGCTTCCCCCATGTTTCCCACCTGTTCAGATTACGGTACGGCATTCAGGAATTCTGGTACGTCTGTCTGAGAATGGTCGGCGCGAAGATGGAGAGTCAACGGTCGATCTGTGAGCACGAATAGTGGAACCTGCGAGAGAATGAGGACAACACCAGACGATGCACGTTTTGCATAGTTCTGGTTAATCTCGTCACGTGTGATGCTTCCGGTCCTCAGAATATGGTTGATAGCAAGTCGGAAAATCTCGATATCGATTCGCCCACTCCTACCCGTGGAACTTGTCCGCCAAACGCCAGCCCAATCGACCTTCTCGATGATGTTAGTTCTGTCGCCTTTTCCTCTGAGAAGCTGTCCCTCTAAAGGCATTACATGATCTGTCCATATTTGATCGAAGGAGAGCGCTTCATCACCGCGCACGCCGGTGTCCGAGTCCGGTTCGTCAGACGCGGTTCCCAAGCGGAAGTAGTGTGTGTCCGTCGCAGCAATATCGGACATGATCGCCGGCATAGTTAGGACCTGGATACCGAGTTTCTCGGCGACTTCGAGAGCATCCGGGAGACAGTGCCCATCAGTTACTAGTACGGCCCTGTGGCAGTCGAAAAAATCTTTGGCGCCATGAAGCTCCATAACCATCTGCCGGTTCACCCGGCGACTTGTCCCGTACATCTTGATCTGGATGGCAAGTCGTTCATCCGCATTTTCGGCGAAAACATCGACACCGTAGTCACCAGATATAGCCGTTTGCTGCGTGCGGTACCCGAGGTTAGCAAAGTGGGCCGCAATCTGCGACTCATATTCTGTAGGTGTCACGAGTATCCGATCAGAGAAAGAGGGGAGTTTCTTATTTCTTTCATGAAATCAGACTTGACCTGCTGCTTCAATGGTCAGATCAGTAGTACTCCCAGTAGGGCAGCACCCCTCCGGCCTTTCAGCCGCTATTGGAACCGATTACCTGATGTCCGCGAAAACCCTCTGCACAACCGAACCAAGGAGCAGCTATGACCGATTTCGACGGAAGCGATTTGAAGAACCGCGGTTTCCTCGGTTTCAGACGATTCCGTGATCTGGACCTGCTGGAGGTGCCCCGGGAGCCTGGCGTATACGCAGTACTTCGCGACGGCACCCAGATTCCCCATGTGCTGGACGCAAGTGTAGGCGGATGGTTCAAAGGGAAAGATCCAACGATGGACAGGGACGTCCTGACAGCGAAACTGTCGCATTCCGCTGACACCCTTTACATAGGGAAGGCAGATAAGGGCAGCGGAAACCGAGGGCTGCGTAAGCGGATCACTGAATTCGTCAGGTTCGGCAATGGTGAACCCGTCGGGCACTGGGGCGGGCGCTGCATATGGCAGTTGGCAGACTCCCAAGACCTGCAAATTGCATGGTTGCCGGTTCTTGACCGGCTGGCAAGCGAGCTTGAAACGGAGCTTATCGAGGAATTCGTGCGTACATACTCATCGCTCCCGTTCGCCAATCTGCGCCGATGAGCGCCGGACGGCGGCTGCCCGAGATTCGCCTCCCTAAGAGGAATCCGGGGCCACCTGCGCGCCTTAGGCGTCGCCGTCGTACTCCCCCACCGGGAACCTGAGATTGTCCATGTGGGCTACTGAATACTGACCCCTTCCTAATGAAGGCCGTATGACTTGATCTCACGCGTTGCTCCCAGCAGCCCTCCTCACCCATGCCAGAATGAGCACGTGATGCACGACTCCAGTGATGTAGAAATCGTTCTTTCCGAAAACGGAGCCCTCGTTGCGGGCCCAGATGAAGCTGTCGAAGCGCTGTTGGCCCGTCTGGATCTCCCTCAAACCTCAGCCAAGCCCGTGGGTCGGTCCGTCAAGAACTTGTTCGTGGACCTCACCAGCACCGCCGCCATCGCCTCGGCCTACGACCCGAAATGGGTACGAATGACCAGCGAGAGCTACGGACGGGTGCAGGAACTAGGCGGAATTCAGCTGACAGCAGACGGTCTCTTTTCAGGGGTTCTCCGCGGCGATATGGGCCGCATAGACAGCATTCTCAAGTTCGATCTTGCCGGAGGCATGAACCCGGCGATGCTGGCCCAGACGGCGGCGCTGGCCCAGACCATGGCGTTGCGCCACGCCATCGACCAGTTGGAGTCTCTGGTTGAAACCATGGATGTAAAGCTGGACATCCTGCTGGAGGACAACAGGAACGCTGCCATCGGTGATGTACAAGGTCTGACGCATGTACTCAGCCGGGCTTACGCGATGTACGAAAAGTCGGGACGGATCAGTGAAACCGTCTGGAGCCAGATCGCGGGGCACGCCTCTGCCTTGGCCCAGGCGGAGGCCAAGGCCCGCGCGCATATAGAGAGCGTCGTCGCGTCCGTCGGCGCCCCGACGTTTGGTGACCGTGCCGATGCAATCCACCGTGCCGCGGATGGTGAAATTCAGCACTGGCTGGTCATCCTCGCCGCAGTGGATGTAAACCAGCAGCGGCTGGATGTCTTGGAACTAGCCCACCTTCGGGAACGGGACGCCGATGCCGTCGTCGCTCATGCAGAAGCGGCGCGTGCAGCGTTGGAAGACCGCCGCCGAATACTCACGGACACCGTGCAGCGGCTTTCTGATGCTCTCGCCATCACCGGTGACGTCAGCGACGTCAACAGGGTCAGAAATCCCTTGCGGAGCCGAAAGCTCATCCGAGAGGCGGAACATGCGCTAAAGCTGGTCTCGGCATTCGCCGAAGTCACGGGAATCGAGGTGACGGCTGGTGAGCTGGAACAGGAGCCGTGGCGGAAATCGGTAGTCGACTTGGCCAAGGACACCGTCTCCGAAGCCAAAGCCGTCGCTGTCGCGGTACCAAGAGAAATCTCCCGACGTCGCGAAGACAATCTCATTCGAAAAGTGAATGGGATCCAGGAACGGCGGGCGCTGGCGGAGAGCTCGAGCGACGCAATAGGTTCAGCCCCTGAGCAAACGGAAGGTGGCGGCCCTGCTAAATCAAGGACGTCAGGGGCCACCTGACAAATGGATCCTATGGCCGGTGCAGCACCCCCGCGAGCGGCGTTGCACCGGCCGTTGCTCGTCCACGGGGATCGCGGAACCGGCTAACCCCATACCCGGGCTAGCCGCGGCGGCGGAAGGTCACAGCCTGCACGGTCAGCAGGGTGAAGGCACCGATAACGCTAAAGAGGAAAAAGAACGGGCCCATGCTGAACAGGTTGAGGAGGAATGTGTTCGATGACCCGGCGCTGTCGGGATTGGCCGGGTCGTAATACTGCCGGCTGGCGTCAAAGATTCCCGCCATACTGCCCACACCGAGGACCAGAGCGATGGCGACGAACCCCCAGGCCGCTGCAAGATAGGGGTTGAACCGCCGCGGCTGCGGCACCCCTTCGACAGGCATCCCACCAGACGGTGTCCCCTCGGCTCCGTCCACACCGGACCGTTTCACAGGCCCACGAGGCACGCCAGCCGCGCTGTCGGCATTGCGATGGCCTCCGGCCCGCGCCTCGCCGCCCTCCGCCGGCCGCGCGTACAGGTCGTGATCCGCCTCGCCAGGTGTGCGTGAAGTCCCCATAGCGGCGAGCCTACCCGACCGCCCCGGCGTTCCTACCCGACCGCTCCAGCACTCCGGGCCGCACCCGCCTACCGTGCACCCCTCCCCCGCCGGGCAAACCCGAATGCCACTGCGGCCAGCAGCACCAGGCCCTTGATGACCTGCTGCCAGGCAGCGTCCACAGACAGGATGGACAGGCCCTGGTTCAGCACACCCATCACCAGGCCGCCGATCACCGCACCCACCACCGTGCCCACACCGCCCTGCACCGACGCACCGCCAATAAACACGGCGGCAATCGCGTCCAGCTCAAACCCGCTGCCGGCGGATGCCACCGCACCGCCGGCTCGCGCAGTGCTGACGATGGCGGCCAGCCCGGCGAGGAAACCCATGTTTACGAACACCATAAAGTTGACCCAGCGCGTCTTCACCCCGGACATCAGGGCGGCGTTCAGGTTCCCGCCCATCGCGTAGATGTGCCGGCCGAACACGGTCCGGTTCAGCAGGAACGAATACGCCAGCACCAGGGCGGCAAGGATGATCAGGATGATCGGCGTCCCGCGGTTGTACGCCAGCAGATAACACAGGTACATGATCGCGGCGACGGCCACGGCGTTCTTGAACACGAAGGACGCCGTGCGTTCCCGTGGCAGGTCCAGCTTCTTCAGGTCGCTGCGGGCTTTGACCTGCTGCACCACCAGCGCCACCGAGGCGAGCGCACCGATGCCCAGGGTGAGCAGGTCCGGGGTTCCCGTCGCCGGCAGCGTGCCGGACCCGATCGCGTTGAACTGGCGAGGCAGGCCGCTGATCGTGCCGCCGGTGAGCAGGATCAGCGCCACCCCGCGGAACACGAGCATCCCGGCCAGCGTCACGATGAACGCCGGAATCCCCACAAACGCCACCCAAAAGCCCTGCCAGGCACCAATCAGCGCCCCCACCAGCAGGGACACGACGACGGCGGCCCACCAGGGCAGGCCCCAGCTGTTCATTGACAGCGCGGCAATTGCCCCCACCGTGGCAACCACCGAACCCACCGACAGGTCGATGTGCCCGGCGATAATCACCATGACCATGCCGATGGCCAGGATCAGCACGTAAGCGTTCTGCTGGATGAGGTTGCTGACGTTGCCCGGGTAGAGCAGCCGCCCGCCGGTCAGGACCTGGAAGAGCAGCACAATCACCACCAGTGCGGCCAGGATGCCGTATTGGCGCAGGTCGATCCGCATCCGTTTGCGCCCGGTGCCATTCGGCGGCGGCGGGAGCGGGGATTTGGCCTGTTCGGAAGTTGTGGTGGTCACGGCCCTTGTGCTCCTTCGATCCTGGCGGAATCGGTTCCCGCGGATTCGGTCCTGGCGGATTCGGTTCCCGCGGATGCAGTCCCGGCGGTTTCAGTCCTGTCAGCTGTCATGTGCCGCATCAGTTCCTCCTGCGTTGCCTCGGCCCGCGGAACCTCCGCGGTGAGCCGGCCCTCAGCGATGGTGTAGATGCGGTCGCACAGCCCAATCAGTTCGGGCAGCTCGCTGGAAATAACAATCACGGCCTTGCCCTGCGCCGCCATTTCGTTGATGATTCCGTAGATTTCAAACTTGGCGCCGACGTCGATCCCCCGGGTCGGTTCGTCCAGGATCAGCACCTCCGGGCCCGAGTAGATCCATTTACTCAGCACCACTTTCTGCTGGTTCCCGCCGGAGAGGTTGGCCACCACGGACGCGACCGAGGGGGTGCGGATGTTCATCTTCTGCCGGTAGTCATCCGCCACGGCATATTCGCGGTGCTTGTCGATCACACCCAGCCGGGCCAGCTTCCCCAGCGCGGCGGCGGACACGTTGACCACCACCGAGCCGATCAGGTTAAGCCCGTACCGCTTGCGGTCCTCGCTCACGTAGGCCAGTCCGTGCCGGATGGCCTCCCCCACCGAGCGGGTCTGGATTTCCACGCCGTCTTTATAGACCCGGCCGGAGATTCCGGTGCCCCAGGACCGGCCGAAGATGCTCATGGCCAGTTCGGTGCGGCCGGCCCCCATGAGCCCGGCGAAGCCCACGATTTCCCCGGCCCGGACGTGAAAGGATGCGTTGGAAACCACCACGCGGTCCACGTCGATCGGGTGGTGCACCGTCCAGTCCTCCACCCGGAACTTCTCCGCCCCAATCTCCGGGAGCCGGTCCGGGAACTGGCTGTCCAGCGGCCGCCCCACCATGTCCCGGATGATCCGGGTTTCGATTTCCGGTGTGTCTTCCACCGGGAAGGACTCGATGGTGCGGCCGTCCCGGATCACCGTCACGTTATCCGCGATGGCCCGGATTTCCTTCAGCTTGTGGGAGATCACGATCGAGGTGATGCCGCCGTCGCGCAGCTGGTCGATCAGGCCCAGAAGGTGCGCCGAATCGCCGTCGTTCAGTGCCGCCGTCGGCTCATCCAGGATCAGGATCTTCACTTCCTTGGACAGGGCCTTGGCGATTTCCACCAGCTGCTGCTTGCCCACACCCAGCTCGAGGATCTTGGTAGCCGGATTCTCCTCCAGGCCAACCCGCTTGAGCAGGGCCGCGGCCTGCAGGTTGGTCTGGTTCCAGTCGATCACCCCGGCGCGCTGCACCTCATTGCCCAGGAAAATGTTCTCCGCGATGGACAGGTAGGGGCTGAGCGCCAGCTCCTGGTGGATGATCACGATCCCGTCCCGCTCGCTGTCATTGATCGAGCCGTAGCTGACCGGTGTGCCTTCGAGCGAAATGGTGCCGGAATAGCTGCCGTGCGGGTACACGCCGCTGAGTACCTTCATCAGCGTGGACTTGCCGGCTCCGTTCTCGCCGCAGATCCCGTGCACCTCGCCGCGTTTCACGCTCACGGATACCTCGTCCAGCGCCCGGATCCCGTTGAACTCCTTCACTATGCCGTCCATGTGCAGGATGACGTCGTCGTCGATCATGTATGTCTCGCCTTACCTGATGGGGGAAGGCGGGGCACGACGGCGGCAGTCGCCGTTGTGCCCCGCGAACCGGGGTGGCTACAGACCGATATCGGAGGCTTCCACGAACCCGGACTCCACCAGGACGGGTTCCACCTGGTCCTTGACCACCACCTGCGGCTCCAGGATGTAGGTGGGGACCACCTTCACCTTGTTGTCGTAGGACTCGGTGTCATTGACGTCCACCTCTTCCCCGGCCACGATCTGCTGGATCATCTTGTCCACCTGGCTGCCGAGCTCGCGGGTGTCCTTCCAGACCGTCATGGACTGCTGGTCCGCGAGGATGGCCTTGATGTTCGCGACGTCGCCGTCCTGTCCGGTGATCAGGGGCCAGTCCGTGCCGGGTGCGTAGCCGGCGCTGGACAGAGACTGCTCGATGCCCAGCGCCAGGCTGTCATTCGGCGAGAGGACGACGTCGACCTTGTCTCCGCCGGTGTAGAAGGACTGCAGCCGGTTATCCATTTCCGCCTGCGCGTCCGCCGACCCCCAGCCCAGGATGCCGATGGATGTCCAGTCCGCATTGCTGGCCGGGGACTTACCGGAGGGAACCACCAGTTTGCCGCTTTCCACGTAGGGCAGCAGCACATCCCAGGCACCGGCGAAGAAGAACGCGGCGTTGTTGTCATCCGGGCTGCCGGCGAACGGTTCCAGGTTGAACGGGCCCTCGGCGTTGGCCAGGTCCAGTTGTTCCTCGATGAACTCGCCCTGGAGCTGGCCCACCTGGTAGTTATCGAATGTGGCGTAGTAGTCCACGGCGTCGGTGCCGTTGATCAGACGGTCATAAGCGATGACCGTGACGTCCTGGCTCTTGGCGTCTTCCAGGACCGGGCCCAGGGTCTCACCGTCGATCGCGGCGACCACCAGGATCTTGGCTCCGCCGGCCACCTGGTTCTGGATCTGGCTGATCTGCTGGTCGGTCTTGTCATCGGCGTACTGCAGGTCAACGGTGCAGTCCTGGGCTTCGAGTTTCTCCTTCAGCCCCTCGCCGTCGTTGATCCAGCGCTCCAGGCTGCGGGTAGGCATCGAGATGCCCACGTTGCACTCGACTGCGTTGCTGTCACCTTCGCCGTCCCCGGTGGTTCCGGCGGGAGCACAGGCCGCCAATCCCGCCGCGAGACCGAAGGCAGCTAAGAGGGCCGGAACATTCTTTCTTTTGCTCATGGTCGAACCTTCGAAAAGGACCCGGCCGGCCAACGCCAAAACGCACGCGGTAGGAAGAGCGGGAAGGCCACTTCCCGGCCGACTGGGTCGAGCGGATACAACGCTGTAGCGCCTGAGTCGACGTCCTGCGGTCAACCATTTGTAGGCGAGCACAACTTAACTCCGCGCGAAGCCGCTCGGCAAGGGGAATTCCGATAGTTATCCAATCGCAATCTGGCGGGGTGGCAGGCGGGACTCGCGCAGCGCAGCCAGCGGAACCTCCACCACCTCACCGTTCAGCACCCGCGGATACGGCCGGCCCGTGAGCGCAGAAAGGGTCAGCCTGATCAGGGTGCCGTGGGCCACGGCGACGATCCGCTGGCCGGGATACTGCGCAGCCACACTCCGCAGGGCCGAGATTCCGCGCTCCGCCACCGCTTCCTCCGGTTCCCCGATGCCCAGCGCAGCTGTGAGCTGCGGTTCGGTCAGCCCGTTCAGGTGCAGCCCCTCAGCCGATCCGTAGTCCCGCTCGATCAGCCCGGGAAGGGTGCCGGCGGGCTGCAGTCCGGCTGCGTCGGCAACAATCTGAGCTGTCTGCACGGCACGCAGCAGTGGCGAGGAAACCACCACGTCCCAGGGTTCGGCGGCCAGCAGCCGCCCGGCCCGGCGCGCCTGGGCACGGCCCACCCCGTTCAACGGGTTATCGGTGCGGCCCTGCAGCCGGCGCTCCTGGTTCCAGTCCGTCTCGCCGTGCCGCGCCAGGACCAGCCGTGCCGGTAGCTTGCGGACGCCGTCGTGCCTCACGCCGTCACCAGCGTCCGGCGGCCGGCTCCCGTACCCGGACCGGCCGCAGCGTCCGCGCCCGCATTCCCCGTCGCATTTCCCGGGCCATTCCGCGCGGTTCCCGCGGCACCTCCCGCCGCTCCCGCCGCTCCGGGCACAGCCCCCGACACCTCCGCCGCGAACACCTGCGCCCGGAGCACCTCCGGCAGGACCCGGTCGCCAGGCTTGGGTACCCAGCCGGTGACATGCGCCCGCAGGGTCCGGCCCTGCCAGTCGGCGGAGACGTCAAACCCGTGCGGCCCGTAGAGCGCGGAGGTCACCATGCCCGTCCGTTCCCAGCCGGTGTCCCAGGTGTCGCCGTCGGGGTCCGGGTGCACCGGATGCAGCACCAGGTCCAGCGGCGACACCGCGGCCGTCACTGCCAGCGCGCGGCGCCCCAAACCGTCGGTGCCCAGGCACGGCCCGGCCTCCAACCGTTCGCCGGGGATGCTGCTGCCCTCCGCGATCTGCAGCCGGCCCTCGGCCCAGGTGCCGTCCAGCAGCACGGCATCGTTGACGAAAGACGCCACAAAGGCCGACGCCGGGTTCCGCACCAGGTCCTGCGGTGTGCCGATCTGCTCTATCCGGCCGGCCCGCAGCACGGCCACCCGGTCGGCCAAGGCCAGGGCCTCCGCACGGTCGTGCGTGACGTGCACCGACGTCAGTCCCTGCTCATTGGTCAGGGCCTTCAGGTCCAGGCGGAGCCTTGCCCGCAGCGGTTCATCCAGCGAGGACAGTGCTTCGTCCAGGAGCAGGGCCTGCGGAGCGCCGACGATCGCCCGCGCCAGCGCGACCCGCTGGCGCTGCCCGCCGGAGAGTGCCGACGGTGCCCGCTCCCCCAGCCCGTCCAGCCCCACAAGTCCCAGCACACTGCGCACCCGGGCCTCCGCAGTCTTACGCGGCACACCCGCCAGCCGTAGCGGATACCCCACGTTCCGGGCCACGGACCAGTGCGGCCAGATCGCGTGATCCTGGAAGACCATGCCCAGGTTCCGCTTCTCCGGCGGGACCCAGACGCACGGTCCCGCCACCGGACTGCCGCCGAGGCACAGCGTGCCGCCCTCCGGCTGAACAAACCCGGCGATGCTGCGCAGCAGCGTGGTTTTCCCGGAACCCGACGGACCCAGCAGGGCCAGGAATTCGCCGTCGTGCACCTCCAGGTCCACTTCGGAGAGGCCAACATGGCCGTTGGCGTAGACGTGGTGCAGGCCTTGAAGGCTGATCGAAGACATTTACTTTCCCTTCCGGAAGCGGGTGCGCGCTGTGCGGCGGGCACCCAGGGCGGCGGTCGCGGAGAGCCCCGCGACGCCGACGATCGTGACCAGCAGCGCCAGGGCGGACGCCGAGTTGTAGTCCCCGGCCTGCTGGAGGTTGAAGATGACCACGCCCAGCGTCTGGGAGCCGGGCGCCACCAGGAGGATGGAAATGGTCAGTTCGCGCACGGCGGTCAGGGCGACGACGACGGCGCCGCTCACTGCCGCGGGCACGCTCAGCCGCAGCGCGACGTCGCCCAGTGCCCGCAGCGGGCCGGCACCGGAGATCCGTGCCGCCTCGTCCAGGGACACCGGCACGGATTCCAGCGGTGCCCGCACCGACTGGACCACCAGGGCCAGGAACGCCATCACGTAGGCGCCGAGGATCACCCACGGTGTGTTGAAGATGCCCAGCGCCGGGGCAATCAGCAGCCAGGCGACGGCCAGGACCAGGCCCGGCAGTGCCTGCGGCAGCATGGCGGTGACGTCCAGTGCGGTGTTGGAGCGGTGTTTGGACCGGGTCAGGAGCGCACCAACAGCGAGTCCCAGCACGCCGCAGGCCAGCGCGGCACCGAGGGCGAGCAGCACCGAGTTCGCGATGCCGGTGAGCGCTCCGCCGCTGGTGAGCGCGCGGGCGATGTTCGCCAGGGTCAGGTTCTCCCAGGTCAGCGGCACACCAGGAGCGGGCAGCAGCGCCTGTTCCGTCAGCGCCAGCAGCGGCAGGACGCAGACGACGGCGGCGGTGCACCAGAGCAGCGCGGCCACCACCCAGCGGGCGGACCCCAGCTGCAGCGGCAGCGCAGCCGCTCCGGAGCCGCCCAGTTCGCTGCCGCCGGGCAGCCGGCGCTGCAGCAGTACGGCGGCCAGGCCCAGAACCAGCAGCACCACGCCGATCGCGGCCACGGCGGGCAGCGGATTGGTCACCGTGCCGGAGGCGAGGTAGCGGTAGACCAGGGTGGTGAGCGTGGTGTACCGCTCGGGCAGGCCGATCAGCGCGGGAATCCCGAAGTCGGAAAGGTTGGCGACGAGAGTGAGCACGAACGCGGCCACCACGGCTGGGCGCACCAGCGGCAGGGTCACCTGGCAGAACGTGCGCAGCCCGCCGGCACCGCTGATCCGGGCAGCTTCCTCCAGGCTGCCGGGAACCCGGCGCAGCGCCGCACTGATCACCAGGTACGCCAGCGGGTAGGAGTGCACGGCCAGCAGGAACACCACACCGCCGCCGCCGTAAATATCCAGCAGCGGGCGCGCGGATCCGGTCAGCGCCATCAGTGTCTGGTTCACGGTGCCCGCCGGAGAGAGCAACGCCATCCAGGACATCGCGCCAATGAACGGCGGAATGAGGAACGGGAGCAGGAGGATCCAGCGCAGCACGGTCCGGCCCGGGAGATCGGTGCGGTCCAGGACGACGGCGAGCAGCGCACCGAACGCGGTGGCCAGCGCGGCCGATCCGGCGGCGGAGGACACGGAGTTCCAAGCCGCCGCCAGGACGTAGGGATCCGTGAGCACATCGGCGTTGGCCGGCTGGGCCCCGCGGACCAGGATGACGCCGAGCGGAAGGAGCACCAACAGGGCCAGCGCCGCCCAGACCGCCAGCCGAAGCCAGTGCAGTCCGTCGCCCCGCGGCCCCCGGTCTGAAGCGGACTGGTTTGAAGAGCCGCGGTTTGAAGCGACCTTGTTTGATGTGCCCTTGCCTGGAACGCCCTTGTTCGGAGCACCCTTGTTTGGAGCGCCCCGGCCGGCGGATCCCCGGCCTGAGGTCCCTCTGGCGTCCCGTCGGGCAGCCGGCCCGGCGGCCCGGCCTGCTGGCAACCGGCCGGCAGACCATCGGCCGGCCGGGCTCTGTCCGGCCGGGCTCTGTCCGGCTGGGCTCTGTCCGGCTAAGCTCTGGCCGGTTGGACGTCGCCCGGTTGCTGTCTGTCCGGCGGGCCATCGTCCTGCCGATACCTGTGTGGCGGGTCGTCGCGCTGCCCATCCCCGCCTGACGGGCAGCCGTCCCGCGGGCACCTGCCCCGCGGGCAGCCGTCCGGAAAACCTCCAGCCGGGACGCCTCCAGCCGGTGGACCTGGAACCGGAAGACCTGGAAACGGTGGGGCTCTGAGCGGCGGGGTTCTGACCGTCGGGGCTCGACCCGGCAGCGCTGAGCCGCCCTGCCTCCGGGGACACGGAATTACTTGAGGAGTTCATTGAACTTCGCGACCGCTCCTGCCTGCTTCTCAGCGATGACCGCAAGATCCGGGTTCAGCAGCTGAAGGTCGGCCAGCTCGGGCGCACCCTCGGGAACACCGGCGTCGTCGCGGACCGGGAGGTAGGACTGCGCCACAGCCAGCTCCTGGCCTTCCTTGGAGACCAGGAACTCCACGAACTCGTTGGCAGCGTCCGGGTTCTTCGAATCAGTGAAGACCCCGGCCGGCTGGGAGACGTACGGAACGCCGTCGGACGGGTAGTTCAGGCTGATCGGCGAGCCCTTCGCTGCCAGTTCACGGGCCACATAATCCACCACAATCCCGATTCCCGAGGTACCGGCGGCCACGGCCTGACCCACCGGGCCGTTGCTTTCCAGCACGGTCGGTTCGTTGCTGATCAGGTTCTTCAACCAGTTCTCGCCCAGGGCCGGGGTTTCGAGCCAGACGGTGGTGTTGAAGGCAGCGGCACCTGACACATCCGGGTTCGGCATGGCAATCAGGCCCTTGTATTCCGCGTTGGTCAGCTCGGCCCAGGACTCGGGGGCGCTGTCCACCAGCGTGGTGTTGTAGGCGATGACCGTGGGGATGATGCGGGTGCCCACGTAGTAGCCCTCGGCGTCGACAAGGCCGTCGATCTCTTGATTCAGTTCACCGGCATTGTCGATGTCCAGGACCTGCAGGTCGCCCTCAGCGGCGTACGCCTCGAACGTGGGGACATCGGCGGCGAGGATCACGTCTGCTTGGATGCCGCCGGTCTCCTTCTCCGTGGCGATCCGGGTCTTCAGTTCGCCGGTGCCGGCCCGGAAGACCTCAACGCTGACCTCCGGGTTGACCTTGTTGTAGGCGGCGACCAGTTCATCGATCTTGGCCTGCGGCTCGGAGGTGTAGACCGTGAGGGTCCCGGTGGCACCGGCTCCGGTGCTGGACGCCGTGGCTGCCGGGGAGTTCTCGGCACCGTCGGCACTGCCGCTGCAGGCGGTCAGGAGCGCCAAAGATGCCAGTGAGACGACGGCGAGGGCGGGGTACTTAGTGCGGTGCAGCAATGGGTTCTCCTTGGGAAACCGGCAGCAGCGGCTGCTGCCGGCAGGGGTGGCCCGGGGCCCGTGCGGGCACCGGGATCGGATGAGTGGAACGGGTGATGTTCGCGGCTGGGACGGCGGTCCTGCTGAACACCAGGGCTCCGGCGTTTTGGCGTCCGGCGGGCAGCAGCGGCACCGGAACGGCGCTGAAGCTGCCCTTTTCGCCCAGCCGGATGACCGAGAGCCAGCTGCTGTCCAGGCCCTGCACTGTCTCCGGCGGGGCGGACAGGTCCTGGCCGTAGGACACCGCCGGACCGGCCCAGACCGGCACACCACCCAGCCGTCCGGAAACCGCATGGTGATAGTGCCCGCACAGGACGGCGCGGACGTCGGTCCCGGCCAGCACGCCGGCGAGTTCTGCCGGCCGGGCCAGGCCGCGGCCGGCCAGCTGCGGCAGCAGGGAATCGACGGGCGGATGGTGCAGGGCCAGCACTGTGCCGTCTGGCGCAGGCTCGGCCAAGACGGTATCCAGCCAGTGCAGCTGCTCGCCGGTGAGGCGGCCTGCGGGCTGGCCGGGGTCGTGCGAATCCAGCGTGATGAGGCGCAGTCCCCCGACAAAATGCACGTCATTCCCCGGGCCGGGCCCCATGTCAGTGCGCGAGCCGGTGAACGTTTCCGCAGCCCACGCGCGGGGGCCGGGAACGTCGTGGTTACCGGGCAGCAGGATCACCGGGCAGCCCAGCTCCCGGCCAGCCCGGGCGAACAGCTCAGCGGCAGCGGCATAGATATCGCCACCGGCGTCGGCTATGTCACCGGTAATCACCACGGCGTCGGGCCGGTAGCGGGCCGCGGCGCGCAGGGCCTCGGCAGTGCGCGCCCATGTATCCAGGACACCAAACAGCAGCTCATCCGGCTGACGCAGATGAGTGTCCGTGAGGTGGATCAAGGTGTATCCGGGGCCGTTCATGACGCGGGGATTCCCTCGTTATGCAGCAGGCCGCGGGCCGGGAGGTCGGAGTCCAGCAGGTCGCGGGCCCGGTCCAGGAGGTCCCGGCCCAAGCCGTGCCGCAGCAGGTAGGCTGCGGCACCCGTCTCGCCGTCGAAGGATTCTTCCGCCAGAAGCTGCAGGGCGCTTTCCAGAACCTCGGGCGGGCTGGCCAGGTGCAGGCGGACAGCTGTGGCCAGTTCCGCGGGATCCGTCGTCCGGCTGCGGAGCCGGTCCAGCACAGCCTGGCGGAAGGAAGGAGGAAGGGCCGCTTCGGTGCGGGAGTAGTCCGCCACGATGGCCCCGCGGGAAGCACCGGCGGCGGCCAGCACCAGCGCGATGATCAGCCCGGTACGGTCTTTCCCGGCAGCACAGTGCACCAGGACACCGCCGTCGAGGTTTCGGATTACAGCCGCGGCGGCGCGGGTCAGTGCCGGGGCGCAGTTCTGCAGCAGATGCCGGTAAACGGCTTCGATTGGTTCGGAGATGGGAATGCTTCCGCGGTAAAGCGGGACGTTCACCACCTGCGTTCCGGCCGGAACATGATCCGGGGCCGCGGCGACTTCCATCGGCTCGCGCAGGTCCACTACCGTGGCGATCCGTGCGGACGCCAGCTCAGTGAGACCGGACGCGTCGAGGTCGTTCAGAGCTCCGGACCGGAAGAGCAGCCCCCGGCGAAGTCCCGGAATTCCGGTTCCGTCCGCCGCATCACGGAAATTGAACAATCCGCTGACTGACGGCGGAACGTCTGCAGGTGCCTGCAGATCTGGGGGCAGCTCGGTATTCATGGAACCTCTGGGTCGTGCTCGGTTGGGACTCTCCGAGTTCACCCAGCGAAGGTTAATCAGCGGTGAACACACCCCGGCGCTCAGGCCAACCGTGCGCGAACACTCTGCCCCAGCTGACCCCTCTCCCGTCACGCACTTCCGGTCGCCCGGTTCTGCCGTATCTGAACTCCTTGATGGATCCTGCCGACTCCCCCGCGCCCACAGTTCCCACGATGTGGGGCTGGAGTTACCGCTGAGGTCACAGCAGGCAACACCTTCAACACTCCCTGGGAACCGTGGCCCACAGCCCGCCAAACTGCGTGAACTCGGCTCTCGCACGGCCAACCTGCTCAGAATTCGCGGGAAAAATGCACTGCGGGGTAACACCAGCCCCAGCCGTACCAACGGTCAGGCAACCAGTAGCCAGGCCGATGGATCCGGACGAAGAACCCTCCGTTTTGGGTCAAATCGACCGTGCTGGGACTTCCCTGCCGTGGCGCCCCGGCAGGAAAGTCCCAAACGGGCAGGAAAATCCCAAACTGGCAGGGGAACCCCAAACCGGTGGAAAACGGTCTGCCAAACGGCAGGGGAGTACAGCTAGCGTCCGCGACCCCGCCGGAAGCCATCAGCCTGCACGGTGAGCAGCGTCAAGGCACCGATCAGCCCGAGCAGCAGCAGGAACGGACCCACGCCGTACAGGTTGGAAGCGATGACGCTGGGCCCGCTCTCCATCCCCTGACCCGTGGCCGGATCAACCGAGACGTATCTTGGCGGCTCGAGGGCTCCCGTCAGCCAGAACAGGCCAGCTGCCAGCATCACGGCCACCAGCACCCATGCCGCACAGAGGTACGGATTGAACCAACGCCGGGGTCCATCAGATGCGGATAGACCGTGGCTGGCGGACAATCCGCTGGAAACCGGCGCCCCGCGGTCACCCTCGGAGCGGCCCGGGTTCCCCACCTCTTCAATTCGGATGGACTCGCCAGCCAACGCGGAACCATCTTCGCAGCCGGAAGTGCCGCTCCCACCGGAGGCCCCAACCGGGTGTTGCCGGGCGGCGCGGTCCCCGGCCCGGGCGACGGAACGCCCACCGGACCTGACTGCAGCGGCACGGCCCCCGGCCCTGCCGGCGGTCAAAACCTCGGCCTCATCATTCCCGGCGGTCTGCCCCACAGCAGACGGAACAGATCCGCCGCCGTCGACAATCGGCACCGGGTCCTGAGTCTGGCCAGCCCGTGGCCGCGCGTACAGCCGGTAGTCCTCCGACGGTGTGTGATTCCCCATGGCGGCGAGCTTACTCGACACCGTCCTGGGCCGGGCCAAGGCAGCCGCGGGCACCGGGGCCACACCCAAGGCCACACGGCGTAATATCCCGGGGCTTCTCCCAGATTCGGGTTCTACGGTGGTGGCTTCGCTCCGGCCACCACTACCGAAGGAACCTGCATGAGCACCACCACCGCCACAGCTACCCCTGCCAAAACCAACGCCAACGCCAACGCCAACGGCCAGAAGACGATTGATCCGCAGACGCTTGCCTCCCTGATCCGGGAGAATCCTGCGCTGACGCTCGTTGATGTCCGGAGCCCCGCCGAATTCGAATCCGCGCACATCCCCGGCTCCCGGAACATTCCGCTGCCACTGCTCTCCGAACACGCTGTGGAGCTCGCGGCCCGGTTGGGGAACGACGTCGTGATCCTGTGCCAGTCCGGTGTGCGGGCCAGGCAGGCCCATGAACGGCTGGCCGCGGCTGGTCTGCAGGGTGGTGCGGTGCTCTCCGGCAGCGTCGCGGATGTGGAAAAGGCCGGCGGCACCGTGGTGCGCGGAAAGCAGGTCTGGGACATGGAACGCCAGGTCCGGTTCGTTGCCGGCAGCCTGGTGGGGATCAGCCTGCTGGCTGGACGCACGGTTTCCCCGAAGTTCCGGATCCTGGCCGGCGGCATCAGCAGCGGCCTGGTGTTCTCCGCACTGTCAAACACCTGCGCCATGGGCAAAGCGCTCTCCTACCTGCCCTGGAACCAGGGCAGGTCCGAGCCCTCCTGGGACGAAATCCAGACTCAGCTCGACCGGTAAGAGCCGCGCGCCCGTTCCTGCCGGGACCTGATGCCCCGGGCAACCAGGCCCCGGCAGGAACGAACGCCGATCTGGCTACTGGACGTCAGCCTGCCAGAGGTCGGGGCCGAAGACCTCGTACTGGATATCCTGTGCCGCAACCCCGCGCTCAATCAGTGCGCTGCGGATCGCCTGCATAAAGCCCAGCGGCCCGCACAGGTAGTACTCGGCGTCGGCGGGGAGGTCCACCGCGGACAGATCCATGGCACCGGAGAACTGGTTGGCGGCCTCCAGCCCAGCCGCAGCCGAGAACCAGGTGCTGAGCGAGGCACCCGGCAACTTCGCCAGATCCGCACGTACCTGGTCCCGCACCGCGAACGCTTCCTCCGACTTGTCAGCGTGCAGCAGAGTGACCGGGCGCGTGGCTGATGCCTGCGCCAGGTGGGAAATCATCCCGGCCATCGGGGTGATGCCGATCCCGGCGCTGGCGAACACCACCGGCCGGCCGGTGTCCTTCAGGACAACCTCGCCGAACGGTGCCGAGAGGACCAGCTCGTCGCCCACCTGGACGGCCGCGTGCAGCAGGTTCGACACCTCGCCGTCGGGCGTCGTCCGGCCGTGGACCCGCTTGACCGCAAACTGGCGGTGCCGCCCGTCATCGGCGCGGGTCAGGCTGTACTGCCGCGGCTGGTGCACACCGTCGGGCATCAGTGCCTTGAGCGAGACGTACTGGCCGGGCAGAGCCGGAGAGGCAGCGCTCCCGTCGGTACGCTCGACGACGAAGGTCACCACATCCGCTGTCTCCTGGATCCGCTCCACCACGCGCCAGGTCGCCCAGACGCTGTCCGGATCCACGTCCGCCGCGGCATACATGGCGCGTTCCTGGTTGATCAGGGCGTTAGCCATCAGCCAGTAGACCTCATCCCAGGCGGCGGCCACCTCGGGGGTGACGGCCTCGCCCAGGACGTCAACAATGGCCCACATCAGGTGGTCGTGGACTACCTTGTACTGCTCCGGCCGCAGGCCCAGGGATACGTGCTTGTGCGAAATCCGCGCCAGTAGATGATCCGGCAGTTCCCCGGGCTTATTCACCAGGAAACTGGCGAAAGCGGCCACGGAGCCGGCCAGCGCCTGCTGCTGGCGGCCGTCGGCCTGGTTTCCGCGGTTGAAGAGGCCATCAAGCAGTTCAGGTTTCTCGGCGAACATGTGTGAATAGAAGCGTTTCGCGATCTCCCCGATATTCGCTCCGACCACCGGCAAAGTGGCCTCGACAACGGGACGGGATGTATCTGAAAGCACGTAAAACTCCTTGACTTAACGAAACGCAATTCGAAAGCCAGGAGTGATTTTCTGCCGACTTCCGACAGTCACAGTACTCCTCTTCTACGCCGTGTAGAAATCACGGTAAGGCTGTCCCCCAGGCGGCCCGTCAGGACATGGACGATGGCCTCTGACGCGCCCGCAGCAGCAGCAAAAGGCCGACGCCGGCACCCAGGCGGGTGCCGGCGTCGGCCGCTGTATTTTCCAGGGTCAGGGCAGGCGCCAGTACACCGGATCATTCTCCTGGGCGAGGATCATGCGGAGGCTGATCCGGCTGTCCTCGCCGATCGCTTCCTCGGGCAGGTCGAAGCAGACCTCGTAGGTGCGGCTGTCTCCCTTGGCGAGGTTGGGCTCGCCGAAAATGTCGGCGCCCAGGTCCGTGGAGCAGTCCAACACGCTGTAGGCGCGGCTGTCCGCGCCGATGAACTCCGGTGCAAGGTCCAGCCACAACCGTCCTTCACCGCTGCCGTTGTACACGGTGTTGAACTCGAAAATCACATAGTTGTGGTCTGGGGCGTCGGCGAACCGGTCACGTTCCTGCACCTCGGCGGAGGCATCTCCGTTCACCTCGACCAGGGTGACCGTGTAGTCACCCACCGTTGCCTCGTCGCCCGCCGAATTCGCGGAAGCGGCCAGCACCTTGGAGCGATACGTGTCGCTGATATCAAAGGTGTACTCATCCGGGGTGGGCAGTGCATCCGGCGTCTCGGAGGCATCCGGGAGGAGCAGGTCCGGATCCGACTCGCTGGCGTCGTATTCGCCAATGCCCAGCTTCCGGAACGTATCTGCCACCTGGGCAGACACAACGCTAGCGATGACCAGCGAGACCGCGGCGGCTGCCAGCGCAATGATGGAGAGTATGCGAGACACGTTGCGGGCACGGATTCCCTTGATCAGGGCTGCAATGCCCAGGCCGAGAGCGACGACGCCGAACATGTACGTAAAGAGGTTGATGAACGGTATCCAGGAGATGAGGAGTCCAGCACCCGCAATGCTCAGGGCCGCGATGCCCAGTGCCTTGCCGGGTGTCCCGGCTGGCTGAGCGCCAGGGTGCCCCGGGTATCCGGGGGCGCCGGGGTATCCGGGGGTGCCCGGGTATCCGGGGGTGCCCGGGTATCCGGGGGTGCCTGCGCTGCCGGGGTATCCGGGGGTGCCTGCGCTGCCCGGATAGCCCGGGGTATTGAGATAGCCCGACGCGGAGCCGTAACCGGCATCTGGCATCCCTTGTCCCGGAGCTGCGTACTGCTGCTGCCCCTGTCCCGCAGCTGCGTACTGCTGCTGAACCTGGTCCGGAGCCGTGTGCGACTGCTGACCCTGGTCCGGAGCCGTGTACGACTGCTGACCTTGATTCGGCATGCCGTACTGCGGCCGGATGTACTCCGGGGCGGCGTTCGGGCCGGAGGATCCAGTCTCCTCAGCACCCGGCGCACCCGCCGGGGCTCCCGTCGGGCCACTGAACGGCACACCCGCGGGCTGCCCAGCAGACTGACCGGCCGGCGGATAAGAGGGTTGAACGGGACCGCCCGCTGGAGCCCCGGCTGGCGCAACTGCGGCGTAGGGATTTCCGCTGGGCCTGTCGTACGAGGTCAAAGGCCGGGTGGGCACCAGGTATCCGCCAACGATGTACGGGCCACCTTCCGACGTTTCCTGCGCCCCGGCATCGCCGCTGCCGCCATGGCCGTAGCCGCCCGTTTCGTAGGCCGTGTTGCCGCTGCCACCCTGGCCGTAGCCGCCCGTCTCGTAGCCCCGGCCGCCGGCGTCGCCGCTGTCGCCGTACGGCTGTGCTGCGGCACCTGACGTTTCCCTGCTGCCTGCAGCACCTCCGGATCCGGCCGGAGCATAGGCGGGAGGGACGAAGGACCCGCCGGGAGAGGCAAATCCGCCCGGCGGCGCCAGCCGGGAGCGGTCCTCCTGCTGCGGCCCGCCGCCGGCGCCTTGCGCTGCCGCACTGCTGCCGTTGCGTTCTCCAACAGGTGCCGGCCCGGTGTGCCCTGAGTCAGCTGGAGGATGAGCCCCGGGTTCGGCAGGCGCCTCGCCGGGCGTTCCAGCAGCCGCCGCGTCCCCAGCTTCCCGGGTCTCCCCCGCGTCTCGGGTCTCCCCAGCTTCCCGGGTCTCCCCCGCGTCCAGCGTCCCCCCAGGGCCCCGGAATTCCCCGGGTTCCCGGCCCTCCCCGGGTTCCGGTGAACCGTTCTGCCCTTGGCCGTCTCCGAGCCCAGGCTGGCCCTGTTCCTTGTCCATTTGTTTCCCCCATGCGTAGAGCCCTGTGTGCACAAAATGCGGGGACACAGCCGTCCTGCCGGTGGCCCCGGCACCATTCTAGGCCCCTGACCTGCGGCTTTCCCCATGAGAAAGGGGTCCGCCCCGCAGCTGCGGAACGGACCCCAAACGAAGAAAGACTAAGCGAGAGCCGCGACGACGTCGTCGTAATCCGGTTCGGTGGTGATCTCCGGAACCAGCTGCGTGTACAGCACGGTGCCCTCGGCATCGAGCACGACGACGGCGCGGGCCAGCAGGCCGGCCAGCGGCCCGTCAGCCTGGGTCAGGCCGAAGTCTTCTCCGAAGCTGCTGCGGAAAGCGGAAGCTGCCACCACGTTCTCGATGCCTTCTGCACCGCAGAACCGGCCAAGGGCGAAGGGAAGGTCCTTGGAGACGCACACCACCGCGGTGTTCTCCAGCTGGGCGGCCACCTCGTTAAAGCGGCGGACGCTCTGAGCGCAGACACCGGTGTCCACGCTCGGGAAGATGTTCAGAACCACCCGGCGGCCGGCGAAATCGGACGGGGTCACTGCGGACAGGTCGGTGCCGACCAGTTCGAACGCCGGTGCGGACGTGCCAACGGCGGGAAGTTCACCGGCGGTGCGGACAGGGTTTTCTTTGAATGCTGTGGTTGCCATGGTTCGTGTCTATCATGTCCGGCCCCCTTTGTTGGGACGCTGACCTGCGGCGATGCCGGATTGGTCTGCAAATCCGAAGAAATTCGGGATGCGGGGTTCCCAGCGCGCGTGGTGGTGTTCTACTGGGAGAAGGTTGTGGGTTTGCTGCAGAGAATCCCAACTAGGCCCTCCCCGGAGGGCTGATAGGTCCACATGGCCGGGACCAGTAGGTTCGATGGCCGGATCTGGGAACGACTCCCCGGCTGAGGCCGGGGAGTCAGTTCATGTGGGGGTCAGTTCATGTGGGGGTCAGTTCATGCCGGGAATGAGCTCAGCCCCGCCAGGTGCCCGGCGGCGAAGAACCTACCCCGCGGGCTGCAGCTGCGCCGATCCGCGGTGGGCCGCAAGGCCGCCGTCGACCCGGATGTCCGTGCCGTTGACCCAGCCGGCCTGCGGCGAGGCCAGGAACATGATCACGTTGGCGATGTCCCGGGCGGAGGCCGCCCGGCCCAGGAGGGTTACTGCGCCTTCCACCTTGTCCACGCCGTGGTCCTTCTTGAAGTCAGCCAGGATCGGGGTTTCCACCGGACCCGGGCTCACCGAGTTCACCCGGACGCGGCCCAGGTTTTCGCTCGCCTGCAGTTCCGTGAGCAGGCGGACGGCTTCCTTGGAGAAGCGGTAGGAGTTGCCGGTGACCTCAGCATCCTGGTGTACGCCGGCGAGCGCGCCGTCCCAGTCGGCGGCGGAGACGAACGCGAACAGCTGGGAGCGCCGCTCGGCCCATCCTGCCGCCACCGAGGACGCCAGGTTGGTGACGAATCCGCCGTCCGCAATCCGGGGCAGCAGCGCTTTGGTGAGCTCCCGCAGACCGAAAACGTTAACCGCGAGCACCAGCTCAAACGGTGCGGTGCCCGGAACGCCGGCAATGTTGGCCAGGCCGTGGATGGTGCCGCTGACCTGGGCGGCGGCGTCGGCCACGCCCTGCGGGGAGGAGAGATCGGCCTGGATGAACTCTCCGGAGAAATCCTCGGCCGGGTTGCGGTCAATACCGATGACCTCGGCGCCGGCGGCCGTGAACGCCGCCGCCGTGGCCGCGCCGATGCCCGAGGCAGCTCCGGTAACCACAATCCTCTGCCCAGCAAACATGCCCATGTTTCGTCTCCGTACTCTCCGTGCTTCCGCGGCAGCGGCCACGGCTCATCGCTGACCAATCTTCTCCTCCACACGCACCCAGGCAAGGCCGCCTTTCCACTGGACAGATAATGAGACTTGTCCGTTTCCCCGCATCGGACAAGGCTGGGATCCCAGAAACAACGCGAAAAGGACGGCCTGTGACTGTTTCCCCCACCACCTATGAGGTCTTCGACCCGGCCACCCTGGAAGTAGTCGGCACCGCGCCGCTGCACACGGCGGAGGATATGGAACGCGCCGTTGCTCTGGCCGGCACTGCTGCCGCCGCCTGGGCCGCGGACCGCGGGGCCCGGCGCTCAGCCCTGCGCTCCATTGCTGCTGCCGTCCGGACCCAGTCGGGCCGGTTGGGCGAAATCCTCAGCCGCGAACAGGGCAAGGTCCTGCGCGAGGCCGTGATGGAATTCCAGGTCGCTGCCGGATTGTTCGACTACTACGCCGATCTTGAATGGGACCAGACCGAGCAGCTGCCCGAACGCGACGGCCGCCGGCTCTCGGTGGACTACCGTCCGGTGGGCCTGGTCGGCGCCATCACGCCGTGGAACTTCCCGATCTCGCTGCTGGCAGTCAAGCTGGCTCCGGCCCTGGTGGCCGGCTGCACGGTGATTGCCAAGCCCTCACCCAGCACCCCGCTCTCCACCATCGCGCTGGTGGAGCTGATGAACGGTTTCCTGCCGCCGCACGTGCTGACGTCCGTGACCGGCCGGGGCGTGCTCAGCCGTGCGCTGAGCACCCTGCCGGGTGTGCGGAAGATTTCCTTCACCGGTTCCACCGAGGTGGGAACCGCAATCATGGCCCAGGCCGCCCCCACGGTGAAGCGGGTAACGCTGGAACTTGGCGGCAACGATCCGGCGATCGTCCTGCCCGACGCCGATCCGGCCTTCACCGCCGCAGGCATCATCGGCTCCGCGTTCCGCAACGCCGGGCAGGTCTGCATGGCCGTGAAGCGGGTCTTTGTGCCGCGCAGCCTGGCCGGGGAACTCACCGAGGCGCTCGCCGCCGCCGCGGCCGGCCTGGTGGTGGGCCGCGGCCTCGACGCCGGCACCAGCATGGGCCCGATGCATAACGCCGCGCAGCGGGACCTGGTTGCCAGCCTGGTCACGCAGGCAGTGAACGACGGCGGCAAGCTCGCCTTCGGCGGCGGCACAGGCACCTCACTGCCCGGGTACTTCATGGAGCCGACCATCATCTCCGACGCCCCGCATAACACCCCGCTGGTCTGCAGCGAACAGTTCGGTTCCGCGCTCCCGGTGTCGGTGTACGACGACGTCGAGGACGTCCTGGCCCAGCTGAACGCACAGGAATTCGGGCTCGGCGCATCGGTCTGGACACCGGACCTGGACCGCGCCGGAGAACTGGCCGCCCGGATCGAGGCCGGCACGGTGTGGATCAACCAGCACACCCAGGTGGAGCTGGATGCACCGTTCGGCGGCTGGAAGGCCTCCGGGATGGGCCGGGAACGCGGCCACTGGGGCCTGTCCGAATACCTGCAGACCCGCACCGTGAATGCCATGGCAGGGACCCACGCCGTCGCGGCAGCCGGTGCATCTTCCGCCGCCCAGAGCAGCTAGAGCCTAGAAAGCAGCGCCCGGCTACGGCAGCCCGCCGTAGCCGGGCTTTCTCTATTTGGTCGGTTTTGACCGCAGCCTTTAGAGGCAGCCCAGAGTTCCGCCGGGAACCACAGGTAGCCCCAGCTAGCACCAAAGACAAACACAAAAAAGTCCCCTTCCATGTTCGGAAGGGGACCTTTCGCGGTTACGGCCGCAGCGGGATACGTGCTTAGTGCGTGGAACCGCCGGTAGGTACCGGCCCAGCAAGGCCCAACCGGCGCACGTCGCGCTGCTGGTTAATGAACAGCAGGGCCAGGATGCCCATCAGGAGCATCAGACCGCCGGCCAGGGCGAAGGCCGAGGTGTAACCCTCAGCCGGGGTGGCTCCGCCGCCGATCAGGAAGCCCGAGACGGCCGGGGCGAAGATGCCGCCGGAGGAGAGCACCGCGTTGGCAATGGAGAGGTTCGCCCCGCGCTGCGCAACGGTGGTGAGTTCGGAAACGATCAGGTACGTGATGGCAAACAGTGCCGGGGCCGTGCCCAGTCCGAGGACCAGCAGCACCAGGGACAGCAGCGGGGACTGCACCAGGGTTGCACCCAGCAGAGCCGCTCCGGCCAGGGTGGCGGCGCCGCCCAGGACGAAGGAACGGGCCTGACGCGTGGGCAGTCCGCGCAGGTGCAGGCGCTGGGTCAGGGCACTCAGGGAAATAGTCGTAATGGCACCCCAGGCAGCAGGAAGGGCAATCATGCTCCCTGCAGCCTGGCTGGAGTAGCCAAGAACGGTTTCAAAGTAAGCCGGCCCCCAGGACATCGCCAGGGTGAACGTCCAGTAACCCATAAACGAGGTCAGGACGGCGATGATCCAGCTGGCCGTGAAGATGGTCTTTTTATAGCTGACCTTCGTTTCGGCGACGGCGGCCGCCGGCTCCTCCTCATCGTCCCCGGCACCGGCGTCGGGACCGTCGATTTCCCGCTCCACCTGCCGACTGGTGTAGGGGCCCTCCTTGCCGGTAATGACCCAGAAGACGGACCAGACCAGCCCGATGATGGCCAGCGTGGCGAAGGCAGTCTGCCAGCCGAAGGCACCGACCACCCAGGCCAGCACCGGAGCGAAGGCCACCACACCCAGGGTGACGCCGGAGGAAGCGACCGCCGCCGGCGTCGCGCCCTTCTTCTCCGGGAACCACTTGTAGATGCTGTGCATCATGACCGGAGCCAGCGGGCCTTCCCCGGCGCCGAGCAGCAGCCGCGAAATCCAGAGGGCAGGCAGCGAGGCGAAGATCAGGATCGGCAGCTGCGCCACCGACCAGGTGAGGCACAGGACCAGGAGGATCCATTTGGTGGGAATCTTGTTGGCGATCGGCGCCGCCACGAACTGGATAATCACGAAGGTCAGGAACATTGCACTGCTCACCAGGCCGAACTGTTCCGGCGTAATGCCAAGGTCCCGCATCAGCGGAACGGCGGCGATGCCCAGAACCGCTTTGTCCGCCCAGCTGAGCATCATCAGCACCAGGAGCGAAGAGGTGGTGAACCAGGCGTAGCGGTTCCGTCTGGCGGCGGACCAGTAGCGCGGATTACCAGGGTCCTGCCGAACAGACGTGGGGGGTTCTTTGAGGGACACGGGCCTACCAGACTTTCGTAATCGGATACCGCGCAGGCATCCGGTGTGGGGCGTTATTTCCTCGACTGTAAGTTCGTGTGACCTGAGCAACAATTTGCGCTTTCCGGTGGCCGGAAAGCTCGTCCGGTTTTTCTCTCCGCGGGCGGGCATTCTGGAGTCAACCGACTTCCAACCTCGCCGGGCCGGCGAAGATATGCGAGCACACGACATGAACAAGCCCCTCCCGGAGCCTGCGGCGGGCATGTCCGTCATCACCCTCGGAACCGCCGCCGGACCGGCCATCCGCGGTCCGCATCCGGGGATGGCCACCGCCGTCGTGGTGGACGGCAGTTTCTACCTGGTGGACTTTGGCCTGGGCATCACCCGGGCCGCGAACAGCGCCGGGCTGCGCGGAGAGAACCTGCGGGCCTGCTTCATCACGCACCTGCATTCGGACCATGTGGCAGAGCTCCCGGGCTATTTCCTCTGGAACTGGGGCCGCCCGGTCAACGGCATCACCACTCCCGCGACTGTCTTCGGCCCGGGCACCGATCCGCAGGGAATCCCCGGTGAAAACGGCGGAACCGCCGCCATGGTTGAGCACCTTCTGGAGGCGTTCTCCTACGACATCAACATCCGCGTCCATGACGAGGGCCGCCCTGACCTGCGGGAACTGGTGCTCGCCGCGGACATTGAACTGCCCGCCGCAGTGGCCGGCACCGCGCACGGAAACCACACCCCCGCCATGGAACCCTTCCTCGTCTATGAGGACGAGCTGGTGCGGGTCAGCGCCATCCTGGTGGAACATCCCCCGGTGTTTCCCGCCTTCGGCTTCCGGATTGAGAGCCGTTACGGGTCCGTGGTCATTTCCGGCGACACCACGGAGTGCGCCAACATGGTGGCACTGGCCACCGGCGCCGACCTGCTGATTCATGAAGCAGTGAATCTGGACTACTTCGCGGCGCTGGACATGGCGCCGGAGTTCCTCAACCATCAGCGGATCTCCCACACCACGGCCCCGGGCGTCGGCCGGGTCGCTGCGCAGGCCGGCGTCCCGCACGTCGTGCTCTCGCACCTGGCCGGGCTGGCCAGCGACGACGAGTGGACGGCGGGTGTGCGGACCGGGTTCGACGGCCGCATCACCGTGGCTGCTCCAGGCAACCGGTTCGACGTCGCAGGCGCCGCGCTGGCGGAAGCGCTCTAACCCGCAAGGCCGGTCAGGCCGCCCACTTCACGCCCGACGGCGGCGGCGGCCACCTGCAGGGCCGGAATGATCCGCTCGGGTTCCCGCATTGGCCCGATGAACACGACGCCTAGGGCGGCCATCAGCTGCCCCTTGGAGTTCAACACCGGCACCGCCAGCCCCGAGGTGCCCAGGGCATGTTCTTCGCGGGTGGTCGCGTACCCGTTGTCCCGGGCCTCTTGGACCTGTCGATGCAGTTTGCCGGGCTCGATCACGGTGTACGGGGTGCGGCGGCCCAGGTTGGCGAAGGCCTTCGCCCGGACCTCCGCGGGGGCATAGCCCAGGATGATCTTCCCTGCGGCGCTGACGTGCAGCGGAAGCCGCTCCCCCACCTGAGCCACCGGTTTTCCCACCGCAGTGCCCGCAAAGCGTTCAATCAGCAGCGCCTGCTGGCCCTCCAGGACAAACAGGTTGACCACCTGCCGGGTCGCGAAGAGCACGTCCTGCATGTAAGGACCGGCAATGGTCTTGAGGTCCTTCTCCACCGGGGCCAGCAGGCCCAGTGTCCAGAGCCGGTGCCCCACGTAGTAGTTGTTGCCGCGTTTGGCGACGGCGCCCCACTCGAGCAGCTCGCCCAGGAGCCGGTGGCAGGTGGCTACCGGGGTTCCCGAGCGGCGGGCAATCTGGGACAGCGTGAGCTTGACGTTGCCGGCGTCGAAGGCCCCCAGGATGTTCAGCGCCCGTGAGGTGACCGACTGTCCTTTGGCCGCTGCCTGTCCTGCCACTGCGTCAACCTCCGGTAGATCTGTGCGCCTGCCCGCAAGGGCTTCATTTGTTATATAGCGAAACGCCCGAAGCGCCCCCATCCGGGCGCTTCGGGCGCTGCGCCCGCGTCATGTTCGGGTAACAGGGGCCTATCCGGCGGCCGGAACCACCCGGACCGGAATCGAGGAGAAAGCGTGCAGCACGTTGTGGATCTGGGGCACGGGATCGCCGGTTAGTTCGATCCGTTCAACTGCTTCGGCCAGTGCCCTCAGCACCAGCTCGATTTCCAGCCGGGCGATGGGCTGGCCAACGCACTGATGCAGGCCCATGCCGAAGGCCACATGGCCGGAAGCGCTGCGGTCCAGATCGAAGCTGTCCGCGTTCTCGCCCCACTTGCGCGGATCCCGGTTCGCTGCGCCCATAAACAGCAGGATCTTCGCATCTTTGGGAATCAGCACACCTTCGATCACCGAGTCCACGGCCGCCGTGCGGTGGAACATCTGGAACGGCGATTCCAGACGCAGAGCCTCGTCCACCGCGAATTTTGCCAGGTTTGGGTTCGCACGCAGTTTCTCCCATTGATCCGGGTTCCGGGCCAGGCACAGCAGCGTGTTGCCGATCCCGGTGACAGTGGTGTCGACGCCGGCGGAGAGCAGTGCCCGCACCAGCAGTGCCGCTTCATCGGCGGTGATGCCGCCGTCGTCGGCCACCTCCCAGATACCGGCGCCGAATCCTCCGGGCCGCAGGTTCCGGCGCTCGCAGTTTTCCATCACCCAGGCGGAGACCGCGTCCGCGTCCCGGAAGGCTTCCTCATAGACCTCGTTCCGGGGCCCAAAGGCGTTGAAGGTCATGGACCCGTACGGCAGCAGGTTCTCGCGTCCGCCCTGGGGAATCCCCACCGCATCGGGGAAGACCTGCAGCGGATACACCTCGGCCAGGTCCCGGACCACGTCAAAGCTGCCGCGGGCCACCAGCTCCTGCACCAGGTCCCGCGCCGGGGGTTCAAACTCGGACCGGAGCCGGCGGACCGAGGACGGGCTCACCACCTTGGACAGGCCGCGCCGCATGGCGGTGTGCGTCGGCGGATCCGACTCCAGGATGCCGGCCGGGCGCCATTCTGCGGATTTCCTCCGGTCGGCCGGGCCCAGCCCGCCGCCGGAAATATAGGTCTCGAAGTCGGTCAGGATTTCATAGACCGGCTCGTACCGGGTCACCGCGTAGGAACCGTACTTCTCCAGCCACACCACCGGCCCGGCTTCCCGCAGCTTCTCATGCAGCGGATAGGGGTCGGCCAGGTTGGCCAGGGAGAAGGGATCATCGGCCAGGGACGGCACGGACTCCGGGTTTCGCGCAGACGCCGGCGCGCCGGTGCCGGTGCTTGGACTGACTGTCTTGGTTGTCATGGGGTTCCTATCAGCGGTATCTGGTGGCCGGGTGGGTCAGGCCAGGCGGGTCAAGCCAGGCGGGTCCGGCTGGGAGTGTGAGGCCGGGTGGGTCAGGCCGGAAGCGTCAGAGGTCCAGTGCGAGGGTGCTGCAGCCGGCCGCAGCCCGGGATACGCAGACCAGCATGGTCTCGCCGGAGGCTTTGTCCTCCGCGGAGAGCACGGCGTCCCGGTGATCCACTTCGCCTGCTGCAACCCGGATTTCGCAGGTACCGCACACGCCCTGCCGGCAGGAGGACAGGACCCGGATCCCCGCCTCCTCCACGACTTCCAGCACCGTCTTGTCCACCGGGACTTCCAGGCGCAGGCCGGAGTTCCGCAGATCAAGCTCGAAGGGTTCCGCCGAGGCTCCGCTGCCGTCCAGCGCGGCAGCCGAAAAAAGTTCGGTGTGCAGGGCTCCGGGCGGCCAGCCCATGCAGAAGTCCTCGATGGCGTTCAGCAGCGGGGCGGGACCGCAGGCGTAGACCAGCATTTTCGCGCGCGGCAGGCCGAGGAGGCCCTGCAGATCGATCCGCCCGTGAGTGTCCGCGGGATACAGCAGCACCTTCTCGCTGCCATACCTGGCTTCCAGCTCGTCAGCGAAAGCCATTGAGGCACGGCTGCGGCCGCCGTAGGCCAGGCGCCATTCCCGGCCGGCCGCTTCGGCGGCTTCGATCATGGGAAGGATGGGGGTAATGCCGATTCCGCCGGCGATAAACAGGTATTTGCGGGAGTCCTGCAGCGGGAAGTTGTTCCGCGGCCCGTTGATGGTGAATTCGGTGCCTTCAGGCAGGGATTCGTGAACGTACTGAGACCCGCCGCGGGATTCCGGGGTGTGCAGAACGCAGACTTGCAGCATCGATGGGTCAGCGCACGGCGAGCAGAGCGAGTACTGCCGGATAAAGCCGGGCAGCACCAGGTCGATGTGGGAGCCGGGCTGCCACTGCGGGAAATTGGTCCGGTCCGGGTTCCGCAGCGTCAGGCGGACAACGCCGTCGGCCAGCGTCTCCTTCTTCTCCAGGACAACTGTCCTGCTGGTGCTTCCTTGAGCCATTGCCGCTGTTCCTTCCATCCCCTGCGCGCCGAAACGGCGCAGCAGCTCCGCACTGCACGTTACGGTTCGACGTGACCCACGGCACTGCATGCTTTCCGGGCAGTGGAAAGGCGGGCCCGGCAGGCAGCCGCGTTGCGGTCCATGGAAAGGCCCGGCGCTACCATCCTTAGGAGGATGTTTCCCCTATGGATAGAAGGAAGGCTGACGTGCCGCGTCCCAAAACGCTGAGTTCACCTGCTGAGCGCGGACGTCTCTCTGCGCGGCTGCTGCGGGGCGGCGAGGAGCCTGATCCCCGGTTCACGCTTGCCAATGAGCGTACTTTTTTGGCGTGGATTCGCACGTCACTTGCACTGCTGGCCGGTGGCATCGCGGTAGAGGCGTTCACCGCTGACCTCTTTGTCCCTGAGATCCGGAAGGCCGTAGCTCTGCTGCTGCTGATCCTGGCCATGGCCATCGGCGGCGGGGCGTTTTTCCGCTGGCTGGGTGTGGAACGGGCCATGCGGAACAAGACCCCGCTGCCGCTGCCGCTGCTGGCCCCGCTCCTTGCTGTCGGAGGCGGAATCACCGCGGCGGTGCTGGTGGTGTTCGTCGTCCTGCGGCCCGCCTAGATGGCTCCCCCGCTGACTGGGCACCAGGACCCGGGTCTCCAGCCGGAGCGCACCGCCCTGGCCTGGGGCCGGACCGCCCTGGCACTGGTGGTGGCTGCAGCTATCTTCCTGCGCTGGATGCCCCACCATGGCTGGTTCGCCGGCACGCTTGTCGCGCTCGCCCTGGCCACCGCCGTCGCCATTCACTTCACCCAGAAGCGCCGCTACAGGCTGGGCTCCGCAGGCATTTCGGCTGAAGCCGGGCAGCCCAACACCGCGGCGGCGCTGGCACTGTCCCTCGCCGTCGTTCTCCTGGGCGCGGTGGGGATTGCTGCTGTCATCTGGCTGCCGGTTTCCGGCTGAGCCCTTACTCCCCCGTCACTCCGTCCAGCAGTTCGCGGACGATGTCCAGGTGCCCGCAGTGCCGGCCGGTCTCTTCAATCATGTGGACCAGGACCCAGCGCAGGTTGTGGGTCATCCCGTCGGCCGTGCCCAGGTCGTCGAGCTGGTAGCGGGCTGCCACCTCCCGCGATTCGGCGCAGGCTGCCTGGTAGTCGGCAATGATTTCCGCCAAGCTGTCGTTTTCGGTGACCCGGAATTCGCCGTCGGGATCAGCATCGCTCCAGCGGGTGGGAACGTCCAGTTGTCCGTCCATCCGGTCCCGGAACCAGGTGCGTTCGACGTCGGCCAGGTGCCGGAGCAGGCCGGAGACGGTGGTGAGGGAAGGCAGGACCTGGCGGGCGGCGTCGGCGTCACTGAGCCCCTGGGCTTTGTGGACGGCACTGGCCCGGAGGAAATCCAGGAACCCGTTCAGGGTCTCGCGTTCGTTGCCGGCTTCCGGCGGGTCAAGTCGTTCATCGGTGAGCATCGGCTCAGCGTAGCGGCCGTCACTGACTGTCCTGCAGCCGGGTGCGTCACAAACCGACCAGCCGCAGACTCAGTGCCAGCAGCATCGTGGCTGCCCCGGCGGCTGCCACAGTGAGCGCCGCACCCTGGGTGGTCAACCGCAGCCAGGATTTTCGGACAGTCGCCGCAGAGTACAAGCCGGTGATCAGCAGGATCAGTCCAGCCATGCCCACGAAGCCCGGCAGGCCGTTGTCCTCCCCCTGTGCCACCACCAGCAGCAGAAGTACCAGGCCCAGGGCGAAACTGGGCCAGTGAAAACCGGATTCGCTGCTGCCCGTGCCGGCGGTCTGACTGCGGTCCATCGAAACCATGGGCTGTCCCCTTCCGCGGGCTGACGCCGCCTAAACGGCTCAGCCGGAGACAAAACACGGTACTCCTGCCTGCCCTGTTCTGGTTCTGGGAGCACCGAAAGTGCGGCAGAAAACCACGGACTTAACAGGTGCGCCGGAGCCCCCGCGAGGAAAAGTGCTTCCATGACGAAGGGCGGTCATGGCAACGCCACCGGGACTCGAAAGACCAAAAACATCACGTCCAACCTCTTGCCGCCGGGCCAGGGCAGGCGTAGCTTGGAACGTAATCAATCAGTTGGTTGATCAAACGC
Source organism: Arthrobacter gallicola (assembly GCF_014836775.1). Lineage (GTDB taxonomy): Bacteria > Actinomycetota > Actinomycetes > Actinomycetales > Micrococcaceae > Arthrobacter_B > Arthrobacter_B gallicola. The sequence goes on from NZ_JACSQD010000007.1 coordinate 82,356, forward strand.
AACATTGAATACCGTTTTGACTCCCTACAGGCACACTGCACACGAAACGTTGGCCAGCAGATGAACGAATCCCGTGACGACGCCCTCCTCGACAAGGCCTTCCTGGCCCTTGCCGATCCGGCCCGCCGCCGCATCATCGCCAGGCTCTCCAAGGGCCCGGCCACGGTCAACGAACTGGCGGAACCCTTCGCGATCACCAAGCAGGCGGTTTCGAAGCACATCCAGGTCCTCGAGCAGGCGCAGCTCGTCACGCGAACCCGTGACGCCCAGCGCCGGCCCGTGCACCTGAACCCCGCACGGCTGGAGGCGCTCACAGCGTGGATCGACCGGTACCGGCTGGTCCGCGAGGAGCAGTTCCGCAGCCTCGACTCCGTGCTCTCCCAACAGGCCGCGCACAGCGGCCCGCAGGCAAAGGATCCATCATGACCAACGCACTGCAGCTGTCCGTTCCCGACGGCGTTCCATTTATCGACTTTTCCCGTGAGATCGATTTTCCCGTGGCCGACGTTTTCGAGGCCCACCGGAATCCCGAGCTGATTGTCCAGTGGCTGGGTCCGCGCGGCATGGAGATGGAGATTGACCATTACGACTTCATCACCGGCGGTTCCTACAAGTACACACACACCGGCCCGGACGGTGTCCCCTACGACTTCACGGGCATCTTCCACACCGTCCGGGAGAACGAATTCGCGATCCAGACCTTTGAGTTCTCCGGCTATCCCGACGTCGTCAGCATTGAGTCGATATCCTTCGAGGACCTCGGCAACGGCAGGACCCGGCTCAGCGGCCGATCGGTGTATCCCACGCAGGAGGCCCGTGACGGCATGGCGTCCTCCGGCATGGAAGGCGGCATGAGCGAAGGCTACGACCGGCTGGAGGAACTCCTCGCCACCCGCACCCAGGAGACGACAGCCCAGGAGGCATCATGACCAATGCACTGGAAGTCACCGCTCCCGACGGCGTCCCGTACCTGGATGCCGCCCGGGAATTCGATTACCCGGCCCGGCAGGTGTTCCGCGCGCATGTTGACCCGGAGGTTTATGCCGAGTGGATCGGCCCGGACCGGCTCACCACCCGGGTTGACGGCTTCGAACCTGTTTCGGGCGGCTCCTACCGCTTTGTCCAAACCGACGACGACGGCGGTGAATTCGCCTTCCGGGGCGTCTTCCACACGGTCCGGCCGGACGAATTCATCCTGCAGACCTTCGAATACGAGGGTTATCCGGACCACGCCTCGCTGGAGTATCTGCATTTCGAGGACCTGCCCGGCGGCCGGTCACGAATGCACGGGCGCTCACTCTATCCTTCCGTGGAGACCAGGGATAATTTTCTCTCCTCGGGCATGGAAGCCGGGATGGCTGCCGGCCTGGACAAGCTCGAGCAGCTGCTGGCCTTCGCCACTGCCTGATCCGCCGGCACAACCAAGGGAGGAACCATGGACTGGACCCTGGAAGTCATTGTGGTCCCCATCAGCGACCTGGACCGCTGCATCGCGTTCTACGCCGATCAGGTGGGCTTCAAACTCGATCACCACACCGTCACGGAGCAGATGCAGTTCGCTCAGCTGACACCGCGGGGATCCGGCTGCTCGATTGTGATCGGCAATGTTCCCGGACAGGCTCAGATGGAGCCGGGCTCCCTCAAAGGACTGCAGCTGGTGGTTTCCGATGCTGCGGCTGCCCGGGAGGAGCTCCTCTCCCGCGGAGTCGAGGCCGGGGAGATCATGGTTCTCGACGAGCGCGACGGCGGCACTCTGTTCAGTTTCGAGGATCCGGACGGCAACGGCTGGGTGGTGCAGCAGATCAGGGCACGTGCCGAAAAGCCGTTGATCCCGCGCGATCCCGAAGCCGCTGCGGCCGGGGAACCCGCTTAAAAGCTCCAACAGAACGACGGCGGCAGCTGCCTTTTCGAGAAAGGGCAGCTGCCGCCGTCGCTGAGTTTTTCAGCAGCTGGGAATGCGGCAGCCGCACCCGGGGTTGGTGCTGGCATGGAGACACCGAATCCCGTCCGCCAGCTGCGCCTGGTGGTCGAAGCCGAAGATTACGACGCCGCCCTCACCTTCTACCGTGATGTCCTGGGCTTGCCCGAGCAGGAGTCCTATCAGGGCGACGGCGACGCCCGGGTCACGATCCTCGACGCCGGCCGGGCCACTCTGGAACTGTCCAACCCCGCCCAGGTCCGCATGATCGACCGGGTGGAAGCGGATGGGCAGCCCAGCCTGAAGGTCCGGGTGGCCTTCGAGGTGGACGACGCCACGGCCCGCACCCAGCAGGCCGTGGCGGGCGGAGCCGAGCTGGTTGCCGAGCCCCGCGAAACCCCGTGGCGGTCGCTCAACTCCCGGCTCAACGGCCCCGCAGGCCTGCAGCTGACCCTGTTCCAGGAGCTGGACGAACTCCGGTAACTTAGCTGCCCTTTCCGCTGCCGTGGCCGTTGCCGTGGCCGTGACCTGCTGTGTAGGTCCGGTCGTTGACGAACTCAGCCGGCCGGTACTTGATGAAGTCCGCACCACCCAGGCCCAGTGATTCGGCGCGGCGGTCGAGCTGCTTCGGCTCGGCGAGGTTGGCCCATCGTCCTGTGTCGAGGCGTTCATCCATGGCGAGCACGGCTGCGGTCCGTTCCGCGTCGGTAAAGGTGCAGTGCCCGGTCCGCTCAACGTAGGACTGGCGCAGCAGTGCGTTACTGCCGGCTTCCCGCACGGTTTCCTCGTATTCCTCGAGGTACTCAACGGGCGCCAGGATATCGGCCAGAGTGTGCATGGTCAGCACCGGAACCTGCAGATTTCCGTGCGGTGTGGATGTCCGGTCCATCCACCCCAAAGCATCGGTATCCGGGGTGATATCTGCCGTCGTGGTGAGGGTTCGCAGATCACCTCGAACATCCAACCCGGCAGAACGGTACAGCGCCTCGACCTGCTGCCGCTGGGCGGAGTCCTGCAGCAGTGCCCGGTAGTCCACGCCCGCGTTCCAGCCGCTATCGCCGTCGGCCGCATTCACGATTGAAGAGCGCGAGCCCACTACGAAGGGAATGGTCTGCAGCAACCAGTTGTATTGGGCTACCTGCTGCGCGGCGTAGTCCTTGTGACCCGGGGCAGTGGACCCGCTGAACCAGGTTGGTGTGTTCATGAATGCCGCAGCCAGCGCCAGCCGTGCTCGGCCTTCGGGCGTAGTTTGCGCCTGCTGCACCGCACCCATCAGCGCGTTGATTGTGACTCCGGCTTCCGCTCCGGTGCGGAAGCCGGTCAGCTGAAGCTCCTGGCCGGGAAGGAGCAGTTCCGCGAGCGCATGGATTCCGTCCAGCTGGTAGTTGTTCAGGTTGATTCCGCCTCCCAGCAGCCCGCAAGTGCTCACCACACCGTCAACCCCGCTGTTCGGAACTTCGGCGATGAGGCTGCTTACCAGCCCTCCCATTGAGGTGCCGAAAGCGATGGTCCGGTCCGGTTCACCGGCAGCTGCCGAGAATGCTGCCAGCGTTCCCAGTTGGTCATCCACCGCCGTGCCAAGTGCCCACCCGGCGCTGGCGTACGACGACGAGGCCACGGCGAAACCCCTGTCGGTCAGTGCCTGGGCCGTGGAGTCAAAGCCCTGGTCCCAGGCGGGGTTGTCCGGTCCCGGACGGAAGCCGTGACTGTAGAGCACCAGTTTGCCGTTCCAGTCCGCCGGAACCTCCGCCGCCCAGGTGGCCCCGTTAGCCAGTGTCCCGCCGAGTTCAGTGACCGCGGGTTCGGCTGCCATGGCTGTTGCCGGTGCCGCGATGAGTGCCAGGGACACAGTAAGTCCCAGTGTTTTCAGTCTGTGCATGGTTTCGCCCGTTCTTCTCTGCGTCATTGCAGGAGGTTCCTCCCAGTCCCGCTATCCTTCACGACACCGGAGCAGGGAGCAAGGACAACAGTCCGGACGAACAACGGCTCTCAGGACGCGAGCGCGGCGCTCACCCGCTCGATCCCGTAGGCGAAGGCATGGTCGAGGTCTCCGCCCAGTCGGAAGGCCCCGGCGAGTTCCATGGACAGAAAGCCTGTCAGCCAGGCGGTCATAAACCGTGCGGCTTCCAACGCATCCGTCTCACCCACGGCGGTCCTCGCCGCCGCCAGGACTGGTTCGCTGGCCCGTGCCAGGTCTTCGGCCGTGGCGCTGCGGGTACTGAGCAGCCGGAATCCCTCCGGCCGCTCGTGGGCGAACGTCCGGTAGGCGTGCGCCATTCCGGCCAAAGAGTCCTGGGCTTCCAAGCGTTCCCGGAGGTCCTCAAGCGTGGCTGCGGCGATCAGCGTCAGCAGTGCCTCCCGGTCCCGCACATGCTTGTACAGCGACGGCGCCCGGACACCCACCCGGTCGGCCACAGCCTGCATGGTCACCCGACCAGGACCGCCTGTCTCCAGAACCTCCCTGCCGGCCGCCACGATTTCAGCGAGCGACGTTCGTTGCGGTGTGGGCATAACAACTCCTGGCTGAAAACGTAAGCTATTGACATTAGCCATGATAGCTAATTACCGTAACTATATCGCCGGGACACGCCCCGGCCGGTGGAGGAGGAAACCATGAAGCTCGGACCGCAGCTGCACCGGATCGGCAACGACATCGTTGCGGCGTACCTGGTTCTTACCGATGAGGGCATCACCATCATCGATGCCGGACTTGCCGGACACTGGAGCGACCTGCAGCGCGAGCTCGCCGCCGTCGGGCGCCCCCTCTCGGATGTCCGCGGCATTGTGCTGACCCATGGCGACACCGACCACCTCGGCTTCGCCGAGCGGCTGCGCCTGGCCACCGGCATTCCCGTGTATGTGCACAGCGCAGACGCGGCCCGGGCCAAGGGACAGGACAAGCCCAAGGCGTCCGCCGGCCGTATGCGGCTTGGTCCGACGCTGAGCTTCCTCGCCTATTCCCTCCGGAAGGGCGGCTGGCGGACCAAGTACCTGACCGACGTCGTCCCGGTGGAGGATGGCGATGTGCTCGATTTGCCCGGCTCGCCGCGGATCATCGCACTGCCGGGACACTCCCCCGGCAGCGTGGCCGTGCATGTGCCAGCCGCCGGCGCGCTCTTTGTGGGGGACGCGCTCACCACCCGCCATGTCCTGACCGGACAGGTTGGCCCGCAGCCGGCGCCGTTCACCGATGACCCGGCACAAGCGCTGGAGGTGCTCGACCGTGTCACGGGCCTGCAGCAGGTCGACTGGGTTTTGCCCGGCCACGGGACTCCGTGGAACGGACAGATTTCCGGCCTCGCCGCTGCGGTGCGGGCGCAGAGTTAGAGCAGCCCGATGTCCTCGTTCCACAGCGACGGGTACTCGGTCATAAAGTCCTCCATCAGCAGGGCGCAGGCGTCGTCATCCAGCACTTCAAGCTGCACTCCCCGGCTCCGCAGCAGGTCTTCCGCGCCGGTAAAGTTCCGGTTCTCGCCAATGATCACGCGCGGAATCCCGTAGAGCAGCACTGCTCCGGCACACATGTCGCAGGGCGAAAGCGTGGTGACCAGGGTGGCCCGCCGGTAGGAACCGGCGGGCAGCCGGCCGGCCTGCTCCAGGCAGTCCAGTTCCGCATGCCGGATTACGCTGCCGAGCTGCTGCCTGCGGTTACGTCCCGTAGCCACAATCGTGCCTTCGACATACAGCGCCGATCCAATGGGGATTCCGCCCTCGGACAGGCCCTTCCGGGCGGCGTTCAGCGCGGGCAGCAGCAACTCCGATGTCATGGCCCCACACTAGGAGCCACAGCCCCCGGCAGGGAAGGGCCGCACGGACTTCAGGTTCCGGCGGCCCGCGCCGCGGCCACGGTTTCCCGGACGGCGGGGGCGACCTCGGCGCCGAAACGGGACAGGTCAGCGGCATCATCACTGGCCAGGAGGAAGCCTGAGATTCCGTAGTCCAGGGCCAGTTCCGCCAGCGGTTCAACCCACCGGTGCGGCGGGCCCTGCAGCCGTCCGGAACCTGCTCCGTTCAAGGAACCTGCAGGGCCAAAGGACCCGCTGATATTCAGCAGCCGCCGGACAGCGCCGGGGCTGCGCCCGGCTCCGGCAGCGGCGTCGTCTATCCGTGCGTTCAGTCCGGCCAGCTCCCCCGGCCCGCCGGGCAGATACCCCAGGGAGGCGAACCAGCCGTCGGCCAGTTCCCCGGTAAGCCGGAGCATGCGGGGTTTGTAGGCACCGAGCCAGATGCCGACGTCGTGCGCCGGTGCCGGACCGCGCTTGGCTCCCTCGACCCGGTGTATTTTTCCGTCGACCCGTAGAGGCGAGCCCGCGGAAACGTCCCAGATCCCGCGGATGATCCGGATGGCCTCCTCCAACCCGGTGACCGCGTCGCCCGGGCTGAGCCGGTCTCCGCCGGAGGCCGCGATCGCATCCCAGAATGCTCCGGCTCCCAATCCGAGCTCGAAGCGTCCGCCGCTGAGCAGGTCCAGACCGGCCGCACTCCGGGCCACAATGACCGGCTGCCGCAGCGGCAGGTTCAGCACATCGGTGGCCAGCCGTATCCGCGTGGTCCGCGCCGCCAGATAGGACAGCAGCGTCCAGGTGTCCAGGAACCGCGGCTGGTACGGGTGGTCCTGGAACGCCGCCAGGTCCAAGCCGGAGGCTTCGGCAGTCTGCACCAGCTCCACCGCCCGCTGCGGCGGGGAGGCGAACGGCGTGATGAAGGCTCCGAACAGCAGGTCGCGGCCGTAGTCGGGCATCAAGGGCTCCTGACAGCTGGGGTGAGTGGGAGCCAGCCTATTCCTCCGGTGCGGCATCCGGGCAGCCTGGTTTGTAGGCTGGAAGACGTGCCCCATGAGATTCCCGCCGTCCCTGCCGATGTGTCCGCCGCCGGTGCCGGACGTTTTGCTCCCAGTCCGTCCGGTGAACTCCACGTCGGCAATCTCCGGACGGCATTGCTGGCCTGGCTTTTCGCGCGCAGCACCGGCCGGGATTTCGTCCTCCGCGTGGAGGACCTGGACCGGGCCCGCGCCGGAGCCGAGGCCGCCCAGCTGCGCGATCTGGCCGCCGTCGGACTGGATTGGGATGGCGAAGTCATCCGGCAGTCCGACCGGACACCGGTCTATCTCGAGGCAATTCAACGGCTGCGGGAAGACGGACGGGTCTATGAGTGCTTCTGCACCCGCAGCGAAATCGCCGACGCGCCCCGCGCCCCGCACTCGCCGCCGGGTGCCTATCCCGGAACCTGTCGCAACCTTTCGGAGGCGGAACGGGAACGACGCCGACGTGAACGTCCGCCGGCCCTGCGGCTGCGTTCCGAGGTCACCGAGTACACCATCCATGACGTCCTGCATGGGGACTACACCGGTGTGGTCGATGACCTGGTGCTGCTGCGCAACGACGGCGTTCCGCCGTACAACCTGGCCGTCGTCGTCGATGACGCTGCCCAGGGCATCAATCAGGTGGTCCGCGGTGATGATCTCCTCTCCTCCACACCCCGGCAGGCATACCTCGCGTCGCTGCTGGGACTGCCGCCGGTGGACTATGTGCACGTCCAGCTGGTGCTGGGGCGTACCGGCAAGCGGCTGGCGAAGCGCGACGGCGCGGTGACGCTGGGCGGTTTGGCGGACCTTGGCATTTCTGCCCGGGACGCGACGGCAATGATTCTCGGTTCCCTGGATCTTCCGGGAACCCTGCCCGAGGCCTTAGCTGTGTTTGATCCTGCCAAGCTGCCGCTGCATCCGTGGGTCTTTGAGCCGCCGGGTCGCTGAACTGCGGGCCCAGAACTGTCCTGTTCCTGAGTTAGGCCGGGGCGTTTACCGGTTTTGGGGGCTGGCCAGGTTCTGCTGCCGAGGTGTTCACTGGTGCCATGCCCCTCACCGGCGAATATGTCCCGAGTTCCAGTAAGAGATCCGCGAAACAGGCCGAGCAGATTGAGTCCTCCGGCGGCACCCGCGGCACTACTCTCAACGGACGTCCCGTTGTCCTGCTCACCACCAAGGGCGCGAAAACGGGCAAGCTGCGCAAGACCCCGCTGATGAGGGTGGAGCACGACGGCGACTATGCGGTGGTTGCCTCCCTCGGCGGCGCTCCCCGGCACCCGGTCTGGTACTACAACGTCAGGTCACACCCACATGTGGAGCTGCAGGACGGTCCGCAGAAGTGGGATATGCAGGCCCGCGAGGTCACCGGCGAGGAGAAGGCCCTGTGGTGGGAACGAGCCGTGGACGCTTACCCGCCCTACGCCAACTATCAGGCAAAGACTGACCGGGAGATCCCTGTGTTCGTTCTGGAGCGGCTGGACGTTCCTGGGGCCGCGCCGGCACCTGCGCCGGCGGGCTGAGGTGCGGCCCCGGAGCGACCTGGTTTAGACAGCAACGCTGCGGGTAAACCACAGCCGGTAGCGGAATCCGCCCAGGCGGATCGAGAGCACGGGGGAATCAATCTTTGCTTCGCGCCGGGCCGGGACCGGCAGCAGTTCCGGCGTCGACGCTGACCTGTGCTCAGCCCTTCTGCGGTGCTCGGCATTTGCCCGAGCTGCTTCGTCCACGCGTTCCCGGTAATCCAGCCGCGCCAGTTCAATCTCCATCAGCCCCATGGCTTCTCTCACGTCCCTATCCCTCTATCCCTGTGCCGCCGCTGCACTCTGTGCGCTGTGTGCGCTGCCGGCAGGGAGCTCTTCTTACCGGAACTAACGCTAGAAGCTTGGGCAGGTCTGGACGAGGCCGTTCAGGACAGGATTGGTCCGCATCCGAAAGGTGTTTGCCGGAGGGTTTTGCGGGCCCGGAAAATTAGCCTAGGAGGTGCAGCCGACGCCGTCTCCATCGCCGTCGAACTTAGGATCCCAGCCCGGGTCGCCGGGGCGGATAGGTGCGGCTCCCGCAGCTTTGACGGCCGAACAATTGGCATAGACCGGCGTCGTGGCCCCCTCGGCGTCGGTTCCCGCGGCGTCTATTCCGGCAGCGTCTATTCCGGCAGCGGCGAACCGCGCCGCCGTTCCTTCCCGCGCCGGCACGGGCTCCTCCGGGCAGCCGGAGAGAACGTTGGCAATCGCATCGTGTTCCGCCTGGGTCATCCAGAGCCCGTATTCCGCTTTCACCGCGGTCTGCCGCGCAACATATTCGCAGCGGAAGCCCTTATTCGGCGGCAGCCAGGTTGCGGCGTCGGAATCCGACTTCGCTCCGTTGGTGGGGCCATCGGCGGCGAGCAGGTTCAGCGGATCGTTGGCGAGCTGCCGGCGCTGTTCCGCGCTCAGCTGCTGGGCGCCTTTCTGCCAGGCGTCGGACAGCGCCACCACGTGGTCAATCTGCACTGCCGTGCTGGTTGTATTGCCGCGGACAAAGCTGATGGATGTTCCGGTGTAGGGGTCGAGGAACGTCCCGGAGGCGATGACGCAGTCCTTGGTGCCCTCCCGGAAAGTGAGGTTCACCAGGTCCCGGGCCAGGATGTCGTTGCGGGTGTCGCAGCCGTTGCGGTCGACGTCGGCCCATGCCGGCCCAAACTGGTCGCGGTCGTATCCGGTTTTCGGCGCCCTGCCCTTGATTGGAATGCTCGTTAGCTGTTCCAGTGCCGTTCCCGCCTGGGCCTGCTGGCTGGGCGGTGCGGCGGCGGCAGGGCCGGATTCCTGCGGCACGCAGGCCGTTCCGAAGATGAGGAACGAAAGGACGAACAGGGACACGAGGGTGGAGCGCAGGTATTTCATTTGGCATCAATTATCTGTGCCATTTGCCGGAAACCCGGGGAGGCTCACGGCGTGCCCTTCCGCTGGTCCTGCCGTCCGCGTAAATTCGGTGGTGCAACCCCTCACGAGGAGATCCCATGGCCACGGGCAAGAACGCATCCAAGTCCGGCACTCCGAACGCGCTGGCGCAGGAGCTGGCAGGGCGGGACGGGCAGGACGGGAGGTCCGGGCGGGCCGGGCCTGACGACGACGGCGGCCGCGTATCCGTGGCCGAGGACTACGCGGCGGAACTCGACGAGCTGGAAGAGCTCGGTTCCAAGACGGGAACTGTTCAGGAAAAGGTTGAAGCCGCCGCCTGGACGCACAATTATCCGTACGACAAAAAGCTCTCCCGCCGCTCCTATGAACGGCAAAAACGTCAGCTGCAGATCGAATTGCTGAAGATGCAGCTGTGGGTCAAAGAAACCGGCCAGAAAATGCTGATCATCTTTGAGGGCCGTGACGCTGCCGGGAAGGGCGGTGCGATCAAGCGGTTTAACGAACATCTGAATCCCCGCGGTGCACGCGTTGTCGCATTGGAAAAACCCAGTGAGCAGGAACGCACACAGTGGTATTTCCAGCGCTATGTCGCACGTCTTCCCAGTGGCGGGGAGATCGTCATGATGGACCGTTCCTGGTACAACCGTGCCGGCGTCGAGCGCGTGATGAATTACTGCACCCCCGCCCAGTATCTGGAGTTCATGCGGGAGGTGCCGGAGCTGGAACGGATGCTGGTGAATTCCGGTGTCCTGCTGCGCAAGCTCTGGTTCTCGGTGGGCCGGGCCGAGCAGGTGGCCCGGTTTGCGGCGCGCGAAACGGATCCGGTGAAGCAGTGGAAGCTCTCCCCCACCGACCTGGCCAGCTTGGACAAATGGGATGACTACACCCAAGCCAAGGAAGCCATGTTCTTTTATACGGACACCGGCGATGCTCCGTGGACGGTGGTGAAATCCAACGACAAAAAACGCGCCCGGCTTGAAGCAATGCGCTTCGTCCTGAACGGCGTCGATTATCCCAATAAAGACCTGTCCGTGGCGCACGCGCCGGATCAGCTGATCGTGGGTCCTGCCGCCAGCCATTATGAAGAGGGTGAAGAACCCAACGGAATGTTTCCAGTGGTCAAACCGCAGAACTGATGTGCCCCCTGTTGCATATGATGTCTGGGTGACTGCTACCCGAAGACTCCCATGAGTTCGCGCCTGCACAGCCTGGTCATCGAATCGCTCGGGCGCAGGATTGTTTCCTGCGAACTGGTGCCCGGTGACACCATGCTTTCCGAACAGCTCGAGTCGGAGCTGAATGTCTCCCGGTCTGTTGCCCGCGAAGCGGTCCGGGTGCTGCAGTCCCTGGGCCTCGTGGAGACGGTCAAGCGCGTGGGGATCCGGGTTCTCCCTGAAACATCCTGGAACGTGTTCGATCCCTACATTGTGCGGTGGCGGCTCGCAGCCAAGGCGGGCAAGGGTGCCCAGCTGAGGTCCCTGACCGAACTGCGTTCCGCCGTCGAGCCTGCTGCTGCCGAATTAGCGGCGCAATACGCTCCGGAAGACATGGCTGCCGAACTCATGGCTGTTGCCGCGAAGATGCGTGCTGTGGGGCGTGCCGGAGATTTGCAGCAGTTCCTGGAGCTGGATATTCACTATCACGCTCTGGTTCTCGCGGCGTCAGGGAATGAAATGTTCAGCCAGATGCAGTCCATGATCGCTGAGGTCCTTCGCGGCCGGACCGACTATGGGCTCATGCCCACCCATCCGCATGAGGAAGCGCTGCAATGGCACGTCGACGTCGCCAACGCCATTCAGGCGGGTCAGCCTGAAGAAGCGCGTGCCGCGATGGACCAAATCATGCGGCGGACAAAGTCCGAAGTTGAGAGTGTCTGGAAGGACGAGCCTCGGATCTTTGCGCAGCCGGAGGTTTCGGAGGGGTAGGTCGGGGTGGTCCGGCCGCGGGGGCAGCGGCGGGACGGCGGGGGCAGCGGCGGGACGGCGGGGGCAGCGGCGGAGCGGCGCGGAGCGGCGGGCGGCGGTGCGGGCGGGGGCAGCGGCGGAGCGGCGCGGAGCGGCGGGAACGAGACTTGTCGACGTGTCTTGTCCTCCACAGGTGTGTGCCGCGACCGTGGGCAGAGTTACTTATCCACATTTTGTCTCCCTACCGGTCCTGGCATGGTTGTTTGTTTCTAGCCTTTGACCATGTTGGAGATGGAAGCAGGCCTACGCGACGGGACCCACTGGGCGGAAACTGAGCTGCCCGTGCCGGGTCTTAGTCGTCGTTCTCCGGCTGGCAATTTTCCCGCAAAATCCTCAGTTACGCATGCGGGTTCCAACCCGCAGTTTGCACGCTCTCCTCTTCACTCAGCAAGGCAGCCGTCAATCGCCGATGTCTGTGAATGGATCAGCCACCTGAAAGATGTTGATCCAGCCCGTCTGAACGATGCGGATCTGATTGACCTGACCAGGGTGCTGGAAGAACTCAAAGCCGCAGCCGCTGCAGCGCAGGCCCGGGCAGCGGCAGCCTTTGATGCCTCCCAACGCCAGGCCCAGACCCAGGCAGGACTACCCGCCGCCCAACTCAGCCGTGGAGTAGGAGCCCAAATCGCACTGGCCCGCCGGGACTCACCCCACCGCGGAGGCAGGCACCTCGGCCTTGGCAAAGCCCTGGTCCACGAAATGCCCCACACCCTCCACGCCCTATCCACCGGAGTACTCAACGAATGGCGAGCCACCCTCCTGGTCCGGGAAACCGCCTGCCTCGACGTGGAAGACCGGCGCCGGGTCGACGCCCTGGTCTGCGGCAACCCCGCCGCACTGGAAGGAATCGGGGACCGCAAACTCATCGCCAGGATCAGGACCCTCACGCAGGCCATTGATCCTGCCTCCCAGGTCCGCCGTCATGCCAAAGCCGTCGCCGACAGATACGTTTCCTGCCGTCCGGCACCGGACACCATGTCCTATCTGACCGGACTGCTGCCCGTCGCCCAGGGCGTAGCAGTATTCACCGCCTTATCCCGGGCCGCTGACTCCCTGCGTTCCTCAGGGGACGAACGCGGCCGGGGCCAAATCATGGCCGACACCCTGGTGGAACGGATCACCGGGCAAGCAACCGCATCCCAGGTACCGGTCGAGGTCCAGCTCGTGATCACCGACCGGACCCTCTTCAGCAGTGCCTATCAATCCAAGCAGGCAGGAGGCTGCCGCCATGTCGATGTCGATGCCGATGCCGATGCCGATGCCGATGCCGATGCCGAGCAAACTTTGTCCGCTCCACCGGTCGCAACACCTTCGTCACCCATAAACAAGCAGCCGAACGGCATCTGCGACGTTGAGGGAGGCAGCGACGGAGGCGGCGACGACCCAGCATACTTCCCCGGGTACGGCGTCGTTCCCGGGCAATGGGCCAGGGATCTCATCACCGGCGCACTTCGCGTAGAGGAGCCGGACCTGACCGCCGACAACCATGCGCCTGGCGACCGCCTCGCGCCCGGTCGGCACAACCAGCCTGAACGGCGCATCCCTCCGAGCGACAGCCTCCCACCCGATCGGCAGAACCCGCCCGGTCAACACAACCCACCGGGTTACCTCATCCCACCCGGCGGAGACAGAACGCCGTTCACCGACCCAGCCCCAGACCCAGACCCGGCCCCAGGCGCAAACCCACGCCAGGTTCCGTCGCAGGAGCACATCTACAGTCATGCCCGTGCGGACACCGTTGGTCCTGGGCCCGTCCGCCGTAAAGCCAAGCACGGTGTTCGCGAACAACCCCTTGTCACGCTGCGCCGGCTCTTCCTGAACCCCGAAACGGGTGAACTGATCGGCATGGATTCCAAAGCCCGTTACTTCCCTCCGGGCTTGGCAAGGTTGATCCGTACCCGCGACCAGACGTGCCGGACACCGTGGTGCGATGCACCGATCCGGCACATCGACCACATCCGTCCCCGTTCCTCCGGCGGACCAACCAACTACGCCAACGGACAAGGACTCTGCGAAGCCTGCAACCAGGCTAAGGAAGCACCCGGCTGGACCGCAGATATCACCGGCATCCCAGGACAGCGCCACACCGTCCGAACCGTCACACCCACCGGCCACGCGTACGAATCCACAGCACCGTCCCTGCCCGGGGCGCCGCCCGCCCAGTAGTCCGGTGACGCGGCGGACGTATCGAATCCGCTTCTCCTACCGGTCCGGCAAGCCCGTCCAACGAATACAGCCCCACCAACGGGTACACCGCCCCACGCAAAAGGACGGGTGCACCTGTTCATGAACAGATGCACCCGTCCTGCTAAAGCAAGCGTGCCGAAAGGACCGTTCCGGAGAAGCTACTCCGCCCCACCAAAACGCAGCAGGACCTTGCTGCTCACGGAGGCGTCCCGGGCAACACCGAATGCCTCCAAGGCATCCTCGGCCGCGAACTCGTGCGTGACGACAGGATCAATCTGCAGGGTCCCGTCAGCCAGGGCTGCAATCACCTCGTCGATCTCATCGTTGAAGCGGAAGGAGCCAACCAGTTCCAGCTCCCGCGTGATCGCCAGGGAGATCAGCGCCGGCTGCTCACCCGAAGGCAACAGACCGACCATCACAACACGGCCGCCACGGGTTGCGCCCTGCACGGCGGACATCAGGCCACGGTAGCTGCCGGAAGATTCGAAGCAGATATCCGCGTCCACAGCGGCGATAGCCTCGGCATCCGTCGCCAGGATCGACCGGTCCGCTCCCACTTTGCGGGCGGTAGCCAGAGGCTGCTCGTGCATGTCGGTGGTGATGATCTCACCGGCGCCGCGGGCCTTCAGCACAGCCGTGATCAGCGCACCGATCGGACCGGAACCGATAACCAGAACCCGCTTGCCGCGCACATCGCCAGCACGTGAGACAGCGTGCCAGGCGACAGCAGCCGGCTCCACGAGAGCAGCACGGCGCATCGGCAGTTCCTCCGGAAGCACCCGGAGCATCCGCGTCGGAAGGTTCACGTACCGGGCGAAGGCACCTTCGGTGTGCGGGAACCGCGCCGCACTGCCAAGATACGTGCACCCCGGAGAGAGGTTCGGCCGGTCCTCGGGGTAGCGTGATCCGTCGCCCGGGCCCGGGGTCGCCGGATGCACGGCCACAGCCGTACCCACAGCCGGACCCGATCCGTCCGCCGCGGCACGAGCCACGCGGCCCACTACTTCGTGGCCAAGAAGCATCGGCGCCTTCAGGATGGACTCCCCTGCCGCACCGTGCTGCCAGTAGTGCAGATCGGACCCGCAGACACCGCCGTAGGAAACCTCAATAACGGCTTCATCGGCGCCGGGAGCAGCCAGGTCTACGGGCTCAACCCGCAGGTCACCGGCACCATGGGCTACAACGCCAAGAACACTTTCAGGAATCATCGTTCCGCCTTTCAGACCACGGTGGTCATGCCGCCGTCAATAAAGACGACCTGACCGTTAATGAAGTTGGATGCATCCGAAGCCAGCCAGATGGCCGGACCCACGATGTCCTCCACGGTTCCCCAGCGCTTGGCCGGGGTACGTCCCAGAATCCAGGAGTTAAACGCCTCGTCATCAACCAGGTTCTGGGTCATTTCCGTGTGGATGTAACCCGGAGCGATCGCGTTGATCTGCAGGCCTTCGCCGGCCCACTCCGCCGTCATCGCACGGGTGAGGTTCCGGATGCCGCCCTTGGAGGCGGTGTACGGGGCAATGGTGGGACGTGCCAGGTCGGTCTGCACCGACGCAATGTTGATGATCTTCCCGGCACCGCGCGGAATCATGTGCCGTGCAGCCTCCCGGCCCACCAGGAAAGCACTGGTGAGGTTGGTGCGCATCACGCGCTCCCAATCGGCGACGTCGAGGTCCAGCATCGGCACACGGTGCTGCACTCCGGCATTGTTGACCAGAATCGACAGCGGACCAACTTCGCGCTCCACCCAGGCAACGCCGTCGGCCGCTGCTTCCGCATCGGTGACGTCGAACTGGCGGGCGAAGATCCGGTCATCACCGAACTCGGAAGCCAGAGCGGCCCGGGCCTTCTCCAGCCTGTCGCCGTCGAGGCCGTTGAGGACCACAACCGCTCCGGCACGGGCAAGGCCGCGGGCAATCGCGTTGCCGATCCCCCGGCTTGATCCGGTGACCAGGGCGATCCGCCCGGAAATATCGAACATGTTCTCAGCCATGTGCTGCATTCCTTTCCTGCACCACCAGCACCAACGGGGCGGTGATGCCAAAGCGGCCGGGGGCAGCTGCTGCCGCCCCCGGCCGTACTACATTGTTAGACGCTCGATGCGACCAGGTAGATCGCAAGGGCCAGGATGAAGCCGACGGCGCCGATCAGCGCCTGCCCGACGGTCCAGGTCTTCAGCGTGGTCTTGGTGTCCATCTGGAAGAAGCGGCTCACCAGCCAGAAGCCGGAGTCGTTCACGTGGCCGGCAAAGACCGAACCGGCAGCCAGGGCCAGGACGATCGCGACGGTCTGCACGGCGTTGAAGTCCGGGTTGTCCAGGACAACGGGCTGCACCAGGGCGGCGGCGGTGGTCAGGGCGACAGTAGCCGAACCCTGTGCCATACGGACGATGGCAGCGATCACGAAGCCTGCAACGATGACCGGCAGGCCGATGGCATCGAGTGAGTCGGCGATGGCGTTGCCGATACCGCTGGCACGCAGCACGCCACCGAACATTCCGCCGGCACCGGTGATGAGGATGATGGAACATACCGGGCCGAGGGCGCTGTCCACGACAGTCTCGATGAGGGTGCCCTTTTTGCCCTGGCGGCGACCCAGCAGCCACATGGCCAGGAACACGGTGATCAGCAGGGCGATCGGGGTTTCACCGAACGTACGCAGCACCTGCACCCAGGTGTCCTCGAGGGATACGAGTTCTGCTGCAGCAGCCATGTTCAGGCCGGTGTTCAGGAAGATCAGGATGAACGGCAGGACCAGCAGGGTGATGATGGTGCCCAGGCTGGGGCTGGAGCGGAACTCCGACTCAGCGGAACCCTTCGGAGCGTCCAGGATGGTCGGAACCGGGATGTTGAACTTGCGGCCCAGGAAGTGGCCGAAGAGGTAGCCGGTCAGGTACCAGGTGGGGATCGCGACGAGCAGGCCGAAGATCAGGACCAGTCCGACGTCGGCGCCCAACAGGCCGGTGGCTGCCACGGGGCCGGGGTGCGGCGGAACGAAGATATGCATCACGGAGAATGCGGCCGCTGCGGGGAAGGCGTAGGTCAGCAGGGAGCCGCCCATACGGCGGGCAACGGTGAAGATGATCGGCAGCATGACCACGAGGCCTGCGTCGAAGAAGATCGGGAAGCCGAACAGCAGCGAGGCCACGGAGAGGGCCAGCGAGGCCCGTTTCTGGCCAAACTTGTTGATCAACGCGTTGGTCAGCACTTCCGCGCCGCCGGAGACTTCCAGCATGCGGCCCAGCATGGCGCCAAGGCCAACGAGCAGCGCGACGCTGCCCAGGGTCGAGGAGAAGCCGCTCAGCAGCGTGGGTACCAGGTCAGCCGCCGCAACGCCGGTTGCGATGGCGGTAAGCACGGAAACCGTGATCAGTGCCAGGAACGCATGGATGCGGAACTTCATAATCAGCACAAGGAGCAGCGCAATGGCTGCAACTGCGACCAACAGGAGGCCGGGTGTACCCAGCGTCCAGTTGAGCTCAAGATCGGTCATCGTTGTCCTATCAGGGTGAGGTGAGTAAGCCGGGCTCAGTGCCCGGCCGGGGCGAAGGCTTCCGCTGCGGCGGCCGCGATTTCGTCGAGGCTCAGCGAGATGTCCAGCCGGATGCCGGCTTCGTCCTCACCGAGGGGTTCCAGGGTTGCGAACTGGGAATCCAGCAGCGTGGGTGGCATGTATTCGTGGTCGCGCTGGGTGAGCCGCTCCGCGATCAGTTCCCTGGATCCGTCCAGGTGAATGAACTGGGTCTCGGGTGCATAGGAGCGGATCAGGTCTCGGTACTGCCGCTTCAGGGAAGAGCAGGCGATCACCGTGGCGGTTCCCCTCTGCAGGCCCGCAGCCAGCTCACGTCCGATGGCACGCAGCCACGGTTCGCGGTCGGCATCGGTTAGGGGATGCCCGGAGGCCATTTTCTGTTTGTTGCTGACCGAATGAAGGTCATCTCCATCCAGGAAGGGCAGTCCCAGGCGGGCGGCAACTGCCTGGCCCGCTGTGGACTTGCCACAACCTTGCACTCCCATAACCACCAGTGGGGTATACGGCTTGTCCGCCAACGGCATGGCAAAACTCCTCAGACGCTCCATTACATCTGATTTGCTCGTGGCTGAGCCAGTAATAAATCAGATTTATCAGGTCCAAGATAGCACAAGGAAACTCCTCAGCCCGCAGGCCGCCGCACGGAGACGTACTCGAAGATCACGCTGGTATTAGTCCCGGCCACCTCCGGATGAACGCTGATGTTGTGGGCCACCAGGTCCCGCAGCGCTTCCGAGTCGGACAAAGCCACATGGATCAGGAAATCCCGGTCCCCGGTCACAAAGAAAATGCTCTCCACTCCGGGCAGCCGGGCTAAATAGTCCTTAAACGTCGCCAAATTGGAACGGGCGTGGGCATGGAGCCGGATCGCGATCATCGCCTGCAGTCCCCGGCCGGTGGCCGCCGGATCGACATCGGCATGGAAACCGCGGATCACCCCGCTGTCCTGCAGTGCTCGAATCCGCCCGTGGCAGGTGGAGGGAGCAACGCCGACGGCGGCGGCAATGGCATTGTTCGGCATCCGGGCATCTTCCTGAAGAAGCTCGAGGATCCTGCGGTCTACCGGATCCAGGCCCCGCCGTTCCTTCGGTACAACGCTGGAAAAATCAGCCGCGCTCGAATCATTTGTCATGGAGGTGACCCTACAGAGAATTTTCTACAAAACCATTGCCTAAGGGATGTGGATTATTCGACGATTGCACTGAAGCCACCTGCCTCAGTCGATCCCTAGGAGCTCTTATGTACCCCCGCGCCGCAGCCCCGCGTACCGCCGTCGTCGTCGGAGCGGGCATGGTCGGACTTTCCACCGCCTGGCATCTCCAGGAACAGGGAGTCGAGGTCACGGTCCTGGATCGGTCCGGAGTGGGCGCCGGAGCATCCTGGGGCAACGCCGGCTGGCTGACCCCGGGCATGGCGATGCCGCTCTCGGATCCGTCACTGTGGAGCTACGGGGCGAAAGCACTGCTGGATCCTGCCGCTCCGCTGCACATTCCGGCCCGGCTGGATCCCAAGCTGTGGGCCTTCCTGCTCCGCTTCGCCGCACACGCAACCCCCGGTGCCTGGGCCAAGGCGATGGCAGCACTCACCCCGATCGACCGGATGGCCCTGGACTGCTTCGACGAGCTCACCGATGCCGGCGTCCAGGCACAGACACGCAAGGGGCCGTTCATTATCGGCTTCGAAAAGGAAGCGCAATCCGTGCCGTTCGTCGAGGAAATCCACCATGTGGAAGCAGCCGGCCAGCAGGTTCCGCTGGAGCGGCTGGAAAACGCCCAACTGAAGGTTCCCCAGCTCTCCGCCAATGTGGAGTCGGTGTACGCCATGGAAGGCCAGCGCTTCCTGGAACCGGGACCGTTCGTCGAGGCTCTGGCTGCAGCGGTCCGGGAGCGCGGCGGCCGCATCATCACGGGATCAGAGGTACGGTCCCTGCGGCACGGGCCGTCCGGGATCGCCGTCGAAACCTATGCCCAGGAGCCGGTTGCGGCCGACGTCGTTATTCTCGCCACGGGTGCGTGGCTGCCCAAGCTCGCCCGTCCGCTGGGCGTGAAGACCCTGGTGCAGGCGGGACGCGGCTACTCGTTCAGCGTGGCCACGGACCAGCCGGCTGAGTTCCCTATCTATTTTCCCGCCCGCCGCGTTGCCTGCACGCCGTACCAGGGCCGGCTGCGCATCGCCGGGACCATGGAGTTCCGCGGCCCGGACGAGCCGCTGCAGACCGGCCGGATCGATGCCATCCTTGACTCGGTGCGGCCGCTGTTCCAGAACATGGATCTCACCGAACTCCAGGACATCTGGGTTGGGCCGCGCCCGGTCACACCGGACGGGTTGCCCCTGATTGGCGCCACGAAGGCACCGGGAGTCTATGTGGCCGGCGGTCACGGCATGTGGGGAATCGTGCTGGGTCCGGCCACCGGCAAGCTCCTCGCGGAGCAGATTGTCACCGGTTCCACCCCGGACGCCATCCGGCCCTTCAATCCGCTGAGGTAAGCACTACCGCGGGTACGACGCCGGCGGGGTCCGCAGTCTTTTCCCTGCAGCCCGACTCTGGGACTCTTGCCACCATGGACATGGTGCTGATCGGACTCGCCGGAGGGCTGCTGGTCGGCACAGTGGTGGGCCTGGTCGGAGCCGGCGGGGCGATCATCGCGGTCCCGGCCCTGGTCTACGTGGTGGGGCTCAGCCCGGAAGAGGCGGTACCCACCTCCCTCGTCGTCGTTGGGCTGGCCTCGATTGCCGGCGCCATCCCCCGGCTGCGGTCGGATGTCAGCTGGCCGCTGGTCCTGATCATCGGTCTGGCTGGCATTCCCGCGTCCTGGGCCGGGGCCGCAGCCGGCTCCCTGCTGGACCCGGACTGGCTGATGCTCATCTTCGCCGGCATCATGATTGTGGCCGGCCTGCGGATGCTCAGTGTTTCGCGTCCTTCCGGACGGCCTCCAACGGCTTCCAGTGCGCGGAACAGGGGAACCCTGGCGCTGCGCGGCATCCCGACGGGACTGGCCGTCGGTTTCCTGACCGGGATGCTGGGCGTGGGCGGCGGCTTCCTGATCATTCCGGCCCTGACCCTGCTGCTGGGACTTCCCATCCCGCGCGCCGTCGGCACGTCGCTGGTCATCATCAGCATCAACTCAGCCTCCGGATTCGCCGCGCATCTCGAGGACCTGTCCATCGACTGGGCCCTGACAGCCAGCTTCGCCGCCGCCGCGATGGCCGCGTCCCTCACCGCCGCACGGGCCGCGCACCGGCTCGACGACGCCGTCGTCGGCCGGGTCTTCGCCGTCATGATCTTCGCGGTCGCCCTCGGGGTCCTGCTGCAGACCGTCCCGGCTCTGCTGCGGCAGGAGCCGGCGCCGCCGGAAGCTCCGGCACCGCAGGCACAGCAGGCACCTCAGACCCAGCCAGCCGGAATCAGCGCCAGCCTCACCGTGAGCCGGCTCAGCATCGGCGAGCGCAGCGTGAATCTGGTCATCAGCAACGGCACGGAGACGGACCTGGAAATCACGGCCGCTGCCCTGGACTCTCCTTGGTATACCGGTCCCGCCCCGTGGGTACCCGCCGACGGTGACGGCACCACCGTGCGGCCCGGCGGCCGGGTTGCGCTGCCTGCTGCGCTGCCGGCCGCGGTCTGCGCTGGTGGGACCGACCCGTCCGGGGCGGACAGCTCCGGGGACAACGCAGCCTCCGTCCGGCTCACGCTCGGCGACGGCAGCACCCATTCCGTGGCGGCACCGGACCCCTACTCCTCTTTGGCGGGGGTCCATGGGCAGGATTGCCTGCAGCAGGCGGTGGATGAGGTGGCCGTCATCGCGCTCCCGGCGGGCCTGGGCGTCAGCGAAGACGGCCGAAGCACAGTGATCTCTGTTGCTGTGACTCCGACCGGCGGGGACGGAAGCCTTACCGTGGACGCGATCGGCACCACCACTCTGATCACCGAGGCCCCCGGCAAACCCTGGCCGCGGCAGGTGGAGATTTCCGGCAACGATGCGCCGTCCGTGCTGGAACTGCATATTGTCCCCATGCGCTGCGATGTCCACGCACTGGCTGAGGATAAGGTCGGCACCCGGCTGCCGCTGGAGATCGAGGCCGGCGGCTACCGCGGGCAGGTGCGTCTGGAACCGCCGCCGGAATTCACGGCCGCGGTCTACGAGTTTGTTCGTTCGGCCTGCACTCAATAGCCGGCACGAAATAGCTTGCACGCGAATCACGCCATTGTGATCCGCGTTACAGGCGATGCTACCTGTCCCCGCTGCGGAAGGCTAAACGGAGACACGCGGGCACTTCTGACCTGCAGTCTTGAGGCTTCGTGAAGCGCCGTCGGTGCTGCGTGAGACGATATTTTTATGCCTGCGACCATGCCCCTCGTTGATGTCACCGATATCATCCGTGTGGTCGGCGGCACCGCTTTTCAGCGGGGGCAGAGCTACGCCAAGGGCGGTGCGGTGGAGTCCCTGGACTGGGATTCGCCCGAAAACGTGCTGCGGGCAAGGGTGCGCGGACACGCCAATACGCCGTACCGCACCATGCTGGTCCTGGAACCCAAACGGCAGGGCGACTACCGCCTGGCGGACAACCATTGCAGCTGCCCGGTGGGCTACGACTGCAAGCACGTCGCCGCAGCAGCCCTGCAGAGCAACACCGAACACCTGATCAGCCGGCAGGAGCTGCGCAGCCCTCCGGCCACGCCCGCCGTCCCGGCCTGGCAGCAATCCCTCCAGCACCTGCTCGAAGGCACGGAAAGCAGCGAGCCACGGCACACCACTCCCCTGGGCCTGCAGTTTGAACTGCGCAGGCGCGACGGCGGCGCCAGCGGCGTGTGGGGTCCCCCGCCTTCGCGGCGCGGCACCCGGGCACCGGCCTGGCGGCTTGGGGTCCGGCCGGTGGTGCGTAACGCCCGGGGCGCCTGGGTCAAGAACAACCTGGCGTGGACCAACCTCGCTTACCAGACGTACGGCTTGAAATTCGATCCGGAACAGCACCGCTGGTTCTCCCAGTTCCCGGCCCTGCACCGGTCCAACGGCGTGACCTACTTCGGGCAGAACGACTCCTGGCTTTATCTGGATGACTTCGCCAATCCGCTGCTCTGGCAGCTGCTGGAAGAGGCACAGCGTCTGGGTGTGGAATTTGTCGGCACCAAGAAGGACATCACCGTGCAGCTCGGCGCCGAGGCCATCCTGGCCCTCGATGTCCGGGCCACCGCTGCCGGAGACTCGGCGCCGCTGCAGCTGCTTCCCAGCCTGGAAATCGATGCCCAGCACTATCCGTTGGATACGGCAGGCATCATCGGAAGCCACGGCCTGTACGTCCGCTCAGCCAACGGAACGATCCTGCTGGCACCGAGTCCGCGGACCCTCACCGAGCAGGACCGCGCTCTACTGGCCGGGAACGCACCGGTCACCATTCCCCAGGCAGATACCGCCCTGTTCCTGGAGAAGTTCTATCCGAAGCTCCGTCAGGTGCTGCCGGTAACCAGCAGCGACGAGTCCGTGCAGTTCCCGGAGGTCGAGCCGCCGCTGCTGGTCCTCACCGCGTCCTTCCAGCCCGATCATCTGCTGGCTCTGGCCTGGGAATACGAGTACCGGCAGGGCACCAGTGCCCACCGGATTCCCTTGGACGCGCACCCCGCCGCCGGCGGACCGGCGGCCCGGGATCTGGGAGCCGAAGCCGACGTCCTGGCCACCGCCACGCAGGTGCTCGGCACCGCACCGCGGAATACCGTCCTGCAGGACATCGATACCGCCGAGTTCAGCGAATACACGCTTCCGAAACTGCAGAAAGCCGATGGAATCCGGGTCGATATCCTCGGTGAGCGGCCGGACTACCGCGAACTGACCTCGGCGCCGAAACTGAAGATCACCACGGTGGAGACCGAACGCCGGGACTGGTTCGACCTCGCGGTGATGATCACCGTGGACGGGCGGCAGGTGGCCTTCGCTGACGTCTTCAAGGCCATCGCCAAGGGAAAAACCAAGCTCAGGCTCGTGGATAACACCTATATGTCCCTGGACCGTCCGGAGTTCGAACAGCTCCATGCCCTGATTGAAGAGGCCCAGGCGCTGCAGGAATGGGACACCGGTGCCCTGTCGATCAGCCGGTACCAGGCCGGGCTCTGGGCGGAACTCGAAGAGCTGGCGGAAGAAACCGAGCAGGCCGCTGCCTGGAAGTCCTCGGTCAGCGGCCTCCTGGAACTCGACTCCGTGGAGCCGGTGCCGCTTCCGGCGGGTTTGAACGCCGAACTCCGGCCCTACCAGGTCCAGGGGTACAACTGGCTGGCCTTCCTCTGGGACCACGGGCTGGGCGGAGTCCTGGCGGATGACATGGGTCTGGGCAAGACGCTGCAGACCCTGGCACTGATCGCCCGGGCGCGGGAAACCCAGGCGGGCAAAGCCCGGGAACAGGAGACCCAGCCGGCCCGCCGCCCGTTCCTGGTGGTCGCGCCGACGTCAGTGGTGCCGAACTGGATCTCCGAAGCCGCCCGCTTCACCCCCGGTCTGCGGGCTGTGGCTGTCACCGACACCAGCAGCAAATCACGCCGGAAGCTGGCCGAGATCATCGACGGCGCAGACATCGTGGTGACGTCCTACGCCGTCTTCCGGCTCGACTTCGCCGCCTACCGGGAACAGGACTGGGACGGACTGATCCTGGACGAAGCGCAGTTCGTGAAGAACCGCACCACTAGGGCCAATCAATGTGCCCGGGACCTGCCGGCGCCGTTCAAGCTCGCGATCACCGGCACCCCCATGGAAAACAACCTCATGGAACTGTGGTCCATGTTCGCCATCGTGGCACCCGGATTGTTTCCATCCGCCCGCAGGTTCGCTGAGGAGTACCAACGCAGGATCGAAAAGTCCCAGGACATGGAACTGCTGGGCCGGCTCCGCCGCCGGATCAAACCGCTGATGCTGCGCCGCACCAAGGAAGCCGTGGCCTCCGATCTGCCGGCCAAGCAGGAGCAGGTCCTGGAGGTGGAGCTGAGCCCCAAGCACCGGAAAATCTACGAGACGCACCTGCAGCGCGAACGCCAGAAACTGATGGGCCTGCTCCAGGACATGGACCGGAACCGGATGATCGTGTTCCGCTCGCTGACGCTGCTGCGCATGCTCAGCCTCGACGCCTCCCTGGTGGATCCGGAAAATCAGGGAGTGCCCTCAGCCAAACTGGATGCCCTGCTTGAGCAGCTTCAGGACGTAACCGCGGAAGGGCACCGTGCCCTGGTCTTCAGCCAGTTCACGTCCTTCCTCAAGATCGCTGCCCAGCGGCTCGAGGCGGCCGGGATTCCCTACGCCTATCTGGACGGGTCCACGCGCAACCGGGCCGAGGTGATTTCCGGGTTCAAGGATGGCGAAGCTCCGGTGTTCCTGATCAGCCTGAAGGCCGGCGGTTTCGGCCTGAACCTCACGGAGGCGGACTACGTCTTCCTGCTGGATCCCTGGTGGAACCCGGCCACGGAAGCCCAGGCCGTGGACCGCACCCACCGGATCGGGCAGACCCGGTCCGTGATGGTCTACCGGATGGTCGCCAGCGGAACCATTGAGGAAAAGGTCATGGCCCTGAAGGAACAAAAAGCCGCCCTGTTCTCCTCGGTCATGGATGACGACGCCGTTTTCAGTTCCGCCCTGACCGCCGAGGACATTCACGCCCTGCTGCAGTAACGCCCTGCGGCCCGGACACTCCGGCCATTCCCAGCGTCCGGTTCGGTTTGTACAGTGGGGGGATGGCTACCCAGGAACGTCCCATAGGATTTTGGCTCAAACTGGTGGATCAGCTGGTCGATGAACAGTACGGCGCCAGCTTCGAGGAGCACGGCGTCACCCGCCGGCAGTGGCAGATGATGAACATGCTCACCAACGGGCCTGCCACCGAACAAGAGCTCTCAGACCAGCTCCGTCCGTTCTTCCCCCCGGTGGAGGCAGGCACGTCCAAGGAACTGATCGACGAACTTGCCGAAAGCGGCTGGGTTGCGGTGCAGGACGGCGAGTATGCGCTGACCGAGCTGGGATCGCGCAGCCTGGAGAACCTGCGCGGCGCCGTTGAACGCATCCGGGACCAGCTCACCTCGGAGGTGTCCGAGGAGGAATATGCCGCGCTGGTGGGTGTGCTGCAGCGGATGGCCGGCAACCTCGGCTGGAGCGAACCCCGCGGCACCATGGACGCAGATACCCCCGGGCTTTAGAACCCCGGACTTTAAGCAACCCCGGCCTTTGAAACCGGCACGCCAGCGGTAGGCTCCCTTCATGGGGAAGCAGATTTATGTGGAGATACTGGTCCGTGCGCCGCTGGACACCGTCTGGAACCTGACGCAGCAGCCGGATCTCCACTCCCGCTGGGACCTGCGGTTCAGTTCCATCGTGCCGCTTACGGACGGACCGCCGCAGGAATTCCGCTACGAGTTCAGGCTGCCGCTCCACACCGTTCACGGCACCGGCGTATCCCTGGGCGGGCGGACAGGCGCGGGCGGTGCCGCTACCTCTGTCCTGAAGTTCAGCACCAAGGACCCGTTGTCCCCGATTGGTCCGGGAGCAGGCTACTGGCGCTACGTTCCAGCCAACGACGGCGGCACCCGGTTTATCACCGGCTACGACTTTGCGCCGGGCTGGGGCCGGATCGGCACCTGGCTGGACAAGCCGCTCATCCGCCCGCTGCTTGGCTGGGCCACCGCCTGGAGCTTCGACCGGCTGCGGCTGTGGGCCGAGGAGGAGCTGGACCCCCGGTGCACCCGCAACCGGTGGCTGCTCGACGGCGGCACGCGGCTGGGCGCAGTGGCCACGGGCGTCATTCTGGTGTTTCGGAGGCCGAGGCCGGCAACCGTACTGACCGCCTTCGCTGCTGCCGCCGCTGCCAGCCTGATCCCCCGGCATCCCAGCATTCCACGGGCGGACCGCTGCCTGCGGAATCCGCCGGACCGCAGAGCCGGCCAGGCGCCGTCGTCGCTCGCTTCGCTGGCGGAACCGGCATGAGCGGTGACGCCCAGTCCATCTTTGCCCGCGCCCTCGGCCCGGATTTCGACCGGCTGCACCCGATGCTGCAGCAGCGTTTCGGTGTGGACCCGGCATCCGGCTACGCCTGCCTGGGCCGCGGCGTCTTCGCCGAAGTGCGGCGCGGAGCCTGGTGGACGGTACCGTTCCTGAAGGTTGGTGCGTACCGGAATATCCTCTTCCCCGAACGCGGCACGGACGTTCCCTTCACCATCGAGAACTATCCCTACACCGACGGGTTCGGGCGGCCCACTGTCACGTTCACCCGCACCCTGGAGATGCGCCCGGGCAAACCGCGCCGGTTCGACGCGACCATGGTCTACAGCGAAGCCCGCGGCACCGTGGTGGACTATCTCGGCAGCCACCAGCACCTGGCCACGGATCTTCGCCTGGCTGTCCGGGAGGACGGCTCACTGCACCTGCGCTCCACCGCTCTGCGCTTCCATGAAGGGCTGCTGCACTTCACCGTGCCACGGTTCCTGACCGGATCGGCGGACCTGTACGAGGCCTACGACGACGAGCGGCAGGTCTACACGATCCAGCTGCAGGTCCGGAATCCCCTGTTCGGGTTCCTCTTTGGCTACCGCGGAGAGTTCAGCTGCGCCTTCGTACCCGTCACCGGCGCAGAGGTACCAGCCGGACTCAAGCCGCTCCGGGAGGAACTGCGGGACTAACGCCCCGGGACAGGTGACGGGTCAGCGTGCGGGCCGTGCCGTCGTCGAGCACCAGGTCCGTGATCACGCCGGCCCGCAGCGCTGCGAGCAGTCCCGGCACCTTGTGATCGCCCGAGACCACACAGAGCCGGCGGGGAATCTGCCTCAGTTCCTGCGGTGTGGGCCCGGAGGCGCGGCGGTTCAGCCCGATGTCCGCATAGCTGCCGTCCTCGCGCAGGAACACCGTACACACATCGCCCACCACCCGTTGCGCGGCGAACTCGCGGAATGCGTCCTCCGTGAGGTAGCCGCCGCTGTACACCTCCGAGGGCGAGGGTCCCTGGAACGCGCCGACGCTGAACACCGCCAAATCCGCCTCGGCCCGCACCGCCAGCACCCTCCGTACCGTGGATTCCTGCCACATCAGTTCCCTCGTCCGTTCGTCGTCGAAGAAGGCAGGGGCCGGAAACTGGATCAGCGCGGCGTCAAAGGAGGCCGCCATCCGCGTCAACAGCCCAGGAGAGGCATTCAGCTGCGCCGACCGGGCGCTCACGGCGCCGTTCATCTGCACCACGGTCGCGTCCCGGGTGAGCTTCGGCTGGAGGGCGGCCGCGACTGCCGACGTCGTTGTACCCCAGGCCACCGCCATGGTCATCCCGTCGGTGAACCAGTCATGGATTAGCACCGCTGCGTGCCGGGCGGCGGCCTCCAGCCGTTTGGCGTTGGATGCCGTAGCCGGTGCCGCAGCCAGATAGGTGGTCACACCGAAGGACTTCCGCAGAGTCCGCACCAGCTCATTGCGCGTGTCCACCGGCGCCGAGAGGGTGATCCGGACGATGCCCCGCTCCCGCGCTGCCTGCAGCATCCGCGAGACGGTGGAGCGGGAGACATTGAACCGTTCCGCGACCGCCTCCATCGTGGCGCCCTGGATGTAGTAAAGCTCTGCTGCCCGGTACAGATCAGCATCTTCGTGCATGGCATCTCCCTCGACTGTGCACGTTCGTTCATCTACTTTGATCGTACTCCCAGCTGGGGCCTAAGGTTCAGCGAAGACTCCGGATCTACAGGTCCGACCCGAATGCGAAAGGCCTCCACATGTCAACTCGCCTGCCCTCCACCGGGAACCGCGACGCCGTCCTGGACGAGCTCGCTGATGGTCCCGAACTCGATGTCCTAGTAGTCGGAGGCGGGGTGACCGGCGCCGGCATCGCCCTGGATGCCGTCTCCCGCGGCCTGCGTACCGCCATCATCGAAGCCCAGGACTGGGCCGGCGGCACCTCCCAGTGGTCTTCCAAGCTGGTCCACGGCGGCCTGCGCTACCTGCAGCAGCTGGACTTCAAGCTGGTAGCGGAGGCGCTGCGCGAGCGTGAGCTGCTGCTCGATTCACTGGCCCCGCACCTCGTCAAGCCCGTGCCTTTCCTCTACCCCATCACGCACCGCGGCTGGGAGCGCCCCTACGTCGCCGCCGGCATTGGCCTCTACGACACCCTGGCGCACGTCGGCGCCAAGAACGCCACCATGCCTATCCAGCGTCACCTCGGTATGAAGGGCGTCAAAGAGGCCTTTCCTGATATCAAGGAAGGCACCATGGTCGGCGCCATCAAGTACTGGGACGGCAAGGTCGACGACGCCCGCCTGGTCCTGACCCTGGTCCGCACCGCCGCGCGTCTGGGCGCCACGGCCGTCACCCGTGCCAAGGCAGTCTCCTTCCCGCAGGATGCCTCCGGCCGGGTGTCCGGCGCCGTCGTCCGCGATCTGGAGACCGGCCGCGAGCGCACCATCCGTGCCAAGACCGTGATCACCGCCACCGGCGTATGGACCGAGAAAACCCAGGATCTGGCCGGGGCCGACGGCGGCCTGAAGGTACTTGCGTCCAAGGGCATCCACATCATTGTGCCGCGCGAGCGGATCTCCGGTGAGTCAGGCCTGATCCTGCAGACCGAGAAGTCCGTGCTGTTTGTGATTCCGTGGGAGCGCTACTGGATCATCGGCACCACCGACACTCCGTACCACCAGGAGCTGTCGACGCCGGTGGCCACGAGCGCGGACATCGACTACGTCATCGAGCACGCCAACGTGGTGCTGGACAAGCCGCTGACCCGCGACGACGTCATTGGCACCTACGCCGGCCTGCGCCCGCTGCTGCAGCCGGGCACTAAGGGCGACGAACAGTCCACCAAGATCTCCCGCGAGCACACCGTCACCGAGGTCCTGCCCGGCCTAGTCGCGATTGCCGGCGGCAAGCTCACCACCTACCGGGTCATGGCCGAGGACGCCGTGGACCTGGCCCTGGGCGCACGCGCCAAGGAGCTGCCCTCCGTCACCGCCAAGACCCCGCTGCTCGGTGCCGACGGCTATCTGCCGCTGACCCGCCAGGCCGCCGCGCTGGGTGCGAAGTACGGCTGGACCGAACAGCAGGTGATCCGGATGCTGGACCGCTACGGATCGGCCATCTCCGAGATCACCGAACTCGTGGACGAACGGCCCGAGCTGGCTGCCCCGCTGCAGGGTGCCCCGGCCTACCTGCGGGCGGAGATCGTGCATGGCTGCACCCATGAAGGCGCCCTGCACCTGGAAGATCTGTTCGACGTGCGCACCCGCCTCACCTGGGAAGCCCCGAACCACGGCCTGGACGCCGTCGAGGAGATTGCCGACCTGGCCGCCGAAGCGCTGGGCTGGGACCAGGCCCGCCGCGACGCCGAGGTGCGGGCGTACCGCGCCCGCTGCGAGGCCCAGGATGCTGCCGCCGCGATCGCGGACGAACCCACCGCTGCAGCCGTCCGCTCCGAGGTACCGGGCGTTGTCGAGGCCGTGGCGCGCACCGTGGGCTAGGCGAAGATCAGGTGCCTGGCCCCGCGCTGCGGGGTCAGGCAGTGACCTCCTCCGACGACGTCAGCGACATCAGCGGCACGCCCTCCGGACGGGCTGCGGTGCTCTGCACCCTGACGGCGGCCCCGCTGCCGGCTGCCTCGAGCAGCGACTCCATCACGTCCAGCACGTGGTAGGCGAGGTCGCCGTTGGCACGGTGCAGTCCGTCCGCGGGTGCGAGGGCCATGTCCGCGAGCCCGTACCCCCGGCCGGCGCCGATGTAACCCGCGCTGCTCGGCAGCGTTTCCCAGCCGCCATCCCTGTTTTCAAGACGGCAGATGGAGACGTCGCCGTCAAAGTAGTTGGGGTCGGGAACCACCATGCTGGCCCGTTCACCGTGGATTTCGATGCTAGAGGACCGGGTCTGTACGGCGTCGAAGCTCATGACCAGGGTGGACAGGGCACCTGAGTCGTGGACGAGGACCCCCGTGACGTGCGTGTCGATCGTGACCGGGACAGCTTCCCCGGCCCGCGGACCGCTTCCGATGGTGCGCACCGAACGGGTGTGACTCGCCGCACCAACCACGGATGTGACCGGCCCCAGGAGGGTGACCAAAGCCGTCACGTAGTAGGGCCCCATATCCAGCAGCGGCCCGCCCCCGGGAACGTAGTAAAAGTCGGGGTTGGGGTGCCAGCGCTCATGGCCGGGGGTGACCATGGTTGCCGTAGCGGCAATCGGACAGCCGATCAGGCCGCTGTCGATCGCACGGCGGGCGGTCTGGATCCCGGTGCCAAGCACGGTGTCCGGGGCGCAGCCGACTCGTAAGCCCGCAGCGGATGCCAGTTCGAGCACCTTGCGGGCCTCTTCCGTGCTGGCCGCCAGGGGCTTCTCGCCATAGACGTTCTTGCCCGCATTGAGCGCCCTCAGGGACACCTCTGCATGGGCTGCCGGGATGGTGAGGTTTAGAACCGTGTCGATCTCCGGGTCGGCCAGCAGCTCCTCCACCGTCAGGGCTCGCACACCCTCCTGCCCTTTGGCTGCAGCGTCAGCGCGATCGGGATCGAGATCGGCGACGGCAACGAGGTTAACGGACGGCAGTGTCGGCAGGGTGGCCAGATACTGTGCAGCGATCGCGCCGCAGCCGATAATTCCGACGTTCAGCGGCTCGCCCACAGCAAACCCCTTTCGATGATAGTGCGGACGTTCAGATCGTCAAGGATTTCGACACGGTGGCCGGGAGTCGAGACGAAGATGCGGCCGCTGCCCCACTGACGGGTCCAGATGGCCGGTGAAGTTACCGGACGATGCCAGGGATCCCAGGCCCGAACCGCCTGAGTGGTGGTTGCCAGGACATCGATGTAGTCGTCGGCCAGCACCCAGTACTGTTCGGTGACGAGCTCGAAATCTTCGATGCCCCGGGTTATGGGGTGGTCGGCGGCCGCCGGGAGCATGTTGACGGTGTAGGGCACATAGTTGTCGGACTGCTCGCCGGTTCGCTCATCGGGATGCTTGCCCGGATGGCACGCGAATTGTCCGCCGATCAGGTGAAGATAATCGGATTCGTTCCGGTAGGAATCTGCAATGCCGCCGTGCCAGCCGGCCAGACCGGTCCCAGCCTCGACGGCGGCCCGCAGGCCTGCAAACTCATCCTTTTCGATCGTGTTCATCGTGTTGCACTGCAGAATGAGGTCTACGGACGCCATGTACTCGCTGTCGGCGTAGATCTTGGGGGACTCCTCGATCCGCACCGAGTATCCATGGTCGCGGAGGAATGGAATAAAGCGCTCAGTAGCTTCGACGGGCTGGTGCCCGTCCCAGCCACCGCGCACGACGAGAACTTGCTTGCTGGTCATGGTGTCCCTTTCCCGGGAGTTGATACGCGGCTCTGTGCCCCGGTGGCGCCGGCCGCTTCGATAGAGGCAGCCAACGGAAGGTCCGTCCACTGCCACCTGGATTCGTCCGCTGCTGAGCGCTCAACGGCGTGCAGGACCTTCTGGACCCGCAATGCCTCGTCGAAGGAGGGTGAGGGTGTGGTTCCGCCGGAGATCGACTGCACCAAGTCCACCACCTGGTGGGTGAAGCCGTGCTCATATCCGAGGCCGTGCCCGGAGGGCCACCAGTTGCCGGTGTAGGGGTGAACCGGTTCGGTCACGTTAATGGTGGTGAAACCCGCCGCCTCAGCGTCAGTGCTGCCGTCATAGAACTCCAGGGAGTTCATATTCTCGAAGTCGAAGGCCAACGACCCCCGGGTTCCGTTGACTTCCAGACGCATGGAGTTCTTCCTGCCCAGCGCGAAGCGGGTGGCCTCGAAGACGCCGACGGCTCCGCCGTCGAACCTGGCACTGAAGATGGCGGCGTCATCCACCGTGACCTGTCCGGTCCGGCCGTCGTCGGCGCCGGTTCCCCCCAGTCCTATCCTCGTTCCGGCCAGGGGACGCTGGTGTACGAAAGTGTTCATGAGGGCTGACACACCGGAGATGTCCAGACCAGTCACATACTGCGCCGCATCAATGCTGTGCGCGCCGATGTCCCCGAGCGCTCCGGACCCCGATTTTTCCCGGTCCAGGCGCCACGTCATGGGCACGTTTTCGTCCGACAGCCAGTCCTGGAGGTACTGGGCGCGAATGTGCCGGATTTCTCCGAGCCGGCCCTGCTCAACCAGTCGCCGGGCCAGGGTTAAGGCGGGAGTGCGGCGGTAGGAGAACCCGCACATGGCATAGGTTCCCTTCGCCTCGGCGCTTCGGGCTGCCTCGGCCATCCGCTCGGCTTCCTCGACGGAGTTGGCCAGCGGTTTCTCGCAGAGCACGTGCTTACCGGCCTCGAGAGCCGCAATGGCGATTTCGGCGTGGGTGTCTCCCGGGGTGCAGATGTCGATTAGATCGACGTCGTCGCGCTCCACCAGAGAGCGCCAGTCAGTCTCGGTTTCCTGCCAGCCCATCGTGTCCGCTGCCGCTTTGACGGCAACCTGGTCACGGCCGCAGAGGACGGCGAGTTCCGGTCGAAGCGGAAGGTCGAAAAAGCGCGGTGCGGTGCGCCAGGCGTGGGAGTGCATAGCGCCCATGAAGGCATAGCCCACCATGCCTACCCTCAGGGTTGAGGGCTGCTGCGTGGTAGTCATAAGGCTCCGGTTTCCTTTCGGTCTACTTGCTGAATCCGGCGGTCAGACCGCTGACGAGCTGGCGACGAGCCAGAACGTAGAGGACAACCAGCGGAAGGGTGGAGAGAACGACGGCGGCGAGCACCGCCGGGATGTTGACGGTGAACTCGTCCTGGAAGGCCCAGAGCGAGAGAGGCAGCACCCGTTTGTCGGGGCTCTGCGTAAGGATGAGCGGAAAGAGGAAGCCGTTCCACACCTGCAGGGCGTTGTAAATGGCGATAGTGACCACCGCGGGCCGAACCAGCGGCAGTGCCAGCCGCCACATCATGGTGAACTCCGAGCATCCGTCCAAGCGCATGGACTCGAACAACTCGCGGGGGACGTCACGGAGGAAGTTCGAGAGGATCAGCACCGAGATGGGGATGGCAAAAGCTATGGAGGGCAGGATCAGTGCCAGCAGGGTGTCGTAGAGGTTTGCCCGCGTGATCATGAAGTAAATAGGAATGATCGTTGCCTGCAGCGGAATAGCCAGGCCCATGAGGAACAGGGTGTGTGAAGCAGCGATGATCCGCCCGGTCCCCCTGACCACGGCGTACGCAGCCATGAAAGAAACCGCGACTGCCGGGATTACGCTGCCCACCGTCACGATGACGCTGTTGACGAAGTATCGGACGAAGTCCGCTTCGAGGACCGTTTGGTAGTTGGCAAGAGTAGGGTCGCTGGGCGGGGCCAGGGGGTTCGATCCGAAGAACCCCGCCTGGTTCTTCAGGCTGGTGATGACCACGTAGTAGGCGGGAAGGATGATCAGGGCCAGCCACAGCCACCCTCCGAGGCCGCCCAGAAAGTTGGGCGTGCTTCGGCGCGTCCCTCTGCCGCGCTGGCGGGCTTTCGGGTTCGGTGCCGCGTCCCGTTCTGTTTCGGTAGCGAGTGCCATCGCTATGCTCCTTCCAACTGACTGGCGCCGCGGTTCCTGCCGCCAATCCGCTGCAGAACGAGGGCGAGGCCGAGGCCGATCACCACAAGAATCACGCCGAGGGCGCTCGCGGCACCCATGTCGTTCGCACGGAACCCGGTGAGGTACATGTGCAGGGGCAGCAGCCGCGTCTCGTAGCCCGGCCCGCCCGCGGTGAGGATGAAGATCAGGTCGAAATAGGCCAGCGACCCCAGGACCATCAGGGTCGAAGAGGTGATGATGGTGTACTTCAACTGAGGCAGCGTGATGTGGAAAAACTGCTGCATCCTGCTGGCTCCGTCAATCTGCGCCGCCTCATAGAACGACGCCGGGATCTGGCGAACGCCGCCCTGGTAGATGAGTGTGTGGAACGGAACGAACTGCCAGGCAATGACAAAGATGACCACAAAGAGCACCAAGTCCGAGCTGCCGAGCCAGTTCTGGGCAAGGAACGGCACGCCAAGGCCCGGTCCCATCCCGAAGTTAGGATCCAGCAGGGCTTTGAACGCGATCGCCACCGCCGCGGATGAGAGCAGCAGCGGAACAAAGTAGAGGACCGCGAGCAGTGCCCGGTACCGCTGGGTACCGGCGGTGAACACGCCCAACAGGAGGCTAATAGGCAGCTGCACGATGAGGGAGAAGAACATGATCTTCAACGTCACAACCAGGGCGTTTAAGGTCACCGGATCCGTGAGGGCTGTTCGCCAGCTCTCCAGGCCAGCGAAGGAAATCGCACCCAATCCGTTCCAGTTGGTGAAGCTCAGGAACACCACGCCGAGCAGTGGGACCACCGCAAAGACCAGAAAGAAGACCAGCGCCGGAACAACCATCCACGCCGGGGGGCCCGTTCGCCGGGCCCCCCGAACCGCCAGGGCGGGTTTTGCTTTTAGCAGTGTGCTCATTTGCCAAGTGTCGCGTTCATGTTCTCGGCGAACTGCTGGGGAGTGATCGCTCCGATGAAGATCTGATCGAGATTCGCCAGCATGGCGTCACCCTGCGCCGGGCTAAGTGCCTGGTCCCAGGACAACTGGAAACTCGGTGCATCCTGGGCCAGTCCGTAGACGAACTCCACGAAATTCTTATCGTCGGAGGCTGCCAGCTGGTCTTCGATGCCCTTCACAGCCGGAACCGCGCCGGAGTCGATCATGGCCTGGGTGTACTCCTCGTTGAACAATCCGTCTTTGAGATAGTTCATGGCCGACGCCTTCTGTTCCTGAGACGCAGTGGCGGAAAGGGACCACATGTTGGCAGGGTTGCCCACCACGTTCATCGGATCCCCCGCACCGCCTTCGACCTCCGGGAACGGCACAAAGCCGACCGCGCCCGACTCCACGAACTCCGGGGCGTCGTTCTTCAGGTTCTGGTAGACCCACCCGCCGTGCAGCATCATGGCTGCCCGGTCGGTGTAGAGGAGGGCACTGTCGGCACCGGCATCAGCCGCAATGGAAGAGAAACCATTGATAAATCCGCCCGCGTCGACCAGTTCCTGGATCTTGGTGAGCGCTTCCAGGACGGCCGGATGGGACCAGGCACCCTCGTCACCGTCCAGGATTGCCTTGAAAACTTCCGGGCCACCGATGCGGTCCACGAGGTAGGACAGCCACATGAGGTTGGGCCACTTGGACTGTCCCGCCAGTGAGAAGGGAGCAACGCCGGCGTCGTTGAATTTGGGCACCAGGGCCATCAGTTCATCCCAGGTCTCAGGCGGTTCCGCGCCAATCTGATCGAAGAGCTCCTTGTTGTAGTAGAGGACAACAGGCTGCATGTTGTTGTTGGGAAGCGCGTAGGTCTTACCGTCGATCACTCCGTTCTGGAAGACGGATTCGATGTAACGGTCCTTCACCTCGGGGTTGTCTGCGAGGAACTGGTCCAGTTCCTCCACGTGGCCGGCGTCGACGTAGGACTGAAGCACGCCGCCGCCCCATCCGTAGATGAATGTGGGGCCCTCGCCTGCGCCGATGGCTGTGCGGACTTTGGTCTTATAGGCGTCGTTGGCGAAGAATTCCTGGTTGATCGAGTCGTCGGGGTTGCTTTCATTCCAGGAATCCACCGAAGATTTGAAGATTTTCTCACTACTGCCGGTCAGTGCCCACATGCTCGGCGAATCGGAGTTGGCGGAGGAATCGGACGGTCCGCTGGAGCCGCAGGAAGCGAGAGTCAGGCCGAGTGCGAGCGCAGCCGCTGCAGCAGATAGGGTCTTGGTTGTTCGCATGTTCATCAGATCTTCCGTAAGTCAAGTCAGCTTCAACCCGGCGGTCGGCTGAGGTGGACGGGTCAGCTCCGCGGGGCACGCGGTCGCTGACCGCCACTCTGCGGAAGAGATTTCGAAAACTTTTCGATAAAACAAGCTAGCGAGCGTAAAGTTACCTGCATCACACTCAATGGTCAACCGTTCAAATTCCGCTAATGTTGGCGCAGCCGGTCACCCTGCGACGCTACGACTGTTCACTGCTCCGAAAACTATGAGACCGGGCAAGAAAGGAATCTCGAAATTTTGTCGAAAACTGAGATGAGCACCAAGGCGACCTTGGCTTCCGTCGCAGCCCTCGCCGGCGTATCAATCTCGACGGTGTCGAAGGTCCTCAATGGGCGCGAAGACGTGGCCGAAGGCACGCGGCGGAGGGTCCGGGAAGCATTGAGCCAATCCGGCTACCAGCAGCCGGGGCAGCGCCATAGCAGCGCAGCTTCAGTGCTCATCGACGTCGCCGTCGACAGCGTCACCACCGCCTACTATGCGGAGGTGATGGAGGGCATTCTTGAGTGCGCCCAGACTCAGGGCGCCGAGATTGTGCTGTCCAAGACGGGAGGCACCCGACCTTCAGTGGCTGAGCGGGCCGAGAAAATGCAGGCGTCAGGGCGCCGCGGGCTGCTCCTGGTCACCTCCCGCTGGTCCCCCGCCGAAATCCGCGAGGTGAAGAGGCGGGGAATTGCCGTGGTAGTCATCGACCCCATAAATCCGCCAGGCCGCGGTGTCACGAGCGTGGGCGCCACGAACTGGGCCGGAGGCAAGTCTGCAACCGAGCACCTGCTCGGGCTCGGCCACTCGCGCATCGCGTTCATCGGCGGGCCTCAGAGCGCCGAATGCAGCCAGGACCGCGAGCACGGCTACGTGGCGGCCCTGCTCGAACGCGGCATCCAGGTGGCCGAGGACTACATTCTGGCCGGCGGCTTCGATCCGGAGACCGGGCGGCGCGGCCTGGATCAGCTCCTCGCGTTGCAAACGCCGCCGCAGGCCATCTTCGCCGCCTCGGACAGCATAGCGCTGGGTGTTTTGGCAGAAGCCCAGACCCGCGGCGTCGCGGTTCCCGAGGAGCTGAGCGTGGTCGGTTTCGACGGCACCTACATCAGCGAGCTGACCTCGCCACAGCTCACCACCGTGGCCCAGCCGTTGCGGGACATGGGCTGCACGGCTGTGCGTGCCCTGCTGCGTGAAATGGACGGCCAGCGGGCAGATTCTGCCCGGGTCGAATTGGCAACGCAGCTGCTCGTCCGCTCCTCAACGGCTCGCGCCCGCTGAACCCGCCCGCGGATCAGCGCGACCGAAGCCCATTAGCCCCGGAGCAAATCCGGGGCTAATGGCCTTTAAACGCTTCCGCCAGCCACCAGGCACCGCCGTCGGACGCGATTTTGGCGTCGATGACCAGAGGAGTGTCCCGTGGGCCCGCCAGCCAGCCCGCAACCGCCGCCAGGTCCCCTCGGCTGCGGACAGTGATCCCCGAAGCTCCGTAGCCGCGGGCGATCGCGGCAATGTCGGTATCCGGGAAAGTCACCGTTCCGATGTCCGCCGGCGCGTCCCCGGTGCCGAAGTGGTGAACCTCGGCGCCGTACGCGGCGTCGTTGTAGACAATGGCAACCAACGGCAGCCGCAGCCGGACGGCCGTTTCCAGTTCGGAGATCCCCATCAGGAAGCCGCCGTCGCCGGTGCCCAGCACCGGCAGGCGGTCCGGGCGCGCCAGAGCCGCTCCTATCGCCGTCGCCAGACCCAGCCCCACTGACTGGAATGCCTGGGTGAAGCAGAAGCCGAACTCGTCCGGCACCTGCAGATGGGTGGCGGGATAACCCATGAAATTACCGGAGTCCACCGACACCAGCCGCTCCGCCGGGAGCAGGGCATCGAGTTCCAGGCTCAGCACCCGCGGATCGATCTGCGTGGCCGTGGAAAGATCCTGAACGGGGACGTCGCGCCAGCGCGAACCGGCCGCGATCCGCTCCGCCGTCGCACGGCACCGGTACTTCTCCACGGGTTCCGGCTCCACGGCCCGGAGTTCGGCCAGCACGTCTTCAGCGGTTGCCGCACAGTCACCGGTGACACCCAGATGAACTTCCCGGTTCGCGCCCAGCGCCGCGCCGTCGACGTCCACCTGGAGGACGGCAGCATCCGGGTTGATCAGGGATCCGTGGCGCATGGTCCACATGTTCAGGGTGCAGCCCCAGCCCACAATCAGGTCCGCACCGCTGATCAGCGCAGCGGTTTCCGGCGTCGAGAATCCCCCGGAAATGCCCAGGTTGAACTCCTCGCCGTTGAAGAGTCCATTGGCGACAGCAGAGGTGGCCAGCAGAGCTCCCGAGTGGGCGGCGAGCGCCGCTATTTCGGGTCCTGCGTGCCGTGCTCCGCGGCCGGCAACGAAAACCGGACGCTGTGCGTTGGCCAGCAGATCGGCCATTCCACGGACCAGGATGGAATCCGGGCGAATGCGCCCGGCCGGGGCGACCGGAGGAACAACGTCAGGAGTGTCTTCCGGAGCCGGCTGGGCCTGCACGTCGAGCGGCAGGCTGAGGACAACGGTGCGGCGTTCGTTCAGTGCCGTGCGGAAGGCACGGACAGTGTCGGCCAGGGCGCTCTGCGCGGAGTGCACCCGTTCCGGGACGGCGCCCAGGCTGCGGGCAAAGGCATCCTGATCGATCCGGAAGTTCGAACGGACGGCGGCGCCGGCGGTGTCCGCGGTCAGCACGATCATCGGAGTCCGGGACTTCGCCGCTTCGCCGATGCCGGTGGCGGCGTTTGTCAGACCGCATCCCTGATGAGTGCTGAGGACGCTGACCAGCCCCGACATCCGGGAGTAGGCGTCGGCCATGGTGGCTGCCCCGCCTTCATGCCGGGCGGCGGTGAACGGCACACCGTATTCCCGCAGCGCGTTGGTGACGTGGAAGTTTCCGCTGCCCACCACACCGAAGGCATGTCCTGCCCCCAGCTGGGCCAGGGTGCGGCCCACCAGCGAGGCGATATTCATCTTGTCCATCCGACGCGGCTCCTGCCTTGGTTCTTCTGCGCTGTCCCAGCAAGAACTCTAGGCCGCCGGACGCGGGAGCCCTCAACGGACGGGCGTCACAACCGGCTCGTGTGACTTCGCTTTACCTGCAGGTCAGCGCCCGAACGGTATTCTCAGGCAAACGCTCCTCCATCCCGGACAGGACCTGCACATGAGTCTCCACAGCACTGAACCCGGTGTTATCCCGGCCCTGCTCGCCGCACTCGACGGCGGCTCCCTGGAAATCATCGACCTCACCGCTCCGCTGAGCGCCGGAATTCCCACCCTGAAGCTGCCGGCGCCGTTCACGAACCTGATTGACTTCCAGCTGGAGGAGGTCAGCGCTTTCGACGGGCCCGGACCGTTCTGGAAGCACAACAACATCCACACCGGGGAGCACATCGGCACCCACGTGGACGCGCCGTCGCACTGGATCACCGGCCGCGACGGGGACGATGTGTCACAGATCCCGGTGCAGCGGCTGGTGGGGCCCGCCGTCGTCCTGGACTTCAGTGCCGAAGCGGCAACCGACCCGGATTTCCTGGTCGAGGTGGACCACATCAAGGCTTGGGAGGCCGAGCACGGCGCACTGCCGGACGGCGGGTGGCTGCTGCTGCGCACGGGCTGGGACAAGTTCTTCGACGACGCCGATGCCTTCCTCAACACTGACGACACCGGCTCCCACACGCCGGGACTGTCCGCGGACTGCGCGAAGTGGCTGGCGGAGGAAACCCCGATTGCCGGTCTGGGCGTGGAGACGGTGGGGATCGACGCCGGGAATGCCGGGGCGTTCGATCCTCCCTTCCCGGTGCATTACTACCTGCTGGGCAACAACAAGTACGGCGTCACGCTGCTCCAGAACCTGGCGCAGCTGCCCCCGACCGGTACCCTCATCGTTGTGTCCCCGCTGAAAATCGTCGGTGGAACGGCCAGTCCGGCGCGTGTGCTGGCGCTGGTGGAATCCGCCGGCGCCTAACCGGCCGCTTTCCCGCAGCCCCTAGGCCGGGCGCGCCTGGACCTGGGCGAGCAGCTGCTCAAAGGGCAGCGACTCGTTCGGGTTCTGCCGGGGAGCCGGTGCGGGCGCGTCCCCCAGCAGGGCAAGGAGCTCGGATCCTGCCCGCCGGACCCGGCGGTCCAGGGTGCCGGTCCCGTCGGTGCCCGCTCCCCAGTCATCGGGGGCAGCAAAGACGGCAGTGGGCGTGATGCGGGCGCGAAGGTAACTGAACATTGGACGCAGGGCGAAGTCCAGGACCATGGAATGCCGGGCGCTGCCGCCGGTGGCGCCCACCATCACGGGTTTGCCGTCCAGGGCATCCTTGTCGATCACATCGAAAAAGGACTTGAACAGGCCGCTCATCGACGCGGTGAACACCGGGGTCACCGCGATCAGGGCGTCGGCGTCGATCACCTCATTAATAAGCGCCTCCAGGTTCGGTGGCGCAAAACCGGAGACCATGGCGTTGGCGATGTCCACGGCGTATTCCCGCAGCTCATACGTGGTCACCGAGGCCTCATGCCCGGCATCCTGCAGGCTCTGCCGCGCCGCGGCACTGAGCTGATCAGCCAGCATACGGCTGGAGGAAGGCGTGCCCAATCCTGCGGAGAGAGCTACGATCCTGCGTTCGGCCATGACGGCCCCTTTCCTAGATTCAAACCTGTAGATGTTATTGCATCTACTTTGAGAACCCTGCCGGGCTGCCGGTTATTCCCGCCCTAGGATGGGGCCATGACTTTCCAGGATTACTCCACGCCCGTTCCGCTGCAGGGCAATACCGTCCGTCTGGAACCCCTGAGCCGTGACCACGTGCCGGAGCTTCGCGATGCCGTGAAGGACGGGGAACTGTGGAACCTTTGGTACACCCGCATTCCCACGCCGGAGAAGATGGCCGAAGAGGTGGAGTCCCGCCTGGCACAGCAGGCAGCCGGCGCTATGGCACCCTGGGTGATCCGCCGCCTGGACACCGGGATGATTTGCGGAATGACCACCTACCTGAACATCAAGGCCGAACACCGGCGGCTGGAAATCGGCTCCACCTGGCTGGCGGCGAGCGCCCAGCGAACCGCTGTGAACGCCGAAGCCAAATACCTGCTGCTTACCCGTGCCTTCGAGAACCTGGACTGCATTGCTGTGGAGTTCCGCACCCACTGGCACAACCATGCCTCACGGGGGGCCATTGCCCGGCTCGGCGCCAAGCAGGACGGGGTACTGCGCAGCAACGAACTCTGGGTGGACGGCTCCCGCCGCGACGTAGTGGTTTTCTCGATCCTTGACAGTGAATGGCCCTCGGTCCGCCTGGGTCTGCGGCATCGGCTGGCGCCTCTGGCGTAGTCCGCACAGGGCAGTTGCATCGTGGCGAAGGTGGCCAGCAGGCCCAAAAAGAGGCTCAATATCCGCCTTGTAGGGGAGGCCAAAGTGACTGAAGTTCACTAAGCTGACTTTCGTCATGCGCCGGAGGCCTCTGCACCCGCCGGCATGTACCGCTTCGCAGACACTCTGAGGGGAACCATGCAAGAGCCTCCGGCAAATAACTACAGCTACAACGCCTATGCGAGCAACCAGGCGCCGTCAGCGCCGCCCGCTCCCGTCCGCCCGCAGCAGGTCGATCTGGGCTTCTGGCTGCTGATTGCCGCTGCAGTGCTGAGCGTCATCAGCATTCCGGTCGGCATGGCCTGGCTGAACTCCAGCGGCTACCAGGAGTCCATGATTGCTGCCGGAATCTCCGCGGACCAGCTGGATGCCCTGATCTCCGCCACCGTGGTGATGACCCTGTTCTTCGCCGTTGTCAGTGTGGCCATCTCAGTGCTTGTGGCACTGTTCATCCGCAAGGGCCACAACTGGGCCCGGATTGTGGCGACCGTCTTCGCTGCCCTGTCCCTGTTCAACCTCACCGGCCTGGCCACCGGTGGACTGATGGCCCTGACGTCGGGACTGGGCGTGCTGCTCCCGGTTGTCGCCGTTGTCCTTCTGTGGATGAAACCGGCCACAGAGTACTTCCAGGCCGCCAAGGCCTACCGCCAGTATAAGAACTTCAACCCGGGCGCTTAGCACCTGGGAAACGGAGCCGGTACCAGATTTTCTGGTACCGGCTCCGTTTCGTTAACCGTGCCTCAACGTGCCGCGGCCCGTCCCGCGGCCCGTCCGCTGAACAGGCACCCGCCCAGGAATGTGCCTTCCAGCGACCGGTAGCCGTGCATCCCTCCCCCACCGAATCCTGCGGCTTCCCCGGCAGCGTAAAGTCCCGGAACCGGTGAACCGCCGCTGCTGAGCACCCGCGAATCCAGATCGGTTTCCAGTCCGCCCAGGGTCTTGCGGGTCAGGACGG
This sequence comes from Arthrobacter gallicola, assembly GCF_014836775.1. GTDB lineage: Bacteria > Actinomycetota > Actinomycetes > Actinomycetales > Micrococcaceae > Arthrobacter_B > Arthrobacter_B gallicola. The sequence continues at coordinate 124,709 of NZ_JACSQD010000007.1, forward strand.
AGAGCCGGACGGCGATCAACGGGCCGTCCTTCGGCTCCAGGATCGGCCGCGGCGTGGCAGTGCGGATCAGCCGGTCCCCCAGATAAGCGCGGGCACCGCGGATGGCGGTAATCTGGGCGTCCTTGCTGAACCGGTTGGCGATCTCCCGGTCCCGGGCCTGCAGCTGCTCGAGCACCGACTCAGCGGAAAGCACCGGCGCGGTGCCCTCCGTGGAGGACTTGGCAAGCGAGTTCATGGCTGCCACCAGCTCCCCCACAGTGCCCGCGGTGAGGAAATCCTCCCCCTGGTCCAGGAATTTCTGCACCGGGCCCGGCACCCCGGCAGCCGCCCGGCCGAGCACGTCCCGGACAGATTTCCCGGTCAGGTCTGGGTTCTGTTCGGATCCGGAGAGCGCGAATTCCTTTCGGATGATTGCCTTATTGAGAATGAACCAGCTGTAGTCATACCCGGTGCCGCGCAGGTACTCCAGTGTGCCGAGCGTATCGAAACCGGGGAAGAGCGGGCCCGGAAGCCGGTTACCGGCAGCGTCCAGCCACAGGGAGGACGGGCCCGGAAGGATCCGGATGCCGTGGTTGGGCCATACCGGGTCCCAGTTCCGGATACCCTCGACGTAATGCCACATCCGGTCAGGGTTGATGATCCGGCCGCCGGCGGCCTGCACCGCTTTTAGGCCCCGCCCGTCCACATGCCCGGGCACTCCGCTGAGCATCCGTTCCGGCGGCGCTCCCAGGCGCTTCGGCCAGGCAGAGCGGACCAGCCCGTGATCACCGCCAATGCCTCCGGTGGTGACGACGACGGCGCCGGCTGAAAACTCGAATTCTCCCTCCGTGCCGCGCACCGCCGGGCGGCCGCGCGGCGTCGTCGTCCGTTCCAGGCGGGTCCCGCGCACCCCGGTGACCGCTCCGCCGCTGGTCACGAGCGCCTCCATCCGGTGGTTGCAGGCCAGATGCACCAGGCCACGCTCCATCCCGTCCCGGACCCTGGCTTCAAACGGTGCGGTGATCCCGGGCCCGGTGCCCCAGGTGATATGAAACCGCGGGACGGAATTTCCCGGGCCGGTGGCACCGTAGCCGCCGCGTTCAGCCCACCCGACCACGGGGAAGGACCGATGCCCCATTTGGTGCAGCCAGGACCGTTTCTCACCGGCGGCGAAGTTCACATAGGCTTCGGCCCAAAGGCGCGGCCAGTAGTCCTCCTCGCGGTCGAACCCCGCGGTTCCCAGCCAGTCCTGCCAGGCCAGCTCCACCGAGTCCTTGACCCCGAGGCGGCGCTGTTCGGGCGAGTCCACGAAGAACAATCCACCAAAGGACCACCAGGCCTGGCCACCCAGGCTCTGTTCGCCTTCCTGTTCGACCAGAATGACGGAGCGCCCGGCGTCGACAAGTTCCGCGGTGGCCGCCAGGCCGGACAGGCCGGCCCCCACCACAATGACATCTGCCTCGTTTCGCTGCATCCGGCACACGCTACCGGCCGCCCCGCGCTCCTGCCTAGACCCGCCCGGAGCCCTAGGCTCCTGTCCCGAGCCCCTGTCCAGCGGGACCGCCGCTTCCTAAACTGGGACAACGAGGGCCGTTCCGCGAAACGAGCCGGCACCGGCCGGCTGCGACCCAGGCACGGACAAATCCCCACCGGAGGTACGTATGAGCACCACTCCGCATGACGAAGACCGCAGCCACAACGAAAGCCCGGCAGAAGGAGACCAGACCTCACAGCCGGACTCCAGCCGTGAGCATTCCCAGGACGCCGCCGAAGGCGACGAGGAACAGACATAGGAGTCCGGACGTAAGTCCAGATATAGCAGTCCAGACATAGCAAAGGCCTTCTGTTTCCCGGCACTTTTTGGCTCCGGGGACAGAAGGCCTTTGAGGATGCTGCTGTTGCGGCTAGGAAGCCTTGGCCCGGCCGGGATTTCTGCTGGCGTCCGCGATCACGTCGGCATCCTTGCTGTGGTCAACCACGGGACCGGTACCCGCGATTTCGCGCAGCTGCTCGATTCCGGCCGCGGCGGCCGCTTTGGTGGGGAACATGGCCGAAACTGCCATGAGCGCCCCGTCACCGGAAATGAGCTTGATCCGGAATGCGCCGTCGTGGGCGTCAACCAGCTTAAAGTAGCCCGACATCACTTACCTCCTTGTAAGGGGTACCTTCAGTGCCATTAATGGTAAGCCGACTGAGCAGCTTTGGGACCCCCTGTGGAAGAACTGTCAGCGAAGATACCTGATCGATATCTTTGCCCGGGACTTAGCCGCCGCTGCGGGCTGTGCCGGAGGTAAGCGCCTGCAGGATTTCGTCCTGCGTGGCCGGCAGAGACGTCAGCAGGGCAGCCAGCATCCGTGCCTGTGACGGGCCAAGATCTCCGCTGGGGATCGCTCCGGCGCGGACCAGATCCACGCCGCCTCCGGCACCGTAAGCAGGAACCACTGGACCGGAGGGAACCCTGGAACACAGGATCACGGGGCAGCCTCCGCGTACCGCGTCCTGGACAGCTTCAGCGAATCCCGCACCGGCGTTGCCGGTCCCCGTTCCGGCAAGGACAACCGCGTTCGCTCCGGATCTGACCGCGTCCGTGAACAGGTCCGGCGTCGTGCCCAGGGCACAGTGAATGATTTCCACCCGGGCATTGTCGAAGTCCTCGCCGGGCAGTGGCAGGGCGGCAGGACGGACCGGAACCGCCGTGACGTGGAGCGTCCCGGCGATGAAGTGCGCCACCGGAACGCCGCCGGAAAAGGGATTGGCGGCAAGAGTGTGGGTTTTGCGGGTGCCGCGGGCCGCGAAGATCTGCCCGGCGAAGGAAATCAGGACACCCGCTCCGCGCAGCTGGCTGGCTGCCGCCGCAGCTACGGCTTCCTCAAGATTGGCCGGTCCATCTGCCGCGGCGCTGTCCGCGGTCCGCTGCGCACCGGTGAAAACCACCGGTTTGGGCGATTCATGGACCAGGTCCAGCAGGAATGCGGTCTCTTCCATGGTGTCGGTACCGTGCGTTATAACAACGCCGTCCACACCTTCATCCGCAACCGCGTCCCGCACTGCTTCCGCAATGCCCCGCACGTCTGCAAACCGAAGCTGGAAGCTGTTGACATTCGTGAGGTCCTGCATCGAATAACCGTGCCGTCCGGAAAGGCCTGCGGCCACTTTCTCCGCCCGCTCGGCCGATGTTGCCCCGTCCCTGCCGGTCCGGGACGCAATGGTCCCGCCGGTCGCCATAATCCTGATGTGGGCCACTGAACCGCTGTCCTCTCGCCGGCATCACCACAGCCAACATAAGCCCGCTTCCGGTGCCGTGGCTAGGACTCCGGGACATTCGCGCGGTCCGCGGCGGGCAACCCGCTCCGGGACCTAGACTGGCGGCATGGCAGATACGGTCACTCCGGAGCTCCGGCCCACCCGGCGCCGCATCCACAGCCTCGCTAGACTCGGAGAATCCACTGCACCTACACAGAGGGGATCTGCATGACTGAGATACGCGGCGTACTTTTCGACGTCGACGGGACGCTGGTTGATTCCAACTACCTCCACACGGTGGCCTGGTGGCAGGCTTTCCGCCGGCTGGACTATGACATTCCGATGGCCGGTATCCACCGGGCAATCGGCATGGGCGGAGACAAACTCATTGGCCACCTGCTCGGTGCTGATCCGGACCCAGAGGTCGAAGAGCAGCTGGATTCCACCCACGCTGCGGTTTTTTCCACCTTCTGGCCCTCCCTCCGGGCGTTCGACGGCGCCGCGGAGCTGCTGCGGGCCACCGCCGGCCGGGGACTCGCCGTCGTGCTGGCCTCCTCCGCTTCGGCAGCCGATCTGGGCGCCCTGCGTGAGGCGATCAATGCCGACGATGCAATCACCAAGGCCACCAGCTCCTCCGATGCCTCGGAAAGTAAGCCGGCGCCGGACATTCTCCAGGCCGCCCTGGACTCGGCAGGACTGGAGGCCGGCGAGACTATCTTCGTGGGCGATTCCGTCTGGGACATCGAGTCGGCCGGAAAACTGGGGATCCCTACCGTGGCACTGACCTGCGGCGGCACCAGCGAGGCGGAACTGCGCGACGCCGGCGCCAAACAGGTATTCGCCGGACCCCGGGACCTGCTGGAAGGCCTTGAGGACAGCCTGATTGGCCAGCTAAGCAACCGCTAACACGCTTCTTTTCGAAAGGACCCCGATGACCACCGAACCCACCGAATCCGCCCACAACGCCGAGAACATCCGCGAAGAGCAGGGGACGCATGCAGCCGGCACCGTGCCCGCTGCTTATCTGGGAGGAGCCGGGGAGGCTGGCCGGCGGCCGGAAGACGCCCTGCAGGAGCCGGACACCGCCGACGCTGAAGACGCCGCAGTGGCCGACGCAGACGACTGACTGGCGCCGGGAAGCGCAGCTGCGCTAGACCAGTCCTGCGCGTCGCAGTGCCTCCGCCATCGCCCCATCCGGGGCCGCGGAAGCAGTGCCCTTCCGCGCGGCGCCTCTGGGTGCGCTCTCTTTCGGCTGCGCACCTGACCGGCCCCGGCCGGTCTGGCTGTTTCCCTTGGCCTGGCCGCTTCCCGTGGTTTGCGTGGCCCGCACCGGAGGCTTTGGCCCGCGGCGGTCGGCGTTGCCTCTGCCGCTGCCGCGGGCAGAGCCGTTGCCGTTGCCGTTGCCGGAAGCAGAACCGGAACCGTTGCCGGAACGCGGGGACGGCGCGTCGTCGTCGAGCCGCAGGCTGAGGGAAATGCGGTGCCGCTCCGGGTCCGCCTCCATGACCTTGACCTTCACAACCTGCCCGGACTTCACGACGTCGTGCGGGTCGGAAACGAAGGAGGAGGACATCGCGGAGACGTGCACCAGTCCGTCCTGGTGCACACCGATGTCTACAAAGGCGCCGAAGGCAGCCACATTGGTGACAACGCCGTCCAGCACCATGCCCGGGCGCAGGTCGGCGATCTTTTCGATGCCCTCGGAGAACGTGGCCGTTTTGAACGCCGGGCGGGGATCACGGCCGGGCTTGCGCAGCTCGGACATGATGTCCAGAACGGTCGGCAGGCCGGTGGACTCGTCGACAAAGGCAGAGGGGTCCAGTCCGGTCAGATCCGCACCGGCGGGGCTCATCTCAGCCTTCGCGGCGGCCAGGATCCGGCGGGCGATCGGATAGGACTCAGGGTGCACGCTGGAGGCATCCAGCGGCTCCGTTCCCCCGGTGATCCGCAGGAAGCCGGCACACTGTTCAAAGGCCTTGGCCCCCAGACGGGGAACCTTCATCAGATCCGCGCGGCGGGCGAAGGGTCCGTTGGCGTTGCGGTACGCCACGATATTCTCGCTGAGCAGCGGGCCGACGCCGGCCACCCGGCTCAGCAGCGCAGGGGAGGCAGTGTTCACATCCACCCCCACGGCGTTGACGCAGTCCTCGACCACCGCGTCCAGGGACCGGTCCAGCTTCGCGGCGGTGACGTCATGCTGGTACTGCCCCACACCGATGGACTTGGGGTCGATTTTCACCAGTTCGGCCAGCGGGTCCTGCAGCCGCCGGGCGATTGAAACGGCGCCGCGCAGGGAAACGTCCATACCCGGCAGTTCCGCCGAGGCCAGCGCAGACGCGGAATAGACGGAGGCACCAGCCTCGGAAACCACCAGTTTCTGCAGGTTCGCCTCCGGTACCAGGCGCATCAGTTCCGCTGCCAGCTTGTCGGTCTCGCGGGACGCGGTGCCGTTGCCCACCGCCACCAGTTCGATCCCGTGCTTTTTCACCAGGTTCGCCAGCCGCACCAGCGCATCATCCCACTTGCGGGCGGGCGGATGCGGATAGATCGTGTCAGTGGCCACCACCTGGCCGGTGCCATCCACGACGGCGACCTTGACGCCGGTGCGCAGGCCCGGGTCCAGCCCCAGGGTTGCCCGGTTGCCGGCCGGAGCGGCGAGCAGCACGTCGCGGAGATTGGCGGCAAAAACCCGGACGGCCTCCGCCTCGGCGTCCTGGAACAACCGCACCCGCAGGTCCACTGAGAGCTTCGCCAGGATCCGGCGCCAGGCCAGCTGCACGGTTTGGCGCAGCCACGCGTCGGCAGCACCACCGCTGGCTGCCACGCCGAGCCGGGCTGCCACCGAATTCTCGAACCGCTGCCGCGCCGCAGCTGCAGCTTCAGCATCGGCCGGATCGGCCTCGGCCAGCCCAAGCTCCAGGATGCCTTCCTTCTCCGCGCGCAGCAGGGCCAGCACCCGGTGCGACGGCATCCCGGAAGGCGCCTGGGAATAGTCGAAGTAATCCGCGTACTTCTGCCCCTCGGTTTCCTTGCCCGGACGGACAGAGGAACGGAAGCGGCCCTGCTTCCACAACTTTTCCCGGGCTGTGGTCAGCAGATCTGCGTCCTGGCCTGCGCGCTCAACCAGAATGGCGCGGGCGCCGGCGAGCGCCTCGGCGGTGTCGGGGACGGCGTCGCCCAGGTACCGGGCCGCTTCGGTCTCCGGGTCCAGGGCGGGATTCGCCAGCAGCGACTCGGCCAGCGGCTCCAGCCCGGCTTCCCTGGCGATCTGCGCCTTGGTGCGGCGTTTGGTCTTGTACGGCAGGTAGATGTCCTCAAGCCGGGACTTGGTGTCTGCGGCCTCAATCACCGCACGCAGCTCAGAAGTCAGTTTGCCCTGCGCCTCGATGGCTTCCAGGATGGCCCGGCGGCGGTCCGCCAGTTCACGCAGATACCTCAGCCGTTCGTCCAGCTCACGGAGCTGAGCGTCGTCCAGGGTTCCGGTTACTTCCTTGCGGTAGCGGGCAATGAAAGGAACGGTTGATCCGCTGTCCAGGAGTTCGACGGCGGCGCGCACCTGCCACGGCGCGACGCCGAGTTCCCGGGCAATCTGCTCATGCAGCTGTGCGGCGGAATCGGTGCGGACGGGCGCAGGAGAGACCGATCCGGGTTGGCGGGACGCTGACTGCGGGGCGACGGTGAGGCTCACCCGCCCAATTGTTCCTTATCAGCGCCGAATGCGGCCAACCCCGGACCAAGACCGATCCGGAAATGCTGAGCGGTCATTGACACAATGGCTCATGCTCTGCGGAACCGGGCCTTCTATGGGGTAAACATAGGGATGCGCCGCCCGGCCGCGCCGCGGCGCCGGGACGCGCTGTTCAGCGTTTCAATGGAGAAAGGTCAAAGATGACTCAGATTGCCCCGGTATCAGCCCCCGCTGCAGCACGGGCGGAGGTGAAGACCGCCGGACATGTCATTGTCGATTCCCTCATCGCCCACGGCGTGAAACGCACCTATGTAGTTCCCGGCGAGAGCTTCCTCGATGTTCTGGACGGCCTGCATAACAGCGAGGTGGAAACCGTGGTCTGCCGCCATGAAGGCGGAGCCGCCTACATGGCCGAGGCAGACGGCAAGATGAACCAGCTGCCCGGCATCGCCATGGTCACCCGTGGACCCGGCGCGGCGAATGCGCACGTGGGGCTGCACACAGCCTGGCAGGACTCCACACCGATGGTGCTTTTTGTTGGTTTGATCCCTTTCGAGCACCGGGACCGCGAAGCGTTCCAGGAATTCGACATCAAGGCCTGGTTTGATACCGGTGCCAAGCGCGTGATGGTCCTGGACCACCCCGAACGTGCGTCCGAGATCGTGGCCGAGGCGTTCTTCGCCGCCATGAGCGGCCGCCCGGGTCCCGTCGTCGTCGGCCTCCCGGAAGATGTGATCCGGAAGGAGATCAATGCCACGCTGCACCCGCCCATCCCGGTGGCACCGGGCGGCATGACCGTGACGGACTGGAAGGCACTGCAGGCTGCGCTGAAGGAGGCGGACAAACCGCTGTTTGTCACCGGCGGCAACGACTGGACCCAGGAGGGCGCAGACACGCTCACCCGCTGGCTGGAAGAACACCACCTCCCGGCCGCAGCCGAATGGCGCTGTGAAGGGACCATCTCCTTCGATTCCCCCTCCTACGTGGGCCCGATCGGCTACGGCCGGCCCAAACCCACGTATGACCTGCTGGAGGAAACCGATCTGCTGGTGTTTGTGGGCACCGTGCCCGGTGACGTGATCACCGACGGTTTTGTGGTGCGCCAGGACTGGGAGAAGAAGAACTTCCTGGTCACGATCGACCCGTCCATGCGCGGCCGCTCCGGTCCGGTGTCCTACCAGATCGTTGCGAAGCCGGATGTGTTCGTCCGGGACCTGGTGCTGATGGACCTGCCGGTCAAGGAAGAGTGGAAGGCCTGGACCTCCCGGATGCGGCAGGAGCAGGAGAAGTTCGCGGCCCTGCCGCCGGCCGAGCCGTCGTCCGGGCAGGCCCGGATGGACACGCTGATGGCGAACCTCGTGCCGTCGCTGCCGGAGGACGCCGTGATCACCCTCGGCGCCGGTGAACACACCAACTGGGCGCACCGTTACTTCCCCACCCGGCGTTACGCCTCGATGCTCAGCGCCCGCAACGGGTCCATGGGCTACTCGGTGCCGTCCGCCATCGCCGCGTCCCTCGCCGCCCCGGGCCGCAGGGTTGTCACCATTGCCGGCGACGGGGAGTTCCTGATGAACGGACAGGAGCTGGCCACCGCCGCTCAGTACGGCGCCACTCCCCTGGTGATCGTGATGGACAACCAGGAGTACGGCACTATCCGCACGCACCAGGAACGCCACTATCCGGACCGGATCTCCGGCACGCAGCTGAAGAACCCGGAGTTCGCGCTGATGGCGCAGGCATTCGGCGGCTTCGGTGTGAAGGTGGAGCGCGACTCCGAGGTGCCGGCAGCGCTCGAGGCGGCACTGCGCGCGATCGATGAGGACAAAACGTTTGCCCTGATCCACCTGGTTGTGGAGCAGCGGGTCAAGGCCTACTAGGCCCGCTTTCCGGCCGGCGGAATCCGCCGGCCGGGAGCAGGTCCGGCCTCTGGGTTACGTCCTCGGTCCAGGTCCGGCCTCTGGGGCTACCGCTGGTCTGCATCCCGCAGGGTGCCGGCCACCCGCTGGGTTTCCGCCTCGAACCGGGACAGGAGCCGTACCAGGTCGCTGCGGTCCCGGGCGTCCCAGCCCTCGAGCAGCTGGTCCACCAGGGAGTTCCCCGAGCGCCGCAGGGCCTTCCCCGCCCGTTCTCCCGCCTCGGTCAGCGCGATCAGCGAGGCCCGCGAATCCAAGGGGTCCGGGGTCCGGCGGACCAGCCCGGCTGCTTCGAGCCGGGCCGTGATCTTGGAAATGTTGGAAGCTCCCGTGACCATCCGCTCGCTCAGCGCCGAGGGGCGCTGGGCACCGGCATTGTTCAGGATGGACAGCAGCGTGAGCGCTGCCGGATCCAGGACCACTCCCTCGCGGGCGGCCACCGCGGTGGTGAACCCGGGAGCTGTCCACTGCGCCAGCAGGCGGTTCAGGACCTCAATCAGCTCAGTATTCTGATCCGCGTGCGCCACGGTTAGGCTTCGGTTCCGCCATCGACGCGCAGCACAACGCCGGTGATGAAGGATGCCTGCTCCGAAAGGAGGAAGGCGGTGGCATTGGCGATGTCCTCCGGCTGTCCCAGGCGCTTCATGGGGATTTCCGCGGCGTACCCGGCCTTCGCCTCGGCCGGCAGCGATGCCAGGGCTGCGGTTTCGATGGCACCCGGTGCCACGGCGTTGACGCGGATGCCCTGCTCCGCACATTCCTTGGCGACGCTGCGGGTTAGTGAAACCACCCCGTGTTTTGCTGCACCATAGGGTGTGAGCTGCGGGGTGGCGCTGATGCCGGCCAGCGAGGCGATGTTTACGATCGAGCCGCTGCCCTGCTCCACGAAGTGGGCCATCTGAGACTGCAGGGCCAGGAAGGTTCCGCGCAGTGTCACGTTGATGCTGCGGTCCCACTCTGCGGCGGTGATGTCCTGCACGGGCTTGGGCATGGCCCCAACGCCCGCGTTGTTCACGGCCAGATCCAGGCGCCCGAACGTCTCGACGGCAAACGGAACCAGCGCGTTGACTTCTTCAACCTCTGCCACGTTGGCGTGCTTGTACGCCGCGCGGCCGCCGGCGGCTTCGATCAGGGCAACAGTTTCCGCGCCGGCCTCGTCATTCACATCCGAGACGACGACGGCGGCTCCCTCGGCAGCCAGCCGCAGCGCAATAGCCCTGCCGATTCCGGCGCCGGCGGCGGTGACGAGTGCTGCTTGGTTCTCAAAAAGCATGGAAAATCTCTCTTCTACGGATCACATTTACTGTCGTTCGGACAGCATATACCCGGAAGATCGGGTGCCTAACCATCGTGTGCGGCGGCCCACTGGGAGTGGTGAGCTATTCGTCCTCCCCCGCCAGAATGCGGCGCCGGGTGCTGAGCAGCTGGACTTCGGGCCGTCCGGCCACCATCCGTTCCGCCGCATCCAGAGCCTCCACCACGTGCGCCCGGTCAGCCGCCACCACGGCAATGCCCACGGCCGCACGGCGATGAAGGCCGAGGTGCCCGGATTCAGCAGCGGACACAGCGAACCGGCGGTGCAGCTCGGCGACCAGGGGACGGACCACAGAGCGTTTCTGCTTAAGCGAATGCACATCAGCCAGCAGCAGATCGAATTCCAGGCTCCCCGTCCACATGCGTTCCATCCTTGCCTGCTGCCGGCAGCTGTCAACCGGTGATTCCGATGCCGCGTTTTACCGGCAGGGGGTGCCTGCCCGGCAGCAGCAGTGCTAAGTTCGCCCGCATGACGCCGTCGCTCCTCGTGCGTTTCCGGATCTCCCTTCAGCAGTGCCCCGGCCATGCATAACCACGGCGCCTTTTCCGCGGAATCACTGTTCCTGATTCCCGCCGTCGCCGCTGTTGCCGCCTACTGGGCCGGAATGGCTTCGGCGAAATCCGGCCGGTGGGCGGCCTGGCGGCTGGTGAGCTTTATTGCCGGTGTCCTGGCCGTTCTGGCCACCCTGCTTGAGCCCCTGGCGGGATGGGCTCACCGGGACTTCACGGCACTGGCGTTCTCCCACATCCTGGCTGGCATGGTGGGCCCGCTGTTGCTGGTGGCGGCCCGTCCCGCTGCCCTGGCCCTGCGGACCCTGGACGATTTTCCCGCCCGTCGGCTGCGCCGGGTCCTGGAGAGTGCCCCCTGCCGCTTCCTCTCCCATCCCGCAACCGCCACGGTGCTGGTGGTTGCGGGCATGTGGGCGATGTTCCACACCAGCCTGTTTACGGCCATGCAGGAGTCCATGCCGGTGCACTGGCTGGTCACCGGATATCTGACGGGAACCGGTTGCCTGTTCACCGCCGCTGTCCTGGGCACCGCTCCGGCGCCGCACAGCTTCCGGCAACGCGCAGCCGCCCTGCTGGCCGCAGCCGCAGCGCACGCTGCTCTCGCCGTCGGCCTGCTGGCTGCTCCGCCTCCCGGCGTGGTGTCCGGAGCTCCCGGGGCGCTCATCCTGCTGGGAACCGGTGCTGCCGTTCAGGCAGTTCTGGGGCTGTTCCTGCTGGATCAGCAGCAGGGTCTGGGCCGGCGGCTGCCCCAGTCCCGGAAGACGTAATTCGGGGGCGCCCCTCCACTCTGGGAAACCCACCGTTCGGCGCAGGCGGTGCGGGCACCAGCAGCTTCGGCCAGAACCGGGCGGACCGGACCATTGTGTCCTGCCACACCTTTCCCTAACAATGGAGGATGCCAGTCACGCTGAGATCCCTCGAAACGGCCGTCCCTCCCACTGTCCTTGTTCAGGACCAGGTCCGCGACGTGTTCGCTGCGCAGCCGGGTCTAACCCGGCTCGGCACCCGCCTGGTCAACACCTGCTTCAATTCGGCCGCAATCGATACCCGGCGGACCGCTTTGGAAGAGCTCACACTCAACTCCACGGCCGAGGATCCACAGTTCTATGACCCGCAGACCGGGTTGCTCCTCTCCCCCAGCACCAAGACCCGCAATGACATCTTCGCTGCGGAAGCCACCAAGCTGTTTGTTGAAGCCGGGCACGCCGCAGTGGAAAACTGCCCGGGCATCTCACCCGCGGACGTGACCCACGTGGTGACCGTGTCCTGCACTGGCTTCTACAATCCGGGGCCGGATTACAAACTGGTCCGCGCCCTGGGGCTGAACCCGTCGGTGCAGCGCTATCACCTTGGGTTCATGGGCTGCTATGCCGCTTTCCCGGCGATGCGCGCAGCCAAGTCCTTCTGCGATGCCGATCCGGACGCCGTCGTTCTGGTGGTCAGCGCTGAGCTGTGCTCGCTGCATGTGCGCTCCTCCAACGATCCGGACAGCATCATGGGCTCCTCACTGTTTGCCGACGGCGCAGCGGCGGCCATCATTACCGGCCGCGATCTGCCCGGCGAAAGCCCAGCAATAGTCCTGGATCATTTCGAGACCATCCTCACGCCGGTCGGCGAGGAGTCCATGGCCTGGAACATCGGAGATCAAGGTTTCGAGATGGTCCTGGGGACCTACGTGCCGCACATTATCGACGACCACATTGTCGGTGCCCTGAAGCCGCTGCTGGCCCGTGATCCTTCCCTCGCGGGGCTTGCCTACAACGATATTGGCCACTGGGCCATCCACCCGGGCGGGCGCAGCATCCTGGACAAGGTGGAGGCCAAGCTGGAGCTCACCCCGGAGCAGCTGGTGCCGGCACGGGAGACTCTGCGGAACTTCGGCAATATGAGCTCCGCGACAGTCATGTTCGTGCTCAAATACATCCTGGAACAGCCGTTCACCGGAGGGAACGAGCGGATTTGCTCCATGGCCTTTGGACCCGGACTGACCGTGGAAACCGGGCTCTTCACCCGTGTCCCGGGAACAGCAGCCGCATCCGCGCAGAGTGCCGCAGCGGCTGCCGAGCCGGTTCCGGCTGCCGTGGGTTAGGCCCATGCCCCTCTTGGACACCGGTGCGCCGCCGTTTTTCCCGCCGGACCTCAGCCGCCGGGCGGTAGACGCAGTGGAGGAAATGGACCGCCCGGACTGCGATCCGGTCCGGCTGGAACGCACCTATGCGCAGTTCCCCGTGATCAACGCGGTTGTCTCCGGATGGCGCAGGAACTACCGCCGATTTGTGCGGCCGGCGCTCAGCACCCAAGGCGGCGGCACCGTCCTGGACATCGGATCCGGCGGCGGGGACCTGGCCCGGGCACTGGCCCGCTGGGCACACCGGGACGGCCTCACCGTGGCGGTCACCGGGATCGATCCGGATCCCCGGGCCCATACCTACGCCGAGTCCCAACCAGCGGTCCCGGGCCTGACGTTCCGCGCCGCGTTCAGTTCGCAGCTGGTCGCTGAGGGCCAACGGTTCGATGTGGTGCTCTCCAACCACGTGCTGCACCACCTCGATACCCAGGCTTTCGACGGGCTGCTCGCCGACTCACAGGCACTGGCCCGGGCCCTGGTGCTGCACAGCGACATCGAACGCAGCCCGTGGGCCTACGGCCTGTTCTCCGCAGGGACCCTGCCGTTCTTCCACGGGTCCTTCATCCGGGCCGACGGCCTGACCTCGATCCGCCGCAGCTACACGTCCGCTGAGCTGGCTGCCGCGGTGCCGGCCGGATGGGAAGTCCGGCGGCAGCGGCCCTGGCAGAACCTGCTCCTACATCGGCCGGGCCGGTGACTGGGGCAGTGCTGGGACCAGCACCCGGGGCCGGGGCCGGGGCCGGGGAGGTGCTCGAGGTTGACGTTGCCATCGTCGGGGGCGGGCCGGTGGGCCTGGCGCTGGCGATTCTCCTGGTGCAGGAGGGAGTGCGGGTCACGGTCCTGGAACGGCGGACGGAGCGCAGCAGCCATTCCCGTGCCATTGGAATTCATCCGCCCGGGCTGGTGGCACTGCAAGGCACCGGAGTAACCGGCCAGCTCACGGCCGAAGGGGTCCAAATCCGCAGAGGCGCCGCCCGGACCCGGGACCGCAGCCTGGTCTCCATCCGTTTCTCCCGGACCTCCACGCCCTATCCCTATGTGCTGGCCCTGCCGCAGGAACGCACCGAAACCATCCTCGAGGAACGTCTTCAGTCCCTGGACCCCACTGTGCTGCAGCGCGGGCGGACGGTAACCGGGCTGGTGGATACCGGGGCATCCGTTCTCCTCGCGGGCAGCAGAAGGGCCAGCGTTCGAGGCGCCGAGCCTGCCTCCAGCCGGCTCGCCAGCGCTCTCGGTGCCGAAACCGGCAGTCCGGACGATGTCCGCGCCGACGCCGTTGCGGGTGAGGACGCAGGTTTCGCGGTTCATGCGGCCTTCGCGGTAGCGGCGGACGGCGCCCGGTCCCCCGTGCGCAGCATGCTCGGGGCCGCCGTCACGGAACGCACCCTGCGGGATCACTATCTGATGGGCGATTTCCCCGACACCACCGGCGACGGCCCAACGGGCGTGCTGTATCTGGAACCGGAGGGCATCGTCGAGTCCTTTCCGCTGCCCGGGGGCAAGCGGCGCTGGGTGGCCCACACCCGCAGCCTGCGGACGGACGCCGATGCCAAGGCCCTGGCCAGCATGGTTCGGGAACGCACCGGCCAACAGCCCAGCGCGGCCGGGAACTCCATGCTGAGTGCGTTTTCTGTCCGGACGGCCCTGCCGCGGCAGCTGGTCCATGGCCGGACCATTCTGGCCGGCGATGCCGCCCATGAAGTCAGTCCCATCGGCGGCCAGGGCCTCACCCTGGGCTGGCTGGACGCCGCGGAACTGGCACCGCTCCTCGCGGCCGGTGTGCGCGGTGAAAACGTCCAGGCGCAGCTGGTGCAGTTCGACCGACGACGACGGCGGGCCGCCAGGATTGCCTCAGCCCAGGCCCGGCTCAACATGGCGCTGGGCCGTCCACTCCCCGCACGGCTCATGCGGGTCCGCAACACGGCACTCTCAATCCTCTTCCGGGCGCAGCCGGTCTCTGATCTGGTAGCCCGCCGGTTCACCATGCAATAGCAGGCAACAGCTTGCAGCGGCCGGCAGCAGCCTTACCGCGGGCCGTGGTCCAGGGTGACGGTGCGCAGGTCGAGGCGGCGCAGCACACGGTCCACAGCTTCGGGGTCCACCCCGGACTGCCGGCGGGCCGCCAGCACTTCCTTCCGGGCTGCGGCCAGTGCTTCGCGCTGAACGGCGTCCATCACTTCCAGCGTCGCTTTGAGCTGCAGCATCTTCTGGGGGTCGTCCTCGGCATCGGCACCCAGGATGGAGTGCAGCGAGGACATCCGCCGCGCCAGCGCAGCGCGCCGCTCGGGCGGCAGGGCGTCCGCCGCCGTCGAGCGTTTCATGGTTTCCAGGGCTGTGCGTTCGGCGCGGCGGGCCAGCTCCCGCTCCTGCCGTTCGATCGCCTTGTGGTCGCTGGGCAGATTCAGTTTGCGCATCAGCCACGGCAGGGTCAGGCCCGGCAGCACCAGGGTGACCAGCAGGACGGATCCGGCCGCGACGATCATGAAGTTGCGGCCCGGCAGCTCCTCCCCGGCGAGGTTGGTGGCGGGCAGAGCCAGCGCCAGTGCCAGCGTGGCCAGGCCGCGCATGCCGCACCAGGTGAGAACCAGGACTTCCTTCAGGGACCCGGGAACCGCATTGCGCTTCTCGGTTCCGCCGAACCGGTAAATCCCGTACATCCAGAGGAAGCGCACCAGCACAACGGCGGCGCAGACGGCCGCAACGCCGGGGATGAAGGTGAAGATCTCGCTGCCTTCATCCTCGATCACGTACCGCATTTCGATTCCCACCAGCCCAAAGGCCACTCCGGTGGTCAGCAGCTCCACGACTTCCCAGAAGGCGGTGCGGGTCAGGCGCTCCTGGGAGTCCTGCGGCCGCGCCCGGCGCCCCAGTTCCAGCGCTGTGACGACGACGGCGACAACGCCGGAGAAGTGCACTTCCTCGGCCAGGATGTACACGGCGTAGGGGGCCACCAGCGTCACAGCCGACCGCGCCACCAGATTGGGCACAAACCGGTTGAGCGCGCCCACAAGCCAGCCCATGGCAAGGCCCAGAGCCACCGCACCGGCCGCGCCGATCAGGAATTTGGGAACAACATCCCAGCCGACGTCCCCGCCGCTGACGGCCGCTGCCACCGCGGCCTGGAAGATCACAATGGCGATCGCGTCGTTGAAAAGCCCTTCCGTCTGCAGGACGGTGACCAGGCGGCGCGGCATGTTGACCTTGCCGGCAACGGCTTCGACGGCAACGGGATCCGGCGGGGCCACAATGGCCCCCAGCGCGATCGCCGCGGGCAGTCCGATGGCCGGAACCAGGGCCCAGGAAATGCCGGCAACCACCAGCACGGTAACGGCAACCAGAGCCACGGCCAGCAACACGAGGGAACGCCAGCGGAGCCGGAACACTGACCAGGAGCTGCGCTGGGCAGCTGCGTAAAGCAGCGGCGGCAGGAACAGCGGCAGGATCAGTTCCGGGTCTATGTGAATCTCCGGCAGCACGGGCAGGAACGCGAAGAGCGCCGAGAAGATGAGCATCAGCACCGGATAGGGCAGCCGTATCCGCTCCCCGATGCCCACCACCAGCACGGTTCCGAAGAGCAGGCCGACCAGCAGGATCAGGAATTCCACGCCTGGAACCCTTTCTGGGCGGCTGAACGCCGCCTCGCCGGGTATTGGTTCACCACAGACCTCCCAAGTAGTTGCCTGAGTAAACTTTATCGCAGCTTCCTGAAGGGCTCTCGGGAAACCTACGCCTCGAGGTGCGTGGGGGCGAAGAGCCGCAGCAGGGTTTCCACCACGACGACGTTCGGGCCTTCCTGTGCGAAGGAGTCCTCCAGCGCCTGGCCTACGTTCTCCGGTGCCACCCGCCGGGCGGGAATCCCGAAGGACTCGGCCAGCTGGACGAAGTCGGGTCCGGCCAGCTCGGTGGCGGTGGCCTTGCCAAACGCATCGACCATGTATTCGCGGAGCACGCCGTAACCGCCGTCGTCGACAATGAGCCAGGTGACGGGCGCATTGTGCTGCCGGGCCGTGGCCAGTTCGGCAATGGAGTACATCGCCGACCCGTCACCGGACACGGCGAGCACGCGCTCGTTGAGGCCTACCGCGGCGCCAATCGCGCCTGGATAACCGAAGCCGAGGCCGCCGGCGCCCTGGGCGGAATGGAAGCCCCCGGACTTGGCGTCCCAGCAGCTCCAGGCCCAGTAGGCGGCGATGGTCATGTCCCAGAAGGTCTGCATCCCGGCCGGCACAGCCGCCCGGATGTCCGCCATGAACGTTCGCTCATGGCGCAGATCCTGGGCATCAAGCCGGGCCGTGATACGTGCCAGCGTGTCTGCCGTGAGTTCTTCGGGTGTCTGGCCGTGCCAGTCCGGGGTCTGGGCCGGATCTTCAAGCGCGGCGTCGAGGGCCGCAAGTGCCTGCCCGGCGTCGGCCCGGATGCCCAGGGCCGGACCGTTGGATTCCAGCACCCGCGGCTCGGCATCGATCTGGATGATCCGTCCGCGCGGGGCGAAGGTGAAGTAGTTGGAGGTGACTTCCCCGAGGGAGGACCCGATGACCAGCAGGACGTCGGCGTCCTCCAGCAGCTCGGTGGCCCACTTGTCCTCCACCCAGGACTGCAGGGAGAGCGGGTGGGTCCAGGGGAAGGCACCCTTGCCGCCGGGGGTGCAGATCACCGGTGCCCGGAGTTTCTCCGCCAGGGAAAGCAGGTGTGCCTCGCCGCGGCCGCGGCGGGTGCCGCCGCCGGCAATGATCGCCGGGCGGCGTGCGGCGCTGAGCCACTTCACCGCCTCGGTGACCAGTTCACGGCGCGGCGGATTGTCGAAGGGTTCGGCCAGGGCGTCCTCCACTGCGGGCACCACGATGGGCGCCAGCAGGACGTTCTGCGGTACCTCGACCCACACGGGGCCCATGGGAGAGGAGATCGCTTCCGTCCAGGCGTCCTGGATGGCGGAGGGAATACCGGAGGCATGCTGGATCAGGCGCTGGCTCTTGGTGACGTTCGCAGCCGAAGCCTTCTGGTCATCGAGCTGGTGGAGCATACCGCGGCGGCGGGCGCCGAGTCCCTCGATCGGAATCTGGCTGGCAACCACCACCATGGGCACACCGGTGGCGTAAGCCTCCTGCAGCCCGGCCAGCGAGGTCAGCGCCCCGGGGCCGGTGGAGAGGAAGAGGACGCCGACTTCGCCGGTGGCGCGGGAAAACCCGTCTGCGGCGAAGGCGGCATTGTTTTCCACCCGGGAGGAAACGAACTCCAGGGAGGAACGGGACAGGGCATCAAACAGCCCGAGCGCATGCTGGCCCGGGATGCCGAAGACCGTGGTGGCGCCCAGCGCTTCCAGGGTTTCGACGACGAGGTCTCCACCGTTGCGTACCGCGGCACCGGGCGCCACCTGGCTCATGCGGAAAGCCCCATCAGGGTGATCAGGTCGTACGCGACGTGGGAGGCGGCTACGGCAGTGATGTCCGCGTGGTCGTAGGCCGGGGCGACCTCCACCACGTCAGCTCCGACGAGGTTCATGCCGCGCATACCGCGCAGGATTTCCAGCAGCTCGCGGCTGGTAATGCCGCCGGCCTCGGGGGTTCCGGTGCCGGGAGCGTGCGCGGGGTCCAGCACATCGATATCCACCGAGATGTAGAGCGGACGGTTGCCGATCCGGTCCCGGAGCTTCGCGACAACTTCATCCACGCCCTGGCGGAACACGTCCGAGGAGGTCACGATGCCGAAGCCGAACCGCTTGTCATCCTCCAGGTCCTTCTTGCCGTAGAGCGGGCCGCGGGTGCCCACGTGGGAGATCGCTTCGGTGTCCAGGATGCCTTCCTCCACTGCCCGGCGGAACGGGGTGCCGTGGGTGTATTCGGCGCCGAAGTAGGTGTCCCAGGTGTCCAGGTGCGCATCGAAGTGCAGCATGGCAACCGGCTCTCCGGCGCGCTCTGCGGCGGCACGCAGCAGCGGCAGGGCGATGGTGTGGTCCCCGCCGAGGGTCACCAGCTTGGTGCCGCCTTCGGTCAGGTCGAGGGCACCTGCCTGGATCGTTTCGATGGCTTCGTTGATGTTGAACGGGTTCACTGCGAGGTCACCGGCGTCGGCGACCTGCAGGTTCTCGAACGGGGAGGTGTCCTGCGCCGGGTTGTACGGGCGCAGCAGGCGGGAGGCTTCGCGGATGTGGTTGCCGCCGAAGCGGGCTCCGGGGCGGTAGGAGACACCGGTATCAAAGGGTACGCCAACCACGGCGACGTCGGCATGCTCTACCTGGTCCAGCCGCGGAAGACGTGCGTAGGTGGCTGCTCCTGCGTAGCGCGGGATTTGTGCTGCGTCGATCGGGCCGACTTTGCCATTGACGTTGATGCGCGGCTGGTTCTTGTCCACTGAGTATCTCTTCCGGTTTGGTTCTGTAGTGCCGTAACGGCATCTGCTTAGATGCTATCCGCCCAGACTGCAAAAGTTATCTAATAGGCATCAAATGTTTATCGACACGCTAAAGTGGAAGACCGGTTGGCGTCAAGACTAGGCTGTGACTATGGCGGACCGGGCGAGCTTTGCGAACAATGATGGAATGAACTACGACGTCGATGTCCTGATTGTGGGCGCAGGACCGACTGGGCTGGCACTGGCCGCCCAGCTTTCCGGCTTCGGCGTCAGCTTCCGGATCATCGACCGCAGGCAGACCCCCTCGCTCCAATCCCGGGCCCTGGCAGTCCAGCCGCGCACCCTCGAAGCGCTGCGGCCCTTTGGGATCAGTGACGCTATGACGCGCAGCGGCAGTCCCGCGCACCAGCTCCATCTCCATCTGCCCGGCAGCGAAACTGTCCCGGTTGGCCTGTTCGACACCGGGATCGACGATTCCGCTTACCAGCAGCTGCTGTTCCTACCGCAGGCGGATACCGAACGCATTCTCTCCTCCTACCTGGCCAGCCAGGGGGTGCGCGTTGAACGCGGCGCGGAGCTCCTGGACCTCGAACGGCTTGATCCCGCAGACCCGTATGCCGGAATGGAGGCCCGCGTACAGCGCCAGGACCGCGGCATCGACCGCATCCGCGCCCGGTACGTGGTGGGGGCCGACGGCGTGGACAGCACCGTCCGGCGCCGCGCCGGGATGGACTTCCGCGGGTCGGGCTACACGGACACCTTTGTGCTGGCGGACCTGGAGATCGACGGCGCCGAGCCTGCCGCCGTGCATACCTACCCCACGGATGAGGGGTTTATGGTGCTCTTCCCGCTCGGGCATCCCGCCAGCTGGCGGATGATCAGCCTCAAAAAACGCGGTGACCGCCGCGAAACCACGCTGGAGACACTTCAGGAAACCGCTGACCGCTTTTCCGGCGGAGCCCTGACCCTGCGGGATCCGCAGTGGATGAGCAGCTTCAAGCTCTCCCATCAGATGGCCGAGTCCTTCCAGTGGGGATCGGTCTTCCTGGCCGGCGACGCCGCGCACGTCCACTCCCCCGTGGGCGGCCAGGGCATGAACACCGGTATCCAGGACGCCCTGAACCTGGGCTGGAAACTGGCTCTCGGAGCCCGGGGCCTGGCCTCGGAGGAACTGATCGACAGTTATGCTGCCGAACGCCGCCCGGTTGCGCGCAGCATCGTGGATTTCACGGATCGGCTGTTCAAGCTCGCCACCAGCCGCAATGCGCTGAAGAAACTGCCGCGGACCAAGCTCCTTCCGGCGCTGGCACCCGCGGCGGCGGCCAGCGAACGGCTGCGCGGCCGGGCTTTCCGCACCCTGTCCCAGCTGGGCATCAACTACCGCAGCAGCACCTTGTCAGAGTCCGGGGCCAACCGGCTCCCTGCCCTGCTCTCCGCCGGGCCGCGGCCCGGGGACCGGCTGCCGGACGCCGTCGTGATGTACGAGGACCGCGAACGCAGGCTGCAGGACCTGGTGGCTGCGCCGGCTTTCCACGTCCTGCTCACGGGTCCCGGCTGGCCGGAGGACACTCCGCAGCAGCTGCATTCCGCACTGTCCGCGCTCGGTGGCCTGCTGAGCGTGCAGCGTCTGGTGGTGGGCAGTCCGCTGCTGTTCGGTGGCCCGGGGATTATCCAGGACACCAGCGGTTTGGCGTTTGAACGCCTCGGCCTGTCAGTCCGCCGCCCGGAAGTCATCGTCATCCGCCCGGACGGCTACATTGGCTACCGTTCCTCCGGGACTAACATCAACGGTGCGGTTGGCTACCTGGAGCGGCTCACCGGCGCCGGCGAACGGTCTTCACTACAAACAGTGTGATGTTCAGGGCGTCCCGGGACTGACCAGTGTCCAGATGACGACGGCGGAGGCCGAGTCATCCGGATTCCGCCAGGAATGTGGTTCCTTACCCGGGAAGGTGACAGTGTCTCCGGCCGCCAAGGCCATGGTTTCCGAGTTGAAGACCAGGTCCAGGCGCCCCTGCGCCACATGCAGGACTTCGACGTCGCAGTCCACGGAATACAAATCCGATTCCCCGGAACCGCCGGGGACTATCTCCGAGCGGATGACCTGAACCCGGCGCTCGGTGCGCGGTGTGACCAGACGTTCGTTGATGCCGTCACCGCCCAGGTTGATCCCGGGTGCATCGGGCAGGCGGACCAGCGTGGTCTCCGGCGGGACGAAGAGATCGCCGATGGAGATCGAAAGTACCTGGCACAGCGTCACCAGGGAGGCAACGGACGGGGAGGTGAGGTCACGTTCGACCCGGCTGAGAAAGCCCTTCGTCAGTCCGGTTGAGTCGGCTACCTGCTCAATCGTGAGGTGACGGGCCTGGCGGGCAGTGCGGATCCGTGATCCGATGGCCAGTGGCGCGTTGCTGGGCTCAATAGTGAGTGCCTTCATTGGCTGGGAGCTCCTTTCCTCACCGTTCCGCGAGCATACCCGGGTCAACCGGGTCAGAAGAATTTCCGGCGGGCAACATGTCGCCCGAGCCTTGGACAAGTCGGAGGTCTGGGGCTGTATTTCACCCCTTTTGACGAGCGGCCTCACGCGGAACTAGCGTACGGGTAAACAAACGTTTCCCTGCAGCAAACGCCGGTTGTCCGGCCCTTAAAGCCGCATCGGGTCCGGACGGATTACCCCCTGCCCGTCCGGGCCCGGTGCTTTCCTCGTGTTCTGCCCGCTTTGCCGCATGTGACGCCCGCCTGCAGCAGGCGTGCCCGCGGCGGGCGCGGCGGCTATTTCCGCGGTGGGCTCTTTCCGCGGTGGCTATTTCTAGGAGGACTCAGCTGGCGCTTCCGCGTCCGCGGTGTCCGCCACTTCGGCCGGCTCGGCGGGGTCACCGGTGTCCTCACCGGTCCAGACCTTGATGACTGCCCAGGTAACCGCGGCGATCGGCACGGCGAGGATCGCGCCGATGATGCCGGCCAGGATGGTGCCGGCGGTCAGTGCCAGCAGAATAACCAGAGCGTGGATGCTGAGGGTCTTGCCCATCACCACCGGCTGAAGGAAATTCCCCTCAAGCTGGTTGACGGCGATGATCACGGCCACGACGATCAGCGCCACCACCGGACCATTGGCAACCAGCGCAATCAGCGCGGCCAGGATACCGGCCGCCGTGGCACCAACCAGCGGAATGAAGGAACCCACAAACACAATGACGGACAGCGGCAGGGCCAGCGGCACGCCCAGGATGAACAGGGCGGCACCGATGCAGATGGCGTCTACGGCCGCGACAATCGCGGTCCCCCGGACATAGCCGCCAAGCACTTCCATGGTCCGGGCTCCGGACAGCTTGGCCTTCTCCAGGCGCTCACCGCGGAACCAGCGCAGCATAAAAGCCCAGATGCGGTCACCGTCCTTGAGGAAGTAGAAGAGCACCACGGCCATCAGCAAAAAGCCGGTGGCAAAGGATCCGGCAGCACTCAACCCGGCAATGGCTCCGCTGCCCGCGGTGCTGGACGTGGCAAAGTCCAGCACTGCGTCCCGCGCATCCTCGATCGCCTGCGAGTCGATGGTGAAAGGACCGTTCTGGACCAGTTCATACAGCTTGTTGAACCCGGCCGTAGCCTGGTCCACCAGCGAGGACCACTCACTGCGGATCGCAAAAACGATTCCCGTGATCAGTCCGCCGAACACGCCCAGCAGGAGCAGGAACGACACGCCCGTCGCCAGTGCACCGGGCCATCCCTTGCGCCGCAGCCAATTGACGAAGGGAGCAATGGCTGCCGCGAGGATAAGGGCCAGGAGCACGGGAATAACCACCAGGCTTACCCGGGTCAGGGCGAAAACGCCCAGGCTGACCAACAGCAGGACCAGCAGCACCTGCGCTGACCGGAGCGCGGCATGGCCAAGACCGTCCTCCCAGTAGCGGCGCGGCTGAGTCAGGTTGGGCCCGGAACCAGGCTGGCTGTCCATCGTGTGTTTCCCCCATTGGGTTGAAGTGCCGGCTGGAGTGCCGGTGTCGTGCCGGTTTAGGTTACAGCTCCGGCCTGGTGGCCGATGCCCCAGTCTTTGGCTGTGTCTCAGTCTTTGGCAGTGCCCGGGGCATCGCTCGTGCCTGTGTCGGTGCCTGTGGCTTTATCGCCGTGGTCGCCCAGCAACGATTCGCGCACGTGCCGCCGCAGGACCTTACCGATCAGCGAGCGCGGCAGATCCGGAATCTGCACGATCCGGCGCGGAACCTTGTACGCGGCCAGTTCGTTGCGGACGAAGGATCGGAGTTCATCGGGGTCGAACACGGCGTCGGGCTTGGCCACGACGGCGGCCACCACATCCTCGCCACCGCCTGTGCGGGTCAGGCCGACGACAGCTGCTTCCGCCACCGCGGGGTGGCGCTTCAGCGCTTCCTCCACCTCGGAGGGAGAAACATTGAACCCGCCCGTAATGATCAGTTCCTTGATCCGGTCGCGGATGGTGACAAAATCGTCGTCGTCCACTGAGACGATATCTCCGGTCCGGAACCAGCCGCCCTCGAGCAGGGCCGCCCGGGTTTCAACCGGTTTATTCCAGTACCCCTGGAACACCTGGGGACCGCGGATCAGCAGCTCGCCCGCTTCCCCGCGCTTCCGCTCCTTGGTGGGATCCTCCGGATCAACCACCTTGATGTCAGTGAGCGGGAACGGCACCCCCACGGTGCCGGGTTTGCGGGTCGGGCCCATGGGATTGCCCAGCGCGACCGGGGAGGTTTCCGTCAGGCCGTAGCCCTCAATCAGATAACCGCCGGTCGCTTTTTCCCACGCCTCCACGGTTGCCGCCGGGAGGTTCATGGCACCGGAGATGGCGAAGCGGACGCCCTTCAGGGACACCCCGGCTTCATCGGCGCCGGCCACTATCCGGTCATAGATCGGAGGGACCGCCGGCAGGAAGGTTGGCGGAGTCTTACGGGCGGCTTTCAGGACCAGCTCGACGTCGAACTTCGGAAACAGGACCAGGCACGCCCCGATGCTCATGGCGAAGGTCAGGCTGAGGGTCAGCCCGTAGGCATGGAACATCGGCAGGACGCCGTAAACCGTTTCCTTGCCCGGGCGCACCCCGGGAATCCAGGCGCGCCCCTGGGCGGCGTTGGCCATGAGGTTTCCGTGCGTGAGCATGGCACCCTTGGGATCCGCCGTGGTTCCGGAGGTGTATTGAATGGCCGCCAGGTCCCCGGCCGTGGGCTTGGGATGCCGCCGCGGCAGCGGCCTGTTGTCCAGGAGCTTTTTCCAGGTCAGGACCCGGCGTCCGGCGCTGCGGGGCGGCTTGTCCGCCGCCAGGGCTTTACGGCTTTTCCGAGCTGCCGGCAGCGGAAGCTTCAGCGCCAGCTGGGTCATCCGGGGCATGGCACTGATCAGGTCCACCGACACGATCGTGCGGACCGGGATATCCGCGGGAAGGGACTGGATCCGGTCTGCGGTTTTGTCCCAGACGATGGCCACGGTGGCACCGTGGTCCTCGAACTGGTGACGCAGTTCCCGGTCGGTGTACAGCGGATTGTGTTCCACGACGACGGCGCCCAGGCGCAGCACAGCATAAAAGGCGACGACGTGCTGCGGCGAGTTGGGCAGCACCAGCGCAACCCGGTCCCCGGCACGGACACCGAGGCGTTTCAGTCCGGCCGCCGCGCGGCGGATCTGTTCACCCAGGTCACGGTAGGACGTGACGGCACCGAAAAACTGCAGCGCCGGTTTGGACCCGTAGCGGCTGACTGACGCCTCCACCATGTCCACGAGGGAACCTTCGGGCAGCGACAGATCCGCCGGCACACCCTCGGCATAATGGCGCGTCCAGGGGCGGTGATGGTCGAAGAGTGCTTTGGCAGCTTTACTCACGGCATTGACTCTATCGGTTGCGGCGCCGGGGTCGGGCACCCGGTGTGAGGTAGATGCAGGCCCGTCATCGTTCGTTCGCCCTCCTAGGGAATCACCGTGGGTTCTCCGCTACACTGTCAATCTGAAGGGGAGTAGCTCCGGTCTTATTTCCAATTTTAGTGACGGCGCAGGCCACACCGAAACTGGCGGTAATTCCGAGGCCTGTCGACATACTGGCTGCAGCAGCAGCCCGGCAGTCCACCGCAGGTGCACCGCACCCGGCGAGCGAGACCTTCGGCCAGTATCCCAACAGCTGGCCGGAGCCCCCTGCCGCTCCGGCCATGACCAGGAGCAGTTAGTGACTACCCCACCGGTGCCAGGGCCTATGCCCCCTGGCCAACCCCGGCCCACCCCTGCCGACCGCCGCCGCTGGCGGCAATACCTCGCCGATGAACAGGCGGAAGCTGCAACCTACCGGTATCTCGCCGAGCGCCGGGACGGGGAGGAACGGGACATCCTGCTCGCCCTTGCCGAGGCCGAAGGACGCCATGAGGAACACTGGCGGAAACTGCTGGGCCCGGAAGCGGATAAGCCGGTCCGTCCGTCCTTCCGCAACCGGGTTTTGGGGCTGCTGGCCCGGCGCTTCGGCTCAGTCTTTGTGCTGGCTCTCGCGCAGCGGGCGGAAGGGCGTTCGCCCTACAGCACCGAGCCCAGTGCCACCAGCGCCATGGCCGCGGATGAGCAAATCCATGAGGAGGTGGTCCGCGGGCTTGCGACACGCGGACGGGTCCGCCTTTCCGGAAACTTCAGGGCCGCCGTCTTCGGCGCGAACGACGGCCTGGTCTCCAATCTGGCCCTGGTGATGGCAATCGGTGCCACCGGCGTTTCAAGCACCTTTGTGCTTTTCAGCGGTTTTGCCGGCCTGCTGGCCGGTGCATTGTCCATGGGCGCGGGCGAATATGTCTCGGTGCGTTCGCAGCGGGAACTGCTTGAGGCGTCCCGGCCAACCCAGATCACCCTTGCCGCGGCCAAGTCGCTGGACATAGATGCCAACGAACTTGTCCTGGTGTACCGCGCCCGGGGTATGTCCCAGGAGGCAGCCGAACACCGCGCTGCGGAACGCCTGGGACTCTACAGCTGCGACTGCGATCCGTCGCTGTCGCTGCAGCCGGAAAAGCAGGAGGAGTCCGGCGAAGAGCATGAAACGGTAGGGACCGGCCTTGGCGCCGCGCTCTCAAGCTTCTGCTTCTTTTCCTCAGGCGCCATCATCCCGGTGCTGCCCTATATCTTCGGGATGGAAGGACTGGCCGCCGTGGCACTGTCCTGTGCCCTTGTTGGCCTGGCACTGCTGGTGACCGGCAGCGTGGTTGGTTTGCTCTCCGGTGCGTCTCCGCTTAAACGCGGGCTGCGTCAGCTGGCCATCGGACTGGGCGCTGCGGCCGTGACCTATGCACTCGGACTGCTCTTCGGCACCGGAGCCGCCTGACAACAGCGCACACCGGGCCCGCAGCGGGGAGCCAGCCTGACACCTGGGTCAGCTGGCTCCCTGCTGCTGACTTGGTTCTACCTTTTAGGCCCGGCGTGGCTTGCCTGGCGCAGTTCCGTGGTGCTGGGTCCGTTGCCTTCGTCCTCGGTGCTGATCAGGACGTTGCCCTCACCGATTGCCTCCGGCATAACCTCCGGTTCCAGCCTGGTGGCCAGCGCCTTTTCCTTGATAAACAGGCACAGGATCGTGGCCACGACCGCCAGCGGCACCATAAACAGGAACAACGGGATCAGGGCTTCGTTGTAGGAACGGATGATGATGTCCTGGACTGCTTCCGGTAGTTCATGGACAAGCTTCGGTGTCAGTGAGTTTCCGCCTCCGGTGGCGGAAGCGGCGTCCGCCGGCAGCCGCTCGCCCAGCAGATCCGTCAGCCGATGGGCGAACAGGCTGCCCACCACGGCAGAACCGAGGGTGGCGCCAATCTGGCGGAAGTAGTTGTTCGCGGCAGTGGCTGTACCCACTTGGCGCAGCGGGAAGGAGTTCTGCACCACCAGGACCAGGATCTGCATGTTCAGGCCAAGGCCCAGCCCCAGGATGCCGATGTAGGCGCACAGCTGCCAGACCGGGGAGTCGGCGGTAATGGTGCCCATCAGGAAGAGCGCCACCACCATCAAGGCGGAGCCGGTAATCGGCATCCATTTGTAGCGTCCGGTCTTGGATACCAGGGAACCGGAGAGCACAGAGGTGAAGAGCAGGGCACCCATCATGGGGATCATCAGCATGCCGGCTTCCGTGGCGCTGGCGCCGGTAGCCATCTGCAGGTAGGTCGGCAGGTAGCCGATGGCTCCGAACATGGCGACGGAGGTGAGCAGGCCGGAGGCCGTGGCGAGGTTGAAGTTGCGGTCGTGGAAGAGCTCCATCGGAATGATCGGCTCCGCCGTGCGGCGCTCGACCATCACAAAGATCACGGCGGCAATAACCGTGCCGGCGATCAGGCCCAGAATGACCGGATCGTTCCAGGCATAGGTGCTGCCGCCCCAGCTGCTGACCAGCACCAGGCCGGTGGTGGCGAAGGCAATGAACACCATGCCCCAGAGGTCAATCCGCGGGCGCGACGTGACAGCGCGCGGCCTCAGGAAGAACAACGCGCCAAGCAGCGCGAGGACACCCACCGGGATGTTGAACCAGAACGCCCAGCGCCAGCCCGGCCCCTCGGTCAGCCAGCCGCCGATCAGCGGACCCACCACCGAGGAGAAGGCGAACACGCCGCCCATCCACCCCATGTACTTGCCGCGCTCACGTGCCGGAACGACGTCGGCAATGATCGCCTGGGAGAGGATCATCAGGCCGCCGGCTCCGAGTCCCTGAATAACCCGGGCGATGATCAGCCAGGTCATGTCCGGAGACAGAGCACCCACCACCGAACCGGCCAGGAAGATGAGGATGGCAGCCACCAGCAGGTACTTGCGGCCGATCAGGTCGCCCAGTTTCCCGTAGATCGGCATCATCACCGTGGAGGCCAGGATGAACGCCGTAATCACCCAGAGCATCAGGTTTGCCCCGTTGAGTTCACCAACGATGGTGGGCAGGGCGGTGCCCAGAATGGTCTGGTTAAGCGCCGAAAGGAGCATGGCCAGGACCAGTGCGGTAAACACCAGGACCAGGCTGGGTTGCTTCCCGGTGTTCTTGGGGGCTGCATCGGCAGCGGTTCGCGTCATAGGACTTCCTTGAGAACGTCTCGGAGTAGCTCCAGGCCCTCCCCGAGAGCCTCGAACTGAAGTGTGTGGGTGGGGTTGGACCAGGTTTTCTGCATGACGTAACGCATGCGCGTGCTGGCGGCGAGCACGACGGTGAAGGCGACGTCGTCAACGCTGTGCCCCTGCCACGCGGAATCCGGCGCCTGATCCTTCCAGCGGCGCGACTCCCCCAGCTGGGCGCGGACGGTCTCAAGGACCAGCTGCTCCACCTTGAGGATGTACTGGTATCGCCGGTGCATCAGATGCGGGTAGGCCTGGTAGATCTGGCTGCGGAGCTCGTTGGAGTCATCTCCGCCCTGCAGGGTGCGCAGTACCGACAGCATCAGCCGGCTCACTTCGGTGAGCAGGTCCCCTTCAATATCGAAGGCGTCGAGGGCTGTCTGTTCCACGGAGGGCTCCTGCAGGCCCAGGACGGCGTCTTCTTTGCAGGGGAAGTAGTTAAAGAAGGTGCGGGTTGAAACGCCTGCCTCCTGCGCAACTACGTCGATGTTGACGCAGTCCAGTCCGTCCTTGATCGCGCGGCGTGCAGCAGCGGCGTGCAGCGCCGCCCAGGTTTCGGCGCGTTTGCGGTCGCGGAGGGAAGGTTGTTGACTCACCGAACCACTTTGTCATTCGGAGGAATTTTTCACAACTGCAAAATTGCAGCCCTGCAAGTAATTTCGGAACTGCGTCTGGGCGGTTGCAACCCGCCACCCTCGACACATCGCCTGTTCACCGGCAGAATGCCGCAGATGAGACGGCCGGATCCACGTTCCCTGGGGGTTCTTGCCGCGGTGATCGTGCTGGCAGCAGGCTCTGGTGGGACTCCGCCGCCCGCTGCCCCCGCCGCCGGTCCCGGGGTCGGCAGCCCCGAGCTGTCGGCAGCGGAGATCGCTTCCGGACAACAGGAACTCGTGAGGGCCGTGATGACGGGCTTTGGCAGCCCGGGCTGGACGGATGTGGATGGAACACCGTACACGGATACCCCGGCTGGACCGGCACCCCGCCTCACCCCGTGCTCTGCGGACGGGCCCGGCCCCCGGCCGCACAAATTGACGACGACGTTCACCGGCCCGCCTCCTGCCGCTGCCGAACGTGCCCGGGACCAGGCCCAGCAGGCACTCAAATCAGCCGGAACAGAGATGCTCTCGGCGCTGACGCCCGGCCCCGGTGCGCCGCCCGAAACAGACTTCACTTTCTTCGGCACGTACGCCGGAAGCACTGTGCGCTACTCCGTCAACGAGTACCGCCAGCTGTTGGAAATCAGCAGCCGGTGTTCCCCGGGATTAGGCCTTGCGCAGCTGAAGCTCGACTTCCTCCAGTGAAAGCCCGCGGGTCTCCGGCAGGTAGCGCCGGACAAACAGGGCTGCACAGATGCCCAGCGCAACAAAGATGAAGAATGTGCTGGAGATGCCCAGCGCGGACATCAACATGGGGAAGGAGAAGCCGACGGCAAAATTCGCCATCCACTGCACAAACACCGAGAGCCCGATTCCCAGGCCCCGAACCCGCAGCGGGAAGATTTCAGAGAGCATCAGCCAGGTCACCGGAGAGACGGCACCCTGCTGGAAGGCCAGGAACAGAACGGTCATGGACAGGACGGTGAAACCCCGGGCGGAGCCTTCCGGCAGCAGAATCGAGGCGACGCCGATGATGGCGAGCGTGCTGGAGGTGCCGATCAGTCCGGTCAGCAGCATGGGCCGGCGCCCCACCTTGCCGAGCAGCCAGATGCCCAGCAGGGCAGCGCCGACCGAGACGACGCCATTGGCGATGTTGGCGGTCAGTGCCGCTTCGGTGCCGAATCCGGCGTCGGCCAGGATCTGCGTGCCGTAGTAGATAATCGCGTTGACGCCGGTGATCTGCTGGACGATGGAGAGGCCCATACCGATCAGCAGGACCCGCAGCAGCCAGGGTTCGGCGAAGTCTTTCAGGCGGCCGGTGCGGGTGGGGACACTGCCGGCCAGTGCCTTGGCCTCCTCGTATTCCGCCTGCGCGTCTTCGGCACTGCGGATCCGCTGCAGTTCGGTGAGCATCTGCGCGTACCGGCCCTTGGACCCGAGCCAGCGGGGGCTTTCCGGCACAAAGTTCATGCCAATCCACAGCGCGATGGCCGGCAGCGTGGCGACCAGCAGCATCCAGCGCCAGACGTTGCCCTCTTCACCCCAGAGATTGCCGATGATGGCGTTGCAGATGAACGCGGCAAGCTGTCCGGTGACGATCATCAGCTGGTCCCGGGTGACCACCTGTCCGCGGCGGGCTGCCGGTGCCAGTTCAGCCAGGAACATGGGCACGACGGCGGACGCGCCGCCCACCGCCAGGCCCAGGACCACACGGGCCAGGACCATCAGCCCGACGCCGGGAGCTGCGGCGGTGCCCACCGCACCCAGCAGGAAAACCCCGGCCAGGATGATCAGCAGCCGCCGTCGGCCCAGCCGGTCGGCGAGCTGCCCTGCACCCAGCGCACCGAAAGCTGCACCGAACAGCAGGCTGGAGGTGATTAATCCTTCGGTGAAGGGGGTCAACCCGAGATCGTCCTGCATGTATGGCAGGGCGCCGTTGATCACACCTGTGTCATAGCCGAAAAGGAAGCCGCCCAGGGTGGCAATCCAGGTGGCCCTGCGGAGCGTTTTCCGGTGTCCGGTGTCGAACGGTGCTGTGGGAGTTCGGTGCATGGTGTTCTTTCGTACAGTGAGACGCACAAAACCCCCGTGCACCGGACTAATCCGGACACGGGGGTTGTGCTGGAGGGAGCCTACAGGGCTGCGAAAACCTCGCGCAGCAGGTCAGCGGTTTCAGACGGGGTCTTGCCGACCTTCACGCCTGCAGCCTCGAGTGCTTCCTTCTTGGCCTGGGCGGTTCCAGCGGAACCGGAGACAATGGCGCCGGCGTGGCCCATGGTCTTGCCTTCGGGAGCAGTGAAGCCAGCCACGTAGCCGACAACCGGCTTGGTGACGTTGGCCTTGATGAACTCTGCGGCACGTTCTTCTGCGTCGCCGCCGATTTCGCCGATCATCACGATCGCCTTGGTCTCGGGGTCAGCTTCGAAGGCTGCGAGGGCATCGATGTGGGTGGTGCCGATGACCGGGTCTCCGCCAATGCCGATGGCGGTGGAGAAACCGAGGTCGCGCAGTTCGTACATCATCTGGTAGGTCAGGGTGCCTGACTTGGAGACGAGGCCGATCGGGCCCTTGCCGGTGATGTTGGCGGGGGTGATGCCCACCAGTGCTTCGCCGGGGGTGATGATGCCGGGGCAGTTCGGGCCGATGATGCGGGTGACCTGGTTGCCGTTCTCGTCCACCTTGGACTGGGCGTGGGCCCAGAATTCGGCGGAGTCCTGGACGGGAACGCCCTCAGTGATGACCACAACGAGGCCGATGCCGGCGTCGATGGCTTCAATGACGGCGTCCTTGGTGAAAGCCGGCGGAACGAAGACGATCGAAACATCAGCTTCAGTCTTGTCGATGGCTTCGGCAACAGTGCCGAAAACAGGCAGCTCGACGTCGCCGTGGGTCACCGTGGTGCCGGCCTTGCGGGCGTTCACGCCACCGACAACCTGGGTTCCGGCCTTGAGCATCAGGGCGGTGTGCTTGGTGCCTTCGCCGCCGGTGATGCCCTGAACGATGACCTTGGAGTCCTTGTTCAAGTAGATAGACATGTGTGTTTTCTCTTTCTGGGGTCGGCTCGGTCAGCGAGCTGCGTTGGCGAGCTCGGCAGCCTTGTCGGCGCCGTTGTCCATGGTGGTGGCGAGGGTAACCAGCGGGTGGTTGGCCTCGGCCAGGATGCGGCGGCCTTCTTCGACGTTGTTACCGTCCAGGCGGACAACCAGCGGCTTGTTGGCCTCGTCGCCGAGGATCTCCAGCGCCTTGACAATGCCGTTTGCGACGGCGTCGCAGGCGGTGATGCCGCCGAAGACGTTCACGAAGACGGACTTGACCTGCTCATCGTTGAGGATGACGTCCAGGCCGGCAGCCATAACGGATGCCGAGGCTCCGCCGCCGATGTCCAGGAAGTTTGCGGGCTTGACGTTGCCGTGCTTTTCACCGGCGTAGGCAACGACGTCGAGCGTGGACATGACCAGGCCGGCACCGTTACCGATGATGCCAACTTCGCCGTCGAGCTTGACGTAGTTGAGGTCGTTTTCCTTGGCCTTGGCTTCCAGCGGGTCTGCTGCGTCCTTGTCCTCGAGCTCGGCGTGGCCGGGCTGGCGGAAGTCGGCGTTCTCATCCAGGGAGACCTTGCCGTCCAGGGCAACGATGTCGCCGGCGCCGGTCTTCACCAGCGGGTTGACCTCCACCAGGGTGGCGTCTTCCTTGACGAAGACATCCCACAGCTTGATGATCGCGTCGATCACGCCGTTGCGCAGTTCCGGAGCGAAACCGGCGGCGTCTACGATCTCTTCAGCCTTGGCCTGATCGATGCCGACGGCCGGGTCCACGGCGATGCGGGCCAGGGCGTCGGGACGCTCCACAGCCAGCTGCTCGATCTCCATGCCGCCTTCAACCGAGCACATGGCCAGGTAGTTGCGGTTCGCACGGTCCAGCAGGACCGAGAAGTAGTATTCCTCGGCGATGTCGGCACCCTGGGCAATCATCACCTTGTTGACGGTGTGGCCCTTGATGTCCATCCCGAGGATGTTGCTGGCGTGCTCGAAGGCTTCGTCAGCGGTCTTGGCTACCTTGACGCCGCCGGCCTTGCCGCGGCCTCCGACCTTAACCTGTGCCTTGACGACGACAACGCCGCCAATCTTCTCGGCAGCAGCTTTGGCTTCTTCAGGAGTGTGCGCCACGATTCCGGCAAGCACGGGTACACCGTGCGCCTCAAACAGATCGCGCGCCTGATATTCAAACAGGTCCACGGGCTAGTGTCCTTCTACGTCGAAGTAGGTTTACAGTCGATCAGCTGATCGGGAAGCAGATGCGTGAAGCCGGGCTGCTCCAAAGGAACTTTAGTCCCTTGGCACCGGAGGCCCCTCACAGAGTACCGCTTTAGTGATGAAGCGCACAGTTCTATGGTTTGTAGAAAAAGGCGTCTTTCGGCTAAGGCGGCAGAGGGCTGAAAGGACCCGTCAGGCCTCCTTGGTGAGCGGGGCGTAGCGCAGCAGCAGGCGCTTCTCCCCGGCGTCGAACTTCACCTTTGCCACTGTTTTGTCCCCGGCACCCTCGACGGCGAGCACCGTGCCGTGCCCGAAGGACGTGTGGTTGACCTTGTCCCCCACCACCACGGAAATGACTTCCTTCTGCGGCTGGACCCGGCCCATTGCTTTGGCGACCGGCGCGGCGGCGATGCTGCCGCCGGTGGAGGACGGCGCCCCGGCGCCCCAGTGTGATCCGCTGTAGCGGCTGGAGGTGATGCCGCTTCCGCCGCCCCACGCCGGGCGGTCCATGCCTTCGCGCTTCCACTCGATCAGTTCCGCCGGAACCTCGCCCAGGAACTGGCTTGCCGGGTTGTACTGGCTCTGCCCCCACATGCTGCGCACTTCCGAGCGCGTCACGTAGAGCCGTTCGCGGGCACGGGTGAGCCCGACATACGCCAGGCGGCGTTCCTCTGCCAGTTCGGCCGGATCGGTGGCTGAGCGCTGGTGCGGGAAGATCCCCTGCTCCATGCCGGTCAGGAACACCACCGGGAACTCCAGGCCCTTCGCGGTGTGCAGTGTCATCAGGGTGACCACACCCTGCCGGCGGGATTCCTCCACCGCAGCAGCGACTTCCTCGGCGGAGCCTTCCGGCGCGTCCGGAATCTGGTCTGCATCGGCCACCAGGGAGACCTGTTCCAGGAACTCGGACAGGGTGCCTTCGGGGTTGTCCCGCTCAAATTCCCTGACTACGGCCACAAGTTCAGCGAGGTTCTCCACCCGGGACTCGTCCTGCGGATCGCTGCTGGAGCGCAGCTGCGCGAGGTAGCCGGTTTGTTCCAGCACGGCTTCCAAGGCCGCGGAAGCGCCGGATCCAGATGCTACCTCGGCCAGGTCGTCGATCAGTTTGACGAAGCCGTTGACGGCGTTCAGCGAGCGGGTGGCCAGGCCGGGCGCGTCCTCGGCCCGGCGCAGCGCTTCCATAAAGCTGATCCGTTCGCGTTCGGCCAGCGCGGCCACGGAATACTCGGCGCGGTCGCCGATCCCCCGCTTGGGTTCGTTGAGGATGCGGCGCAGGTTTACGACGTCGTCCTGGTTCGCCAGCACCCGCAGGTAGGCCAGCGCGTCCTTGATTTCCTTGCGTTCATAGAACCGGGTGCCGCCGACCACCTTGTAGGGCAGGCCGACGCGCACCAGCACGTCTTCCAGGGAACGGGACTGGGCATTGGTGCGGTAGAAGATGGCGACGTCGCCCGGGCGCAGGTTTTCCTCGTCCTGCAGCCGGTCGATCTCCTCGGCGATAAACCGGGCTTCCTCGTGTTCATTCTCACCGACGTAGCCCACGATCTTGGCGCCGTCGCCCTCCGCGGTCCACAGTTTTTTCTCCGGCCGGTTCGGGTTGCGGGAGATTACCGCATTGGCGGCGGAGAGGATGGTCTGGGTGGACCGGTAGTTCTGCTCCAGGAGGATGGTCCGCGCAGAGGGATAATCCTTCTCGAAGTCCACAATGTTGCGTACGTCCGCGCCGCGGAAGGCGTAGATGGACTGGTCGGAATCGCCCACTACGGTGAGCTCGGCCGGCGGAATATCCAGCTGCCCCTCCCCCGGCACGCCCACGAGTTCGCGCACCAGCGCGTACTGGGCGTGGTTGGTGTCCTGGTACTCGTCCACCAGAATGTGCCGGAAGCGGCGCCGGTAATACTCGGCCACGCCGGGGAAGGCCCG
The DNA here is from genome assembly GCF_014836775.1 of Arthrobacter gallicola. Classification (GTDB taxonomy): domain Bacteria; phylum Actinomycetota; class Actinomycetes; order Actinomycetales; family Micrococcaceae; genus Arthrobacter_B; species Arthrobacter_B gallicola. The sequence goes on from NZ_JACSQD010000007.1 coordinate 159,673, forward strand.
GAACATGTAGACGGTTTGGGCAATCAGGTCGTCGAAGTCCATGGCGTTGGCCTGGCGCATGCGCTGGGTATAGCCGGTGTAGACCTGGGCAACTGCCTGTTCGAACGGGTCCGAGTAGTTGGCGCTCGAGGCGTAGGACTCGTCGTCGATCAGTTCGTTCTTGAGCCCGGAGATCTTGTTGGCGATGGCCTTGGGCGCAAACCGCTTGGGATCGAGGTCCAGGCCCTTCGCCACCAGGGTGATCAGCCGCAGCGTGTCCGCGGAGTCGTAGATGGAGAAGTTGGAGTTCATCCCCACCGTTTTGGCCTCGCGGCGCAGGATCCGCACGCAGGAGGAGTGGAAGGTGGAGATCCACATGGTTTTCGCGACGCCGCCCACCAGGGATTCGATGCGTTCGCGCATCTCCGCCGCGGCCTTGTTGGTGAAGGTGATGGCCAGGATCTGCCCCGGGTTGGACCGGCCGGTCGCCATCAGGTAGGCGATCCGGTGGCTGAGCACCCGGGTTTTGCCGGAGCCGGCGCCGGCCACGATCAGCAGGGGCGAACCGCCGTGCTTGACCGCTTCCTCCTGCTGCGGGTTCAGGCCGCGCAGGAGGTCCGCCGCACGGGCTTCGTCGACGCGGGAATTCCGCCCGCCGCCGGTGCCGGCGGTGCCGGGTGCCGGGGCACCGGGCAGTGCAGCGCCAGGCAGCGCAGCGCCGGGCAGTGCAGCGCCGGGGGCGGTGTCGTCCTTGGCGGACCCAGGAGCGGTCTTGGACTTGCCGGGCGTGGAGAAGTACGGATCAAAGAGATAGTCCATGGTGCGATTAAGTCTAGGTGCTGCCAGGGACATTTTCCCGGAGTGCTTCCGGCGGCCGGGAATGTGCCCGACTGGATGCTTAGTTTCCGGCCAGCAGGCGCTGGATTTCCCGGACGGCAGCAGCGGGGCCGGCGATATGCCAGCGGAAACCGTGCACTTCCGCGATGGCTGTGGTTCCGCCGGCAGCTTCCACAACCGCTTTGCCCGGCAGCCAGTCCCACTCCGGGCAGCTGTGCTGGAACCAGGCGCCCAGCGCCCCCGTGGCCACCGATCCCAGGTCACAGGAACCGGAGCCGAGCATCCTGATGGTGGCCGCCGCCTGGGCTGCCTGTTTCCAGGGACCGGCAACTTCCTCCCGCTGCAGCCAGGTCGGGTGGAGGTAGGTGCCGGCACTGAGCCGGTCCAGGCCGGCGTCGGGAAGCGCCGGAAGTACGGCTCCGTTGAGCGTGGCAGGCCGGCCGGGACCGCCGAGCCAGAGCTTGTCCTCCTGCGGCTGGAAGATGGCGCCGAGCAGCACGTTGTCTGCGGGCTGCGTGTCGGCGGTATCCGTGGTGTCGGCGGTGTCGGTGCGCAGGGCCAGGGCGGAGCACCAGTAGGTAGACCCGGACAGAAAGTTGTAGGTGCCGTCCACCGGATCAATGACCCAGGTCCGGCCGGAGGTGCCCGTGTGGCTGGCACCTTCCTCCCCGACGATCCCGTCTTCGGGGCGCAGCTGGCGCAGGGTGTCAACCACGAGTCTTTCGGCAGCGTGGTCCGCCGCCGTCACGACGTCGGACACTGACGTTTTCTGCGTTCCGGTCACGCCCTCCTGCCGCATTTTGAAGGCCAGCGCCCCCGCCTCGCGGACGAGGCTGGCTGCCAGGACAAAGTCTGATTCGGTGGCGAACGCACTCATGATGCCCACCCTATCCGGCTCCGCAAGGGGCCGGGGAGGCCGAAGCCGGCCTCAGCCATACTGTTGGTATGGGAAAAACTCCGGCACAGCGCGCAGCAAAGCACGGCGGTAACGCCGTTACCCCTGCAGCCACTCAGCCTTCCGTCAACGAAACCACGCAACGGACTCCGCAGCAGGCCAGGAACAATGCGAATCTCCTCCTGATCGCCGCGGCGGGGACCGCTCTGTTTATGTTCTGGTACTACCACCTGCTGGTGCTGGATCAGATGACCCAGCTGTCAGGTGGCCTGGCCATGCCTGATTCGCTGATTGGCGGGTATGGCATGGACCATCTGGCCGCGCTGCGCTCGGCCCTGGACACCGATGCCCTGGGCCAGCTCAGCTACGTGCATAAAACCGCGGGAACGCTGTTTCCGCTGATGTTCGGGTTCGCCTGGCTCCTGATCATCGGCCTCAACACCCAGCGCAGATCGCTGCGCTGGGTGTTGTGGGCCATGCCGATCCTCTTCGTCATCGTGGATCTGTGGGAAAACGTCGCCATTGACAACGTTCTGGGCGCCGCCGAATTGTCAGCCGGTGATGCCGGCCTGGCCAGCGTGCTCACGGTCGCCCGCTGGATCCTGCTCGGGCTGAGCCTCGTGGCGTCCGTGGTTGCGGTTTTTAGCTCCCGGACGTCCCGGCCACCAAAACTTCTCGCCGAGGACAAAGGCTAGGGCCGGCACCACAACGGTCCGCACCACCAGGGTGTCCAGCAGGACGCCGATCGCCACGGTGATGCCCACCTGGGTCAGGGTGACCAGCGGAAGGACACCGAGCACGGCGAACACTGCGGCGAGCAGGATGCCGGCACTGGTGATCACCCCTCCGGTGGAGCGCAGTGCCGCGAGCATGCCCTTGCGGGTGCCCAGTGCTGCTGCGTTCTCACGGGCACGGGTGACCAGGAAAATGTTGTAGTCCACGCCGAGGGCGACCAGGAACAGGAAGCTGTAGAGCAGTGTCAGGGTGTCCAGTGCGGGGAACCCGAGCACGTTCACGAACAGCAGCCAGCTGATCCCGGTGGAGGCGAAGAAGGTCAGCAGCACGGAGGCCACCAGCAGGACCGGGGCAACCAGGGAACGCAGCAGGACCAGCAGCACCAGGAAGACGAGCACGATTACCAGCGAAACGACCAGGATCACGTCATGGGTGTTGGCTGCGAGCTGGTCAACGCGCTCGGCCGCTTCGCCGCCCACGATTCCTTCGTATTCCGGGTGTGCGCCGAGATCGGTGCGCAGCTCTTCGACGAAGGTGTTGGCCTCCTCGCTTCCTGCCTCGTAGCTGCTCACCAGATCAATCCGGGTCAGCCCGTTGTGTTCCGAGGAGATTGTGGCCGTTTCCACGCCGTCCAGTCCACCGAGTTCCGCGGCTGCGGCATCAGCGCTGTCGGAATTGACCAGCACGATCACCGGAGAGGTAGAGCCCGCGGGGAACCCGGTGGCCAGGGTTTCCGCAGCGGTCACGGCCTGGGGCTTCTCGGTGAACTGTTCGTTCTCGCTGAGGCCAATTTTGGCGCTGAACAGGCCGGTGGCCATTACCAGCAGGACGACGACGGCGATCCCGGCGATCGTCTTAGGCCGGCGGGCGGTTGCTTCGCCGAGCCGTCCCCAGAACTTGCCCTCGCGCGCTGCGTCGCCCACCTTCGGAACGAAGGGCCAGAACAGCTTGCGGCCCAGCAGCACCAGGGCCACCGGCAGCAGGAACAGGGCACTGAGGATAGCGAACACGATTCCAACGGCCGCAGAGAAGCCCAGTCCGCGGTAGCTCAGGGTGTCGGTGAAGAGCAGGGTCAGGAGGGCCAGGATGACGGTTCCGCCGGAAGCAATGATGGCCTCGCGGGTGCGGGTCAGGGCCACGCCCATGGCTTCGAAGACGCTCTCATGGACGCGGAGCTCTTCGCGGTAGCGGGCAATCAGCAGCAGCGCGTAGTTGGTGGCGGCACCGAAGACCAGCACGCTGGTGATGCCGACGGCGGAGGGGTCCACCTCGATTCCGGACACCGGGGCCAGGAAATCCACCATACGCAGCGCGAGCTGCTCGACGGTGGCGACAATCGCCAGCGGCACCATCCAGAGCCACGGCGAGCGGTAGGTGATCAGGAGCAGCAGGGCCACGACGGCGGCCGTAACTGTCAACAGGGTGAAGTTGGCTCCGGAGAACACTCCGGCGAGGTCAGCGGTGAACGCCGCGCCGCCGGTCAGCTCCGCGGTGATGCCTTCGGGGGCCGCGCCGGAAATTGCTTCGCGCAGGCTTTCCACTTCGTCGCCCACGGCGTCACCGTCGTCGCTCGCCGCCTGGAGGGTGACGGGAACCAGGGCAACCAGTCCGTTGTCCGCAACGATCGGCGGAACCTGCGCCGGCGGCGTCGAAACCCCGGCCTCCGCTGCGGCCGCACTGATGTCCGCAATGGCCGCGCGGTCGGCGTCGTTCATTGCAGCGCCGTCAGTGCGGGACACCACGATCAGTGCCGTCGACTGCTGGGCGTCGGGGAATTCCTCCAGCAGTTCCTGCACCTGCGTGGTCTGGTACTTGTCGCTCAGGCCGCCTACGGTGGAAGCCTCGTTCTCCTGTACCGGGAGCGCAAAGAGCCCCACTATCACCGCCAGGCCGAGGAGCAGCGTGATCCACGCCGCCTTAGCCGAACGGACAATCCCTGCATGCATCTGAGGTCTCCTGGGGGCTTGGAAAAAATAACTAGGGAACAAAGTATCTCTACGAAAGAGATACTTCAAGTTGAAGCTACCATGGGACACGTGCAGAGAAATCAGTTGAGGCGGGAAATCGTCAACGCCGTCCGGGATCTCACCCTGGACGGCCAGCAGGTCGCGGATACGTTCGCGCACAGCCATGGCTTGAATTCCACCGACATGCGCGCCCTGACGGCGATCATGGAGGCGGAAATCGGCGGCGAACCATTGACCGCCGGCCGGCTCAGCGCCCTGCTGGGCACGTCCACGGGAGCCACGACTGCGGTGATTGACAGGCTCGAACGGATCGGCCACATCCACCGGAGCCGCTCCGAGGAGGACCGGAGGAAAGTCACCCTGCATTTCGAGGCACTTGCGCGCCAGCTGGCCGGCGCCTATTTCGGGCCGCTGGGTGAGCTGAGCAGCGAAGTCATGGACAGGTACACGGAGGCCGAGCTGCAGACCATCCGGAATTTCCTTGACGGGATGCGGGAGGTCTACACAACGTACCTTCGGGTGCTGGAGACGGATTCCGGCACCGGCGGCCCGGAGACCCAGCCGGCACCGGCTGCCTCCCGCCCCGCCGACCCGGGCCGCGGCAGCGGTGTGTGAAAACAGGTAAGCTGTTTATCGCTGCCCGCCAACGGCAGCCACGCCTCCGTAGCTCAGTAGGATAGAGCGGCCCTCTCCTAAAGGGCAGGTCGTCGGTTCGATTCCGGCCGGGGGCACTTTTTTGTTTCCGGGCTCCCGCTTCTGTCCGGACCTCGTCCGGGCTACTTCACCGCGCCGGCGGTCAGGCCGCCGATAAGCCGCTTCTCAATTACGGCGAAGAGGATGATGACCGGAACGATCGCGACGATCGAGATGCCGAAAACGTACTGCCAGCTGGTGGAGTACTGGCCAATGAACTTTGTCAGGGCCACGGACAGCGGCTGATTCTCGGCGGTGGACATGATGACCAGGCTGGCCGCGAACTCATTCCAGGCCGAGACGAAGGTAAAAATCACTGCCGTAACAATGCCGGGCCACACCAGCGGCAGGTTGATCGTGAAGAGCACCCTGAGCCGTCCGGCGCCGTCGATCTGTGCAGCCTCGTCGATTTCCTTGGGGATGGCCGCGAAGAAACTGTGCATGATCCAGAGGGCGAAGGACAGGTTGAACGCGGCGTTGATCAGGATCATGGCCAGCCACGTGTTGTTGAGATCCAGCCAGAGCATCTGCCGGAAGAGCCCGGCAGTCAGAACCGCAGGTTGCAGCATCTGGGTGATGATCACCAGGAAGAGGAAGACCATCCGTCCGGGAAACCGGAAGCGCGCCGTGTAGTACGCGGCAGGTGTAGCCACGAGCAGCACCAGGAGGGTGGCTGAGACGGCGATGATGATGGTGGACCCCAGGTTGAATGGCAGCGGCGTTTCCGGCGTGTCCCACATCGTGGCGTAGTTGCCGAACTGCAGCCCGTCCTGCGGGAAATACGCCGGGGGAACGCTAAGAATCTCCGCACGGGTCTTCAGCGAGCCGACCAGCATGATCAGGTAGGGCGTGAGGAAAGCCAGGCCGATGAGTGCACCGGTGATGGTCCGTCCGGCCATCCGGCGGCGGCTGATTCCGTCAACACGGTAGGTCTTGGTCCGCGGCGGCTGCGCTGCGGTTGGCCGGTCCAGGACCGGGGCGGGCGCAGTGGCAGCCATCTCAGACCTCCTTCATGGGTTTGACGACTTTGACGTAGACCGCAACGATCACCAGCACAACGGCGAAGTTGACCACACTGAGGGCGCTGGCGATATCCAGCCGCCGGTCGAACTGGAGCACTTTAAAGATGTAGGTCATCAGGGTGTCCGCACTGTATCCGGGGATGGATCCGGTCATGATCCGCAGGATGGGCAGATTATTAAAGACATTGATGATGTTGATGAGCACGGCCACCGCCAGGGCTCCGCGAAGCTGCGGCAGGACGACGCTGAAGAATGTCCGGGCCGGTCCGGCGCCGTCCATTTTGGCTGCTTCCAGAGCATCGGCGGGGATCGCCTGGAAGCCGGCCAGCAGGGTGTAAGTGGTGAAGGGCAGGGAGACGAAAACGCCCACGACAATCGCCGCTGCCAGTGCAGAAACAACATTCTTAGTGAAGCCGTAAGGGCTGTCCATCAGGCCGATGTCCACCATGAACTTGTTGATGATGCCGTAGTCCCGGTCCAACCCGTAATAGAAAACAGTGGTGGTCATCACCACGCTCGCCGCCCAGGGTACGACGACGGCCATGCGGACCAGCGTTCGTCCCGGAAACGGCTTGTTCAGAAAGTTCGCCAGCGCCAGGGAAAGCAGCACCGTCAACGTAACAACCACAACCACCCAGACCACAGTGTTCAGAAGGACCCGGGGCAGGTTTGGATCACTGAAGACCGTGCCGAAGTTCTCCAGCCCGACGCCTTCAACGTTGGTGCCGGCCTGGCTGATGCGCCGGGTAGAGCTGTACACCATGTAACCGGCTGGAAAGATCACTATGCCGAATATCAGAACCAGCACGGGACCGATCCATGGAAGGGACGCCAGGAATCCCTGGCTGTTCCGTGGCTTGCGCGTGTGTGCCAAAGGGCGCGTCTGGGGCAGTGTGCTCATGTATGGATACCGTTCTTGGAGGCAGGGGCTGGTCCCGGCGGGACCAGCCCCTGCTGGCGGCTGCGGTTTAGGCTGCGTCTGCCTTGGCCTGGATCTGGTCCAGGACGGCGGCTGCATCCTGGTCTTCGAGCTGGCCCATCAGCGACTTGAAGGCACCGTCAGCTGCGTTCCACGCCGGGTTGGTGGTCGGGTAGAAATTGGCGCTGGGGAGCATATCCAAGAACGGCTTCAGGGTCTCATCCGAGGCCATGGCCTCGGAGCCGCTCTTGGTGGTGGGCAGGAAACCCTCGGTCTGCACCCAGTTCAGGTACTGGTCCTCTGCGAAGAAGAAGTCCATGAACTTAGTGACAGCCTCGCTCTTGTCTCCGTCGTTCTTGAAGGCCATGAGCCGGTCGGCCACACCCAGGGTGGAGGGCTCACCGGTGTTCGTCGGAACGCTGGCAATTGCGTAATTGAGGCCGGGGTTCGATTCCTCGATCTGCCCCACCGTCTGCGGAAGGGCATAGACCATGCCGATCTGCCCCTGGGCGAAAACGTTAATCATGGGGGTGCGCTGTGTGGCACCAGGATCGGGCTGGGTAACTCCGTCTGCGATCATCTTCTTCATGAACTCGGCCGCCTCGACATTTTCGGGGCTGTTGATGGTGAGCGTCGTTTCGTCTCCGTAGCCTCCCCCGTTGCCGGCAAACCAAATCAGGCTCTCGCCCTGGGCTTCCTCCGAACCAAGGGGCATGCCGTAGCCCGGTGTACCCGTAGCGGAAATTTTCTTGGCAGCATCGTACAGCTCGTCCCAGGTGGTGGGCGGAGCCGTCACACCAGCTTGGTCGAACAGGTCCTGGTTGTAGAACAGTGCGCGCGCGGAAGCGATCAGCGGCAGTCCATACTGAGTGCCCTCGAACTCTTCGTTCTCGGCGAAGGATTCCTGGAAGTCAGCAAGGGTGGCCTCCGAGGCCACTTCCTCCGCTGAGTAGAGCAAACCTTCGTCCGCGAACGCGGAGAACGCACCCCCGTTGTAGATGTCCGGGGCTTCACCCGCCTGGATCTTGGTCTGCAGCACCGATTCGATGTTTTCCCAGGACTCCACCTGCAGGACGACGTCAATTCCGTCGTTAGCAGCTTCGAAATCTTCAATGACGCCTTCCCAGAGCGCTTTGGTCCCGTCGGAGTAGGTCGGAACCAGCAGGTTCACGGTTGTGGCGCCGTCTTCGCCGCCGCTGCCTCCTCCGAAGCCGCAGGAGGAGACTGCCAGGGTGCCCGCAGCAACCACGGCAAATAGGCCCAGGGGGAGTTTTCTCTTCATTGAATCCTCTTTCAGTGGTGGTGCGGAGCTGGTGGAGCTGGCGGAGTCGAACGGTCACCCGGTTTCGGGTGCCCCGGCAAGCAAATGATGGAACTTGATGTTTTTTGCCGTCTCACAATCATTGATAAGCAGGCAGTGTCCACATAATTTCCTGCACATGGCACGGAGTCAAGGGTTTGGGAAAAGTTACTTTGGATCGAGACCTTGAGAAATTCCGTGGATCGACAGGTCGGAGCCGGTTTTGCCCGCCGGAGTCGGGCCAAGAAACCAACGTGAAATCAAATGAGTTTTATTGATTGCTAGACAGAAGAACCAATCATCATTCATCATGGAGGCATGTGCCCCAGTGAGCGAGGCGCATCCCGAAGAAGGAGCAGATCCCCTATGCCCGAGCCGCAGACCCCGTCCTCCCCTTCCCGCGCCCTGCCCGGACAATGGATGCGCGACGAGCTTTACTCCCAGCCGCAAATCTGGGAGCAGGCAATCGCGCAGGCAATGGCCGAACGCCTCCTGCCGCCCCGAGGTGCCAGGGTGGCGGTGGTCGGCTGCGGCACGTCGTGGTTCATGGCCCAAGCGTTCGCAGCTGCGCGGGAGGCTTCGGGGCATGGTGTGAGCGATGCATTTGCTGCTTCCGAAGCAGGTGGCCTGCCCGGACGCGGCTACGATGCCGTCATTGCCATCACGCGGTCCGGAACCACCAGTGAGATCGTGGATCTGCTGTCGGTTCTGCGAGCCAATGGAACCCCCACCGTGCTGGTTCTCGGCGCTTCGAACACTCCCGCGGCCGAGCTGGCTGACGCCGTCGTGGCACTGCCCTACGCCGATGAAACCTCCGTTGTGCAGACCCGCTTCGCTACCGCTGCGCTGAGCTACCTGCTGGCGTCCCTCGGCTGGGATCTTGCGCCCGCCGTCGCTGATGCCCGGGAAGTCCTGGCTGAAGAGACGCCCGCCGCGTTGCAGGAGGCGGATCAGTTCACCTTCCTGGGCCGGGGCTGGACAGTCGGCCTGGCTCACGAGGCCGCGCTGAAGATGCGTGAGGCCGCTCAGGAATGGACCGAATCCTACCCCGCGATGGAGTACCGCCACGGACCAATCGCCATTGCAGCTCCCGGGCGCGTGACCTGGATCCTTGCCCCTGAGCCGGCCGGCCTCGGCGACGATGTCCGTGCTGCCGGTGCCCGGTTCGAGGCAGTGCCGCGCCATCCCCTGGCCGAGCTTGTCCGGGTCCACAGGATTGCCCTGGAACGCGCACTGGCTGCCGGGCTGGACCCGGACAGCCCGCGCAACCTGGCCCGCTCCGTAATTCTGGCGAACTAGCACTTCGATGCACAGCACGATGCCGCAGGAGGGCCAAGGCCTCGTCCTTGCCCTGGACGTCGGCGGCACCGATATTAAGGTCGCCCTGCAGGATGCCGCGGGCGGCTTCCACGGACTGCGGCGCCTGCCCACGCCGCTTGATCCGTACCGGCCCGGCGACGTCATTGTCGAGCGGGTGGCCGGACTGGTGCGGGAATACAGGGACCAGGCAGGAGGTTCCCCGATCCGCTCTATCGGGCTGGTCGTCCCCGGCCTGGTCGACGAAGATGCCGGCGTGGGAATCCTCTCGGCAAATTTGGGCTGGCGGAGCTATCCCTTCTCCCGGATGGTGCAGGAAGCCACCGGGCTGCCGGTGGCGTTCGGACACGACGTCGGCATGGCCGGCGACGCCGAGATGCGGCTGGGAGCGGGGCGCGGGCTGCGGGATGTGGTGGTGATCATCATCGGCACCGGAATTGCCGGGGCTCTCTTCTGCGACGGACGGCGGGTCCTCGGCGGCGGATTCGCCGGCGAGATAGGACACGCACCGGTTCCCGGGGGACTTCAGTGCGCCTGCGGCGCAACCGGGTGCCTTGAAACTCTCGCCTCAGCGGGAGCGATTGCCCGCCGCTACACCGAGGCCAGCGGCAGACCGGTTGCCGGCGCGGCTGAAGTCCTGGCCGCAGCCGGGGCAGGGGACAAGGACGCACGCAGCGTCTGGAACGAAGGGGTCGAAGCGCTTGCGGTAGCCCTGAGTCAAATGGTCGCCGTGCTGGGCAGCGAGGCGGTGATCCTGGGCGGCGGCTTGTCTCAGGCGGGGTCCGCACTGCTGGAACCGCTGGGCCAGCGGGTGGATTCTCTGCTGTCCTTCCACCGCCGCCCGCGCCTGCTGCGCTCGGTTCTCGGGCAGGACGCCGGACTTATGGGTGCGGGCCTGCGTGCCCGCGATCTCCTGGCGGAGCCCAGATGACCGGCGGGCGCGGGATGGTCCTGACGGTTACGCCCAACCCTGCACTGGATGAGACCTATGCCTTGCGCGCCTTGGTACAGGGAAGCACGCACCGGGTCCAGCCTCCGCTCGCCCGGGCTGGCGGCAAGGGTATCAACACCGCCAGGGTAGTGCACCAGCTGGGCCATCGGACGCTGGCGGTCGCGCCGATGGGGGGACCGGCGGGAGCGGCGTGCCGTTCCGAACTGGCCTCCTCCGGCGTCCCCCACCTTCTGCTGGACGCATCAGCTGCCACCCGGCGCAGCATGGCCTTCGTCGAGGAAGGAACCGGGCTCACCAGTATTTTCAACGAGACCGGCTTCGCGCTGCGTCCCGACGAATGGGATAACCTGCTTGCCGTCGTCGGGCAGACCCTGCCGGAGGCCGCCTGCGTGGTGGGTGCCGGCAGCCTGCCCCCGCAGGCACCCCAGGATTTTTTTGCCCGGCTCGTCCGCAGCAGCGCAGACGCTGGCCTCCCCTGCATCATCGACACGTCTGGCCCGGCCCTGCTGGAAGCAGCCGCGGCGGGGGCTTACCTGCTGAAGCCCAATCGGGAGGAACTTGAGGAAGCAACGGGATGTGCCGACGTCGTTAGCGGCGCCGCCCTCCTGCTGAGCACCGGGGCTGAGCACGTCCTGGTGAGCGCGGGTGCGGAAGGCATGTGGCTGTTCAGCGCGGAGTCACCGCAGACCTTCCTCGCTGCCTCTCTGGGACGGGAGCTCAGCGGCAACCCGACCGGAGCCGGCGACGCCGCCGTCGCCGCCGCCGCGGTTCTGCTGGCATCAGGCGACAGGAATCCGCACCGGCTGATCCGGGCGGCCACGGCATGGTCTGCCGCCGCAGTTCTTATGCCGGCGGCTGGTGAAATCTCACCCCGCCACACCACGTTCGCCGATGAGGTGCAGGTTCAGCAGATTCATCGGGACCTGTTCCCCCTCCGGAAGGAAACCGTATGAGCCTCACCCCCACCCGCACACTGATCGAAGACGCCGCCGCAGCCGGCACCGGAATCGGCGCATTCAACGTCCTGCATCTGGAAACTGCGGAGGCCGTTGTCCGCGGTGCCGAGGAGGCCGGCCTTCCGGTCATCCTGCAGATTTCCGAGAACTGTGCCCTCTACCATGGCGCGTTGGAGCCGCTGGCCGTCGCCTGCCGGGCGGTTGCCGCCGGAGCCTCGGTCCCTGTGGCCCTTCACCTGGACCATGCAGAGGATGAGGCGCTGGTGCACCAGGCGGTGGAGCTGGGCTTCGGGTCTGTTATGTATGACGGCTCGCGGCTGCCGTACAGCGAGAATGTGGCAGCCACGGCCCGCGTGGTCAAGCACGCGGATCCCCACGGGGTCTTCGTGGAAGCTGAACTGGGCGAGGTCGGCGGGAAGGACGGCGCCCATGCCCCGGGCGTCAGAACAGATCCTTTCGAAGCGGTGGACTTCGTCCTGTCCACCGGGGTCCATGCCCTCGCGGTCGCCGTGGGATCCTCCCACGCAATGACCCGCCGCAGCGCCGAACTGGACCTGGACCTCATCGCGGAGCTGCGCCGGTCACTGGACGTTCCCCTGGTCCTGCACGGATCCTCGGGCGTCAGCGATGACATGCTGGTGTCCGCCATCAAAGCCGGAATGACTAAAATCAATGTTTCCACGCATTTGAACGGTTTCTTCACCCGAGCCGTCCGCAGGGTCCTCGAAAGCAACCCGGACCTGGTGGATTCACGAAAGTACGTCCACGCCGGCCGGCAGGCCCTCGCCCCGGAAGCGGGAAGGCTGCTGGCCCTCTTCTCGCTTTGCGGGGGCCTGGCGACTAGCCAAGATTAGGAACCAATGGAAAAGACAGAGCGGCTGAACGCAATCCTCGACCTGCTCGCGGCGCAGGGTCAGGTGCAGGTGGAGGACATTGTGTCGGGCCTGCAGGTCTCCCCCGCCACCGCACGGAGGGACCTGGATGCCCTCGCCGCACAGCGCCTGCTGACCCGCACCCGGGGCGGTGCCACGATGGAAGCCGTTGCCTATGACCTGCCCGCCCGCTATACCCGGGACGACCAAGCGGCTCAGAAACAGGCCATCGCCCAGGCCGCGAGCGCACTTGTACCGCGGGGTGCGGTGATCGGGTTGTGCGGGGGCACCACCAGCACCGCTATTGCCCACGCCCTGGGCATGCGCCGGGACCTGATGGAGCCATCCAACAAACCCACCCTTACCGTGGTAACCAATGCCATCAATATTGCAGCCCAGCTGGTCGTCCGGCCCAACATCCGCGTGATGGTCACTGGCGGGGTGGTGAATCCCCGCTCCTACGAACTGGTCGGCCCGTACACCGACACCATCCTCCAGCGGGTGGCCCTGGACTTCGCGTTCGTCGGCGTCAACGGGCTGGATCCGGAGGTCGGACCCACGATTAATGACGAGGCCGAAGCCGCCGTGAACTCACTGATGTCCCGGCGCGCGTCGGAAACTTTCATCGTGGCTGATTCCTCCAAGATCGGCACCCGCAGCTTCGCTACCCTGGGCGGATTCGTCTTCAGCAACCTCATCACGGACAACGGCATCACCGCCGAGGAAAAAGCCGCCTTCGAGGCCGGCGGGACCAAGGTCATTGTCGCGGGCCCCAAAAAGGCAGCGCCGGAGCGGTGAAGGGTGCGGGGTGTCAGACCCCGCACCCTCGTCAGGAGCAGTTGAACAGGCTTCCCCCGCTGGTGGGGCTGGATGCTGCCTTACCCTGCACCCACACCGTTACGGTCTTGCCGCCGCCGACGTATTTGGTGCTCACGCTCTCCTGCCCGCGCAGCTTCACCAGCGGCATCTCTGAGCAGGACCAGCCCGGGGCCAGGGTCACGCCGTTGTTGCTGTCCGCCACGTTGGCGTTCAGCTTGTATCCGGGATCCGCCAGATTGAGCGTGAGTTCCCATTCAACGTCTTCTGCCTCGGAGGGAGAGGTGACGGTTGCGTAGAAGTTGAAGTTGTCCGGTTCCGGATAGCCCCAGGCATCCACCCGCACATCGGTGACGTCGCAGGTTTTGGTGCCCGTCGGGTCATTGAGCACAGTGCAGCTGACCATGGGGGCATCGACCGACGGCTCGTACGTCCAGATTCCGGGTACCCCCCAGGTACCGATGGTAAGCGCCACGCCCGCGACGTCGGCCGGGGCATAACCGGGCACCGCTACGGTTGCCGAACCACCGCCCGCCAGATCCGTGGAGCCGGCCGCCAACGCGGCACCGGCATCATCAAACAGCGTCAAGGCAAGTTCCTTGCCTGCGCAGGCAGTACCCAGGCCGGACACCGTCACCGTGGATGCCTGGCCTGCGGTGGTGGTCCCGTTGGTCGCCTTGACTGCTGGCGTACACCGCTCGGCGACAGAGGCGCTCGGGACGCTTCCAGGCAGAAGCGGGAGCTGCGCGGCCGCGCCCGGATGCACGGCGAAAACCAAAAGCAGCACCAGCGCTGCGAGGAGGGCAGCCGCGGACAGCGGTCGACGCCGTGACGGCACGTTACGGTACCCCTGACGGTTCAGTGCAGGACTCCTTCCTTTGCGCGGGCTGACTAAGAGGTATGCAAGTTTGAGGTAGGCAGGTTAAGGGCGGGCAGCTTCTCCGTCCCCGGGGCCGCATCGGGATCCGGGGCCGCATCCGGATCAGGCATCGGCTCGGGATCCTGGCTGGCTGCGGAATCCGGACCGTCGGAGGCTTCGTCGGCCTCTTCCTCGCCGGGCTGGGGCCACAGGAAGAACGCCGCGGCGAGAATAAACAGTGATACCCAGACGAAGGGGCTGCCCAGACTGTAAAGAATGCTCCCCAGCTGGGGGATGTGCACCGTGGCGATACCGACGATTTGTGAATTATCCGGCTTCCACGGATCAAGAAAGTCGTTGTTATCACCCTGCAGAATCCATCCTGACTCGGCGTCTCCACCGACAATCCGGTGAATCACCTGCGCGCCGTTGGTGTCCGCCGGGCTGTACACAACGATGTCGCCGACGGAAGGCTCCCCACAGCGGGACCACACGAGGTCACCTGTGGCGTAAGTGGGGTCCATGGAGTGTCCTGAGACGATCGTCAGGGTGCTGCATCCTCCGAGGGAGGACGGCCACAGGAAGTACAACAGGCCGGCAACGAGGGCTGCCAGGACGGCGCCCGTCAACAATGACCGAAGCCGGCGTGCGCGGGGCACGCCGGCGGCCGTCCCATGATCTGAGGACGGTTCGGCCATCACACTGCGGTTAGGAGTGGATGACAACCGCAACGTTGGAGACCTCCGAGGCCGGGACATCGGTCAGCGGAACGGTAACAGAGGTACCGGACACGGTCCCGGTTGCCTCTGCACCGAGCGCGGTGCCGTCAGCATCAGAGAGCGTCACCTTGTACTTCAGGCCCTGGCAGGCTGAGGAGATCGACGTGAGGTTGAGGCTGGACGCCTTGTATCCCGCGTCGGGTCCCGGTGCGAAGCTGGTCTCGAAGTTGACGCCGATCGGCGTCCCCTCGTCCTGGCAGCTGGCGACGACGGTGGTGCCCGCGCCCAGGCTGCCGGTGCCGAGGTTCAGCTGAGCAGCCGCAGCGAGAGACAGGCCTGCCGCACCTGCCGCAGCGAGGGCGATGGCAGCGGTCTTGCGGACGTTGCGGTTCTTACGGGTATTGCGGGTATCGGTAGAAGGCATGTAGTCACTCCGTGTTCGAAAGGGCGCTCTCTTGCGAAGCGCGCAGACAAACTCCGACCACGCCAGCACCGCCGACAGGGCCTCCTGGTCTCAGGACCGGGAAGGAGGACCACCGCGGCAGGGGGAATCACCCACCGGTGCGGCGCTACAAATATTAATAAAAAATTTGTGTGGATCATGCAAATCAACCGTCACCGGTGGGCAGGCCTGTGCCTGCCTACCGGTGACCGCCCACAGCCGCCTAGCTGTAGCCGGCAGCCCCTGAGGAGGTGCCGCCCTCCGGAGCGGTGCCGGCAGCGGCAGTGTCCCCGTCCGCAAACTGGGTGCGGTACAGCTCGGCGTACCGGCCTTCCTGCGCCAGCAGCTGCGTGTGCGTGCCCTGTTCGGCGATCCGCCCGTCCTCGATCACCAGAATCCGGTCCGCATTGCGGATCGTGGAAAGCCGGTGGGCAATAACGACGGCGGTCCGGCCCTGGAGTGCCTCGGTCAGTGCCGCCTGGACAGCGGCCTCCGAGGTGGAATCCAGCGCAGCCGTGGCTTCATCAAGAACCACAATGCGAGGCTGGGCCAGCAGCAGGCGCGCGATGGTCATGCGCTGGCGTTCACCGCCGGAGAGCCGGTAGCCGCGCTCCCCCACCATGGTTTCCAGTCCGTCCGGCAGCGACCGGATGAGTGGTTCAAGCCGGGCCCGGCGCAGGGCATCCCAGATCTCCTGCTCGCTGGCCTCCGGATTCGCGAGCAGCAGGTTGGACCGGATGCTCTCGTGGAAGAGGTGCCCATCCTGCGTGACCATACCCAGGGCAGAACGCATTCCGGCGAAACTAAGGTCCCGGACGTCCGTGCCGGAGAACCGGACGGACCCGGAGTCGACGTCGTACAGCCGGGAGAGCAGCTGGGCAATGGTCGACTTCCCGGCTCCGGAGCTGCCCACCAGGGCAACGGTCTGTCCCGGTTCCACCCGGAAGGAGATGCCATGCAGCACTTCCTCGCCGCCGCGGCTGTCCAGGACCGCCACGTCCTCCAGGGAGGCCAGGGAGACCTTGTCCGCCGTCGGGTAGGCAAACCTCACGTCGCTGAACTCCACGCCCAGCGGACCATCCGGCACCGGAGCCGGCTGTTCCTTTTCCGAGATCAGCGGTTTCAGGTCCAGGATCTCGAAGACCCGTTCAAAGCTGACGACGGCGCTCATGATCTCCACCCGGGCGTTGGCCAGCGAGGTCAGCGGGGCGTAAAGGCGCGTCAGCAGCAGGGCCAGGGTCACGACGTCGCCGGCGTTGAGGGTCCCGGTCATGGCAAGGTAGCCGCCCAGTCCATACACCAGCGCCAGCGCGAGGGCAGAGACCAGGGTGAGGGCGGTGACAAAAATGGACTGCATCATCGCCGTCTTCACGCCAATATCCCGCACCCGGGCGGCGCGGACCGCAAACTCGGTGGATTCCTGGTCAGGCCGGCCGAAGAGCTTCACCAGCGTGGCCCCCGGAGCGGAGAACCGCTCTGTCATCTGGGAGCCCATCGAAGCGTTGTGGTTCGCCGCTTCCCGGCGAAGCGCCGCCAGCTTCCCGCCCATCCGGCGTGCCGGAATGAGGAACACCGGTAAGAGGAGCATTGCCAGCACCGTGACCTGCCACGAGGTCGTGAGCATCACGACCAGGGTCAGGACCAGCGCCACAATATTGCTGACCACACCGGACAGGGTTCCGCTGAACGCCTGCTGCGCGCCGATCACATCATTGTTCAGGCGGCTCACCAGGGCACCTGTGCGGGTGCGGGTAAAGAACGCAACCGGCATCCGCTGCACATGATCGAACACCGCTGTCCGCAGGTCCAGGATCACCTGCTCGCCAATCCGGGAGGAGAACCACCGGGTGGCCAGCGATACGCCGGCGTCGGCAATGGCGACCACGGCGATCAGCCCGGCCAGCCACAAAACCCGGTCCACGGCGGTGCCGGCGACAATCGCGTTAACGACTTCACCGGCCAGGACCGGCGTCGCAACGGCCAGAAACGCGCCGCCGATGGAGAGCAGCAGGAATCCAATCAGCTGCCGCCGGTACGGCGAGGCGAAGGCCACAATCCGTTTCAGCGTTGCCCGGGAAATTTTGTTGTCTGTTCCTTTGGCGGTGGAGATCTTGTACAGGGAACTCCAGGCCGCGCCTTCCATGCTCATATGACGGCTTCCTTACGTAATGGCACTCTCCAGCTTAGGTGCTGGCACTGACCATCCGACGCGGGGCATAACAGCGTTGCCTGGCGCCGAATTCCCGGCTGCGGACACACCTGTCATCTGTGGGCTGCACCACGGGTAACCCGGCCGCCGCTGGGATACACTGCAAACGGTCCGCACCCGGCCGGGCACACAGAACGAAAGGCCGCTATGACTACGGCGCCGACCCATCAGGGCTCATTCACGGACAGCCCCAACGATGACTTCCCGGCGCTGGTTGCTGTCAGTGACCCCGGCCTTCGGACGGCTGTTGAGCAGGCGCTGATGCAGGCGCAACTGCGGCCGCTGCCCGCCGGCACCGCCGCCGATTCCGCCGCGCTCCCGGTCCTCGCCGTCGTCGATACCGCAGCCGTGGACGCTGCCGGACCCGAGCTGCGGCGCTGGCTGCTCCCCGCCGCGGAAGGTTCCGGCCCCCCGGTCATCCTGGTCACGCCGGGTGAACTGCTCGACGTCGAGGACATGGTCAGGCGCGGGATCACCGACTTTGTGCTGACTCCGCTCACCGGCAACGAACTCTCCTACCGGGCTGCGCTCATCCGGGCGGAGTCGCTGGCCCTGCGCCGCCGCCGGGAATCCAACAACCTCCTGCGGGGAAAAGCGCGCGTCATCTCGGCGGCAGTGCGGGCCACGAACGATCCGCACATTATGGCTGAGGCCGTGGTTTCCGGCCTGGGCGATGCCTTCGCTGCGGACCACGTGCTGCTGACCATTTTTCCGGATGAACGGGTCCCGGAGCTGGGGAACTCCTGGAGCAGGCCCGGTGCGGCAGCGTCCATCCCGGTGCCGGACCCCGCACAGGCGGCCGCGGTGGCCGAGATGCTGTGGGACAACAACACGATGCTGGCGGCCCGGGACCATCTGGACCCGGAGTGCGACACCCACCCGATTCTCCATCCGGAACCGCGGAACGCGGGACTGCGCACCTCGGTGATCGTTCCGCTGGGCCACGGTGACCGGCCTTTCGGCATCATCTGGCTTGCCGGGGAGAACGCTGCCCGGGTCTGGACTCCCACCGAACTTTCGCTGATCCAGCATGTCAGCGGCAACCTGGCGCACGGCCTGGTGCAGGGGCACCTGATCACCGCCCAGCGGGCGGTCCTGGCCCGGCAGCGCCAGCTGGACCGGGAGAAAACTGACTTCGTCGCCACCATCAACCATGAGCTCCGAACCCCGCTGACATCGATCACCGGCTACCTGGACCTGATCCTGGACGGCTCCGGCGGCGGGATCTCTCCCGAAACCGCCCAGATGCTGGAGATCGTCGGACGGAACGCGAACCGGTTGAACCACCTCATCGGCGACCTGCTCACCATCTCGCGCAGCGACGCCGAAGAAGTCCGCATGGACATCGAGCACATCAACCTGCAGGATTTGCTGCAGCAGGTCATCGCATCCCTGACCCCCGCTGCGGCGAGCCGGAACATCGAACTCTCGCTGACCTGTGCAGACGCCGGGCTTCGACTGGACGGGGACAGGGAACAGCTGGAGAGGGTCTTCACCAACCTGGCTTCCAACGCGGTGAAGTTCACTCCCGCCGACGGCGCCGTCCGCCTCTTTGCCGATCTCCTTCCGGGGACGGACGGCACTCCGGCGATGGCGCGCGTCCGGGTCCAGGACACTGGCATCGGCATCCCGGCGGAGGATCAGCCTAAGCTCTTCAGCCGCTTCTTCCGGGCTTCCAATGCGACATCCGCTGCCATTCCCGGCACGGGACTGGGCCTGGCAATCGTCCAGGACATGGTCCACCAGCACGGCGGACAGATCAGCCTGACATCCGTTGTCAACGAGGGCACCTGCGTGGAAGTGCTGCTGCCCAGCAGCTAGGCACCGGTCCCGGCGCCAGCCACAACGGAGGATTTTGCCTCGATGCGCTCCGGGAAGCAGTAACAGTTCAGGGATGTCCCCCGGCTGAAGCCCACCAGCGTCATGCCCGCGTCCCGGGCCAGGTCCACGGACAGTGCGGAGGGCGCGGAGACCGCAGCGAGGACCGGGATACCCGCCAGCTGTGCTTTCTGAACAAGTTCAAAGGACGCTCGTCCGGAGACCTGCAGCACGGTCCCGCGCAGTGGCAGAAGCCCTGCCCGCAGCGCCCAGCCCACCACTTTGTCCACCGCGTTGTGCCGGCCTACATCCTCCCGCAGGCACAGCAGTTCACCATCTGCAGTGAAAAGTCCTGCCGCATGCACACCGCCGGTCTTTTCGAACAGTGCCTGGTGGCTGCGGAGCCTGTCCGGCAGCGAGGCCAGGACATCAAGCGGCACCCGGACGCCGTCGGAAGCGACGTCGAAATGCGATGACTTGCGCACCGCTTCAATGGATGCCGTTCCGCAGATGCCGCAGGAGCTGGAGGTGTAGACGTGCCGCTCCATACCGGTGTCCGGCAGCGGGGTTCCCGGACGCAGCTGGACGTCCACCACATTGAATGTCTGCTGCCCTTGCTCGTCCACCCCGGCGCAGTAGCGCAGGCTGATGAGCTGCCCCGCTTCCCAGATGACCCCCTCAGACACCAGGAACCCTGCCACCAGGTCAAAGTCATCTCCGGGGGTGCGCATGGTCACCGTAAAGGAACGCCCCTGGAAACGGATTTCCAACGGCTCTTCCCCCGCCAGCACGTCATCCCGCCGGCTGACCGTGCCATCCGTGCGGAACCGCGTGACCCGGCCACGCCGTGAAACCCGTCCCATGCCTACACTCCTTGATACGTCCTACACTGGCCCTAGCAACAGACTAGGTGATTTCCTACACAAGGACGTGGTGGCTGTGCCAAGCAAGGCTCCGAAAGATGGAATCGACGAATCCCGGCTGCGGATCGGTGAACCGGCCAAGCACGCCGTGGGCCTGCCGGCAGTCATCAACTCCCTGCGTCTGTCCTTCGATCAGATGGGGCCCCTGCGCAGTGCCCAGACACTCCTGCAGGTCAATCAGAAGAAGGGCTTCGACTGCCCCGGCTGTGCCTGGCCGGAAGGGGATAAGCGCCACGCCGCGGAATTCTGTGAGAACGGGGCCAAAGCCGTTGCCGAGGAGGCCACTAAACGCCGGGTCCCACCGGAGTTCTTCGCCGGGCATTCGGTGGCGGACATGCTGGAAATGGACGACTACTGGCTGGGGCAGCAGGGCCGCCTCACCCATCCGATGGTGCTCGACGCGGGCGGCACCCACTACCGCCCTATCAGCTGGGACCAGGCCTACGACATCATCGTCGAGGAACTCGCGGCCATGGACTCCCCGGATGAGGCGGTGTTTTATACGTCCGGCCGGACCTCCAATGAGGCTGCCTTCCTCTATCAGCTGATGGTGCGCGGAATCGGAACAAACAACCTGCCGGACTGCTCAAACATGTGCCACGAGTCCTCCGGCTCGGCACTCACCGAAACGCTCGGCATCGGAAAGGGCACCGTCAGTCTGGAGGACGTCCAGGGCTCGGACCTGATCATTGTGGCGGGGCAGAATCCCGGCACCAACCATCCCCGCATGCTGACGGCCTTGGAACGGGCCAAAAAGAACGGGGCCACCATCATCGCGGTCAACCCGCTGCCGGAAGCCGGCCTGCTCCGGTTCGACAACCCGCAAACGGCGTCGGGCCTCCTGGGCAGCAGGTTCGGCGGGGGCACCCAGCTCGCCGACGACTTCCTGCAGATCCGGCTCGGCGGGGACCAGGCACTCTTCCAAGGCCTGGGAAAATACCTGCTGGAACAGGAGGAGGAACACGGCAACGTCTTCGACCACCAGTTCATCACTTCCTACACCGATGGGCTGGACGGGTATCTGAGCGCTGTCCGCGGGGTTTCCTGGGAGGAAATCTGCACGGCCAGCGGCCTGACCCGGGCGCAGATCGAGTCGCTCGGAGCCCGCATGACCGCAGCGAAGTCCACGGTGGTCTGCTGGGCCATGGGCCTGACCCAGCACAAGCACTCCGTACCCATGCTGCGCGACGTCGTGAATGTGCTGCTGCTCCAGGGCAATGTTGGCCGTCCCGGTGCCGGCGTGTGCCCGGTGCGCGGGCACTCCAATGTTCAGGGTGACCGCACCATGGGCATCTTTGAGCGGATGCCGGAGGCCTTCCATGACAGGCTAGACGGCGAATTCGGCTTTGCGTCTCCGCGGAGGCACGGGTACGACACCGTCAACGCGATCCGGGCCATGCGCGATTCCAAGGTGCGCGTTTTTATGGCCATGGGCGGTAACTTCATCCGGGCCACCCCGGACTCAGACGTCACGGAAGAGGCCCTCCGCAACACCGCGCTTACCGTGCAGGTATCGACGAAGTTGAACAAGTCCCACCTGGTGCACGGCCGCCGGGCCCTGATCCTGCCGGCCCTGGGCCGCACCGACAGGGACACCCAGGCCGGCGGGGACCAGCGGGTCACGGTGGAGGATTCCATGAGCGCCGTCCATGCGTCCCAGGGCCGTCTGGATCCGCCCGGCCCGCAGGTCCGCTCGGAAGTGGCCATCGTATGTGAGCTCGCTGAACGGCTGTTCACCGGCGCCAAGGCCCCGTTCCGCGCGAACGCCCCGACACTGGACTGGATAGCCGCCCGGGCAGACTACTCGGTGATCCGCAGCCACATCGAAAACGTGATCCCGGGCTTTGAGGGTTTCGAGGCGAAGATTCGGCACGGCGGCGGCGGATTCGTGCTTCCCAACGGTCCACGGGACGGGCGGAAGTTCGCCACGGCCACCGGCAAGGCACGGTTCACCGCAAATGAGCTGCAGTACCCGCGGGTCCCCGAAGGCCGGCTTATCCTGCAGACCCTGCGGGCGCACGACCAGTACAACACCACTATCTATGCCAAGGACGACAGATACCGCGGCATCTACGGCGGACGCCGCGTGGTCTTCGTCAATGCCGCTGACCTGGCGGCTGCCGGGCTGCAGGACGGAGACATGGTGGACATGGTCTCCGAGTACCGCGATGGCGTGGAACGGCGGGCGCCGGGGTTCCGGGCGGTTGCCTACAGCACCCCGGCCGGCTGCGCTGCGGCGTACTACCCGGAGGCGAACGTGCTCGTGCCGCTGGACTCCGTGGCCGATGTCAGCGGCACCCCCACCTCCAAATCCGTAATTATCCGGCTGGAGCCTGCTTCACCTGCCATGGCAGGGGAAGCGCGGTAACCGACTCATCCGCAGTGCAGCCGGATTCGGGGATCACCATCACGGCATCAGCGTCCGCCAGCCCGCGGAGCATCCCCGAACGGTAGTACTGCGAGGGTACGGAGCGTCCGTCCTGGATCCGGCTCGGCACCAGCCGGGTCCGGCCAGGCAGCGGATCGATGTCGACGCCGGCCAGGACGTGGCGCTCCCGCGGGAACTCGGCGCCCCGCAGTCCGGCCAGCAGCGGCTGCAGCACGGTGAAGACAGCCATCATCGCCGCCAGGGGGTTCCCGGGAAGCGCGACGACGAAACGTCCGTCCGGCAAGCGTGCCAGCAGGGTGGGATGACCGGGGCGCATGGCAATGCCGTCGATCAGCAGTTCCGCGTCCACAGCATGCAGGGCCCGGCGCAGATGATCCGCGGCGGAAGTCCCAGTGCCGCCGGTGGTTACGAGCACGTCCCCGGATGACATGGCCAGTGACGTTTCGTCGACCGCGTCCGTGCTCAGGGCGGCAATAACGTCCTCCAACCGGTCCGCCAGGCGCCGAACGGCATCGACCCGGCCTCCCAGCATGCCGATCAGCTGCGGGAGCTGCGGGCCGAAGGTGTCCCTGACCTGACCCGAATCGGGCAGACCGGCTTCGATAACTTCGTCACCGGTCAGCAGCAGGGAAACACGCGGAGCACGGAGCACGGGCAGGGTGTCGTGACCGCAGACGGCGGCAAGGGCAATATGCGCCGGGTTAAGGACTGTCCCGGCGGCAATGGCGGTCTCCCCCGCCGCGGCTTCTTCACCTGCCGGCCGGATGTGCTCACCGGGACGGGGTTCATCGCTCCGGGCTGTGGGCCCCGGCACCAGGATTGCCGGGTCCCCCTCGCTCAGCTGGCCGTTTTCCGACCGAAGGATCGCTTCTCCGCCCACGGGCACCAGCCCGCCGGTGAGGATGGGCACAGCTTCTCCGGGCTGCAGTGGCCGGCGGCCGGATTCCTTATGGATCTGCCAGCGCTCATGCTCGGGCTCTTCCGCTGTGACGATTTTCCACGGCGGCGCTCCGGCTACGGCCCAGCCGTCCATGGCCGAGGACGCATAGTGCGGAACCGGCTGGAGTGCGAGGGCATCCGATGCCAAAGTCAGCCCCAGCGCTTCGGCGAGGGGGACCGTCTCAAACGGCAGCGGACGCGCGGCCGCATAGGCTGCCTTGCGGGCCTGGTCCCAGGAGGTGTTGGGCTGCAGCGGGAGAATCACCGGAACCGGAGCGTTCACTTGCCTGCCTCCGAAGCTGCGGCTTCACATTCGCGCTGGGCGGCACGGATAGCCGCCCGCATGGCGAGGTTCTCGTCCGCCTGCCCGCTTCCCGCGGCCAGTCCGGCGGCGAGGCCGGCGATGAACGTCGTCAACGGAGCCGCCGGGCGGACAACGTTGTGCGCTGCAGCTGCCGCCAGGTCCAGGACGGCGTCAATGTCGACTGCTGTTCCCTCAAGTTCGAGGGACCGCAGCAGCTGCTGCGCCCAGGTCTCGAGTGTTTCCTGCTGGCTTCCCATCTTGGCTCCTTTTGTTCCTGGGGCGTCGGCGCGGAACCGGCAGGGCTCAAACAGCGCGGCTGCCCGGGCTGATCCCCCACTTTCCGGCATCGGCCCAGGTGTCCACGTCAGCGGTGCTTCCCTCCGGCACGGCAACCTCTCTCCACTGCACCCTAGCAAGGAGCCGGAACATTGAGAGATTCTCCAGTCCCCCGGGATGTCCGTTCACCGAACTGCGCGATTGCACTGCACCGCGCAGCTCATCCGTCCGGTACAGAGCTGCCAGCGGCTGCAGCGCCCCGCTGCTGTCCCTGGCCATGAGCGACGTGCCTGGCTCACTGCTGGCCTCGGCCAGCAGTGCCTGGACGGCTCCGGCAGCCCCGGGCATGTCGCAGGCCAGCACCAGAGTCCAGGGGGGCACAGAGTCCTCAGCGGCGCCGGCACGGCAAAGCGCATCCACCGCCGCCCCGACGGCCGCCGCAGGGCCGGAGAAGGCAGGCTCTTCCCGGACAAAGAAACACTGCGCGGGTACAGCGGGCAGGACGTCCTCCAGCTCGGCGGGCCCGGCAACAGCGACACGGCCGGCCTGCCGAACAGTGTCAAGAGTACGTTCGAGGAGGGTTTTCCCCTCAAGAATGAGTCCTGCCTTGGGGACTCCGCCCAGCCGGGAGGACCTCCCGCCAGCGAGGACCACCGCGTTGAAGACCGGCAGCGTCCCGGTTTGAGGTTTCATCAGGCGGCCGTGTCGCCAAGGAAAGGGCTCCACTGAGCCGCAGGCTGGTCAAGTTCACGGATCTGCCAGCGGGCGCCGCGGGGCGGCCTTGGAGTAAACCGCAGCTTCCAGCCGAGCTGGTTCAGCGTTTTGTCCCCTTTGTTGTTGTTGCAGCGCAGACAGCACGCCACCAGGTTCTCCCAGCTGTCCTCACCGCCCCGGGACTTCGGGACCACATGATCCACGGTGGAGGCTTGTTTGCCGCAGTACGCGCAGGAGTGGGCGTCGCGCCGCAGGACTCCCCTGCGGGTGGCAACGGAGTCCTCACGGTAGGGAATACTGACGTACCGGTTCAGCAGGATCACCGAGGGGCGCCCAAAAACATCGGCCGGACTCACCACAGGCACACCGCTCTCTGCCAGCACACTCGCCTTTCCGGTCAGCACCAGAACCAGTGCGCGCCGGAAGGTGACAACGGCCAGCGGCTCGTAGCCCGCATTCAGCACCAGGGTTCGCATGCACGTTCCTCTACGCCTTCCCGCGGGTCCGGCAAGAAAAAAGGTCCACCGGCACTGCGGTTCTTTGAATCTTCATTGCAAGGGTAAGCCGGGATTTCGATTCCCGCTATTTAATCGGCTCGAAATACCGGCGGAGGCTGAGCGTGATTCGCGTCCGGAAACACCAAAGGACCCTCCCGGAGGGGAGAGTCCTTTGGTGAACTGTGTCAGGTTCTGGCTGCTGCTAGCCGCCGACGCGGATGTACACGCCGCCGGAGCCAAGCTCAGCCGGCGCAACAACGGTCTGGTTGCCGAAGAAACCGCCGTGGACGGCCTGACCATTGCCAACGTAAACAGCAATGTGGGCCATGCCCATGCCGCCGTCGGCGTAGTAGATCAGATCGCCGGGAATTGCTTCGCCCGCGCTTACGGTACGGCCCAGGGAGAGGTAACCCGCCGGCCATCCGTGGAAGTTGATGCCTGCCGCTGCCAGGGCGTTGGTAGCGAGCATGGTGCAGTCCTGCATCACACCCAGCTGGGCGTAGGCAGCTGCGGCAATTGTGGCGGCAATCCCGGAGGAGGCAGCCGGTGCCGCGGAAGCCGCCGGAGCAGCTGCGGTCTGGGCGGTTGCCGCCTGGGCGGGAGCCTCAGCTGCCGGAGTGGTGATTTCCTGCGACTGAACCGTCACGGCCTCAACTACCGGCTCTTCGGCCACGATGACGCCCGGAACCGGAGCGAACGTGAGCTCAGGGCCAACGGCATCCGCGGGAACCTGCAGCGGGATAGAAGACAGATCCAGCTTGCTGGTCTGCACATCGCGGGAAAGTTCCGGTCCTGCTGCATTTGCGGCGACGCCGGTGCTGAGCACCAGGCCGGAGGCAGCGGCGATGACGGCAGCCTGGCGGCCGACCGTTCCCGCGTTGGAGGTGACGGCGTCGGCCAGCGCGGTCAGTGAGCTGGTGCGCTGGACAGGCGCCCGGTGGCGGGCGCGCTCAGTTGTCGAGGTCATGGCGGTGTGCTCCGTTTATCTGACCGTGTCAGCTGACGCGGACGAAGCTTGCGCCGGGAAGATCGGACAGGGAGTGGAGGCCGGTGTTCATGCCGTTGAGACCGCCGCTGATGACCTGGCCGTTGCCGACGTAGATCGCAACGTGCCCGCCGGTGATAACCAGATCGCCGGCCTGCGGGGATCCCACTACGGTGCCGTAGGCGAAGAACTGGGCCGGGGCGAGGTCGCCGACGGACTTGCCAACCGAACGCAGAGCCTTCTCGACCATGGCGGTGCAGTCCTGTGCGACGCCGATCTGAGCGTAGGCGGACGCAACCAGGCCCGCAGCAACGCCGCTGGCGCTGACCGCAGGTGCAGCAGCTGCCGGTGCGGAGGAGGCGGTGGTGACGCCTGAGGCGGCCGGGGCCGGCGCCGGTGCGGCGGCGGCCTGCTGTGCAGCGTATGCCTCCTGCTGGGCGGCGACGGCGGCAGCGGCTTCTTCCGCTGCAGCCAGCTCAGCGGCAGCGATCTGGGCGCGGGCTTCAGCACCGGAAAGCGAGCCCGCAAGCGGGGCAACCGGAAGATCGAAGGGTGCCTGCTCGGAGACCGTTACGGTCCCGTTGGAGGTCACAACGTTAAGGGGGGTTGCTTCAAGTGCCTGGCGGTCGGTCGAAACCGGAGCGGCCTGGGCCGGCATACCAGCGGCCAGAACAAGGCCGGAAGCTGCGACGACGACGGCGGCCTGGCGGCCGACGGTTCCTGCGTTGGCGGTTACAGCCTTGGAAAGGGCCGTAAGCGTGCTGGTCGGAGCGGTGGCAGCGCGACGGCGGCCAGATTTGATTGATGACACAGTTTTTGCCTCTCCCAATGCCTACGAGGTGAGCTGTCGGATTCGGATGGGAGTCACCCGGCCGCCGGACTGCGAAGTCCGGCAACTTAACCCCTAGGGCTTCTTTCGAAACCCGAAATTGGTTCCCCCGCCTCTGCCATGCGATTTTGCGAACGGATCTCAAACGGTGGCAGAGCTCGGCGATCCGCTTGAGAGTGCTTGACCTTTAGGCCGATCAGGCACGGTGACGAGAATATAACAACATCAAGGAAATGTCACGCTCAGGTCACGAAAAGATATTGGAGCGGTCACAGCCAGCCGAGAGGGTCGACAGGAGTGCCGTTTACGAGTACCTCAAAATGCAGGTGGCAGCCCGTCGAGGCGCCCGTGGTGCCGCTGGCTCCCACCAGGTCACCGCGCTGGACTTCATCCCCCACAGAGACACTGATCGCTGAGAGGTGGTTGTACGTGGTTTCCACCCCGTTGCCGTGGTCCACGACTACCCGGTTTCCACCGCCGTAGGCGTGCCATCCGGCGGACTTAACCTTGCCTGCCGCGGCGGCGGACACCTCAGTGCCGCAGGCTGCCGCAAAGTCCTGGCCGGTATGCAGCTCTCCCGCCGCGCCGGTGATGGGGCTGACCCGGTAACCGAAGGCTGAGGTCTGCACCAGCTCGGAGTCCAGCGGAGTCGCGAGCGTGCCTTTGGCAGCTGCCGGGATGACATCCGAGCCGGCCACGCTGAGTCCCTGCAGCTTCGCATCCGGATCAAACTTGCTGGTCAGCGCCGCCCGGTCGAACTCCAGTGTGGCGTTGGGATCGGCGGAAACCGGGGCGGGAGCCGCAGTGGCTTCCGGCGCCGGCAGCGGATCGACGGCTGCTGCCGTCGTCGGCAGGGCAACGGTCAGCACCAGCCCGGAGGCGGCGGCCGTGATGGCAAATTTCTGGGCAGATCCCCCCAGCGGGCGGCGGACAGGTTCCGCGCGTCGCCGGCCGGTGGTCCCGGCGGCGGCACGTGGGCGCACTGGAGCGGCCGTGGTTTCGGCCCTGCGCCTGCCCGAAGCAACGTGCTTCGACAAGTGGTTCCCTCTCTACAAAGCCTGCGAAGTTAGCTGTCGGATTCGAGTAGAGAACTCGGCCCACGACGCGCGGGAGTACCGCTGTGCGGAATTCCTGTGCTGCTCGGAGGCTTCACCCCAAGACAGTGCTGGCACTGCCGGTTGATGGGTCCTCCGCCCCTGCCTGCGAACGGTTACACCTGCGGTCCAGTGGCAGGGTTCGGCTGTCGGACCGGTGAACGGTGTTGTTGCTGTAGTCAGAAGTCACTATAGGGGAAAAATCCCAAAAGATACCATTCCGTTACCCAGTCCCCGGACAGCTGGCCGGCAGCGCCCGCCATAACCACCGGGAAACCGTGCGGTTCCGGAACCGGACCGGCTACGCCTGGCTGGTGACGAAAACGTGCGCGGCCACTTCGGTGGGGAGCTCCAAAGCGCCTTCAATGCCGGGCACACGGACGGAGATGTACCCGCCGACCACCTCCGCGGTAATGGAGGCGCCGGGGCGCAGCCCGGCCTCATCCAGCTGCGCCAGCAGCTCCGGGTCCACCTGGATGGGTTCTGCCAGCCGCAGCAGGTTCATCGGCGTGCCGGGAGCGGCTGCGCTGACGGCGGAGACCAGGTCCCGGTAGCCGTCCGCAGGGGCCAGGGCGGTGATTCCGCCCAGTGCCTCCAGGCCCGGGATGGGATTGCCGTACGGGGACTCCGTGGGCTGGCCGAGCAGGTCATAGAGCCGGCGTTCAACGCGTTCACTCATCACATGCTCCCAGCGGCACGCCTCATCGTGGACGTACGCCCAGTCCAGCCCGATCACGTCCGCCAGCAGCCGCTCGGCGAGACGGTGTTTACGCATAACCTCGGTGGCGCGGCGCCGGCCAAGTTCGGTCAGTTCCAGCTGCCGGGTCCCTGACACAACAACCAGCCCGTCACGCTCCATCCGTCCGATGGTCTGCGAGACCGTCGGGCCGGAATGCCGCAGACGCTCTGCGATCCGCGCGCGGAGGGCCACGATGTTCTCCTCTTCGAGCTCAAGGATGGTTCGAAGATACATCTCAGTTGTGTCGATGAGGTCCGTCATGACCAGCCGCTCCTAGAATTCGTGCGGAAGATTGGGTTGAAAACCACTGCGGCGCAGACTGCGCCGCAGGTTCGCTTCCACGTTAGCCCATGGCGCCAATTCGGGGGCAATTATCCACTTTCGCTGCCCGTTGCCAACTCCCGTTCACAAATACCTGCGGCAGGGACCGGAGGTGCAGAATAGAGGAGTATCTACAGCACCCTGCCAATCCGCTTGGAGCAAACAATAATGGGCGAAACCGCCACGCTTACGATCCCCGCAGAACTTCTTCCCCAGGACGGGCGTTTCGGTGCTGGTCCTTCCAAGGTACGTCCCCAGCAGATCGAGGCGCTGTCCGCAGCCGGCGCCAAGCTCCTGGGCACCTCCCACCGCCAGGCACCGGTCCGGAACCTGGTCGGCTCCATCCGCGAAGGGCTGTCCGGCCTGTTCTCCGCTCCCGAAGGCTACGAGGTAGTCCTCGGCGTGGGCGGTTCGACGGCGTTCTGGGACATCGCTTCCTTCGGCCTGGTGGAGAACAAGGCCCAGCACCTTTCCTTCGGTGAGTTCGGCTCCAAGTTTGCAGCCGCCACCAACAAGGCACCATTCCTGGCAGATTCAAGCATCATCAAGGCAGAGCCGGGCACCCGCCCCGAGGCCCGCGCAGAAGCCGGCGTGGACGTCTACGCCTGGCCGCAGAACGAAACCTCCACGGGTGTTGCCGCCCCCGTGCGCCGGGTTGCCGGCGCCGATGAAGGTTCCCTGGTCCTGATTGATGCCACCTCCGCCGCAGGCGGCCTCGACGTCGACCTTGCCGAGTCGGACGTCTACTACTTCGCCCCGCAGAAGAACTTTGCCTCCGACGGCGGCCTGTGGCTTGGCATGTTCTCCCCCGCAGCGATTGAGCGGGCTGCCCGGATCAATGCGTCCGGCCGCTGGATTCCGGATTTCCTGAACCTGCAGACGGCGATCGACAATTCACGCCTTAACCAGACGTACAACACGCCGGCCCTGGCCACCCTGGTGACCCTGAACGACCAGGTCCAGTGGCTCAACGCGAACGGCGGCCTGTCCTTTGCGGCCGGACGCACGGCGGACTCCGCCAGCCGGATCTACTCCTGGGCAGAGGCCTCTTCCGTTGCGGCGCCTTTCGTTACCCGGCCGGAAGACCGGTCCAACGTCATCGCCACCATTGATTTTGATGAGTCGATTGACGCTGCAGCAATCGCGAAGACCCTGCGCGCCAACGGCGTTGTGGACGTTGAGCCGTACCGCAAGCTCGGCCGCAACCAGCTGCGCATCGCCACCTTCGTGGCAATCGAGCCGGACGATGTCAGTGCCCTGCTGAACTGCATCGACTACGTGATCGAGCATTCGTAGCATCCTGCCGGACCGGACCGGAGTGAGCTGACTCCCGGTCCGATCCGCGGACAGGACCCCGGGCGCTACGGTGCCTTGGGGTCCTGTTCTGTTTCCCGGCTCGTTACTACCAGACGGCGGCGGACCGTGCGGTCATAGTGCAGCCGCAGGTGGTGGGACCGCCAGGCCCAGACCAGGCCGATGACGGCGGTGATCAGTCCGGAAGCCGCGGCGACGCCCAGGCTCCAGCGGGGTCCGAAGGCATTCGATACCCAGCCGACGATTGGAGCGCCCAGCGGGGTGCCGCCCATAAAGATGGCGAAGTAAAGCGCCATGACCCGCCCGCGCATCACCGGCGCCGTCGTCGTCTGCACGTACGCGTTGGCACTGGTCATCAGGGTGAGCGCAAACAGCCCGGTGGGGATCAGGGAGAGCGCAAAAATCCACAGTGTGGGTGACGCCGCGGCCACGGCGCAGGAAAGACCGAAGGCGCCCGCTGCCCCGAAGATGAACCGGAGCCTTGGTTTGTCCCTGCGGGCGGAGAGCAGGGCTCCGGTCACCGAACCGATGGCCATGATCGAGTTCAGCAGGCCAAAGATCCCGGCGTCCTGGCCGAACTCGGTCCGGGCCATGGCCGCGATATAGACGGCGAAGTTCAACCCGAAGGTACCCACGATGAAGATGGCCACCAGCACCATGATCAGGTCCGGCCGGTAGCGCACGTACTTCAGTCCGGCGCGGATCCGTCCCTTCCCGGCCGGAGCCTTCGGCAGGATGCGGAGCTCTCCGGACCGCATCTTCAGCAGAGCCAGGATCATGGCCGCGAACGTCACCGTATTAATCAGGAAGACCCATCCCGGACCAACTGCCACGGTCAGCAGACCGGCGACAGCCGGACCGATCATCCGGGCACCGTTGAAGGAGGCACTGTTAAGCGCGACGGCGTTGGGCAGGTTTTCTTCGCTGACCACTTCGGAAACGAAGCTCTGCCGTGCCGGCGCATCGATGGCTGACACAATGCCGAGGGCCAGGGCAAACGCATAGACATGCCAGAGATGCGCGTGGCCGGACAGCACCAGCAGGCCCAGCCCCGCACCCAGGGCAGCCATTGCCACCTGGGTGGTGAGGAGGACCTTGCGGCGGTCATACGTATCCGCTATCAGGCCGGCCCAGGGGGCCAGCAGCAGCTGGGGACCGAGCTGGAGCGCCATAACAATCCCCATGGCTGCTGCATCCTGGTGGGTCAGGATGTCATAAACCAGCCAGTCCTGGGCGGTGCGCTGCATCCAGGTGCCGATATTGGAGACAAGCGCTCCCAGGAACCAGATGCGGTAGTTGAAAATGCGAAGCGAACGGAACATCCGGGTTCACTCCTCCCTATCGGGATCATGAACCGCGTTCCAAACACTCACCGGTTATTCGTCCTCCATTGCCGCAGTCTTGGGAGCGGCGTCCTGTTCTGCTTCGGTGTCTTCGGGTTCCGCGCCTGATTCGACGGCTGCGTCAGCAGTGGCCTGGGCCGCGGCAGCTTCCGCCGCCTCGGCGGCCACGTCTTCGGGCCTGATCCGCTCGGACCAGGGCACCCATTCCGGCGCCAGGATCGAGTCTTCCGAGGGCAGGAGCCCGACTTCACAAACCGTGGCGGTTTTTCCGCGGGGAACGCGGGCCAGGGTGGCAAACCACTGCCAGCCGCGGTAGCCGGGACGATTGGCCGCGAACCGGTGCGTTACCAGCCGGTCCGCCTCAGGAACTACGCCGATGTAGTCGCCGATCTGTTCCTCGGGAACCACCTCAAGCAATCCAGCCCGTGCCGTTTCCAGCGCAGCAGCCAGCACGGCATCCGGCTTGGACGGGCGCCGCGGGGCTTTCCTGGCCGTTGCCTTTTTGGGCTCTTCTGTGGGAGCAGTCGTGTCGTTGTTCACTCGGAGGCTCTACCTCTAGGCGTCGAGGTCGTCGGCTACGGCCCGCAGCACCGCCGCGACCTTGGCGGCGTGCTTCTTCTCCGGGTACCTGCCACGGCGCAGGCCATTGGAGATGCCATCGAGCAGCTTGATCAGGTCTTCGGTGATCACAGCCATGTCATCCGCAGGTTTGCGCGTAGCCTTGACCACCGACGGCGGAGCCTCCAGTATCCGGGCGGACAGCGCCTGCGGGCCGCGGCGCCCGTCTGCGACACCAAACTCCATGCGTGTTCCGGGCTTCACCTCGGTCACACCGGAGGGAAGCGCTGAGGCATGCAGGAATACTTCCTGGCCGTCGTCAGTGGCCAGGAATCCAAATCCCTTACCAGTGTCGAACCACTTGACCTTGCCGATGGGCACTTCGCTTACCTCGTTCTTGTCTGAAGTTCTTCGTTAATGGGTACGGCGCGCTCACGCGCACGTATGTTACTGCTCGCCATACTGCATCCGCCGGCAGCGGCCGGACACCTAGAGAGATACTACGGTGAAGTCTGTTCCCTTTAGAATATCCCCTGCCCCCAAGCCTTCCCCCGGCCGCAGCTTTGTGAGCGTGAATTTTTAGCTGCTAGCGTTTAAGCCCATGGAGCCCCGCCTGCCCGAGACCGGTAAAACCCCCGGACAAACAGCCAATTCCGCGTTCGGAAGCACTGCGCCGGGACCAGGCGCCGTGCCCCGGTCCCGCCGTTCGGCGGTTCGGCGGATCTTGACCGTGCTGGCCGCCGTGCTGGCCGTCGCCGGCGTCGCCAGCCTGGGACTGCTTCTGCTGCAGGCGCTGGGAGGGGCGGAGATCTGGCCCGGTTTCGCTGCCGGAGCCTTCTACGCACTGCCGGCCGCGTTTCTCCTGATGGCCGGGCTGGTAATTGGCTCAATCGTGCACCGGCGGCGCGGCTAACCCGTTTGTTTTTGGCCCTACTCGGGTAACGTATTGGACGATGTCCGCGATCCGAGCCTTGGCAGAAGACCTTGCAGCGCGCAGTGACGAACAACTGCGTGAGCTCCTCACCGCCCGGCCGGACCTGGCACTTCCCCCGGTCCCGGATTTCCAGGCCCTGGCGGCCCGCGCTTCAACGCGCATCAGCGTACAGCGCGCCCTGGAAAAGCTCACCGCTCCTCAGCTGCAGGTGCTGGAAGCACTGGATCTGACCACCAATGAAGATTCCCACC
Organism: Arthrobacter gallicola; assembly: GCF_014836775.1. Classification (GTDB taxonomy): domain Bacteria; phylum Actinomycetota; class Actinomycetes; order Actinomycetales; family Micrococcaceae; genus Arthrobacter_B; species Arthrobacter_B gallicola. Next base: position 193,390 of record NZ_JACSQD010000007.1, read on the forward strand.
TGAGCACCACCGCGTCCTGGCTCAAAGCCTCGATTGCCGGTTCCACCATCAAGGCCCTGGATTCGATCCTGAGCTACCTGCACAGCCTCGCCCTCCTCCGCCGCGCCACGCCGCACCCGGGCGCCCCCAAAGCCGATGCCGGACGCCGTTTCTACCTGCCCGTCTCCGTTCTGGGGGATGCGCTGGGCGCCTATCCGGCCGGACTCGGACGGCCCTATTCCACCCTGGCTGCCCAGCAGCCCGAGTTCGGCCAGCGCCTGGTGGGGATCGTCGAGGGACTGCGCGAGCGCGGGCTTCCCCTGGAGAAGGCCGATACCCCGGCAACCGCCGCCCACTCGCTGCACCATCTGGTCTCAGACCCGGCCGGCTGGGAGGCACTCATGGCTGATGCCCCGCCGCAGACCGGTGAACTGCTCCGGCGCTTCAAATACTCGCCGGTCGGAACGATTCCCAAGAAGGCCGCCATCAGCCGGGCGGTCCTCGACAATCCCTCCCCTACACCGGTGGAATGGCTCGTGGCACACGGTCTGCTGGTTCCGCTCGATGCCCTGCATGTGGAGCTCCCCCGGCCCGTGGGACAGGCTTCCCGCGGCCACGTCATCGTCTCGGATTTCCAGCTGGAACCCGTGGCTCCGGAGCCCCGGCCCGTGCCGCACACGCTGCGGGACAATGCTGCCTTCGGAGCGGTGGCTGAGACCCTGCGCCTGCTCACCGAGCTGCTCTCCCTGACCAGTACGGCACCCGTTGGCACCCTGCGTTCAGGCGGAGTCGGGGTTCGGGAAGTCCGCCGGGTCTCCGAAGCGCTGCGGCTGGATATCGGGGCCACCGCCTGGCTGCTGGAACTGGCGGCGCTCTCCGGGCTCCTGGTTCTCGACGCCGCCACCGCCCGCTGGGGAACCGCGGAGAATGACTGGCTGACACTGGACCGCGAGGTGCAGTGGCGCCGCCTGGTGGAGTCCTGGCTGGAAGCGGAACGGGCACCGTCCCTGGTGGGTGGCCCGCTGCCCGGCGGCGGATCGCTGAATGCCCTCGCCGGGGAGCTCTCCCGCCCGGACGCTCCCCTGGTCCGGCGTCGAACACTGGAAATGCTCGCGGCCCTCTCCGCGGACGGCGAAGGCCACGAATCGCATTCCGGCGCCTTCGACGTCGAGGATCTGCTCAGCGCTCTCACCTGGCACCAGCCGCGCCTGCAGCGGCGCTTCGCCCGTCTGGTACCCGGGATCCTGAAAGAAGCGGCCCAGCTGGGCCTGATCGGTTCCGGCGCCCTCACCGAACTCGGTGCGGCCGTTGCCGCGTCCGATTTTGAACAAGCGGCCAGCCGGCTGCGCGAGGCTCTGCCCGAGCCGCTGAGCTCCTTCCTGCTGCAGGCTGACCTCACCGCCGTTGCTCCCGGCTACCTGGAACCGTCCGTGGCCCGCCAGCTGGCCCTGATGTCGACCCCCGAAGGCCAGGGACCCGCGGCAATCTACCGGTTCTCCGCCGATTCCATCCGGCGGGCCCTGGACGCGGAGATGGATGCGGCGTCCATCCTGGAGTTCCTGGCACACTATTCGGCCACCGAAATCCCCCAGCCCCTGCGGTACCTGGTGGAGGACACCGCCGCCCGGCACGGACGCCTGCGCATCGGGGCGGCCTGGAGCTACCTGCGCAGCGATGACGAAGCCGGACTGAACGCCCTGATGGCTGATCCGCGCTCCGCCTCGCTCGGGCTGACCCGGCTTGCGCCGACCGTCATTTCCTCGGCAGCTACTCCCCAGGAACTGGCACTCGCCATCCGGGATCTTGGCTACGCTCCGGTGATGGAAGGCCGGGCCCGGGAAGCCAACGGTTCCCATGCCCGCCCGCCTGTGCCCGCGTCGTCGTCGTCCCGGGTCCGGGTGAATCAGTGGGAACTGAGCGACACCGACCTCGATGCTCAGATAGCCGCCCTGCGCGGCCGCGGACCTGCCGGCGCCCAGAAGCACGATGAGTCAATGCCGCTGGTCAGCCTGGAAACCCTCCGCACGGCCATCCGGATTAAAAGCTCGGTCCGCATGGGCGTGGTGGACAGCCAGGGGAATGAGCGGCAGGAGATTTTTGTTCCTCTGTCAGTGGGAGAAGGCCGGGTACGGGTCTTTGATCCACGCCGCGACGTTGAGCGCGTAGTGTCGATACATCGGATTATGGACGTGGAAATAGTGGAGGGCAGCCCGGCACATGGTTGACGGACCTTTGATTGTCCAGAGTGATAAGACCATCCTGCTGGAAGTGGATCATGCACAGGCCACCGAAGCGCGCCACGCGATTGCGGCGTTTGCTGAGCTGGAACGGGCCCCCGAGCACATCCACAGCTACCGGCTGACTCCGCTGGGCCTGTGGAACGCCCGGGCGGCCGGGTTGGACGCCGAGCAGGTGCTGAACACACTGCTCACCTATTCCCGCTTCCCGGTGCCGCACTCGCTGCTGATCGACATCGAGGAAACGATGTCCCGGTACGGCCGGCTGCGGCTGGAGAAGGACCCGCAGCACGGTCTGGTCCTGCGGACCAACGACTACCCGGTGCTCGAGGAAGTGCTGCACGCCAAGAAGATCCAGCCCCTGCTTGGGCCGCGGATTGACGGTGAAACCGTGGTGGTGCAGTCGGCCATGCGCGGTCAGCTGAAGCAGCTGCTGCTCAAGCTTGGCTGGCCCGCTGAGGACTTCGCCGGGTATGTGGACGGCACTCCCCACCCCATCCTGCTCAACGAGGACGGCTGGGCGCTGCGCCCGTACCAGAAGCTGGCCACGGAGAATTTCTGGGCCGGCGGCTCCGGCGTCGTCGTCCTGCCCTGTGGCGCGGGAAAAACCCTGGTTGGGGCGGCCGCCATGGCGACCAGCTCCACCACCACCCTGATCCTGGTGACCAACACCGTCTCCGCCCGGCAGTGGAAGGACGAACTGCTCAAGCGCACGTCCCTGACCGAGGACGAGATCGGCGAATACTCCGGGGCGGTGAAGGAAGTCCGTCCGGTCACGATCGCCACCTACCAGGTGCTGACGCTCAAGCGCGGCGGACTCTATCCCCACCTGGAACTCCTGGACGCCAACGACTGGGGCCTGATCATCTATGACGAGGTCCACCTGCTCCCGGCACCCATTTTCCGGATGACCGCTGACCTGCAGGCCCGCCGCCGGCTCGGCCTGACCGCCACCCTGGTGCGCGAGGACGGACGCGAGGGCGAGGTCTTCTCCCTCATCGGTCCCAAGCGCTACGACGCGCCGTGGAAAGACATCGAGGCGCAGGGCTACATTGCGCCCGCCGACTGCATCGAGGTCCGGGTGGACCTGCCCCGGGACGAGCGGGTCGCCTACGCGATGGCGGAGGACGGCGACAAGTACCGGCTGTGCTCGACGTCGGAAACCAAGTCAAAGGTGGTTGAGCAGCTGGTCCACCGCCATGAGGGAGACCAGATCCTGGTGATCGGGCAGTACATCGACCAGCTCGATGAGCTCGCCGAACGCCTCAATGCCCCGGTGATCAAGGGCGAGACGCCGGTGAAGGAACGCCAGCGGCTGTTCGACCTGTTCCGTAAGGGTGAGCTGAAGACCCTGGTGGTGTCCAAGGTCGCGAACTTCTCCATCGACTTACCCGAAGCCTCCGTGGCCATCCAGGTGTCCGGCTCCTTCGGTTCGCGCCAGGAGGAAGCGCAGCGGCTGGGGCGCCTGCTGCGGCCCAAGGCCGACGGCCGGGCCGCGCACTTCTACACCGTCGTCGCACGCGACACCCTGGACCAGGACTTCGCGGCCAAGCGGCAGCGGTTCCTGGCGGAGCAGGGTTACGCGTATTCCATCCAGGACGCCGCGGATATCGGCAAGCCGGTCTAACCCGGCGCAGGAGCGCCCTCCGGCGCCGCGGCAGCTTCAGCGGCCACCTTGGGTATTTCCAGCTCTCTTTCTGCCGGCCTACAGACAACGTCCAGCTAAATGTAAGAAACTAGGCGGGTGAACAAATCGTCTGCCCCCGAAGCCAGGCTCCTCGTCGTCGACGACGAACCCAACATCCGCGAGCTGCTTTCCACGTCGCTGCGTTTCGCAGGCTTCGACGTCGTAGCCGCCGGGAACGGCCGGGAGGCCTTGGCAGCGGTGGACGAGCACAGTCCCGACCTGGCTGTCCTCGACGTTATGCTCCCGGACATGGACGGCTTTACCCTGACCCGCCGGCTCAGGGCTGCCGGCCGGCACTTCCCCGTGGTGTTCCTTACCGCACGGGACGACACTGAGGACAAGGTCACCGGACTCACGGTCGGCGGCGACGATTACGTCACAAAGCCCTTCAGCCTGGACGAGGTCGTGGCCCGGATCCGGGCCGTGCTCCGGCGTACCCAGCCCCTCGACGACGACGACGCCGTCATCCGGGTGGAAGACCTGGAGCTCGACGACGACGCCCATGAAGTGCGCCGCGGCGGCGTCACCATCGATCTCTCCCCCACCGAGTTCAAGCTGCTGCGTTACCTGATGCTGAACCCCAACCGGGTGCTCTCGAAGGCGCAGATCCTGGACCACGTCTGGGAGTACGACTTCAACGGCGATGCTTCGATTGTGGAGTCCTACATCTCCTACCTGCGCCGCAAGATCGACCGCAGCCCGGACGCTCCGGCGCTGATCCAGACCAAACGCGGAGTTGGCTATCTGCTGCGCACCACGGAGAAGCGCTAAACGTTGACCCGGCGCTGGAAATCGGCCTCACTGCGATCGCAGCTGGTGGCCATCATGGCAGTGCTGATGGTGGTTACTGTGACCATCACCGGCCTCGCGACCATTTATGTGCTGCGGCAGATCCTGGTCAGCCGGCTGGACGCCGATATCCAGGACAACGCCACCGCAATCTCCCGCTACCTCATTTCCGGCGGGCCGGCTGTGGATACGTCGCTCTTCCGGTTTTACGGTCTCTACCTCAATGACGACGGCGAACACGGGCCGGAGACCCATTCGGAAGACAACTTCGACACCCCGGTGCTCGGCAACCTCAACTCGGAAACCGTCAGCGAGATTGCCGGACGCGGCTTCGACGTCCCGGGCACTGCGCCCGGCAGCAAGGGCTGGCGGGTCCAGGTCTTTCCGATCGCCAACTTCCCGGGCTCGGTCGCCGTCGCCGTCCAGCTGGACTCCGTGGCGGAGACCGTTGACGAGGCCGCCTCGCTCGTGTTCTCCGTCGGGCTGCTGGGAACGCTGGGCGCCACAGGGATCGCTTACTGGGCCGTTACCCGCCAGTTCCGCCCGCTCAGCCAGGTTGAGAAAACCGCCGCCGCCATCGCCGCCGGTGACCTCTCCCGCCGCGTCGAAGTCGGCAACCCCGCCACTGAGATCGGCCGGCTCTCACGCTCCCTGAACGCCATGCTGGCCCACATCGAAACGGCCTTCGCCGCGCGCACCCAATCCGAACAGAAGATGCGCCGGTTCGTTCAGGATGCCTCGCATGAACTCCGGACTCCGCTGGTCACGATCCGGGGCTTCTCCGAGCTGTACCGGCACGGAGCGCTGCAGAAACCCGAGGACATCGGCGCGGCGATGGGACGCATCGAAAGCGAAGCGAAGCGCATGGGCCAGCTTGTCGAGGACCTGCTGACCCTGGCCCGTGTGGATGAGCAGCGTCCGCTGGAATACCGCCCCGTGGACCTGATGATCCTGGGCAACGACGCCGCCCTCGACGCCCGGGCCAGTGCGCCGGACCGGGAGATCAAGGTGGTGGGGCTGGGCGGCAGCTCTCCCCGGAGCGCACCCACCATGGGCGATGAAGCACGGCTGCGGCAGGTGGTGGCGAACCTGATGACCAACGCGCTGCGCTACACCCCCGCGGGCTCCCCCATTGAGGTGGCTGTCGGGGTGGCACCGGTGATCCATGACCGCATGGACGCTGTACTGGAAGTGCGCGACCACGGGCCGGGTATTTCCGAGGAGGACGCAGCGCGGGTTTTCGAGCGGTTTTACCGGGCCGACTCCTCGCGGTACCGGGAAACCGGCGGCACCGGGCTTGGTTTGGCCATCGTCGCGGCCCTGGTGGCCCAGCACGACGGCACCGTGCGGCTGACAGAGACGGAAGGCGGCGGCGCCACCATGTCCATCCGGCTCCCCTATCAGCAGCCCGAAAGCATGCCGGACCATGAGGACGACGGCGGCGCCTCCGGGGCACCGGCGGGCAGCCGGAAGGACGGTGCACCCAGGGCTGAGGACGGCAGCCTCGAGGTGGAGGCACGCGCCTCCCGCGACCAGGAGCCCGGCACCCCGGAGAACAGCCGCGGGCCGGAGGATGACCGGCGGCAGCCGTAGCCCCGCAGCTGCCGGCGCCTGAGGCTGAATCGGGAGCAGCTGCTCCTCCACACTGTGCTCTGGGATTTCCGGTGCAGGCGGCTTGTCCACAGCGCCCCGGTTCACCCGCGGACAGCCCGGTACTCCTGCCTAGGATCTGGCCCAGGACCGCACCCGGCGGGCCATAAGGACTGGAGGGGTTCCATGGCGGGTTTTTTCGTAGACAGTGACATCCTGGCTGCCAAGAGTGCCGAGGTGCGCGGCACCATCGACCGTTTGCAGACGGACGTCAACACTATGCAGGCCGGGCTTCAGTCCCTGGGCGAGTCCTGGCAGGGGCAGGCGTCGGCAAACTTCCAGCTGCTGATCGCAGACTGGCGCGCCACCCAGGCGCGGGTGGAGGAGTCCCTGGCCAGCATCAACCAGGCGCTGGCCTACGCCTCGGCCCAGTACGCAGACACAGAAGCTGCCAACACCGCACTGTTTATGCGCTGAGCGGCGCTGGACGGACCGCAGAGAGGCTAGCCAGGACAAAAGAAGGGCGCGGCACCCGGTTGGGTACCGCGCCCTCTCAGCGTTTGTGGCGCTTACCGGCTCTGGCCGGTGGGATGGGGACTAGAAGCCGCCCATACCGCCCATGCCGCCCATGTCGTCCCCGCCGCCCATTGCCGGAGCAGCCTTCTCAGGCTTATCGGCAACAACTGCTTCGGTGGTCAGGAACAGACCGGCGATGGAAGCCGCGTTCTGCAGTGCAGAGCGGGTCACCTTGACCGGGTCGTTGACGCCGGCTGCCAGCAGGTCTTCGTACTCGCCGGTGGCAGCGTTCAGGCCGAAGCCTTCGGACAGGCCGCGGACCTTGTCGGCCACGACGCCCGGCTCCAGACCGGCGTTGAACGCGATCTGCTTCAGCGGAGCGTCGATGGCGACCTTGACGATGTTAGCGCCGGTTGCTTCGTCGCCCTCGAGCTTGAGGTTGGCGAATGCCTTCTGGCCAGCCTGGATCAGTGCTACGCCGCCGCCGGCAACGATGCCTTCTTCGACTGCTGCCTTGGCGTTGCGCACAGCATCTTCGATGCGGTGCTTGCGTTCCTTGAGCTCAACCTCGGTTGCGGCACCGGCCTTGATGACTGCAACGCCGCCGGCCAGCTTGGCCAGGCGTTCCTGCAGCTTCTCGCGGTCGTAATCGGAATCGGAGTTCTCGATCTCGGCACGGATCTGGTTGACGCGGCCCGCGATTTCGTCGGCGTCGCCGGCACCCTCAACGATGGTGGTTTCGTCCTTGGTGACAACAACCTTGCGTGCCTTGCCCAGCAGGTCCAGCGTGGCGTTCTCGAGCTTGAGGCCAACTTCCTCGGCAATGACCTGGCCACCGGTGAGGATGGCGATGTCCGCCAGCTGTGCCTTGCGGCGGTCGCCGAAGCCCGGAGCCTTGACGGCAACGGACTTGAAGGTGCCGCGGATCTTGTTGACAACCAGGGTTGCCAGGGCTTCGCCCTCAACGTCTTCGGCGATGATCAGCAGCGGCTTGCCGGACTGCATGACCTTTTCGAGGACGGCAACGAGGTCCTTGACGTTGGAGATCTTGGAATTGACGATCAGGATGTACGGGTCCTCGAGGACAGCTTCCTGGCGCTCAGCGTCGGTGACGAAGTAGCCGGAGATGTAGCCCTTGTCGAAGCGCATGCCTTCGGTGAGCTCGAGCTCCAGGCCGAAGGTGTTGGACTCCTCGACCGTGATGACGCCTTCCTTGCCAACCTTGTCCAGCGCCTCGGCGATCAGGTCGCCGATCTGCTGGTCACCGGCGGAGATGGAAGCCGTGGCAGCGATCTGCTCCTTGGTTTCGATTTCCTTGGCGGAGTTCAGCAGCTCGGCGGTGACGGCTTCAACAGCCTTCTCGATGCCGCGCTTGAGGCCCAGGGGATCGGCGCCGGCAGCAACGTTGCGCAGGCCTTCCTTCACGAGGGCCTGAGCGAGAACCGTTGCCGTGGTGGTGCCGTCGCCTGCGACGTCGTCCGTCTTCTTGGCAACTTCCTTGACCAGCTCGGCGCCGATCTTCTCGTAGGGATCGTCCAGCTCGATCTCCTTGGCGATGGAAACGCCGTCATTGGTGATCGTGGGGGCACCCCACTTCTTTTCGAGTACGACGTTGCGGCCACGCGGGCCGAGGGTGACCTTGACGGCGTCGGCGAGGGTGTTCAGGCCCCGCTCGAGGCCGCGGCGTGCCTCTTCGTCAAATGCAATGATCTTGGCCATAACGGCTATCGTCCTTCCGGAACAGTCATGCTTGGATGTTGCATTCCTGGCTGAGATGCCCGCGACGGACGGAGCCACGCGCACGATCTCTTTACGTGCGTCCCGGCCCCTCACCCCAGTGGCTTGCTGGTTCACTCAACACCGGCGACTTAGCAGTCAACCCGTAAGAGTGCTAAGTCAATAATTAGCACTCCCGCCCTTTGAGTGCAAGCAGTCACGGTGGCTTGTGACCGGGGTTTCAGTGTTATTCCCCTGCCGCAGCAAACACGCGCCGGCATTCTGCCAGGCGCCTCACCCGATTGACGGCGGGGCGGCGTAGATTGGTTCTGCAGCAGCTCTCAGCCGCCCGCCCGGCGCCGCAAAGCCGGCAGGCATTCCCCGACCCTGTGAGGACCGGACCATGTCCATGAACCAGCCGCCGATTCCTTCTCCGGAAGGAGACGAGAACACCGGTGCGTCCCCGTCGCCGTCCGCGCCTGGCCCACACCCTGCCCCACCGCCACCACCCTATGGCCGGGCCCCCGGGGACTATGGAGCGCCGGGCCCCAACCCGCAGGAGCCGCACCGCGCTTACTATCAGCCGGTGCCTCAGGGACAGTACCCTCCCGGTTACTACTACGCAGTGGACCCGCCGAAGTCCCGCCTGGCAGCCGGCCTGCTGGGAATCTTCCTCGGCAGCTTTGGCGTCCACCGGTTCTACCTCGGTTACACCACCATCGGCGTGGTGCAGATCCTGGTCACGGTGCTCACCTTCTGGTTCACCTTCGGGCTCTCCGCGATGTGGGGGTTCGTGGAAGGGATCATGATCCTGGCCGGAGCACAAACATTCCGCACCGATGCCCGCGGTGTCCCACTGCGCGAATAAGCGCCGCGGACAGCCTGCGGACACTGACAGTGCCGGCAGCCGGAATACCGGCTGCCGGCACTGTCAGTTACTGGCCTGTTGGACTACACCGTCCGGACGTCTTCGGCCTGCGGACCCTTCTGCCCCTCACCGATTTCAAATTCCACCCGCTGCCCCTCTTCCAGGGTGCGGTATCCCGCGGACTGGATCGCTGACCAGTGAACAAAAACGTCGGTCTGGGCCTCATCAACGGTGATGAATCCGTAGCCCTTTTCCCCGTTGAACCATTTGACGATCCCCTGCGCCATGCTTCTCTCCCCTTTTCGGTTCCGTTCCGGCGGCCTGTGATCCACCGGAACAGCCGCCCGGTCGAGTCCGGCCGAGGTGTGGCCGGATCTCTGTCTCCGGGAGGCTGGCCCTTACTTTAGCCACACGCGTGACCAACAAGCATGGGCCGGGAGGATAGTTATGGAGATTTTATCTAGGGGCAGCAGCGGCCGTTCCGGCTACTGGAATCCCGGCCCCGCCACCACGGTGACGTTCGAGAACTCAGGTGACTCACTCAGCGTGGGAATCCCCAGGAGCGCGGACAGTTCCTCCGCGTTCGCCCGCTGAGCCTCGCCGTTGTAGAAAATCACTGAGGTCTGCAGCGGAGTTCCCGCCCAGTTCCCCACCAGAGCCGTCGTCCATCCGTCGGCTCCGATTCTGGCCGAGATACCGGCACCAAGGCCGGAAATCCCGCTGGCATTGAAGACGACTACCGGCTGCGACCGATCAGCGACCGGCGCCGAGGGGGACGGTTCAGGCGTCTCTGACGGAGTCTCCGAAGCTGAGGAAGAAGGTGAAGAAGAAGGGGAGGAAGAAGGGGAGGACGACGGCGTGGGAGAGGGTGTCTCCTCCGGGGCGTCTGCGGGGGCTTCGCTGGATTCCACGGCCGGCGTCTCAGAAGCGGCCGGGCTGGCATTTCCCTCGCCGATCCCCAGGCGCGGAAGCACGAAATAAGCAGCGAGCCCTACCAGCAGAGCAAGGACACCAACGGTAATGATCAGTCCGACGCCGCTGGAACGGGCGGGGATAAGGCGTTCACGGTGGACACCCTGCCGCGTCGAGGTCTCCGGGACCTTGTCGAACTCGTCCCTGGGATATTGGCTCATGGTTGTGTTTGCTGTCCTTGGTCTGTGGCTCGGCCTAGGCGTCTGAACCGATACGGCGGGCGGTCCTCGCACGCTGGCGGGTAGTACGTAGTCTACGCAGCCGCTTTACCAGCATCGGATCGTGCGCGAGTGCTTCCTCGGTATCGATCAGAGCGTTGAGGATCTGGTAGTAGCTGGTCGCAGAAAGTCCAAACAGGTCACGGATCGCCTGTTCCTTGGCGCCGGCGTACTTCCACCAGGAACGCTCCAGGGAGAGCATCTGCTGCTCACGTTCGCTCAGGGGACTATCAGGATCGACGGCACCGTCCAGTGAAAATTCCCCGGCTTCGGCTGATCCTGCCACTGCGTTGTCCCCGTTTCCCGTCCCGTCCCCCGGGCACAGCCGCATAGCGGGGTGTCCAGGGAAAAGAGTCTGCTTCCTGCAGCAATCGTAAACCGGAATAACAGGCTTGTCATTTAGCCCGGCTTTGCGCCGGCTGGGATCCCCGGCGCAAATAGCCAAGACTGGAAGGGTGATCAGCAGCGATGAACCGGCCCTCTTCAGCTACGACCCCCACCCCGCACACCACGGCGGGGAGCCAGGCCCGGGCCTGCCAGAGTCCGCGGACGCGGCCATTCCGTTCGTCAGCGGCACCTCGCTGACGGAGGTGATGGCCGCTGATTGGGCCCAGGCGCTGGAGCCGGCGGCATCCCGGCTGTATGCCCTGGGGGACAGCCTGGAGCGGCAGCGTCTGGCCGGAAGCCGCATCCTGCCCGCCCCGGGCAACATCCTCCGTGCCTTCCAACGCCCGATGGCTGAGGTCAAGGTGCTGATTACCGGGCAGGATCCGTACCCGACACCGGGCCACGCCGTCGGGCTTTCCTTCTCCGTTGAGGCGGGAGTGCGGCCGCTGCCGCGCTCCCTGGCCAACATCTACAAGGAGCTTGCTGCAGACCTGGCTCTTCCCCCGGCGCCGCACGGCGATCTCAGCGCGTGGGCGGACCAGGGGGTCCTGCTCCTGAACCGTGCCCTGACGGTGGAGGCGGGTGCGGCGAACTCGCACCGGAACCGCGGCTGGGAGGAGATAACGGACCTGGCGGTGCGCGCCCTGGCCGCACGCCGGCTCCCCGACGGCACCCGCCCTCCCCTGGTGGCCATCCTCTGGGGCCGCCAGGCACAGGCCCTGGCTCCCCTGCTCGACGGTGTACCGCGGATTGAATCAGCACATCCCAGCCCGCTCTCAGCGGCACGTGGATTCTTTGGTTCCCGGCCCTTCAGCCGCACCAACGAGATGTTACTTGCCCAGGGCGCAGCCCCCGTGGACTGGCGGCTGCCCGGGGTACGGTAGAGGCAAACCCCCAAGGAGAAGATCCGCTATGCCTGACGTCCCTGCCATCCGTGCCGAAGCCCCTGCGCGGCGCACCCGCCCGGCCCACACCATGCAGGTATTGCGCCGCGAGCAGCTTTCCCCGCATATGGTCCGCATCGTGGCCGGCGGCGAGGGCTTCGATACCTTCGAGCCAAATGGACGCACCGATGCATACTGCAAAATCTGGTTTGGCCCCGATGGCAGGCCGCTGGACGGCTCCGTGAGCCTGGAAACCCTCCGCGAACAGAACGAGCGCGAGAATTGGCCGGTCTCCCGCACTTACACGGTTCGCTGGGTTGATATCGTGAAGCGCGAGCTGGCCATGGACTTTGTGGTGCACGGCGCGGACGGTATTGCCGGGCCGTGGGCCGACTCCGCACAACCCGGCGAGCTGATCACGTTCGGCGGCCCGGGCGGCGCTTTCAGCCCCGACCCCGACGCCGACTGGTATCTCTTCGCCGCGGACGAGTCCGCGCTTCCCGCTACCGCAGCCGCCCTGGAAACCCTCGACGCAGCCGCCACCGGGCACGTGCTGATCGAGGTGGGCGGCCCGGCCGACGAGCTGGCGCTGGTTGCCCCCGCAGGCATGACCGTGACCTGGGTGCACCGGGGAGAGGCTGCGCCGGGTGCACTCCTCACGGAGGCCGTGGGCGCGCTGGCCTGGCGCCCCGGCCAGGTCCAGGTCTTCGCACACGGCGAGCGTGAGGCGATGAAATCCCTGCGGGAAATATTCTTCACCCGGCATAAGCTCGAACGCGGCCAGGTCTCGCTGTCCGGTTACTGGGCGGCAGGACGAACGGAAGACGCATTCCAGGCCGAAAAGCGCACTCCGGCCGGCAAGGTCCTGTAGCTCATCGAACCCGGACCGGGACGTCAGCGGCGGCGGTTACGCCGGTCATTGCCGTTCAGGTTCCGGGTGAGGGGACGAGCCAGGTTGTCGCCGAAGACCACGCCGCCCGCAATCGCCAGGATCACCGTCAGCGCGTTAAAGAGGCCGATGACGCCGCCGGAAACATCGTCCAGCCCGATGCTCAACCCGTACATGGAGCGGAAAATACTCAGCCCGGGGAACAGGAAAAGAACGGCCGGCACAGCAATCACCAGCTGAGGTGCGCCCATCCGCAGGGCTACGATGCGTGCGGCCATACCAATGGCGATGGCCGCAACCGCCGGAGTCAGCCGCGGCCCCACCCCAACTGCCTCGGACAGGCTCCCAACCAGGAACCCGCCCACACCAATCAGCACCGTGGGCAGGATCAGGTTCATCGGCGACTGTTCGGTGATACTGATCGTCGCCAGAGCCACGGCCAGGATCAGCACGGTCACCGCAAAGGGGTACTGGGAAGACGCAACTTCGGTAACTTCCAAGCGGGGCATACCCACCAGTGCACCCATCACCAGCGCGACGGCGATGCCCGCAACGATCGCGGCAAAGGTCAGGAAAGCGGACAGGAACCGGCCCGCTGCCGTGACCGGGAAGCCGTTGATCGCATCCTGGACCGCCGAAACGAGCCGGCCGGTTGGCAGCAGCAGCAGAATTCCACCGGCCACCACGATGCCCGGGGCAATGTTCAGGTCCAGTGAATCCGTGGCGTCCAGGGCCCAAAACAGCATGGCCAAGGCCGTGACCAGAAAACCGCTGGCGGCTGTGGTGAAGAAGTCCGGCACGCGCCAGCGCCCCAGCAACCGCTGCAGCAGGCTGACCAGGATGGTGCTGAAGAATGCGACGGCGGATCCCAGCGGACCGCTGCCGATGAAGGCCACGATGGCCGCGGCGAACAATCCGGCGGAGAACGTCACCGCCCACCGAGGGAAGGGTTTGGGCTGGTGAACGATGGCGTTCAGCTGCTGCGCTGCCTCGGGGCGGGACACATTGCCGTCCACGATGTCCGTGACAAGCCGGTGGACCAGGGCCAGTCCGGCATAGTTGTTCGTCCAGGAGCGCACAACCCGCATCACGGTAATGGGGGTCTGATCCTTGGGTGAATAGTTGAGCAGGACGGACTGGTTGGTGATATCCACTTCGATGTTGTCCAGGCCGTAGGCCGCGGTGACAGCAATCATCGCTGTCTCCACCTCCAGCGCACCGGCACCGTAGCGGAACATGGTTTCCGCCATGCTCAGCGCCAGGTCCAGTGTTTTGCGGGCACTGGCGTCCGGCCCGCCGGAACGGACCCTCGGGTTCGCATACGGGCTGCCGGCCAGCCGTTCGACAATTGACATGGCCTGGGTCGGCGGAGTTTCACCCTGCACGAGGCGGCGCAGCATCCTGCGCGCGGCAGCCGAGGAGGAATCCGCGCGCTGCGCCGCATTCTGGCTGTGCTGGCGTGGGGCAGTTTTGCGGGCACGGGGTTTACCCGGGCGGCCCGGCACTCCCGGCCGCGGCGCCGCTGGTGCCCCGGTGCCCTGCCGCGGCCCCGATGACCCGGCGCCCTGCGAAGGAACGGTTTTCCGCGCGGCGGCCTTAGCCAGCCGGACTACCGAGGTGGTGGCGGGCGGCGGCTTGGGTTTGGTGCTGCGCAGCCCGCCGGTTCCGGGCAGGGAAAGCGAAGCCGTCTCCACCGGCGGTTCCCGGCGGGCGGCCGGTGCTGCCACGGGACGGGACTTGGCTTTCCTGGCGGTGGCTTCCGGCACCTTGATGACCGGAATCGGACCGGCCACAGGCTCCGGATTCGAGGCAGGCTTGTGGCGGTCGTCGTCGTTATCCACGGTGTCCACCCCGAGAGGTCCCTTCGTGTGTGCGGTTTAGTAGAACGGCTGGTGGTGACGGCGCCAGTAAATCTGGCGCGTCACGCGCTCGCCAATGGTGTTCCAGATCCGGTACCGGAGCGGATCCAGGACCAGGTCGTAACACCCGGCGAAGTCGGTGACGGTCTTCGAGAAACTGGTCTTGAACAGTCCCAGCCCGTGGTGGGGATGTTCCTTGTTTTTCAGTTCGCTGCTCGGAGGCGTCCCGCAGAAATCGTATTCTTCGATTCCGAAGTCTTCCTTGAGTTCGGTCAGCGCGGTCCACTGCACCAGATGGGAATCACCGTACTGCTTGCGCCGCGGCTTGGAGCCGCCGTCCTTGTACGTGCCCTTCTTTCCATAGGCAATAACAAAAGCACCGACGCTCGGCTCGCCGTCTTCGAAGGCGAAGTAGAAGCGGCCCTGCCCCGCGGCCACGAAGTTGGACCAGAACCGGCGGTAGTACTCATAGGAACGCATCCGGGCGGAGGAACGGTCCTCGATGTGGCTCATCAGCTTGTACATCGCCTGCATGTTCTCTTCCGTGGGTTCAACCCGGCGCACGTCGGCGCCCTCACGGATGGCCCGCCGCACTGCGTTGCGCGCCCGGGAGGAAATGTTCTTGAGGATCTGCTCCGTGTCCGGAGTCGTATCCAGGAGCGCAGTGGAGTCATTGGGCTGGAGGTTGAAGGTTTTGACCAGTCCGGCACCGGTGAAGAGCTTCTGCACGTCTTCACCGTCCACAACATCCGGCTCCACCTTGAGGGCGAAGACCCGGCGTCCGGTCAGCTTGATGAAGTCGCCCAGTGCCGCCGCCATGGCCGGGACGTCCTCCGGCGCTGCGGCATCCGGCCCCTTAATGAGGTACCAGAGGCTGCCCAGGACAGGGACCTTTTTCTCGATCACCAGGTTGTAGGAGGTGTAGTCCGCGCAGGTAAAAACCACATAAACCGGGTTCCAGCCGTGGTGCGACTTAACTTCGGCGTAGGCTGCGGATTGAAGGACGTTACCGCCGCCCGGGTTCGCCTGAACGTGACTGTCCCAGTCCGCAATCTCCTCGGCAGTGGCCAGGCGTGCACTAAAATCTCGCAAAGTTCCTCAACTAGTCCTCGGTTGGTGGATCAATCCTTTTGCCCCCGCACGGAGCTCCGGCTCCGGGCCGTTCCCAGTCTATCCGCAGGCTGCCTGACACCAGTACGGCACTCTGCGGCTCTCCGGGCACCGGGCACCCGCTGCGGATTGCCTTCCCCCAGGCGACCTGCCGGGAATAGGTCAGGCACCGCACGGGTTGTCCGCAATAATAGATGCAAAAGCATACGATGATTGGTGGGTGGAGTGAGTGGCACAGCACATTGAACTTGGACTGGATACTTTTGGGGATGTGACTGTCGACGCCGCCGGAGACACGCTTCCGATGGCACAGGTAATCCGCAACGTTGTGGCCGAAGCGGTCCTGGCCGATTCGGTCGGACTCGACTTCATCGGAATCGGCGAGCACCACCGCGACGACTTCGCCGTCTCCTCCCCTGAAACCGTGCTCGCGGCGATCGCGGGGCAGACCAGCCGCATCCGGCTGGGCTCGGCCGTGACGGTGCTCTCCTCGGACGATCCGATTCGGGTCTATGAACGGTTCGCCACCCTCGATGCCGTGTCGAACGGCAGGGCGGAGGTCATCCTCGGCCGCGGCTCCTTCACCGAGTCCTTTCCGCTCTTCGGCTTCGAGCTGGCGGACTACGAGGTCCTTTTCGAGGAGAAACTGGAACTCTTTACCCGCCTGCTCCGCGAAGAACCGGTGACCTGGCAGGGTTCCACCCGGCCCGGGCTCGAGAACCAGCCGGTTTACCCGCCCACGGAGAGCGGATCCCTCCCGGCCTGGATCGCCGTCGGGGGTACGCCGCAGTCAGTCGTCCGGGCAGCGCATTACGAATTGCCCCTGATGCTGGCCATCATCGGCGGGGAACCGGCGCGTTTTACGCCGTTTGTGTCCCTCTACAAACGGGCATTGAAGGAGTTCGGCAAGCCCGCGCTGCCCATCGGTGCGCACTCCCCCGGCTACATCGCCGCAACTGATGAACAGGCTCTGCAGGAAGCCTGGCCGCACTATGAACGGATGCAGAACCGGATCGGCCGCGAGCGCGGCTGGCCTCCGGCGACGCGCCGGGAATACGAAGCCATGGCTGGTCCCGACGGAGCCCTGTTTATCGGCTCACCGCAGACCGTGGCCGCCAAGATCCTGCGCACGGCCCGAACACTGGAGCTGTCCCGGTTCGATCTCAAGTACAGCCTAGGCACCCTGCCGCACGAGAAACTGATGACCGCCATCGAGTTGTACGGCACCGAAGTGGCTCCGCGGGTCCGCGAAGCACTGGCCGGCTAGGCTGACGCGGGGAGGAACCACCGGGTGCGGGGTTCCTCCACCGCCATTGCCGCCGCCCGCCGGATGTTTGCCCGGTCCTCACCGGTCAGGCGCTGGTGTTCCTGCCGCATGTACTCCCGCCAGGTGGGGACATCATAAATCTCCCGGAATTCCCGGGAATCGGTCACCGAATGCACCAGTTCCCACACCGTGGCACCGGTCCGCATGCGGGAGAGCCGGACTTCATGCATGGCCTCCACGAAACTTTCAATATTCTCGGGGGCAAGTTCGTAGGCAACCAGGATGGTCACCGGGCCGTCGTTTGGCTTTGGCTCGGTTTCCACTTCCAGCCCCAGCTCCGGATCCGGGACGCTGCGGTCCAGTTTTCCGGTGCGCGGCAGCAAAGGAAGCACCAGGATACTCAGGCCCACTAGGACCAGCACGACGGCGGAAGCCGCCAGCACGGGAGCGTAACCGTAGGCGGTGGCCAAGGAACCCCAGAGCAGGGAGGCCAGCGCCTGGGTCCCGGTGAAAACCATCAAATAGATGGCAAGTCCCCGGGCCCGGACCCACTCCGGAAGGGTCAGCTGCATGGCACTGTTCAAGGTGGAAAACGTATTGATCCAGGCTGCGCCGGAAAGGACCAGCAGGATGGCCAGCGGCAGCACCGGCAGGTATCCGGCGGCGAAGACACCCGCCGCAAAGACCCCTGCGGACAGGCCGAGCAGGGCATTGTCGTGCAGGATTTTCCGGGTCCGGGAGAGAAACACGACGCCGAGGATCGCCCCGATTCCCAGGGCGGCCAGCAGCAGTCCGTAACCGCTGGAACCGAGCTGCAGGTGCCCGTTGACGGCCACTGGAAGCAGGGCGTACAGGGCACTGGCCGGAACCATAAAGAGCACGCAGCGCAGCAGGATCCGGCGGATCCTCGGTGCTGCCCGGATGTACCGGATGCCGGCGGCCAGCGCTTCTCCGATCTGCTCGCGGTCTTCCGGGTCATCCGGAGCGTTGCGCCAGATGAAAACGGCGAGGGCTGTTCCCAGGAAGGATGCCGCGTTGATCCCGAAAACGAAGGCCGGACCGGCCAGGGAGACAAGCAGGCCGCCCACTGCCGGACCAATGGCGCGGGCGGTGTTTCCCGCCACCGAGCCAAGCGCGGAGGCGGACCGGATCTGGGACCTCGGGACCAAGGCCGGTGTGACGGCCTGCCAGGCCGGGGCACTCAGGGCCACACCACAGCCGATCAGGAACGTATAGAGCAGCAGCGAGTCCGGCGTCAGGAGGCCAAGGGCGGCGATGACGGTCAGGAGGATCCCGGCTCCGGCCGCGAAGAGGTTGCTCCCCAGGATCAGCCGCCGGCGGTTGAACGCGTCGGCCAGGACACCGGCAATCAGTCCCAGCAGCAGGGTGGGTGCCAGCGACGCCGTCTGCACCAGGGAGACCAGGGCCGGATTGGCGCCGGTCTCCACCAGATACCACTGGGCCCCGACTGTCTGCATCCAGGCGCCAATGTTGGACCCGAGCTGGGCCAGCCAGAGGATGAAGAACATCCGGTTCCGCAGGGGTGCCCAGGGAGATTCCATTGGATCCCTCCGTCAGCGGCTGCGCTCCGCCGCCCGGTCTTTGCCGGAAGAACGAGCACCCGCTCCCAGCAGGTTAAGTCCGCGCGGCGGCCGGAGTCCAGAGTCCGCCCGCCTTCCCGCCGGGACCGGCAGATCATGGGAGTTTGGGGAAGTCCTTCCAGAGCCGGCGGAACTGCTTTTCGGCAGCGTCCGCCCGGTGTTCCTCGATGGCGTGCAGCCGGCCATAGGTAAAGCCGTTTTCTCCGGATCCGGCTGTGCTGCCCAGACGCTGCAGCAGCGCCCGGGCGACCACACTGTCCTGGAGTTCTCCGAGGATTTTCTGCAGCGCTTCAGCTGCGTTCATCATGGTCTCCGCAGCCGCTCCGCCGTCGGGCCGCCAGGTCTCTGCCGCATACCGCAGCCGCTTCGCGTCCTTCCTCGCTTCATGCAGGATCTCCGCGCGCGCTTCCCGGTCCGTTTCCTGCCGGGCAAGGCGGACCCGTGAGCGCAGGCGCTTACGGTCCCTGCGGAGCATCCGGGCGACGGCGGAACGGTCCTGGCCGGTTCCCTCCGCTGTCCAGGCGGGCTCCGCGACGAGGTCCTGGAGTCCCGCCACCGTCCGGAGATAGCGCTCCCCCGCCAGTTCGCTGCCGATAATCCGCACGGCTTCGGAATAATTGGTGAGCAGTTCTTCATCGATCCGCGCCGAGACGGGCCCCAGGACCAGTTCCGGCGGCTGGGACGCCACCAGGTCCTGCAGCCGGTGGCGCATGACCTGGGCATCACGGGCTGCCCCCAGCACGCGAGCCAGCCACTTGAGTTCACCGCGAAGGGACCTCCCCGGCTCAGGAGAGAGGAGCTTGCGGTAACTGGCCAGGGCCGAACGCAGCCGCCGGGTACTGACCCGCATTTTGTGGATCGCGTCCGCTTCCCCGGACTGGACCCGCTGCTGCTCCCTGAGCAGTTCGCCGAGCTGCTCCTGCAGGTAGTCCAGCAGCAGCTCCCGCGCCCGAATCCCCCCGGCAGAACGGCTTGGACCCCCGCCCGGCCCACGAACACCGGCGGCAGGCGCTGGGACATCCCGTCCCGGAGCACGCACGGCGGGAAGGTCGGGGGAAGCCATGGCTCAGTATAGGTCGGTGCGCTGCCCGGCTGGCAGCCCCGGCAGCGCAGGCGCTGCCCAAGCAGCCTGGTGCAGGCACATCCCGCCCTCAACCCTGTACCGCGCGGAGCCGTCGCCGTAGCATCGGCAGTACCGATGCAGGCGCCGGTGCACCTGCTGTCCAAGGCATCCTGGAGGCAAGGTCCATGAACTCCATGCGCTACGTCAAACTCGGCCGCTCCGGGGCAACCATCTCCGCCGTCGGCCTGGGCTGCCTCAGCTTTGGTGACCCACACCGCGGACCCCATGGCTGGACGCTCCGGGAGGAGGAGGCCAGGCTGCTCATCCGCCGGGCAGTCGAACTGGGCATCAACTTTTTCGACACCGCCAACGTCTACTCCAACGGTGACAGCGAGCGGATCCTGGGTCAGGCGCTGGGCGAGTATGCCCGCCGTGAGGAAGTGGTGATTGCGTCGAAGGTGCACGGGGAAATGGGGCCCGGACCCAATGGATGGGGGCTTTCCCGTAAACACATCCTCTGGCAGGTGGAGGAGAGCCTGAGACGGCTTGGCACCGATTACATTGACCTCTACCAGGTGCACCGCTGGGATGCTTCCACTCCCCTGGAGGAGACCCTCGCAGCCCTTGATCAGCTGGTCCGGGATGGAAAGGTCCGTTATTTAGGCGCTTCCAGCATGTACGCCTGGCAGTTTTCCCGTGCCCTGTGCCTGCAGCGTGAACACGGCCTGGCACCGTTTATCACCATGCAGGACCACTACAACCTGATTTACCGGGAAGAGGAGCGGGAAATGTACCCGCTGTGCCTGGATCAGGGCATCGGCGTCCTGGCGTATTCCCCGCTGGCCCGGGGACGGCTGGCACGGCCGTGGGATGAGGTGAGCCGGCGGCGTGTGCAGGACACACTCGGCAATGCCTTGTACGGCATGCAGGAGGCTACCGACCGCCGGATAACCGACGCCGTGGGCCAGGTGGCGCAGACCCACGAAGTCTCGCGGGCGCAGGTGGGCCTCGCCTGGGTGCTTGCGCATCCGGTGGTTTCCGCGCCGCTCATCGGGGCCACGAGTGTCAGCCATTTAGAGGACGACGTCGGGGCCCTGGATCTGGAGCTCACCCCGGAGGACCTGGACCTGCTGGAGGAGCACTACGTGCCCCACGACGTCGTCGGTTTCTAGGCGCTGAGGAAGCCGGATCAGCCCTTGACTGCCCCGGCCACCAGCCCGGAGGCAATGTAACGCTGCAGGAACAGGAACAGTGCCATCACCGGCAGTGCGGCCAGTACGGCCCCGGCCGAGAAAACGCCCCAGGTCCGTGACTGGTTGTCACCGACGAAGGAGTAGAGCCCGACGGCGAGTGTCTGGGAGTCCGGGTCGTTCAGCACAATCGAGGCGATCATGAACTCACCCGTGGTGGTGATAAAGGTCAGCAGGCCCACGATCGCCAGGATGGGTGTGACCAGGCGCAGGATGATCGTGAAGAAGATCTGGAAGTGTCCGGCACCGTCGATGCGGGCAGCTTCATCCAGAGTCTTGGGCACGGTGTTGAAGAAGCCGTACATGAGGTAGGTGTTCACACCCAGTGCGCCGCCGAGATAAACCGTGATCAGGCCCAGCTGGCTGCCGAGGCCCAGCCAGGGCACAATGTCGGAAATTTCGGAGAGCAGGAGGAAGATGGCGACGACGCCGAGCATCTGCGGGAACATCTGCAGCAGGAGCAAGCTCAGCAGGCCAACGCGCCGGCCGGTGAACCGCATCCGGGAGAAACTGTACGCGGCCAGCGCTCCGAGGAACACCGTGGCGGCACTCGTAACAAGCCCGATTACCACCGTGTTGAGGAACCAGCGGCCGAACGGCTTCTGTGGATCGGTGAACAGCGCCTGGAAGTTCTCGAAGCCAATGTCGCGGAACAGGCCGCTGGAAGCGACGAGCGTTCCAGTGGGGCTCAGCGCGGCGGACAGGACATAGGCCAGCGGCAGCAGCGCGAAGGCTGTCATAACCAGCCCCACAAGGTGGCGCCAGCCGGTGTCCCGGAACCAGGCGCCGAAACGGCGGCGGGGTGGACGGACGGTTGGCCGGGAAACCGGAACGGGTGCCGTGGAACGCGGCGGAACGGCTGTGGAGGTACTCATGAGTTCACTTCTTCCAGCGACTTGGTCTGCCTAAAGCTGACGGCGGAAATGACTGCCACGATAATGAAGATCAGAATGGCCAGGGCGCTGGCCAGGCCGTAGTCACGGCCTGTTCCCTGCCCGAAGGCGACCTTGTACACCACGGTGATCAGCAGGTCGGTGGCGCCGATGTCCTGGCTGGTGCCTGGGAAGCGCGGGCCGCCGCCGGTGAGCATGAAGATCACGTTGAAGTTGTTGAAGTTGAACGCGAACGTGGAGATCAGCAGGGGCGCGGTCGAGACCAGCAGCAGCGGCAGCTTGATCGAGCGGAAGATCCGCCATGCCGAGGCTCCGTCCATCCTGGCGGCTTCGTTGACTTCCTCCGGAAGGGACTGCAGGGCTCCGGTGCAGACCAGGAACATGTAGGGGAAACCCAGCCACGTGTTCACGAGCAGTACGCTCACTTTGGCGAGCCACGGGTCATTCAGCCACGGGATGGACGCACCGCCGAGCAGGGAGTTGTTGATGAACCCGAACTCCTGGTTCAGCATTCCGGACCACACCAGGCCGGCAAGGAACGCCGGGAAGGCATAGGGCATGATCATCAGGATCCGGTAGGTCCGCTTGCCCTTGAGAGTCGGATGGTTGAACGTCAGGGCCAGGAAAAGCCCCAGCCCAAAGCACAGGCCCACCGAGGCAACCGCAAAGGTGAAGGTCCAGCCAATCACACTGAACAGCGGTCCGCGCAGATCGGGATCGGTCACGGCGCGCTGAAAATTCTCGAAACCGACGTGGATCTTCCAGCCGGTAGGCAGCGCTTCCCCTGTGTCGGAGACGAAGTTACCCTCGCCGCTGTCACGGTAGACCGTGCCGGTCTCAGCGTTGGTGAAGGTGTCCGCGGATTCGTCGTAAACCAGGACGGGTTTGTAGACGTAGGCGTTGGACCCGTCCGCGGTCTTCAGCGTGCCGTCTTCGAGGTTGTCGGAGAAGGGAACCGTGAGTTCCAGGATC
Source organism: Arthrobacter gallicola (assembly GCF_014836775.1). Taxonomy (GTDB): domain Bacteria; phylum Actinomycetota; class Actinomycetes; order Actinomycetales; family Micrococcaceae; genus Arthrobacter_B; species Arthrobacter_B gallicola. The sequence continues at coordinate 216,137 of NZ_JACSQD010000007.1, forward strand.
TCCGACTGGCGGCTGAGGAGGTCATTGAAGGCCAGCGTTTCATAACCGTCGACGCCGGTTGCCTTACCGGCGCTTCCCATCTGAGCGTCCTGGACTTCTTCCAGCGGCTGTTCGGTGCCGCCGAGTTCGACACGTCCGTCCGGGTCGGTCACCAGCAGGAAGAGTTCGTTTCCCTTCTCCAGTACGGATACCTGGTACGCCGGGGAGTCCGGTACGCGCTGCTGGGCAGTGAGCGAGATGGCGGCAACGGCGTCTTCCTTGGTGCTGTTGTGCCCGTCTCCGTAGTTGGTGAACGCGACGTATCCGCTGTAGACCACCACGAAGACCTGGAAGATGAGCAGAAAGAGGACACCGGGGGCCAGGTATTTGGCAGGGAGCCCGCCGCGGCGCAGATAAATCCAGTTGATGCTCAGTGTCACGGCCGCCGTGACCGCCAGGATTATCCACTCTTCTGCAAGGAACAGGACAATCAGAACGTAGACGGCAAATGCGTCCACGAGCCCCAGGAGCACGATCTTGGCGAGCGTTCCGGCCAGGGAATCCGGGCCGCGTTTCGGCTTGCGGACCGGTGCGGATTGGGTGGGGCGGACTGGAGCGTCCAGATATACGGCCATGGTGTTTCTCCTCCGGCGCAGGTCCGGACGGGGTGACCCGCCCGGACCTGCTGGCGCCTGCGGCTAGTTGGGTGCCGCTACTTAGTGATCTTGGACTGGATGTTGGAGACCATGGTGGCCCAGGCGGCGGCAGGATCACCCTCGCCCTTGATCAGGGCCAGCTCTGTGCCGCCCCAGTCAGCCCAAACCGCTTCCATTTCCGGAATGGCCGGCATCGGCACGCCTTCGGCTCCGATCTCGCCGAAGGCAGCAACAATCGGATCGCTGGCGGCCTTGTCGAAGGAAGCCGTCAGCGCCGGCGGGCGGCCGCCGGCCTTGAACATCGCGTCCTGCACGGCCTCGGTGGTGAGGTAGTTCAGGGCAAACTCGTTGGCAGCCAGTGCGTTCTGGCTCTTGGCGCTGATGAAGAAGCCGTTGACACCGACGAACGGCTGAGCCGGCTGGTCACCGGCTGTGGGCAACGGGTCGACGGCGAGGTTGATGCCTGCCGCCTGAGCATCCGGGACGTTCCAGGGGCCGGTAAGGAAGTACGGTGAGGCGCCGGCGTTGAACTTCTCCTTGGCGATGTCCGGGGAGATGTTCGAATTCAGGATGCCGTCTCCGGCTTCGCCCCAGGCCAGAAGCTTAGCTGCGAATTCAGCACCGCCGGGGTTGCCCAGCTCCAGTTTCGACGGGTCATATCCCCCGGTCTCATCGGTGCCGAAGACCGGAGCACCCATCGAGGTCTGCAGCGGATAAAGGTGGTACGGGTCGCCCTGCTTCGGGTCCAGACCAACCAGGAAGGGGAACTCGGCGCCGGCGTCCACGGCGGCCTTGCCGTTGGCTATGACCTCATCCATGGTCGCCGCCGGTTCCGGTGCCAGGTCGGTGTTGCGCAGCAGGCCGATATTCTCGATGGAGTACGGCACACCGTAGGTGTTGCCTTCGTACGTCATGGCCTGAACAGCGGTGTCCTGGAACTGCCCGGCCTTGTCGCCCAACTCAATCGGGGCGACAACGCCGTTCTGGACGAACTTGCCCAGCCAGTCGTGCGGGCCGACGATCAGATCCGGGCCCTTGCCGCTGGGAACCTGGGTGATGAAGTCGTCGGAAACCTGCTGGAAGTCCTTGGTGACCAGCTTGACCTCGATGCCGGTATCTTCCTTGAACCGGGCAGCGACGTCGGTCAGGGCGGGTGAGCGTTCGGCGTCCACCCACATGGTGAGCGTGGTGGCTCCGCCGGAAGCGAGATCGGATGATTCAGTGGACTCGCCGGCGTCGGAACCGCCGCAGGCGCTGAGGACCAGGGCCGCGGTGACCGACACGGCACCGAGAGTAAAGGTACGCCGGCCAAACGCCGTCGTACCCGTTGTGCGCACCTTCATTGGTGTACCTCTTCTGTGTTTTGGGCGGGTGATGAATGGCCTTGCAGGCCAGGGAGACAAGGTATGCCTGACCGAGACCCGGACGATGGCATGGGGAAAGTGTAAGCGTGTGCGCACTGTGCGTCCAGTCACAGTATGAATCCGCACATTAGAACCGTTCTTCCAGGTGCGCCGCTTGGGATCTTGCAGATGGGAGAGGGGAAACTCCCGAACAACACGCAGGAAAATATTGCGCAAGCGTTTGCATTCTTCCCCGGGGTGTCGCTTAGGATGCAAGGCATGCTTAGCTCCGTTGCCGACCCGTCCACCCCGCTTCCGGGCGCCTGCCTGGTGCCGGTCCATGAGGCTTCCGCTGAACGCGACCGTCAGTGGTGGCGCTCCAGCGTGATCTACCAGATCTACCCCCGTTCCTTCCGCGACCTCCGCGGCGACGGCATCGGTGACCTTCCCGGCATCACCGCCGAAATCCCCGCCCTCGCCGAACTGGACATCGACGCCATCTGGCTCTCCCCGTTCTACAAATCCCCCCAGAAAGACGCCGGCTACGACGTCGCCGACTACTGCTCCGTCGACCCCCTCTTCGGCACCCTGGAAGACTTCGATGCCCTCGTCGCCACCGCAAAGGCACACAGCATCCGGGTGATCGTTGACCTGGTCCCCAACCACTGCTCCGACCAGCATCCCCTCTTCCAGGCCGCCCTCGCCGCCCCGGAAAACTCCCCCGCCCGGGACATGTTCATCTTCCGCGACGGCACCGGAGAAAACGGCGAAAACCCGCCAAACAACTGGCAGTCCCACTTCGGCGGTCCCGCCTGGACCCGCATCACCAACCCCGACGGCACCCCGGGCCAGTGGTACCTGCACCTCTTCGACTCCACCCAGCCCGACTTCAACTGGGACAACCCCGCCGTCCACAAGGAATTCGAACGCATCCTGCGCTTCTGGCTCGACCGCGGCGTCGGCGGCTTCCGCGTGGACGTCGCGCACGCCCTGATCAAAAAGTCCGGTCTCCCGGACTGGGGCGGCCGCGCCGACGGCGCCTCCATCGAAGGCTTCCCCGGCCACGAGGCACCCATGTTCGGCCAAGCCGGAATCCACGACATTTACCGGTCCTGGCGCAAAATCCTCGAGGACTACGACGGCGACCGCGTGCTCTGCGCCGAAGCCACCATCGACCCGCTGGACCGGCTCACCGACTGGGTCCGGTCCGACGAAATGCACCAGGCCTTTAACTTCGCCTACCTCCACCACCCCTGGGACGCCGGGAATCTGCGCAGCACCATCGAAACCTCCCTCAAAGCGTTCGACAAGGTCGGTGCCCCCACCACCTGGGTGCTCTCCAACCACGACGTCGTCCGCCACGTCTCCCGGTTCGGGCAGGCCCCCGGCCATACCCGTCCCGGCGACGGACTGGGACCGGAGGACCAGCAGCCAGACCACGACCTTGGCCTTCGCCGCGCGCGGGCGGCCACCCTGCTGATGCTCGCCCTGCCCGGCGGGGTCTACCTCTACCAGGGCGAGGAACTCGGCCTGCCGGACCACACCATGCTGGAGAACAGCCACCGGCAGGACCCCACCTTCCACCGGACCAGCGGGGAGCGCCTCGGCCGGGACGGCTGCCGCGTGCCGCTGCCCTGGGTGGCGGACGCGCCGTCGTACGGGTTCAGCAGCACCGGCCAGAGCTGGCTGCCGCAACCGGAGCAGTGGCGGGAGCTTTCCAGGGACCTGCAGGAACAGGATCCCAACTCAACGCTGAACGTTTACCGGGATGCCCTGGCACTGCGACGCGAACTAAACCTGGGCCACGGGTCCTTGGCCTGGTGGCCGGAGCACGATGCACAGAGTGTGGTGGCGCTGGTCAACGGGAACGTCCTGGCCCTGATGAATATGGGGTCGGAACCGGTGGAGCTGCCGGCAGGTGAGCTGCTGGTGCGCAGCGTCCCGGAGGCCGGGCAGGACGGTTTTCTGGCCCCAGACGCCGCAGTGTGGCTTCGGCTAGCCTAGGCAGCGTGGAACGGAACGCCCGTGGGGCAGGTATTAAGGAAGTCGCAGTCCGGGCAGGGGTCTCGGCTGCAACCGTCTCGCGGGCGCTCAGCGGGAAGGGCAGGGTCTCGGATGCTACCCGCCGGAGGGTCCAACTAGCGGCAGACGAGCTTGGCTTTGTCATCTCCTACAACGCCTCTTCCCTGGCTTCCGGGCGCAGCCGCAACATCGGAATCGTCATCCCCACTGTAGGGCGCTGGTACTTCTCGCAGGTCCTCGAGGGTGCGGCATCTGCCCTGATCGAAGCCGGCTACGACCTCACGCTCTACAACACGAGCGACGGCCCGGGCCACCGAGAAAGCGTGCTGAAGGAGATGCTGCGCCGCAAACGGCTCGATGCCGTTATCACGGTCGCGCTGCGGCTCACAGATGAGGAGCTTGGCCAGCTCCGCGAGGTCGGCAAACCGATCGTGGCCATTGGGGGGCCGTTGCCGGAGACACCAACAGTCCGGGTCGATGAGTTCAGCATCTCAGCTCTGGCCACCCGCCATCTCATCTCCCTGGGGCACAGCCGGATCGCGCACATCGGTGGAGGCGAAGAACTTGAGCGGGACTTCCGGTTGGGCAGCACCCGGCAGGACGGCTATCTCCATGCCATGGCCGAAGCTGGTCTGCCGTCAGGACCGCAGTGGCTGAGCAACTCCCCGTTCAGCGTCGCCGGCGGCTTCGCCGCTGCGAAACGGTTGCTGGCCGATCCTGCCGGCCAGGTGACGGGGATTTTCTGCGCGGCAGACGAAATAGCCATCGGTGCGATCCTGGCAGCCCGCGAGCTGGGTTTCCGGGTTCCCGAGGATGTGTCGGTGATCGGCATTGACGGACACGAACTTGGGGAGGTTTTCGGGTTGACCACTATCAGTCAGGACCCGGCTGGCCAGGGCGTCGCCGCGGTCAATGCGGTGCTTTCGCTGCTGCAGCACAACCGTGTCCCTGCTGACTTGCTGCACGGGTTCTACCCCACGGAGTTCGTGGTCCGCTCCAGCACCGCGGTGCCGTCTGCGTTCCGGGCCTGACAGTCCGCCGATCAGTTTGGGCCCCGGGAGAACGACGGGCAGTATGCGGGCCACGCTCGGCTGGATAGGATGGCGGTGCCGGGCTTCCGGCATCACAGGGGGATGAAGGAACCATCAATGCTGGTGTTTCTATGGGTTGCGGAGATCGTGCTGGCGCTGCTGTATTTTGGCCTGGGTGTCATGCGCCTGGTTCAGCCGTATCCGAAACTGGTCCGGGTGCTCCGCTGGCCCGCCGATTTCCCGGCGTGGGCCGTCAAACTCATCGGTGTTGCTGAAATCCTTGGAGCAATTGGCCTGCTGCTTCCCGCCGCCACGGACATCGCTCCCGTCCTCACCCCCATCGCGGCCTGTGCCCTGGCTGTCATGATGGCCCTGGCCGTGCTCGTCCATCTGCGCCGCGGTGAGCGGCAGCGCGTGGCGCTGCCGGCAATCCTGCTGGTGGTGAATGTCCTCGTGGCCGTCGGCCGGTTCGGTCCGCACCCGGCATGAATGCCGCCCAGGAGTCTTCGGCAGCAGATCCGGCGGAGATAGTCACCGGCCTCTACGGGCTGCTGCCCGCCGAATTCACCGCTGCCCGTAACGCCCGGTCAGCGGAGGCAGCCCGCCGTGGAGAACGGGAGCTGGGGAAGCGGCTCAAGGCCCTGCCCAAGCCCTCCGCCGCCGCGTGGCTGGCAAACCTGCTGGTCCGGGAGCGGGAAGAGGCAATCACGGACGTCCTGACTCTTGGCGCCTCCCTGCGCGAGGCACAGCAGGACCTTGACCGGGAGGAACTGCGCAGGCTTAACGCCGAACGGCACCGCATGCTCCGTTCCCTGGCCCGGGAGGCGCGCGAACTGGCCGACGAGGTTGGCAATCCGGTCAGCACTGCGGTGGCGGCCGAGGTCGAACAGACACTGTGGGCCGCAATGACAGACGCCGACGCTGCCGCGGCACTGGCAACGGGACGTCTGGTCCGCAGTCTGGAAGCCAACGGCTGGGAACCGGTGGACCTTGACGGCGCGGTAGCGGAGCCGGACACCGCGTCGCCGCTGGTGACTGCCGGCACCCGGACAAAAGAGGGCCGCCGCAGCCCGGCGGCCCCCGGGAAAACCAAGGACAGCGAACCGAGCCGGCAACAGCAGGCCGGCCGTGCCAAAGCACTCGCCGCCGCCGAACAGGAGCTGGCCGCCGCACGGGACTCAGCCGGCCAGGCCGAATCCCGGCTCGCGTCCGTTCTGGCGGACCTGGAAGAACAAACCGCGGCCCGGGACCGGCTGACCGATGAGATCGACGAGCTCAAGGAACAGATCCGGGAACTCGAACGCAGCGTCAACACCGTGGACCGGCGCCGCGGGACCCTGGAACGGTCCCGCGACGCAGCCCGCCGCGAGGCCCGGGCGGCACGCCGGGCCGTTGAGAAGGCCGAAACCAGGCTGGACTCCCTGCGCTGACCCCGGTGCTGCTACTTCAGGACCCTCAGCAGGCCAAAACGGCTGCGGGTACGTGCCAGGTCAACCTCGTGCGCAGCACCCGGGAACACGCCGTCGTAATCGGCAAAGCCAATCACGTCCAGGCGGCAGCCGGCGTCGTACAGGACATCAACCAGGTTGCCGAAGCGCTGCCAGGCGTCGGGACCGGCCTGGCCGGTTTGCGGGACATCCGAAACCACCCAGTGGGGGTACTCAGCTGCGAGCGCCAGATAGTCCGAAGCCGCTGAACGCGCCTCACACAGCTCGGAGAATCGGAACCAGAGCTGGGCGTTCCCCGCGCGGTCCGCGGTAAGGGGAACGCTGCCAGGCCTCAGGACCCGGCTTTCCTCCGGTGCCGGAGGGCACAGTCCAGCAGCGGTCAGGAGCTGGGTTCCCGCGTGGCGCAGGTGGTATCCGGCGGCGAACCCGGATGGCCGGCACCGGTCCTGGGAACGGTAATCCACCCCGCCGTCCAGCCGGGCTACCTGCAGGTGCTCGGTGATGAGTGCGATTCCGGGTTCAAAAAGGTGATGGAACATCGGATCCGGAAGCAGGTCCTGCGGTGCGTAGTTCGAGGTCGCCACCAGCACGATCCCCCGGGCCAGGACCTGCTCCAGGAACCGGGTGACAAACGCCGCATCCGCCGGCCCGTTGACATGGAACTCATCGAAGCAGACCAGCCGGGCGTCGCCCAGGAGCTCGTCCAACCCGTCCGCGAACGCCGACCCCTGGCGGTACCCCGGATTGCCGTACCCGGCAAAAGTGCGGGCGTGGAGTTCACGGAAGAAGTCATGGAAGTGCAGCCGCCGTTTCCGCTCCACCGGAACGGAGGCGTAGAACGCGTCGAGGAGCCAGGTTTTGCCGCGGCCCGGCGGTCCCCACAGATAGACGGAACTGCCCGGAACCGGATCCCCGGACCCGGCCACAGCAGCCGCACGCGCCAGCAGCGGCAGGACCGCCCGCTGGCCGGCATCAAGTTCCATTCCCGCGCCCTCCGCCTGCCGGACCAGCACGTCGATCAGATGGTCCGGCTGCGCTGAGGTCATATACCGGTTATACCGACCCTGAAGTACGGCTCCAAATACAGCCGTGTGGCAGGATTTTGGTGGATATCCAGACGAAGGCGGGGGCGGAAGTGCGGGAGTTGCTGGCAGTCCTGGATTTTTGGACCGTTGCCCAGACAACGGCTCTGGTGTCCGCGGTCTTTGGGGTGTTCACGGTCACGCGCGCGTGCTGGGATAACACCGGCCTGCCCGCTCTCCAGGACCGCTACCTTGAACTGGTCTCGGCACGGGCCGCTGAACTGCGCAGCGGTGTTCCTGCCGGCCGGCAGAACGCTGCGGCCTACGCCCGGCGGGCCGCCCGCTCGGTTGCCGATCCCCGCCTGATACTGCGCGGGACGGACGGTGGCTGGCTCCGCCGGGTTGAGCAGGCACGGCGGTCGCGGCCCGACGCCGTTCAGCGCCGGCTGGCGGCCGATTCCCTGGCGTCCCTGCTTAGGCGTCCTGAGCTGGTGCCGGAGCAGGAAGCACTGATCCGGAATGCCGTGGCAGAGCTGGAACCCGCGGTCCGGAACGCGCAAACCCTCGATGAGTTATCCACGGTGCGGCCGCTGCGCACCAAGGCAGCCGGTGCGCTGCTGCGCGGTCCCGCTGTCCGCCGGTTCCTGAGCGTCTTCCTGCCGGCGATGGGCCGCTATCTGGATTTCGTCGGCCGGGGCAGTGCCCTGGGCCTGGCTGTGGGCGTGCTGCTCTCCGGCGGGCTGACGGCGCAGTCCACGCTGGTGGGCATGCTGACCACAGTCTGCGGTGTGGGGGGCGGCATTATCTTTACGATTACCGTGATCCGCTGTGATGCCCGCTCCTGGCCGGCCCGCACCGGACGGCTGCGGCCCGTGCTCCGGGGCGGTTATCCCGAGGCCTCCTTCCTGCTGCGCCTCACGCTGACAGTTGCCGCGATCTTGCTCGCCGTGTCGATCCTGCGCCGGTAGCCGGCTGTGCGCCGAAGTGAATACCGGCTGAATTAGGGTCCGAAAATTCGTGCTAATTATTCACCGGCAACGATGGTACGTTCGGAATTCAGGCAAGAAGTACTCCGGCCACTGCACGGGAGGAACCATGACTAACCACGTAGCACCCGTTTCCGACTGTTCTGTCCACAACTGCGATTTCAACCATGACGGCTGCACCGCGTACGCGATTACCGTCGGCGGCGCCCCGGAACACGCCAGCTGCGCGACGTTCATTGATACCTCTGCAACCGGGGGGCTTCCCAAAGTCCTTGCGAGCGTGGGTGCCTGCCAGCGGGGCGAATGCCGCTTCAACGATCACCTGATGTGCGATGCGCATGACGTGCGTGTTGGTCCCGGAGCCGAGTTCGCCGACTGTCTCACGTATCAGCCGCGTTGAGACTCCGCTGGTGGAGCAGCCGGTGACCGCTGTCCTGCTGGGCTGGGATCCGGTGTGGCCCGAAGCCTGGCAGCCGGATTATTCCGAAGCGGCAGCCGGGGCACAGGACGCCGGGTTTTTCCGGGTTGTTTGGGACGTCTCGGCGAACCCGGAAATCGAGCCCGGCTCCGATACCTGGTTCGTGCTTCCCGGTGAAGCTGCCGGCGTGGCCGGCCACGGCGTCGTCGTGTCATTTCCGTACCACATCGCTGATGCGGGCGAAGGAACGCTTTTCACCGTCGCGGACGTGGACATCGACATGCTCCTGCCGCTGGGAGAGCAGATTCCGCTGCCCGCGCTGCTGCCTGACCTGCCAGCGGATGCCCTCGAGGGCGACGGCGGCATTGCGGTTCTCGACGGGCGCGCCGGGAATGCGCTGCGCGCCGCATGGGCCCGGCAGGTGGCCGGTGTTCCCGGCCGGGCCGTCTCTCCCGTCCCGGGCACGCTGCCCCAGCAGGCGCTGCGCTGGTCCTTGGCGAGCCGCTGGGAGAACGATCCCGACGCCGCGCGGATGTGCCTGGTCCATCACGGTCCGGCGTGTGCTGCCTGCGGTTTCGACTTTGCCGCGGCCTTTGGTTCCGGCGGTGCACAGCTGATGCAGGTTCACCACATTGTGCCGCCCCGGCTGGTGGACGAGACCTATGCCCTGGACCCGGCGGTGGATCTGGTTCCTCTGTGCCCCAACTGCCATGCAATGGCCCATGCCGGCTCCCCCGATCCCTACACCCCGGCAGAGCTGCGCCGCCTGCTCGAGGCGCAGCGCAGTCCCGCCGCCGCGCAGGCCGTGGACGGGATCCTGCTCTCGCCGGAGGCGGTGCAGGCCCAAGCGGACGCTGCCAGGCTGCTGAGGACCCGCACGCCCCGTCCGGACTAAACTCGGGACCATCATGAGCATTCCAACCAGCACCCCGAAGAGCGTGCGGATTGACGCCTGGCTGTGGGCCATCCGTGCCTATAAAACCCGTTCCGCTGCCACCGCAGCGTGCCGTGCGGGGCATGTCAAGCTCAATGGCAACCCGGCCAAGGCCGCGCAGCCGGTACAACCCGGAGACAGCATCCGGGTCCGGCAGCCGGGCTTCGAACGGATCCTGGAGGTCCGGGCACTCATTTCCAAACGGGTGGGCGCCGAAGCCGCCTCGCACTGCTTCACCGACCACACCCCGGAACGTCCCCCGGCCCCGGCGCTTGGCCTGCCGCAGCGGGACCGCGGCACCGGGCGCCCCACCAAAAAGGACCGCCGGGAGATGGAACGCCTCCGCGGTGACCGCTAGTCTCTGACGCAGCATCCGGCCCGGAGGAAGGATCAGCCCATGTCCAGCAGCCACAGTGTCAGCGGGCTGCTCGTCCGCCTGGGTGCTCTGGGCCAGGAAAAACGGGCCGCGGCCCTGCTCCTGCTTTTCACGCTGCTGGCCCTGCTCTGGGCGAATTCTCCCCTGTCCTTCACCTATTCAGAGTTTTGGGAAACGACTGTTGAGCTGCGGGCCGGACGCTGGGACCTGGAGCTGACGCTGCAGGAAGTCGTGAACGATCTCCTCATGGCCCTGTTCTTCTTCGCCGTCGGGCTGGAAGTGCGCCGCGAGTTCGCGCTCGGGGAACTGACCAACCGCTCCCGGGCCGTGGTTCCGGTCGCCGGCGCGGCAGCCGGCATTGCGCTGCCCGCCGTGATCTTCCTGGTCATCGCCGGGGGTACGGAGTACGCCCATGCCTGGGGTGTGGTGATCTCGACGGACACCGCGTTCCTGCTCGGAGCCCTGGCCATCGTGGGACCAAGGTTTCCCGGCAGGCTGCGGATTTTCCTGCTCACCCTGGCAGTGGTGGACGACGTCGCGGCGCTGAGCATCATCGCCCTGGTTTACACGGAACAGCTGCAGGTTCTGCCGCTCCTGGCAGGCTTCGGCGGTTTGGCCGCTGTCGCTGCCTCCCGGTATCTTCCCCGCGGCCGGGGCGCGGCCTACGCGGTCCTGGCCGCGGCAACGTGGCTGGCGTTTTACTACGCCGGTGTCCACCCCACTCTGGCCGGTGTCGCCGTCGCACTGTTTGTTCCGGTCTTCGCGCCGCGCCGGCACGAGGTGGAACGGGCGCTGGAACTGGCACAGACGTTCCGGCAGTCACCCAACTCCGAGTATGCGCGTGCCGCGGCCGGCAGCCTGCGGGAGTCCATTTCCATCAACGAGCGGCTCCAAAGCGCGCTGGCGCCGTGGGTTTCCTATCTGATCCTGCCGCTGTTCGCGCTGGCCAATGCCGGCGTCCAGCTCGACGGCGCCACGCTCGCGGCTGCAGCGCGCTCCCCCCTCACCTGGGGCGTTGCCGGCGGCCTGGCGGTGGGCAAGTTCACCGGAATCTTCGGTATCTCAGCTCTGCTCCGGCGGCTGGGAGCGGGAGAATTCGGGCCCGGCCTGACGCTGGGCCGGATCGCCGGCGGCGCAGCCCTGTCCGGCATCGGGTTCACGATTTCGCTCTTTATCATCAGCCTGGCGATCCATGACCCCGCTGCGGCCAACGAGGCCCGCGTGGGGGTGCTGTCGGGATCGCTGCTGGCCTTTGGGCTCGGCACCGTGGTGTTCAAGGTGCTGGAGGTGCGCGCCCCGATCGAACCGGTTGGCAAGCATCTGGCCCGCCCGGTGGACCCCGGCCGGGATCATGTGTTCGGCGCGCCGGACGCGCCGCTGACCCTGGTGGAGTACGGGGACTTCGAATGCCCGTTCTGCAGCCGGGCCACTGGCGTTGTTGACGAGGTGCGCGAGTACTTCGGTGCGGAGCTCCGCTGGGTCTGGCGGCATCTGCCGCTCACCCGGGTCCATCCCCACGCGGTGCTGGCCGCGGAAGCGGCGGAGGCTGCTTCCCTGCAGGGCCGCTTTGGCCCGTATGCTTCCGGCCTTTTCGCAGACCAGGATCACCTTGATCCGGAAGACCTGCTGGCCTTGGCGGAGCGCCTTGGACTGGACCTGGACCGTTTTGAGTCAGATCTGCGTTCAGCCGACGTCGTTAACCGGGTGCGGGACGATGCCCTGGATGCCGAAGCCATGGACCTGCATTCGACCCCTACGTTCTTCGTGAACGGTGTGCGGCACCGGGGCCCTTACGATGCTGCGGCACTGATCCGTTCGCTTGAAGCTACCCGCGCGGGCAGCGCCTGAACTCCTTCCGGCTCGCCCGGCCCCGCCGGAGGCCGGCGCGGTTCAGGGGAGTTTTGAGTCCCGCTCGCAGGACCGGCACAGCCGCCGGTCCCCGGTATTGGCACCGGCCAGGATCTGCAGGGCGGACCGGTTGAACTCCCAGGTCCGCTGCACCACCTGGCACCAGCCGGGATGGTAGGCGGTGCCCTTCGTGGTGACGTAAACCTGGCCCGGCTCCAGCGGCGGCAGCGCCGCTGGTTCCGGTGCCGCTCCGGCGGATAGCCGGGTTTCGGAGGTGGGCCTCCCGGGCAGGAGGGTGAGGTAGTCCGCGGCCCGGATCTTCGGTGAAAGTGCGTTGTATGTCCCCATGCACCTGACCATAGGTAGGCCTGCCTGAAGATTCACTGTGGAAATCCGCAGTCTTGCCACAAATCGCGGTGTGCCCTCTTTTGCCATCCCCGCTGGTTTCAAAGCGGATTCGTGCACTGCCGTCCGGTTGTCCGGATTCCCTGCCGCGATTCAGCTTGGGCGGCTATCCTGTGGGGATGCTGAAGCGAATTGCCCGGAGAGTGGCTGCGGCCGCACTGGTTCTTTTCGCGTTCACAGCCGGGATGGTGGTCCTGGGTGTGTACGCGCTGATCAGCTTTGCGGCCTGGGCCATTTGGGGTGCCGTTCCGCCGGTGTACACGTTCGTCCTCGCGTTTGTGATCCCTCCGCTGGCGGTGGGAGCCCTGACCGGTCTGGGTATCGGGGCGCAGAAAACCTCCAGGGCGCTTCGGCGTAAGCGCACCGCCCGGGCCGAGGCACAGGCCAGGACGGGTTCCTGGGAAGCCGCGTGCCGCCGCCGGGACTCCTCCCTCGTGGCGTGGTCCCGGTATGAAACCGACGTCGCGCTCCTGATCGATTATCCGGTGATGACCGATTACTCCGATCCGGTGATCCGGGAAGTCCTCGTGGCCATGCAGGGTATTCGTGAAGCCGAACGCGGATCTGATCCGGCCCGTCTGCATTTGGCGGTGGACCGGTTTGAGGTGGCCCTGCGGACGGCGGAGAACTACGCCCGGCGCTGCGGGCAGTCGAAGCTCACGGACCAGGAACGGAGCAAGCTTGCGACCGCCCGGACCGCCCTGAATCTCATCCTCGACGGCGCGGCTGCTCCGTCGGAGGTCGACGGCGCCTACCGCAGCCTGCGCGGGGCGCTCCGCGGCATTATCGATCTGCCCGCTCCCGCAGCGGCGGATCTGGAAGCCCATGCCCGCCAGGCCAGGATGCTGGCCACCCCCTCAGTTAAGGTCTGAAACCTTCTCTCGCACGATAAAGACTCTCTACCGGCCGGATTCCGGCCCGGGTCTGCCCCTGCCGCGGGCGGGGGCGTACGGTAGCCCCCATGACTGCACAGGGACCAAAACAGCCCCGCCCCTCCGGCGGGCAACAGCGCCCGGCGGACGATCGGTGGCGGTCAATCGGCAGGGAATTCGGCCTGTATACGGTCAGCGAACTCGCCGACCGGCTGCGGTTTGGCGCACCGGATAACCTGCGGGCCAAGCACCTTACGGGCAAGGCCCGCGTCCTGGCCGTGGCGGACAACGGAACGTTCCTCTACCCGGGGTTCCAGTTCGATGCCGACGGCGCCCGGATGGTCCCGGTGGTCAAGGACATTGTCCGGCAGGGCCGGCTGGCCGGCTGGACGGACGAGGAACTGGTGCTGTGGTTCTGCCGCCCGAGCAAAATACTCAAGGGGAAGCGGCCGGTTGATGTTCTTGGCGACGAGGAAGCAATCCTCAGGGCGGCAGAAGCGGACTTCCCCGGCGGCGGTTCCCCGCGGGACAGTTAGCTGACCGGCGCTGCGACAAAAGCCGTGGCAGTTCCCGGGTCGATTTCGGTCAGCCCGGCATCGACAATCAGCGGCCCCGAACCCGGCCGGCCGTGCAGCGTGACAAAGCTGCGCTGCGGAACTTCCTGTACGCCAGTCCCCGGCCGGGCCGCCCATTGCTGCTGCTGCGCGGGATCCAGTTCCAGGAACCAGGCCAGCAGAGCGTGGGCGGCCTGCGCAGCTGCCTTGCCGGTGGACATGGACAGGTCCGCGTTCAGCACGATCACGGGGGATCCCGGCGTAACCGACGCCGGATCTGTATGTGGCAACACAGTTCCAGAGACCTGCAGCGCCCGCAGTGCCCGCGGCATGTCCTCATAACGCTGCGGCTCGAACGCGGCGGCTTCCGCCCGGCCGATCTTCACGACGCCGGAGGGAGCCTGGGCGCAGAGCTTCGCGAAGGGCTTGGGCCCGGCCCGGCGGACGGTTTTGGTAAAGCGGCCGGACACCCAGTCCTCCCAGGCCTCGTCGCCGGTCCGGTTCGCGTACGCCAGCACTCCGGCAACAGCGGCCGCAGCTATCGCGTCGCAGTGCGCGGCGGGCTCTTCCTTGTCGACGCGTAGGATGATGGGCTGAACGGTATCGCTGGGGTGCACTCCTCCAGCTTGCCATGACCTTGGCCGGCAGCCGGTTCCGGAGCCGGGCCTTGGGCGGCAGCCGGTGCCGGGCCGGGGTCCCGAGCCCGGATACAATTTCCCCGTGAGCATCGAACAGGCCCTGCTGGGTTTCACCGCCGTTGCCGTGCTGCTGACCATCATGCCGGGGCTGGACTCAGCCATGGTGCTTCGCTCAGCAATCAGCCAGAGCCCATGCCACGCCGTCGTAACGGGCCTGGGTATCAACACCGGCGCCTTCCTGTGGGGCGCCGCAGCCGCCGTAGGTATTTCAGCGCTGCTGACGGCGTCGGAGACTGCATACACGGCGCTGAAGCTCGCCGGAGCGGCCTACATGCTGTGGCTGGGCGGGTCCCTGCTGTGGAAATCCTTCCGGCGGAGGCAGGCCACAGCGGATCTCGATCAAGCGCCAGCGCCGAGCGGAGAACGGCTGGTCACGGCGTGGGCGAAAGGACTGGGCACAAACCTGCTCAATCCCAAGGTTGGAGTCTTCTACATCGCCATGATTCCGCAGTTCATTCCCGAGGGCGCCTCCCCCCTCCTGATGGGTCTGGCCCTGGCTGGCATCCATAACCTGCTCAGCGTGGCTTGGTTCGGGTTCATCATTGGGGCGGCCCACCTGGCCCGGAAAACTCTCCAGGCTCCCCGGTCGGTCAGACTCACCGACCGGCTGACCGGCGTCGCGCTGCTGGGCTTCGGCACCTCCCTCGCGGTGCGGCACTAGGCCCGCGCTCCGCTGGAAAGCCTCCGGCCGGTAACGTTTCAGCATCCCGGCTTTACTGCCGTCTGACTAGGGCAGACACCATCAAACGCGACTGTTAGGACTGAGGGAACGGAGATTCACTCCGCACCCCACTGCCTAGGAGATTTAGCTGTGCCCGCCAAACCCCTGATGTCCGTTCTTGCCCTGACAGTCCTGCTTGCCACCGGCTGCACCGAACCCACTGCTGCTGAAACTGCCGGTGAAACGAAGGGCCATGCCGCCGGTGGCGACACCCCGGCGGAATCACGGCTGGACCTCATCGAGTCCCGGGGCGCCCTGAAGGTCTGCACCACGGGCGACTACCGGCCCTTCACCTACAAGGACCCGGACACCGGAGAGTTCTCCGGAATCGACATCGCCATGGTCCAGGACCTGGCTTCCCGGCTGGAGGTGGAGGTCGACTACGTGCAGACCTCGTGGAAGAACCTGATGCCCGATTTCCTGGCCGGCTGTGACATCGGAGTAGGCGGGGTGTCCGTTTCGCTGGCCCGGGCCGAGCAGGCGTTCTACAGCGACCCGGTCCTGGACGACGGTAAAACCCCGATCACCCTGTGCGGCAAGGAAGACCTTTACGACACCGTGGAGGAAATCAATGCACCGGGTGTCCGGTCGATCACCCCGATCGGCGGCACCAACGAGATCTTCGCGGACAAGCACTACCCCAACGGGGAGATCATCCGCTTCAAGGACAACAACACCATCTTCGATGAGATCGTCGCCGGCCGGGCGGACGTGATGACCACCGACGCCGCCGAGGTGAAGTGGGTGGCCAACGAATACCCGGAACTGTGCGCGGTGGATCCGGACAACCCGTTTAACTTCTCCCAGAAGGCCTACCTGCTTCCGCTGGGTGACACGGTGTTCCAGGAGTACGTCAACCAGTGGCTGAACCTGGCCGCCCATGACGGCACGTACGACGCCGCCAAGCAGCCTTGGTGGGGCTAGGCCCCGAAGCTAGTTCCCCGCGTCGCTGCCAGCGGTGAAGGGGTTGAAGCGCAGCCGGTCGAACATGGCCTGTTGATCCGGCTGCGCGGCTCCGCCCCCGGCCATGCGGCCGTGGATATAGCGGGAGAGTTTTTCCTGCAGCAGGAGCGCTTCCTCGTCGCTGAAGGTGCCATGGGCCAGGGCGCCGGCCCGCTCCTCCAGTTCCGGCAGGCGGGCAAGGCCGGCGGCATCCGGCGCCATGACGATGCTGAAAGCTGCATCCAGGACCGCGCCGGCCCGCTGCGCGTCGGAGGAAGCCGGATCAGCTTCCACGGCCTGCAGTGTGCGCTCCGCCAGTTCACGGGCCGGGTCATAGGCCTGCTGATCAAGGAGGAAAGTGAACAGCGCGGTGCTCGGTTCGAACTCACTGACCGGGGTGGAGAACCATTCCTGCAGGGCAGCGGGCCACTGCTCGTCACCGGCAGAAAACAGCAGGGCCGTGGCGTAACCGGCGACCTCGCCGCGCAGCCGGCGTTCCTCCAGATCCGTCCCGGGCGCGAACTCCCGCAGGCCGGCTTCGGCCACCTGAATCACCTGCGCGGCCAGTCCGGGATCCTGGAGGGAACCGAAACCACGCCATCCGCCCTGATCCTGAACGTACCCGTGAAGTTCCCGCATCAGGTGCGGTATCCAGCCGCTGGCGGGACCGAATTCCTCGAGAGCCAGGGAAAACGCTCCGGTCAGATAGTTCACGTCCCGCGGACGGCGGTGGTCCCATCCCGCGTCATAAACGTGGACGGCGACTTCGCGGTCGTGGTTCAGGGCCGGCACCGATTCGGTGAACGCCCAGGCCCGCTCGCACAGGGCCGATCCCTGTTCCCGGTCACCGGCGGCCAGCAGCGTCTTGGCTGCCTGCAGCACCGTCATGACATAAACCTTCGGATGCGGTATCCCGGCTGCTTCCATCCCCCGGACTGCGGCGATTAGTTCCGCCGCGGCGTGCGGCGCTCCCCCAAAGTGCTGATTCCCCATGTGGTTTACCTTATCCGTTGCCGCAGCGGAGGGCGGCAGGATTACGCCCGCCGCCCTCCGCTGCGGCCACGGCGCCGGCACCTCAGTTCCGGCTTAGGAGTCGAAGCCGAGTCCCACGGCGTCGAGCGTCTTGAGGATGATGTTCCGCTTTCCGCCGTTGTGGTCTGCCCGGTCCATGGACCACCGGGTCAAGTTGATCCCCACCGAAGCCAGGGGTTCCGGCGGGAACGGGAGGGGCCGCTTCCGCACCATTTCCACCCGCGTGCGCTCGGTTTCCTCCCCCGCCAGGAGATCCAGCAGGACGTCAGCGGCAAAGGCCGTTGCTCCGACACCGAGCCCGGTGAACCCGGCGGCGTAGGCCACTTTTCCTTTGCGTGCCGTACCAAAAAAGGCACAGAACTGGGTGCTGGAATCGATTGGACCAGCCCATTTGTGGCTGAATTTCAGCCCTTCGAGCTGAGGGAACGTGGTGAAGAAATGGGCGGCGAGTTTTTCCCAGGTCGCGGGACGGTCCTCGTGCCGGGGATTCACGCGTCCCCCGCGGAAATACAGCGCGTCATACCCGCCGAACAGGATCCGGTTGTCCTTGCTGAGCCGGTAATAGTGGAACTGGTTGGCCATGTCCCCGATGCCCTGCCGGTTATTCCAGCCAATCGCGTCAAGCTGCAGCGCAGTGAGGGGCTCCGTCATCAGTGCGTAGTCGTACACCGTGACGGTCATCAGCTTGTTGCGCTTGAGCAGTGACGGATAGGCGTTCGTGCCCAGCACCACCTGGCCCGCTTCCACCTGCCCGCCGTCGGTCAGTACGGTGACGCCGCCGTCGTGGTCTTTCAAACCCAGCACCCGGGTTTCCTCGTAAATCTCCACGCCCAGCTCAACCACTACCCGGGCCAGCTCCAGCCCCAGCTTGTAGGGATGGACCATCGCCACGGAATCCTGGTACCAGCGGCCCGCCAGATAGGTAGGCGAATTCACCTGGGCGCGCACCGCCTCCTGATCGAGGAAGACGCTGCCGGGTACCTCGTCTTCAGCGAGCCACTCCACCTGATGCGGTTCGACGGCGACGTTGAGTTCCCCGCTGCGCTCCCAGTCGCAGTCCATGCCGTACTTCTCCACAGCAGCCTGCATACGTTCCAGATTCTCCAGGCCCAGGCGTTCCAGGGTGTCGAGTTCGTCCGGCCAGCGGTTTTTTCCGTTTTCGTAGCCGTGCGTGAGGCTTGACTCGCAAAAGCCTCCGTTGCGTCCTGAGGCTGCCCAGGCGATGCGCTGCGCTTCAAGCAGGATCACAGACCGTTCCGGGTTCCGTTCCTTGGCACGCAGGGCCGTCCACAGTCCGGTGTATCCGCCGCCAACAATCACCAGGTCTGCCCCGGTGCTTCCCTCCAAACGGGGATGGCGGGGAGCGGTGTCCTGCAGTTCGTCGGTCCAGAACGGGCGGTGAACGGCGTCCTCCAGTGCCTTGGCGACGACGGCGGGTTGGGGGACATTCCGTTCGAAAACGGTCGTATTCACGGGGTTGTTCTCCTGTTTCAGGGTGCGTTGCTGCCGCACCCGGGCGATCTGGCAGCAGCTGCCGCCAGCTTATGGCCTGGTCCTGGATCCTGGCGGGATCAGGCCGGGGCAGGTTCCTCGTCCCACAGCGGGCGGGGACGGGAGCCGATGAGGTTGCGGGTGTATTCCTCTGCAGGGTCTGCCAGGATGCGGACGGTTGGGCCCTGTTCCACGATCCTGCCCTGGTGCATCACCAGCACTTCGGAACAGAGCCGGGAGACAACGGCCAGGTCGTGGGTGACGAACAGGATGGTGAGGCCGAACTGGTCGCGGAGTTCCTCCACCAGGTCGAGCACCTGAGCCTGGACCGAAACGTCCAGGGCGCTGGTTGCCTCATCCAGGACCAGCAGCCGCGGACGGGCCGCGAGCGCCTTCGCCAGGGCCACGCGCTGGCGCTGCCCGCCGGAGAGTGCCCGCGGCAGGGCGTCGCAGCGGTCCTCGGCGATCCCCACCCGTCCCAGCAGTTCCCGGGCACTGTCCAGGGCTTCGCTGCGCCCTTGGTGCTGGTGCAGGCGGAAGACGTCGGCCACGGCTTTGCCCACGGGAATGCGCGGGTCAAGGGAGAGGTAGGGGTCCTGGAAAACGATCTGGACGTCCTTGGCAAGGATTTTGCGCTCGGCAGCCGCCAGCCGGCGCTGCGGCCTGCGGTTCCCGCCGAGGGTGAGTTCCCCCTCGGTGGCGGTTTCCAGCGCTACGACCAGGCGGGCCAGCGTGGATTTACCCGAACCCGACTCGCCCACCACGCCAAGGGATCCGCCCTCGGGGAGGGTGAAACCGGCGTCGTCCAGGGCCGTAAGCACTTCACCGCGGGCCAGCTCGTAGCGTTTGGAAAGGCCCGCTGCCGCCAGCAGCGGCTGCCCGCCCGGGACGTCCACCCGTTCCGGAACCTGATCCAGTTCAATGGCAGGCGTCGCGTTGACCAGCTGGCGGGTGTAATCCTGCTGCGGGGCAAGGAACACGTCCCTGGTGGCTCCCTGCTCCACTACCCGGCCGTTCCGGAGCACGTAAACGCGTTCGCAGAGGCTGGCCGCCAGGTTCAGGTCATGGGTAATAAACAGCATGCCCATGCCCCGGGCCTGCTGCTGATCCCGCAGCAGGCTCACGATGCCTGCCTGCGTGGTGACGTCCAGTGCGGTGGTCGGCTCATCGCAGAGCAGGAGCTTCGGCGAGTTCAGCAAAGCCGCCGCGATCATCACGCGCTGGAGCATACCGCCGGACAGCTGATGGGGGTGCTGGCCGGTGAGTTCCTTGGCCCGCCGCAGCCCCACCTGCTCCAGGGCCGTAATCGAACGCTCCATGGCCTCGGCCCGGGAGAGCCCCTGGAACCGCAGCGTCTCCCCCAGGAAATCGCCGACGGTGCGGACGGGATTAATCCCGGCCCGGGGGTCCTGGAAGATCATGGAGACGTCCTTACGGCGCAGGTCCATCAGGCGCTGCCGGCTGGCCGTCAGGGTGTCCAGTCCGCGGACGGAAACCGTTCCGGACACACCGGCCCGCTCCGGCAGGAGTCCAATCGCGGCCCGGATGGTCAGGGATTTCCCGGACCCGGACTCGCCCACCAGGGCAACGGCCTCGCCGTCGTCCACATGCAGCGAGACGGTGTCCAGCAGCGGTGCTTTGTCCGGGAAGCCCAGGGTCAGGTCCTGGATCTGCAATAGCCGGCTCATGCGAGTTTTCCTCCGATTCGATCTGAAAGTTCCTCGCCGAGGATGTTCACGGCCACCACCACCAGGACGATCACCAGGGCGGGCCAGAACGCCGGCAGCAGGTGACCGCCCAGCAGCGCGCCGCGGGATTCCTCGATCATGGCGCCCCAGTCACTGGTGGGTGGCTGGACGCCCAGTCCGATGAAGGAGAGCGCAGCGAGGTCCGCCAGCACGTAGCCAAAGTTGAGCGTGGACTGCGCGCCGACGGTGGGCATGAGGTTTGGCAGCACCCGGCTCAGGACCACCCAGGGGGTCCGGAATCCGAGCACCTGGTAGGCCTGGACATAGGGGCGTCCGCGTTCCGCAGCCACCAGGGACTGGGTCAGGCGGGCCACATATGGGACGTAGGCGATGGTCATGGCGATGATCGGCGCGGTAAGTCCCTTGCCAAACAGGGCGATGGCCAGCATCGCCAGCAGCAGTGCCGGGAAGGCGAAGAGCAGGTCGAAGAACCGGCTGAGCAGCCGGCCCAGCAGTCCCTGGGACCAGCCCGCTGCCAGTCCCAGGAGCAGGCCCAGCACAGTGGACCCGATCATCACGAGGGTAGGGCCGAGCAGTGCGGTCCGTCCGCCGTGCATCAGCCGGCTGAGCAGGTCCCGGCCGAGTGCGTCTGTGCCCAGCAGATGTCCGGCACCGGGGCCGGCCAGCACGTTGTTCAGGTCCACGTAGTCCGGGTCATAAGGTGCAAGGACCGGAGCGAACACCGCAAGGAACACCACCAGGGCGGTGAACAGCAGGGCTGCCCAGCCCAGAGGTGAGAGGAGCTGTCCGTAGCGGCGCAGTCCGGCCTGCTGCGGAAGGCGGAGCGTCAGGGTCATCGGGTCTCCGTTCCGGCCGCGATACGCGGATCGATGAGGGGCTGGATAAGGTCGACGAGGGTGTTGACCAGGACAAAGGCGGCCACGACCACCATGACGATCGCCTGTACGACGGCGAAATCCAGCCGGTCGATCGAAGTCACCAGCAGCTGCCCGATTCCGGCCAGCCCGAAGGTCCGCTCGATGATGGCACTGGAGACCAGCAGCCCGGCAACCAGCACACCGCTGACGGTGAGGATGGGCCCCAGGGCGTTGCGCAGGACATGCCGGAGCACCACCGCCCCGCGGTTAAGCCCGCGGCTGGTTGCCACCTCCACATGTTCGCGGACCAGCTGTTCGTTCATGGAGGAGCGGGTCACCCTCGCGACCATGGCGATGTAGGTGATGCCCAGGGCGAATGCGGGCAGCGTGAGGTGCCAGATCCGGTCCCAGCCGGCGTCGCCGCTGCCGAAGGACGGAAACCAGCCCAGGCCCACCGAGAACAGCGCCACCAGGGCGATGGCCGCCACGAAGGGTGGTACGGCCCCGGCAGCGGTCAGGGTGATGAGGATGAACTTGTCGCCGAACCCCTTGTTCAGGCTGGCCAGGATGCCGGCGAGCAACCCCAGGACGGTGATGAAGACGGCGGCCAGGGCCACCAGCTGCAGCGTGGTGGGCAGCCGGCTCAGGAGCACTTCCGTGACGTCCTGGCGGTAGGTCAGGGAGCGGCCCCAGTCACCCTGGAAGATGCCGGTAATCCAGTTGAGGTACTGCTCCCAGGCGGGTTTATCCAGTCCGTACTGGCGGGTGATCTCCGCCAGCGCGTCGGGGTTCGGGCTGCGTCCGCGGAGCAGGAAGCGTGCCGGATCCCCAGGGACCAGGAAACGGGAGAAAAAGACGGCCAGGGAGGCAACGAACAGCGTTGCCGCAAGGACCGCGAGTTTCTGCAGGATAAAGACGGCGGGACCGCGTGCCCGGACTTTGGCCCTTTTTCCGGGAGCCGGTCCCGGCGCGCCCGCTGCGGTTGGTGCCTGTACTGCAGTGGTCATGTCAGCGACCCCCAATCTTGGCTGCCCATGGGAAATACATGTAGTTGATGGACGGGGCGGCCCCGGTGATGCGGTTGCCCAGCCACATGGTGGTGACGCTTTCGTAGAGCGGACCCCAGACAACTTCCTCGGCGGCCAGCTGGGCGGCCTGGGCGGTGAGCCCTGCCCGCTCGTCCGGGTCCTTGGCTTCGAAGGCGGCGTTGACCAGGCCGTCGAATTCAGGGTTGCTCCAGCCGCCGTAGTTGCTGAAGTCCCCGGTCCGGAGCACGCTGTACATTTCCAAAGGCTCATTCGCGGAGAGGTACCAGGAGGTCACCAGCAGATCCACGCCCTCCCGGGCCTCCGGATCGGAAAACAGGGTGGTGTATTTGTCGTTGGACATGGTCTGGATTTCCGGGTCCAGGCCGATTTCCTTTGCCGCAGAGGCGATGGCTCGTGCCGTGATGTCGAACGCGGCGTTCAGGGAAGCGGTGGCGAAGACGAACTTGCTGCCTTCGGCTCCGGCCTCCCGGATGAGCCGTTTGGCTTCTTCCAGGTCATAGGGCAGGGACGGCAGGGCTTCGAACGCCGCGTCCACGGTCTCCGGTGACGCTTCGTTCCAGACGTTCCGGGTGGTGAGGGCATCCGTCCCGGTGGCGTAACCCTGTTCGGCGGCGTTGATCAGGGCATCCCGGTTCAACGCCATCATGAGCGCCTGCCGGACCCGGACGTCTTTGAAGGTGCCTTCGAGGTCAGTGAACACCATGCTTTGAACCGAGGTGTCCGTGCCGAAATACAGCGTGCCGGCATCTTCGTTGGCTTTGAGCAGGTCGATGGCGTTCGACGGGATCATAAAGCCGCCGTCGATCTCCCCGGTCTGGAGCGCGTTGGTCCGGGCGTTCGCATCCGGAAGCATCCGGAAGGTGACCCGCTCTGACTTAGCCCGGAGATCCTGGTCCCAGTAGTCCGCAAACCGCTGCAGGGTGATGCTCTCCCCCGGTTCCCAGCTTTCGAACTGGAAGGGACCGGTGCAGTTCACGCCCGTGGTGGAGTTGCCGTAGTCCGGACCTGCTTCTTCCAGGGTTGCGGCCGATTCCACCACTCCGGGGGCGCCCACCAGGGCCGAGTTGAACACATAATCCGGGCGGGTGGTCCGCACCGTGACCTCGTACTCGCCCGTCTGCTCGATCGATTCCACATTCTGGTAGGAGGAAGCCCAGAAGGATCCCACCTCCGGCTCGATGTGGCGCGAGAGCGACGCCGCGACGTCCTTTGCTGTCATCTCGGTGCCGTCGTGGAACTTCACGCCTTCCCGGATGGTGTAAACCCAGGTCAGCGGGTCCGGATTCGCGAAACCGGTGGCGAGCCCCGGAGAGGTGGTGAGGTCCTCGTTCCAGCGGAACAGCGACTCGCAGACGTTGGAGAGCACCGTGTTGTCCGGATAGTCAAAGGAGTAGGCATAGTCCAGGGAGTAGGGCTCCGCGTACATAGCCCAGTTAAAGTTCTCGATTTCCGAGCCCGGTTCCGGGCTCGACGTGCTGAGCGTGAACTTTTCCCCGTCCGAGGTCTCCCCGAGGCCCTGCGCACCGGCGGAGCAGCCGCCCAGGACCAGGCTGACGGCGACGACGGCGGCTCCCGCTGCGGCGAGGCGGAACGGTGCCTGCCGGGTGGAGCCCGGCACGGGAGTCATTGTGCTGCCTCAGTTTCGGGGAGGGCTGCTGTGGCCGGGCGCTGGTACACGCATTCCCCGCCGATCCAGGTCTGGGTGACGGAGGCCCGGTGCAGGTCCTCCAGGGGCAGCTCGAAAAGATTGATGTCCAGGACAGCCAGGTCAGCCAGCTTTCCGGGTTCGAGTGTGCCGGTCTGGGCCTCCCGGTGGTTGATCCAGGCCGAGCCCTGGGTGTAGGCATCCAGGATCTGCTTCAGAGTAAGCTGCTGGGATTCCGGTCCGAGCGGCGGAGCGTCCGAGCCCGGCGACCTCCGGTTGACGGCCACATGGATGGCAGCCACCGGGTCCGCGGTGGAGACCGGCCAGTCGCTGCCGGCTACCAGACGCGCACCGTGGGCCGCCAGCTCGCCGAATGGATAGTGGCGCTGCTCTGCCCCCGGCTCCAGGAAGGGCAGGGTGAGGGTGTCCATCTGGTCTTCGTGGCAGGCCCAGAGCGCCTGAAGGTTTGCAGCGGCTTCCAGGGGCGCGAAACGCCGGGTGTCCTCGGGCCGGACCACTTGCAGGTGTGCCAGATGGTGCCGGTTGTCGTTGGGTCCGTTGACCTCGCGGGCCGCCTCCACGGCGTCCAGCGCGTCGGTAACGGCCCGGTCGCCGAGCGCATGGAAGTGGACCTGCATACCGGCGGCATCGATCGCGGTGACGAATTCCTTCATCTCGGCCGGGTCGAAGAACTCGATCCCCCGGTTCTCCGTGTGCTGCCCGTGGTGATCCAGATACACGTGGTGCATCGCCGCGGTGTAGTTTTCGGCAACCCCATCCACCATGACCTTGACCGAGTTGGCATCCAGCTGGAGCGGATCGATTGCTGCCGCGACGGTGTCCCGGCGGCTCTTGATGGCTTCCAGCTGGGAAATTCCGGCGGTCCGGTCCCACCACTGGCAGGCCGTGACGCGCACCCGTAGGTCCCCGGCCGCGGCCGCGTCCATGTAGACCTGGAGATTGTCCGCGTGCTCTCCTTCAGGAATGGGGACCCAGGCATCCTGCCAGGCGGTGATTCCCTGTGCGAGCAGAAGCTCCTGCGCAGCAAGCAGGCCACGGTAGGCGAGTTCGTAGGGCACGGCGGGCTTAGCGTGGTTGAACAGGTCCACCGCGCCCTCGTGGACGGTACCGGCGGGAGTGCCGTCTGCCTCGCGCTCGAAACGGCCGCCGTCCGGATCGGGGGTCTTGGCGGTGATCCCGGCGGCCTCGAAGGCTGCCGTATTTGCCCAGGCCCCGTGATGGTCTCGGTTCTGGAGGAAGACCGGGCGGTCGGGGACCACAGCGTCGAGCTGCTGCCTCAGCGGTGTTCCGCCCGGGAAGAGGTCCATGGACCAGCCGGCGCCCAGGATCCACGGTTCATCCGGGTTCTCCTCTGCGTACGCTCCGATGGCGGCCAGTGCTTCCTCCGCTGATCCAACACCCGTCAGATCGCACTGGAGCATTTCGATCCCGGCGAAAATGGGGTGGATGTGGGCGTCCTGGAATCCCGGGACCACCAGCTGTCCCCGCAGATCGACGCGCTGCGTTCCGGCTCCCACGGTGGCGTCAATGACGTCCCCGGTGCCGACGGCGAGAATGCGCCCGCCAGCAATGGCCAGGCTGGCCTGGACAGGGGCGGCATCATTGCCGCTGTATACCCAGCCGTTCTCAAGGAGAATCTCCGCGTGCACCAAGGTGTCCTTTCGTAGCAAATATCGAGCCCTGCCAGTCACGATATGGCGCGGATCACATTTGGTCAACAGTGTTGACATCACAGCAGACTACGGCGTTGACCGTAGTCCGGGACAGGTCGGCATCATGTAGCGTGAGAGTCACCGTGCCCAGGACGAAAGGCAGCCGCACATGGCCCAGCCCGCCCAGCCACCGGACCGCCGCAACCGGCTGGACCCCGGGGCTATTCTTGACGCCGTGCTCCGCCTGGCACGCCAGGAACCGGGTGAACGGCTTACCGTCCGCCGGCTGGGGCAGGAACTCGACGCCGACGCCACCGCCGTTTACCGGCACTTCAAGAACCGGGACGCGATTATCCGGGCCGCGCTGGACCGATTGTTCGACCAGTCCCTGCAGCGGACCCTTGCCGCCGGGCCCGGTCAGCACTGGCGCACCCGGCTGGAGACCTACAGCAGCGAACTCCTCAAGACCTTCCTGGAGCATCCCGCACTGGGCCGCGAATCCTTCGCCACCGACACCTACGGCCCCGGCGAGCTCCAGTCGATCGAGTTCGTGCTGCAATGCCTTACGGATGCCGGACTGCCGCCGGACCGGGTGGTGCACTATTACGCGGCATTGGAGAGCTTCAACCTGGCGCTCGGGACGGGGATTTCCGCGGAAGTTCAGCGGCTGCCTGATTCCGGCGGGCACGATCCCTGGCTGAGCCCGGGGGTCTTCGCCCGGCTCTCGGACTTCCCGCTGCTCGAACGGCACCATGCCGGGCTGGGCCGGCTGGACTCACTGATGGCTTTTGACGCCGGCCTCGCCGCCATTCTGGACAGCGCTGAACGTGAGAGCCAGCAGGACGTCCGCCGTTGACGTCACGGAACGACTGGCAGAAGGGCCCAGGCATGGCGGCATTGCTACCCTGGGTCCGGAACCGGTTCTGGCTGGTCCTGGTTGCACTGCTCCTGAATGCCGCGCTGACCCCGCTACTTCCGCCCGCCTACCTCCCGGAGAGTTTTAATGAGGGCATTCCGGCTGCGCTTTTAGTCAGTGAGGTCCTGCTCCGGACCGTGGTGGTGGTGCTTCCTGTCCTGATGCCGCTGCCGGCCCCACGTTTGGCGCTGGCCGTGTATACAGCCGGAGTCCTGCTGTACGCGGGTGCCTGGGCGGCCGTGATCTGGGCTCCGGCGAGCACCTGGAGCACGTCGCTGATTGGCTTCACTGCCCCTGCCTGGGTGCCGCTCGTCTGGCTGTGCGGAGTTGGACTGGGTTCCACTTTGCGCTTTGTCTCCGGCTACCGCCCCTGGATGTATCTGGCTGCGGCAGCGGCCTTCACCGCGGTCCACACCGCTCATACGGCTTTGGCCTGGACGCTGGCTACGGCATAGCTTCGCCCACTGCCGAAGTGCCGTCGTCGAGCACCGAGGCCAAAGCCGCCAAAGCCGGACCAAACTGGTGCGGGGGCGCACCGGCGTAGTTCAGGCGGAGGAATGATCCCGCCGATTCCGTGGGAAACCAGTCAGCGCCCGGTGCCACCAGGACGCCTGCTGTACGGGCGCGGGCGGCGAGCGCACTGGTGTCCGTGCCGTCGGGAAGCTGGACCCAGAGGTTGAGGCCTCCCTTGGGAAGGAGCGTCAGCGCACCGGCCCCCAGATGTGTGCTGACCTGCCGGGCGAGTTCATCCCTGCGGGTCCGCAGCTCAGCCCGCAGCCGGGACCGGTGGCTGTCCCAGCCGGTGGAAGACAGCACGTCGACGGCGGTGGCCTGGAGCAGCCCGCTGACGTACAGGTCATCCACGGTGCGGTCCGTTTGCAGACGCGCCCGTGCCGGCCCGCGGGCCACCAGCGCAGCCACCCGGACCGCGGGCGACACACTCTTGGTCAGCGACCGCACGTAGACCACGTGACCGTCCGGGTCGTCCGCGGCCAGCGGGGCGAGGTCGGCGTCGATGCAGAAGTCCCGGGCCCAGTCGTCTTCGACCAGATACGTGCCGCGGGCACGCATCAGGTCCAGGACGGCGGCGCGGTCTTCTGCGGTCCAGAGGGTTCCGGTGGGGTTGGCGAAGTGCGGCTGCGCATAAAAGATCCGGGCACCGCTGGTGGCCAACGCCTCCTCCAGGTCGCCGGACAGCGGAGCCCTTGCACCGCGTGCCACGGGAATGATCCGCAGCCCGGCCTGGCGGGCTGCGGCGATGGCACCCCAGTAGGTGGGGGATTCCATCACGACAGCGTCGCCCGGTCCGGCGAGTGCCCGGAAGACCGAGGCCAGTGCGCTCTGGCCGCCCGGGGTGATGAGCACATCCTCCGCACTGACCGGCGCAGCCTCGGCCCGGGACCGAGTCAGTTCACCGGCAAACCAGCGCCGGAGCGCGGGCAGTCCCGCCGGGTCAACCCGCTCCACCGCTTCCCCGCCGCGGGCCGCACGCACCATGGCCGAGCGGACAAGCCTGGCTGGCAGCAGATCCTCCATCGGATAGCCGCTGTGCAGGGCGACGCTGCCTTCCGGGGTTGCCTGGAGGGTGGCCCCGACGGGGTTGGGCGGCGTGCGTGCCGGGCCCAGCGCCGTCGTCTGCCAGGCGAAGTCCGCGTGCCGCACTGCGGTGCGGCGGGCGACGAAATTCCCGGCACCTGGCCGGGTTTCCACCAGCCCCTCCGAGGCCAGCCTGCGGATCACCCGCTGCACGGTCACCGGGCTGGCGGAGTGCCGGGAAACCAGTTCGCGGGTGGTCGGCAGCCGGCTTCCTGCCGGGTGTGAACCGGCGAACAGACGCAGTTCGGCTTCCAGCCGAGCCGGCGAGGCCGGCTCCGGGTCCAATGTCACGGTCTACGCCTCAAATTTCTGGATTATCCATGGGATTATTGCGGATTTATTTAAAGGATTTTCAACCCGGGTTCACATTGCTACTCTGAGTAGTGAAGACCAACAATAGCGCTACTCGCATTCTGACACCACCGTTATCCGCTCAGGACCGTGCCGCGGGCCGCCCGCTCCTCCCACGGGGGCCGCTGTTTGGCTTCCTGGGCGTGCTCGCCTTCTCCTTTACGCTCCCGTTCACCAGGGTTGCGGTGGAAGACCTGGATCCGCTGCTGGTCGGTGGGGGCCGCGGGGTCATAGCAGCGGTCCTCGCGGCCGCCGTGCTCCTGATAACCCGTTCGGCCCGCCCCGGCGCATCCCAGTGGGTGCGTCTGGCCGTTGTTGCGGCGGGCGTGGTGGCCGGTTTTCCGCTGCTGACATCCTTCGCGCTGCAGTCCGTACCGGCCTCCCACGGCGCGGTGGTCATCGGTTTGCTGCCCGCTGCTACTGCAGTGGCCGCTGTCCTGCGCGCCGGGGAGCGCCCTTCCGCACGGTTTTGGGTAGCCTCGCTGGCCGGCGCCGGCGCTGCCGTGGGTTTTGTGCTGCTCGATGCGGGTGGATTCAGCGGGCTGGGCCCCGGCGATCTCCTGCTGCTGGGCGCCGTGGTGCTCGCCGCTTTCGGCTATGCCGAGGGCGGGCTGCTGGCCAGGGAGCTCGGCGCCTGGCAGACCATCTGCTGGGCACTGGTTCTGGCGTTTCCGCTCATGTTGATTCCCACCGGAATGGGCCTGGCATCCGGATTCCCTCATGCTTCACCCGCCGCCTGGCTGGCCTTCGGCTATCTGGCCGTGATCAGTATGTTCCTGGGATTCTTCGCCTGGTACCGGGGTTTGGGAATCGGACCGATCTCCGCGATTTCCCAGATTCAGCTGCTGCAGCCCTTCCTGACGCTGGCGTGGGCCGCGCTCCTGCTCGGCGAGGCGTTTACCCTGGCGAACGGGATCGGCGCCGTGGTGATCGTGGCTTGTGCGGGCGCCGCCGTCCGGAGCCGGGTGGGCCGCCGTCCGGCGGTCCGTCATCCGGCGACTACGTAAACGTAGTTGACGGGACGGTTGCCGCACCGGGGACTACGCATTCCGCGTGATGTGTTCCGGCCGGCCTGCCGCCATGCTTGCCGTCATGAATAGTTCTCCCAACCCCGACACCATCGTGCTGGTCCACGGACTGTGGGTCACACCGCGCAGCTGGGAAGCCTGGAAAACCCACTATGAAGCGCGGGGGTTCACCGTCCTCACCCCCGCATACCCGGGGTTCGAGATCGAGGTCGAGGCTCTGCGCGAACACCCCGAAGTCATTGCAGACGCCACCGTGCCGGAAACCATCGACTATCTGGCCTCCGTCGTCGAAGCTCTGCCCCGCCCGCCCATCATTATGGGCCACTCTTTCGGCGGGCTGCTGACCCAGATGCTCCTTTCCCGGGGGCTGGGCGCCGCAGGGGCCGCGATTAACTCCGCCCCCACCGAGGGTGTCCGGGTTACCCCGCTGTCCCAGGCGCGCTCACTTTTCCCGGCACTGAAGAACCCCGCCAACTTCCATAAGGCTGTCGGATTCACGCCGGAGGAATGGCATTACGCCTTCACCAACACAATCAGCCGGGAAGAATCGGACCGAGCATACGAGCGGTACGCAATCCCGGCTCCCGGGCACTGGGTATGGGCCTACGGCCTGCTTGCCAATTTTCAGCCCGGGCACCAGGAGACGTGGGTGGACTACTCCGGCGACAGGGCTCCGCTGCTGTTCATCGGAGGCGGTGAGGACCACATCATGCCGCCGTCCGTCAACAAGTCCAATGCCAAGCACTGGGCGAAATCCCCGTCCCTCACCGATTACCACGAGTTTGCCGGCCGATCCCACTGGACCTGCGCAGAGCCGGGCTGGGAAGCGGTTGCAGACTATGCCCTGGACTGGGCGCTTAAAAATGCGGAATCCGGAACCCGCCCGACTCCGCCTGAAACCGAGAGCGAGGAACGGCCGGCGTAAGTCGCCCTGCCCGGCTGCAGGAACCAACGAAAGGAAACTGCCATGACGCGTCCCTGGAACAAAA
Source organism: Arthrobacter gallicola (assembly GCF_014836775.1). Taxonomy (GTDB): domain Bacteria; phylum Actinomycetota; class Actinomycetes; order Actinomycetales; family Micrococcaceae; genus Arthrobacter_B; species Arthrobacter_B gallicola. Next base: position 246,728 of record NZ_JACSQD010000007.1, read on the forward strand.
GACGATGGGCACCCGCCCTCGCCGCCGCCTCGGCCTTAGTCCTCGCCTTGATCCTGGGTGTTTCACCGGCGTCTACCGCGGACACACAAAACGGCAGGCATGGGGGCGGAGCCGGCGGACCCAAACCAACGGTGGTCCTTGTCCACGGGGCGTTCGCGGATTCCAGCGGGTGGTCCCAGGTGGGAAAGGCACTCCAGGAGGATGGCTATCCGGTCCTCGCTTTCTCCAATCCCCTCCGCGACGTCCAATATGACAGCGAGTACCTGCGCAGTTTCCTCGGCACTATCCAAGGGCCGGTGGTCCTGGTGGGTCATTCCTACGGCGGGGCCCTCATCACCAATGCCGCCACCGGCAACCCGAATGTAAAGTCGCTCGTCTACATCGCCGCCTTCGCCCTCGACGAAGGCGAGACGGTACAGGCAGCACTCTCGCTGGGCGGCGGTCACACGGAAGTGGTCGATCACCTCATCGTCCGCCCCTTCCCCGGGGCCGCCGAAGGCAACGGTGACGCCTACATTGATCCGGCCTACTTTCCGCAGCTTTTTGCCCAGGACCTGCCGCGGGCGGAGGCCAGGTTCATGGCAGCCTCCCAGCGGCCGGCAGCACTGGCAACCCTGGTAACGCCTTCCGGCGAACCGGCCTGGAAGACCATTCCCAGCTGGTACATGGTCGCCTCCCGGGACCGCATCATCCCGCCGGAGGCCGAACGGGCTATGGCCAAGCGGGCGGGTGCGACGACGGTGGAGGTGAAAAGCTCACACGTCCCGATGCTGAGCAATCCGGCTGCCGTCACATCGCTGATCAAGAAAGCGGCACGGTAGGCCCCGTCCCTCTTCCCCGGTCCGCACGGCCGCTGCCGCGGACCGGGGAAAAAAGGAACCGAGGAATTCGGGGGTATTCTCTGTCCTCTGTGAATTACGGTTGCTATCGTCGCCCCGGACGGTGTTTCCGGGGGCCGCAGAAATCGGGATTTCATGGACGGACAGATTTCGTGGACGGCCTAGGGCCGCCGGAGACCTCCTCAGATCTGATGGGGGACAGAGCCTGGCTCACTGCATTGTTAAGCTCAGCGCAGGCAGGGCGGGGAGAAGCGGGTGTCCTGCGTGGCGACGCCGGCGTCGGAAAGACGTTCCTGGTCTCCTCTGTTGCCGCTGAAAATCCGCACCTCCGAATGCGGCTGGTCCGCGGAGCTGAAGCTGAAGCGAATCTCCCCTACGCGGCTTTGCAGAGAATAATTCTGGCTCACCGGGGCGCACTTGATCAGCTGGCTGAGGCTCATCGCGCCGCGCTCGTTACAGCCTGCGGGATTGACGAGGGGCCCGGCCTCCCAGCGGCGTCCAGGTCCCTCATCGGCCTTGGGCTGCTGGATCTTTTTGGCGTGCTCTGCCGCGAAGCACCGCTGCTGTACTTCATCGATGATGCACAGTGGGTGGATCCTGATTCCCTTCAGGTCTTGGCGTTCGCCGCGCGGCGCCTCACAGCTGAACGGATCGCGCTGCTGTTTGCTGTACGCGCCAATGGCAGGGAGCCGGGGACGCTGGATGATCTGCCCGGCCGCACCCTCACGGGCCTCAGCCGCGAGGCTGCATTCAAGCTGCTCGCCGGCGCCTCACCGACACCACTCGACCGGCGGGTCGCTGACCGCCTCATCACGGCCACGGGAGGAAATCCGCTGGCCATGTTGGACCTGTTGGCGGATCTCAGCGCGCAGCAACTGCGCGGGGAGGAGCTCCTGCCTGATCCCGTTCCGGTGGGTCAGCGACTGGCCGGCTACTATCTCCGGCAAGACGGCTGCCTTCCCTCCGAAACCCGGAAGTGGCTCCTGACGGCCGCCACGGAACCCGACGGGGACCTGGAAGCGATCGCGGCCGCGGGGAAGTCCATGGGCCTGCGGGAAGATGCCTCGCGTGCGGCCGAATTGGCTGGACTGGCCCGTGTCGGCGCGCAGCCGTCTCCTTCGACCATCCCCTGGTGCGCTCGGCTATCCATAACAGTGCCTCCAGCCACGACATCCGCGGTGTCCACGGGCATCTGGCAGAGGCGGCAGAGCGCCGCGGGGACACGTACCGGCGGGTGTTGCACCGGGCAGCGGCGACCATCGGACCCGACGACGAGGTTGCCGGCGAACTCGAGAAAGCTGCAGATCTGGCGACACGGCACGGCGGATATCCAGCACGGACAGAGATCCTGCTTCGAGCTGCCGCCCTCTCCTCCGCCGGCACGGACAAGAACCTTCGGCTGCTGGCGGCCGCCGAATCCGCAGTCGCCGCCGGTTCGGGTGCGCAGGCTGGGGCCCTGCTGCGGGCCCTCCGGCTTCAGGGGTTCGACGACGTCGCGAGGGGACGGTTCCTGCTGGTCCAGGGTGAGCTGGACATTCTGGTGCCTGGCGCCGGATTCGCCGACCGCGCTCCGCAGTTGCTGGCTGCGGCCAGAATTCTCCGGACAGCTGCCCCTGCACGTGCAAAACAAGCCGTCGGCATGGTTTTCTGGGCTCTGGTTCAGGCCGATGACCTGGTGAAGCAGACCTCGTCACAGGAGGCTGCTGCCGAGGCCCGGCTGATTTGCCAGCTGCACCCGGGCACGGACCTTCCCACTCGCGGCCTGAATGCCCTCAGCACGCTTATTCTGGACGGACACGCAGCCGCCGCGCCCTTGGTACGCAGCGCCGTCCAGGAGTCAGCGGCACCCCAGACACCTGTTGAAGACGTGCTGCAGTCCTGTATGCATATTGCCTATGCTGCTTTCCTTCTCCGCGAACCAGTGGCAGCGGCCGCAGTCCTCGCGCGTGCCGAGCGCACCGCCTTAAACAGCGGTGCCGTGCTGCCCCGGTGCCGCATCGGCCTCCTCCGAGCGCACTTTGACACCCTGCAGGGGAAGATCCGGGAGGCCAGTGAGCAGCTCAACGACTTGGCTGAACTGATGTCCAGCATGGGACTGCCGGATCCGTATGCCCGGATGGTGCTCTCGACGCCGGCATTGTCCGGATGGCTCGGGAGCGAAGTTGTCGCGCGTGAGGATGCCCTGACGGCGGATGCGAGAGCCGCCGGGTACGGGATCCGCGTTACCTCACGCCGAATAGGCACCGTGCTGCTGCGGGAGGCCCAGGGCCGCTACGTTGAAGCCTGGGATGCCGCCCAGCACATAGGGTACGGCGATCCCTTGTTTTCCGGGGCGCTCTTTGTGCCTGACCTGTTGGAAAGCGCAGCGCGCAGGAGACCAGCAGGCCGCTGACCGGCTTTTTCAACATCTCCAGGCCGAAACCCGGCATTCCACCAGCAGGTGGGCTGCGGGCTGTGTGGAACGCGCCATGGCGCTCCTTGCGGAGGACGGAACCGCCGCCCACTTCGAGCGGGCGCTGGAGCTATTCGGCGAACCTGCACTGGAAATGGACACCGCCCGGACTCGTCTGCTTTACGGGGAGTGGCTGCGCCGCCGGCGCCGCCGGAACGCAGCGGCACTGCAGCTGGGCGAGGCGCTGGAGATCTTCCGGCGGCTCGGTGTCCCGGTCTGGTCGGATCGTGCCCGCAGGGAGCTCGCGGCACTCGGAGACAGCCGTGACCGCAGCGCATCCGCGCCGGCAGCTTCCCTGACTCCGCAGGAACTCTCCGTTGCCAGGCTGGCGGCGGCCGGCCTTACCAACGCCGGCATCGGGGCTCGTTTGTTCGTCAGTTCCAGCACGGTGGATTACCATCTCCGAAAGGTGTTCCGGAAACTCGGGGTTGTTTCACGCCGGCAGCTGCAGACTGCTGAGCTGGGCGGCGAACCCACCGGTTCCGTCCCCTAATCAGGGCACGCTATCCGGCCTGCGAGCGCGCCTCACCGTGGAAGGCAGCGTCCTCGCCGTCGTCGGGAACCCAGCGGAGCAGGTCACCCGGCTGGCAGTCGAGCACTTCGCAGAGCGCTGCCAGCGTGGTAAAGCGTACGGCTTTGGCCCGCCCGTTCTTCAGCACGGCGAGGTTGGCCGGGGTGATGCCGATCCGTTCCGCCAGAACACCAACCGGCATCTTGCGGCGGGCAAGCATCACATCAATGTCCACGATGATCGGCATCAGATCACCTCGTCGAGCTGGCTGCGCAGATCCCTGGCCCTGGCGTCGGTGGCCACGGCCTGGGCCAGCAGGGCCCGCATCACGACGACGACCAGCGCGACGCCGGCGATCGTCACGGCAATCCCGCCAATCAACAGGACGATTCCGGGGGCTACTGTCTCCCCGGGTGCCAGGAGGCAGCCGAGGACCACTGTCAGGACGGCGGCTGCCGCAACGGCGCCGATAATGATGTCCACCCAACGGAAGGCAGCGGCGGAGAACACGGTTCCCCGCCGCACCATGGTCAGCAGCCGCCAGACGCAGATCAGCGTTACCTGGAAGGTGACGATGCCCAGCAGCACCACGAGGAGCACCGGCACCCGGATGGCCGCAAAGTCCGGCCCCGCCTCGCTCAGGTCAACTCCCAGCAGCGGCACCATAACCGCTTGGACGAACACCGTTCCGGCCAGCACACCCGACATCAGGATGCGCAGCACAAGGATTGTCGGGTTTCCCATGTCGATCTCCTTCTCGAATAACAATCAGGATAGATCGATTCTCGAGAGATGGGGCGGTGGGCGCAGATCCCAGCGGCGATCAGGCCGCTGGGCATCACGGCTTGCGTTCCGCAGCAGGGCAGGCCTGCCGGGATAAAGAAAGAGCGCGGCCAGATGGATCTGGCCGCGCTCTTGCACTCCTGCGGTTAAGCAGGCTGATCTTCCGGCAGCTTTGCCCGCAGGATGTCCCGGATGTAGTCCCGGTTGGCTGCGGTAACGGTCAGCCCGTCACCTCCGTAGTGCTCCACGCACATCGGTCCGCCGAACCCGGCCTCGATCGCCATACCGATGGCCTCGCGGTAGTTGATGAACCCCAAGGCCAGTGGCGCCGGGGCGGAGGCGTAGGACCCGGTGGCCGGGTCGTAGTCACGGAAGTAGTTTTTCAGCTGCCAGTAGTTCGTATAGGGCAGCATTTTGGTCAGCATTTCCCGCCAGTCCTCCACCTCCCGGTGCAGGCGGACGATGTTGCCGATGTCCGGGCACAGTCCGACATTGGGCAGGTCGACCGCTGTGACGAGCTGCACGGAGCTGTCCGCGGTGCCGAGAAAGGTGCCCTCGTACATCTCCAGAGACAGGCTCACGCCTCGTTCGGCTGCATACTCGCCGAGTTCCCGGAAGCGCGTGGCGGCTTTGTCCCGGTTTTCGGGCGTCTCCACGTCCTCGGCGCCCTCGGCCAGCCAGAACCACGTTACCTCCTTCTGCGCCGGGGTAAACGGATCATGCAGCCCAACGCACACCATGGGGGCCTCCAGATCGGCGGCGGCGTCGATGGCGCGTTTGGTGTAGTCCATGTTCCGCCGGGCCTGTTCTTCATCCGGGGTGATCACGCTCTTGCGCGTGACGGCCAGGTCGGAGAAGGACAGGTCGTAGGACCGTGCTGTGTTCAGCAGTTCCCGCCGGCCCGAGGCGTCCAGGTCTGCGGCACGGACCCAGGAGTCAGTCAGGTCGACATGGTCGAATCCGGCAAGACGAACCTCGCGCAGGGTCTGGCGCCACGCGCCGGGACCTGCCAGGGTGCGGTCGCGGCCGTCCGCTGTCACGCCGGTGAAATTCAACAGGGCGGCTCCGATGGGCCAGGTCTCAGGTGTGTATGTCATGTATCTTCTCCTCGGGTGGGGGTTGTTGGCGGCGGTTCGGATCAAACCATGTGTTTGCCGCCGTCGATAAAGTAGGAGCCGCCGCTGATGAAGCCGGCTTCCGCGCTGACCAGGAAGTTGACCAGGCCGGCGACTTCGTACGGATGTCCGACACGTTGTACGGGAATGTCCCCGGACAGTGCGGCCTTGCGCGCATCACTGAGTGGACCGCCCATGATGTCGGTGTCGATCGGACCGGGAACGATCGCGTTGCAGGTGATTCCATGGGGGCCGAGTTCACGTGCGGCTCCCCGGGTCAGTCCCAGCACGGCCGCCTTTGCCCCGGCATACCCGGCTTTCGAGAACGTTCCGCCCCCGTCATAGGCAGTGATCGATGACGTATTCACAATCCTCCCGCCATGTCCGCCGTCGATCATCCGGCGTGCAGCGGCCTGCATCATCAGCAGCGTGCCGGTGGCGTTGACGTCGATCACCCGGGTCCAGACATCCTTGGTCAGCTCGAAAAGGGTGTGGGGGCTGGCGATCCCTGCCAGGTTGACCTGTGCCAGCACCGGCGGCAGGTCGGCGTCGATCCGGGCGAAAGCGGCATCCACGGCTGCGGGGTCCGCAACGTCGGCGGCCAGGCCGAGGACGGGCTGCGCTGAGTGTGCGCTGAGCTCCTTCGCGAACGCCATCACGGCGGGGGCATCAACGTCCAGGACGGCCAGCGCCCATCCTTCCTGGGCGAGGCGGCGGGCAACGTGGCGGCCGATTCCGCGTTCGCCGCCGGCTCCGGTTACGACGGCGGTCCGTTGGTCGGGAAAGTGGTGCATGGGGACTCCTCCAGTAGGGGAAGCGGGGATGAGGGCCGGGGCTACGCCGCGATGGCGTAGACCACCCAGGCCAGGCCAAAGGACAGGAAGCCGATCGCTGTACCGACCACCGTCCAGGTCTTCAGGGTGGTGAGGGTGTCGAACCCGCAGAACTTGCCAATGAGCCAGAACCCGGAGTCGTTGACGTGGGAGAAGGTGATCGATCCGGCCGCGATCGCCACGACGACGGCGGCCAGTCCAACCCCTGACACCCCGAGTTCCATGACCGCGGGCGCCATGATGGATCCCGCCGTGGTGGCGGCTACGGTTGCCGAGCCCTGTGCCACCCGGAAGGCAACGGCAACGAGGAACCCGGCGAGGATGACGGGCAGGCCCATGGCATCGAGTCCGGATGCGATGGTGCCGCCGATCCCGGTTTCGGTCAGGACGCGGCCGAAGGCACCGCCGGCGCCGGTAATCAGGATGATGGAGCAGACCGGCGCAAGGGCATGGTCGACCAGATCTTCGAGTGCGCTGCCAATGGTCCCGCGGCCCCGGCGCGGGCGGATGTAAAGCAGGTACATCGCGGCCAGGGTCGCGATCAGCAGGGCAATGGGGGTACTGCCAATCAGACGCGAGAGCTGGAACAGGAAGTTCTCGGCGTCGACCGTGCCGCCCACTTCGAGCGTGCTGAAGAGAGTGTTGAAGAAAATCAGGAACAGCGGCAGCAGGAGTACGAAAATGATGGTCCAGAAACCCGGACGGGGAGTGTCGTCATCCAGTTCCGCCTCACCGAGCAGGTTCGGAACGGGCATGTTGGGGTAGCGCTTGGCGATGAGCAGGGCCAGGCGGTAACCGGCGAGGTACCAGGCGGGCAGGCCAACCAGCAACGCCACCAGGATCACTGTCCCGACGTCGGCGCCCATGACGGTTGCTGCAGCCGTGGGACCCGGGTGGGGCGGAGTCAGTGCGTGCATCATCAGGAACGAGCCGATTGATGGGAGCACGTACAGCATGAAAGAGCCGCCAAGGCGCCGTGCCACGGTGTAGATGATGGGAAGCATCACGATGAAGCCGGCGTCGAGGAAAATCGGGAAGGCATAGAACAATGACGCGACGGCGAGGGCCAGGGGGGCGCGTTTCTCTCCGAAGCGGCGCAGCATGGCATCCGCGAGCACCTGGGCGCCACCGGAAACCTCCACCAGCCGCCCAAGGACGGCGCCGAAACCCACGAGCAGGGCGACGGTGCCCACCGTGGTGCTGAACCCGGCAACCACCACGGTTACCACGTCGCCGACGCCGATGCCGGCGGCAAGCGCGGTCAGGACGCTGATGATGATCAGCGCAAAGAATGCATGGACCCGAAGTTTGATGATCATAAACAGCAGGGCCGCGATCGCCACCACAGCGATGATGAGCAGCGCCCAGGACGGACGGTCGGCCAGAACGAGTGTTTCCGCCGGAACGGCGGCAGGAAGCATGTGCATAGCGTGAACACCTTTGATCGCGCGGAAAGCTCTTGGCGTGCGGCAGTGTGCTGCAGGCCACAATGAACAGATCTGACTAAACCCTATAGGATATTTTTTGCCTGTCCAGCGGAGCACCGAGCCCCGCGGCGCCCCTGCGGCCTCCGGTACCAGCCCTGTCCAGGGCATGGGCTTGGCACCCCTGTGGGAGAATTTGAGGCATGGCGGACGCGAGCGGTGGGAGCAGCATGGACAGGCAAGGTACGGGCGGGCAATGGGTTGAGCGCAGCGTCCTGGCAGATCAGGTCTATAAGGAAATCCTTGCCCGCCTCATGGACGGCAAGCTCGAGTCCGGAGACCCGCTAAGCATCGACGGGACCGCCCGCGAACTCGGCGTCTCCCCCACCCCCGTCCGGGAGGCCCTGGCCAGACTGGAAGCTACCGGAATGGTGGTCCGGGCGGCCCTGCGGGGCTACCGGGTTGCCCCCATGCTGAGCCAGGCGGAGCTTATGGACCTCATGGAGGCCCGGTTGCTGATCGAGCCGCACAATGCCGAAGTTGCCTGTGTCCGCGCAGATGATGCCTTCCTTGGGCAGCTCGAACGGTCGATAGATGACCTCCGCCGCGCGCCGAACGGACCGCAGTTCTCCGATTACAGCTCTTACTGGGAGGCGGACGAACGCTTCCACCGGCTCATTGTCGAACAGACGCGCAACCGCTTCCTGCTCGGAGCCTACAATTCCTTGGGCGGCCACGCCCATCGGTTCCGGCTGTTCGGCGGCACCGGCGTACGTGACGCCCGGATCGCCATCGAGGAGCACAGTGCCATCCTGGCAGCCATGCGCGCCGGTGACGCCATCGCCGCCCGCCGGGCGATGGCAGGACACATCGCCGGCGTCAGAGAGCGGGCGGCCCGCGAACGGGAACATGAAGTGGTTACCGACAGCCCACACGGGCACAACTAGGGAACGCATCCGCAGCGCGGGCTGCGACGCTCCAACCGGCAGCTGTGGTTGACATCACACACTGACGCATGGATGATCCTATAGGAAACACGAATCAGCCCGGTCGTCGTTTCGTCCGGGACTGCCAATGCCTGCCTCGGAGGAAATCCATGACCCAGCGAACAGTGGCCGTAGTCGGATCCGGATACATGGGCGGAGGCATCGCTCAGGTGCTTGCCCTCGGCGGGGCGCGCGTCGCCCTGGCCGATGTCTCCCAGGAAGTCGCCGAAAAAAACCTTGACCGTCTCCTCGGCGAGGCGGAACAGTTCGTGGCCGACGGCCTGTTCCCGGCGGACGCCGTGGACCTGCTGCGCGCGAACCTCTGGGCCGCTCCGAGCATCGAAGCGGCCGTCGCCGATGCCGGTTACATCGAAGAAGCCGTGCCCGAGGTCCTTGACATCAAACACGCCACGCTCCGCCGGATCAGCGACGCCGCTTCGGCCGAAGCGGTCATCGGGTCCAACACCTCGACGATTCTGATCGCCACCCTGGCCGAAGCCGTGGACCATCCTGAACGCTTCCTCGGCGTGCATTTCTCGAATCCGGCACCCTTCATCCCTGGTGTTGAGGTCATTCCGCACGCGGGCACTTCGGAGGACACTGTGCAGACGGCCCGGGAGATCGTCGCCCTTACCGGCAAACAGGCCGCTGTGGTCAAGGATGTCACCGGTTTCGTTCTCAACCGGCTGCAGTATGCGCTGTTCCACGAGGCGGCGCAGGTTGTTGAGGAAGGCATTGCGTCCGCGGAGGACGTTGACACCCTCGTCCGCACCACCTTCGGATTCCGGTTGCCCTTCTTCGGCCCGTTTGCCATCGCCGACATGGCAGGTCTCGATGTTTATTCCTTCTGCTATGCCTCGCTGCAGACCTCGTTCCCGGAGCGCTTCGCGACCCCTGACATCCTCAAGGACCTGGTCGACGCCGGAAAACTGGGGACGAAGTCCGGCGCCGGTTTCCTGCAAATCCCCGCTGATCAAACCCAGGACCTCGTGGCATACCGCAACAAGGCATACGTCGCCATGGCCGGTCTGCTCAAGGAACTCGGCCCCAGCCCTGCCGAAGAGGCCGGCCGTGCCGCAGAGCCAACTGCTCCGCATGCCGGCTGACCGACGCTGACCTTTAGTTCCGCCGGGCGGGCGGAGTTAGACAGCACTGCCGCCCGGCGGGGACCGCAGACAACTGAGGCTGGAACCCCATGACTTACCTACTGAACAATCCCACTGACTTCGCCGTCGACGCCCTGCGCGGATTCACCGCCGCGTACCCAGCGCACGTGATGCTTGCGCACGGCGGAGTGGTGCGCGCCACCGAGACGCCGAAGGACCAGCCCGCCTTGGTGGTCGGCGGCGGGTCCGGGCATTACCCCGCCTTTGCCGGCTGGGTCGGTCCGGGCATGGCACACGGCGCACCCTGCGGCAACATCTTTTCCTCCCCGTCCGCGTCCCAGGTCTATTCCGTGGCCCGTTCGGCGGAAAACGGCGGCGGCGTGCTGCTTGGATTCGGAAACTACGCCGGCGACGTCCTGCATTTTGGCCAGGCAGCCGAGAAGCTCCGTGCCGAGGGAGTGGATGTGAGAATCATCCGGGTCTCCGACGACATCGCGTCCGGCCCGGCAGGGAGCCATCGGGACCGCCGTGGCATTGCCGGCGATCTGGCCGTGTTCAAGGTTGCCGGGGCTGCGATCGCAGCCGGGGCGGACCTTGACGAGGCGGAGCGGGTGGCCTGGAAGGCCAACGACGCAACCAGGTCCTTCGGCGTCGCTTTCGACGGCTGCACGCTGCCCGGAGCCGAGGAAGCGCTGTTCCACGTGCCGGAGGGCGAAATGGCCGTCGGCCTGGGGATTCACGGTGAACCGGGTATCCGGGAGGTGCCGATGGGAACCGCAGCGGACATCGCCGATCTGCTGCTTGACGGCGTACTGGCGGAAGAGCCCGAGCGCAGCGGATCCGGCTACAACGGCCGGGCGGCCGTAATACTGAACGGCCTCGGAACCGTCAAATACGAGGAACTCTTCGTGGTGTACGGCCGGGTGGCCGAACGTCTCGGCGAGAAGGGCATCCAGGTGGTGGCACCGGAAGTCGGTGAACATGTGACAAGCCTGAACATGGCCGGCCTGTCCCTGACTGTTATGTTCCTCGACGAAGAACTCGAAGAATACTGGTTGGCTCCCGCCGACACCCCGGCCTTCCGCCGCGGTGCCGCCTCAGCTCTGCCGGAAGCTCCGGCCCGGTCAGGCATCCATATTCCCGGCGAGGACCCGATTCCAGAGGCCGCTGCCGGCTCCCGTGCCTCCGCGCAGCGGATTGTGGAGGCCCTCGAGGTCCTTAAGGCCACTGCCGCGGCCCATGAAGAGCATTTCGGCCGGCTCGATGCGGCCGCCGGCGACGGGGACCACGGCCAGGGGATGGCCTACGGCACCCGCGGAGCCGCAGCGTCCGGCAGGGACGCGGCTGCGCAGGGTGCCGGTGCGCGCACTGTGCTGCTGCATGCCGGGGATGCCTGGGCGGAGGAAGCCGGCGGAACGTCAGGGGCGTTGTGGGGGGCAGCCCTGACAGCCGCTGGCGGAGTCTTCGATGACGCCCAAAGCGTGACGGCGGGCGACGTCGTCCGGGCCTTGGCCGCGGGCATTGGCGCCATCGTTCGGCTGGGCGGGGCGCAGCCGGGCGACAAAACCATGGTTGATGCGGCATTGCCCTTCCGAAATGCTCTTGAGACTGAGTTTGGCGCGACGTCGGATTTGTCCGGGTCGGTCCTGAAAGCCGCCGCCGTGGCACGGGAAGCCGCTGAAGCCACTGCGGACATCACCTCTCGGCGGGGCCGTTCCAGGATCCTGGGCGAAAAAAGCCTTGGTACCCCGGATCCTGGTGCCTGGTCCTTCTCCGTGCTGATGGAGGCGCTGGGTACCTTCCTGCAATCCGTTCCTGATGCGGCCCAGGAGCTGACGTGACCGTCTGGATCGGCACCAGCTGGAAGATGAACAAGAGTATCGCCGAAGCCAGGCGGTACACAGCAGATTTGCTCGCCGGCCTCAATGACCGGCCCCTCGGTGACATCCAGCCCTTCGTCATCCCGCCGGCCACTGCGCTCGCTGCCGTGGCTGAGGCAGCGGCAGGCGACAGCAGGGTGATTCTGGGGGTCCAGAACGCCCACTGGGAAGACGCCGGTGCCTGGACCGGGGAGATTTCGGTTCCGCAGGCAGCCGACGCCGGTGCACGGCTGGTGGAAATCGGCCACTCCGAACGGCGTGAGCATTTCGGCGAGACCGATGAAACGGTGCGGCTGAAAGTCGCTTCGACTCTGCGGCACGGACTTATCCCCCTGCTGTGCGTCGGCGAGCCGGCTGAGGTTCTGCAGGCCGGGGGCTCCGCCAGCTTCATCACAGCGCAGGCTGAACGCGCCCTGGCCGGGTTATCCGAGGACCAACTTGCCCGCGTCCTCATCGCCTACGAACCTATCTGGGCCATTGGCTCGGCTGGACGCCCGGCCGAGCCGGAGGAACTCCACGAACCTTTCGCCGCCCTTGCCAGGAACTATGGCGGCCGGGTGGCGGGGCTGCTGTTCGGCGGTTCAGTCTCACACGACAACGCCGCGGCGCTGCTCGGCATCCAGCACGTGGACGGGCTGTTCGTGGGACGCGCCGCCTGGCAGGTCGAGGGGTACCTGCGGCTGCTGGATATCGCCTCCGGGCAGACCTGGCAGAGCACCGGAACGCCCGCAGGTACAACTGCGCAGGGCACAACAACAACACAGCAGCAAGGAAGTGGAGAACCCCTATGAGTAAGAAACTGCGGATTGTGATCGGCGGAGACGACGCCGGATTCGATTACAAGGAAGTCCTGCGCCGGGACCTGGAAGCGGACGAGAGGGTGGAAAGCGTGATCGACGTCGGCGTCTCCGGCACGGAGAATACCCCGTACCCGCATGTGGCGGTCGATGCGGCCCGCAAAGTCGCGTCCGGGGAAGCCGACCGCGCCCTGCTGATCTGCGGCACGGGTCTGGGAGTGGCTATTTCCGCGAACAAGGTGCCGGGAATCCGTGCCGTCACAGCCCACGATTCTTACTCTGTGGAACGGTCTGTGCTGAGTAACAATGCTCAGGTGCTTTGCATGGGCCAGCGGGTCGTCGGCATTGAACTGGCCCGCCGCCTCGCCAGCGAATGGCTGGGCTACGTCTTCGACCCGGACAGCGCCTCTGCTGCCAAGGTGGACGCCATCAGCGGCTACGAAAGCAACTGAGCCTGCAACGTAAGTTCCGGCACCCACGTAAACCAGGCGCACGTCGATCAAGGGATGTTTCCGCACTGCTTGTCTGTCTTGCCTTGGGAGCTGCGTGCCGGGTGCCACTGACATTCCGGTTTCGCGATGTAGAGTCGCGCCATGCCCATTGCTGCTAATACCCCTCTGCCGTCCTACGTTTCCGGTTTCCTGCCCGGCGAAGAAACCGTCATGGGTCAGTCCATACAAGTAGACGCCAGCCGATGGCAGAAGGCTTTGGCAGACCGCGGCCTACCCTCTCTGGAAGGTATCCTGGCGAGCCCGGGGTTGAGACATGTGTCCCGACGCGTTGTCTTCGAGCTCGGTGCCAGGGACATCACCCCGGAGAACGCATTCCAGCTCCTCTACTATTCCCTGGCCTGGGGGCTCGGCAAAAGAGCCCGGAAGTTCAACAAGCGACTCGACGGCCTGGCCGAGGACCAGGAGAATACTGCGAAGCTGCTCACGGAAGCCTGGACGGCAGTCCGCAGCGGTGAGCCTGCCGAGGTCGTCTACAGCACATTGACCACGTCACGAGGCAAGGCCCGGATCCCCCAATTCGGTCCGGCATTCTCGACCAAGTTTCTCTACTTCGCCCAGGGCCCGGACATCCCGCCCCGCTACGTCATTCTGGACAAGGTGGTGGCAGGCAGCCTGCATGAGGCTTGGCCGGGCGCCCCAAAGGCCGGCTGGTACCCGGACGCCTACGGCCGGTACTGCTCCTTCATAAGCCGCTGGGCGGACCTGGCCACCGAAGAGATCAACGGTGCACGTAAAGTGCGGGCCGACGAAATCGAATTCACTCTGTTCACCCGCAAGTAGGGCTGTACGGGATCTATGGATAACACACCGGACGCCCGTGCTGGGCTGCTGCAGCCTGTGCGGGATTGGACGGAGCAAGCTCCGTTCTCCCACGGATAGCCGCTCGGCTGCTCATGGCAGGCGTCCTGACTGTCTTTCCCGGCTTCATGACGCTCCTGTTTGTTGCCGGTGGAAAGTTCATCCATAGGCAGGTCGCGGCAGTGTCCTAGTGACGGGGGCCGCTGCCCTCGTGCGAGTCCAGGCCTCAGCCCGCAGTTCCGTTCCTGAGAATGAAGCGTTCAGTTGGTCTGAGCATCAGAACCGCTGGTTTGGTCTCCTCTGGTCCTGTGTGCCGTGTTCTGCGGGTTCGGCATGGTCTCTGATTTCCACACATATAGGGAGCACAACTACCCTGCCTGTCTTACTCCTCTGTCCGTCCACCAACAGTCATCCCATCCGGCGCAGTCGCGCAAAGCAAGTGCGTCTCGTGTCCTTACCGGGAAAACGTTGCATCAGGAGTGTGGTGGATGCCGTCTACGCTCAGCAGGCTGGCTTCGGGCATGAATAAGGCCCCGGAGATTGGTGTTCTGGGGCGTTTTCATTCTTCGTCGCGGTGGGCTGCTCTGCGGACGGACCGCTTGGGGACTCCCTTGCGTGCGATGTAGATAACGCCGGCAATCAGCGCGGCTACGACCAGGACGACCAGGACATGCCATCCGGTGATGACGCCCATATCATCCCCCTTCCGTCTAGCTGGGGTAGGCCATGTAGGCACCACCGTAGCCGAGGTTCAACTGACCCGGAAGTCGACCAGGCAGTCGTCGTAGTGGTCCTCGGCGCCAATGCGTGCGTTGAAGTCGGAGACGCCCCTGCGGTGCCACCCCGCCCTGCGCGGCCACAAGCTTCTGAATCGAGGTCACAGCCACGGATCCCGCGACAGTGCGACGGTTGTCCTGTGGATCCCTGCGGTAGACCCTCACTGAGGGGCGGTGTCCAGCCGGAACCCAGACTGTCCCGCAACCAGGATCGCGTTGCCGTCGATGACCCCGGCCGCATCATTGGATGGGCTCTCAGGGGATCTCAAATCACGTGCCTGGGGTACCTCTGGATACAACATGCAAGGACCGCCGCTGCTCGTTCGTCCAATGGCTGCTCCGTCGATATGGGCTGCCGGCCAACCGGTTATTGGGCTCTCCCCAATGGAGAGGTTCGCCCTCGGCCGGTCGCTGCCGGCTTTGAGTTTCACCTCCTGCGGAGACGAGACCGCAGTAGGAACGGATGCGCCGCCGGCGGCACCACTGGCAACCAGTAGACCGACAGCCGTCTTGGTATCCTGCATCTTCACTTCTGTGGGATTAGGGAGTACATCGGTCCCTGGTAAGCAACAGCCACGCCGGTGGCTCCGAGACGGCTGCTGAACTCGTCTGCCGAAGTAAGCCCACAGCTGCAAAACGGGCCGCGTCGACAGCACAGGTGACGATGAGGTCCGCTGTGGGCGTTACTCTGAAATTCAACTGGCTGGTGAACTGGCCTTCAATCCAGAGATGAGATCCTCCCCAGGCCTCCGGCCGCGGCAGCGTTGAGGTCAACGAGGGGCGTGAGAACATCGCCCAACGATTCTGTTGGGCGTACGGCGATCCGAAGAAGCTCCAGAAGGTTCCGGTTAAGGCGCCAATCGCCGCAGCCGCGGCGATCTGCAGCACGATCGTGCTGTCCGCCGGCCTGCTGTTCGGCGCTACCGCTTGCGGCGCAGATGAGCCTGCCAAAGTCGACAAGGCTGCAGCTGCCGAGGAGAAGGCAAAGCTCACTGCGGCCGGCTCTGCGTACACCATAGAGAAGTTCTTTAGGGCGAGCACTTCAGATGCGATTGCTGCTACTTTCCCCCGGATCACACCGATGCGAAGACGTTCTCTGAGGGTTGTTCTGCCCACCGATCCGGAGACGAAGGCTTGTGGCCTTGCAGCTGCAATGGCCACTTCGCACTGGTAAAGGTCCCGGTCCCGAGGGCTGAGCCTCGATGTCCGTGGATGAGTCCAAGATCGTCGTCAAGGACCGCACTGATTCTGTTCCTGTCGAAACTATTTCTGTGAAGTCCGACTGCATTTCGCAAACCCGACGTCACATTTGGGGTTATCCGAATATTAGCGAAGAACGCCGGGGCAACTCTGGTACATTCCACGCCATGTCTCAAATCTCAATAGCTGCCCGTCAATTTGCGGCCATCACAGTCCTCATCGGTTCCACGGCAGTATTGAGCGCGTGCACTTCCACGCCCGCCGAGGCCGAAGGAAGCGGCATTCCGACCCATCTTCCGTCAGCTCCGCCGTCATTGACGGCCGACGACCACAAGGAAGCGGAATGGGAGAAGAACGGCTTCGACATCATCAATGGAGATAAAGTCACGGCGCCGGACGGGTCGACCTACCAGAAGATTGTCCTGGCACCTGGAGACGTCACCGGTGCAGCCGCGGAATGGGACCGGAACTACAGGGTCTTGGAGGGAGCCGGGTGGACCCGCGAAGAGTACATGGAAGGATTTCGGCTCGTTTCGGAGTACGGCGTCACTGAACTCCTTGACTCTGTTGCCCTGGAAACCGGCAGTGAAGGGGTGGACGAGTGGCGCAGATCCGGGGCTCCCGAGAAGTACTTCGGTCCGGCTATGCTCGGCGACCCCGGTTTGTTCGCGGTCCCCAGTCCGGTTCTCGTAACAGCCTCTGAAGCAGACGGGCTACCTCCGATCATTCCCCAGCTCGTCCACGACGGGAAGCCGCGTGCTGCGTCCGTGCGCGTTCAGATGGATCCGAGCATCGGCACAGCGATCGTCGGAGACAACGGCGAATACCTCCAGGTCCCCCTAGCATTCGAAGTCCTCTACCGCGTCTCCCCGGAGGCTTTCAAGGACTTCGCCGCCGCGAACCCCCGAGTGGACTCCGAGATTCCGGAGACTGAAAGCGTCTACCGGGTCTCCGGGGAATGGACCGCATTGGTTGGCAGGACTGCCGACGGCAGCATGAAAATCGAAGGAGCCCAGTTCTACGGGGAAACCGAGTACGGACAGTCCTAGGGAGCCGTCTGGCCCAGGCGCCCCGCGGCCCGGCGTGTTTTTGAGTCGGTTTGAGGGCCGGTTAGCCGAAGGCATGCCATCAGCGGTAGTCATCGGGGTTGAGGCTGAGCCCTGCAGCGGCGTCGCTCAACGAGGAGCTTTGGCCCTCCGCTGTGCACTCAGGAACGGTGTGGGCTATCTCGATGACTTAGATCAGAGGCCGCGGCACGTTGTAGAGCTCGAACGACATCACGATGCCTTCAGCGCGGCGATACCCGCCTCAAAACAGAATCCCACCTCCGTCCACCAGGTGAGGGTTCTGTTTTGAGGCGAGCTTTCAGACGCTGTGTTAGCCGCCTGCTCCGGTGGGCTTCGGCTCGACGCGCCAGCCCCTTATCGGGAGACCTGGCACACCGCGCCACGCCTGGTTGCACTTGCCGCAGGCGATGTGGACGTCGTGCTCGCGGAATCCAGGTATGTTGTCATGCTCTTCGATCATGGACCCGCGGCCACAGGGGCACAGAAATTCAAGACGCTCGATCGTCCCTGCACCTACGCCCCAACCTGGAACGGCCTCTTCGGTACTGCTCATGTCCTCGGTGGGAGACTCATGTCCCCCGATCAGCTCCGGCGGCGCGGTCCTCGCCCACTCAACGATCGCTTCCAACGCTGCGTCAAACGCTGTCGGTATGGCTGAAATCTCCCGAAGGATATCCAGCAGATCCTGAGCATTGACAGCGATGCGGTGGGAGCTGCTCTCGATTCCGTCGAAGTAATCGCCGGCTAGGTCGCCTACTATGTCATCGCGATCTGCTGGCTGGATCAGCCACTCGTGGAACGGATAAACCTCCGTTGACGGCGTTGGCATCTGCAAGCGACTCACAACAAGCTCACCGGCCGCACACTGCTCAAGGGCTGTCTTCAAGTGTGTGAACCCCGCGGGCCGGTAGTGGTGCGCTTTGGGCTGGCTCTCTGAAATGACGATGCGCCTGACGTAACCATGTTCTTGCTCAGATATTCCAATCAACAAGTTCAGCCCGCCGTCTGCGACCAGCGGAAGCCCCAGCGCTGCCGCCGCCCAAATGAGGCGGCCGTTGGAGACATAGGAGCATTGAGCGCGAAGGAACTTCTCAGCAGTGTGCTTCAGCGTGTAGCTGCTCACCGTAGGTGTTTCTCCTGGTGTGAGGGGAGTGAACATCCGCAGGAAATCTGTAATCAGAGCCAGTTCGACAAAGTCGCTAGTCCGGTTGAATCTCTACTGAGTATCTGCGTTGAAGCCGGATTCGCCAAGGACGAAGTCGCCGTCGTCCGCACCGATCAGCGGGTGGTCATTGAGGGTGTTGATCAGCTGCCGCGCGCTGACCCATTCACCGAGAAGCTTTTGGGCCAGCGGTGACTCAGTCTGACGCAGTACGGTCGTGTGGTTCGTGCCGACATATCCTGCCCAGGCACGCGCATCCTGCTTGGTCTTGCGATCGCGGGCGGGGTGTTGTTGGAGTCCATCTCGATCTTCAATCTGGGCATACACCCCACGCCTGTAAGCCCTGTCATTAAAGAGAGATATGTTTATGCAGGTACTTCGTGACTGGATCTGTGGCAGTTGTCTTCAGTGTCATCATCAACGGCTCAGATCGTCCAGCAGGCCATGACCCACGGGCTACAACGGCCAACGCCCACACGGCAGCCTCGGAGGCAAAGCACCCATCACCCCGTGTAACTAACGTGCTGTCTGAGTACAACTAGCCGGCGGTGCAGCCTAGGAGTAGGCCCCCTTATTCTGCTTGCTTCAACATACGCAGCGCCGGTGCCGGCCCATCAGCGCGGCAGACGTCGATCGGACCTGCTCCCAGGACAGGATCATGGCCGGTAAACCACAGGCGGCCCTGTCGGTACGATTTAGATGCATGCCGATCGCCCGCGCATTTGCACGGGCGATCGGCATGCATCTAAATCGTTCTCGATACCTATGTGTCTCGGTGCTGCTTCGGTTTGATAAGACGTGCAGCGACTGCCCAGACGACCAGGATAATGAGAGCGGTAATGAGCAGTTGCAAGAGACTGATTGGGCCATTCAGGATTACCGCATAAATGAAAACGGCAACGAGGAACAAGACAGACGGACCTATCCAATTGATCGTTTTACGATTCAACATTTTGCCTCGATTCTACTCGTGTGCTTGGCTCCAGGATCTTCCCAAGCCTAACTCTGAGAGATCAGCAGCGGCGAGACAAGAGCGACGCCAATCCCAGTTACGACAGTGCATGTCAAGCTGTTGTTAGAGCACCACGCCTGGGCTGCTTCATAGCCCTGCTTGATCTCCTCCCAGACATCACGCTGGCCGGGCTGGATCTGGAGCACTACTTCCCAGTTCTCCAGGAGTGCATAGGTACCTGTCGTGCAGTCACGAGGGTCTTTCCCTGTCCAGTCTTGGACGGTCGTACCGACTTGGCACTGGGCGTAACTTCCGTCCGCGGGGCTGGCCTGAGCCGGTGCGGCAATGAATGTGAGTCCCATTGCGACGAACAGTCCGGCAACCAAAGTGGCCAGATATTTCTTCATGCTATTCATGACATCCTCCTATTGATAGTCTCTATCTTTCGGACGCCTAAGCGACGGTATCACTATTTATTTTTAATGCAACCCATATTTTCATAATTCTCAACCCAATGATTTAGTACATGCAAAGTGATGCTCATTTCGACAGTCATGGCACACGCCTTCCGATAACGGGTAATTAGACGACCCAGCTGATGCACTGATGTTGCTCTGACAAGGGATAACATGCAAAAACATTCCCCCGCATGCGTCGGGATCGCCGTATGGTCAGGACAGGAGTAAAGGGGGCCCCGGAACGATAAGGCTGACGCGTCAGCAACGAGGATTCGACCTATGGCCATAGCGACACTGGCCGCCTCGGCCGTTCTCGACGCCTCAATGCTCTTCTTTACAGCTCCCGCCAGCGCACAGATGGTGTGCTCGGATGGCAGTCCCGTGACTGCCTCAGGTGTGCAACTGGGTTGACGACAACCCCGACCCGAGCCATGACAGCTTCAGGCCGCAGCGGTGAGACCGACATCGGAGAGACGTTGACCTGCCTAATGGCGGGAAGGGATGGCGTCATGGTTGCGTAACCCATGACGGGTAACGGTCCGTTCAGCAGGATGTGATCGTTGTGAACCACCCGTGCCGGACAGGACGAGAGCCAAAGAACTCGCCGTGCCATCAGTTCACGACTCCCATCCCTCTTCACCGGCCGAAGGCCTTCCTCCCGGCCACACACCAACGACCACCAACCTTCCCTCATGACCGGCACTCTCCCGGGCGCGGCCCCTACCACCACCCGAGCCCCATGACCCAGGCACCCAAACCTGGTGGCGCCCAACCGCCGGTCGCAGGCCTCATCGCCCAAGCACCTCCGTGTGCGGTGATGGATGACGCGTACGCAGTTGATGGCACGCGTGGCAGCAACGG
Source organism: Arthrobacter gallicola (assembly GCF_014836775.1). Taxonomy (GTDB): domain Bacteria; phylum Actinomycetota; class Actinomycetes; order Actinomycetales; family Micrococcaceae; genus Arthrobacter_B; species Arthrobacter_B gallicola. The sequence continues at coordinate 267,240 of NZ_JACSQD010000007.1, forward strand.
GAGGGTCTGCCCGAAGGGCGGTGAAGGCCCGCTGTGGGCGTGATCGAACGGAGGGTGACATCGTCGGGGGACAGCAGAGTCGTGGATGAGAGCAGGATTGTGTGGGCAGATGCCGTAAGTGAGCAGCACACGAGCCAAATCGAGGCCGCGGCGGTGACCAGACGTGAATGAATGAGGTCCAAGCAGCGCACATAAACCGATTGAACCGCTTATCTACAGTGAGAGAAGCGGGGACCCGTTCGCTGGGCGAACACCGGGATTTGCGCCCTGCGCCACGAGAGCACTCGTGGGCGCGGGCCCCGGGAGACCCCGGAACGCCAATTCCTGACGGCCGCCCGTATCGCTTCAAGGGCTGCCATATCAAGTGCCTGCGGTCGGCAGCGCAGCCCTAGACATCAGGCTGCGTCCCTTGCAGCGCGTTCAAATCCAAGCGTGCACGGTCGCGCGCTCATAGCGGACGAATCCATGCAACTTGAGTGGGCGCGGTCCCACACCGTTGGAGCTCCAGTTAGCAAGCGTCTTCGGTGAGACCTGCAGCCAGAGGCTGCAACTTCAACTCTGGTCAGGAGCTGGTCCGGCAGACTTTCGCCGGAGCCCGGTTCCACTAATTTGTGTTTCTGCATAGTGGTTTCTATGCGTGCCGCTCCCCGACGGCTGACAGCTTTTTCAGCGAAAGCGTGTCGTAAGCGTGTCGTGGGCCCTTTTCGTCCCATGAGAAAACCCCTCCTGATCTGGCGTTTCACCTGATCAGAAGGGGTGTGGGATGAAGCAGTGGAGCCCCCTGCCGGATTCGAACCGGCGACCCCCTGTTTACAAGACAGGTGCTCTGGCCAACTGAGCTAAGGAGGCGTGGCCGGCAAACCGGCCGCGCGCCGTCGTCGTCGTCCCTTACCGAAACGACAAAACAGCGCTAGACAAGATTAGCCCAGAGCAGCCTCCGGAACGAAACCATCACAAGGTTCCGTTCCGGAGGACACTCCGGCACTCAGGTGCAGCTACGCCGCAGCCTCTGCCTTGTTGGCATCGATCGCTGCCTGGACCGTCTCAACGAAGGTGTTCAGGTCGCCCTCGGAGCCGTTGATGTAGACGGTGGGGGTGCCGCTCACCTCGGCCGCACGGGCCATGGAATCTGCGTACTTCACAAAGGTGCGGAAGCCGTCGCCGGTGATGCAGTCTTCGACCCCGGAGGCACCGGCGGATTCGGCCATGTCAACCAGGGCAGCGTTGTCGATTTCCCCGTTCGGGTACTGGGCGAAGATGGCCTTCATAAAGCCCCAGTAGGACTCAGGGCTGGAATCGGCCACGCAGGCAGCCGCATTGGCGCCGCGCGAAGAGTAGTTCGTGGGAGATCCGCGGTCCAGGAAGGCAACCGTGCGGTATTCGTACGTGACCTCTCCGGCGTCGAGCCACGACTCGATCTGTGCGCCGTAGGTGGAGGCGAAGTCCGCGCAGTGCACGCAGTTAACGTCCACGTATTCGACGATCTGGACGGGCTCGCCCGGGGCAGCAGCTTCCACGCCGGCAGGAACGGTCTCACCGGCGGCGTTGGTGGTGGTTGCCTCGGGCAGGTTGTTGACGTCCACCTCCAGCGGTTCCGTCGGTTCCAGCGAGGAAGACGAGGTGAGGGTGATGCCGCCGTTGATGTTGCTGTTGGCCGGCGCAGGGCCTGCATCCGGAATCCCGCCGCGGACGCTGTTGATCACAACGACGGCGATGATCACCAGAACCGCGACGATGCCGACCACAATGCCCCAGCGGGTCAGGAGCTTGTTGCGGCGTTCCTTCTTCAGCTGCTCCTCACGCAGGGCGCGTGCCTTCTCGCGCGCCGCGGCCTGGCGGTCAGCCTTGGTCGGCTTGGGGTTCCGGTCACTCATATTTCCTCATGTCTCTCAGGCGGCCACCGTACCGGCGGCATCGGGCAACACAGTGCACTAGGGACAACGATATCCCGCACGCCATCCTCAACGGTTTGGAGCGGTACAAAGGTTCCCGGGTTGGATAGAGTGGCAAAGAGACAAGTCGACTTAGGAGTGCAAAAAGTGAACGCTGTTGCCGCGGAATCGAACACCGAGATTTCTACGGACGGGTACGGCGATTACGACTTCATTGTGGTCTCCAACCGGTTGCCCGTGGACCGGGTCACGGACGCCAGCGGAGATTCCTGGCGCCGCTCCCCCGGCGGGCTGGTCACCGCCCTGGCCCCGGTGATGGCCAAGGCCGACGGCGCCTGGGTTGGCTGGCATGGCGCGCCCGATGAGACCCTGGAACCCTTCGACCACGGAAACATGCACCTGCGTCCCGTACCGCTGAGTGCCTCCGAGGTGGAGCTCTACTACGAAGGTTTCTCCAACGCCACGCTGTGGCCGCTGTACCACGACGTCATTGCGCCCCCGGAGTTCCACCGAACCTGGTGGGACTCCTACCGCACCGTGAACCGCCGCTTCGCCGAAGCCGCGGCGGAGGTCGCCGCTGAAGGGGCCACCGTCTGGGTGCAGGACTACCAGCTGCAGCTGGTGCCGCAGCTGCTGCGCAATCTCCGTCCGGATCTCAAGATCGGGTTCTTCAACCACATTCCCTTCCCCCCGCTGGAGATTTTTGCCCAGCTGCCCTGGCGCAAGGACATCATCGCCGGCCTGCTGGGTGCCGACCTGATCGGGTTCCAGCGCCCCAGCGACACCGCGAACTTCCTCCGCTGTGTCCGCCGGTTCGCGGGACACTCCGTGCGCCAGCAGCAGGTGCACGTCACCGGAGAGGACGGGTCCAGCTACGTTTCGCGCGCGGAGGCCTTCCCGATTTCCATTGACGTCAGCCAGATCACCGAACTCGCCAAGCGCGAGGATGTCATTGAGCGGTCCAAGCAGATCCGCCGCGAACTCGGCAACCCCAAGGTCATCCTGCTCGGTGTGGACCGCCTGGACTACACCAAGGGCATCAGCCACCGCCTCAAGGCCTACGGCGAGCTTCTCGAAGACGGCCGGATCAGTGTGGAGGACGCCGCCCTGATCCAGGTCGCCAGCCCCAGCCGCGAGCGCGTGGAACAGTACCGGCTGCTCCGCGAAGAAGTCGAAGGCACCGTTGGCCGGATCAACGGCACCTACGACACCATGTCCAACACCGCCATCCGCTACCTGCACCACTCCTACCCGGTGGAGGAAATGGTTGCCCTCTACCTGGCCTCCGACGTCATGCTGGTCACCGCGCTGCGCGACGGCATGAATCTGGTCGCCAAGGAGTACGTGGCGGCGCGCACCGAGAACACCGGCGTGCTGGTGCTCAGCGAATTCGCCGGCGCGGCGGACCAGCTGCGCCAGGCGGTGCTGGTCAATCCGCACGACATCGACCGGCTCAAGGACGCGGTTGTTAATGCCATCAACATGCCGCCGCGTGAGGCCCAGCGCCGCATGCGGCTGATGCGCCGCCAGGTTCTGCAGAACGACGTCGAACGCTGGTCGCAGAACTTCCTCAATGCCCTGCGAATGGAAGGTGAGCAGCAGTGATCCCTCTGGAGCTCCGCACCGCCCTGGCCACGCTGTCCACGGCGGATGAACTGCTGGTCGCCACGGACTTCGATGGCGTGATGGCGCCCCTGGTCAAACGCGCGGAAGACGCCCGCCCGCTGCCGGAGTCCGCGGCCGCCCTGCGCTCCCTGGCCGAGGTGCCGCACACGGCTACCGCCCTGATTTCCGGGCGTGCGCTGGCGAGCCTGCGCCACGCCGCCAGCCCGGAACCGGAAACTCTGCTGGTGGGCAGCCACGGCGCCGAGACCTGGACCGGGCCCAACGCCGAACCGCTGCAGCTCACGCCGGAACAGGCGGACCTGCTGGCCCGGGCCCGGCAGGCCGTCGCGTCCGTGGTGGATTCCTCTCCCGGCTGCCGGCTCGAGGACAAGCCCGCCGGCGTCGTTCTGCACACCCGCGAAGCCGCGGACGACGTCGCCTCCGCAGCGGTGGATGCCGCCCGCCTCCGGCTGGGCGAGCTGGACGGCGTGCAGGTCACGGACGGCAAGCGGGTGCTCGAGGCGTCGGTGGTGCATTCGAACAAGGGCGAAGCGATCCGCGCGCTGCGTGAACTGACCGGCGCGACGGCGGTGCTCTTCGCCGGCGACGACGTCACGGACGAAGACGCGTTCGCTGCCCTGCAGCACGGTGATGTGGGAATTAAGGTGGGGCCCGGTGCCACGGCGGCCGGCTTTCGGGTGGACTCGCCCGAGGAATTCGGCGAAGCACTGGCGCATCTGCTGCAGCTGCGCCGCGCCGTGGAGGATTAACCCTCTCGGCCGCAGCCTTTGCTTCTGCCTCTTGACAGGCATGGCATACTGAGCGTGATGGGCGCCACACGGGGCCCATCACGCTGCTTCACAATTACATATCCACCCATTCACAACGGATCGTCGGGCACGTACCTGCCCGTGAAGGGAAACATCATGGCAACGGTAACGTTCGACCAAGCTACACGGCTGTACCCGGGCACTGACCGCCCCGCAGTCGACAATCTCAGCCTCGAGATCGCCGACGGCGAATTCCTGGTCCTCGTAGGCCCCTCCGGCTGCGGCAAATCCACCTCCCTGCGCATGCTGGCCGGCTTGGAAGACGTTGATTCCGGACGCATCCTCATCGGTGACCGTGACGTCACCGATGTCCCGCCCAAAGACCGCGACATTGCCATGGTGTTCCAGAACTATGCGCTCTACCCGCACATGTCTGTCGCGGACAACATGGGCTTCGCGCTGAAGATCGCCGGAGTTCCCAAGGAAGAACGGCTGGACCGGGTCCGCGAGGCGGCAAAGCTGCTGGACCTCGAGGAATATCTGGACCGCAAGCCCAAGGCGCTCTCCGGTGGCCAGCGCCAGCGGGTGGCCATGGGACGCGCCATCGTGCGTAACCCGCAGGTCTTCCTGATGGATGAGCCGCTCTCCAACCTTGACGCCAAGCTCCGGGTCCAGACCCGCACGCAGATCGCGTCCCTGACCCGCCGGCTGGGTGTCACCACTGTCTACGTCACCCACGACCAGGTGGAGGCCATGACCATGGGTGACCGGGTGGCGGTGCTCAAGGACGGGATCCTCCAGCAGGTGGATACCCCGCGCAACCTCTACGACAAGCCGATGAACGTGTTCGTTGCCGGTTTTATGGGCTCGCCCGCTATGAACCTGCTCGAACTGCCGGTCACGGAAGGCGGAGTCACCTTCGGCGGCACTGTCTACCCGGTGCCGCGGAGCATCCTCGATGCGGCCGCCGGCAATACCGTCACGTTCGGAGTGCGGCCCGAAGACATGGACGTGGCTGCTCCCGGTGAGGGGTTGAAGGTGGAAGTGGACGTAGTCGAGGAGCTCGGGGCAGACGCCTTCGTCTACGGCCACACCTTCCTGGACGGCCAGGAGTACGACATCACGGCCCGGGTGGATGCCCGGAAGCCGCCGGCCAAGGGCGACACCCTGTATGTCCGCCCCAAGCCGGGCCACGTGCACCTGTTTGACACCAGCACCGGTAAGCGGCTCGCGGACGAGGCGTAGCTCCAGCAACTCTGTGCACGTGCGGTGGTCTTTCCCCTGAACTAGACTGCAGGGAGAGGCCACCGCACCGGTTTAACCGGTTAAGACAGAGTCCACAGAAGGCATACCGCCCATGACTGAAGCTGCGCGCGCCAACCAGCGCGATGTACCCACGGACCAAGAGCAGTCGAAACCCTCCCCGCTGGAGACGGCCAATGCATCCCAGGCCCCGTTGGGTTCCCTGCACATTACTGCCGCCTCAATGGACCCGGCGCTGCTGGATCTGCCGTGGTCCATTCCGCTGGAGGACTGGCCCAAGGAAAACCTCGCAGCCCTCCCCCGCGGCATCTCCAGGCACGTTGTCCGGTTCGCCAAGCTCGGCGATTCCCTGATCGCCATCAAGGAGACCAGCGAGCGGGTGGCTCTGCGGGAGTACGAAATGCTTCGCAAGCTCCGGCGGCTCAACATTCCCTGTGTTGCCCCCGTGGCGGTGATTACCGGCCGCACCGACCTGAACGGGGACGAGCTCGCCCCGGTGCTGGTGACCCGGCACCTGCGCTTCTCCCTGCCCTACCGTGCGGTCTTCTCACAGACCCTGCGCGCGGTGACGTTGACCCGGTTGATCGATGCCCAGGCGCTGCTGCTGGTCCGCCTGCATCTCGCGGGCTTCTACTGGGGTGATGTGTCGCTCTCCAACACGCTCTTCCGGCGCGATGCCGGGGCGTTCGCGGCTTACCTGGTTGACGCTGAAACGGGTGAACTGTATCCCGAGCTCTCGCCCGGGCAGCGCGAGTACGACCTTGAGATAGCCCGGGTGAACATTGCCGGTGAACTTATGGACCTGGCTGAGGGCGGCCTGATCGAGGAAGACGTCGATCCACTGGCCACCAGCGAACGCATCATGGACAGCTACCGGAACCTTTGGGCTGAACTCACCGAGCAGGAGTCCTTCGAGCTCGGTGACCGCTGGCGGGTCAACGCCCGGATTCGCCGCCTGAATGATCTGGGGTTCGACGTCGACGAACTCACCATCCGCACCACCCCTGACGGCTCCCAGGTGCAGCTGCAGCCCAAGGTGGTCGACGCCGGCCATCACCAGCGCCGTCTGCTCCGCCTCACCGGGCTGGACGCCCAGGAAAACCAGGCCCGCCGGCTGCTGAACGACCTGGACTCCTACCGCGCGGACAACCATCCCGACCTCGATGAAGAGCTCAGTGCGCACCTCTGGGTCACCCAGGTTTTCGAACCGATCGTGAAGTCAGTGCCGCGTGAGCTGGGCAGCAAACTGGAACAGGCAGAAGTGGTCCATGAGGTCCTGGAACACCGCTGGTACCTCTCTGAAAAGGAAAACCGGAACGTAGGCCTTGCCGAAGCGGTGCAGTCCTACCTCGATACGGAGCTGCGGCACCGCCGGGATGAAGCTGCGATCCTGCTCAATCCGGACACCAAAACCATGCGCATCCTCGAGGGCGGCGGAACGCCGGACCAGCCCTAGCTGCCTATGCGAAAGGCCGGGCCCGAGGGCCCGGCCTTTCGCGGGATTTACAGGTTGTGCAGCGTTACAGCTGTCTCAGCCCCTAGAGCGACTGTTCGAATCCCGAGGAATTGACGTTGCACTCATAGGTCATACCGTCGACGACGTGGGTCCCCGTGCCGTACTCCGCACAGACTTCCACAACGTTGACAACCGCACCGGCGGCAAACACGAAAATGAAAATCGTAATCAGCAGGGTGATCAGGAAGACGATGGCACCCACGATGATGCCGGCCAGAGCAACACCGTTGCGTTCGTTGGCCTTACGTGCCTGGACCAGGCCCACGATGCTCAGGATCAGGCCCACCAGTGAGGCATACGGGATGAAGATCAAGCAGGACAGCACCAGCCCAACGATTCCCAGGACCCTTCCGGGCTTCTGCGCGGGAGTCTGATACGTCCCGGGGTAACCGTAGTTTGGCGCACCGCCAGGAGCCCCCTGGCCATAAGGAGCCTGCTGCCCATAAGGCTGCCCATAAGGGGCCTGCTGGCTAAAGGGCTGCTGCTGACCGTAGGGCTGTTGCTGACCATAAGCGGGCGGCTCGCCGTAAGGGCCCTGCTGGCCGAAAGACTCCTGCGTCCCGGCCTGTTCGCCGTACTGTCCGTAGAGCGGCTGGGTGGGTGCCTCAGCGCTGGGCGGTGTGCTGTCGGATGGCTGAGCGCTGCCGGACGTCGGGGTGTCGCCGGACGTCGGCGCGCTGGGGCGAGCCGGTGCGGCAGACCCGGCGTTCCGCTCCCCCGGCGTGGATTCGTTGGGCGGCTGTCCCGGCGCAGCGAAGCCGTTCGGCTCGCCGGCCGCCTGACCGGCGTCGTCGTTGCGGTTCTCTGGCATGTTTCCCCCTGGGGCGCTCATCGTCAGTTGCTGGCCGGCGGACAGCTGCAGCTGTTCCGGCAATCGCCGCCAGTCTATCCTGCAGCGTTCCGGCTAGGCTGGGTCCGTAAGGGTGCTTCCCCACGTCAGCGGCCTGTCCAGGTGCATTCCGGGCTCGGGTGCCCGGCTGTGCAACCGGGGCCGCGCAGCTGTGGGAACAATCACCACCATATTTAGGCACAGGCGCCGGGAACCCGGCGTTAACCCATAGGTAAGCAGCCTGACCAGCGTGAAAAGGATGATTCTGTCCATGGACAATGCCCTCCGCGAAACCTCAAGAACTTCAACAGAGCTCCAGCTGGTGCCGGTCCATGAGGCTTCCGCTGAACGCGACCGTCAGTGGTGGCGCTCCAGCGTGATCTACCAGATCTACCCCCGTTCCTTCCGCGACCTCCGCGGCGACGGCATCGGTGACCTTCCCGGCATCACCGCCGAAATCCCCGCCCTCGCCGAACTGGACATCGACGCCATCTGGCTCTCCCCGTTCTACAAATCCCCCCAGAAAGACGCCGGCTACGACGTCGCCGACTACTGCTCCGTCGACCCCCTCTTCGGCACCCTGGAAGACTTCGATGCCCTCGTCGCCACCGCAAAGGCACACAGCATCCGGGTGATCGTTGACCTGGTCCCCAACCACTGCTCCGACCAGCATCCCCTCTTCCAGGCCGCCCTCGCCGCCCCGGAAAACTCCCCCGCCCGGGACATGTTCATCTTCCGCGACGGCACCGGAGAAAACGGCGAAAACCCGCCAAACAACTGGCAGTCCCACTTCGGCGGTCCCGCCTGGACCCGCATCACCAACCCCGACGGCACCCCGGGCCAGTGGTACCTGCACCTCTTCGACTCCACCCAGCCCGACTTCAACTGGGACAACCCCGCCGTCCACAAGGAATTCGAACGCATCCTGCGCTTCTGGCTCGACCGCGGCGTCGGCGGCTTCCGCGTGGACGTCGCGCACGCCCTGATCAAAAAGTCCGGTCTCCCGGACTGGGGCGGCCGCGCCGACGGCGCCTCCATCGAAGGCTTCCCCGGCCACGAGGCACCCATGTTCGGCCAAGCCGGAATCCACGACATTTACCGGTCCTGGCGCAAAATCCTCGAGGACTACGACGGCGACCGCGTGCTCTGCGCCGAAGCCACCATCGACCCGCTGGACCGGCTCACCGACTGGGTCCGGTCCGACGAAATGCACCAGGCCTTTAACTTCGCCTACCTCCACCACCCCTGGGACGCCGGGAATCTGCGCAGCACCATCGAAACCTCCCTCAAAGCGTTCGACAAGGTCGGTGCCCCCACCACCTGGGTGCTCTCCAACCACGACGTCGTCCGCCACGTCTCCCGGTTCGGGCTGCAGAGCCATGATCTGCGCAGCGGCGACGGGATCGGGCCCGACGATGCCCAGCCGGACCACGTCCTCGGACTGTCCCGGGCACGTGCGGCAACCCTGCTGATGCTCGGCCTGCCCGGCGGGGTCTACCTCTACCAGGGCGAGGAACTCGGCCTGCCCGACCACACCATGATTCCGCACGCCTACCGGCAGGATCCGACGTTCCACCGGACGGATGGTGTCCGCGTGGGCCGGGACGGCTCGCGGGTGCCATTGCCCTGGGTGGCGGACGCGCCGTCGTACGGGTTCAGCAGCACCGGCAAGTCCTGGCTGCCGCAGCCGGAAGTCTGGGGCACCCATTCCAGGGATATCCAGGAACGGAACCCGGATTCCACACTGCACATGTATAAGACAGCCCTCAGGCTGCGGCAGGAACTCGGCCTGGGCCACGGGTCGCTGGCCTGGTGGCCGGAGCACGATGCCGAGGGCGTTGTTGCTTTCGTGAACAACGGGGTGCTGGTGGCGATGAACATGGGCACCGAACCCGTGGAGCTGCCGGAATTCGAGATCCTGCATCAAAGCTCGCCGGGGGCCATGGAGCACACCCGGCTCCGCCCCAACCGGACGGTCTGGATGCGGGTAGCCTAGGGGCAGCTTCCTCCGGGTGAGGCCAGCGGTTAGGTGCCGGGGATGGCCTTGCCCGGGTTCAGGATTCCCGCCGGGTCAAAGACGGCTTTGACCCGGCGCTGGAGTTCGAGCACCTCGGCCTGCTGTTCCTGGGACAGCCAGCGGAGCTTGAACTGTCCCACACCGTGTTCGCCGGTGATGGTTCCGCCCAGCCCCAGGGCAACAGTGATGGATTCGTCCAGGGCTGCGTCCAGGCGGGCCGCACCTGCGGCGCCCTCCGCGGTGCTGACCCAGAAGGTCGGGTGCAGGTTGCCGTCTCCGGCGTGGGCCACAACCTTGAGCCGGACGCCATGATCGCGGGCCATCCGCTCGAGTTCCGCCACGTAGTGCACCAGCTGGGAGCGCGGCACAGCCACGTCTTCTCCAACCCGCAGCTCGTGGTCGACGGCGTCTCCGCGGCTGTGCCGGCGCAGTTCCACCAGGCGCTCGGCTTCAGCCGACCCGGCAGAAGTGACCGTTCCGCCGAGTCCGGACAGGACGGTACGGACGGCGTCCGCTTCGGCCTCGGCGCCGAAGCCGTCGGTCTGGATCAGGAGCAGCGCCCCGCCCCGGGTGCCGAGGTCCGAGCCATGGGCGCCGTCGAGCGCTGCCATCGTGGCGCCGTCGAGCAGTTCCATGATCGCGGGCTGGACTCTGGCCGCGCCGACGGCGAGCACACCGGCCGCAGCGGTCCGGAAGTCAGGGAAAAAGGCCGCGACGGTCCGTACCTCCCGCGGCAGGTAGCGCAGCCGGACGGTGATTCCCACAACGACGCCGAGGGTTCCTTCCGACCCGGTGAACAGGCCGGTCAGGTCGTACCCGGCGACACCCTTGAAGGTTGCGTGCCCGGTGTGGATCAGCGTTCCATCCGCCAGCACCACGTCCAGCGCCAGCACCGAGTCACGGGTCACTCCGTACTTGGTGCAGCGCAGCCCGCCGGCGTTGGTGGCGACGTTACCGCCGATGGTGGAAATCCGGTAGCTGGCCGGATCAGGCGCATACATCAGACCGTGCGGCCGGACGGCTTCGTTGAGGTCGGCATTAATCACGCCCGGTTCGACGACGGCGAGTTCATCACCTGCCCGAATGTCCAGGATCCGGTTCATCTTCTCCAGGCTCAGGACAATGCAGTTGCGGGTGGCATGGGCTCCGCCCGAAACACCGGTGCCGGCTCCGCGCGGCACCACGGCCGTGTTTGTGCGCGAGGCCCAGCGCAGGATGTTCTGTACATCGGCCACGGTTTCCGCCCACACGACTGCCAGCGGTTCTACGAGTTCCTGCACCGGCCCCTGGTCTTTGGCATACGCTGCCAGGGTGGTCGAATCGGTCGCCAGGGAAACGCCGGGAAGGGCAAGCGCTAGGTCGTGCAGAACATCGGTGGTCATATGCAGAAGGCTACCGGGCGCCCATGAACCGGGCGTAACGTTGCAGGACATTGCGCCATTGTCCGGCCAGCCGGTCACGGACCTCCAAGCCATCGGGGAGCCGGCCGAAGCCCGAGTGCTGCACCGAAACACGGGTGTGGTTTTCCTGCGGCTCGAACCTCAGCTCGACAGTGGTTGGGACTGCTGGGCTGTGTCCCAGGAACCAGTCCATGGTCAACAGCTCATCCGGGCGGATTTCCCGGACCGTCCCCCAGAGCGCGCGCTCCTCATCGAGGCTCGTCTCCGTCAGGGAACCGCCCTCGAACTCCGGGTGCATCCCTTCGCCGAAGGTGCTGAACTCAGCGGGCCACCACAGGTGCAGGTACTCGTGGAAACCGCTGAACGCTTCCTCCGTTTCACGGGGAACGGTGCAGGATTCCACGATGTCGGCGACGGCGGCTGTGCCCTGCTGCGGCTCGGGGTCCGGGGCGTGGGAGAACAAGGAGGAAGTCATACCTCAAGCCTAAGTACTCCGGTGCCCGGCGAATCTACCCGGTTCCGATGCTGAGCGCGGGGCAGGGCTGACAACATGTCGGTGAGTGTGCAGGTCTGGCGACCTCACCCGCCCTCGCCCGCGCTGGATGTGCAGGTATGGCGGCTTCCGCGGCTCTCGCCCGCGCTGGATGTGCAGGTATGGTGACCTCACCCGCCCTCGCCCGCGCTGGATGTGCAGGTATGGTGACCAAGATCGCGCGGAGGTCGCCATATCTGCACATCGACCGTCGGCGGCCGTGGGATTCCGGGGCCAGATCCGGAGGCGCAGGCCATTGCCCAGCCCGTCAGCCGTCCAGGCCCTCAGCCGCCAGGCCCAGCAGGTGTTGCCGGGTATTCCCGGTCCCGGACTCACCCCAGGAACCACGAAACCGTTGCGGGTGTTAAACACTTCAGGCCCCGCACCAATAGTGCGGGGCCTGAAACGGGCCAGGAAGAAACCTGGTCTTCTAATGATTGTCCGGCGGTGACCTACTCTCCCACACCC
>NZ_JACSQD010000008.1 GCF_014836775.1 Arthrobacter gallicola
TCGGGTGTGTGTGGTAACCACCAAATCTAAGAGGTCTTCACCTATTTCCCGTGTAACTAACGTGGTGTCTCAGTACAACTAGTCCGTCCCCGCCTACCCGATGTGGCCGTCCTCAAGCAGTTCGGTGACAAGGGCCGCGATGGGCGAACGCTCGGACCGGGTCAGCGTCATGTGGCCGAACAGCGGATGGCCCTTGAGGGTTTCCACCACGGCGGCAATCCCGTCATGGCGGCCTACCCGAAGATTGTCCCGCTGGGCGACGTCGTGGGTCAGAACCACTTTGGAGTTCTGTCCTATGCGTGAGAGCACGGTCAGCAGAACATTCTTTTCCAGCGACTGGGCCTCGTCCACAATCACGAAGGAATCATGCAGGGACCGTCCGCGGATGTGGGTCAGCGGCAGGACTTCCAGCATGCCCCGGTCCAGGATTTCCTCAACCACTTCCCGGGAGACCAGCGCCTCCAGGGTGTCGAAGACGGCCTGGCCCCAGGGCCCCATTTTCTCCGACTCGCTGCCGGGGAGGTATCCCAGTTCCTGGCCCCCAACCGCGTAGAGGGGACGGAACACCACCACTTTGCGGTGCTCCCGCCGCTCCAGCACCGCTTCCAGACCGGCGCACAGGGCAAGAGCCGACTTCCCCGTACCGGCACGTCCGCCCAGGGAGACAATTCCAACCTCCGGGTCCATCAGCAGGTCAATCGCGAGCCTCTGCTCGGCCGACCGCCCGTGCAGTCCGAAAACATCGCGGTCACCCCGGACCAGCCGCACCTGCTTATCGGCCCCCACACGGCCCAGGGCGGAGGACCGTCCCGCCAGCAGCACCAGGCCGGTGTTCACCGGCAGCTCCGCAGCCTCAGGAAGGAAGACCGGTTCATGGTCATACAGGGCATTGACCTCGGCGTCGCTGATTTCCAGTTCCATCAGCCCGGTCCACCCGGTATCGCGGACCAGTTCGTTCCGGTATTCGTCGGCGGTGAGCCCGACGGCCGCCGCTTTCACCCGCAGGGGCAGATCCTTGGACACGACTGTGATCAGGTGTCCCTCATCGGCCAGGCTGCGCGCGACGGCGAGAATCCGGCTGTCGTTGTCCGTCCCCCGGATCCCCATCGGCAGCACGTCCAGGCAGACATGGTTGACTTCCACGCGCAGGGTGCCGCCCGCATCGCCGATCGGCACGGGCCGGTCGAGGCCGCCGTGTTCCACCCGCAGGTCATCCAGGAGCCTCAGTGCGGCCCTGGCAAAGTAACCCAGTTCCGGATCGCTGCGTTTGCTTTCCAGTTCGCTGATAACCACCAGGGGCAGAATGACCTCGTGCTCAGCGAAACGCAGGATTGCCTTCGGATCCGAGAGCAGGACGGAGGTATCAAGCACAAACCCGGTCGGCTGTGCCGTTGGATCGGAGTGTGCGTGCGGAGAAGCATTGGTTACGGCCACTTGGAACTCCAGTCCGGGGCCGGTGACCCCGATTAGCTAGAAGCGTGGTTATCCGCAGGCCGGCACGGGAGGCCGCCTGAGGCCTCCCCGACACAGGAAGTGTGAACATCCGGCCTCCGGTTCCGTCAGCAGGGGGCTGATCGATACGACCAAGCTACGCCAGGCGCGGCTCCGCGGAACACAGTGACACGGCGCAGTTATTGCACTGTTCACTTAGCCGACTCTGCCGCGAAATCTATGAACCGAACCGGCGCTGACGGCTCGCGTAATCACGCAGGGCCCGGAGGAAGTCCACCCGGCGGAAGTCGGGCCACAGAGCTTCGCAGAAGTAGAACTCACTGTAGGCGCTCTGCCACATCAGGAAGCCGGACAGCCGCTGTTCACCGGAGGTCCGGATGACCAGTTCGGGATCCGGCTGGCCCCGGGTGTAAAGGTATTCGGAGATCTGTGCGTCACAGAGGTCTTCGGTGATCTCTTCGATCGGTTTGCCCTGCTTCTGGGCGTCGCGCAGCAGCTCCTTGACGGCGTCGACAATTTCCCGCCGCCCACCGTATCCGATCGCCACATTAACGTGCAGCCCTGCCGCCGAGGCTGTGCTCTCGCCCAGTCTGGCGAGCTGCTCCGAAAGCTCCGGAGGCAGAATCTCCAGGGCTCCCACAGGCTGGACCCGCAGGTCCCCCTTCTCGCCGAGGCGGTCCAGGGTGTTCGCAATGATGCCCAGGAGCGGTTCCAGTTCGTCCGGGTCGCGGTTAAGGTTGTCAGTGGAGAGCATATAGAGCGTCACCACCCGGACACCGAGCTCCTCACACCAGCCCAGGAACTCCAGAATTTTGTCTGCGCCGGCCTGGTGCCCGTCGGCAGTAGGTGCACCGGCAAGCCTCGCCCAGCGGCGGTTCCCGTCAACCATCACCCCGATGTGCCGGGGGATTGCGTCCTTCGCCAGGCTGCGCCGCAGCTTCCGCTCGTAATAGGCGTAGACGACGCCGGGAAACCGCACGGGTGATTCACCTGCCTCTTGTGTGTTGGGGATCCGCCGGAACGCGGAATCTGCTTGTTCAAGGCTACCGTGCGGCGCCGCCCCTGCCGTTCAGGACCGGCGCCAGGCTTCCCTACTGCTTAGTAACCTACCGGGCCGTAAGTTAGGATTGTGGGCATGACTTTCTCCTCGCGGCGCGGGCCGGTCCAGCAGGATCCGGACTCCCGTCCAACCCCGGGACCCCTCGAATCGGCAGTCGAATCGGCGGCAGCCGCACTGGAAATCAAACCGCGTCTGCGCGGCTGGCTCCACGCCGGTGCCGCGCCCTTCGCCTTGGCTGCAGGCATTGTGCTGGTGGTCCTGGCCCCCACAACGGGCACCCGCATTGCCTCCGCAGTTTACGCGCTGACCGGGATTCTGCTGTTCGGTGTCTCGGCCGTCTACCACCGGGGGAACTGGAGCCCGCCCGTGAAGCGGATCCTCAAACGCCTGGACCACACCAACATCATGCTGGTCATTGCCGGCTCCTACACACCCTTGGCCTGGTCTCTGCTGCCCCGGGACACAGCGGTGGTGCTGCTGTGGATTATCTGGTCCGGTGCCGTCGCAGGCGTGGCATTCCGCCTGGTCTGGCTGAATGCTCCCCGCTGGCTGTACACGCCGGTTTATATTGCCTTGGGGCTGGCCGCGGTTTTCTACATTCCGGACTTCTGGTCAGTCAACGCCGCTGTCGCCATCCTGGTGATCACCGGCGGGGCCGCCTACATCGCCGGTGCCATCATCTATGCGCTGAAGCGCCCCAACCCGTCGGTAGCCTGGTTTGGTTTCCACGAGATTTTCCATGCCTTCACGCTGGTGGGCTTTGCCTGCCATTATGCGGCCATTCTCATCGCAGTGCTGTCAGTTCAGAGTTAGCCAGTTCAGGGTTAGCCGGCATGCCCCGCGGTTTGGAGCTGCTCCCGGAGCTCTTCGGCGGTGCTTACGGGGCGGCGGCAGACCATGCCGCGGCACACGTACGCCAGCGCCGGCTGTTCAGTGTCCCGTCCGGCCAGCAGCGGGACCGGGCCGGAGGGCCCGTGGGCGATGACCAGTGACGGCCCGCCCGCATCCCGTCCGGCAGTGAGCAGTCCGGCCACGGCCGCGGGATCGGCACCGGTGACCGCCAGCTCCACCGGCCCGTCCTGAAGCGCCTGCTGCACCGACAGTGCCCAGCCCACTGCCTGCGGAGCGGCCGGCCCGGCACGCCGCACATGTGCGGTCAACGCTTCAGCCAGAGCACGGCGGCGCATTGACCCGCTGTACGCCGAAGACGTCAGCAGCACTCCGGCGAACAGGGCAGCACCACTGGGAACTGCATCGTCCAGCGGATTGGCAGCCGTAACGCCGCCCTGGGCCTGCCGGATCTCGGCTGGCTCAGCCGCGGTATCCGAAAGCGTGCCCCCGGTCAGGAACCGGCTGCAGGCTGCCGCCACCAGAGACTCGGCGCCGTCGTACCAGCGCGGGTCCCCGGTGGCTGCATACAGCGCAAAAAGTCCCTCGGCTGCCCCGGCGTAATCTTCCAGCAGGCCTTCGATCCCCTGCGCTGCGCCGTCGTGGGATACCCGGTACAGGACCGTGCCGTCCCATTGGACCCGCAGCAGGTACTCCGCCGCTGCTTCCGCGGCCTCGAGGATCCATGGTTCCGGACGGCCGGCGTCGGTCAGGGCGGTGGCTGCATCCGCCAAACCGGCAATCGTCAGGCCATTCCAGCCGGCCACCACCTTCTCGTCCCGGTCCGGCTGCGGCCGCTGCTCCCGGACCCGGGCCAGGGCCGTCCTGGCCTCGTCCCACACAGCGGCCTGGTCTGCATCCGGGACAGCTGCCAGGCGGAGGGTGCTGCCGGGCAGCCGGTGGGAGGCGCCGTCGTCGGCATCCGTATCCAGCAGGTCCAGGGCAGGACTGCCGGGCCCGAGGGCGGCTTCAAGTTCGGCACGGGTGAACACGTACGTCGCGCCCTCGACGCGGTGGCCGCTCACCTCGGTGTCAGCGTCCAGCGAGGACGCGAAGGCACCGCCGGGAAGCACCATCCGTTTGGTCAGCCACTGTCCGGTCTCCCGCGTGACCCGCAGGGCGAGGCGGCGGTGGTCCGGATCTGGTTCTGTCCGGGAATAGTGTGCATACAGCCGGAGCAGCTGCGCGTTGTCGTAGAGCATCTTCTCGAAGTGCGGGACCTGCCAGCGGCGGTCCACCGCGTATCGGGCAAACCCGCCTTCGACCTGGTCGTAGAGGCCGCCGAGCGCCATGGCGGTCAGGGTGCGGGCAGCCAGCCTGGCCGCGGCGGGAGCGGTGTCAGCGCTGCTGTGTCCGTGCGCGAGCAGGAAACGCAGAACCGGTGACGGCGGGAATTTCGGGGCTCCCCCGAATCCGCCGAAGTCAGTGTCTTCGTTGTGGGACAGGACGCCGACGGCGGCGCTCAGCGCTTCGGCGGCCCAGCCGCCGCCGGTCTCTGGACCGGCAGCACCGGCGAGGCTTCCCAGCAGCTGCCGGTTGGCGAGCTGGCCGGCAGCCAGATGCGCAGCGATCTGGGCCGCGCTTTCCTCAACGTCCTCCCGCCGGCCGGTCCAGGCCGTGAGCACTGCGTCGAGCACCTGCCGGAAAGAGGGAGTCCCCTGCAGCGGCTGCGGCGGGAAGTAGGTGCCGGCATAGTAGGTGCGTCCGTCCGGAAGCGTGAAGACGCTCATCGGCCATCCGCCCTGCCCGGTGAGCGCCTGGGTGGCTGCCATATACGCCGCGTCGACCTCGGGGCGTTCTTCCCGGTCCACCTTGATGCTGACGAAGTTCTCGTTCAGTATCCGGGCGGTCTCCGGGTCCTCGAAGGACTCGTGGGCCATCACGTGGCACCAGTGGCAGGCGGCGTACCCAATCGAAATAAAAACAGGAACATCCCGGCGGCGGGCTTCAGCGAACGCTTCGTCGCCGAAGGGCCACCAGTCAACCGGGTTGCCGGCATGCTGGCGGAGATAGGCCGACGCTTGGTTCCGCAGCCTCTCCGCCATGCGGTTTACCCGTCCGTTCCCGGACGCTTACCGGCCGTTTCGCCGGCGTCGACAGGCGCCGCCGCGGGCTCTGCTTCATTAGCTGCAACGGCAGGGACGGCGGTAGCACCGTCCGCAGCTGCCAGCTGGGCTTCAGCCGCCTGGGACCGGTAACGGACCCGGCGGATCCGCTTGACCATGTCGCGGATCAGGAACACCACGCACAGGGCAAGGAACAGTGTTGCAAGGAAGCCCAGGAGACCGGGCGTAATGTCCCCCTCTTCCAGACCAGGCTTCAGATCCCCCTCAATCGGGGCGGGATTGACCGTCAGGTACACGCTGTACAGCAGGTTCACGAAGTATCTCTCTCTTGGCAGAAGCCGGCACGCAAAGGCCGTATCTACCCTCTATCGTATGCCAGCGAAGAGGTCGGTTTCAGGTACGGAGGACGGCACACGGGATTCCACCAGTGAATAGTCCTCCCAGGGCCAGACCTCCCGCTGCAGATCGGTGCTCACCGCGAAGAAGAATCCCTCCGGGTCCACCTGGGTGCGGTGTGCTTTCAGGGCTGCGTCCCGCACCGGGAAGAAGTCTCCGCATTCCACCTGGGTGGTGGTGGGGTGAAGGGGCGGCGGCGGCTGGTGTCCTTCCGGCTCTGCTTCCAGCCAGGCTGCGAGGCGTTCCGCGTAGGGAGATTCCAGTCCGGCCTGGATCAGCGCATCATGCAGGGCGCGGAACCGTTCCGGGTTGAAGCCGCGGTCGTAGTAGAGCTTCAGGGGCTCCCACGCGGCTCCGGTACCCGGGTAAGCCAGCGGGTCCCCGGCGGCGCGGAAGGCCTCGACTGCGATCCGGTGGGCCATGATGTGATCGGGGTGCGGATAACCGCCGTTTTCGTCGTAGCTGATGATGACGTGCGGACGGAACTCGCGGACGAGCTTCACCAGCGGCGCCGCAGCGGTCTGCAGCGGACGGAGCGCGAAGCAGCCTGCCGGGAGGTCCGGCAGCGGGTCACCCTCAGGCAGCCCGGAGTCCATAAAACCCAGCCAGCGGTGCTCTATGCCCAGGGCTTCCTTCGACGCCGCCATTTCGCTGCGCCGCAGTCCGGCCAGGTCCCGCTTGGCCGCGGGCTCGTCGTCCACAGCGGGGTTCAGCACGTCACCGCGTTCGCCTCCGGTGCAGGTGGCGACCATAACCTTCACTCCGGACGCGGCGTAGGACGCCATAGTGGCTGCACCCTTGCTGGCCTCGTCATCGGGGTGGGCGTGGACAGCCAGCAGGCGGAGTTCGCCGTCGGGCGCAAAACTCGGTGTGGTGGACAACGTGGTACTCCTGACGGTCGGCGGAAAATGGCCGACGAGAATGTTCGCTAAAATGAAGCGGTGAGCACTGAGGAAGGTACTGCCGGTCTGCCAGTTCCAGAGCGCCCCGCGGACGGATTTTCATCCACCCCAAGGTTAGCCAATCGCTACGGCACCCCCAAGCCCGGTCTGGGCCGGCGGGCCAAGGCCGTTATTGGCACCATTGCCGGGATTGCGGCCGTCGCTGCGGTGGCCTGGATGGCCATTCCCTCTGCGGCTGGGTCGATCACGCCGAAGGACGTGGGCTTCAGCATCACCGATGCCTCCACCGCGGTGGTGGACTTCAACGTGACCAAACCCTCGGATGCCACGGTCGACTGCGCGGTCCAGGTGCTCAATGACAGCTATGCGGTGGTCGGCTGGAAGACCGTCCGGATTGGTCCGGCGGAGAAGGACACCGTCGCCCAGCGCACCAGCCTGCGCACCGACTCGCTCGGTGTCACCGGCGGGGTAAACAGCTGCTGGCTGGTCGAGGATGCACAGCTCTAGCCTCCGGGCACAATTAGCCGGAAAGCGAAACCCGCGGCGATGTCTTGGGTTTGTCCGTCCGGCTGACTAGTATGGAGGCTACGTAACGCCCCGCCCAGGTGACTGCCGGAACACCAGCCAGAGCAACCGGTCACCGTCCGGCGGGGTCTTTGCTTGTCAGGCCATCCCGGCCGCACAGCAATTTCAGCCAAGCCGAATCTGTTTTCCGTGGATTCGGATGTCATATAAGGAGAGACCCGTGTCTACCAACAGCGCATCTGTCGCCTGGCTCACGCAGGAGTCTTACGACCGCCTGAAGGCGGAACTGGACCATCTTTCGGGCCCGGGCCGGACCGAAATCGTTGCACGTATTGAACAGGCACGGTCCGAAGGCGATTTGAAGGAGAACGGTGGCTACCACGCTGCCAAGGAGGAGCAGGGCAAGGCTGAGGCCCGTATCCGCCAGCTGACCCAGCTCCTTCGCGACGCCCAGGTCGGCGAGGCCCCGGCTGACGACGGCGTCGTGGAACCGGGCATGCTGGTGGAAGCCAGGATCGCCGGGGACCTGGAGCGGTTCCTGCTCGGCAGCCGCGAAATCGCCGGGGACAGCGATATTGATGTCTACAGCGAGAAGTCGCCTCTGGGCGCTGCCATCTCCGGCTTGAAGACCGGTGACACCACTGAGTACATCGCGCCTAACGGCAAGAGCATCTCGGTCGAGATCGTCTCGGCGAAGCCTTACGCCGGCTAGTTTCACGCCGCCGTATCCGCAGCGGGTCCGCCTATGGGCGGGCCCGTTTCTGCGTCCGGATGCGTGGCACATCCCCGCGCCTGCGCAGCACCAGAGCCGCCGCCACGCCTCCGGCGGCTCCAAACAGATGCGCCTGCCAGGAAATGCCGGCCGCGGTCGGCAGAATCCCCCAGAGCAGCGACCCGTAAACCAGGAACAGGACTCCCCCGATCAGGATCTGCAGCAGGTCCCGGTTGTAGAAGCCCCGCACCATCAGGTAGGCGAACAGGCCAAAAACGACGCCGGAAATCCCGACGGTCAGTCCGCCGCCCAGCAGCCACACGCCGATCCCGGACGCCAGCCAGCAGATCGCGGCAACGGCGGCGAATCTCTTCACGCCTTCCAGGAGCACCAGGAACGCGAAGGCGAACAGCGGCAGGCTGTTGCTTAGCAGGTGTCCGGTTCCGGCGTGCAGCAGCGGCGCGAAAAGGATGCCGTCCAGTCCCTCAAGCTGCCGGGGAAGGATCCCCAGCAGCGGCAGCAGCGTGGTCTGGAAGGGGATGGTGAGGAAGTACACCACCCAGATCCCCGCCGTCAGGCAGGCGGAAACAAACAGCGCGCTCTTAGCTCGCCGGGCCAGCATCGGCTAGCCGTGCAGGACAACGGGATGGAAGCCTTCGGCCCGCAGGTTCTGCAGCACCTGTTCGCCGTGCTCGTGGCCCTTGGTTTCCATGTTGATGGTGATGGCGACATCTCCCATGCTGATCGATCCTCCAACCCGCGTATGGTCCACGCCGGTGACGTTGGCATCGGATTCGGCGATGATCCGCGAAATCGTGGCCAGCGAACCGGGGCGGTCATCCAGCAGGATCCGGACCACCAGGTACCGTCCGGCAGCCGCAAGGCCGCGCTGGATAACCTTCAGCATAAGCATCGGATCCACGTTTCCGCCCGAGAGGATCACGGCGGTGTTCCCGGGATTGACGATTTTTCCTTCCATGATGGCTGCAACGCCCACGGCGCCGGCCGGCTCCACGACCAGCTTGGCGCGTTCCAGCAGGAAGATCAGGGCGCGTGCCAGCGCGTCTTCGCTGACGGTCACGACGTCGTCCACCAGTTCACGGATGATGGAGAACGGCAGCTGGCCCGGCCGGCCCACGGCAATGCCGTCGGCGATCGTTGAGACCTTGCTTAGCGGCACCAGGGCATCGGCGGCCAGCGACGGCGGGTAGGCTGCGGCATTCTCGGCCTGGACTCCGATGATCCGGACCTCACGGCCCAGTTCCTTTGCCCGTGCCTTAATCGCGACGGCAACGCCGGCCAGCAGCCCCCCTCCGCCAACACCCATCAGGACGGTGTCGAGGGTGGGGATCTGCTCCAGCAGTTCCAGTCCCAGCGTTCCCTGCCCTGCGACGATGTCAACGTTGTCGAACGGATGGACAAACACGGCTCCGGTTTCGTCCGCGTAGCGCTGCGCCTCGGCCAGTGCCTCATCCACGTTGTGGCCGTGAAGCACCACTTCGGCGCCGTGCCCCTGGGTAGCGGCGAGCTTCGGCAGGGCGACGCCGAGCGGCATAAAGATCCGGGCCTTGATCCCCAGCCGGGCGGCGGCCACGGCCACACCCTGGGCGTGGTTGCCTGCGGAGGCCGCGACGACGCCCCTGGCCTTCTGTTCCTCGCTCAGCTTGGCCATGCGTACGTAGGCGCCGCGGACCTTGAAGGAACCGGCGCGCTGCAGGTTTTCACACTTGAGGAAAACGTCGGATCCGGTGATCCGTCCCAGCGCCCGTGACTGTTCAATCGGGGTGTGGGCAATTACCCCGTCCAGCAGCTTGGCTGCCGCCTGGACGTCGTCGAGGGTTACGGGCAGCTGGGGAAAATCGTTCAACGTTGGTTCTCTTCTTCGTTTGCTGTGGTTTGTTCGTCTGTTCCGCTGCCGGCGCGGGCTTCATCCAGGCTGCTGTCTTCGTTTTCTCCGGAGCTCTCCGGCGGCAACGCGCCCGGCGGTCCGAATGTAGCGTCACGGGACAGCAGGGGGTCCTGTTCCCACCGGCGGGCGGCTACGTAGCGGACCATCGAATTGAGGATCGCCAGCAGGGGCACGGAAAAGAGTGCCCCTGCGATCCCGGCGACCAGCGTTCCGCCGGTGACGGCGAGGATTACGGCCAGCGGGTGCAGGGCCACTGCCCGTCCCATGATCAGCGGCTGCAGGATGTGGGATTCGATCTGCTGGACCAGCAGGACGATGCCGAGCATGATCACCGCGTTGACCCATCCGTTCGCGACCAGCGCAAGCAGGATCGCGATCGATCCGGAGACAAAGGCGCCGATGAGCGGGATGAAGGATCCCAGGAACACCAGCACGGACAGCGGCAGTGCCAGCGGCACTCCGATGATCGCTGCGCCGACACCGATTCCGACGGCGTCGATAAACGCCACCAGCAGCTGCACGCGTACGTAGCTGGTCATGGATTCCCAGCCCCGGATCCCGGCTCCATAGGCAGCTGCCTGCGCCCGCCGCGGCATCAAGCCCGCGAGAAAACGCCAGATCCGGCGCCCGTCCAGCAGGAAGAACACCAGGGCAAAGAGGGTCAGCAGGACTCCGGCTGCGAAGTGTCCTGCACTGCTTCCCACGCTCAGCGCTCCGGAGAGGATGCTGGCGGAGTTCTGCTGCAGTGCCGAGGTGGCTTCGCCGAGGAGGCTGTCTATCTGCGTCGAGGTGACCCGCAGCGGTCCGGCCGCCAGCCATTCCTGGACCTGGTCAAAACCGGTGAGCACCTCGTCCCAAAGGTCCCGGAACCCCAGCGCCAGCTGCCTGCCGACCAGTGTGAGGGCAGCGACGATCAGTCCCAGGAAGGAGACGATCGTGACCGCCACGGCCAGCCCTGAGGGCACCTTGTTGCGGCGCAGCCAGGAGCTGATCGGTGAGAGCAGCCCGGCAAGCAGTGCCGCAACCATCAGCGGAATGATGAGCAGGGAGAAGTGGCTGAGGATCCAGAGCAGTCCGCCGCTGACTATCAGTACAACACCGAGCCGCCAGGCCCAGGAGGCACTGACGCGCAGCGCGTACGGAACATCATCTCCGGCACGGCTGGAGCGCACGGCGGCAGCCTGGACGGCCTTCGGCGCGGCTACCCGTCGGGCATGGGGTCTCATGGGGTCATCTTTCCATATTTGGGTGGGCAGTCCCTGACCTTTACGCGTTCAGGACTTCTACAGGCTGGCTCGGATTCCCCACTCGGCGCTGAAGTGTCCTCCCGGTTCCAGCCAGCGCAGCCCATCGCCTGAATTCAGTGCGTTGGCCGGGGCGGTCATGGGTTCCAGTGCCACCGCGCACCTGCGTCCGGGGAACTTATCCGTCACGAAGACGTGCACATAACCGAAGTCGGTGTCCGACCACAGCTGCACCGTGCGTCCGTCCTCGGCGGTGAGCACGTGCCGGTATTTGCCGCCGCGTTCGGTCAGGCCGGTGTAGGCAGCATCCAGTGCGAGCGAGCCGATCTTCCTGGGCTCCCGCAGATCGCGGACCCCGCTCACGGGGACCTGCCCGGTCGGGATCAGCGCCTCGTTGGCTGTGAGGATCTCGGCAGCCTCGACCTGCAGTGCCAGCTCTTCGGTGGGGACCTCCCCCAGCCGCAGGAAGGGGTGTGCGCCGAGCGCAAAGGGCGCCCGGGAGCCGGAAAGGTTGGTCAGCGACTGGCGGACCCGGAGCCCTCCATCCGCGTCAAGACTGTAGCGGACCTCGTGGACCAGGTGGAAGGGATACCCGTGCTGGGGATAAATCGCGGCGGCCAGCCGGACGCTGTCTGCCGTTTGCTCCACGGCTTGGTAGCCGGTGTTGCGCAACAGGCCATGGATCGCATTGCCGTGGGACGGGTCGGTGATATCAAGCTGCTGCGGCTGCCCGTCGAGTTCCCAGCTCCCTCCTGCGACCCGGTTGGGCCAGGGGGCGAGCAGGATGCCGGCCGCATACGGCGGAACGGCGTCGTCAGGGTAGGTTTCCACCAGCTGGGTTCCGCCGACCGTGTAGCTGCGCAGGGCCCCGGCCAGGGCGGCCACAACGACGGCGGCGCTGCCTTGGGTGAGCCGGAACTGTTCGCCGGTGGCAGGCTGGAGCATGTTGTTCACGGTTGTCATGGTTCCAGACTAGTCCCGGTGCGGGGCCGGTGGCCGGTGCGGCTATTCGTCGAAGTGCGTACTGACCCGTTCACTGACTGCAGCCACAACGCCTGCCGCGACACTGCGGATTTTCACGTTCCGGGTGTTGGACACGCTGCGCAGGATCTCCACCGCTGCCTGCTGGCTGCAGCCGTTCTGGCCCATGATGATGCCGACGGCGAGGTCCACCACGGTCCGTGATTCCAGGGCCGCCTGGAGGTTGCGCGCGCGGTGGAGATGCGCATCGATCCGCAGGGCCAGCCGCAGGGTCCGGGAGGCTTCGTCGGCCACCTTTTCGACTCTCCGCAGAACCTGCGGCGCGAAGAGGTGCGGGCGCGGGGAATAGGTGCAGAGGGCACCCCGGGAGTTCCCCTCCAATGCCAGCGGAACGGCAGCCAGGGAACGCAGTCCCTCTGCGGCAGCCGGCCCCGGGAATCCGCGCCAGTGGGTTTCCGACCAGGCATCAGTGATGGCCACGGACTGGTTTTCGGCCAGGGCCGCCAGCCCGGGTCCGCCGCTGCCGAAGGCGGCCGCTGCCATCCGGTGCGAGCGTTCGTCGCTGTCCGCTGCTGCTCTGGCACGGCGGGCCCGTTCGATAACCACCGAACACCCGTGCACTCCGTCTGCTTCCAGGATGCCAGCGGCCAGCTGCGCCAGTCCGGCCAGGAAGGCTTCCAGTTCCTCGGCACCCAGCAGCAGGTCCTGAAAGGCCGCGGCCCGGTCAGTAAGTTCCTCGGTCACTGCTCCCCCTCGGTCAATGGCCCCGATAGTACGGTTGACCGCCGCTGCGCAGAAGCGTAATTCCCGCTTAAAGAACCGCGGGACCGCAGCTTGGCAGCTGCGGTCCCGCGGTTGATGCTGGAGGCTGAACGCTACTCTGCAGTGGCCCGCAGGATGGCGAGGATGCGGATGATCTCCACATAGAGCCAGACCAGGGTCACGGTCAGGCCGAAGGCAGCGGTCCAGGAGTAGCGCTGCGGGGCGCCGGCCTTGACGCCCTGCTCAATGGAGGTGAAGTCCATGATCAGCGAGAAGGCGGCCAGGCCCACGGCGAGCAGGCCGATGATGACGCCCAGCGGGATGCCGGCGATTTCCACACCGCGCACACCCCAGGGGTCATCGACAACACCGAAGATCATCAGGCCCATGTTCATCAGCGAGAACACCAGGTAGCCGATCATGGCGATCATAAAGAAACGCATGGCCTTCGGAGTGGCACGGACCTTGCCGCTCTTGAACAGCACCAGGGTCACGGCAAAGACGGCCAGGGTGCCAAGCACTGCCTGCAGGCCGATTCCCGGGTACATGGCGTCGAGGACCTGGGTCAGCGCGCCCAGGAACATGCCCTCAAGAAGTGCGTAACCAAGAATGAGCGCCGGGACAGGTTCCCGCTTGAACGAGTTGACCAGGCCGAGGGCGAAACCGCCCAATGCACCCACGATCATCAGCAGGCCAGCCGCCCCGGGGAGGACGAACACCGGAATGGCAGCGCCAAGCAGTACGACGGCCAGGCAGCCCAGCGTCTTCATGATGACGTCGTCATATGTCATCCGGCCGGTCTGGGCCGGTCCGGCCGAGGGTGCGGCGTACAGGTCCTGGAGCTGCTGCGGGCTCATGGGGTCCTGCCCTGCAAACGGTCCACTGGCCGGTACTGTGGCTGCTCCGCCACGGGTCTGGGAACGGAAATTCTTTCCGTTGAAAACCGGGTTACCGCCTTGTGCCATGAAAATGTCCTCCATCTTGGGGGCTTGGTTGTAAATGAGCCTACCAACCAGAACGTACGGGGGCACCGGATGATTCCGCAGAGGCAAAAATCAGTTGATAACGGTTTGGCACCATTGGGCCCGCTTCCGGTCTCCGGCTTCCATAATGAAGCACCCCCGGCGGAGTCGTTACAGGATCGCGATAAAAGGTCACCAATCCGGTCACTCCACTGAAACATCCGCCGGGTAGCATGATCCACACTCGTGACATACATCACATTGGTCACATAAATAGTGCGCCGAAAACCGACGCACTAATACCCCCGGCGGAGGTAATGCACTTTGGGACGAATATCGGCACTCGCCCGGTATATGGGGACACTCGCGGCGGTGGTCGGCATCTTTGCCGGTCTCCTGCTCGCTGCCCCGGCCGCGCATGCAACGACAGCTCCACCCGCAGCATCAGAAAGCCCCGCAGCCGTAACGGAAACCGGAGAATCCGAAAGCCCCGGCGGCAGCGTCACGGACGGTGCTGAATTCCAGAACCGCATCAGCGGTGTCCTGCGGAACGCGGGCTCCCCGGTCTCCGGAGTCACGATCAAGGCGAGCGCCAACGGCTATGAAGCCCAGACGCAGACGGCCGAGAACGGCTCCTGGTCCATCGGGGTCCCGGAACAGGGCGCCTACGAGGTGGAACTCGATGAGTCCACGCTCCCCGAGGGGCTTGGCCTGGCGGATGGGCAGGAGAACCCCCGCACGGTGACGTTCGCCGGCACCTCCAACATCACCACCCTCTTCCTCCTGGGCGAAGGCATCGTCCTCCAGGGAGACAGCTTCGGCACCAAGCTCGTTGAGCGTGCCGTGGCCGGACTCAGTTTCGGACTCCTGCTCGCGCTCAGCGCCGTCGGACTCTCCCTGATCTTCGGCACCACCGGGCTCACTAACTTTGCGCATGGAGAAATGGTCACCTTCGGTGCGGTGCTGGCCTTCGCCTTCTCAGCCGCCGGCCTGCCGCTGTGGCTGGCCCTCATACTCGCCGTTGCCGGCGGTGCCGGCCTGGGCTACGTCCAGGACGCCGGGTTGTGGAAACCGCTGCGGATGCGCGGCACCGGCCTGGTCCCGATGATGATCGTCAGCATCGGGCTCGCACTGGCCCTGCGCTACACGATCCTCTTCTTCTTCGGCGGGGCAACCCAGCAGCTGCCCGACTCGCAGAGTCCCATGCTGGAACTGGGCCCGGTTTCAATCTCCCGCAACAACCTGGTGTCACTGTGCGTGTCCCTGGCCGTCATCCTTGTGGTCGCAGCCCTGCTGCTGCGGACTCGGATCGGCAAGGCTACCCGGGCAGTGGCTGACAACCCGCCGCTGGCAGCTGCCTCCGGCATCGACGTCGACCGGGTCATCCGGATCGTCTGGATGGCCGGCGGAGCACTGGCTGCGCTGGGCGGAATTCTCTGGGCGTACTACCGTCCCGGGGTTTCCTTCAACATGGGGCAGCAGATCCTCCTGCTGATCTTTGCCTCTGTCACCCTCGGGGGCCTCGGCACGGTCTTCGGCGCGCTGATCGGTTCCATCATTGTGGGACTTTTCGTGGAGATCTCCACGCTCTGGCTCGAGGCGGACCTGAAGTATGTCGGTGCGCTGCTCATCATGATTCTCGTCCTCCTGGTCCGGCCGCAGGGCATCCTCGGCCGCCGAGAGCGCATAGGTTAGGGGCTTCGACATGGACTTCGGAAACATACTGCTGGGCGCAGTCAACGAATTCTTCACGCCCACCACGGCGGCCTACGCATTGGCCGCACTGGGTCTCGCCGTGCACTTCGGCTACACCGGGCTGCTGAACTTTGGCCAGGCCGGCTTTATGGCGATTGGCGCCTACGGCTTCGCCATCCCCACGCTGAGCTTTAACGCTCCGCTGCCGGTGGCCCTGCTGATCGCCATGCTGGCGTCCGTGGCGTTCGCCGTCATCCTGGGCCTGCCTACCCTGCGGCTGCGGGCGGACTATCTGGCGATCGTGACGATCGCCGCTGCGGAGATCGTCCGCTACATCGTGACCACCAACGGGCTGACAGAAGTCACCGGATCGGCCAACGGCCTGGCGTCCTTCGAAGGCGGTTTCTATGCGCTGAACCCGTTCCCCCCGGGCGTCTACGCGCTGGGGCCGTTCAGCCTCAACGAACGCGACCTCTGGATCCGGGTGGTGGCCTGGGGTGTCGTCGCCCTGGCCTGCCTGGTGGTCTGGCTCCTGGTGCGCAGCCCCTGGGGCCGAGTGGTCAAGGGCATCCGTGAAGACGAGAATGCTGTCCGTTCGCTGGGCAAAAACGTTTACGCGTACAAGATGCAGGCGCTGATCATCGGCGGCCTGCTCGGCTCGCTGGCGGGCATCATCTTCACGCTCCCCCGCGGCGCTGTCCAGCCTGCAAATTACGGCACAGAGCTGACGTTCTTCCTCTATACGGCCCTGCTGCTGGGCGGGATGTCCACGGTGCTCGGGCCGGTGATCGGCGCCATGATTTTCTGGGCCGTGCTCTCCCTCACCCAGGGGCTGCTGTATGGCGCCATCGAGTCCGGGTTCATCACTTTCCTGACCACTACCCAGGCCGGCCAGCTGCGCTACATCCTTGTAGGTGTGGCGCTGATGCTGCTGATGATCTTCCGGCCGCAGGGCGTGCTGGGCAATAAGAAGGAGCTGTCATTCGCATGAGCCATGAAGCACAAAGCCCCAGGCCAAAACGCCGCTCCGGCGCCCACGCCGCTGCACCCGCTGTGGACGACGTGCAGCCGGCGGCTGAGACCAGTCCGGAGGAAAGCTGGGCCGGTAATCAGTACATGGTCGATGACCGTCCCATCTCCACCGATGCCGCGGTGCCCGGCTGCCGCAAGCGCGACCCGATCCTGGTCGCCTCCAACGTGACCCGGACCTACGGCGGTATTCACGCCGTCAACGTTGAGCATGTGGAGATTCCCCGCCACAAGATCACCGCACTGATCGGCCCCAACGGTGCCGGCAAAACCACCCTCTTCAACCTCCTGACCGGGTTCGACACCCCGCAGTCCGGAGAGTGGAAGTTCGAGGACCGGGACCTTGCCGGAGTGTCTGCCTACAAGGTGGCCCGCCTGGGCATGGTGCGCACCTTCCAGCTGACCAAGGTGATGGGAAAGCTGACCGTTCTGGAGAACATGCGGCTCGGCGCCAACAAGCAGCCGGGAGAGGCACTGCGGCGGGCCCTGTTCCGACCGTTGTGGAGGGGCCGGGAAGACGAAATCACCGAACAGGCAGACCGTCTGCTGGCCAAGTTCAAACTGGACACCAAGCGCACGGAGTACGCGGCGTCGCTGTCCGGGGGTCAGCGCAAGCTGCTGGAGATGGCACGCGCGCTGATGGTCAATCCCAAGCTGGTGATGCTCGATGAGCCGATGGCCGGAGTGAATCCCGCCCTGACCCAGTCACTGCTCGATCACATCAAGAACCTGAAAGCCGAAGGCATGACGGTCCTGTTTGTGGAGCACGACATGCATATGGTCCGCCACATCGCCGACTGGGTGATCGTGATGGCCGAAGGCAAGGTCGTCGCAGAAGGCCCGCCCGGTGACGTTATGAAGGACCAAGCGGTCATCGACGCCTACCTGGGTGCCCACCACGACGTCGACCTGGGTGATTCCGAAGGCTTCGAGAAGCTCGAGGCCGTCCTTGAGAAGGACCCCGGGTCGGATATCCAGCCCGAAGATGACCTGTCCAGTCCCACAATCCACGAACGTAAGGACCTGGCATGAGCGCAGAGAACTTCGAGGGCGATTCTGTCGTCAAGGTTACTGATCTGGTGGCCGGATACATTCCGGGTGTCAACATTCTGAACGGCTGCTCGATCGAAGCCCGCAGGGGCGAACTGATCGGCATCATCGGGCCCAACGGTGCCGGGAAGTCCACCCTGCTGAAGGCGATGTTTGGGCTGGTCAAAGTGCATTCGGGCACGGTCATGGTCCGCGGCCAGGACCTGACCGGTTTGAAAGCCAACAAGCTCGTTACCCGGGGCGTGGGATTTGTTCCGCAGAACAACAACGTTTTCGCCTCGCTGACCATCGAAGAGAACCTGCAGATGGGCCTCTATCAGCAGCCGAAGAACTTCCGGGAACGCTTCGAGTTCGTCGCGGACCTGTTCCCGGAGCTGAAGAAGCGCCGGAGCCAGCGGGCAGGGTCGCTCTCCGGCGGTGAGCGGCAGATGGTGGCGATGGGACGGGCGCTAATGATGGAACCGGCGGTGCTCCTCCTCGATGAGCCCTCTGCCGGCCTGTCCCCGGTGAAGCAGGATGAGACGTTTCTGCGCGTCCACGAAATCAACCGGGCCGGTGTGTCAGTGATCATGGTGGAGCAGAACGCACGCCGCTGCCTGCAGATCTGTGACCGAGCCTATGTCCTGGACCAGGGCAAGGATGCCTACACCGGCACCGGCCGGGAACTGATGAAGGATCCCAAGGTCATTCAGCTCTATCTGGGCACCCTGGCCGACACCGCCTGATCCCCGCCGGGGCCGGGCCGGGCCGGACCGGGCCGGTGCCGGGCCGCGGGGAGGCGCCGGGGCTTGCCCGGTCTTGCCGTTCGACTCCGGGCAACCGGGCTCCGGCGCCTGCCCAGGAGGCTGGTCTGAAGGCTGCCGATCCGGGGTCGGGCGTGGTTTCTCCGTTCTGGGAAAGCCCGCTGGAAGGATCCCGTTTCCCTCCCTTCTGGGGCAAAGCCGCCGGTTTGGGTCTCATTACCCTCCGTTCTGGGATAACCCTGCCAGTTTGGGACTTTCCTGCCGTGGCGCCGCGGCAGGAAAGTCCCAAACCGGCAGGAAATTCCCAAAGTGGAGGGATTCTGCACCGGCACCGCCGCAGCGCCTTCCTCCGACCGAAGGGAACCTTGGCTCTAGGAACACCAGTAGGGTCTGCTTCACCATTTGTAGTGCAGGGCTCAGCGAGTTGCAGGGCAGGGCTCAGCGGGCGGCACACCCGAAGGAGGAATAGGCATGCGCACCTCAACAGCCCGGATCTGGCAGGTCGTCCACTCGGAACGAAGACGGCTCGCCGCGGATCTCAGCAGCCTGCCCGCTGACCAGTGGCGTGTGCCCTCGCTGTGCCCCGGCTGGGATGTCCATGATGTACTGGCTCATTTGCTGGACACGGCGATGACCAGCCGGCTCTCCTTTGCCCGGGGACTGCTGGCGGCGCGTCTGGACTTCGACCGCGCAAACGAGAACGGAATCGCCAAACACAAGCACCAGGATCCGCAGCACACGCTCGAGGCGTTCAAAGCTGCCGCAGACCTTACCCGGACACCGCCGGCCAGCCCGGCGACCCGTCTGGTGGAAGCCATCGTGCACGGCGAGGACATCCGCCAGCCCCTGGGCATCACCGGCACCTACCCGGAACCAGCGGTTGCGCAGGCTCTGGCCTACCAACTGCGTACTCCGGGCTCCTTTGGCGGCGGGCGCGAGCGGGCTGCAGGCCTGCAGCTTCTCGACCGGAGCACCGGGAGGTCCTGGGGCCAGGGCGAGGTAGTCGAAGCCGAGGCCATCAATTTGCTGCTCGCAGTTTCCGGCCGCCCGGTAGCCCGGGAAAGATTCACGGGAAGCGGAGCCTCGCACCTGGCCAGTAGTCCAGCAACACCGGTGGCACGCGATGCAGCTAAGACCCGCCAACGCTCTACCAACAAGAAGGGGACCAGCCGGCCGGAGTAGGTGCCCGACGGTTGCGTACGCGTCATTCGAGGGTCTGGCGGCAGAGTGACCCGAGACTAAGGGCCCAACGGACGCATACACATACACACAAGGAAGGGTTCCCGCCGCGGCGGGAACCCTTCCTTTCTGAGGGTGCAGTTCTTGGCGTAGTGAATTTCCGGTTCGGTTAGGGGTTCGCGCTTACAGCTTGCCCACTTCGGAGCGGCTCGGCACCGGCTTGTTGTCGGCGTCGAACTGGTAGATCCCGATGAACGCCTCCGTCGGATCGCCATTCTCGTCGAAGCTCACAGGACCGGAGTAGCCGTCGTAGTCGATGTCTCCCCCGCCGCGCAGGATCGTGACGCAGCTGGCGTAGTCGAAGCACTTCTCGCCCTCCTGCGAAACTCCCTGAAGCTCTGCGGCCATCGCCTTGCCGTCCGTGCTGCCCGCAGCTTCAGCAGCCAGTGCCAGCAGGGTCACGGCGTCGTAGCTTTCACCGGCGTAGGCCCAGTCCTTCAGTGCCGGGTCAACTTCCAGCAGGGCGTTCTTGAAGTTCTCCGAGGCGAACGGCCCCGGAATGGTGCCCTGGGCACCTTCGAGCGTGCCGGCTTCGAGGTCCTCGCTGTAGTCGGAGGTGTTGCCGTCCACGAAGAAGATCTGCGACGGGTCCACTCCCTTGCCGGTGAGCAGCGGTGCGATGCTCTTGGCCTGGTCGAAGCTGATGACCACAATCGCGTCCGGGTTGGCACCGGTCACGGCGTCAACCTGGCTGCTGAACTGGGAATCGCCTTCGTTGAACATCGCTTCGGAGACCACCTGGCCGCCGGCGGACTCAACGGAACTCTTGATGTTGGACTGCAGGCCGGTTCCGTAGGCGTCATTGAGGACGATCATGCCGACGGTCTGGGCGCCGCACTCCATGATGTAGTTGCCCAGGGTGCGGCCCTGGAGAACGTCGGAGGGGGCGGTGCGCCAGTACAGGCCGTTGTCGTCCCAGTCGGTGAAGTCAGGCGAGGTGTTGGCCGGAGAGAACTGAATGACGCCGGCACCGGTGATCTGGTTGATAACCGTCTTGGAGACGCCCGAGGAAGCGGCACCAATAACGGCGCTGACGTCCTGGCCCAGCAGGTCGGTCACGGACTGGGTGGCGATGTCGGTGGTGGTGTCGCCGGAGTCCCGATGCACTACTTCAACGGGCTGGCCCAGCACACCGCCGGAGGCGTTGATTTCCTGAACGGCCAGGTCGACGCCGGCGATTTCCGGCGGGCCCAGGAACGCGAGGGCGCCGGTGGTCGGCAGCAGGGTACCGAGTTTCAGCGGAGCGTCGGTGGTGCCGGTGGAGGCCGGAACGGCTGCGGGGTCGCCCTTTGCTCCGGGGTCCTCGCCTGTGCCGCCCTGGCTGGGCGGACAGCTCAGTACAGAGCTGGCAGCCGATGACGAAGATTCTTCAGATGGTGAGGACTCCGTTCCGGAGTCGCCGCCGCTGGCACAAGCCGATGCGAACAGGGCAATACCCATGCCCAGTGCTGCTATCTTTGCGGCGCGGCCATACCCGTCCCCCAGGCCAAGCGGCCCGGTATTGCGAAGTGCAGTCATGTACTTTTCTCCCCGATCGAAAGGCGGGTGCCTTTGATGCTGTCACCAGGTGTTCCTGGTGGAAGAAAAGCTAGTTGAATAATGTGACGAAGATAAGGGGTTCCGGTTACAGCCTTGTAACACTAATTACCCCTGTGCTGCGAATGTTACAACGTGCGTAACTATGTGCTTCCCGAGGGGTCACTATGTGCTCCGGCGCCGTCACCCACGTGTCTGGTGGCTCAGCACGACGCAGGGCATTCACCGGGGCGGGCATGCCACCGTTGCCCGGTACCCCAGGTCGGACTCGAACCGACAACACACCGATTTTAAGTCGGTTGCCTCTGCCATTGGGCTACTGGGGCCTGCCCGCGGAACCCGGTGAAGAACACCGGACGCCCAGGGGCAAAGACAAGCCTACTTGAGCGGAAGGTACCCGGGGAAACGGCTTAACCGCCAACGGCGGCCGCCGGAGGAGTACCCCGTTGGCCGCCGTCGGATGGCAGGAACGCTGTGCGCTAAGGCTGCAGACTTTACTTGCTGGCAGGCTTCTTGGCAGGGGTGGCTGCCTCGACGAACGCCTTGCGCGGGTTCTTCAGGTGCAGCAGCTGGGTGAAGTCGCGGCCGAACCAGAAGTTCGCTGCCCAGCCGGAGACAACCCGGAACTTACGCTCGAACATCGGCATGGCCATGCCGTGGTAACCACGGTGGGCCAGCCAGGCCGGGAGGCCCTTCATGCCGAAGCCCATGATGTTGGCGACACCCTTGTACTGGCCCATGCCAGCGACCGCACCGAGGTTCTTGTGGCGGTATTCCTTCACAGCACCCTGGCCGAAGCGGGCTGCCAGCAGGTTCTTCGACAGGCGCTTGGCCTGGCGGACGGCGTGCTGGGCGTTCGGGACGCAGAATCCGCCCACACCGCCGCCGGTCAGGTCCGGAACAGCAGAGACGTCACCGGCTGCCCAAGCGCCTTCGAGGGGCCCGTCGTCGCCGGTGATCCGCAGTTCGGCGTTGGCGCGGACGCGGCCGCGGTCGTCGATCGGGAAATCGGTTGCGCGGACCATCGGGTTGGCCTGCACGCCGGCGGTCCAGATCAGGGTGTCGGCTTCGAATTCGCCGGCCGGGGACTTGTCCGCCATGTTGATCAGCTTCAGCAGGCCGCCTTCGGCGCTGGCCAGGGAAGTGTTCAGCAGCACCTCGATGCCGCGCTCACGCATGGACGAGACAACCCACTCTGCCTGGTCGGGCTTGACCTCGGGCATCACGCGGCCCATGGCTTCGATCAGCACAAAGCGGAGGTCTTCACGCTTGAGCCGGTTGTTTTCACGCACGGCGGCGCGTGCCATGTCTTCGATCTCGGTGATGGTTTCGATGCCGGCGAATCCGCCGCCCACGACGACGAACGTCAGGGCACGCGCGCGGGCAGCCTGATCGGTCATCAGGGATGCGGTCTCGATGCGCTCGAGCACCTTGTTACGCATCTCAACGGCTTCTTCGATGGTCTTCATACCGATGCCGGCTTCGGCAAGGCCCGGGATCGGGAAGGTACGCGTGACGGAACCGGCGGAGAGAACCACATCGCGGTAGCTGAGCTCGAACGGCTCGCTGCCGTCTGCCGGTTCCACGGTGGCGGTGTGCGCCGCGTGGTTGATGGCGGTTACCTTGCCGGCGATCAGCTCGGAGTCCTTCAGGTGCATCCGGTGCGATACGACGGCGTTACGGGCATCGATGGTGCCGGCTGCGACTTCCGGAAGGAAGGGCTGGTAGGTCATGTACGGCAGCGGATCCACTACCGTAACGATTCCACCATTGGCCTTGACCTTCTTCTGGAGGTTCTTGGCTACGTACAAACCGACGTAGCCACCGCCTACCACCAGGACGCGTGGACGATCAGAAAATTGTGTGTGCGTTGCCATGGCACATATCCTACCCGACTTGTGAAAGTCTTCACGAAGTCTCCCAAACTCTGTTTCAGCAGGGTCACGCGGGTCTGCTACACCAGCTCCGCAGGTGCTTTTTCCCGTTCCCCGCCTTCGGGAGGACCCTCGGTCCCAGGCTCAGGAACCGCACGCCCGGATCGCCGGACCCGCAGGACGGCGATGGTTCCTGCCGTTCCCACCAGGAGGATCAGACCGCCAAAGCCAAGCACCAGAGCCGCCGGGACGGGGTCCTCTTCCAGATAGGGCTCCGCGGCTACGGGCACCTGGGGTTCGGGAATGTCCGGCACGGCCGGACCGGCCGGAGGTTCGCTTTCCGGGGCAGCCGGGGCTTCACCGCGCCGGTGGATGCGGATCCATTCTTCGATGGTCCCCAGCGGATTTGCGGCAACGGCCGGAACATTGGCGTTGACCGCAGCATTGGCGTCAACGATTCCGTAGCCGTAAAGCGTGTCGCGTCCCGGTGCTCCACCGTCTTTGGCCGTGGTGATGATGCGGTTAATCACCTGCGCGGCGCTGAGCTCAGGGTGGGCGGAACGGATCAGGGCTGCCACACCGGAGACCAGCGGCGCGGCCGCTGATGTCCCGGACCATTCGGCATAGCGGGCGGGACCGTTGGGCAGACCGCCCACCAGGTTCTCCGCCGGAGCCGCAACGCCGATGCTGATCCCCTCGGAGGAGGAATCCCAGCTGGCCTTGCCCTGGCGGTCCAGACCGGCAACCGTCAGGACCCCGGGAATGGTGGCCGGGGCGCCGACCTGGATCATCCCCACTCCGCGGTTGCCTGCGGCAGCCACAATCACGACGTCGTTCTGCTCGGCGTAAAGGAACGCATCATCCCAGCTCTCGGGCCAGGCAGTGGAGGAGGAGCCCAGGGACATGTTGATGACTTTGGCACCGCTGTCCACTGCCCAGCGCACGGCGTTGGGCAGCTGGTCATCGATGGGCACTCCGCCGGGATTGGAACCGCCGATCCATGCAGAGACCGAGAGCAGCTCTGCCTTCGGAGCGACTCCGATGATGCCGTCCGGGCCGTTTCCGGGACCGTCGTACTTCTCTTTGTCCTTGTCGCCGCTGTCCTTCGCGTCGGCTGAGTCGCCGGAATCGGCTGAGTCCTCTGAGTCGCCGGATCCGCTGTCCGTGTGCCCGCGCCCTGCCAGCAGGGTGGCGACCAGCGTCCCGTGCTCGGGATTGACCCCCAGGCCCCGGGCGCCGCGCGGATCGCCGGCCCCGGAGACATCGGTTCCGCCGCTCACGGCGCCGGCGAGGTCAGGGTGGCTGGGGTCGATGCCGGTGTCGATCACCGCCACCTTCACACCCTCGCCCTGAGTCTTCTTCCAGGCTTCGGTGATGCCGTAGTCGGTCAGCCAGTATTCCTTGTCCCGCCACTCATCGGCGTGCGCAGGACTGGGTGCGGCAAGCTGGAACAGCAGCACGGCCGTCAGCGAGAGGGCACCTGCCGCCGTCGCACGCTTCACCGCGGCGCCCTTTCGGCGCCGGTCCGCGCGGACGTTCACCGGACCGCGCTCAGGGCGATGCCGTCGAGGATGTCGTGCTCCGAGGTGATGGCGGAGTCGATCCGGCCATCCGTCAGTTCTGCCATGCGGTCCACGATGGTCTGCCAGATCAGGGCACCGGCGCCAATGACGTCCACGCGTCCGGGATGCATGTACGGCAGGTCAGCGCGTTCGCTGCGGGTCATGCGGAGCAGGGATCGGGTGGCATCGTCAATCGCGGCGACGCTCAGCTCGGTGCCGTGGATGGCTTCCGGGGAGTATTCCCGCAGCTTCAGCGCGTGCGCGGTCACCGTGGTGATGGTCCCGGCAACGCCTACCAGGCGGTCCGCCGCAGCAAGCGGCACCGTTTCCAGGACCTGCGCGATCATGTCCAGGATGTCTCCGCGGGCTACTGCGGTTTCTGCCTCGGTGGGCGGATCCGTTTTCAGGTGCCGCTCGGTGAACCGCACACAGCCCATGTCGGTGCTCCGGGACGCCAGCACGCCCTCGGAGGTGCCGAGCACGAATTCCGTGGACCCGCCGCCGAGGTCGACGACGAGCGTGCGGGTGCCGTCGCTGCTGCCCAGCACGCTGGTGGCGCCCGCGAAGGAGAGCCCGGCTTCTTCGTCGCCGGAGATGATTTCGGGGAGAACGCCCAGCCGCTGCCGGATACCGGCCGTGAACTCTTCGCTGTTCTCCGCGTCCCGCGTGGCTGA
This sequence comes from Arthrobacter gallicola, assembly GCF_014836775.1. Taxonomy (GTDB): domain Bacteria; phylum Actinomycetota; class Actinomycetes; order Actinomycetales; family Micrococcaceae; genus Arthrobacter_B; species Arthrobacter_B gallicola. The sequence continues at coordinate 25,262 of NZ_JACSQD010000008.1, forward strand.
GGTGGCAACGAACCGGACCTTCTCGGCTCCGTGTTCACGGATCAGCGCGGCGTATTCGTCCGCGGCGGCGAACGTCCGCTCCAGCGCGGCAGGTGACAGGCGCCCGGTGGCGTCAACGCCCTCCCCCAGCCGGACCACGCGCATCAGGCGCACGACGTCGGTCAGTTCGGTGACGCCGCCGCGCGTCCGGGCGTCCGCGATCAGGAGGCGGATGGAGTTGGTGCCGCAGTCAATGGCTGCCACGCGGGTCGGTGAATCTTCCATACCTGGTACCTGTCCCCCTTGTTCAGCCTCCAGCGCAGCCCGGCGGGCTGCCCGTTTCCGGTCCAGTTCCTGCGCCGACAGGCCCTGCGTCTTGGTGTGGCGGCTCAGATCCCGTGCCGGTGCCGGCCCGTCCGTCGACCATGCGCCCTCACAATAACAGCGCTCACGGGTCCACCATTCGGCGATTCCGTCGAGGGCTTCGTCCCCCAGCGGGTTCACGCCGGGACCGGCTGCCAGGGAATGCCCCACCAGAACGTGGAGGCATTTGACGCGGGTGGGCATACCGCCCGCGGAGACACCCGCGATTTCCGGAACCGGGCCGGTGCCGGTGCGTTCGCCGATTTCATCCCGCACCTGCAGGTATGCCTCATGTGCCTGCTGATAGCGGCGGGCAAGTTCCGGATCCTGTTCCAGCCGCGCCGTCATTTCGGCCATAACGCCGGCTGCTTCGAGGCGGGAGACGGCGGAGGTGATGACCGGATGGGTCAGGTAGTAGGTGGTGGGGAACGGGATTCCATTGCCCAGCCGGGGCGCGGTAGTGGCAACCAGGGGGTTGCCGCAGACGCAGCGGGCGCCGATTTCGACGACGTCGCGGACCGGCCGTCCGAGCTGCCGGCTCAGGGTCTCCAGGTCTTCCTGGGTCGGTGTGAGCTGATCCTGGATCATGCCGGAGGTCCTTCCTGGGGGTCCGCAGCGGACCCGAAGTGATGATGTTTCAATAGTCCAGCGTACTGTGCCGCCGGCAGCGCAGGCGCGCATTCCCGTTCAGACCGGACCGGCGGCAGGCTGCTCAGTGTCAGGGAGTGGTGTCAGGGAGCGGTGGCGGAACGGAGAACTGAATCCCAGAGGGCATCCACCCATTCCAGGTCCTGCGGAGCTTCGGCGGCTGCCTGCTCCTCAACCTCCTCGACCCCGTCTTCCCCCTTGACCAGGTACCGGGTTTCGCCGGGCATCACCAGGAAAATGCGTTCCCGGGCCTGCGCCTTGATGTACGCCGGGTCTTCCCAACGGTTGAGGGTTTCCTGCAGTTCCTCGCCGGCCTGTTCCGCGTGCACAATTTCCGCCTGCAGGGCCGCGATTTCGGACCGCTGCTGCAGGTAGGTCCGGACTGAGGGTGCCAGCAGGACGGTGATCACGAACATCACGATGCCGAGGGCAAGCAGTCTGCCGGAAAAGGACTTGGCCGGGACGGGTTTCAGCGCGGCTTCGGTTTTGCTCCCCGCGGCGGGACCGCCGGTACCGGGATCGGCGCTCACATCGCGGCGGATCTCCCCCGCCAGTTCCTGGCGGGCCGCAGCCCGGGCCGCGGATGCGTTCCCGGCTTTAGCCGGCTTTGACAGCTTAGGCTGCCGGGGCTTCGCGGAGCTGCCCTCCGCCGGAGCGGGCTCCCTGCTGTTCTCCACACCATGGGTCTTTGGCGCGGTGCGGCGCGGTGCTCCCGCAGGGAGTCCGTCCGCCGCCGGCTTCGGCACCTTGGGTCGTCGGGTGGACATGCTGCTCCTCGTCTGACTGACTCTCGGTTTCTTTCGACGGCGCCGATTCCCTGTGGAAATGCCGCCGGTGGGCACCCCCTATTCGAGGGTACCCACCGGAGGGTGCTGAACTACGCCGTGAAACGCGGGAAGGCGCTGCGGCCTGCGTAGCGTGCGGCGTCGTCGAGCTCTTCTTCGATGCGCAGCAGCTGGTTGTACTTGGCCACGCGCTCTGAGCGGGCCGGAGCACCGGTCTTGATCTGGCCTGCGTTGGTGGCAACGCAGATGTCAGCGATCGTGGTGTCCTCGGTTTCGCCGGAGCGGTGCGAGGTGATCGTGGTGAACCCGGCGCGCTGGGCCATCGTGATCGCGTCCAGGGTCTCCGAGAGGGTGCCGATCTGGTTCACCTTCACCAGCAGCGAGTTGGCGGCGTTTTCCTTGATGCCGGTCTCGAGGCGGGCCGGGTTGGTGACGAAGAGGTCGTCGCCCACCAGCTGCACCTTGTCGCCCAGGCTCGCGGTGAGGGCCTTCCAGCCTTCCCAGTCGTTCTCATCCAGCGGATCCTCAATGGAGACCAGCGGGTAGTCGCGGACCAGTTCCTCGTAGTACGCGGACATTTCCGCGGCCGTGCGGTTCTCGCCTTCGAAGACGTAGGCGCCGTCCTTGAAGAACTCGGAGGAAGCGACGTCGAGTGCCAGGGCAATGTCGGTGCCCGGGGTGTAGCCGGCGCGTGTGATGGCTTCCAGGATCAGGTCCAGGGCTGCACGGTTGGAGGGCAGGTTCGGGGCAAAGCCGCCTTCATCGCCCAGGCCGGTGGAGAGGCCCTTTTCCTTCAGCACGGACTTGAGGTTGTGGTAAACCTCCACGCCCCAGCGCAGGCCCTCCGAGTAGGTTTCGGCGCCCAGCGGAACGATCATGAATTCCTGGATGTCGACGTCGGAGTCGGCGTGGGAGCCGCCGTTGAGGATGTTCATCAGCGGCACAGGCAGGATGTGGGCGTTCGGGCCGCCCAGGTAGCGGTACAGCGGCAGCGCTGCGGACTCGGCGGCGGCACGGGCCACGGCCAGGGAAACACCCAGGATGGCGTTGGCGCCCAGGCCGGACTTGTTCTCGGTGCCGTCCAGGTCAATCATGGCCTGGTCGATGGCGCGCTGGTCAGCGGCGTCGAAGCCCAGCAGGGCGGGCTGGATCTGGTCGATGACGGCTTCAACGGCCTGGAGCACGCCCTTGCCCTGGTAGCGGTCCTTTTCGCCGTCGCGGCGTTCGTTCGCTTCGAAGGCACCGGTGGAGGCACCGGAGGGAACTGCGGCACGGCCGAAGGTGTCGTCGTCGAGCAGGACCTCAACCTCGACGGTCGGGTTGCCCCGCGAGTCAAGGATTTCACGGGCGTGGATGGCATCAATGATGGCCATGGGATTGCTCCTGTTCGTTGGAACTTGGGATGGAAAATGCAGCCAGGCCTGAATCGGAGCCACGCTGCCTGCTCCAAGCCTAGTGGAATCCTGTCCGGTAGTAAGGACCGGGTGCGTCAATCGGTCATGGGAGGCGAGCCGGCCGTAAATCGGCGGACGGCCGCCCGCAGGGCAGCTTCCGGATCGATCCCGCGTTCGGTGGCCTGCCTTACCGTCTCAAACAGCAGGTCTCCGAGTTCCTTCTCACCGTCCCAGACCGGCACGGCAGCGCTGGAGGAAGCCCCGGTTCCCGTCTGCGCGGCAGGGACCGCGACGCCGGCGCGCCGGGCCCGGTGCTGGGTTTTTGCCGCGAGCGCCAGGGCCGGCAGTGAGGCGGGAATGCCGTCGAAGGGACTGCCGCGGCGGGGTTTTTCGATTTTCTTGGCGGCGTCCCAGGCCCGCTCGATCTCGGCGGGATCCCCGGTGGTGGACTCCGCCAGCGTTCCGTCCGGATGGAAAACATGCGGATTCCGGCGGATCATTTTCCCGGTCAGCCCCTCCACCACGTCCAGGATGGAAAAGTTGCCTGCTTCCTCCTGCAGCCTGGCGTGCAGCAGGACCTGGAACAGCACGTCTCCCAGTTCCCCGCTGAGCTCAGCTGCATCTTCGGCACCGGTGTGCCCGGCTTCGACCGCCTCGATAACCTCGTAGGATTCCTCGAGCAGATACTCCAGCAGGGACTCATGGGTCAGCGCTGCTGTCCACGCGCAGCGCTCCCGCAGCAGCGCGATCACCTGGGCCAGGCGGGTAAAGGCCTGGCCCAGGTCACCGCTTCCCGGCTCCGGACTAGCCACGGACGCGGTTGAAGCCTTCGGTGATGTACTCGGCCAGGACTGCCCGCTCTTCGAGCGGAAGGAAGGCAGCGTTGGCCGCGTTCATGGTCAGCTCCAGGACGTCGTCCAGATCGTAGTCGAAGGTCTGCACCAGCAGCTCGAACTCGTCGGTGAGGCTGACGCCGCTCATCAGCCGGTTGTCAGTGTTCACGGTGACCAGGAAACCGGTCTGGTACAGCAGGTCGAACGGGTGGGATTCCAGGTCCGGTCCGAAGGACTCCACGGCTCCGGTCTGCAGGTTGGAGGAAGGGCACAGCTCCAGCGGAATGCCGCGGTCCCGTACCCACGCGGCGACTTCACCCAGGGTGACCATGCCGACGGCGGTGTCTTCCTCCGCGCCCGGGGCGTCCTCGTCCTCAAAATCCACTTCGATGTCCTCGGCGATGCGTACGCCATGGCCCAGGCGCAGGGCACGGCCGTGAACCAGTGCGTCCACAATGCTCTCGACCCCGGCGGCCTCGCCGGCGTGGACCGTGACCGGGAACATCTGCTCGGCTAGGTAGGTGAAGGCGTCCGTGAAACGTGAGGGTGGGAAGCCGTCTTCAGCGCCGGCAATGTCAAAGCCCACTGCTCCCCGGTCCCGGTGACGCACGGCCAGTTCAGCGATTTCCAGGCCGCGGTCGCCGTGGCGCATGGCGGTGATCAGCTGCCCGACCTGGATCAGCTGGCCGTTTTCGGCTGCGCCCGCAACGCCGGCTTCCAGCCCTGCCTGCACCGCTTCGACGGCTTCGTCCAGGCTCAGGCCGGCGCGCAGGTGCTGCTCCGGCGCCCAGCGGATCTCGGCATAGACCACGCCGTCTTCCACCAGGTCCTCGACGAATTCGCGGGCAACGCGGGTCAGTCCCTCGCTGGTCTGCATCACGGCGATGGTGTGGTCGAAGGTCTCCAGGTAACGGACCAGGGAACCGGAGTTTGCCGATTCGCGGAACCACTCCCCCAGCGCCACCGGATCCGTGGAGGGCAGGGTGTGCCCGGCGGCTGCGGCGAGTTCCACGATCGTGGCCGGGCGCAGCCCGCCGTCGAGGTGGTCGTGGAGGGAGACCTTGGGCAGGACGCGGATGTCGAAGCGGGAAAGGGCAGCGGGTTGCGTTATTGGCTCAGTCACACGCCAACTCTACGTGAGCCGCATTACGTATGCGGGAAGAGGGCTAAGCGTTGCGTTTGACTTCGTGCTCTGCCGGATCGGGGGTACGCATGGGAGTCGGCCCGCGCAGTTTGTTGATGATCCGGTCGATGATCAGGCCGAGCACCAGCGCCACCGCGACGGCGACGACGACGGCGAGCAGGTGGTGTTCCTGGAACCACGCCCCCGCAAGAGCTCCGATAGCCACCGAATAGAGTGCCCAGAGCACCGCGGAAAGGCCGGTGAGCGCAACGAACATCCGCCGTGGATACCGTGTCGCTCCGGCGGTCAGGTTCACAACAACCCGCCCAACCGGAATGAAACGGGCGATCAGGATCAGCGACACCGCCCGTTTGTCGAGTTCCTTGCGTGCCCAGACGAAGCCCCGCTGCATCCGGGGCCCGCGCATCCAGCCGAACCTGTCGGTCCGAAGCTTCCGCCCCAGCGCGTACGCAATGTTGTCACCGATAAACGCACCGGCAGCCGCGGCCAGGAGAATGAGCCAGGCGTTGGGGCCGGACGCCGTAAAGATGAGCGCCGCGAGGCCTACCACCAGTGATTCGCTGGGGATCGGCGGGAAGAACCCGTCCAGCAGGCAGCAGGCGAAGAGGACCAGGTACACCCATGGAGCCCCGGAATAGGTCAGGACGAAGCTGTTGATGTTGTCCATTACGGCGTTAAGAACGTCCAATGGGCGGCACTCCTCGGGTCGGTATCTGTAGCTACAACGATGCCACCTCTCAAAGAGTGCCCGGTATCGGGTATACCCCCGGAACCACCCTGAGTTTTTTAGACCCCGGCCCGGGTTTGCCCGCGGCGGAGCGGAAGCACTGACCTGGCATCTGTGCTTCCGCTCCTTCTCCGGGTGTCAGCTGATGCGGTCGATGATCAGCGGAGCGGCAGCGGCGGGCGCAGGCGATACCGTGACGGCCCCGGCCAGGGCCTCCCTGGCCCGCTCAAACTTCTCCGGGGTATCGGTCAGCAGTGTCATCAACGGTGTGCCGGCCTTGACGGTGTCCCCGGGTTTGGCGTGAAGCCGGACTCCGGCTCCGGCCTGCACGGCGTCTTCCTTCCGGGCCCGTCCGGCGCCCAGACGCCAGGCGGCAACACCCACGGCGAGGGCGTCGAGTCCGGCAAGCACGCCGTCTGCCGGCGCCAGGATGGTTTCCGATTCCCTGGCTGCGGGCAGCTGCGCGTCAGGGTCCCCGCCCTGAGCGAGAATCATCCGGCGCCAGACGTCCATGGCCCGGCCGTCTTTCAGAGCGGCCTCCGGATCTGCATCCGGGCGGCCGGCGGCGGTGAGCATTTCCCGGGCCAGGGCCACCGTCAGCTCGACGACGTCCGCCGGTCCGCCGCCGGCCAGGACCTCCACGGATTCCTCGACCTCGATGGCATTGCCGGCCGTCAGGCCCAGCGGGGTGGCCATATTGGTGAGCAAGGCCACAGTGTTCACGCCGGCATCTTTACCGAGTGTGACCATCGTGCGGGCCAGTTCCCGGGCGTCGTCCTCGTTCTTCATAAACGCACCGGATCCCACCTTCACGTCCAGGACCAGCGAACCGGTCCCTTCCGCGATCTTCTTGCTCATGATGGAGGAGGCAATGAGCGGAATCGCCTCGACCGTTCCCGTGACGTCACGAAGGGCGTAGAGCTTCTTATCAGCGGGCGCCAGGCCCGCGCCGGCCGCACAGATGACCGCTCCGACGTCGGCCAGCTGGGCCATCATTTCGGCGTTACTCAGGTCCGCCCGCCAGCCGGGAATGGCTTCGAGCTTGTCCAGGGTGCCGCCGGTGTGGCCAAGTCCGCGGCCGGAGAGCTGTGGAACGGCGACCCCGAAAACGGCAACCAGCGGTGCCAGCGGGAGCGTGATCTTATCCCCCACCCCGCCGGTGGAGTGCTTGTCCGCTGTCGGTTTGCCCAGGGCGGAGAAGTCCATCCGTTCCCCGGAGGCGATCATGGCGGCTGTCCACCGGGAGATCTCCTCCCGGTCCATGCCGTTGAGCAGGATCGCCATGTTCAGCGCCGCCATCTGCTCGTCGGCGATGGCACCGCGGGTGTACGCGTCGATGGTCCAGTCGATCTGCTCAGGTGTGAGCGTGCCGCGGTCCCGCTTGGTGCGGATGATGTCAACGGTGTCGAACTTTTCGGAGCTCATGGGTTTCGCTGCCCTTCCAGGTGCTGGGGGCCAAAGGCGTCCGGCAGCACTTCGTCCATGGTTTTGATTCCGCTGACAGTCAGCAGCCGCATCCCCGGTGCCCGGAATTCATAGAGCAGCTGGCGGCAGCGTCCGCACGGCATCAGGATCCGGCCTTCGCCGTCGACGCAGGTGAAGGCCACCAGCCGCCCGCCGCCGGTCATCCGCAGCTGGCTGATCATGGAGCACTCAGCGCACAGGGTCAGGCCGTAGGAGGCGTTTTCGATGTTGCAGCCGGAGACGATCCGACCGTCATCGGTCAGCGCCGCGGCGCCCACCGGATACCGCGAGTACGGTACGTACGCGAGGGCCATGGCGGCCCGGGCGGCGTCCTGCAGGGCGTCCCAGTCGATCTCCGGAGGCGCACTGCCGGTGGTGTCTGCTGCTGTGTTTGGGGTGTTCTCTTGCATCGGTTCTGCACCTAACCCTTGATATATGGGATGCCGCTGGCTGCCGGGGCCCGGGATTTACCAACCACGCCGGCGACGGCGAAGATGGTCACCACATAGGGCAGCATGGCCAGGAACTGGTTGGGGACGGGAGTGCCGAGCAGGCTCAGCACCGACTGCAGATTCGACGCGAAGCCGAAGAGCAGGGCGGCGAAGAGCGCGCCGATCGGGTTCCAGCGGCCCAGGATAAGGGCTGCGAGGGCAATGTACCCCTGCCCGGAGGTCATGTCCCGGTTGAAGGAGGACACCGAGACCAGGGTAAAGAACGCTCCGCCTACGCCGGCCACGGCGCCGGCCAGCAGCACGTTGTAGAACCGGGTGCGGTTGACGTTCACGCCCAGGGTGTCCGCGGCTTTCGGATGCTCGCCGACGGCCCGGGTGCGCAGGCCCCACTTGGTGTGGAAGAGCCCGAAGTAGATGGCCGCAACGGCCACGTACATCAGGTACCCAATGATGGACTGATCGAAGAGGATCGGACCGATGATCGGGATGTCTTCCAGCAACGGGATCGGGATCTTGTCCAGCCGCGGCGGAGAGTTCCACGTCTCCGGATCTGCGCTGAGCACGGTGGAGAAGAGGAACCCCGTCAGCCCGGAGACCAGCACGTTCAGGACCACGCCGACGATCACCTGGTTCACGATGTACTTGATGCTGAACACCGCCAGGACCAGGGAGACCAGCACGCCGGCTACAGCCGCGGCGAAAAGGCCCACGAAGGCATTGCCGGACAGCGAGCCCGCAACGGCGGCTGCGAAGGCCCCGAAGAGCAGCTGGCCCTCGATGGCGATGTTCACAACACCGGAGCGCTCACAGAGCACGCCGGAGAGGGAGCCGAAAATCAGCGGGAAGGCCAGGGTGAAGGATCCTGCGAGCAGGCCGTAAAGGGCCACGCTGGGGCTGCGGGCGCTGCCCACTGACCAGGTGAGGAACGCGGCAATGAAAAACACGGCGAACACGGCGATCAGCCAGCCCGGCACGTGCTGGTACCGGCTGACCAGGACGGCGGCGTAGGCGGCCGAGGCGAGCAGGACCACTGCGGACACCCAGCCGACCACAGCTGCGGAGACAACGATGTTCGGCAACTGGATAACGGCGTCGTCCTCGGTGAGCCGGAACGTCACCTCACTGTCGGGAGCACCGAGCCCGAAGATGAAGAAGGCCAGAATGGCCAGGCACCCCAGAAGGATGGGAGTCTTCCAGCTGCGGATGGCCTGGACGGCAGCGGGCCCGGAGGAGGCGAGGGTGGTTGCGGTGCTCATGCTGCTCCTCCGGCTGAGGCGTTTGTGGTGGTGCGCTGACCCGAGGTCTTGAAGGCACCCGGCGGTGGAATCCGAAAGATGGACCGGACCAGCGGAGGCGCGGCGATGAACAGCACAATCAGCGACTGCACCACCAGGACAATATCGATGCTGGTTCCGGTGCTGGTCTGCATGGTGACTCCTCCGGCGCGGAAAGCTCCGAAAAGCAGGCCGGCGGCAAAGGTCCCCCACGGTGAGGAGCGCCCGAGCAGGGCCACGGTAATGGCATCGAAGCCGAAGCTGGCCGCCACCCCGGACGTGAGTACCTTCTCCGTGCCGGAGACCTGCGCGACGCCGGCCAGGCCGGCAAGGGCTCCGGCGATCAGCATCACGATGACATAGCCCTTGGTGGTGCTGATTCCCGCGTTCCGGGCGGCAGCCGGGTTGGCGCCCACTGCGCGCAGTTCGAAGCCGACGGTGGACCGGTTAAGCAGCCACCAGATGAACACCGTCGCGGCGATTGCCATGATGAATCCCCAGTGCAGGCGGAAGCCGTCACCGAGCAGCGGCGGGAACATCGCAGTGCTGTCGAGCTGGGGGCTGATGGGGTTGGTGGAGCCGGGCCGCTGGAATCCCGGAGTGGTGAGCAGGAAGAGCACCAGCTGGATAGCAATGTAGTTCAGCATGATGGTCACAATGACCTCGTGTGCCCCGGTCCGGGCCTTCAGGACGCCGGCGATTCCGCCCCAGAGGGCGCCGCCGACGGCTCCGGCGATCACCACAACCAGCAGGTGCAGCCCAACCGGCAGGTGCCAGCTGAACCCGACCCAGGCGGCCAGGGTGGCTCCGATGATGATCTGGCCCTGGGCACCGATGTTGAACATCCCGGCCCGGAAGGCCAGTGCGACGCCCAGCCCGGCACAGATCAGCGGGGTCGCGACTGTCAGGGTCTGGGTCAGCGGGTAGATCATCCGGGAAAAGGTGTCGGCTTCGAAGTTGAAGACCGCCCCCTGGAACAGGGCCACATAGGCTCCCGAAGCTGCTGACCAGGCGGCTCCCAGCAGGTCCGCCGGGCGGGCGAAGAAGTAGCCCGCGGCGTTGGCGACAGCTTCGTCGGTGACGGCAATGAGCAGGCCGCCGAGAACCAGCGCCATCAGGACTGCCAGCACGGAGACCAGGGCGTTGCCGGTAACGATCCGGTGCAGGAGCGATCCGCCGCCGTCCTCCGGGCGGAGCTCGGAGCCGGAGACCGGCACGGCGGGCGGCGGAAGGGCCCCGCCTGCGGTTTCGGCAGCGGTCAGCAGCCGGGTGTCTTCAGCGGCTGCCGTCTGCTTATTTTGGATGTCGCCGCTCCGGACATCCTCGCTCCGGGCGTCTTCGTTCCGGGCATTGTCCGGATTCGGGCCTTTTTCCTCCGGGCTCACTGGGCCCCTCCCTCGGTATCACGCTCGTGCGAAAGTGCTTCATCGGCGCTCATCCCGGCCATCATCAGGCCAAGGACGTCGCGCGGGGTGTTGCCGGGGACAATGCCCATGAGCCGGCCGCTGTACAGGACGGCGATCCGGTCAGCCAGCTCCAGGACCTCGTCCAGTTCGGTGGAGACGATCATGACCGGCGTGCCGCCGTCGCGCTCCGCAACAATCCGCTTGTGCAGGAACTCAATGGAGCCGACGTCGACGCCGCGGGTGGGCTGGGATGCGATGAACAGCGACAGTGGCCGCGAAAGTTCGCGTGCCATCACGACTTTCTGCTGGTTGCCGCCCGAGAGTGTTCCCGCAGCCGACTCCGCCGACTGCGTGCGGATGTCGAACTCCTCGATTTTCTCGGCGGCATTGGCGGCAACTACCGCGGGGCGCATGGACAGCCCGCGTGCGAACGGTGCCTTCTTATAGCGGTTCAGGATAAGGTTTTCCGCCACCGAGAAGGGCCCAACCAATCCGTCGACGCTGCGGTCTTCGGGCACGAAGCCAACACCGGCGTCGATAATCTGGTCCGCGCGGCGTCCCACAAGTTCCTTGCCGTCGAGCTGGATGGAGCCGGTGACGTGGTCCTGCAGGCCCATCACGGCTTCGGTGAGTTCGGTCTGCCCGTTGCCCTGGACACCGGCGACGGCGAGGATCTCCCCCTTGGCGATCTCGAAGCTCACCCGGTCCACCACCGCCTGTCCGGAGTCGTTGAGCACCACGAGGTCGCGGACAGCGAAGGTGGCTGCGCCCGGTTGGGCCGGCGCCTTCTCCAGGGTCAGGCTGACGGACCGGCCCACCATCATGGCGGCCAGCTCGGAGGTGCTGGCGCTGGGGGGCGCGTCGCCGACGACCTTGCCGCGGCGGATCACAGTGATCACGTCCGAGACGGCCTTCACTTCGCGCAGCTTGTGGGAAATGAAGACCACGGACTTACCGTCCCCGGTCAGCTGCCGCATGATGGCCAGCAGTTCATCCGTTTCCCGGGGGGTGAGGACGGCGGTGGGCTCATCCAGGATCAGGACCTCGGCGTCCCGGATCAGGGCCTTGATGATTTCCACCCGCTGCTGGACGCCCACCGGCAGCTCTTCCACGACTGCGTCGGGGTCGACGTCGAACCCGTACTGGTCGGAGATCTGCCGGATCCGGGCCTTAGTGGTGTCCAGGTTCAGGGTGCCGCCAAATTTGGTGGTCTCGTGGCCCAGGGCCACATTCTCGGCAACGGTGAACACCGGTACCAGCATGAAGTGCTGGTGGACCATGCCGATTCCCGCGGCCATGGCGTCACCTGGACCGGAGAAGACCACCGGCTTGTCATTGACCAGGATTTCGCCCTCGGTGGGTTCATAGAGGCCGTACAGCACGTTCATCAGCGTCGACTTGCCCGCGCCGTTTTCCCCGAGCAGGCTGTGCACCTGCCCCGGTTCGATCACCAGGTCAATGTGGTCGTTGGCCACCAGTGTGCCGAAGCGCTTGGTGATGCCCTTGAGTTCGAGTTTCACAACCCCAGCCAATCTGTTTGAGTCTGAGCATTTGGGTCTCCTGGGAGGAACACTACCGGGACCGGAAAAACCGCCGCCCGCCCCCGCTGCGGTGCAGCCGGGGCGGACGGCGGTTCAGTTCAGCGTGTGCCCGGATTATTTCGGGCTGGCGGCGGATTCCACGGTGATTTCACCGGAGATGATCTTGGCCTTGATTTCGTCCACTGCGGTCTTCACATCCGCCGGGACAGCGCTTTCCTGGTCGTGGAACGGAGCCAGTGCGACACCGCCGTTCTCCAGGGTTCCGATGTACGGGGTGGCGTCAAAGTTGCCATCAACGTCGGAGGAGATGACGGTTTCCACGGCGTCGCCCATGAGCTTCATGACGGAGGTCAGGATGAACTCCTTGCCCGTGGTGGTGGTTTCGAAGCCGTCGGAGTCGACCCAGACCACCTTGTTGCTGCCGCCGTTCGCGTTGGCTTCCACCACGGCGTCCAGGGTTCCGGTTCCCACCGGTCCGGCCACGGGCATGATGATGTCCGCACCCTCATTGAGGAAGTTCTGCGTGGTGGTCTTGCCGGCACCGGTGTCGGTGAAGTTGCCGATGAAGGAGCCGGTCTGGTCTGCCTTGTTCCAGCCGAGAAGCTCAACGTTGGCGTTGTTCTGCTCGTTGTAGTACTCGACGCCGTCCGCGAAGCCGTCCATAAAGATGGTGACGGTCGGGAGGTTGATACCGCCGTAGGTGGCTACCTTGCCGGTTTCGGATGTTCCTGCGGCGACGTAGCCGGCCAGGAACGCTGCCTGCGCGGTGTCGTAGATGATCGGTTTGACGTTATCGAGTTCAATGGCGTTGTCATCGACGATCGCGAAGTTGCTCTCCGGGTTGGCGGCAGCCACTTCGGCCGTGGCGTCCGAGAGGAGGAAGCCAACCGTGACGGTGATGTCACAGCCGTTCTGGACGACCATGGAGTCCAGGTTCGGAAGGAAGTCGGTCTCCGACTGGGACTCGGCGGTCTTGATCTCAATGCCAAGGTCCTTCTCCGCGGCCTGCAGGCCTTCGAAGCTCGACTGGTTGAATGAACGGTCATCGAATCCGCCGGAGTCCGAGACCATGCAGGCGAGGAAGTCGCTGCTGGCGCTGCTGCCACTGCTGCTGGCGTTGTCCGAAGATGCGGCGTCTTCCTCGGGAGCGGCGCCACAGCCGGCCAGCAGAAGCGCCGAAGCACCCAGCATGGCGGCGGACATACCGGCATTGCGCTTGATGCTGCGCTGGAAATTCTTCAATGTTCCTCCAGAAAAGAAATGGGGTCCACCCGTGGAGTCTGCAGCGAAGCCGTTCGGTGGAAAGGCCCCTCGCGCAGGCGCGTGGCGCGCGCTCCTTACCTCAGCGGAGCGCAGCAGACCTAACCATAGTGCTACGTGGGATAAATCACCTATCATTCGGACGCGCTGGAGAACATCGTTCGAATGTTGTTATCAAGCCGGGTTCCCCGGCCGACTGGACGGCTAGTGGCGCAGACCCCGCGCCGCCCGGACCGCAGCCGCGGCCATCACCGAAACACCGCAGCTGATGGCCAGTTCATCGGGGTTGTAGTCCCCCCGGTGCAGGTCATAGGTTTCGCCGCCGGGCGTGCGGGTGCCAAGCCGCATCATGGCGCCGGGAACGGCCTGGGTCATCCAGGCGAAGTCCTCCCCGCCCATGGACTGCGGAGTGAGGACAACGGAGTCTTCACCAAGTTCCGCCCGCGCCGAAGCCTCGATCAGCCCGGTCTCGGTCTCGGAGTTGATCACCGGCGGAACCCCGCGGGTGTGCTCGAGCGTAACCTCCACGCCGTAAGGGGCTGCGACCTCCCGGACGACTTCGTCGAGGAGCTTCCCGGCCGCGTACCAGGCTTCGGCGTCGAGACAGCGCATGGTGCCGGCCATAAAGCCGTGCCCCGGGATGGCGTTGGGCGCGGATCCGGCGTGGATCTGTCCCCAGACCACGGAAACGCCGCTGCGCACGTCGATGCGCCGGGAGAGCACCGCGGGAACGCTGACGGCGATCTGCCCGAGGGCGAAGACCAGGTCCTCGGTGAGGTGCGGGCGGGACGTGTGGCCACCCCGGCCGGAGAGTTCGATCCGGATCGTGTCCGACGCCGAGGTGATGGCGCCGATGCGGGTGCCCACCTGTCCGACGTCGACACGCGGGTCGCAGTGCAGTGCCAGGATCCGGGGCACACCTTCGAGGATGCCCTGTTCAATGACGGAGAGCGCGCCCCCGGGCATCACTTCTTCGGCTGGCTGGAAGATGACGCGGATCCGGCCGCCAAGACTGCCCTCGGCCTCCAGCCGCGCAAGCACCTTCGCCGCACCCAGCATCACTGTGGTGTGGATGTCGTGCCCGCAGGCGTGGGTGATGCCGGTGTTGACGGACGCGTACGGCAGTCCGGTCTCCTCGAGCACGGGGAGGGCATCAATGTCCGCCCGCAGGCCGAGCTGGATCGGACCGTCGCCGATGTCGACGTAGGCGCCGGTTCCGGAAAGCCGCTTCGGCTGCAGCCCTGCGGCTTCCAGGGCTTCGATAATCCGGTCGGTGGTGCGGAACTCCTTGTGCGAGAGTTCCGGATGGGAGTGGAGGTCCCTCCGGAAATCAATCAATTCACCCAGAAGCGGAGCAACACTGCCCCTGATTGACGGTACGGGCGAATTGCTCAGCGAGGTTGTCTGCACATGTTCAAGGTTAGCCAACCTCCGCTGGCTTGCGGGAACCGGAGGGCTTTAAGACTTCATGAACGCAGATAACTCTGGTAATGCAGCCGGTTCGGCGGCTTACAGAACGTCCGTATCGCCGCTGGCCTTGAGGTGCTCCACAGCCTTCTTCACTGCCTGCGCATGGTCCTTGGTGGTCACCAGCAGTGCATCGGGCGTGTCGACAATAACAACGTCCTCAATACCAATAAGGGCGATCACACGTTTGGTATCGGAGACAACAATGCCGGACGCATCCTCGGAGTAGACACGGGCACCCTCCCCCATCACGGTCAGGTCCGAGTTCTGTTCGGCCGGATTCAGGCGGCCGATGGCGGCGAAGTCGCCGACGTCGTCCCAGCTGAAGATCCCGGGAATCATCGCCACGTCGCCAGCGGCGGCAGCCGGTTCGGCCACCGCGTAGTCAATGGCGGTCTTGGGCAGTGTGGGCCAGACCCGGAGAACAACTTCACGGCGGCTCGGTGTATCCCAGGCCTCCGCAATCTCCATGATCCCGGCATGAAGTTCGGGCTCGTTGGCCTGCAGGTGCTTAAGCATCAGGGCAACCGGCGCAACGAACATACCGGCGTTCCAGCTGTAGTTGCCGCTGCGCAGGTAGGTGCGGGCCGTGTCCTCGGAGGGCTTCTCAACGAACTCGACGACGGCGTGGGCGCTGGGTGCGCCGGCAATGTCCAGCGCTTCGCCCGCACGAATGTAGCCAAAGCCGGTGGACGGATGAGTCGGGTGGATGCCGATGGTCACGATGTAGCCCTGGACGGCGGTGTGGATAGCTTCCCGGACGGTCTCCTGGAACACCTCCACCGGGGTGATGACCTGGTCCGCGGCGAAGGAGCCCATGATGATGGATGGATCGCGCTGGTAAAGGATGGCTGCGGCAAGGCCGATGGCAGCCGCAGAATCCTTGGGTTCACTCTCGAGCACCAGGTTTTCCGGCTGGATTTCCGGCAGCTGGGCCAGTACGGCCGCCCGGTGGAGCTGGCCCGTGACAACCATCACACGATCTTCACTGAGGTCGCTCAGCCGGTCGTAGGTGGCGCGGATCAGCGTGGACCCTGATCCGGTCAGGTCATGCAGGAACTTCGGGGCGGCTGCCCGGGACAGCGGCCAGAGCCGGGTTCCGACGCCGCCGGCCGGAATAACTCCGTAGAAACGTTTGAAGACGCCGGGGTCCGGAGCAGCTCCCGGGTTCACATTTTTCATTTCAGTACTCATCAGTGCCAAGGTTAGCTGAACGTCCCCCTCTGCCCGCTTAAGCCGCACCTGCGGCTTTAATCGGGCGTTTTGACCCGGGCACCGGTCAGTGTAAGCCAGGTCACACAATAGGGGAACCTAAATTGATCCCGGCCTAACCGGGACCTAGATTATGCTTGAGCCTATAAGTGCTCTCGCACCGGCGTCATCACTGCGTGGAAGACGCGCTAGCGCCGCTGCGTTGCAGGGAGGAAAATTCAGTGTCGAAGTTACCAGCAGGCACGCTCTACCGCGGCCGCGAAGGCCAGTGGTCCTGGGTTGCCCATCGGATTACTGGCGTGGTGATCTTCTTCTTCCTTTTGGTCCATGTCTTGGATACCTCGTTGGTGCGTGTTTCGCCCGAGGCCTACAACGTGGTCATCGGAGCGTACAAGAACCCCATTATGGGTCTCGGTGAGCTTGGCCTGGTCGCCGCCATCGTGTTCCACGCCTTCAATGGCATCCGGGTCGTTCTTATCGACTTCTGGAAGAAGGGCCCCAAGTACCAGCGGCAGATGCTGTGGGGCGTGGTCGGCCTGTGGGCTGTCACCATTATCGGCTTCTCCATTCGCCACATTCCCATCATTTTCGGGGGTCACTAAACCATGAGCACAAATATCGAAGCCCCCCGGTCCGGACGCATTTCACCCAGGTACACCCGCAGCAAGTCGGGGAAGGGCAATTTCGAAATGTTCGCATGGCTGTTCATGCGCATTTCCGGTGTTCTCCTCGTCGTCCTGATCTTCACGCACCTGATCATGAACCTGGTCCTCGGGGACGGCATCAAGGCCATCGACTTCGGCTTCGTCGCCGGCAAGTGGGCCTCTCCCCTGTGGCAGGTCTGGGATCTGGTGATGCTCTGGCTCGCCATGCTGCACGGCACCAACGGCGTCCGCACGATCATCAATGACTACGCGGAGAAGAACTCCACCCGCATGTGGCTCAAGACGGTCCTGTACGCCGCCACGGTTGTCATCATCGTCCTCGGCACCCTCGTGATCTTCACGTTCGATCCGTGCCCCGCCAACGCCACACTGGACCAGCTGCCGTCCTTCTGCCCGGCCCCGTAGGCCCGGAGCGGCACCGCAGCACTCCTCCTGAGTAAGACCTGATTAAGGTTTAGTTTCAACAGAAAGAGCATCTGGTATGCAGGTCCATAAGTACGACGTCGTCATTGTCGGCGCCGGCGGCGCTGGTATGCGTGCCGCCATCGAATCCGGGCAGCGCGCACGGACGGCGGTACTGACCAAGCTGTACCCGACGCGCTCCCACACGGGCGCGGCACAGGGCGGCATGTGCGCAGCACTGGCCAACGTAGAGGAAGACAACTGGGAGTGGCACACCTTTGACACGGTCAAGGGCGGCGACTACCTGGTTGACCAGGACGCAGCCGAGGTCATGGCCAAGGAAGCCATTGACGCGGTGCTGGACCTGGAAAAGATGGGCCTGCCGTTCAACCGCACGCCCGAAGGCCGCATTGACCAGCGCCGTTTCGGCGGTCACACCCGTGACCATGGCAAGGCCCCGGTCCGCCGTGCCTGCTACGCAGCCGACCGTACCGGACACATGATTCTGCAGACGCTGTACCAAAACTGCGTCAAGCACAACGTCGAGTTCTACAACGAGTACTACGTCCTGGATCTCCTGACTGTCACCGACAGCTTCGGGCAGAAGCGCGTGGCCGGCGTCGTGTCCTACGACCTCGCCACCGGCGAACTGCACGTCTTCCAGGCCAAGTCCGTGGTCTTTGCCTCCGGCGGTGCCGGCAAGGTCTTCAAGACGACGTCCAACGCCCACACCCTCACCGGTGACGGCATGGGCATCGCCTTCCGCAAGGGCATCCCGCTGGAGGACATGGAGTTCATCCAGTTCCACCCGACCGGCCTGGCCGGTCTGGGCATCCTGCTCTCCGAGGCTGCCCGCGGCGAAGGCGCCATCCTGCGCAACTCCGAAGGTGAGCGCTTTATGGAGCGCTACGCACCGACCATCAAGGACCTGGCGCCGCGTGACATCGTGGCCCGCTCGATGGCCAACGAGGTCCGTGAAGGCCGCGGCTGCGGCCCGAACAAGGATTATGTCCTCCTGGACCTGACCCACCTGGAACCGGCGCACATCGATGCCAAGCTTCCGGACATCACGGAGTTCGCCCGCACCTACCTGGGTGTGGAACCGTACACCGAGCCGGTTCCCGTCTTCCCGACCGCGCACTACGTCATGGGCGGCATCCCGACCAACATCAAGGCCGAGGTCCTCCAGGACAACGACACCGTGATCCCGGGCCTCTACGCTGCCGGCGAGGTCGCCTGCGTATCCGTCCACGGCTCCAACCGCCTGGGCACCAACTCGCTGCTGGATATCAACGTCTTCGGCAAGCGTGCCGGCATCTACGCGGCTGAATACGCGCTGCAGGCTGATTTCGTCGACCTGCCGGAGAACCCGGAAGCTGACACCATCGCCCTGCTGGACGTGGTGCGCAATTCCGAGGGAACCGAGCGTGTCTCCGAGATCCGCCGCGACCTTCAGAACACCATGGACGCCAACATGCAGGTGTTCCGTACCGCGGAGACCATCAACCAGGTGCTTTCCGACATCGCGGACCTCGAAGAGCGTTACAAGAAGATCAATGTCCAGGACAAGGGCAAGCGCTTCAACCTTGACCTGCTCGAGGCCGTGGAGCTGGGCTTCCTGCTGGAGCTGGCCAAGGTCATGACGGTTGCGGCACTGCACCGCGAAGAATCGCGCGGCGGTCACTTCCGTGAGGACTTCCCGGAGCGCAATGACGAGAAGTTCATGCTGCACTCCATGGCCTACAAGGTCGATGAAGCGGACAACGCCGAGCACACCGCCGGCATCCGGCTCGATACCAAGCCGGTTATTTTCACGCGCTACGAGCCGATGGTGAGGAAGTACTAATGTCAACGGAAATTGCCGAGCCGGCCTCGAAGGTCGATCTGGCCGAGTCCAGCGCCAACGAAATCCCCTCCTTCGACATCACGCTGAAGGTGCGCCGCTACAACCCCGAGGTCTCCGATGAGGCGCACTGGGATGAGTGGGTCCTCACCATGTACGGCACCGACCGTGTGCTCGACGCGCTGCACAAGGTCAAGTGGGAGCACGACGGCTCCGTCTCCTTCCGCCGCTCCTGCGCCCACGGCGTCTGCGGGTCCGATGCCATGCGCATCAACGGCCGCAACCGCCTGGCCTGCAAGACGCTGCTCAAGGACCTGGACACGTCCAAGCCCATCCTGGTGGAACCGATCAAGGGCCTCCCCGTGGAGAAGGACCTGATCGTGGACATGGAACCGTTCTTCCAGTCCTACCGCGAGATCATGCCCTTCCTGGTGTCCAAGGGCCACGAGCCGACGAAGGAGCGCCTGCAGTCCGCTGAAGACCGTGAGCGCTTCGATGACACCACCAAGTGCATCCTGTGCGCTGCGTGCACGTCCTCCTGCCCGGTGTTCTGGACTGACGGCCAGTACTTCGGCCCGGCCGCCATTGTGAACGCCCACCGCTTCATCTTCGACTCGCGCGACGATGCCGGAGACATGCGTCTGGAGATCCTGAACGACAAGGAAGGTGTGTGGCGCTGCCGCACCACCTTCAACTGCTCGGAAGCATGCCCGCGCGGCATCCAGGTGACAAAGGCGATTTCAGAGGTCAAGCAGGCGATTCTGAACCGCTCCATCTAAGCGGCACAGCGAAAGCCAGCAGCAGTAACCTAAGGCAGCGGCCCCGGTATTCTTCCGGGGCCGCTGTCTTTTTGCTTTTCCGCTGTCTTTACTTTTCCGCTGTCCAGCCGCTCTCCGCCGGGTGCTTTCCGCCCCCGGCGACCGCTTTCTGCACCCCTGAGCCGAACGGCTAGGGTTGATGTATGCCCGCGTTCGAATCCGTCTCTTTTCCCGGTGCCAACGGCACCACATTGGCCGGCACTCTGGATATCCCGAACGGCGATGCGCTCGGATGGGCCGTGTTCTGCCACGGGTTCGCCCTGGGGAAAAACAGTGCGGCTGCTTCCCGTATCTCCAAAAGGCTGTCGGAGTTGGGCATCGGCGTCCTGCGTTATGACGCCGCGGGGCTCGGCCGCTCAACCGGCACCTGGGAAGACGGATCCTTCAGCACCAAGGTCGCGGACCTTCTCAACGCAGTTGACTACCTGAGGTCGCGGGACCGCTCCCCCACCCTCCTGCTGGGCCATTCCCTTGGCGGGGCAGCTGCCCTCGCCGCCGCCGCCCGGATTCCGGAGCTCGCTGCCGTGGTGAGCATAGCCGCCCCCTTCCGCCCTTCCCACGTAGCGCATCTGTTCGAGGACGAGTTGGATACCATCGCGGAACAGGGGCAGGCCGACGTTGTACTGGGCGGCCGGACGCTGCGGATCCGGCAGGAACTCGTCGCCGACCTGTACCGGCACGACCTCAGCGGCGGCATCGCCGGGCTGCAGGTTCCGCTGCTGGTGATGCACTCCCCCGATGACCTGACGGTCGGGATTGAGAACGCCACCGAAATTTTCCAGGCAGCCCCGCATCCGCGCAGCTTCGTCGCGCTCGACGGCGCCGATCACCTGCTGACGGACCGGAACCAGACGGACAGGGCGGCCGCCATCATTGCGGCCTGGGCCGGCTCCTATCTGTGCCCGCCGGAGGAATCCCGCAGCGCCGGTTGTCCGCCAGATCCCGGCAGCTGACGGGACCACGGCGGTCCGGCCCACGCGTGATTACGAAGGCATCTGCCCCGTCGCCGGCGCCTGTTCGGGCGTGGCCGCGCGGGTCCGCACTTCGGCGGAGACAACGACTGCAGCCAGTCCGGGGGCGCTGACGGTGATCTCGACGGGCCCGGGAGCGTCAGGGCGGATGATCGCCAGCACGCGTCCGTCGTACGTACCGTGCGTGTCCTGGTCGAACCGCTCGGTGGTGGCGGGCCGCCCGCTGCCGAACGCCGCCAGCGAGCCTGCACCGGAGACCCCTACGGTGACGGGCCGGTCTGCATCGTTCACCAAGTTGCCGTCGCGATCCCGCAGCTCGATCTCGGCGAAGATGAGCGCTCCGTCGCGCAGCTCGAGCACCGGCTTGTCCAGCCGGACGTCGAGCACGATGTCTTCGGAAGCTGTGCGTAACGCTGTGCGGCCCACCTCCGCTCCTGCCACGAAGGCGACCGCGGTCAGTTCCCCCTGCTCGTACGGAAGCTCAAAATCCGCTGCAAACGCACGATGGCTGCCAACCGGGTTGCGCGCCACGGTACGACCATTCAGCTGCAGTTCGATCTCGTCGGCGTCGCTGTAGACCTCCAGGATCATCGGGGAGCCCTGGGCGACGTTCCAGCTCCAACTGGAGACGGCGTCGGTCCAGCTCCATGGGCCGAGGGTGAAGCTGCGCCCGTGATTGCGGGGGCGGCGGACAGCAATGTAGGGGGTGGTCCGCAGACCAAACACCGTCTCGCGGTAGAAGGACATTGGTCGGCGGGAACCGGTCATGTCGAGGTCGGCCGACCACGAGGTGAGCCACGGGTACTCGCCGTCGAATGCCTGCGATTCGTCCTCGTACCGGACTCGGCCAACGCCTACCTCCCCGAGGTAGTCCCAGCCGGACCAGGTGAAGTCCCCGATCACATGTGCATTGCCGGTCACGAGCTTCCAGTTCGCGTCGATACGGGATGGAAACGTCTCGCTGCCGACGACGATGCGGTTTGGGTGTTCACGCGCTTCCAACTCGTACCGGACATCGCCGTAGTTCATGCCCACGACGTCCAGGAGCGCGAAGGACTCGGCGGTGGCATCGGTCACCAGCGGCGAGACCATGACCTGGTCCATGAAGTCGTCGGTGTCGCCCATCAGGGCGTTGACCCCGCCGTCGGCAGCGTCCTCCTCGACCTGGGCGGTCCCCTGCATCATCAGCGCCATCTCGCTGAGGACCGCAACGAACCCGTTGATCCCGTTGGTGACGAAGCGTGTGTCATCCAGCTCCCGGATCTTTTCCGCTAGCCTGCGGCCCCACTGGCTGCCGATCGGGTTCCCGGTCTCCGGAATCTCGTTGCCGATCGAGTACAGGATCACGCTGGGGTGGTTGAAGTCGCCGGCAACCATCGCCTCGACGTCGCGCTCCCACCACTCCGGGAAGGCCAGGGCGTAGTCGAAGGGCGACTTGGCTTCGGTCCACATGTCGAACGTCTCGTCCATAACCAGCATGCCCAGCCTGTCGCATGCGTCGAGCATGGCAGCGCTCATCGGATTGTGGCTGCTGCGGACTGCGTTGAACCCGGCCGCCTTGAGCAGGCGGATACGACGTTCCTCGGCATCCGCGAAAGTCGCGGCTCCCAGTATGCCGTTGTCGTGGTGGATGCAGGCGCCGCGGAGTTTCACGGTCTCGCCGTTGATGCGCAGTCCGTTGTCCGGATCCAGCTGCAGGGTCCGGATCCCAAAATGTGTGACCCGGATTTCGGGCTCTCCGCCGAGCCCGTCGAGTCGGGTGCGGGCGGAGTAGAGTGCGGGGTTGTCCACACTCCACCGCTGCGGGTTCGGAACGTACATTCTCTGCCGGAGGATACCGTCGGACTGCGGCAGAACTGTGATCGGGCTGGTCTCGGATGCCACCACGCGGCTCTCCGGGTCGAGGATCTCCGTCGTCACGGTTGCCGTGCGGGTAGTGAGTCCTGAGTTTCGAATCGTGGCGGCCAGGGAGATGACTGCTCGGTCAAAGTCCACGTCGGGGGTCGTGATCCGGATGCCGCCCTGCTCAAGGATGTGCATTCGATCGCTGACCCAGAGGTGCACCTCGCGGTAGATTCCGGCACCGCTGTACCAGCGGGAGTCCTGGTGGGCTCTCGCATCCACACGGATGGTGTTCTCGGCGCCGTACGTCAGATGACTGTCGAGAGACACCACAAACGCTGCGTACCCATTGGGGCGCTGGGCGGCAAAGGCGCCGTTGACGTAGACCATGGCGTCCCGGTAGACGCCTTCAAACTCCAGGGCCACGTGCTTGCCTGCCCACTCCTCAGGCACGTCGAGAACGGTGCGGTACTCGAAGGCGCCGTCAGGAAAGTACGCTCCGGCAGCGCCGCTTGGCGCGTCGGCCCGACGCTCCAGCCCAATGATCGCGTCATGGGGCAGACGGATGGAGTGCCCGGAGTCTGCCTGGCCCTGCACATCCGCAAAAATGCTCGTCTTGCGGCGATAGGACCAGCCCGTATTAAAAGGTGTGCGCGTCATGGGTGTCTTTCGGAAGGAAGGCGGGAGGGACAGGGGGGATTGCGGCGAAGGCTGCCTTCTGATGTCAGAAGTGGGTTCCGCCGTCGATGCGGATCTCTGTTCCGGTGATGAACCTGCCGTCGTCGCTGGCAAGCATGGCTACGACTCCGGCGACGGTCTCAGGCCCGGCAAATCCCGCTCCGAGCGCCGGGATGAGCTTGCCCATCAGGTCGAAATCCGCGTCCGCTGGCAGCCCCGGGCCCTGACTCTGTTTACTTTGCCCCGATCCATCCGTCATTCCGGAAGAGATGGAGCCGGGCTGGACGGCAGTAAAACGGATGCCATCCTTGGCGTACTCGGAGGCCAGCGCGTGCGTCATTGCTTGAATGCCTCCCTTGCTTGCTGCGTAGGCAGCCATATAAGGGTGCGCGAAGGCGGCTGAAGTGGAGGAAAAGTTCACTACCGCGGGCGCGTTTCCGGCCCGGAGGTGGGGAATGGATTCCCTGATCACCAGGAACGTTCCGACCAGGTTGACCCGGAGCACCGCCTCGAACTGATCGAGTGAGGTCTGCTCGGTGTGCGAAGCCCGCAGGATGCCTGCTGCGTTGACCAGGATGTCTAATCCGCCCAACGCAGCTACGGCCTGGGCGAGGCCTTGCCTTACCGATTCCTCGTCAGCAACGTCTATTCTGAGGGTTATCAGCTGCCCGGCCCGGGGTCCGGCCGCTGATTTGGTGTCTTCCAAGCCTGCTTCCGACACATCTGCGGCAACGACGTGTCCCCCTTCGGAAAGCAGACGCAGCACAGTGGCCTGTCCTATGCCGGATCCTCCGCCTGTTACGAGTATCCGACGTCCTTCAAAACGAAGCATATTTCTCCCTGTGTTGAGGCCAAACTGGGCCTGGTATTTGCGGACTCTGAAGCCGTTTAGTCCGCGAGGATTTGTCCTGTCTGGATGGTCTTTTCGGCACGCAGGTCGTTGCTGGCGAACCCGATCATGATGGTCACGTCGCCGGCTTCGAGCATCCGCTGGTGCTCGGAGATGCTGTAGGCAAGCCGGGTGAGGGGGACGGTGAATTTGATGGTCCGTTGTTCCCCGGGACCCAAGCAGACCCGCTGGAATTCAATGAGTTGCCGTACCGGGCGGACGATCAGCGCGGCTTCATCGCGTGCGTAGACTTGCAGGACCGTGTCGCCTTCGATGTCGCCCGTGTTCTGGACCGTGGCCTGGACCGTGATTTCTTCCTTTGTGGCACTCACATCTTCAAGTACTGCCTCGAACGTGGTGTAGCTCAGTCCATGGCCAAACGCGAACAGGGGTGAGTTCTCAACCAGGTCCGTATAGCCGTGACGGACCCCCGTGGGATGATCGTAGCCACTGCCGTACCGGTGACCGTGGAAAAGCGGTAGCTGGCCCAGCTCGCGGGGGAAGGTGGACGGCAACTTGCCACTGGGGTTGGTTTTTCCGAATACGACGTCGGCTATGGCCGGCCCGGCGTGTTCGCCGAGCAGCGGCGCAATGATGGTTGCACCCGAGGCCTCAACCACGGGTTCGATGAGCAGCGGCCGACCGGTGATGATCACGGTGACAACTTTCTTGCCCACCTTCGACAAGGCAAGGATGAGTTCTTCCTGGTTTCCCGGAAGGGACACGCGGGCACTGGTGCGGCCTTCGCCGGCCGTATGATTTCCGACCCATCCGGTGCGTTCACCGACGACTGCAATGACTGTGTCCACACCTTCCAGGCGGGCGGCAAGCTCATCTTCGTTGATCGGACTGGCGTCCTGCTCCACGCTGCCAATGGGATGGTAGTCCGTGTCCGGTGCTGCCTGGCGTATCGCTTCGATAATTGTCACGGCATCGGGGTGGATTCCGCGTGCCTGCGCTTCGAACGCAGTCTCGATCCCAGGTAACCGGGTTTGGAAGAGGTCGGTAAAGATGGCCTTCTCGGGATCGATTCCAGGGACTTTACCGGCCATGATCTCCATAACGCCGAGAGGCTGCTCTGCGTTGGCGACAGCGGTGTAGGCGCCAAAATTGATTCGGATCTCATTCGCGAGTTCACCAACGACAGCGGTCCGCCCGGAGGGCTTGAGCGGCAGAATTCCGTCGTTAGCCAGCAGGACGATGCCCTTATCTGCGATCCTGCGTCCCAGAGCAGCGGCCTGCTCCGGCCGCAGGTCCCTCGCTGGCCGGAGCTGGGGCCTTGGTGCGATGTCCGGTATCAAACCAAGCCGGGCCTTCATCGCCAGGACACGTTCGACGGCGGTGTCCAGGACCTGTTCAGGGAGGCGGCCGCTGGTGACTTCTTCCTGCAGGGATCCAAAGGTTTCGTTCCCCGGGAGTTCGACGTCCACACCTGCCGTAAGCGCTTGCTTGGCTGCTTGGCCGGGTGTTGTGGCTGTCTTATACGTCTTGAACAGCATGGCGATGGCGTCATAGTCGCTGACAACCAAACCTTCGAAGCCCAATGTGCCGCGCAGGAACTCGGTGAACAGCCACCGGTCTGCGGCTGAGGGGACACCGTCGATTTCGTTGTACGAGTTCATCACCAGGGACAGATTGGCCTCGCGGATGGCTCGGCGGAAGGGTTCTGCGTAGACGTCGGTGATGGCGCGCCTGCCCAGAGACGATGCTGCCTGGTTCAGGCCGCCTTCGGAGGCACCATAGCCGAGGAAGTGTTTAGCTGCCGCCAGCACGCCGGAATCGTTCTCTTCACCGTGCAGGCCTCGAACGTAGGCTGTGCCGATCCGTGCGATGAGCTCCGGGTCCTCTCCGTAGGTTTCGTGGACGCGCCCCCACCGGGGGTCCCGTGCGACGTCGAGGACCGGTGCGAATGCGAGGTGGACACCGGCGGCGCGCATTTGATCTCCCACGGTGGCACCGACTCCCTGAATGAGGTCAGGGTCCCACGTCGCTGCCTGTGCCCAGGCGGTGGGGAACTGGAATCCCTGTGCATGAAGGAACCCGTTGATGCCCTCTCCGTGGATCAGGGCCCCTATTCCGAAGGGACTTGCCGCTCGGGCGTATTCCTGCAGCTGCGCAAGATCCCGCCGGAAGCCGTCGAAGTCAGGGTTGAGTAACCAGGTGAGGGACACATGGCCCACTCCGTGCGGTCGGAGCTGTTCAACTTTGGACAGCTTAAAACCGTCCATTGTCCTTGACGCGTCATTTCCTGGGTCGTGGTCCATGAGGTCAAAAATCGAAAGCCCGTGCAGCTGCGCTATTTTCTGGTTCAGGTCCAGACGCCGAACGAGGGAGGAAATGTCAGTCATGGGTGCCCCTAAATCACTTGATAATCCCGCAGCTGCTGTCCCGTGAGGGAATTAGACGGCGTGAGCCGGCGGCGTTGGTTGGTGTGGTGAGGATCGCTTGGGGAGCGGTTCCCGGAATGATCTAACGGAACACTAGCACGCGCAAGTTGTCGAATGGACAAACGATCTTTGAAGCAATCACCTCATCCTTAACCAGCGGCTAGGGGGACCTGCAGGGATGAAGAGAACCGAAGAGTCCGGATGGTCAGGTTGATTCTCGCCGGATCAGATCGGCGACCAGGGGAGGGTCTTCGGCAGCTCCACCCCTGCCATCGGCCGCATTCAGTGCCGTCATCGCAATTTGGCGCCCCAGGCCTTCGATGTCCAGGCGGATACTGGAGAGGCTGGGGACAAAGAGTTCAGCCAGCGGCGTGTCGTCATGACCAATGACGGCCAGTTGCCCGGGCACGGAAATGCCCTCACGCAGCGCAGCACCGGCGATCGCTGCAGCAATTTCGTCATTGTAGGCAACCACTCCCGTGATGCCATCCCTGGACCACTCCAGCACGGCGGACCGGGACGATGCGTCATGGACATTGATGCGGCGGTCATCCATGCCTGTCAGACCCATCCTGGCTGCTGTGTCGCGGGCGACGGCGAGCCGCGCGTCGATAATCCTCGCAAGCCTGGAATCATCCGGTGCCGCGAAGGCGATCCTGCTGTGCCCCAGACCGGCAAGATGGCTGACCTGGAGTTCAGGGCCGGCAACGACACTCGGGCCCTTCTGCCACTCCGCGGGCTCTGTCTGCGGGTCCGGGACAATAGTGGTTATGCCGCTCGCGCGCATGGACGCCAAGTCTTTTTCCGAAAATGGAAGCATGCCTATCACCACATCCGGATCCAGGGCTTCCCACAGCGGCCGCGTCACACCGGTTTCGTGAAGGGTATAAGTGACAAGGGAATACCCGGCCTCCTCCAGCACCCTGGAAGCCTCCGCAATATGCCGGCCAAGGCTGTGCTCAACAGGCCAATCCGGCAACACCAGCAGGACGATCCTGCTGCTTCCCCGGGCGAGGGCCTGGGCGGCGGTGTGCGGCCGGTAACCTAACCGCGCCGCTTCGGCAATGACCCGCTTCCGCGTTGCCTCCGAAATGGTCTGGCCCCGGGTGTTGTTGAGCACGAACCCCACGGTTGCCCTGGAGATGCCTAATGATCTCGCCACATCCGCAGCAGTGACCCGCCGGTTCTTCGCTTCCCCAGTCATCCCAGAATCCTACCTTGCGCGTGCTAGCAAGTTCAGATAACATCGGCGAACTAGCACGCGCTAGCGAGCCACGTCACTTCTTCTCACACCGACAACGGAGTCACCATTGATGAATTCTTCAACGGGCAAACCTGCGCGTTCTGACGCTCCCCTGCCCCAGCCCCTGCCCCAGGTCGACGTCATCCCGGAAGTTCTTGACCCGGCGTCCACAGCCAGCACTCCGGCGCTGGCCCCGGTCGGCAAGCGGTACATCTGGCTCATGGTCCTGGCCCAATTCGGGGTCTTCGTCGCTTTCATCACCCCGCTGGCTATCTCCCTGGCAATACGCCTGAACGAGCTGGCTCCGGGGCGCGAGGAATACCTCGGGTACATCACCGGGGCGGGAGCATTCGCCGTCATGCTTACTTCCCCTTTCCTGGGTGTCGCCAGCGATCGGACCCGCACCCGTCTGGGCCGCCGCCGTCCCTTTATGATCGGCGGCATGATCCTGGGCATCGTCTCATTGGTCGTGATGGCAACCGCCCCCAGCGTCCTCGTCTTGGGAACAGGCTGGGTCCTCGCCCAGCTGGGCTGGGGTACGGTCCTGAGCAACCTGCTGATTTCCACTGCTGACAGGCTTCCCGAAAGCCAGCGCGGCAAGGTCGCCGGACTTACCGGGTTCGCGACCCAGGTGGCGCCGGTCGTCGGTGTGGTGCTGGCCGGCAGCTTCGCGTCCAACAACCTGCTGCTCTTCCTCGTTCCCGGAGCCGTGGGCGTCCTCCTGACCAGCCTGTTCGTCCTCCTGGTTCATGAAAAGGACAGCCGCGGCAACACGTTTGACGAAAAGCTGAATCTGGGCAGGCTGCTGCGGAAGTACCTCTACAACCCCAAGCAGCACCCGGATTTCTCCTGGAACTGGCTTGGCCGTTTCTTCTTCTACTTCGGTCTCACCCTTAACACCACCTTCACGGCATTCTTTTTCGCCTCCCGTCTTGGCGTCAGCGTCACCGAGGTTGCCGGAATTCTCGCCATCCTTTCCATGGCGGGCATCCTGGCCACGACGGCAGGCGCCATCGGCGGCGGCTTCCTCTCCGACAAGCTGCGGCGGCGGCGCGCCTTTGTTTGCGCCTCGGGTCTCATCTTCGGCGCGGGTGCCATCATCATGGCCCTTTCCAGCGACATGCCCATGCTCGTGGCCGGCTCGCTGCTGGGATCTCTGGGCATCGGAATGTTCTCAGCAGTGGACCAGGCACTGCTCCTGGATGTCCTTCCCGAACGGGAGACAGACGCCGGACGCTTTATGGGCATCATCAGCTTCGCCACCTCAATCCCCCAGTCAATCGCCCCGCTCATTGCACCCATCTTCCTCGCTGTCGGTGTGACCGCAGGCGGCGAGAAGAACTATCTTCTGCTGTATGTGATCGCAGCCGCCTGCACCGTGCTCGGTGGTCTGGTGGTACTCCGCATCCGTTCAGTCCGCTAGTACCCCCTGCCCCCAACGCTTAAGGAGCCAACACATGACCCGCCACTGGACCGGCCAGTTCATCACGCCCACCACCTCACACGGCAACGAAGGTGACCCAGCCGTGTACCTGCGCCGCGAGTTCGAGGTAACCGAACCTCCCGTGCGCGCCACCCTGCACATCACCGGGCTGGGGCTTGTGGAACCCCACCTGAACGGTGGCGTGGTGGGCGATGAAGTCCTTGCTCCAGGCTGGACCTCATACCGGCACCGGCTGGCCGTCAGCACCCACGACGTCACCGGCAAAATCGTGGCGGGGGCAAACGCCGTCGGCGCCGTCGTGGGACAGGGCTGGGCGATGGGCAGGTTGGGGTGGGAGAACAAGCGGCACCATTACACCGACCGTCCCGCCCTGTACCTGGAGCTGGTCCTTGACTACGCAGACCGGACAGAAACGCTGACCAGCGACGGGTCCTTCCGGGCGGGCACCGGCGGGGTCCGCGCCAACAGCATCTACGATGGGGAAGAATTCGATGCACGCCTCGAACCCGATGGCTGGGACCGCCCGGGGTTTGATGACTCAGCCTGGGAAGCCGTGCAGTCATTCGACTGGCCCCTTGGTACCTTGTTCGAAGCCACGGCGGATCCCATCCGCCGTATTGAGGAACTTGCCCCGGTAAAGATCCTTACCACCCCTAGCGGCAAGACCGTGGTGGACTTCGGACAGAACATCTCCGGTTGGGTGCGCTTCACTGTGCAGGGCGAAACCGGAGCAACCATCACCCTCCGGCACGCCGAAGTGATGACGGAAGGGGAAATCGACGTCGAAACCCTGCGCACCGCTGCGGCCACCGACCGCTATACGCTCCGCGGCGGAACAGTCGAAACCTGGGAACCCCGCTTCACCTTCCACGGTTTCCGGTACGTAGAAGTCGACGGATGGCCGGGAACCGCTAAGCCGGACTCATTCCGCGCCGTGGTGGTGCACTCCGACATGCGCCGTACGGGATGGCTGGAAACCTCGAACCCCCTGCTCAACCAGCTGCACGCCAACGCGGTCTGGTCCATGCGGGACAACTTCGTTGGAGTGCCAACCGATTGTCCGCAGCGCGACGAAAGACTCGGTTGGACCGGGGACCTCAATGCCTTCGCCCCCAGCGCTGCGTTCCTCTATGACGTACGCAGCGTGCTGGGCTCCTGGCTGGAGGACCTCGCTGCAGAACAGGCTGCCAAGGGGTTCGTACCCTGGGTTGTCCCCGACGTACTGTCCACTCCGTCCTCCCCAACCGCATTGTGGAGCGACGTTGCCGTCAGCCTGCCCTGGACCTTGTACCGTGAATACGGTGATGAGGCCATCCTCGCAGAGGCCTACGACTCCATGGCCGCCTTCATCCGCCAGGTTGCCGGTTTGCTTGATGAGAACGGTCTCTGGAGCAGCGGTTTCCAATACGGGGACTGGCTGGACCCGGATGCCCCCATGAACAACCCAGCCGGCGGCAAAACCGACAGGCACCTTGTCGCGTCGGCCTACCTGTGCCGTACCACCCGTGAGATGGCGGACACCGCGGCCATCCTGGGCCGGAGCACGGACGCTGAGGAGTTTACGGCCCTGGCCCACCGGGTCCGCACCGCTTTCCTCAACGAGTACATCACGAAAAACGGACGCCTTGTCGACCAGACCGCCACCGCATACGCCCTTGCGATCACGTTCGGCATCCTCGATGCCGAACAGCAAAAGCTCGCAGGACAAGTCCTCGCGTCCGCCGTAGCCAAATCCGGGTACCGCATCTCGACCGGCTTTGCCGGCACACCTCTGGTCACGGATGCCCTGTCCCTGACCGGCCACCTCGATGAGGCCTACCTGCTGCTGCTTGAGACAGGCTGCCCCTCCTTTCTCTACCCTGTGACGATGGGAGCGACGACAATCTGGGAACGCTGGGACTCCATCCGGCCCGACGGAACCATCAACCCTTCAGGGATGACTTCCCTAAACCATTACGCCCTCGGGGCCGTGGTGGACTGGATGCACCGGACCATAGGCGGGCTAACCGCCATCGAACCCGGATACCTTCACATGCGGATCGCACCTAAGCCCGGGGGCGGACTAACCCACGCGAACCTCCGCCACGACACCGGCCACGGGGAAGTACGAATTTCCTGGTCCCTCACGGACCGCACCGTGTCCCTGGAAGCCACCATCCCAGCGGGCACCACCGCGGAAGTGGAGCTGCCGCTGCACCCCGACTCCGCTGTCATCCACGTCAGCGCAGGCACCCACCATTGGTCCTACGACCTGAAAGCGGAGGCAGCCGCTGACACTGTCTTCACCTTAGACTCAACCCTGGGGCAGATCGCCGGCAACGCACGTGCCTGGCGGGCCTTTACGGATGCCTTCTCAAGCCATTTCCCCGGAGTTCCCCTGGACGGGGACGGTCCCGAGGCAGCGGTCATGTCCGTGCGGACCATGCTGGACTACGTTCCCGGCGCCTCCGCCGAACTCATAGACGATCTCACTTCAGCCCTCACCTCAGCTTCCCAAGGAGCCCCCGCATGACATCCGTCGACATTTCCGCCCTGACGCTTGAACAGAAGGCTTCACTGCTATCCGGACAGGACTTTTGGTCCACCAAAAACATCGACGACGCCGGTATTCCCTCGATTGTCCTCGCCGACGGACCCCATGGAATCCGGCGGCAGGACAGCGACGCAGACCACCTGGGTATCCACGACAGCCTGCCCTCCACCTGCTTCCCTCCTGCCGTGGCGGTGGGTTCGAGCTGGGACCCCGCCGTGGCCGCGAAGGTGGGTGCCGCCGTCGGCCGTGAAGCGCTGGCCTTGGGGGTATCGGTTGTTCTGGGGCCAGGTGTGAACATCAAACGGTCTCCCCTGTGCGGGCGGAACTTCGAGTACTATTCCGAGGACCCCCTGCTGTCCGGCGTCTTGGGGGCCGCCCACGTCACTGGTCTGCAGGAGACCGGTCCGGGCGCCTCGGTCAAGCATTTCGCAGCCAATAACCAGGAAACCGAACGGATGCGCATCAGCGCAGACGTGGATGAGCGGACGCTTCGGGAAATCTATTTCCCCGCCTTCGAGCGAGTCGTGACCGAAGCGCGCCCGGCCACGGTCATGTGTTCCTACAACAAGGTCAATGGAGTCTACGCATCCCACAACAAGTGGCTGCTGACCGATGTATTGCGCGGGGACTGGGCCTTCGAAGGTGCCGTGGTCTCGGACTGGGGCGCGGTCAGTGACCGGGTGGCGGGTGTCGAAGCCGGGATGGACCTTGAGATGCCCGGCAGCGGCGGGGCCACCGATCAGCAGATTATCGATGCGGTCCGTGAGGGACGGCTCACAGAAGACCAGGTCGACGACGCCGTGAAACGGGTCGTTGCCCTTACCTCCCTGGCCCGGGAAGCGACCGGTGACCTGCCGGTAGACCGGCATCACACGCTGGCCCGCACTGCAGCGGCAGAATCTATCGTGCTGCTCAAAAACGGCGGAGCACTGCCGCTGCGCAACGGGCAGCACATCGCAGTCATCGGCCCCTTTGCGGTATCTCCCCGGTTCCAGGGCGGCGGCAGTTCCCACATCAACGCCACCAGGACTGAATCGGCCCTGGAAGACCTTACGGCTCTCGCCGGCGAACGCAACGCCACCGTTGACTACGCACCCGGGTTTTCCCTTGAGGAACCGGACACTGGCCGGTTAAAGAACGAGGCGGAAGCCATGGCCCGGAGCGCAGACGTCGCCGTCGTCTTTGCGGGGCTCAGTGACCGGGAAGAATCTGAAGGTTTCGACCGGGAGGGGCTCGAGCTGCCTTCCAACCAGATCGACCTGATCCGTGCCGTTGCCGCAGCAGCGCCGAAAACAGTGGTCGTCCTGTCGAACGGCGGTGTCGTCTCCCTCGAAGGATGGCACGATGACGTCCACGCCGTCGTTGAGGGCTGGCTGCTGGGCCAGGCCAGCGGCGGGGCTATCGCCGACGTCCTTTTCGGCGTCGTCAACCCCTCCGGCCGTCTTGCCGAGACCATTCCACTGCGGCTGGAAGACAACCCGAGCTGGCTGAACTTCCCCGGAGAGCAGGGACACGTCCGTTACGGCGAAGGTGTGCTCGTCGGCTACCGCTACTACACCACGGCTGGTGTGCAGGTCCGTTACCCGTTCGGACATGGTCTCTCCTACACCACCTTCGAGACCTCGGATCTGGAGCTCGAGACGCTCTCCGAGGACACGGTGACCGTGCACGTGACCGTCACCAACACCGGAGACCGCGCAGGCAAACACGTGGTCCAGGTATATGTCGCCACCACAGCAGGTCCTGTCCGCCGGCCGGCCCGGGAGCTGCGGGCCTTCACCAAGGTCAGTCTTGAGGCCGGCGAAAGTAAGAGGGTGGCACTGAAACTGGACCGGCGGGCATTCGCCTACTGGGATATCCAGCTGAACCGTTGGGTGGTGCCGGCCGGGAACTACGCGGTGCAGGTCTGCTCCGATGCGTTCACCGTCCTGGCCGAGCAGGAAATAGCCCTTGCCGGGGACAGCATCATCCGTGAGCTGACCATGGACTCCACCGTCGGCGACTGGTTCGCGCACCCCGTCGTTGGCCCTCAGCTCGAGGCAGGGCTCGCCGCTTCTCTGACCGAAGAACAGGCACAGCAGGCCCAATCCAACTCCGACCACCTCAAGATGGTCGAGTCCATGCCCATGCAGCAATTCCTTGCATTCACCAACGGTGCTTTTCCGGCCGAAGTGCTGGAATCGCTGATGGAACTCAGCAAGAAGGAAGCGTAGCTGCCCCGTGACTCCGGGGGTCTAGGCCACCCACCGGGAACCAGCCCTCGACACTAGCCCCCGAGCGTCAGTTCCTCGCGCAAAATCCACAGGCCCTGGGGATCGTGTTCATACACACCGATCCGCTCGACCCGGAAACCTGCCTCGTAGCCGCTAAGCGAGGTCAGGGCCTCATCCATGCCGGCCTCACTGACGTCGTGGGCCACCGTGACGTGCGGATGATAGGGATAGGGGGTCTGGTGCTCAAGAGGACCGCGCTGGAGATCCCGGTGCAGGCGTGAGCACTCCTCGAATCCGTCCGTCACGTTCAAATACACAACGGGAGTCACCGGACGGAACGTGGACGTTCCGCGCAGCGTCACAGTGAAGGGACGGTGCGCTGCGGTCACCTGCCGGACATGGCGCAGCGCCGAGAGCCAGTCCGTCGCCGGGGTGGTTGTGACCAAAGTTATGTGCGCCGGGATCACGGAGGCCATGGGGTCCCCGAAGGACGCCCGTGCCCGCTTGAGGAAGGACGCCATGGGCTCCGGAACGGGTATAACGATCCCGACCTGACAGGGTGTTTCAGGCGTCCGGCCGTTCCCGGTGCGGGTGGCACCGGTTGAAATCTGCACCGTCGAGTTCGAGTAGCCCATGAAGTTTAGCGGGAGGTGGAACCCAGTGGGAGGAAACCGATCTTCTCGTACACATCGGCCAGTGTAGCCGACGCGGTTTCCCGCGCTTTCAGAGCGCCATGCGCAAGCAGCCGGTCCAGTTCCGCCGGATCGTCCAGCAGCTGCTGGGCGCGTTCCCGGATGGGGCGGATGTGCTCGGTGACAGCCTCGGCAAGGTCGACCTTCAGATGTCCGTACATCTTGCCTTCGTATTCCTTCACCAGCGTGTCGATGCTTCGTCCGGTGATGAGGGAATAGATGGAGAGCAGGTTGGACACTCCCGGCTTAGCCTCACGGTCAAACCGGATTTCGCTGCCGTCATCGGTGACAGCGGACTTGATCCGTTTGGCGATCACCTTGTCCGGGTCCAGCAGGTTGATCAGGCCCGCCGGCGAAGCCGCCGACTTGGACATCTTCGCAGCCGGATTCTGCAGATCGTAGATCTTGGCCGAGTCCTTCTGGATAAAGACTTCCGGAACCGCGAAGGTCTCCCCATAGCGGCTGTTGAACCGCTTGGCCAGGTCCCGGCTCAGCTCAATATGCTGACGCTGGTCTTCGCCGACCGGCACACCGTGGGGCTGGTAAAGCAGGATGTCAGCGACCTGAAGGATCGGATAGGTGAACAGGCCCACGGACGCGGCATCGGCGCCGAAGCGCTGCTGCTTGTCCTTGAACTGGGTCATCCGGGAGGCTTCGCCGAAACCGGTCAGGCAGTTCAGCACCCACGCCAGCTGCGCGTGTTCGGGCACCTGGGACTGGACGAACAGGGTTGCGCGGTCCGGGTCCACTCCCCCGGCAATGTACTGCGCTGCGGTGACCCGGGTTCGTTTGCGCAGATCCTCGGGGTCCTGCGGGACCGTAATGGCGTGCAGATCGGGAATAAAGAAGTAGGCGTCGTACTGCTCCTGCAGCCGGACCCAGTTCACCAGGGCGCCGAGGTAGTTGCCCAGGTGGAGGGAGTCTGCTGAGGGCTGCATGCCGGAGAGAATGCGCTGGCGGGCTGCCGGCGTGGAGGGTGTTTCAGTCATTTGTTCTCAAACCTTAGAACTGGTAGTCGACCACAACGGGGGCGTGGTCAGAGAAACGGGCATCGTAGGTGGCGGCGCGGTCGACGACGGCGTGAACGGCACGCTCAGCCAGGCCGGGAGTGGCCATGTGGTAATCAATGCGCCAACCGGCGTCGTTGTCGAAGGCCTGGCCTCGCCAGGACCACCAGGTGTACGGCCCGGCGACCTCGCCGGCAAGCTTCCGGGCGACGTCGACGTAGCCGATCTCCTCGCCGAGGAAACGGTCGAAGTAGGCGCGTTCCTCCGGCAGGAAGCCGGCGCGCTTGACGTTGCCCTTCCAGTTCTTGATGTCCAGGGTGGTGTGACCCACGTTCAGGTCGCCGACGATCAGCGCGTAATCGCTGGTGGCGGCCAGTACGGGAAGCCGCGCCGCCATCACATCCAGGAAGCGGTACTTATCCTCCTGTTTGGGGGTTCCGGCTTCGCCCGAGTGCACGTAGGCGCTGACCACCGTCAGCAGTTTCTCCTCGCCGTCCACCGGCACCTTGAAGTCTGCTTCCACCCAGCGTCCGGACGTCGCGAAGTACTCTTCGCCGATGTGTTCGCGCACGGCAACCGGCTCCTGCCGGGATGCGATGGCTACACCGGCGCGTCCCTTCGCTTCGGCTTCGGCATGCAGGATGTGCCAGTCGTCTCCGAGCAGCTCCCGGACGATCTTGTCCGGCGCACGCACCTCCTGCAGGCAGAGAATGTCGATGTCCCGTCCGGCCAGCCATTCGGCCATGCCGCGCTTGTAGGCGGCGCGGATGCCGTTGACGTTAACCGTCGCGATTCTCAGTGTTCCCAGTGCCGATGCGGGGCTGGGCTCCCCTGCAGATGCCATGCTCACGCCAATAACCATACCCCTCGGTAGCTTTCGGGTTCATCTCGGCGGGCATGCCCGCCAAGGGGCATGCTGCCTGCGCGGGTGATCCGCGGATCAGTCGACGAGCGTGCCCTCGACCGGCCCGCCGTCGTCCTTCTTCATCATTCCGCGGGCATTGTGCGCGGTGATTTCGATCGTCTCGATCGCCCGTTCCACCTGGCCCTCGTCGCTGCCGAGGTTCTCCCGGATCACCCTGGACTGCACCTGGATGATCTTGAAGCTGTGGTCCAGCTTCTGGTCGCGCATGGTGGTTGCCTCATCCATCACCTGGACGGACGGAGCCCCGCCCGCAGCCCGGTTGAGCGAGTCCTGGGCCTCGGCCAGCTTCACGCCGGCCTTCCGGGCAGCGCCACGGATACTGAAGACCACAAAGGCGAACAGGAGCAGCCATCCGAGGGAGATAATCACCACCAGCCAGCCAACGACGTCGTTCTCATTGGCGGCGAAGATCACGGCCACGATGAACACAAACACCATCAGAGTGGTGCCGATAGTGGCCATCTTGCGGCTGATTCCCCTGCCGGGGCTGGATACTGGCGGCGTTTTGCCGTGAGGGATGGACTGCATGAAACCATTCTCTCAAAAATTCGTGGAGATCGATTCCGCTTACCCCCACGGCGAAACCCGGAACCGGAAGGTGGCTTTGAGCCGACTGCCCCGGCTGGTGTTTGCCGCGAACGGGACACTGCTGGGAGGCTGGTGCGATGGAGATCAGGATAGTGACCGGCGACATCACCCGGCGGCCGGTGGACGCCATCGTCAACGCCGCCAATTCCTCCCTGCTCGGGGGCGGCGGGGTCGACGGCGCTATCCACCGGGCTGCCGGGCCTCAACTTCTGCAGGCCTGCCGTGCCCTGCGCGAAGGCAGCTACCGGGACGGGCTGGGTGTGGGCCAGGCCGTTGCCACCGAGGGTTTTGCCCTGCCGGCGCGCTGGGTCATCCATACCGTAGGGCCGAATGCGCACGCGGGCCAGACTGATCCCGGCCTGCTGGAAGCGGCGTTTCGCAACAGCCTGGACGTGGCCGTGTCCCTTGGAGCGGCCACGGTAGCGTTCCCGGCCATCAGCGCCGGTGTCTACGGGTGGGATGCCGGGACTGTGGCGGAGATTGCGGTGCGGACCGTCCGGAGTCATCCGGGCACCGGAGTCGACTCGGTCGAGTTCGTCCTGTTTAACAACGCCATGACCCGGATCTT
Source organism: Arthrobacter gallicola (assembly GCF_014836775.1). Taxonomy (GTDB): domain Bacteria; phylum Actinomycetota; class Actinomycetes; order Actinomycetales; family Micrococcaceae; genus Arthrobacter_B; species Arthrobacter_B gallicola. The sequence goes on from NZ_JACSQD010000008.1 coordinate 62,919, forward strand.
CCGCTCCGCCGTGGACGCCGCGGGCTGATCTGCCGGGCCCGTTGGGTCCGCGGGCGTCAGCCGAACGGGTTCCAGGCGGCACCGGGGAAGAGTCCGGCCAGTCCGGCCCGCAGGATCAGGAAGCCGACAATTCCCACCACCCACAGCACGGCCTCCCCTGAGACCTTCGACAGCCAGGCACCGACCCGTTCCAGCGGCGAATCCAGCAGCCGGCCCAGCAGCAGCCTGCCACCGAGCAGGAGTCCGGCCGGCAGCAGCATCACCAGGCAGTACAGGCCCAAGGCTCCAGCCGACGCCTGCAGTTCAATGCCGGCACCGGTCAGCAGACCTACCGCCGCCAGATAGGGCAGCATGGTTGGCAGCTCAAGCAGTCCGGCGAGCAGGGCCAGGCCGAGCAGCCCGCCGCGGCTGTCCAGTGCCCTGCCGATCCGGTGCTGCCACCGCCGCTCGGTGACGGCGGAGCGCTCCGCTGCCGCCGCTTTTGCTCCCCGCGCCCCGGAATGTCCACCGCTGGTGGTGGTGGTTGAGCTTCCGGCAGCTGCATTGCTGCCCGCGGAACGCAGCGAGGCCTCTTTGGTCATGCCGAGTGAATCCTTGAATGACCAGATCAGCATGCCCGCTCCGGCCGCCACCATCACGGCCTGCACCGCCGGCAGCTCCAGCACGGAGCCGATGCTGCCGCTGCCCAGCGCATCGGCGATCCCCATGGCTCCGGAGAGCAGAACCAGCCCCACCAGGAAATAGAACACCCCGACTGCCCCCAGGTAGACAGCCACCTTCCCGGCGCTCCTGCGGGCACCGGGGCGCAGGAGCAGCCACACCGGAATAACAAGCGTCCCGATGCTGGTGCTGTCAATGAGCGCGAGAATGCCCAACTGGGCCATCAGTTCCAAGGTCATCTCCATACTCTTCTCCGGGGCGCGTCACCCGGCATCCGGCATCGGGAGGAGTGGGGCCTCATCCTTTCGTCTCAGGTTGGTGCGGCTTGCTTGGCCAGTGTGGGCCGGGCCTTCAGGATGGAGCTATGAACTCTTCTTCGGGCCGGATCCGACGCGAGGACGTGGTGCTGGCCCTGGGCTACGCGGCGCTGGCCTGGCTGCTTCAGTCGGTCAATATCACCGCGACCAGTGAACCGATGCTGCCCTGGCTTACTCCGTGGTGGCCGCTGCTTACTGTGGCCGGAGCCGGTGCGGTTGTTCTGCGCCGCAGCCGAACGGTACTGATGGTGCCGCTCAGTGCCGCTGCGGCCCTGGCCCTGGCGCTGGCCGGGAGCGCCGGCGGGTACTTCTTTGCCTTCGAAGCCGTCTTTTCCCTGGTGCTTTTTGGATCGGCCAAAGCGGCTAGGGCTGCCGAAATCACGGTGCTGGTCCTGAGCGCCGCCTCCGGAATCGCGGCGTGGGCCGTGGCGCGGAACCTTAGCGACGGCGTCGTCGCTGTCCTGTTCACTGCCATGATCCTGCTGCTTCCCGCGGAATGGGCAGGCAACCTGCGCAAGGCTGGCCAGCTGGCAGAAAGCGAAAGCGCCCGCGCGGTGGCAATCCGGCAGGCGGCCCGCGACCAGGCCAGCCTGGCTTCCCGGGAGCACGATCTGGCGCTGGCTGCCGAACGCCAGGACATGGCCCGTGAACTTCACGATGTCCTGTCCTCGCGCCTTTCAGCGATTGCGCTGCAGTCCGGTGCGGCACTGCAAAGTCCTGACAAGTTACTGGCGCGGGAAGTGCTATCCCACGTGCGGCGGGAAAGCGTGGAAGGATTGGCCGAGCTCAACGGCATGATCCGCATGCTCAGCACCGGCGAACCCCGCCCGCTTGCCGGGAACGCCGGCGATCTGAACGCGGTGGTGGAAGGGCACCGGGCGGCCGGGACAGCGATCGAATGGATCAACCGCCTGCCCGGCGGCGGTACCGGGCTGCCCGGCCCGGTGCAGGCCGCCCTCTTCCGGATCGTCACGGAAGCGCTGGTTAACGCCGGCCGCCATGCCCCGGGAGCGGCCGTCCGGATGACACTGGATCCCGTGCCCGGCGGCGTCCGGCTGGAAATTGACGACGACGGCGGTCCCGGAGTCCGCGCCGCTGCTTCCGAAACCAGCGGCGGCGTTTCCGCAGCTGAGAGTGACATTGGCACCGGAACCGGCGTCGCCAGCATGTTGGCCAGGGCCGAACAGCTGGGCGGACACGCATGGGCAGGGCCGCGCGGCAGCGGCTGGACGGTGGAGGCGGTCCTGCCGGATACTCTGCTGCCCAGTGCCGCGCCCGGCGAGCCAGCCCCGGGTAACCCGGCAGACAGCCGGCAGCTGTCCTTCCCGGCCGGCTCCGGGTCCGCAGTCTCCGGGGGTACCGGGGCATGAGCGCAGCTCTCAGGGTCCTGCTGGCGGACGATCACGCTGCGATCCGGCTGGGAATGCGGATGGTCATTGAGGTGGACCCGGGATTCGAAGTGGTCGGTGAGGCCGGCGACGGCGCCACGGCGGTCTCCATGGCCCGGGCGCTACAGCCCGACGTCGTCCTCATGGACCTGCGGATGCCGGTGATGGACGGGGTGGAAGCAACCGCTGCCATTACCGCGGGCGGGTTGGTGAAGGTGGTTGCCCTGACCACGTTCGACCATGACTCCTACCTCTTTGGTGTTCTGGCCGCCGGAGCTGCGGGGTTCCTGTTGAAGACCGCCGAGCCGGCAGAAATCACGACGGCGCTGCGCCGGGTCCACGAGGGCGGAACGGTGATTGCGCCCGAGGTTGCCGGCCGGCTGGTCGCGGCGGCTGTCAGCCGCGCAGCCGCCGGTGCAGCCGGTGCCGCCGGTGCTGCCGTGGCTCCGTATTCTGTGGAACTTACCGGCCGGGAGAGCGAAGTTCTGGACTGCCTGGGCGAGGGGCTGAGCAACGTCCGGATTGCCAGCCGCCTGGGGATTTCTGAGACGACGGTCAAAACGCATGTGTCCCATGTCCTGGCCAAGCTCGGCGTCGAGTCCAGGCTGCAGGCCGCGCTGGCGGCCCGGACCCGGGCACTCTAGCGGCCGGTGCGGTCTATTTCTGGAACAGGGCTTCCAGCCGCCGGGTGGTGACCACCAGCCCAAAGGCGATCATCACCACGAAGTACAGCAGGTGTCCGGCGGTATCAAGCCCCAAAGCCCCGGCGTTGATCTGCCGCAGCATCTCCACACCGTGCCACAGCGGCAGTGCCTGGATCAGCGTCGCGATACCCTGCGGGTAGACGCTCAGCGGATAGAACGTGGCGGAGAACAGGAACATCGGCAGCATAACGAAGCTGACCCAGTCCAGCTGCTGGAAGGTCTTCATGTAGCTGGTGATGGCCATGCCAATCGAGGCGAAGCCGAAGGCGATCACCACCGCCGCCGGAATCATCAGCAGCGACGCCGGAGACGTCACCAGTCCCATGGCGGCCATGACCGCTGTGAAGCCGGTGGCATACATCCCGCCGCGCAGCAGGGCCAGGAGGATCTCGCCCAGGGCCACGTCCACCGGGCCAAGGGATGTGGCGAGCATGCCTTCGTACAAACGGGCGAAGTTGAGCTTGAAGAACACGTTCATGGTGGAGTCGTAAATGGCTCCGTTCATGGCCGAGACGGCGAGCAATGCCGGTGCGATGTACGCCGCGTAGCTGATCTGCTCTCCACCGGGTCCCGCCACCGTTCCGATGAGGGATCCCAGGCCGATGCCCATGGCCAGCAGGTACAGCACGGGTTCAACGAACCCGCTGATCATGATGGACCAGTTGGTGCCCCACGTGGCTTTGAGCCCGCGGGCGAAGACGGCCCGGATGTTCCGGCCGTACAGGGAACCCAGGAAACGCTGCCTTGGCTGCGGCATGGCCGCTGTGCTCTGGCGCGCGGCCTCCCTTTTCTGCTCGGCCACGGTGTCCTCCGGGCTCCCGGTGTGGCGTGCGGCGTTCATTTTCCCAGCGGCGCTCATTTTCCCAGCCTCCGGGTGAAGTTGCGCCGGGTCAGCAGCCAGCCGCCGACGGCCAGGAGCAGCAGGTACGCCACATGGACAACGGTCAGGATTGCAGGTTCTGCCAGTCCGTAGCTGACCATTCGGCCCAGCTCGGAGGCATGCCACAGCGGCGAAACCCAGCCGATCCAGCGGATCACCAGCGGCAGGGTGTCCAGGGGGAAGAAGGTTCCGGAGAACAGGAACAGCGGCATCACAATGAAGCGCTGCACCATGGCGAATTGGCCCCGGTCTTCGGTGATCGAGGCGCTGTAGGCCATCAGCGGCAATCCGAAGGCCAGCCCGCCCACAATCGCTGTCAGCACCATCAGCCAGGCCGTCGCGGGGTTTCCCACCGCTCCGAAGAGCAGCAGGAAGCCGAAGTAGGCGCCGCAGGTAATGAGCAGCCGGACCCCCAGGCCCGGGACGTGCCCGTCCACCAGCTGTGCACTGCTGAGCGGAGACGCGTTGGGGCCGTAGTAGGTCCGCTGCCACTTGAATCCGGACATCACCGTGTAGGTGTTCTCTTCGCTGGACACCATGATCGCCGCCGTGGCGAGCAGGGCCGGACCCACGAACAGCAGGTAGGACACCGAGCTGCCGTTGCCGGCGTCGAACGCTGCATTGGTCCCGGTATCAACCAGGGAGGCCAGCCCCACTCCCATGCCGAAGAGGTAGACCAGCGGAGTCCCGACCGCGGTGACGAGCACGGTCCAGCCATAACCGCGCATCCGGCGCAGCCAGTGTTCGGCGTAGTAGACGGCGCCGTACCTCCGGGCACGGCGCGCTGTTTCTTCGGGTGTCAGGGGTGAGCGCAGCCCCAGCACCGCGTGGGTCTGCTGCTCAGTCAACGAGGCTCCTGCCCGTCAGCCGAAGGAAGACGTCCTCCAGGGAGGAGCGGCGGACCAGCGAGGTGAGGGGATGCAGCCCGCGCGCGCCGACTGCCTCCAGCGCATGCTCGCCGTTCTCCGCGTAGATCAGGACGCGGTCCGGCAGTGTCTCGATCCGCTCGCCGATTCCGTTCAGTTCCGCTGCGACGGTGGTGTTGCGCTCGGAGCCGAACCGCAGTTCCACCACTTCCCGGGAGGAATACTCCCGGATCAGTGCCGCCGGGGACCCTTCGGCCATGATGGCGCCCTTGTCCACCACGATCAGGCGGTCGCACAGCTGCTCGGCTTCATCCATGTAATGGGTGGTGAGGATCAGGGTGACGCCGGCTTCCTTGAGTCGGAACAGGCGGTCCCACAGAATATGCCGGGCCTGTGGATCCAGCCCGGTGGTTGGCTCATCCAGCAGCAGGATCTTGGGATCGTTGATCAGGGAGCGGGCGATGGTGAGGCGGCGTTTCATTCCGCCGGAGAGGTCGTCAACGCGGGCCTTGGCTTTGTCGGTCAGCTGGGCGAATTCCAGCAGTTCGTCCGCCTTGGGCTGCAGGTAGCTTTTGGGCAGGCCGAAATAGCGGCCGTAGGCCAGGAGGTTGTCCCGCACCCTCAGCTCTTCGTCCAGGTTGTCCTGCTGGGGCACCACGCCCAGGTGCGCCCGCACTTCCGGGCCGTTGCGGTCCGGGTCCAGCCCCATGATCCGCAGTTCCCCCGAGGTGCGTTTGGAGACACCGCCGATCATCTTCATGGTGGTGGATTTGCCCGCACCGTTCGGCCCGAGCAGCCCGAAGGACTCCCCCGCGGGAACGTCGAAGCTGATGCCGTTGACGGCGGTGAAATCCCCGTAGGATTTCGCCAGGTTCGCGGCGGTGATGACGGGTCCCTGGAAGGCCTTTTGGGCGGACGGGGCGGAGACTGTGATCTGCGGCACCCGGCAATCATAGTGCAGGCACCTCAAGGACCGGTGCAGGCCGGCCGGAGAACGGCGAAGGCCCGCCCGCCTGATGGCGGACGGGCCTGGGCACGGGTGCCGGCGGCTTATTCCGCCAGGATTCCGGCCTGGCGTTCAGCGGCTTCCACCACGTTGGCCAGGAGCATGGCCCGGGTCATCGGACCAACCCCGCCCGGGTTCGGTGAGATCCAGGACGCAACGGAGGCAGCGTCCTTTTCCACGTCGCCCATCAGCGTTGTTTTACCGGTTTCCGGGTCGGTGACGCGGGTGACGCCCACATCCAGGACAATCGCCCCGGGCTTCAGCTCGGCGGCCTTGATCATGCCGGGGAACCCTGCCGCGGCCACAACGACATCGGCTTCCCGCAGCAGTTCGGGGAGGTTCACCGTGCCCGTGTGGGCGAGCGTGACCGTCGCATTGATCGGACGGCGGGTCAGCAGCAGTCCCAGCGGGCGGCCAACCGTGACGCCGCGGCCCACAACCAGCACGTTCTTGCCGTTGAGGCTGATGCCGTTCCGGACCAGCAGCTGCACAATGCCGTGCGGTGTGCAGGGCAGCGGCGAGGTCATCGCATCAGAGACGTTGAGCACCAGGCGTCCGAGGTTCACCGGATGCAGGCCGTCTGCGTCCTTTTCGGGCGCGATCCGCTCGAGGATCCGGTTGGTGTCAATGTGCTTGGGCAGGGGCAGCTGCACAATGTAGCCGGTGGTCGCCGGATCGGCATTCAGCTCGTCGATGACCTTTTCCAGGTCTTCCTGGCTGATGTCCTCCGGCAGGTCCCGCCGGATGGAGTTGATGCCCACCTGGGCGCAGTCCTTGTGCTTGCCGCCCACGTAGGAGTGGCTGGCCGGATCGTCTCCCACCAGCACGGTTCCGAGTCCGGGTGTGATGCCGTGCTCGTCCACCAGGACCTGGATCCGTTTGGCCAGTTCCTCCTTGATTTCCCGGGCTGCCTTCAGGCCGTCGAGGCGCTGTGCGGTTTCCGGCATCTCTTCGGGTGCCTCAACGTTGCCTACCATGTTCGTTCCCTGTTCCATGCTCACCATTCTTCCTGTCCGGAGTACAGCGGGAAGTTCTCGGCCAGGACCGAGACGCGGCGGCGCAGGTCCTCAGCGTCGGGGGACGGCTTCAGCGCTGCGGCGATGATCTCCGCGACCTCGGTGAACTCCTTCGCGCCGAAACCGCGGGTGGCCAGGGCAGGGGTTCCGATGCGGAGGCCGGAGGTGACCATGGGCGGGCGGGGATCAAACGGAATGGAGTTACGGTTCACGGTGATACCGACCGAGTGCAGCAGGTCTTCGGCCTGCTTGCCGTCCAGCACCGAGTTGCGCAGGTCCACCAGAATCAGGTGCACGTCGGTGCCGCCGGTCAGGACGGAAACGCCGTGTTCGGCCACATCCGGAGCGGTCAGCCGGTCTGCGATGATCCGGGCGCCTTCCAGGACGCGTTCCTGGCGTTCGCGGAACTCCTCGGAGCCGGCCACCTTGAAGGCGACGGCCTTGGCCGCAATAACGTGCATCAGCGGTCCGCCCTGCTGGCCCGGGAACACGCTGGAGTTGAGCTTCTTGCCGAATTCCTCCTTGGCCAGAATCATGCCGGAGCGCGGACCTGCCAGGGTCTTGTGGACAGTGGAGGTGACGACGTCGGAGTACGGAACCGGGCTCGGGTGCAGGCCCGCGGCCACCAGACCGGCGAAGTGAGCCATGTCCGTCCACAGGTAAGCTCCGACCTCATCCGCGATGGAGCGGAACGCAGCGAAGTCCAGCTGACGCGGGTACGCTGACCAGCCGGCGATGATGACCTGCGGACGTTCCGCCAGGGCCTGCTCGCGGACCTTGTCCATGTCCACGCGGTACGTGTTCTCATCCACCCCGTAGGCTGCAACTTCGTAGAGCTTCCCGGAGAAGTTCAGCTTCATGCCGTGGGTCAGGTGACCGCCGTGGGCCAGGTTCAGGCCCATAATCTTGTCCCCCGGCTTGATCAGCGCGGCGAGGGCAGCGGCGTTGGCCTGGGCTCCCGAGTGCGGCTGAACGTTGGCGAACTCAGCACCGAAGAGTGCCTTGACCCGTTCGATAGCCAGGTTCTCGGCGACGTCGACCTGTTCGCAGCCGCCGTAGTAGCGGCGGCCCGGGTAGCCCTCAGCGTATTTGTTGGTCAGAACCGATCCCTGCGCTTCGAGGACGGCGCGCGGCGCGAAGTTCTCTGACGCGATCATTTCCAGCGTGTTCCGCTGGCGGGAGAGTTCACCCTCGAGGACGGCGGCGATCTCGGGATCTACCTCCGAGAGGGGTGCGTTGGTGACGGGCTGGGTGGAAAGTTTCACGTGGATCTCCTGGGAAAGATGGCTATAGGTCAGGCTACCTGCCGGGCGCTCCCGATTTCCGGGCATGACAGACAGATGACTACGTGACCCCGGCCCAGGCGTGCGATCCGTGGTTTGGCCTTGCTTGTGCCGCTTCCTGGTGGTTACCCACCCAACGCCAGTCGCGACGAAACCATATTACCGCGCAGCTGGCCCCTCACCGGGCGCCCGGGCCGGTCCGGGGGCCGGCGAGGTGAGGTCTTCCCAGCGGAAATCGGTGACGCCGCCGGATTCCCAGTCCGTCCGCAGGCGCCCGTAGGTGACAGATGCAATCCGCCGCCCGTCATCCAGCGGCCAGTCTTCGCGGAGGTGGGACTCCTTAACGAATCCGGAGCGCAGCAGCGTTTTGCGCATGGCAATGTTGTCCTCCCGGGTTTTCCCCGCGAGGCGGCGCAGATGGGGGTAGTCCGTAAAGACTCTTCCGGTGAGCGCCTGCAGCACCGGAACTCCCTTGCCTTCGCCCCGGTGCTGCTCGACCAGCCGCAGGTCAAAAACAGCACAGTCGCTTTCGAGGTCCTCCAGGATCACCAGGCCCAGGCGCTGGTTTTCGCCAAAGACCCAGAAAGTGCGCACGCCGTCGGAATCGAACCGGCCTTCAAGCAGCAACCGGCGGACCAGGTCTTCGGACGGCTCGGTGATGAGATGGTAAGGAAAGCGGTTGGTGGTCAGGAACCGGACCAGCTCTTCCTCATCCTTGTCCGACAGCGGGGCGAAAGTAACGTCCATTCACCCAGCGTAGGCCAGGCCCTCCCGGGCGGTAACCTAGTCAGGGTGACCGTAAATGCTTCCGCCGGACTGCCGGCAACCGACTCAGCCGCCAATTCCCGACCTGCTTCCTACACGCTGACGCTGTCCTGTCCGGACCGTCCGGGAATCGTGCATGCCGTTTCCGGGGCCCTGGCGGCCGCAGCGGGAAACATTACCGAATCACAGCAGTACGGCAGTCCGGACACCGGATCCTTCTTTATGCGGGTGGATTTCACCGCACCGGGCTCCTACGAGGAAACACGCGCTCCCCTGGAACCGGTAGCGGAAGCCTTTGGCATGGAGTGGGAGCTGCACCGTGCGGGGGTTCCGGTCCGGACCCTGATCATGGCGTCCAAGGACGGGCACTGCCTCAATGACCTGTTGTTCCAGCAGCGGGCCGGCAACCTGCCGATCGAGATTCCGGCAATCGTCTCGAATCACAAGGACCTGGCTGGCCTGGCGGAGTTCTACGGTGTGCCGTTCCACCACATCCCGGTCACCGCGGACACCAAAGCGGCCGCCGAAGACCAGCTCCGCTCCCTGATGCAGGACCTGGACATTGAACTGGTTGTCCTGGCCCGCTACATGCAGATCCTCAGCAATGAGCTGTGCAGCGACCTGTCCGGGCGTGCCATCAACATCCACCATTCCTTCCTGCCCTCCTTCAAGGGTGCGCGTCCCTATCACCAGGCCCACACCCGCGGTGTGAAGCTGATCGGCGCGACGGCGCACTATGTCACCGCGGACCTTGACGAAGGGCCGATCATTGAGCAGGAAGTCATCCGGGTGGATCACTCCCGCACCGCTGCCCGCCTTGCTGCGCTGGGCGCGGGAGTCGAGGGACGGACCCTGGTCAAAGCCGTCCAGTGGCATGCCGAGCACCGGGTCCTGCTCGACGGCGGACGCACTATCGTCTTCAACTAGGGTTCAGCCGGCCCGCCGGCGGCCCGTTACAGTTGTCGCATGGCTCACATAGTTACCCTCCGCGGAAAAACACCCGTCACTGATTCCAGCGTGTTCCTGGCTCCAACGGCGTCGCTGATTGGCGACGTCGAACTCGGCGCGGGTGCCAGCGCCTTCTACGGCGTGTGTGTCCGGGGCGACTCCAACTCGATCCGGGTCGGGGCGGGAACGAATCTGCAGGACAACGTGGTGCTGCATGCCGATCCGGGTTTTCCCACGACTGTCGGTGAGCGGGTCAGCGTTGGACACAACGCCGTCGTCCACGGCTGCACCGTCGAAGATGACTGTCTGATTGGCATGAGTGCCACCATCATGAACGGAGCCGTGATCGGCGCCGGTTCGCTGGTGGCTGCCGGGGCAGTGGTCCTCGAGGGCACCCAGGTTCCGCCGCGCTCCCTCGTGGCCGGTGTGCCTGCCAAGGTCCGGCGTGCGCTCACCGATGAGGAGTTCGCCTCGGTTCAGCGCAATGCCGAACATTATCTGGAGACGGCTGCCGCCCACCGGGAAGCCGTGCAGACACTCTAAACCTCGCCCATCGGCGAAATTGTTTCCTAAAGGACCCTTGCTAAAGACTTCTTTATCAAGAATGCTTTAGCAATGTCACCGGAACAATCTGGCTCCTCAGCCCCACTGCCGCCCGAAGGTGTCACTTATCGTGGCCCATCCAGCGAGCAGGTCATTAGTGATCCCATTCGGATTCGTGCACTTGCCCACCCCGTCCGCTTGGAACTCCTCGACTATCTGGACGACGCAGGGCAAGCCACCGCGACGGAATGCGCAGCGGCGACCGGTGAGTCCGTCGCGAGCTGCTCCTACCATCTGCGCATGCTGGCTAAACATGGATACATCGAGCAGGCTGACCAGCAAGGGCGGGAAAAACCGTGGAAGGTCGTTTCACACGGCCGATCTTCCGTCATCGACCGGAATGCGCCGGGGTCCGTGCACGCTGTGTCTGCGATGGCGAGTATGTTCGTCCATCGTCAGCTGGACCGCGTTCAGTCGTGGCTGCAGCGTGCTTCTGAACTGCCGGTGGAAGACATCGATGTCTCCACCATTACGAGCTCACGGTTCTATGCGACCCATGAGGAGATCCGCCAGTTCCGGGAAGAGGTCTGGGAACTAGCCCGTCGTTTCGACGGACGGCGGAACCATCCGGAGCTGTGGCCGGAAGGGTCGGTGCCCGTACAGCTCTTCGCCGTGGTCAATATTGACCCGGACCAGCCGGTGCACGAAGCCAATCGGGAAGCGGGCTGAGGTGGCAGCCGGAAGTACGGGCTCAGAGCACCCGGTACCCGCTCCTAGCCCGACGGCGGCCAAGGCACTGGGACCGGAAGCAAACGGCATCGGCACAAACCGCGACGCGTTGAGGGTCCCAGCCTTCCGCGGTCTCACCCTGGCCTGGGTATTCACCAACTTCGGCAACTCGGCTCTCTTCCTGACGGCGGCCATCTGGGTCAAGCAGCTCACCGGAAGCGATGCGGCAGCTGGACTTGTGTTCGTGGCACTCGGCCTCCCGGCGCTCCTGGCGCCCCTGATAGGTCAGCTTGCAGACCGGTTCCGGCGAAAACCACTGCTGGTAATCAACAACTTCTGCTCGGCAACCGTTGTACTGGTTCTTCTTTTCGTCCAGACATCCGCCCACCTCTGGCTGGTCTACGTCGTCATTTTCACCTACGCGACATCGAACTACGTGACTACTGCAGCCCAATCCGGCCTGCTGCGCGATATGCTTACTGACCGTCTTCTCGCACCAGCCAATGGGCTCCTGAGCAGCGTCAATCAGGGATTGCGGATTATTTCTCCGCTCATCGGTGCAGGCATGCTCAGCCTCTGGGGTATGCAGGCGGTAGTACTGCTGACCAGCCTCTGCTTTGTCGTGACGGCTCTGATCCTCATAACGCTAAAAGTTCAGGAATCCGACCCCGGTGCGGAAGCCGAAGATAATTTCTGGCAGAGCACAACGGCCGGCCTGCGTTTCCTGGCCCACCATCAGCTCCTGGCACCAGCCATGCTCTGCCTCAGCATCGCCATCGGCGCCACCGGCATCCTGAACGTCACTATTTTCGCTACCGTAGAGCAAGGCCTTGGCATGCCACCCGAATTCCTTAGCGTGCTGGTCAGCGTCCAAGGCGCCATGGCTATCGCCGGAGGGTTCACCGCCAGCATCCTCATCCGAAAATTCGGTATCCGCACCGTCATCATCCTCGGAGTGGCACTGCTCGCCGCCGCTGTCCTGGCATCTGCCATACCGTCCGTGCCTGTCGTCTTGACGGGTTCCGTCCTGACGGGACTCGGCGTCACATGGACAGTCATTGCTTTCATCACCCTGCGCCAAACCGAAAGTCCCGCCCGCCTGCAAGGGCGAACCTCAGCCGCAACCAGCATGCTCATAAACGTTCCCCAAGTCGGAGCCAACATGATCGCAGCGGCGCTGATCAGCTCGATCGATTACCGGGCCCTCATCATCACCACGAGCGTTGTCTGCCTGGCAGGAGCTCTTCCGCTCCTGCTGCGCCGCTCATCCGTGCAGACGCGGGGGGCCGGCGGCCCAGGCGGCGGACCCGGCCGGCATTGAGTAATCCGCAGGGACTGGGCAGCAGGTCCCGCGGACCATAAGGTAGTTCTATTGCCGAGACACTAGCTGGCCAAGCCACTGATTAAGCCACTGATTGAGAGCCGAGGACTATGAGCGCCCCGCAGTACATTCACACACCGCCGTGTGTCCTTCAAGGGGCGCCCAGCCCGGTCCAGGCCACCGGCCGCATCCTGAGATGGGGTGTCGTAGCCACCGGGCACATCGCCGGCCGGGTCACCGAGGACATCGCCCGCCTCGAGGATGCTGTCCTGCAGGCCGTCAGTTCGCGCTCTGAGGGAACGGCGGTGGACTTCGCAGACCGCTTCGGGTTCGCGGCCAGTTACTTCGACGACCCGGTCCGGGGGAAAGGCTACCGCCAGCTTTTCGATGATCCGGACGTCGACGTCGTCTACATTGCCTCTCCGCATGCCCAGCACTACGAGCTGACCCGGGAAGCGCTCGAAGCCGGCAAACACGTGCTCTGCGAAAAGTCGATCACGATCAACGCCGCCGAGCTGGCCGACCTGCTGGAGGTCGCCGCCCACAACGGGGTGTTCCTTATGGAAGCGGTCTGGACCCGGTTCCTCCCCTGCATCAACCGGCTGTGGGAAATTCTGTCCAGCGGCGAACTGGGCACCATCCACTGGGTGCAGGCCGATCTTGGTTTCCCGGCACCCTACGATCCGGCAAGCCGGTTGTGGGATCCGGCAGCCGGCGGAGGGGCACTCCTGGATCTCGCGGTCTATCCCCTGACGCTCGCCGTCGGGGCGCTGGGCTTCCCGCAGAGTGTGCGGGCCACTGGGTCCGTGAACCAGGACGGTGTAGACACCCAGAACGCCCTGACCCTGAATTACGCTTCCGGTGCCCACGCCCAGCTGACCTCATCCCTGCTGTCCTCCGGCCCCCGCACGGCGACGATCTCCGGGAGTGAGGGCTGGGTCCGCACCGGGGCGCCGCTGCACAACCCCGTGGAACTGCATATCCAGCAGCATCTGGGCGAGGCACGGATGGAACGTTTCCAGCAGGTGGGTAACGGCTACACCTACGAGCTCCGGGAAGTCACCCGCTGCATTCAGGAAGGGCTGCATGAGAGCCCCACCATGCCGTGGGCGGATTCGCTCAAGACCATGCAGCTCTTTGACGAGGTGCGGGCACAGCTGGGCGTTCATTACCCCAACGACGACGCCCTCCCGCCTGCGCTGCATACCCTGAGCAAGCTCCCCGGCTCCGCTTAGGTTCGGCTCCGGTCAGTCTCGACTCCGGTCAGTTTTCCCGCTGTAGTTTACTTCCCGCTGCGGTTTACGGGGGCTGGTTTCTTTGTGGGTGGGTGTTACCCGCCCAGTCCGCCAAGACCGCCGGAGAACTTACCGATCAGATCCTGCGGGTTGATTCCAAATTTGCTCAGGAGGCCCGAGTCCTTGTCCGTGTCCACCTGGTCCGGCAATTCGGACTCAGCCTGGCTGGCCTGTTCATTGCTGCCCTTGCTTTTCAGGAAGTCGATGATCTGCTGCTTTCCGATCTGCATCTTTGGCTCCTTACAGTGACGTGGCGGGAGGCCTCAAGAGGCCTCCCCTCTGCTCCCCTTCCACGAGGGTAGGCACACGAACCTGCCCCAGAACAGTCCCCGGACAAATCAAGCCAGACCCAGGCCCCGGCAGGCTATACAACATCCCGCAGCCGTGGTTTCCTTCATCCATGGGCGCAGAAGTCTCCTCCAAGTCCTTCAGCCGCGAACAGCGGACCCGCTACCGTGCCCGGCTGCTGGAAAACCTGGATACGTTTGCCGGCTTCCTCGGCACTGCTGACTTCGCTGATTCGGCAACCATCGGCGTCGAGCTTGAACTTAACCTGACCAATGACGACTTCACTCCCGCCCTGCGCAATGCCTCTGTCCTGGAACAGATTGCCGATCCGGCGTTCCAGACCGAGATGGGTGCCTTCAACATCGAGATGAACCATCCCGCGCTTTCCATCCGGGGCGCGGGGCTGAGAGACCTGGAGGAGAGCCTTCGGCGCCAGCTGAACCGGGCCGACGAGCTGGCAGCGAAGGCCGAAGCAAACATCCTGATGGTGGGCATCCTCCCCACCCTGACTCCCTCCGTGCTCGACGGAGATGCCTGGATCAGCTCCGGGGTGCGGTACGCGGCCTTGAACACCTCGGTCCTGCAGGCCAGGGGCGAGGACGTTCATCTGTCCCTCGCCGGAGTGGAAACGCTGTCCCTCTATGCCGCGAACATCGCTCCAGAGGCTGCCTGTACGTCGCTGCAGCTGCATCTGGAAGTCAGCCCTGCTGACTTCGCTCCCGCCTGGAATGCGGCTCAGCTCATTGCCGGTCCGCAGGTAGCCCTGGCCGCAAACTCCCCCGTTTTTATGGAGCGGGTTCTGTGGCAGGAAACGCGTATTGAACTGTTCAAGCAAGCCATCGATACCCGGCCGCCGGAAATGCGGAATCAAGGTGTCCGGCCGAGGGTCTGGTTCGGTGAACGCTGGATCACCTCCATGTTCGATCTTTTTGAGGAGAACGTCCGCTATTTCCCGGCCCTGCTGCCAGAGGTTTCCAGTTCGGGTTCCGGATCCACCTCATCAGGTGCCCCGCTGCTGCCGGAACTTCGTCTGCACAACGGCACTGTCTACCGCTGGAACCGGCCCATCTACGATCCCGGCACCCACACCCCGAACCTGCGGCTGGAAAACCGCGCCCTGCCTGCCGGGCCCACGGTCCTGGATGTCACCGCCAACGCCGCGTTCTTCTACGGCCTGCTTCACACCCTGCGCACGGCTGACCGTCCATTGTGGACCCGGATGGCATTCAAAACGGCCACGGATAATTTTCTGGCATGTTCCCGCCTGGGTCTGGATGCATCGGTCTACTGGCCGGGTATCGGTGATATTCCGGTGGCGGAGCTCGTGGTCCGGCATCTGGTCCCCCTGGCAGCGGAGGGATTGCAGGAACTTGGTGTGGATGAAGCCTGCATCGCCCGGTACCTCGGCGTCATCGGGGAACGGGCGCGCAGTGAACAGAACGGTGCCTCCTGGCAGATCGCACTGCTGGGAAAACTGGAGGCCGCGGGTTTCAGCAGGCCCGCAGCGCTCTCCGAGATGACCAGACAGTACTGGCACCATATGCACAGCAATGAGCCGGTGCATCTGTGGCCGCTCGACTAGGCAGAGAAACGGTGCATCTGTGGCCGCTGACCAGGGCAGGGATGCAACCTGGGTTCTGCCACGGAGGGCATGCACCTGGACGGAACGAAAGTTGGAAAAACCGGAGCAGTTTTCGACGTGATGGCTGGCACTCTCCAAGTGAGAGTGCTAATCTAATTTCATCTTGAGCGAGGTTGGCTCAAGTTTGAACCCTTCATTTTTTCATTCTGGTTTTTCATTTCTGTCAGTGACGCACACAACCGCCCGCACCGGCGGGACGGTGAAAAGGAGTTGATGAGAATGGCGATGAAATTCGATCCCTTCCGCGAACTGGACCGTGTGGCAGGAGCCCTGCTGGACCCGCGGCAGAGGCTGCGCCTGATGCCGATTGACCTCTACCGCGAGGGCGACCACTACATCATGAACGCAGACCTGCCGGGCATCGATCCGGGATCTGTTGATGTGGACGTTGACGGCCAGCTCCTGACCATCCGTGCCGAACGCACCATCCAGGCCCCCGAAGGCGCCACGTGGCTGACCCGGGAGCGCGAGTCCGGCAGCTTCCTGCGGCAGCTGAACCTCGGCCAGGGCATTGATATCGACGGAATTTCCGCCAAGTACGAGAACGGCGTGCTGAGCGTCTTCATCCCCGTCAGTGAACGGGCTAAGCCGCGGAAGATCGAAGTCTCCGCCCCTTCTACGGGCGGCGGAAACATCATCCAGGGCGAGTCGACTTCCGCGCCGGCCAGTTCCTCAGCGGGCACCGGTTCCGGGTCGGGCACTTCCGGCTCTTCCGGCACTTCCCAGGGATTTTCCGAGGGCGCCGGCATCTAGCTGACAGCGCTTAAACAAAAAGGCAGCCCCGGTCCAACCGGACCGGGGCTGCCTTTTTGTTTAGTACGTAATACCGGGTTCTAGCCCAGGCGCACCTTGAGGTTCTCATCCAGGGCGGCGAGGAACTCTTCGGTGGTCAGGTAGGACTGCTCGGGACCAACCAGCATTGCCAGGTCCTTGGTCATCTTGCCGGATTCGACCGTCTTGATGACAACGTCTTCAAGGGTTTCGGCGAAGTTGATGACCTCGGGGGTGTTGTCCAGCTTGCCGCGGTGCATCAGGCCACGGGTCCACGCGAAGATCGAAGCGATCGGGTTGGTGGAGGTGGGCTTGCCCTGCTGGTGCTGGCGGTAGTGACGGGTCACGGTGCCGTGTGCAGCTTCGGCCTCGACGGTCTTGCCGTCAGGGGTCATCAGCACGGAGGTCATGAGGCCCAGCGAGCCGAAGCCCTGCGCCACGGTGTCGGACTGGACGTCGCCGTCGTAATTCTTGCAGGCCCAGACGTAGCCGCCTTCCCACTTCATCGCGGAGGCAACCATGTCATCGATCAGGCGGTGCTCGTAGGTGAGGCCGGCTGCTTCGAACTGGTCCTTGAACTCGGCGTCGAAGACTTCCTGGAACAGGTCCTTGAACTGGCCGTCGTAGGCCTTCAGGATCGTGTTCTTGGTGGAGAGGTACACCGGGTAGTTGCGCTGCAGGCCGTAGGCGAAGGATGCACGGGCGAAGTCCTTGATGGACTCGTTGAAGTTGTACATGCCCATGGCCACACCGCCCTCTTCGGGGTAGGTGACAACCTGGGTCTTGATCTCTTCGCCGCCGTCAGCCGGGGTGAAGGTCAGGGTCAGGGTGCCGGCACCGGGAACCTTGAAGTTGGTGGCCTTGTACTGGTCGCCGTGGGCGTGGCGGCCAATGATGATCGGCTTGTTCCAGCCCGGGACCAGGCGCGGGATGTTGGAAATGATGATCGGCTCGCGGAAAACGACGCCGCCGAGGATGTTGCGGATGGTTCCGTTGGGGGAAACCCACATCTTCTTCAGGCCGAATTCTTCAACGCGTGCCTCATCCGGAGTGATGGTGGCGCACTTGACGCCCACACCGTGTTCCTTGATGGCGTTGGCGGCGTCGATGGTGACCTGGTCGTCCGTGGCGTCACGGTTCTGGATCGACAGATCGTAGTACTTGAGGTCCACGTCGAGGTACGGGTTGATCAGGCGGTCCTTGATGAACTGCCAGATGATCCGTGTCATCTCGTCGCCGTCGAGCTCTACGACAGAGCCCACAACCTTGATTTTGTCAGCCACACGGTCTCCTTGTGGAATGGGGGTCCGGACATGGCTTTTGACATGCGGGGACCCGGCTTTTTGGGTCTGGTTTCTGTGTCCAACTATGCCACAGCGCCGTTTGGGCCCATAAACAGCGGGGGCGCGCGCGGTAACACGCACCCCCGCTGTCCGGCACAGCCGGAAGGGTTTAGTGGAAGAAGTGGCGCGAGCCGGTGAAGTACATGGTCACACCGGCAGCGTTCGCAGCGGCGATGACCTCTTCATCACGGACGGAACCGCCCGGCTGGACGACGGCGCGGACACCGGCGTTCAGCAGGATTTCCAGCCCGTCCGCGAACGGGAAGAATGCGTCGGAGGCTGCCACGGCTCCGCGGGCGCGCTCGTCGTCCGCACCGGCCAGCGTGTTGGCGCGCTCAACGGCCAGCTTGCAGGAGTCCACCCGGTTGACCTGGCCCATGCCGACGCCGACGGAAGCGCCGTCGCGGGCCAGCAGGATCGCGTTGGACTTGGCGGCACGGACTGCGGTCCAGGCGAAAACCAGGTCCGCCAGCGTCTTTTCGTCCGCAGCTTCACCGGCGGCCAGCGTCCAGTTGGCGGGGTTGTCGCCTTCGGCTTCCACGGTGTCGGGCTGCTGCATCAGCACACCGCCGGAGACCTGGCGGAACTCCACCGGGTTGCGGCCGTAGCCGTCGGGCAGCGTCAGCAGGCGGATGTTCTTTTTGCGGGTCAGGATTTCCACGGCTTCGGGCTCGAAGTCCGGGGCGATGACCACCTCGGTGAAGATGTCCTTCACGGTCTCGGCCATTCCGGCGGTGACGGTGCGGTTGGCGGCGATCACTCCACCGTAGGCGGAGACCGGATCGCAGGCATGCGCCTTCAGGTGGGCGTTGGCGATCGGGTCCGCGGCGCCGGGCGAAGCCACTGCCACACCGCAGGGGTTGGCATGCTTGACGACGGCGACGGCCGGCTCATCGAAGTCGAACGCGGCGCGCAGGGCGGCATCGGCGTCGACGTAGTTGTTGTAGGACATCGCCTTGCCGTGCAGCTGATCTGCCTGGGCAACGCCGGGCATCGAGTCCTGGTCGGCGTAAAGGGCGGCCGCCTGGTGAGGGTTTTCGCCGTAGCGCAGGACCTCCGAACGCTCCAGTGCCATGCCGGTGTACGCCGGCCAGGTGGCTCCTTCTTCGGAACCGTCGCCGAACTGCGCGGAAGTCCACTTGGCTACTGCCGTGTCATACGCGGCGGTGTGGGCGAACGCCTCAGCGGCCAGCCGGCGTCGTTCATTCAGGTCAAAACCGCCTTCAGCGGCGGCCGTGGTGACGGCTGCGTACTTGGCCGGGTCGACGACGACGGCGACCGAGGGGTGGTTCTTCGCCGCGGCACGGACCATGGAGGGTCCGCCGATGTCGATCTGCTCCACAACATCATCCTGGGCTGCGCCGGACTTGACCGTTTCCACGAACGGGTACAGGTTGACCACGACGAGGTCGAAGGCTTCGATGCCGAGTTCCTCGAGCTGGTCACGGTGGTCCTGGCGGCGGCGGTCGGCGAGGATACCGGCGTGCACGCGCGGGTGCAGGG
The DNA here is from genome assembly GCF_014836775.1 of Arthrobacter gallicola. Taxonomy (GTDB): domain Bacteria; phylum Actinomycetota; class Actinomycetes; order Actinomycetales; family Micrococcaceae; genus Arthrobacter_B; species Arthrobacter_B gallicola. The sequence continues at coordinate 82,187 of NZ_JACSQD010000008.1, forward strand.
TCTTGACCCGGCCGTCCAGGCATTCGGCAAAGCCGGTGACCTCTGCGACCTCGGTGACAGGTACGCCGGCTGCAGCGATCTGCTTGGCGGTGGAGCCGGTGGAGACGATGCTGACGCCGGCAGCGGAGAGGCCCTGGGCCAGTTCCGTCAGTCCGGTCTTGTCATAAACCGAGATCAAAGCCCGGCGGATGGGGACACGGTCGAGGGGGGTGTGTTTCACGGAAGGCACTCCAGGTGACGTGGTTTCGGCAGATCGAGCCGCGACCGCCGCGTTTGCGGCCGGGCGGGCACGGGACCAGTTTATGCTCCGTGCGGCGGCGGCCGCCGATCCCGGGTAACAGTCTCCCGGTCTGCGGACTCATTCGAACCGATATCCTTCCTGTGGTGCCATCGCAGATGTCCGGGAGCCTGCCTTCCGGACCGCGGCACGGCAGCAGAAACCACTATCCATGGGCAGGAATCAGGGGCTTAGATGAAGCGGCGCATCAGGATCTTCTCGGTGCTGTCGTGGCTCGTTGCAATGCTGCTCCTTGGCGTGCTTCTCCTGCCCGCCCCCTACGCTGCCTTCTCCACCGCCGCTGCAGCCGTGGGCTGGCAGACAACTCCCCTGGCTCCGCAGCCGCGGCCGTGGGAATCCGGAACCAACGATCCCGTGGTGGATGCGGAGACCTCAGACGGCAGTTACCGATGGTCAGGATCAGACAGTGCACAGCTGAAACTCCCGGACAGTCTTTTGGCCCAGGCCGGCAACGGGGAACCGCTGCCGGCTCTGGTGACAGGAACCTCCGAGGGCCTTCTGCGGCTGGTTCGCCTGCTGGAGGCCTCTTCCGGCGCCACGTACCCCAGCACGATCCTCACCGCAGAGGAGCCGGAGGACGGCCAGACGGCGGGAGCCAGTCCGGAGCCTGCCTTCGTCCTGCTGAACGTCAAGGACAACCGGTTCTACGTCGAGGCCTCCGGCAAATGGACGGTGGAAGTGGAAGTCCCGCGGCTGCAGAATGCGGCCGGCGGAAGCGCGCAGGGCAACGGGTCCGGGATCTTCCGCTACGACGGCGCTGCCGCTTCCGGGCGGTTCGACACCGCCGGCCGCAGCGACCCGCTGCTGTATGTCCTGGCGCACTCCGCTGCCGGGATCGATTTCCTGGGTGTCCCTGACGCGGAGGGGCGGCTGGCCTGGGATGCGGAAGGACCCATCTGGTTTCAGGTCTACGCGACCGGCCCCTGGACTTTCCAGGCCGACCCGACTTTCCCCGCCAACCCGGCTGTCCCGGCCAATCCGACGGACTCCTGATCCGACGGCTCGATTCAACGCCGGGCCCTCCGGGCCCCGGGCTAAAGTAGTGGTGTAGGGGGACAGATGACATTTAGTGAGAATTTTGAGCAGGCCCTGAAGGCCCGTGTTCCTGTGATTTATGTGCAGACGCACGAGGAACACCGGCTGCAGGCGGAAATCATGCGCATCGCCGAAACGCAGCGCACTCCGCGCACAGTCTGGACCTGGAACGCCTCGGCCGGGCTCACCCGCCCGGATGGCAGCAGCCGCGGCGGAACATCGGCACCCGGCCGCGCCCTGGAGGAGGCCCTTGGCACCCAGGAAGCCGCCATTTATCTCTTCTGTGACCTGCATGCTTTTTTCGGCACCGACCAGCGCCCGGCCGACGCCGAGGTGGTCCGGCGGGTCCGCGATGTCGCCGCCGGTTTCCGCACCGGTGAACACCCCCGTGTGCTGGTTGTCACCGGGCCGGTGCTGCGGATCCCGCCCGAGCTGGAGAAGACGCTCACCATCGTCGATTTCCCGCTGCCGGGACGCGCCGAGCTCGCGGCCATGCTGGACGCCATGATCGCGCAGAACGGCGGTCCCATTACGGTTGACCTCAGCCCCGCGGACCATGAAGGCATTGTCCAGGCCGCTCTGGGACTGACCATGGCCGAGGCCGAAAATGCGTTCGCGCGGGCCATGGTCAATGACGGCAGGCTCTGTGCCGGGGACATCCAGACTGTGCTGGAGGAAAAGCGGCAGGCGGTGCGCAAGTCCGGTGTGCTGGACTACGTTGACGCCGGCATCGACCTGGATAAGGTCGGCGGGCTTAACAATCTCAAGAGCTGGCTCTCCCGGCGCCGTGGTTCCTGGCTGGAAGAGGCAGCGGCCTTCGGTTTGCCTGCGCCGCGCGGTGCCCTCATCACGGGGGTCCCCGGATGTGGCAAGTCCCTGACAGCGAAGGCGACGGCGGCTTCCTGGGGGCTGCCGCTGCTGCGCTTCGACATTGGCCGGGTCTTCGCCGGGCTGGTGGGCTCCAGCGAGCAGAACATGCGCAGCGCCCTGGCCACCGCCGAGGCAATCTCCCCCTGTGTGCTGTGGATTGACGAGATCGAGAAAGGTTTCGCCGGCACCTCCTCCGACGGTGACTCCGGAACTGCCGCACGCGTCTTCGCGGCCTTCCTCACCTGGATGCAGGAGAAAAGACATCCGGTGTTCGTGGTGGCCACGGCCAACAACATCGACCGGCTACCGCCAGAGTTCCTGCGCAAGGGCCGGTTCGATGAGATCTTCTTTGTGGACCTTCCCACCGAAGCTGAACGCGAGGCCATCTGGCGGCTGCAGCTTCAAGCCCGGGCCACACGCGCCAACGGGCTGGACGCCGTCGCAGCTGCCCCTCTCGCCCTGGCGCCCCTGATCACCGCCAGCCAGGGCTACTCCGGTGCCGAAATCGAGCAGGCCGTGGTCGCCGCCCTCTACGACGCGTTCGCCGAACACCGCCCGGTCACGGTCCCGGACCTGGAGCGGGCCGTGCTGAACATGATTCCGCTTTCAGTCACCCAGGCGGAGGAGATCAGCCACATCCGCTCCTGGGCACGGCTGCGCGCCGTGGGCGCCACGGCCAGCACCGACCTCGACGACGCGGCGGCACACGGCGTGTCCCTTCCGGTTTCCCCAACTCCTCAGGGACAACCGGTGCCGGACCGCGGCGGACGAACCGTCGATTTCTAAGACCTTTTTTGCTGGTAGCCTGCCTGAAATTCAGGGCAGCTTTCCCCTTTCGCCGGACTTTGCAAGGAGCCAACCGTGGACAACAAGCAGTTGATCGTCAGCGTCCGGCCAGATGGCAGCGTTTTTGCTGATACCCGCAACATTTACGGCGATGAGTGCCTGGACTACATCACTCTCCTCGAGGACCTTCTGGACGCCACAACCGAGTCCAGCAGCTACACCGAGGACCACACCCGCACACCGGTCGACACCGCTGTAGAGGCGCGCAATGAGCATTCGGCTTCCTGACCCGGGGCTTGGGCCCGGGAACGCTTTGTGCGTTGATATCCCGCTTGGTGCAGGCGCGCCGCACAACTCCTCCGCTCCCCCGGCCGTTCCCGCCGGCGTCCTGCGTTATGCCCGTTTCCTCCCCGCCACAGAAGCAGAGGGACCGGGCAAACGGGCTGCACTGTGGTTGCAGGGCTGCTCCATCCGCTGCCCCGGCTGCTTTAATCCCCACCTGTGGAGCAGCCGCGGAGGCAAAGAAGCGGAGACCGCGCGCCAGGCCCAGCTGTTTGTGGAACAGGCGCTTCAGGCCGGGGCGGAGGGCGTGACCCTGCTGGGCGGTGAGCCGTTCGAGCAGGCGGCCGCCGCCGTCGTCGCCTCAGCATTCCAGCAGGCGGGCCTGGGCGTGATGACTTTTACCGGGTACACCTATCCTGACCTGCAGCGCTGGGCACAGGACCGGCCCGATATCTCGGCGCTCCTGGAGGCCACCGATCTGCTTGCGGATGGACCGTACCTTGCCGACCGGCCGGAACGGATCCGCCCCTGGATCGGCTCCACGAACCAGGGCCTGCGGGCCCTCACCGGACGGTACCGGGGCCGGATTCCCGGTGCGGACCACAACCCGGCTGCTTCGCAGGCCCTCCCCGGGGACGGCGTCGACCGGCTGGAAATCCGGGTTGCCCCGGACGGGACGGTCGCCGTCAACGGCTGGGCCGAAACGGCAGCATTGGAGCACCTTCTCGACGGATTGAACCGTCCGGTTCCCGCCCGCAAACCATCCCCAACCGTGCCTTCGGGCGCTGCTGTGAAAGAGGCACCATGAGCGTATCCCTGTTGCTGATTCCTGCGGCTATGGCCGCCCTGCCGGCGGCGTTGTCAGCTGCGGCTGCAGCCGTGGAGAAGGTTGTAAACCCCGCCGATGACACAGCGCATTTCCGGGTGCAGACCCGGATGAAGGACCTTGGCCTGCTGCAGCTGGCCATCAACGATACCGGCGGAACCGTCCGGATGGCCGGTCCTGATCGCATTTCGGCGGCGTGGCAGGAGGACGAGGCCGTTTTCACCCGGGGCGGCGACGGCGTCTGGGCTGTTCACTTCGACGGTCCCGAAGCGAGCCTGGAGCAGGCTGGAACGGTCCTCCGGGAGCTCGATGCTGCGTACGCCCGGCGGGTGCAGGCGGCGGTGGTCCAGCGCCTGAAGGAACGGGCCGGCGGCGCGAATCTCCAGCTGCAGTCCGAGACAGTGGAGGAAGACAGCAGTGTCACCCTGGTTCTGAACGTCCGCGCCTGACATGTCTGCACCGGTTATGTCTGCCGCACCGGCGGATTCGGTCCCCGGCTACCCGGGCTACGGCTGGATGCTGCGGCGCAGTCTCTGGATCCTGGCGCCGATCCTCTCCATGGGCCTGCTCACGGGACCGGTGCTGCTGCTGCTCGGCTGGCGGGCCAAGGCCTCGAACTTGCTCTGGCCCGGTGCCGTCTACACCGGAGCCGCTGCGGTTTCCTTCCTGATGAATGAGGACGCTGGGCCTATCCTGCGGACACTCATCTGGATCCTTGGGACCATGCACTGCCTGATCATGACGCCGGCCTGGCTGCGTGAGAGCTGGTGGGCGGCCCCAGTGCCTGCACCCCGGAAAACCCGGACCGAGTCCGCGCGTGTGTCCGATCAGGGGGCCGGGACACCTCCGGCATCTGGACTCGCGGGGCCACCCGGGAGCCCGGCGGATCTCCTGCTGTCCGACCCCGGAATCCAGGCAGCGGCGTATTACGCCGGGGCTTCGCGTGACGGTGGTTCTGGAGGTGCCGGATCTGGTGCTGGATCTGCCGGAGCGCCGCACCCGGGTGCCGCCGTCGGCGCTCTGCTGCTGAATGTTAACGCCGCATCGGAACGGGATTTACGGCAGTTGCCGGGGATCGGGCGTCAGCGCGCCGCCCAGACGGTCCGCCTGCGTATGCAGGAGGGGCCCTTCCTATCGCTTGAGGATTATGGACAGCGGCTTAATCTTGGACCTCAGGTAACCGACCGGCTGCGCGGCCGGGTACGCTTCGGCGACGGACCCGGCCGGTCCTCGGCCAGCGGATTCGGGCGAAAGGTCGACTACTGATGAGCGCTGCCAGTGCCCGCGAATCCGAGCAGCCCACCCCCGCGTGGAAGATCCGAAACAGCCTTTGGGTGTTTATGTGCGTGGGTACCTTCGGGCTGGCGGCACCGTGGATCATCCTTTATGTAGCTGTTGCTTCCCGGCGCCCGGCATGGATGGCCTTCGGCGCAGGGCTGGCTGCTGCCTCCATTACCTCCATGGTGTGGCTGAGCGGTGCTGCCATCTGGCAGCGGGAAGCTTCCGACTGGCTGCTTATGGCCGTCTGGCTGGGCGGGAGCGCCTTCGCGGCAGGAGCCAACCGGGAATACCTGCGGATCAAATGGGCCGCCCGCAAGGATGTGAATGCTGCCTTCCCCGCTTCCGCGTCGGCTCCGGCCCGGCGTACCAGGGGTGGATCCGCTAAGACCTCCCGCACCGGCACCCCGGCGGGCCGGCAACGGGGTAAGACCCAGGGCTTCGGCAGAGTGAGCACCGAAGCAGCCGCGCACCAGAGTGGACCGGGTCCAGACGGCGCAAGCACGCCGCCTAGGAGCCGCCAGCATGCGCCACAGCCTCAGGCAGGTACCCCTGCGGCGGCCAAACGCGGCGCGTGGCAGGGGGCAAGCAGCGTCCAGGACTCTGTCCCTGGCCCCGGTCCCGGCCCGGCACACAGCCAGACACCACGTGCCCCGGGCGGCCTTGGACCCGTAGCTGCACCTAACGCCGCCCCCGGCTCCGCGCTCAATCGGGAACTGCTGGCGGCCGGGGCAGGTCCTGAACTGGAGCCGGTGGAAGTCAACGGTGCCTCTGCGGAGGCGTTCGCCGCGCTGCCTGGTTTCGACGCCGAGCTGGCGGCCCGTGCGGTGAGTCTGCGGCAGGGCCGACCCTATGTGTCTGTCGAGCAATTTGCCGAAAGACTGGCGCTCCAGCCCCATGTTTTCCTGCGCATCCGGAACCGTCTGTCCTGCCGGGTTGCTTCCGTCCAGCCAGGACTAGGGCGCCGGGTCGATTACTGAGGCGGCCGCCCGAGCCACCCTCCCGGGCCGCATCCCACCTCCCCCAAAAACTCCACCAGGACTCTGCCCGACCGTGCGCCTGGCCCTTCGTCGACCCCTGCACCAGACCTGAGGCGAGCCGAAAAAAGTCATGCTATTTCCGGCGACGGGAGCGAACCTGGGAAATCCGTTGTATGGTTTTACGAGTTTCGACGAATTTGACTATAACTCCTTCCGGAAGGCCACCCATGACCACAACCCATACCCTCCCGGCGGGTGACGAGGTAGTCCAAAACCTGCCCTGGCGCTGGCGGGTCCAGGGCCGGATCTTCATCATCGGGGGCCTGGGGTTTATGTTCGATGCCTGGGACGTGACGCTGAACGGCGTCCTGATCCCCCTGCTCTCCAAGGAATGGGACCTGGTTCCCGCGCAGGCAGCCTGGATCGGAACCGCCAACCTGCTGGGCATGGCGATCGGCGCGTTCCTCTGGGGCTCTATCGCCGATGCGATCGGACGTAAGCGGGCGTTTACCGCCACACTTTTGATCTTCTCGATCTTCACGGTCCTGGGTGCGTTCGCACCCGATATTGCCTGGTTCTGCGTGTTCCGCTTCTTCGCCGGCATCGGCCTCGGCGGCTGTGTACCGGTGGACTATGCGCTGGTCGGCGAGTTCACCCCCAGGAAGCAGCGCGGCCGGGTACTAACCGCAATGGACGGGTGGTGGCCGGTGGGCGCTGCACTTTGCGGTGTCACCTCTGCGGTGATCATGGCAACCGTCGCGGACTGGCGCTGGACCATGCTGATCATGGTTGCGCCCGCACTGCTGGTCTTCTGGGTTCGCCGCTCAGTGCCGGAATCACCCCTCTTCCTCGTCCGCAAGGGGCGCACGGAAGAGGCCAAGGCAGTCATCAATGACCTTATCGAGCGCACCGGCGGCACCCAGACCGAATGGCGGCTTCCCAACCCCGAACCTGCACCAAAGTTCTCACTGAAGACCACGGGCAGCCAGCTGGTGGAACTCTGGCGCACCAATCCGAAGTCAACCGTGACGGCGTGGTCCCTGTTTGTGACCGTCCTGCTGGTCTACTACCTGGCCCTGCAGTGGATGCCGAAAATCCTGGTTGATGCCGGGTTCGCCGAATACAAGGCATTCCTGACGACGTCGGGCATGGCCGCCGTCGGCCTGCTGGGAGTGCTGGCAGCTGCCCTGCTGGTGGAACGGGTGGGCCGCAAGTGGCTGCTCGCAGTCACCGGCCCCGCCGCCGCGGCTTCCCTTGTGGTGGTCGCCCTGGTGGTGGACGTCCCGGCTGCCGCAACAACATGGCTGCTGATCTACGGGTTTGTTGTGCAGGTAGCCATACCGGTGCTGTACACCTACGTTTCCGAGCTGTACCCGACCCGGCTGCGGGCCAGCGGTTTCGGGTGGGCTTCAACGGCATCCCGGGTGGGTGCCGGGTTTGGTCCGCTGCTTTTTGTCTCGGTGCTGTGGCCGTATCTGGGCCTGCCGCTGTCCTTCGCCTTTGCCGGCGTGCTCGTCCTGGCCTCGGTCCTGTGGATGGCCCGCTTCTCGCCCGAGACCCGGGGAACGGCACTGGATTAGCGCTGGTTCCGGCCGGGGATATGTGTCCCCGGCCGGGCTCGCCGCTGGTCAGAAGGCGGTGGTCAGCGCTGAGGAATCGAAGGAATGCCCGCGGTGCTCAGCTGCCGCAGGGTTTCGATCAGGAGCCGGCGCTCCTGGACCTTGATCCGCTCGTGCAGCGACTCTTCAGTGTCGCCGTCGAGCACCTCTACCGCCGCCTGCGCGAGGATCGGGCCGGTGTCCACGCCGGCGTCGGCAATATGCACCGTGCAGCCGGAGACCTTCACACCGTAGGCCAGGGCGTCGCGGACCCCGTGTGCACCTGGGAAAGACGGCAGCAGCGCCGGGTGGGTGTTGATGTAGCGCCCGGCGAAGGTGTTGATGAAGTGCTCGTCCACAATCCGCATAAAGCCGGAGGACAGCACGACGTCGGGCGAATAGGACGCGACCTTCTCCGTCAGGGCGCGGTTCCAGTCGGCGCGGACGGTGTAGTCACGGAAGTTCACCACGAAGGTTTCATAACCTGCCGCGGCGGCGCGCTCGACGCCGTAGGTGTCCGGGCGGTCCGCCCCCACAGCGGCAATGTCAATGTCCAGGTCCCCCGCATCAATGGCGTCAAGGACGGATTGGAGGTTTGAGCCGGTGCCGGAGACCAGTACAACAATTCGCATGTGTCAACCTTAAGTCCAACCGTCGCCTAGGCTTAATCCATGAACAACGACGGCCCTCCACTTAACGCGCGACCGCCGTTTCCTCCGGCTACCCGCAAGCCCGAGCCGACCGAAGCGCAGATCAGGCAAGCCCGTTCCTTCCTGTGGGTGTTTATCGCTTTGCTCGCCGGCATGCTGATCAGTTCCGAGTTGCCGCTGCCGTGGAAGCTGCTTCCACTGGCGCTGGGCCTTGCCGCCCTGGTGGTTGGCATCATGGCGCTGGTCAAGATCATTCGCTGCGGAATGCATCGGATGCTCCGCGTGATTGTTTCCATGGGCCTGGCTGCCACCGCATTTATGACCCTGGGGCTGACCGCCATGGTGGCACTGTGGCCGATGACAGCCAAGTACGAAACCTGCATGCAGTCTGCCCTGACCGTTCAGGCCACGGAGGCCTGCGTGCAGGACTATATGACCTTCGGTGGAATGATCCCCGAACCCTGACCAGCGGGGCGCCGGCCTGACGCTCACCGCGGGCCGGTTACCGGTGCGGGTGCCGACGTCGGGCGGGTGCTTTCGTCTTGCAGGTGCGCTGCATTGCAGAGAAGGACTCGGGAAGGGTGTTTAGACGCGGTCGAGAATGTCGTCGGATGCAGCCGGACGGGGACGCTTTTCGTGTTCCAGCCAGGGACCGGCGGCATAGCCAATGACAGCGCCGACGGCGACTTCCGCAGCCACCCAGATTCCGGTCCAGAGCGGCTCCGGGCCGATCTCCGTGAAGCGCCCAATCCCAAGCGATCCACTGGATATCCACGCAGCCGCCATCGCAAAGAGTCCAGCGACGATTCCGATGATCCCGCCCAGCGCGATGGTCGAGACCGGGGCCGTAAACCAGCGGGCATGGATCTTGATGGCAAGCCACTCATCGAAATGGTTCTCGCCTTCCCGCAGGAACCACCAGCCCGCGAGGACTCCCGCGGCAACCGGGATCAGCAGCGCAGCGTAGGCGAATTCCATCTGCCCGCCGGGGAGCGCCGCCAGCACGGGAAGGGCCGGAAGAGGTCCAACGGTTGTTTCCAGAGGGCTGATTGTGCTGCCGGTGCCTAGGACGAATCCTGCACCGGAGGCCCAGGACAGGGTCCAGCCCACAAAGTTGGGGATCAGGCCCAGCTGGGCCACAGTGAGCACCACTCCGCCGATGATTCCGGCGTCGAGCCGTTCGTAGATGGCAACCATCTGCGCCCAGTTCAGTACGACCGCGGCGACGAGAAGGAGCGCTGATAGCCCCAGCGCCGCACTGATGCCTACAACTCCGGCACGCACTGCCGCCCAGAGATAGGAGCCTGCCCACCGGGAATGCTGGCTGGTCCGGGCGATCCAGTCGGTGAGGTCCACGCCTATCAGCCGTACCCAGGAACCGGCTTCCCGCCGTGCGCCGATGATCAGCCCCAGGCCGGCCGGTATGAGCGGCACCAGGCCACCGGCAACCAGCGAGATGCTCACGTCCTCATTCCCGGAGAAATAAGCTGCAGCCGTTCCAACCAACGCGTACGTTCCAAGTGCGCCCAGCAGTGCCTGCCATAACTGATCGGTGTAGGACGCACGGGCCAGACGGCGTCCCGCGCGCCAGGCGAGGAAGAACGGGATCAGCGTCAGACCAAGCGGGATGAGGGAGAGGAGTCCGCCCGTCTCTTCCGGTCCAACGGTGCCTGCCGGGAACGTCAGGGACAGCGGCACGCCGTGAAGAAGCAGCCAGGCCTGGCCACTCAGGCGGGCGAGGGACGCGTAGTCGCGGTCTGAGAACCCGTTGGCGGCCCAGACTCCTGTCAGCGGCAGGATGACCACCAGGGTAGACAGCACTGCGGCCTGCCCCAGCTCGAACATTCCCTGCAGCCACAGTGGCATGGGTACCACACCCGGCTTCTTCGGGCGTTTAAAGAGTTTCATCGCCTTCTATCGTGCCATTGGGGACCATGCCCGCCCTTCAGGTACGGGGTGTGAGTCGGCGCATAGTGCCCAGCTCAGTAGTGCCGAGGGCAGCTGCCACTGACATTCGAAGGCGGCATCCGGTCTCCGGTCGGTTATGCGTAAAGGTCGAACAATCCCTTGGCCATGGCCGCTGCGGCCCCAATGAAGGCGATAACAATGACACCAAACCGGACATGTTCGTCGCTGATGTGTTTCTGGAGCTGTTCACCCGCATAGATACCGGCCACAATCAGGACGCCGATCAGGATCCACGCCAGGGTGCTGAACGGAGGCATCTGCCCCGGGGCCACTATGAGCTTGACGCCGAGGGTGACGATTCCCATGGTCACGAAAAACGGCTGCAGCGTCGCGGCGAAGGGGCGCTGCGGCCACCGGGCAAGTACCGCGTAAGCGCTGACTGCCGGACCGCCCACACCGGCCACGGCATTCGTAACGCCGGAGGCGAATCCAGCAATCGCCTTGGCCCTGTTACCGGTCACCACCACGGAGTTCCGTGCCAAAACCAATGAAGCCCCAAGTGCAACCAGCACAATTCCGCCCACAATGACGGCCATCGGTGCCGCCGGCAGGTAAACGGCTGCAATTGAGGCAGGAATCGTGCCGATAATCGCCGCCACCGAAAGCCAGCGGTACATACTCCAGTCCACCTCTTTCCAGACCCGGAACATGATCAGAAGGGACGAAATCAATCCGCAGACGTTCACCATCAGGACGCCGCCATGGGCTCCAAGGATGATGACCAGGAAAGGGGAAATGAGCAATGCGAAGCCGAGACCGGCGATTCGCTGGGCCACCGCGCCGATAAAGATCGAGGTCAGCACCACAATGAGGAGTCCGGTAGTCACGCCAAACACACTACGCTGGGCCTATGGTTTCTCCTGCTTCGGCACTCCGGACGGCTGACTGGCGCAGACGCATGTTCGACATATATGACCAGGTTCGACGCGCAGCTGCGGACGATTCGCCGTCGGCGGCCCATGCTTTATGGCGTCACGAACGGGACATAATGTTCGGCACCCACGCCGCCTCGCCCCTGGACGAGGCGGCGAAGGCTCGTTTCACTGGGCTCGCCGTCGCACCCTATGATCCTGCGTTGCGTTTTGAGACGGTGATTGACGACGACGGCGCCGGCCAGCGCCTGGAGGCCGCCACCGGTACGGATGGGACGGTATATTTCGAGCGGCTGGGCACCGTCAGGGTTCCCGGCGTCGGCCGCCTGGCCCTGTGGCGGCTGGCCACGTACGGCGGCGGGCTCTTCCTGCCGGTCCGCGATGCCCTCGCCGGCAAGGACGGCGGGACCTACGGCGGAGGCCGGTATCTGCTCGACACCATTAAGGGCGCGCACCTCGGGTCCGGAGCCGGTGATTCGCTCATCCTGGACTTCAACTTCCTCTATAACCCCTCGTGCGCGTATGACGAGCGCTGGGCGTGTCCCCTGCCCGGACCGGATAACCGGGTGGATGTCCCGCTGATGGCGGGTGAGCTGTATGCCGAGTACTGACCAGGTGGCGTTTGCCGTTGGGCCGGCGAGGGACATCGACACCGCCGCACTGGCTTCGCTGGCTGCCCTGACCTTTCCGCTGGCCTGCCCTCCCGCCGTGACGGAGGAAGAAGCAGCCGAGTTCGCCGGGCGGACCCTGTCCGAGGACGCGTTCGCAGGTTTTGTCGCCGATCCTGCCCGCCGGGTCTTGGTGGCACGGTCTGATCCCGGCCTGGTCGGCTACGCTCTGCTGGTCCTGGAGCCTCCGGCCGATCCGCTGATCGGCGCAGCCTTGGAGGATCTCCCCCAGCCGACGGCGGAAGTCTCCAAGTTCTACACCCATCCGGCGGCCCACGGGCGGGGTGTGGCGTCCGGGTTGATGACTGCTGCACTCGATACCGCGGCGGAAGCTGGAGCGCGCACGGTGTGGCTCGGTGTGAACGGTATGAACCTGCGGGCGCAGGCCTTCTACCGGAAGTCAGGGTTCTGCGTCGTGGGCCGCAAACAGTTCCCGCTGGGACGGCACCTTTTCGACGATCTGGTGTTCGCCCGTTCCCTCACTTTGGAGGGTTGATGTATGCAGACCTTCCTTCCCTATGAGGACTTTGCACGCAGCGCCCGGGTCCTGGATTCGCCGCGGCTGGGCAAGCAGCGCGTTGAGACCCTGCAGATCCTGCGGGCCCTTGTGGTCCCCGACTACGGGTGGCAGAGCCATCCTGCAACACGCATGTGGATGGGATTTGTCCCGGCGCTGACTGCCTACGGACTGGCCATGACCAACGAGTGGGTGGCCCGCGGATTTGCCGACACTGTCCGGGAGCAGCTGCTGGAGTTCGCACCGGAGGCAGCGTCCGGCGTCGTCCCCCGTCCACCGTGGCTTGGCAGCGAGGCTTTTCACGAGGGGCACCGCTCAAATCTACTGGTGAAGGATCCGGAGTTCTACGCGGAGCTGTTTCCCGGGACGCCTGCCGGGCTGCCGTACGTCTGGCCGGAGCCGAAGGTTCCGACCGCTCCCGCCGACCCGGCTGATCCGTGGTTGTGGATTGCCCGTCCGGTCCGGGACCCTGACGGACCGGTCATCGAGCTGCCCATGCTCTCGGCCCGCGGAACTCCGATCACCGGAAAGAAGGGCCGCCAGTTGGAGCGGTTCCTGGATGTGATGAACGACGGCGATGCCGTTGCGCTGCTGGGGCCGGACCGTTCCCGGCTGGAACTGGGCGAGGTTGGCCCGGTTACTTTGACGAATGACACTGCCCGGCGGAACGTCCGATTGACCGGCGCGGCCCTGGAACGATCGGCGTTCGCCTATCCGGCGCTCCTGCAGGACCCGCGGGTGCTGTTCACGGTGCCGGTTCCGGAGGTCGGCGAGAACTAGGGCTACCACCCGACAGCCTCGGCGGTGTCTACGAACCATCCATCGCCCGTATAGGTCCCTTCAATGATGAGACGGAAGGCGTTCAGGTCCCCGGCGGTGACCCCGGTGGACTGGCCGGCACTATCCCGGTGGATGATCACGCGTTGACGGGCTGTCACGATGGCTTGGCGTCGGTTTTCCGGTGTCAGGACGAATGCTGACTCCGTGTTTTCCACGTCGACATATCCACCCTCCAACCAGCCGCCCTCCGCATAGTTACTGGGAATGTCCTCATAGAAGTTCACGCAGACCTTGCAGTTGGGACCGCTAATGGCCCTGATCGGTTCCACGTCACCGGTTTCGTACCCGTAGTTGATCAAATCGAACCAGTACTCAACGAACGACAGGAAACCTTCTACGGTTTCCTGTTTAGCCACCTCGGGAAGTACCGGGAGCACCACGTTGGCAGCCGGACCATCTCCCGATGCCTGACTGTAGGACGGTGTGGGCGCCGGGAGCGCAGCCGGCGAGTCGGACTCTTGGGACGCTTCGGTGGAGCCGCTCGCCGCGGGACGCGAAGCGGACGTGTCCCCGCTTTGGCCAGCTGTGCCGGCCGCAGCCGAGCAGCCGCCTATGAAGATCAGCATCAACGCAAGCACCAAGCTTTGTCCCGCTCGTTGGCCCACCCGTGCTGACTCTTTTTCTTCGCCCACCGTCGTCCCCTTTTATCCGCATCCAGCGATCCGCGATCTGTGTTCCGCTGATGCTACGGGCCATGAGGGAGTGGTTCGACGTTATCCACATGCGTAGTTCCGGTCGATCGGTGAGGGATCAGAGCTGACCATCTGGCAGGTTCAGTGCGACGCGGCCGCCGCCAGGACCCCGTCCGGGGCACGCGTTCTCCGGCGAGTTCAGCAGCCGACACCCGCCGGATTAACCAGGCAGTCATCAGCAACGTTCCGGGACTCCGAACGCCACACGCTAAGCAGCTGAGCCGGCGATGTGACCTGGGCCCGGCCATCGATCGGAACCATCGGGCCGCCGTTGACCGAGTATTCGCCGGAGAAGAACGTCGTCACTGTTACCGGAAAGTCTCCGGTGGACTGGTACGCGTGGCTTGTTGCTGTCTGTTCACCCCAGCGGGATTCCGGCAGCGGACCTCCGGGAACCCTGGCCGGACCGTAAGCCGTTCCGTCCCCGTAGTCGAACGTGTACTCCGTGGGACTGGCGACAATGCGGATCGACTGGCCCAGCAGGCTCATTTCGAAAACCTGCTCCCCCGCTTCGACATACACGTTCGTGTGCGCGCCGATGAGGGTGTGTGGACTGGGCTGCACTGACAGTTGTCCTGGGGCGATCGGACTCTCCTGGAAAGCGGAGAGGACGGCTGCGCGGAGCCGTTCTTCGAAGGCTGAGGGGTCCTCGGAATATATGCAGGACGGCCCCCCTACTTTTTCCCATACAGGTTGAGGATCACCACGGAGCGCTCTTTCCCATTGAACCGCAAACCCATCCGGAGCAGCCTTGCAATCTGGAATAGAGGATAGGCAGGCCGTATCTCCGTTATTTTCATCAAAACAAAGACGCATATAAGCATATACGTACAGACCACCGGCTGAGGGGATTGGAACGCTCGTCCACATATCTGTTGTCGGATCTTGATAGTACTCCGATTGTCCTATAACGGAATCGTCGTTGAATTCAATGACTGTTTCCGGAGGAGCTGCCACAGCGGCAGTTTGACAAAATAAGAGCGACTGAAGTCCGATGATTAGGGCTGCGGAACGTATCAGTTTCCGATCGAGCGGTGTCATTGCCGCATCGTTTCCCCAAAATCGATCCGCCAACCCTCATCCACATAGGTCGCCTCAAGTATCTGTGGAAATGCCTGTCTCCCAGCGTCACCAGTATAATATATTTCACCTGCACTATTTCGGTAATTAGTTTCCTGCTGTCGAATGGAAGTTATAAGTTGACGTCGATCCTCGGCTGTCTTTACGAACTCTGATGTTATCGACAGGACCTCCAGGGATCCTCCCTCTAGCCAACCACCGTCAGAGTAGGCCTCCTCTACGCCTAAGAAAAAATGGTTGCAAATCTTGCAATCTGGACCACTGATCTCTCTGACGTACTCGGTTTGACCGGTTTCAAACCCATAATTCACGAGGTCATACCAATGCCTGGCGAAAGCGATCAGGCCTTCTTTGGACTCGATCTTCGCTTCCTCCGGCATGACCGGGAGCGGGACATTCTCCGCGGGACCCTCAGCTGACGCCGGCTTATATACGGCAGACGGAGACGGAGATGGACTCTGCGATTCCGACGGGGTCGCAGAGGGGCTCGCACTCGGAGTCTCAGCAGCATCCGCATCCGCCTCCCCCGACCCGGAACACCCAGACAGCAACAACGCACCCGCCACGGCAGCAGCAAGCCATCCGCCAGCAGATCGGCGGAACCGGGCACCCGCATCGGCATCAGCACCCGCAACACGACGGCGACGCTCAACGAGACTAAACATGTAAGACCCCCAGGTAAGCCATCAGGACCAGTGCGGTAGATGCTACTCAAACTGCCGCAAAGCATACTGACTTATCCACAGGGCGCCACCGAAATCACCCGCCCAAAAGCAGAAAGTCCGCCTGGCCGCCGGCGTCGTGCACCCGCAGGGACACCCCACCGGCGGAGTCATTTGCCAGGGCCGCAACTTCCTCCACGGACCAGTCGGTGCGGTATCGAAACTGCAGGTCAGCAGCCGCAACGGTATGGGTTGTCCAGTCTGGAGGTGCATTCTCCGGAGCGGCGTCCGGCGCCTGGGACACCGCGCAGGACGGCAGGCAAAGGCTGCCCATTATTCCCGCCGCAATCAGGGTGTTACGGTAGCTCACATCGGCTCCCGGAGGTTTCCGCGTGTTCAGCAACCATGCTACGCAGCCCCGGCAGTGCCACCCATAGCATTCCGCAGTTCTACGCACCCGTTCGGCCTCAACCGGCCCGGTGCATCTGCGGTTGCCCAGTACGCGTGCAGCGTCGCACACACCCACATTTACCTGCCTTGTGCCTGACCCTTTTTGGAGGCTCCCATTACCGATATCTCCGCCGAACACGACGTGTACTTTGGCACTCCTGAAGACGGGAGTGAGCCCGAAGACCTGCAGACCGCATCCCTGGCCGTCATCGAACGGGTGGAGCACCGCCCCAATGTCCAGAAGATCAAGGGCCGCCTGACCCTGATGGACACCGGACTCACCCCGCACCAGGCGATGGTGGAGGACCTGCTGTTCGTCCGCCGTGTGCTGGACGGCGCGGGGATCGACTACCTGCTGGTCCGCGGAAACGACCAGCGCCCGGTCATTGCGATCGACCTCCGGCTCCGCGAAGAGCTCCGCCGCGCACTCGTGGACGCCTGCCGGGATGAACCGTTCTACTCCCGCAGCGTGGACACCGAGAAGTCGCGCACCCTGCTGATCGCAGACGGAGAGCTCTCACCGCACCACAAAAACCGCATCATCAGATTGTTCCGCCCGCGCGGGACCAGCGGCACCAACCTGGTCTTCGGCCCGTCCGCCGGCGTGCAGGTGGAACTCTGGGAGCTCGGCGACACGGAAATCACGCTCCCGGTGGAGAACTCCCTGACCCGGCGCACCCTGCCCGCCTCCGAGGTAATCCGCGGCAGCGTGGACAAGCACGGTCTGACCTGGCCGACCATCGAGAACATGTTTGCCGACCATGCCACGGACATCCGCTTCGACGTGGACCTCGTTTTCTCCTGGGTGGACGGCAGCTCACCGGAATACCTGGCCCGCCGCGCCGCCCTGATGCAGGACGCCGTCGTCGGCGAGGGGGATGACCATGAAGCCCGCTACCGGCAGATCAATGAACTGAAATACGCGCTGCGCTCCGTGTACATGTTCGCGCCCTGGATCCGGCGCATTTTCATCGCCTCGGATTCCCCGCGTCCCGACTGGCTGGCCGACCACCCCTCGGTGACCTTCGTGCCGGCCGCAGAGCATTTCCGCGACCCGTCCGTGCTGCCGACCTTCAACTCACAGGCCGTGGAATCCCAGCTCCAGCACATCCCCGGGCTGTCCGAGCACTTCCTCTACTCCAATGACGACATGTTCTTCGGCCGTCCGGTGGGACCGGACCTGTTCTTCTCTCCGGGCGGCATCACCAAGTTCATCGAAGCGAACACCCGCATCGGGCTGGGCGCCAACGATCCCGAACGCAGCGGCTTCGAGAACGCAGCCCGGGTCAACCGGCACCTGCTCTGGGAGCGGTTCGGCCGCATCACCACCCGGCATCTGGAACACACGGCTGCACCGCTGCGCAAGAGCGTGCTGGTGGAGATGGAAGCCGTCTTCCCCGAAGAATTCGCGGCAACGGCGGCCAGCAGGTTCCGTGCGAAGGACAACATCTCCGTCACGAACTCGCTTTACCACTACTACGCACTGCTGACCGGTCGCGCTGTCACGCAGGAAACCGCCAAGGTGAAGTACGTGGACACCACCTCCTACCGTGGGCTCAAATCCATGGACCGGCTGCTGGAGAAACGCAACAAGGACCTCTTCTGCCTGAACGACGGATCCTTCCCCGAAGTATCCACCGAGGAACGCACCGCCCGGGTGACGGAATTCCTGGAGAAGTACTTCCCCATCAAGGCACCCTGGGAGAACTAGGACACACAGTACGACGGCGGCGGCTGGGCAGGTTCCCGGCCGCCGTTCCTGTGGGCAGGAAGCTCCGCCAGCCGGGCATGATGCAGGGTGTGCAGGATCGGTGGGCAGCGCGGATCAGCATCCCCGGCAAGCTAGGTCAGCATCCCGGGAAAAACTAGGTCAGGAAGCCGCGGAGCAGGCGGGCAGTTCCCTCCAGATGAACGGCAGCGGCGGCTTCAGCCGCATCGGCATCGCCCTTCAGGATGGCTCCGGCAAGTTCGCGGTGCTGGGCCTGCGAATGGTCCAGGTTCCTTTGCAGCAGCGGGATCCGGTCCAGCAGGTCGCTGGTCTGTGCCCGCACGTCGGCGACGGCAGCCACCAGGCGCGGCGAACCGGACAGCTCCGCGACCGCAATATGAAACCGGGCGTCCTTGGGGCGGAAAGTATCCGTGTTCGCCTCATCCACTTCGGCGAGCGCAGCCAGCAGATGGGATCTGGCTGCCGGTGTCAGGGTGGCCTGCGCCGCCAGCCTGGCCGCCGCCGGTTCAACGATGCTCCGGAACAGCAGCACGTCCTCGACATCCTCTGTCCCGCTGCCGAGCGTCTGCACGGCAGGTTCCGGGAGGACCGGAGCCGCGAACGTTCCGCCGTACCGGCCGCGCCGGGACTGCAGGTAGCCCGCTGCCTGGAGTTCCGCGAGCGCGTCTCGGAGGGTCGCCCTGGACACCCCCAGCTGCGCGGCCAGTTCCCGCTCAGGCGGCAAGCGGGTTCCGGCGGCGTAGATACCCAGCTTGAGCCCCTGGAGCAGCCGTTGGATGGTCTCTTCGAAGGCGTTGCCGCGCCGGACGGGCGGCGGCGCCAGCACCCCGGACTCGAACTGCAGCTGTTCCATCCCGCGAGTGTAGCCTCGCCGCCCTGCAATTGACTGGAAACGGGCCAATAAAAAGATTTCAACGGGCTATTGACGAGCACCCTGCCCGGACGTCAGACTAAGCCCCACCTTTCCATGGACTGAAATTAGTCCATTGCGCCGCGGCTGCCGCGGTGATGCTCTTTCCCTGCACGGCACCCGGCCCTCGAAGGAAAAACGGCATGGCTAAATCCCGGGTCGACTACACCAAGGTCGACGCAAGCTACATGAGCCACCGCCAGCTCAAGCGCGGTGCAGCAGGCTGGATCCTGCTCGCCGGCCTGGGCGTGGCCTACGTTATCTCCGGGGACTTCTCCGGCTGGAACCTCGGACTGGCCCAGGGCGGCTGGGGCGGGCTGCTGATCGCCTTTGTGCTGATGGGCATCATGTACACCTGCATGGTGTTCGGCCTGGCAGAACTCTCCTCCACCCTCCCGACGGCGGGAGCCGGCTACGGGTTTGCCCGCAGGGCACTCGGCCCCCTGGGCGGCTTTGCCACGGGAATGGCGGTACTGATCGAGTACGCTGTGGCCCCCGCAGCGATCGCCACCTTCATCGGCGGATACATCGAAGCTCTGGGCCTCTTTGGGCTGACCAACTCCTGGCCCGTTTACCTGGTCACCTATGCCATCTTCATCGGCATCCACATCCGCGGCGTGGGCGAAGCCCTGAAGCTGATGTTCGCCATCACCGCCATCGCGGTCCTGGCACTGGTTGCCACCGTCGTCGGACTGGTCCCCAAATTCGATGCCGCCAACCTCTTCGACATCGTCCCCTCCGACGCGGCCGGGGCCAGCTCCTTCCTGCCCATGGGCATCGCCGGAGCGCTGGCTGCGCTGGTCTACGGCATCTGGTTCTTCCTTGCCATCGAAGGCGTACCACTGGCGGCCGAGGAAACAGCGAACCCCAAGAAGGACATGCCCCGCGGCATCATCGCGGCGATGGCCATGCTTCTGGTCTTCGGCGCCCTGATGCTGGTCCTGGTCCCCGGGGCTGCCGGTGCCGAAGCCATGAGCACCTCCGACAACCCGCTGCCCGAAGCGCTGCGCATCGCCTACGGCGGGAACACGCTGCTGGCGGATTTCGTGAACTATGCCGGACTCGCCGGACTGGTGGCCAGCTTCTTCTCAATCGTCTATGCCTACTCCCGCCAGCTCTTCGCCCTGTCCCGGGCCGGTTATCTTCCCCGCTGGATGTCATTGACCACCCGCTGGCGCACCCCCTACGTGGCGCTGATCGTCCCGGGCACCATCGGCTTCCTGCTCGCGGCCCTGACCCGCGACGGCGGACTGCTGATCAACATCGCGGTCTTCGGCGCCACGGTCTCCTACGTGCTGCTGAACCTTTCGCACATCGTCCTGCGGCGCCGCGAGCCCAACCTGCCGCGTGGATACCGTACGCCGGGCGGGGCCGTGACCACCGGCGTCGCGCTGGTCCTGGCGGTGGTGGCGGTGATCGCCACCTTTGTGGTGGATGTCCTGGCTGCCTCCATCACCGCTGGCATTTTCGTCGCAGCCCTGGCCTACTTCTGGTTCTACAGCCGGCACCACCTGGTGGCCAGCGCACCGGAAGAAGAGTTCGCCCAGATCAGCGAAGCAGAAAAGGAAATCCGCTAGCACCGGCACTACAACCTCGGAGCGTGGACAGCATGGAGCAGCAATATCCCAACGGCCTGGGCCTCGACGAGCTGCGCGAACGCACGGCAGCCGGCAGCATCGACACGGTGATCGTCGCCATTACCGATCACCTCGGCCGGCTGCAAGGTAAACGCTGCGGCGCCAGGTCCTTCCTGGAGGACGTGTACCCGCACGGCGCAGAAGGCTGCAACTACCTGCTGGCCGTCGACGTGGACATGAACACCATCGAGGGGTATGCGTCCTCGTCCTGGGAGAACGGCTACGGGGACCTGGTGATGCGTCCGGACATGGATACGCTGCGCCTGGTGCCCTGGCTGCCCGGAACGGCGATTGTGCAGTGCGATGTCCTGCGGACCGACGGGTCAGCGCTGGCCCCCTCGCCCCGGCAGATCCTCCGCCGCCAGCTGGACCGGCTGCAGGAGCTGGGGTACCGCGCCTACATGGGCACCGAGCTGGAGTTCATCCTCTTCGACGACAGCTATTCGAGTGCCTGGGACACCGGGTACAGCGGTATGCAGGCCTCCAGCCGCTACAACGTTGACTACTCGCTGCTGGCCACTTCCCGGCTGGAACCGGTGCTGCGGGCGATCCGCACCGGGATGGAAGGCGCCGGCATGATCGTTGAATCGTCCAAGGGCGAGTGCAACTACGGCCAGCAGGAAGTCACCTTCCGGTTCGATGAGGCCCTGCGCACCTGCGACAACCACTCCTTCTACAAGACCGGTGCCAAGGAGATCGCGGATCAGCAGGGCAAAAGCCTCACGTTTATGTCGAAGTTTAATGAGCGCGAGGGCAATTCCTGCCATATCCACTTCAGCCTGCGGGACCTCGACGGCAACCCGGTGCTCCCTGGCGATGGAGAACACGGCTTCAGCCCGGTGATGGAACACTTCATCGCCGGACAGCTCGCTGCCCTGAAGGAACTCACCTACTTCCTGGCCCCGAACGTCAACTCCTACAAACGTTTTGTGGAGGGCAGCTTCGCTCCCACCGCCATCGCCTGGGGACTGGATAACCGCAGCTGCGCCCTCCGCGTCGTCGGGCACGGCAGCGGTCTCCGCACCGAAAACCGGGTGGGCGGCGGCGATCTGAACCCCTACCTCGCTGCCGCGGCGCTGATCGCCGCAGCCATCCACGGGCTGGAAAACCGGCTGCCGCTCGAACCGGTCACCGCCGGCAACGCCTACACCACCGGAGCCGACCGCCTCCCCACCACGCTCCGGGCCTCACGGGACCTGCTGGCCAGCAGCGAAATCGCCCGCAAGGCCTTCGGCGACGAGGTCCTCACCCACTACGTGCATGCGGCCGACGTCGAGCTGGCGGCTTTCGACGCGGCCGTCACCGATTGGGAGCGCAAGCGTGGTTTCGAGCGGCTCTGACCTCCCCGGCGGCGGGCGTACCCGCGCGGGCCGGCCGGATGCGGGCCGGCCGCTGATCGGGATCACAACCTACTATCAGCCGGCAGCCTGGGGTGTCTGGGAGGGCACCGCCGCCCTGATCCCCGGAACGTACGTTGAGGCCGTGACCGCGGCCGGCGGCAGCCCGGTCCTCCTGCCGCCGGTCGGCACCGAGACCTCCGTCCTCGATGCCCTGGACGGACTCGTGACGGCCGGGGGCCCCGATGTGGATCCAGCCCTCTACGGTCATAACGCCCATCCGCTCACGCTCAGCCAACCGCTGCGGGATGTCCATGATCTGGCGCTGACCAAGGCTGCGCTGGCCAAGGAGCTGCCCCTGCTGGCTGTCTGCCGCGGCGCGCAGATCCTGAACGTGGCACTGGGCGGAACACTGATCCAGCATTTGCCGGATGTCCGGCCCGAAGCGAACTATCAGCCCTCGCCGGGAGTATTCGGCGAGGTTCGTTTCAGCACCGCTCCGGACAGCATCATCGGCTCGCTGCTGGGTCCGGAGGCCAGCGCTCCCTGCTATCACCACCAGGGCATTGCAGAACTCGGACACGGGCTGCGGGTCACGGCACAGGCACCCGTTGGCACGGTGGAGGCGATCGAAGCAGCCGGCGGAGGCTGGGTCCTGGGGGTCCAGTTCCACCCGGAACAGAACCCCGCGGATCTGCGCCTGTTCGAAGGCCTCATCGCCGCGGCGTCCCGGATAGGTACCGGACGCAGCGGACCCGGGGTGCGCACCGAGCGGAATGCCTGCGCCTCACGCAGCGGAGCCGGAATCCACAGCGAGCGCAGTGCGCTCCGCCGGGAAACCGTGCGCCCGGACACCGGCGCCGCTGACCACAAAGGAGCCCGCTGATGAGCACCCCCATCCTCAACCCGGCCACGGGAGAGGCCATCACCGTCGTCGAGCCTTTGGGCCCGGCGGAGGTTGACGCGGCCATCGCTTTGGCAGCGCGCACCTTCGAGACATGGCGGCATACCGGTCCCTCGCAGCGTGCCGCACTGCTGCGCCGGTTCGCCGCCGCCGTCGACGCCGACCTGGAGAACCTTGCGGCGCTGGAAGTGGCCAACGCGGGGCATACCCTCAGCGATGCCCGCTGGGAAGCCGGCAACGTCCGGGATGTCCTCGCCTATTACGCCGGAGCGCCCGAACGGCACACCGGTGCCCAGATCCCGGTGGACGGCGGAGTAGACATCACCTTCCACGAACCGCTCGGCGTCACCGGGATCATTGTGCCCTGGAACTTTCCGATGCCAATCGCCGCCTGGGGGTTCGCGCCGGCACTGGCAGCGGGAAACACCGTGGTGCTCAAACCCGCGGAACTCACCCCGCTGACCGCGCTGCGTCTGGCTGAACTGGCCCTGGAAGCCGGGCTTCCGGAGGGAGTCCTGCAGGTACTGCCGGGCAAGGGACCAGTGATCGGCGAGCGCTTCATCGCCCACCCGGCTGTCCGCAAAGTCGTGTTCACCGGTTCCACGGAGGTGGGCCGGCAGATTATGGCCGGGTGCTCCGCGCAGCTGAAACGGGTCACCCTGGAGCTGGGCGGCAAGAGCGCAAACATCATTTTCGACGACGCCGATCTCGAGGCGGCAGCCGCTGCTGCACCCGGCGGGGCGTTCGACAACGCCGGGCAGGACTGCTGCGCCCGCTCGCGGGTCCTGGTCCAGGCCAACGTCTACGAACGGTTCCTGGAACTGCTCGAACCGCAGGTCACCGGACTTGCCGCCGGTGACCCGCGGCAGGCGGACACCGCCATGGGCCCGCTCATTTCCGCGGCACAGCGCGACCGGGTGGCCGGCTACGTGACCGCGGACGACGTCGTCTTCCAGGGCAGAGCACCGGACGGGCCGGGCTTCTGGTTCCCGCCAACGGTACTGGCCCCGGCCCCGGGAAGTCCGGCCCTGCGGGAGGAGATATTCGGTCCGGTGCTCGCCGTCGTCCCCTTCCGGGACGAAGCGGACGCCATCCGGATCGCCAACGACTCGGCCTACGGACTCTCCGGGTCCATCTGGACCAGTGACCTTGGCCGGGCCCTGCGCACCGCCCGCGGGGTGGAGGCCGGCAACCTGTCCGTCAATTCGCATTCCTCGGTGCGGTACTGGACCCCGTTCGGCGGTTTTAAACACTCGGGCCTGGGGCGGGAACTGGGCCCCGATGCACTGGACGCGTTTACCGAAACCAAGAACGTTTTCATCGCCACGGGCCGGTAGCGGCCCCCAAGGAAGGAACCCCATGCCAGACGTGGTCTCACAATCGCTCTCGCAGCGGCTCGCCGGCCGCACCGCCGTCGTCACCGGCGGGGGCAGCGGAATCGGGCTGGCCAGTGCCCGGCGGCTCGCCGCGGAGGGCGCGCACGTCGTCGTCGCGGACATTGACCCGGTTGCGGGCAAGGCTGCTGCCGACGACGTCGGCGGCCTCTTCGTCCCGGTGGACGTCACGGTCGAGGAGGAGGTCCGGCGGCTCTATGAGATCACCCGGGAAACCTACGGCCGCGTGGACATCGCGTTCAACAACGCCGGCATTTCTCCGCCGGAGGACGCCTCCATCCTGGCAACCGGCATCGACGCCTGGCGCAAGGTACAGGAGGTGAACCTGACATCCGTGTTCCACTGCTGCAAGTTCGCCCTCCCGCACATGCTGGCGCAGGGCAAGGGCTCCATCATCAATACCGCGTCCTTCGTCGCCGTGATGGGAGCGGCAACCTCGCAGATCTCCTACAGCGCCTCCAAGGGCGGGGTGCTGTCCATGAGCCGGGAACTGGGCGTGGAGTTTGCCCGCCAGGGCGTCCGCGTGAACGCCCTGTGCCCGGGACCGGTCAACACTCCCCTGCTGCGCGAGCTGTTCGCCGCGGACCCCGAACGGGCCGCACGCCGGCTGGTGCACGTCCCGCTCGGGCGGTTTGCGGAACCGGAAGAGCTCGCCGGCGCCGTCGCTTTCCTGGCCAGCGACGATTCTTCCTTCATTACGGCGTCCACCTTTATGGTCGACGGCGGCATTTCCGGAGCGTACGTCACCCCCGTCTAGCCCGGCTAAGCCCCAGCCAAATCCGTGCCGGGAGCCCGCCGGTGGCGGCTGTCCGCCACGCTTGGCACACTTGGGGCATGACTAGCGAAGAAAAGCCGCCCGTTGTCGAACTCACGGCTGAAGAATCCTGGAGGTTTGTCGAGAAAACCTTCCATGGCCGGCTCGCGCTGAGCGTGGGCAACCAGCCGGACATTTTCCCGGTGAACTATTTCGCGCACGACGGCGTGCTGCTCTTCCGGACTGCGCCCGGCACAAAACTGGCGGAGCTGACCGTCAACTCACAGGTCGCGTTCGAGGTGGACGGAATCTACAGCGATGAGGCATGGTCCGTTGTTATGCACGGCACCACCAGGGAACTGGAGCTGTCCGCTGAAATCGAGGCTGCCGAGCAGCTCCCCCTGCGCCCGTGGGTCCGGACCGAAAAGCACCATTATGTGGAGCTGACTCCGACGAGCATCTCCGGGCGGTTCTTCAATCTCGGTCCGGAACCCGGCCGGGACTGAGCACCGCTGCGCTCAGGCGTGGCTCATGCTCCGGGCGTCGAGGATGCGGACACCAGCCGCCTCGAGCCGGCGCCGGGTCTCCGTCTCGTCGACCCGCTCCCCCACGGTTTCCTGCTCCTCAAGGGGCACCACCGAGTGGACCACGGAATCCTCATACACGTGGATCATGTTGAACCCCTGCCCGGCGTCCTGTCCCCGGGTTCCCGGCGTCGCAAGATCCTGCGTGTAACAGGTCGCGGAGGCAACGGACACCGGTATGCCCGCGAAGGTGCTGAACGTGGAATAGTGCAGGTGGCCGGCGATGATGGCCCGGACGTCTGTTCCTTCAAGTGCCGCAGCCAGGGCGCGCTGGCCGCGAAGCTCTACGAGAACGCTAAGGTCCTGGACGCTGGGCACGGGCGGGTGGTGCAGCGCCAGAATGGTTCCCTCCGGCGTCGGAGCGGCCAGGACGGAGCGCAGCCAGGCCAGCTGGGTTCCGCTGAGTTCGCCGTGGTGGAACCCGGGGACCGTGGAATCCAGTGTGACGATGCGCAGACCATTGACGTCATACACCCGGTCCATGGGCGCCATGTCAGGTGCCTCGTCCAGCAGCCGCTCCTTGAAGGTGTCCCGGCGGTCGTGGTTGCCCATCACCCAGATCACCCGGGCCCCCATCCGCTCCGCGGCAGGTTCCACGATTGCCCGCAGGGAGTCATACGCAGCCGCCTCACCTTTATCGGTGAGGTCCCCGGTGAAAACTATCGCTTCGGGCCGGCGCTCCGCCGCCTCCAGCCTTTCGAAAAGGGACAGGAGCTTCGCCCGGCTGTCCACAGTCCCGTAGAGCGGGCCGGGACCGGCCAGCAGATGAGTATCACTGAGGTGAAGGATGAAGTGTCGCGGCCGGGGGTGTTCGGCCGGGAGGTAATCCATTGTTGACCTTCTAGTGTCGTCCGGTGGTCTCTAGTGTCGTCGGGGGATTCGTATGCTCGGTACCGGCTTAATCAAAGCAGAAATATAGTGATCGAGGTAACTTTACGGCGGTGTGTTCGCTCCGGCACCCAATGTGCATAGTCCGGCCACCTGTTGTTCAAGCCTGATTCAAGCAGCCCCCGCCCGGAACCCAGCCGGGGCTTCAGGTTTTTGTTCCATCCTCTGGTATCGGCCGGAGCCCGGCCGTAGGCTCGTGCGTGAACCCGCCGATACCGTAAGGAACCACCATGAAACTCAGCCATATTCCGCTGCGGCTCACCACCGGCGCCTACATCCTCAATTCCGGGCTGAACAAGCGCAACCTGGATGCTGATGCCGCAGCCGGGCTGCAGCACCTGGCCGGAAACGCCTTTCCCCAGGTCCTGGACCTGGAACCGGTGCGCTTCGGCAAGCTGCTCAGCGCGGCCGAGATCACGCTTGGGCTCTTCCTGCTGACACCGTTTGTGCCCAGCAGGCTGGCCGGCCTGGCGCTGGGAGTATTTTCCGGCGGAATGGTCACCATGTACCTGAAGACTCCTGATTTCACCGAGGACGACGGATTCCGGCCGAGCAGCGCCGGCGTTCCGTTCGCAAAGGACATCTGGCTGGCGGGCATCGCCGCGGCACTGATCCTGGACACCAAGAACAAGACCAAGGTCAAGGTTGTTAAGGTCCCCACCCCGGTGAAGACGGCTGCCGCAGCCGCCGTGGTGAAGGCCGCTAAGGATGCCAAGGACTCGCGCTCGCACTCCCATTCCAAGGACAAGGGCAAGGGCAAGGGCAAGTAGCTTCCGCCCCCGAGACACAGCGTCCCGGTACAGTGCGTCCCGTCATTAATCCGTCCCGCCATTAACCCGTCCGCCAAACCGCAACGTCCCGGAAACACAGCGGCGAAAACTAAGAAACATGCCGGTGGAAGACTTCCCACATGTTTCTTACGCCGTCAGACACGGAAAAACTCCTGCTGAGCGTTGCCGGACTGGTTGCCCGCGACCGCCGCGACCGCGGGGTGCGGCTCAATTACCCGGAAGCGGTTGCATTGCTCTCCTGCTGGGTGATGGAGCGCGCCCGTGAAGGCGGGCTGGTGGCGGATCTGATGAGCAAAGGGCGCAGCGTGCTGTCCCGCGCGGAAGTGATGGAGGGCGTTCCAGAGATGATTCCGGAGCTGCAGATCGAAGCCACGTTCCCGGACGGACGCAAGCTCGTCACCATCACGGACCCGATCTCATGACCGGGCCCCTGATCCCCGGTGAAATCCGGACTGCGCACGGCTCCCTGGAAATCAACGCGGGCCGCGAATCCCGGACGCTGGTGGTAGTGAACGACGGCGACCGGCCCATCCAGGTGGGCTCGCACTTCCACTTCGCGGACGTCAATTCCGCCCTGTCCTTCGACCGGGAAGCGTCGGCAGGCTACCGGCTGGGAGTTCCGGCCGGAACGGCTGTCCGTTTTGAGCCCGGCGCCTCCCGCGACGTGCTGCTGGTCAAACTCGCCGGCAGCGGGGCCGTCCCCGGGCTCCGGATCCGTCCTTCCGTGGAAGGAGCCTAAACATGCAGGTCAGCCGGCACGAATACGCCCACCTCTACGGACCCACCGTCGGAGACCAGATCCGGCTTGCGGACACCGACCTCTGGATCAGTCCGGAACAGGACTACACGTTCGGCGGGGACGAATCGGTCTTCGGCGGCGGCAAGAACATCCGGGAATCCATGGCCCAGTCCACCCGGTCCTCGGCCGGTGGAGCACCGGACCTGATCATCACCAACGTCGTAATCGTTGACCACTGGGGAATCGTCCGCGCCGACGTGGGGGTGAAGAATGGCCGGATCGCCGGGATCGGGAAGTCCGGCAACCCGGACATCATGGACGGGGTGGACCCTGCCCTGGTGATTGGTCCCGGCACCGAAGTGGTCGCCGGGGAGGGGAAGATCCTCACTGCCGGCGGGATCGATACACATGTGCATCTGCTCGGCAGCGACGCGCTGCGTGAGGCACTGGCCTCCGGCATCACCACGGTGGGCGGCGGCGGCACCGGACCCGCCGAGGGGTCCAAGGCCACCACCGCGACCCCGGGTCCCTGGAACCTGCAGGTGATGCACCGGGCCCTTGACACGCTGCCCCTGAATTTTCTGCTCTACGGCAAGGGCAACACCGTCAGCCAGGCCGCCCTGGCGGAACAGGCACTTGCCGGTGCTGCCGGATACAAGGTGCACGAGGACTGGGGATCCACTCCGGCGGCAATCGATGCCGCCCTCACGGCCGCGGACCGCTGGGGCGTTCAGGTGGCCCTGCACGCCGACTCGCTGAATGAGGCCGGGTACGTCCAGGACACCCTCGCGGCCATCAAGGGCCGCGGCATCCACATCTTCCACGCTGAAGGTGCCGGCGGCGGCCATGCCCCGGACATCATCACCGCAGCGGCGGCCGCCAACGTGCTGCCGGCGTCGACCAATCCCACCCTGCCGTTCACCGTCAACACGGTGGCCGAACATCTGGACATGCTGATGGTCTGCCATCATTTGAACCCGCGGATCCCCGAGGACCTGGCTTTCGCCGAATCCCGGATCCGGGCCAACACCATGATGGCCGAAGACGTGCTCCAGGACCTCGGAGCCATGTCCATCACCTCTTCGGATGCACAGGCCATGGGCCGGATCGGTGAAACCATCACCCGTACCTGGCAGGTGGCCCACGTAATGAAGAACTACATGGGTCCCTCCGACTCGGCGCTGCCGGCAGACAACGAACGCGTCCGGCGCTACATCGCCAAGTACACGATCTGCCCGGCCGTGGCACACGGCATCGACGCGGAAGTCGGTTCCATCGAGGTGGGCAAGCTGGCAGATCTGGTGCTGTGGAACCCGGCCTTCTTCGGCATCCGCCCGTCCATCGTGATCAAGGGCGGAGCAATCGTCGCGGGACAGATGGGGGACCCGAACGCTTCCCTGCCCACCCCGCAGCCGGTCTGGATGCGCGAGGCGCTCGCCGGAACCGCGTCCTCGGCACCGCACCTCTCGACGTCGTTCGTCGCCCCGGCGGCGCTCGAGGACGGCCTGGCAGAGCGGCTGGGACTGACCCGTTCCCTGACCGCGATCGGCTCCACCCGCGGCGTGACCAAGGCATCCCTGCCGAACAACACCGCCCTGCCGGACATCCAGGTGAGTCCGGAGACGTTCCTGGTCAGCATCGACGGCCAGGTCATCCAGCCGGCACCGGTCTCCGAGCTCCCCCTGACCCAGCGCTACACGCTGTTCTAGGCGGTGCATGATGTCTGATGCGGGTTCGGCCCTGGCCGGGTTTCTGCTGGCGGATTCCCGGCTGCCGTCCGGTGCCTACTCACACTCCGCCGGTCTGGAACCCGCCGTCCTCTGCGGTCTGGGGGTCGACGGCGTGTACCCCTATCTGGTCTCGCGGCTGTCCACCGTGGTGCGGATGGAAGCGTGCGCCGCCGTCCTGGCGTTCCGGACGGCACAGGCGCTCCGGCACCGTTTCCCGGCCGGGAGCCGGGGACAGGACGCCAGCACCGGTCCCGGCACCGACGCTTCGAGTGCACCCGGGACGGCAGCTGACATTCCCGGGTTCACCGAGCTGGAAGCGGCCCTCGACGCACGCACTCCATCTGCTGCCCAACGCGATGCTTCGCGCCGGCTCGGCCGCGGGATGCTGCGCCTGGCCGCCACGCTCAAAGCCGGGGATCCCGCCGTCGTGCTCCTGCAGCAGACCGTGCCAAAACCCACCCGGCCGGTGGCACTCGGGGTGACCGCTGCAGCCCTCGGGATGGCAGAGGGGCCGCTGGCCCGGCTCTGCTGCTACGACGACGCCCAGTCCGTGGTCGGCGCGGCACTGAAGCTGCTGCCGATCGATCCCATGACCGCGGCGGGCTGGATCCTCGCCGCCGAGAGCGAAATGGACGCCGTTGCCGAGGCGGCACTGGCCGCCCGCGGACTCGAAGACCTGCCAGCCCTCAGTGCTCCCTGGATGGAGCACTGGGCCGAGGACCACACCACTAGAACAAGGAGGCTGTTCGTTGCCTGAAAACACCACACCCCCGTCCACCCGCTCCCTGCGCCTGGGTGTTGCCGGGCCAGTTGGCACCGGTAAAAGCTCGCTGATCGCCACGGTGTGCCGCGCGATGTCCGGAGAACTGAACATCGGCGTGATCACCAATGACATTTATACGGATGAGGACGCCCGGTTCCTGCGCTCTGCCGGTGTCCTGCCGGCGGAACGGATCCGCGCAGTGGAAACCGGGGCCTGCCCGCACACCGCCATCCGTGACGACGTCACCACCAACCTCCTGGCCGTTGAGGACCTCGAAGCCGACTTCGCACCGCTGGACCTGGTCCTGGTGGAAAGCGGCGGCGACAACCTCACCGCCACCTTCTCCCCCGCGCTGGTGGACGCCCAGGTCTTTGTGCTCGACGTTGCCGGCGGCGGCGACGTGGCACGCAAGGGCGGACCCGGCATCGCCCGCGCGGACCTGTTGGTGATCAATAAGATCGACCTCGCCCCGCACGTTGACGTGGATGTGGACCAGATGGTGGCTGATGCCACCGCGGCACGGGAGGGCGGGCCGGTTCTGGCTCTGTCCCGTAAACGCCAGGAAACAATCGATGAGCTCAGCGCCTGGGTACGTTGGATGGTCGCCCAGCACCGGGCAGGTTCCCACACCCCGCAGGACCCCGGACCCATGGCGCCGCACTTCCACGCCGACGAGGACGGCGGTTTCATCCACAGCCATGATGAGGAGCCGGACGCTGTCCACCGTCACTGACCCTCTCCGCCGTGCCACGGACGGCAGCAGCCCCCGGCCCACCCGGATTGCCGTGGAGCGGGCAGGTTCCAGCGCCCGGTTTTCCGTGCTGGATCAGGGACTCTATCTGGCACCGCGGCCGGTGAGCGTCCCGCTTCGCCGGCCGGGCAACGGGAATCCGCACCTCCGCGTTGCCCTGATCGGGATCCATATGATGCTGCTGGGCGGCGATGACGTCCGGATTGAACTCACGATCGGTCCGGGGGTCACGCTCGAAGTGATCGAACCTGCCGGAATGGTGGCTTACGACGCCGAAGGGGTTGCCTCGCGCTGGTCGCTGGACGCTGTCCTGGGCGAAGGGGCCGCTCTGATCTGGGACAGTGCTCCCTTTGTGGCGGCCGGCGGTTCCAACGTCCTCCGCCAAACCCGCATGCGGCTGGGCACCGGATCCCGGGTGCTGCTGCGGGAGACCCTGGTGCTGGGCCGCTCGGGTGAGGCCGGGGGCGCGCTGCGCAGCGTGACCCGGCTGTCCGGACCGGACGGTGACGTCCTGTACGAGGACCTGGACCTTACGGGCGGCCGGTTGGCGGCCGTCGGTGTGTTGGGCACCTCAAAGGTCCTGGCCAGCGCGACGGCGGCCGGTTGGCGGCCGTTGCCGGAGCCGGGCCCGGGGCGGCAGGTACCGCTGGGGCAGGCGGTGGAGCCGGGGCAGCCGGGGCAGCCGGTGCAGCCGGAGGAACCGGGGCATCCGGGGCAGCCGGTGCCGGTGCCACAACCTGATGCGCGCCCCGACGGCGGTCCGGGTCGCGCCGGCCGGGGCAACGCTGGCCGGGGAACCGCCAGCCGGAGCAACATGAGCCCGTCAGTACACCGGTTTGATCTTGCGTCCAGCGGTGCCGTTTTACGCGCGCTGACTGATTCGGCCCATCAAGCCGACCGGCTGGTGCAGGCGGAGTACAGCCGTTGGAGGGACCTGCTTACGGCGTAGCGCCGCCCCGGGCCTGGGTGGTCTGCGTTCGGCCATCCGCCTCCGGATGCGTTTCTGGCCCGGGAGGCGTGTCGGGCCCCTGGGACGTCTCCGGCCCCGGAGCGGTGTCCATAGTCTCCGCAGCCGCCTCGGCCAGGCCGTCCAGCAGCGTCACCAGCGCGTCCGCGCCGGGAGCCGCCGGGTTTCTGCGTAGGGAAGTCCCGGTGCCAGCTGCGCTGCCGCCAGCCGTCCCTGCCCGTGGGCAGTGGCGTACAGGCCCGTCCTGGCGATGCGTTTGAGGTATCCGAGGACAGGGGCCAGCGCCACAATTGCAAGCAGGCGTCTGGCAGGTTTGTTTCGCCACAACATGGCGGGGAACCTAACTCCCGTGCTCCGGCTTGGCAACAGTGGAGGACCGGCTCCTGGCCGCGCAGTCAGCGGGTCAGCGGGTCAGCGGGTCAGCGGGTCAGCGCGGTTTTCCAATAGACCGCTGCGGCGGCCCAGGCGGTCAGGAAGATCCCGACGACGGCGAACCCGAAGTACTCCAGGTCCAGCCCGCCGATCCAGGCCACGGGACCGGTCTGGAGCCCCAGGAGCTCGGTGAACAGTCCGCCCAGGACTGCAGCGCCAACCAGGAACGCCACGGCCACCGAGACGGCAGTGATCACGAGGTTGTAGAAGACCTTCCGCTCCGGGGCGTCGTAGGCCCACTTATAGACCCTTGCCATCAGCACACCGTCCAGGGAATCGAAAAGCACCATGCCGGAGGTGAAAAGCAGCGGCAGGACCATCACCACATACCAGGGCAGCAGGACCACGGCGCCGCCGGCGACCACAAAGAGGCCGATGGTGGTCGCAGTATCCAGGCCGAGACCGAACAGGAAGCCGAGCGGGTACATTTTCCACGGCCGGTCCACGCGCCGGGCAACGGGCCCCAGCAGCCGGCTGATAAACCCGCGCTGCTCCAGCGCGGCCTCCAGCTCTTCTTCCTGGAAACTCCCCGACCGCAGCCGGCGGAAAACCCGCACGATTCCAGCCAGGGCAACCAGGTTGACCGCCCCGATCAGCAGCAGGAACGTCCCGGAAACCGCAGGACCCCAGATCCCGGAAACCTGCTTTAGCACCGAACCGTCCTCTGACAGCTGCCCGGCCAGCGCATTGACACCCGCGGCCAGCAGCGCCACCGCCCCCACCACGATCGTCGAGTGGCCGAGCGCGAACCAAAACCCGGTGGAGACCGGCCTCGCTGGGCCAACGGCGAGCCGGCGGGTGGTGTTGTCGATGGCGGCTATGTGGTCGGCGTCGAAGGCGTGCCGGACGCCCAGCAGGTAGGCAGTCACCGCCAGCCCGACGCCGAAGACTGCGCCGCCGTCGCCGGTCCGGTAGCTGTGCGGCAGGACCAGCAGCGCGAACCCGCCCCAGGCGAGCAGGTGCAGCATCCCTATGGTCAGGCCCATTCCCCACAGGCTCCTGCGGACAGACGTGGTGGGCAGAGTAAGCGCAGTTGGCATGGGAACCTCAAGGCGTTTGAACCGGCTGGGACAGAACCTGATCGTACGAACCTTGCATTGCGGGCACGTAAACGGGAGATCACCCCGTATTAACACCGCCGGATACAGCGCTGTCCCTGCTGCGCCCGGAAATATCACGGGTGCGGCAGGGACAGCGAACCGATCTGTGCTGAATGCGCGGAGAGTTAGGCAGCGACCGTTGCTTCCGCTGCGTCCTCCGCAGTGATCGGAGTGTTCTTCGGCGCCGAGGCGCGGACAAAACGCGGACCATCGGGACCATACGCATCGGCGGGTTCCGGGAACAGAGTCAGAACCAGCGGATAGAGCAGCGCGGCCAGACCGATCGAGACCGGAATACTGAGGTCCACACCCGCCGCGAAGTTCCCCAGCGGGCCGACGAACTGGCCCGGCAGGTTGACGAACATCAGGCCCGTGACTGCGGCAATTCCCCACACACTCATGGCCCGCCAGTTCCAGCCGTTATTGAACCAGTACCGGCCTCCCACCTGACGGCGGTTGAAGACCTGCAGCGAATCGGAGTCGTACCAGCCGCGGCGGGTCACAAAACCGACCATCATGATGATCATCCACGGGGCGGTGCACGTGACGATCAGCACGGCGAAGGTGGAGATGCTCTGGACGATGTTGAAGGCAAACCGGCCGACGAAAATGAAGATGATCGCCACGGTACCGATAAAGATGGTGGCTTGGACCCGGGAGAACCGGGTGAACACGGAGGAGAAGTCCAGGCCTGTTCCGTAGAGTGCGGTGGTGCCCGTGGACATACCGCCGATCAGTGCGAGCAGGCAGACCGGCAGGAAGTACCAGGCGGGGGCAATTTCCAGCAGGCCGCCGACATAGTCGGAGCCTTCGAGGAAGGCCGGGGCCTGAACGGCGATGATCGTTGCCGTGACCAGGCCGAAGAGGAACGGCACCAGCGTAGCCATCTGGGCCAGGAAGGCAGCTCCCAGGATCCGGATTTTGGGGGTCTCTGCCGGGATATACCGGGACCAGTCCCCCAGGAATGCGCCAAAGGACACCGGGTTGGACATAACGATCAGCGCTGCACCGATAAAGGAAGGCCAGTACAGGGCCGCAGTTTCAGCATCCGCGCCGGGTCCGAAGATCCCGGCGTAGGAGGGATCGAACGCTCCGGCGAACGCCACGATACCCAGCAGGAAAAGCGCGGAAGCGGCGACAACTGCGATTTTGTTGACCCACAGCATAAACCGGTAGCCGTAGATGCAGACGGTAAGGATAAGGATGGCGAAGACCGCGTAGGCAGCGCTCAGCGTGAAGACGTTGTTCGGCAGGCCAACCAACCGGTTGGCGCCGCCCACCAGCGCATCGCCGGAGCTCCAGACGGAGATCGAGAAGAAGGCGAAGGCTGTCAGCAGCGACAGGAAGGAACCGACGATGCGGCCGTGAACACCAAGGTGCGCGGAGGATGAGACCGCGTTGTTGGTTCCGTTGGTCGGACCGAAGACTGCCATCGGCGCCAGGACCAGTGCCCCGGCCACCAGGCCAAGGACCGTGGCGAGCAGAGCATCGCGGAAGGACAGGCCGAAGATAATGGGGAAGGAGCCCAGCACCACCGTGGCGAAGGTGTTGGCCCCGCCAAAGGAGAGACGGAATAGGTCCCGCGGCCGGGAAGTCCGGTCCGGGGCGGGAATCGGTTCAATGCCGTGTTGTTCCACCCGGGCGACCCGCGGAGTTACTGCACTCATTCCGCCTCATTAGCGCTGGCGGCGGGTGCCGGGGAGAGGTGCTCATGGACGGCCAGGACACTGCCGTCTGCTGTGCGGGCGAACACGATGGTTTCGCGTTCCCGGGTCTCTTCAGCGGCGCCGGGTGTGCCGGCTACGGTGTGCACGTCATGCGTGAAGATGGCGGACGGACCGGCGAGCTGGATCCGGACATTCGTGCTGATGCAGGACTCGATAGCCCAGCCTTCCGCGGTCCAGCTCTCCCAGAGCGCACGGTATTCGCCGCGTGATTCCAGCCGGGCCGGTTCTGTGTGAAACACGAACGTGGCGTCTTCGGCAAAGGCATCAAAGTAAGCCTCGGTGTCGGTGGCGGCAAACGCGGCCACCAGGCGCTGGGCGGCGGTTTGGACCTCATCGCGGGTCAGATCCATTCCTGGCCCTCCTTTTTGCTGTGTGCCCGGGACGGCGGGCAGGGTGTGGATCGCATCACTGCGATACGAGTGTGACTACTAAACATCAAAAATTGCATATTAGGCAACTCGGAGGTGTGAAACCAAACGCCGCCTCCGGAGTAAAACGAGCGGCAGCACAGGAGGAGCCTTCCGCAGGCACGGAAGGCTCCTCCTCTCACGCGGGCGAAAACCTACGGGATCAGTACCAGCCGGATCGGATTACCTTCCTTGGCATCCAGGGACTTCACGGCCTGCTCAGCCGCGGCCAGCGGGATCCGTGCACTCACTGACTTGGCGAAGTCCAGGCGCCCAAGCCGGGCCAGGGACACCAGCTGGGGCACGTGATGGGCCTCGGATCCGTAGTGGCCGCGGATCTGCTTGCGGGCGAAGGAAAACTCTGTGCTGTCGTGAATCGTCATCGGCTTGCCGCTGAGTCCCACAAGGACCAGCCGTCCGCGCTGTCCCAGGCAGTCGAGGGCCTGTGTCCTGACCGCATCGACGCCGGCGAAGTCCAGCGCGACGTCCAGTCCGCGCCCACCGGTGGCGGCCGCCATTGACTCGGCAAAGTTCCCTGCCATGGGGTCAAGGGCAAAATCGGCGCCGAAGGCCAGGGCCCGCTCACGGGCCTCCGGGAGGGGATCGACGGCGATAATCGGCGCGGCCCCGATCAGCCGCAGCAGCTGGACACCGTGTGCGCCCAGCCCGCCAATACCCCAGACGCCAACCGACTCGCCGGCGCGCACGTCTGCGGTCGAGGAAATGGCTCCCCACGGAGTGGATACGGCATCCGGGATGATCGATGCCTGATCGAACGGTATGAGATCGCCCAGCGGGACCAGCACGCCGGCAGGGACCACCACATACTCAGCCCAGCCGCCGTCGTAGTCCACACCCATCGTGAGAGTCACACCATTGTGCTCATACCCTGCCTGGACCACCACACGGTCCCCTGCCGCCACGGAGGTCACACCGGGCCCGGCAAGATCCACGGTCCCGGCCACCTCATGGCCGAGGGTAACTTCATCGCCCTGCAGGAACTTGGGGCGAAGCAGCCCCTGGATCAGGTGGACATCCGAGAGGCAGACACCCGCCGCACCCACCTTCACCCGGACGAAACCGGGGCCGGGATCCGGCACCGGTACTTCTTGCAGGGCGAACTTTCCGGTTTCGACATTCAGGCGTCCGGCGATCATCATCCGGGTAGTGCCGTTAGACATTGCAAACCTCTTATAACAGTGGAAACTGCGGCAGCGGCTGCGGCCGCAGAACCCCATTATCTGCCCGCGTAACAATCGCACCAAAAGACCCGGCGGCTGGTGCCAGGCCTGCCGGGTTCGCTGGGTTTGCTGGAGTACCGCCCGGGAGGGCGCGCCTGCTATTCACCCTCGACATACAGCCAGCGGCCTGCTTCACGGAGGAAACTGCTGCGTTCACGCTGGACTCCGGGCACGCCGCCCTCCCGATAGTGCGCCGCGAAGGTGACGATGCCGGTGGAGTCAAGGGGGCCGCCGGCGGAGGTGGAGAGGATGTCCAGACGACGCCAGATCCGGTCCGGATCCAGGTCCAGCCGTGCCGGACGGGTACTGGGATGCCAGGTACGGAGAAGGTAGCTGCTGTCCCCCGTGACAAAGGCGGAATACCGCGAACGCATCAGCGCTTCAGCCGTCGGAGCGGGGACGCTGCCTTGGTGGAACCGGTGGCAGCATTCGCCATAGGTCTCTCCGCTGAGGCAGGGGCAGCGGTCGGAGATGTTGAGCACCGGGAAAGTCATTGATTAAGTATGCGAGACTCCGGGTCCCACGCATAAACCGCCTAGGGCGGACTGATGGGCTGCGGCGGTGTTCCGGTGACCTGTCCGGGATGAAGCGGGGACCGGTTCTGGTCTGCAGCACCCACCCGGCCCGCTGCCAGAACGACGGCGACGGTAAGCACCGTCATGGCCAGGACGGCAAGCAAAGCCCTGCCGGTGATCACCGCTCGGCTGGGGGTCGCATGCAGAGTGCCGGCATATCCCTGGGCAGCACGCCGCGAACCATTGGTCCGCCGCCGCCCGCCGCTCCGCCGCCCGGCGGGCCTGGTGGCCGCCACCAAGCCGATCGAAGGCGGGGTCGGCGGGGCTGCCGGGGTGTGGACATCCGGGTGCCCCGGTCCGCCGCGCTCCGCGGGGTAGGCGGCATCCCGCTCCGCGCCCGGCACAGACGCCGCGGGTTCCGGCAGGTCCGGCGCCGCCGTGGCTGGCTCGGGAACCGCTGCCCCTGGTCCTGCTGGCCTGGTTCCAACTGGCCCAGCTCCGGCTGGTTCGATTTCTGCTGATCCAGGTGTCCAGCGTCCATCTGTGCCGGCTGTTCCGTTTGATCCCGGGACCGCTCCGGACACAATCGAAGCGGCGGCGTCCTGGGCAGGCCCGGGACGCCCCGTTTCGGTTGCCGGGCCCGGCACCGCGGATGCGCCGGCCCACCGAAAATCCAGCAGGGACGCGGAAACCTCCGCTGCCGTAGGCCGGTCAGCCGGGGTGCGTGCCGTCATGGCAGCCAGCAGCGACCGCCATTGCGGCCCCAGGGTTGCAGGAATCTCGGGGTCACGGCTCAAGCGTGCAACTGCAGCCTCAACGGCGCTGCCCCCAAATTCGATCCGTCCCGTAACGCTCTCCAGCAGAACCAGCCCCAGGGAGTAGATATCTGACGAGGCGCAGGCCGAACTTCCGGACGCCTGCTCAGGGCTGAGGTAGTTTGCGGTTCCCAGCGTTGCACCGGTTGCCGTGATCCGGGCGCCGTCCACCATCCGGGCGATGCCGAAGTCGGTGAGCTTAGCCCGGGGTGCCGTACCGGCGATAGCGGGGGGCAACAGAATGTTTGCCGGCTTTACGTCCCGGTGCACTACGCCGCGGGCATGAATATATGCCAGGGCGCCCGCCAGTTCCGCCCCGATATACGCAGCATCCGCGGCGGGGACAGGCTGGTCCCGCAGCCGCTTCCGGAGGTCCGGTCCGTCGATCAGCTCCATGACCAGGAAGGCACGCGGTTCACCGGCCGGTCCGTCGTCGCGGCCGGCGTCATCCTTGCCGGCATCAAACAGCGTGACCAGCCCGGGGTGGGTGAGGGAGGCCAGCAGGTGCATTTCGGTGTCCTGGCGCTCAACGTCGTCGGGATCCACAGCACTGGCCCGGAAGAGCTTCACCGCTATATCGCGGCCGAGGGATTCATCCTGCCCTCGATAGACCGTGGCCATGCCGCCGTGACCTATGGGTTCGGTGAGTCGATAACGGCCCGCAATCAGACGATTCAGGCCACCCGCTGCGCTGATTTCCATGCTGCAACCTTCTCTCGCCACTTAAGAGTAACGGGTGGTTTGCAGCACGTAGATGGGCTCCGGGCAACTATTTTTCAATTGGGTTTTTCCCTCGTGGAAGTCTCCCGAATGCGCTAAACTGCCCTGCCAAATTTGACTCCGGCAGGGCAGTAAGGCGGCATCCTTCCCCCGGTGTTGAACGCTGCCGGGGGAAGGTGGTTTCCTAGCCGCCGAAGACCGGAGCCAGCGCCTTCCAGGCCTGCTGAAGCCCCAGAATGATGAACAGCAGGGCGGTGATGCCAAGGGCAATATTGGTGTGCAGGCGGTTGGCGTACGCCTTGGGAATCCGCTTGCCGTTGAGCAGGCCCAGGAGGGTTACTGCGAGGAACGGCATAAACAGGGACCCAAGCACGCCGTAAGCCAGAATCAGGCCGATCGGCTGCCCCAGGGCGAACAGGATCATCGGCGGGAAGGTCAGCCAGAGGACGTAGAACTTGAAGTACTTGCCGCCGACACGGGTGTCAGGGTGTCCGGATTCCTTGCCGCGCATGTTGCCCCAGAAATCGGCAAACATCAGGGAGACGCCGTTCCACACGCCGATGATCGAGGAGAAGGACGCCGCCCAGAATCCCACGAGGAATCCGGTGCCGACGAAGTCTCCGTACTCCACCTTCAGCACGTCATAAAGATCGAGCAGGCCTTCATCGCCGGCGCTGAGGGAGATCCCGGCGGTGCGGACAACCTCGGCACCGACGATCAGCATGGCAATCACAAAAATGCCGGTCATCACGTAGGCCATCGAGTTATCGATGCGCATGACCTTCATCCATTTGGGCGTGTACCAGCCTTTTTCCCGGAGCCAGTAGCCGTAGGCAGCGAGCGTGATGGTGCCGCCGACGCCGCCGGCAAGCGCCAGGGTGTAGACGACGCCGCCTTCGGGAATCATCGGCACCAGGCCCTTGAACATCTCCGGAATATTGGGCACCGCAATGACTGCCAGGCCAACGACGGTAACAAACATCAGGCCGACCAGGACGGCCGTAATCTTCTCAAACGTGGCGTATTTGCCGAACCACACCATCACGAATCCGGCCAGCCCCATGCAGATGGCCCACGCCCAAAGCGGAAGGACCGGGAACACTGCGGCCAGTGGGAGCGCCGCGGAGGACATCGCCGTCGCACCGTAGACGAAGCCCCAGATCATGATGTACGGGCCGAAGTACCAGGTGGTCCAGCGTCCGAGGGAACGCCAGCCTTCGAAGATGGTCTTTCCGGTGGCCAGCGTGAAACGCCCGGCCCCTTCAACCAGGATGATCTTCAGGATGACGCCGAGGATGACGGCCCACAGCAGCCCGTAGCCATAACGGGACCCGGCCACAAGGGTCGCCACCATGTCGGCCGCGCCGACACCGGTGGCGGCAACCACAAGTCCGGGTCCGACTATCTTCCATTTGGCGGGTGCGCCGCCGTCGTCATCTATTCGCTCGGAGTGCGGAACGGCACCCGAGCGGACGTTGTTTTCAGCCATCGGCCTGGGATTCCTATCGTGCGGGAGGCCGCGGCGGGAGATCAGCCGCGGCAAAAGATGTGCCGGGGCTCACCCGGGACAATGAATTCTCTCACACGCCTTGTGCGGCATCGAATTGTCTGAACGGACTAACCGCAGGTGCCCCATATGCCTCATAGGCCGCGGTTTCATGAGTTACAACCGTCAGCCCGGCCTCGATGGCGGTCGCCGCTATGAGCGACCGGAACGCGGCCCGCGCGTCCGCGTTCCCCGCCGGCGGCGCTGCCGGCAGCGACCGCCACGCCACCGCCACCTGATGGCTGACCGGAAGGATGTTCCCGGAAAACCGGTGCACGAATTCGTCGAGCCATCCGTCAGGGCTCTCCTGGGCATCCAGCTCCGCGAGCGTCAGGGCGGAGACGAAGATGCGCAGGTGGCTGCGGCCGCGCAGGAAGGCGACGACGCCGGGGTCCGGAGAGGGGCCGCGCACCTCCGCCACCACCGGCGTATCAAGGAGCAGCCCCGCCTGTGTGCTCATACGGCTGTGGCTGGGTCGCCGAGAAGGAAGCTGATAAAAGCTTCCCGCCCGCTGACCAGGGCCTCATATTCCTGGAGGCTGACAGCGTGAAGAGACTGGTGTGCGGGGAAAGTCGTATCCATGGGTGCGGCGCCGTGCGCCGGTCCTTTCGGCGTGCTCTTGCCTGGCACCGGTTGCCGCTGGGGGCGAGTGCAGGCCGCTTCTTCATCCGAACCACCCAACGAGCGTGGGGTTGGTATGCGGCCAAGTCGGAGCTTGGCGGCCGCAGTTCTTGAAGCTGTTGGAAGTATAGCCTCCCGGCGCCCCAATGTGTGTTCCGTTACATCCCATGTCATCTTCGCCGGAACCAGGGCGCGGCCGCTAAGGGGAATAGGTCCCGTTGTACTGCCGCGGAACCCATTCCATAAAGATGTTGGCCGTCACCGGGCCGATTCCCTTAAATCCTTCGAGGCGCTCCCTGAGCTCTCCGGCCGAGCCTGCTCCCTTGACCATCTGCTCCAGTGACCCGTACCGCCGGATGATTCCGGCCATCACGGAGTGCAGTTCGTCGTCTTCCTTCCAGCGGTAGTGCACATAACCGCCTTCGGTCAGCAGCTCCATGAGCCGTTCCCGGCTGACCGAGGAGAAGCTCCCGGGGTTCGTCAGCCCGTTATCAATAAGCACGCGCCAGGTTCTGGCGGCGATGTCCTGCTGGATGCGCTTGCCGAACAGCAGACTCGCCAGGAACCAGCGGTACAGCTGATCGGGATCTCCACTGCCAAGGTCGATGCCAAGATCCCCGGGGGACAATTTGGGTTCGTTTGCCGCCATACAAGCCAACGTACGCCCGCCGAAAGCGCTTCGGAAGGTACCCAGGCCTGCAGAAGAAAACTGCCGGCAGAGAGGAAACTGCCGGCAGGGGGCGCAGGCTCACCAGCCATCGGACCGGACAGCCGTACACGCACAGACAACTGGTTAAACCACAGGTGCAGGACGGTAAGCCGTCCTGCACCTGTGTCCAGCTGGCCCGTGAATGGGGCCGGAAGCCTTGGTTAGACAGGCTGGATGTTTACCGCCTGGGGGCCCTTGGGTCCCTGTTCGGTATCGAAGCTAACCTTCTGGTTCTCTTCGAGGGAGCGGTAGCCGCTCGCGTTGATAGCGGAGTAGTGGGCGAAAACATCGGCGCTGCCGTCGTCGGGCTCGATGAAGCCAAAGCCCTTTTCAGCGTTAAACCATTTCACGGTGCCAGTTGCCATTTTTAATCATCCTTCTGAGGCGAAACAACCCCGACCGTCGGGGAGCTTCCAGTTGCTGTGCCGTTTACGGCCTTCTACAAAAAAAGCGGCGTTGCCCTGGATCTGGGTTTCGGCCGCTTGGATACAAAATGCTCAACACAACAACTGCGGCTAGTATACACAGCGGCCGGGGAAGCGTCACGGGTCTTTTGACTCCCCTAGGCTGGAAAGATGGACTCCCCGATCGAGCACTATCTGCAGCGCATCCACGCCGAGATTTCCGACCTAAAGGACGGGAAACCCTACAGCTCCATCCCGG
The DNA here is from genome assembly GCF_014836775.1 of Arthrobacter gallicola. GTDB lineage: Bacteria > Actinomycetota > Actinomycetes > Actinomycetales > Micrococcaceae > Arthrobacter_B > Arthrobacter_B gallicola. Next base: position 124,913 of record NZ_JACSQD010000008.1, read on the forward strand.
CCATGGCGAACGTTGACCCCAACCGCTTTGGCATTGTCCTCGCCACCGCTGACGGCTACGTCTACGAGGTGGGTGACACCCGGGAGGAATTCAGCATCCAGTCAATTTCCAAACCGTTCACCTACGGACTGGCGCTGGCTGACCGCGGGATGGACGACGTCGATGCGAAGGTCGACGTCGAGCCCTCCGGCGATTCCTTCAATGAAATCTCCCTCGCCGAAGGAACCGGCCGGCCGGCCAACGCGATGATCAACGCGGGAGCCCTCACTGCCACCTCGCTGGTCCGCGGTTCCGGCGGCAACTCCCGTTTCAAACGGATCCTCAACACCTACTCGGCGTTCGCGGGCCGCCAGCTTTCCGTCAGCGAACGCATTTACCAGTCCGAGCTGAAGTACGGCCACCGCAACCATGCCCTGGCCTACCTGCTGCGCAGCTTCGACATCATCGAATCCGACCCGACGCCGGTGATCGAGGACTACTTCCGGCAGTGCTCCGTGATGGTGACGGCCCTGGACCTGGCCATGATGGCCGCCACGCTGGCCAACAGCGGCCGGAATCCCCTGAGCAACGAACAGGTGCTGGATATCGCCCCGGTGGAACGGGTCCTCTCCGTCATGGCGACCTGCGGCATGTATGACGACGCCGGCGCCTGGATGAGCAGTGTCGGGATGCCCGCCAAGTCCGGTGTAGGCGGGGGAACCATCGCCGTGCTGCCCGGACAGATTGGGCTGGCCGTCTACTCTCCGCCGCTGGATGCCCACGGCAGCAGCGTCCGCGGAGTCGCAGTCAGCCAGCGGCTCTCCCATGACCTCGAACTGCACTTTGTCCGCGCCGGGCGGACCGGACGTTCGGCACTCCGGGCCGCGTATGACATTGGGACCACGCCGTCGGGCATCCGCCGGAGCGAGGACGCCGCAGCGCTGCTGCGGGCCAACGCCCACCGCGCCCGTGTCCTGGAGCTCAACGGTGATCTGCTCTTTGCCGGAGCAGAAGCCATGGTGCGGGAACTTTCTTCCCTCCAGGACGACGTTGAGCTGGTGGTCCTGGATCTGCGCAGCGTGGACGAGGTCTCCGGCGTGGCGCTGCGGATGTTCGCCGAGGCGGCACAGATGCTGACCGATTCCGGCAGGGCGCTGGCCATGGTGGATACGGTCGGTGACGTGGCGGCCGACCTCACCCGGAACGGGCACCCGGTCCTCGCCTTTGGAACGCGGTCCGCCGCAGTGGAATGGTGCGAGGATGAGCTGCTGAGACGATACGGCGCGGACCTAATCCAGCCGGAGCGGATTCTCCCGGCGGACTCCCCCGCCCTGGCCCCGCTGGGCCAGGAGGCCGCCGAGGACCTGGCCGGCCGGATGGAGGAACTCTCCTACGCCGACGGCGACGTCATCCGCCGCATCGGCCAGCGGTTCAGCGGCGTGTACTTTATCAGCTCCGGATACGTGCAGACCCTGATGCCGGGGCCTGACGGGCAACGCGTGAAACTGAACCGGCTGGGTGCCGGCATGACATTCGGCGAGATGGCGCTCGGCGACGACAAGCGCCAGGAAACCACGGTCAAGGCCGACGGCGAGGTCCAGGTATGGCGGCTTCCGGCTGAGGAGATCGCCCGGATGGAAGCCGACGAACCGAGGCTGGCCATGGCGTTCTGGCGTGCCCTGACCCAGGATGCCTACACCCGGGTGGAGCAGTATCTGCGCGAAACGGCTGTACGGGTCCAGGACTAGCTCCGGCTCCCTCTTCCTCCCCCTCATCGGGGAGGAAGAGGGAGCCGGGAGAGCTTAAACAAGAAGAGCAGGACGGTTGCCCGTCCTGCTCTTCTTTTTAGATACCTGCCTTTACGGCGGTGTCTAGGCTTCTGAAATTAGAGGCCCTGAATGTTCGTGGCCTGCGGACCCTTGGGGCCTTGCTCGGTGTCGAAGGAGACCTTCTGGTTCTCTTCGAGGGACTTGTAGCCGCTGGAGTTGATAGCGGAGTAGTGAGCGAAGACGTCGGCGCTGCCGTCGTCCGGCTCAATGAAGCCGAAGCCCTTTTCGGAGTTGAACCACTTCACGGTACCTGTAGCCATTTTTAATACTTCTTTCTGCTCGAAACCGTTCCCGACTTTCGGGGGGTTTCAGTCGCGGTGTCCGTTTTTACCGCTTCTACAGAAAAAGCGGCTAGCCCGTCTGGGTTTCGCCGCTTGAAATACAAAACGCGCAACACAACAACTGAAAAAGACTATACACGACTCCCGCCGGGTGTGCTAATCCCGGTTTCCCTACCCGCCCTGCCCGCGTCCATGTGGGCGTCCCGGTGCTACTCCGGCTGCAGCAGTTCAGCCGGGATCTTCGCCCGGTCACGGACCCGTCGCAGGAGGACCCTGTCGATCGGAAGCCCCCGGCGGAGCACACTGACATCCCCGGTTGGTTCCAGGATGACGAGAGCGACTTCGGAGAAGTTCCTGATCCCGGCCTGCCGGAGCTTGAAGTACAGCTCGTCTTCCTGGATCCGTGCCTGCCGCAGTCCGCGGGCCAGGATCTGGTCCCCGGCCATCAGCAGGATCGGCCGGCTGCTTAGATACGATCCGCGCTTGGTCCGCCGCAGGTAGGCCTCCAGCCGCAGCATTCCGAACATGGTTGCCAGCCCGATGATGCCTGCCGTCAGCGTGGGCGTGTACCCGAGCACCACCCGCCCCAGGACCGCTCCCAGGGCAATGACTATCGCCTTGTCCATTGTCGACCAGCTGGCCAGCGCACGCTGCCCGAAGCCCCGGACCAACAGGAAAAAGGCGAGATAGATACCCAAGGCCGACAGAACGACCCAGAGCGCTTCAAGAGGCGAAATTCCAAGGCTGTGCCACACGGCGGATCTCCTATCGGGTGCACCTGTCCCCCGTCAGCTCAGGTTAGCCCCATGCCCCGGCCCGGGGCACCGCCTTTCCTTCCGGGATCCCCGCCCGGTTGCCCGCTTAAGCGAAAACCGAGTCCCCGGCCCAGGGACGGACCAGCTCGCGCTGTTCCTCGCTGACCCGCAGCAGGCGTCCGGAGACACCGTCCACGAAGGCCAGCGTTGTTTCCGCCTTGACACACGGCACACCCGTTACGGGATCGGACACCAGGTAGGAGATACCCAGGCTCGCACCCTTAATGGAGCTGATCCAGATGTCCACATCGGCAGGGATGTTGCGGTACTCCAGCGGGGCCAGGTACTTCACCCGGTGCTCAGAAACGAGGGACTGCGCGTTGGCCGGGACAGCGTTGAACAGTGCGATCGGCGGCTCTGCGCCCGGCGCACCGGTCCCGCCGGGCGGACCGAAGGCCAGAATGCGGGCTTCTTCCAGCATGCGCAGGACTTCCACGTTATTGATGTGCCCGTAGGCGTCCATGTCCGACCACCGCATGGGCACGTGCACACGGATGGCCTGGGAAGAGTTCGTCATGAATCTGATTTTGGCACAGGGCCCGCGGCCAGTCCGACGGCGTTGCGGGCCCCGCCGGGGTGGGCACCCCGGCGGGGCGGGCACCTGGGCGGGCGCCGGTTACGCCCGCCCGGGCGCCGCGGGCACCCAGGGCGCTGCCTACGCCTGGGCGGGCTGCATGATGTCCGCCAGGAGCGTGAAGGAACGCAGCCGCTGCTCCAGGGGAGCGTGCGTCGCGACGATCAGCTCGTCAGCCTGGGCATGCTCGCCGAACCAGTCCAGGTAGTCCCGGACCTGGGCTGTGGTTCCGACGCCGGAATAGTGGCCCATCATCTTGATGTGCTGGCCGGCGGGCGATTCGAGCACGAGGTCCGCTTCTTCGTCCGTGTACGTCCGGTCCTTGCCCAGCAGCTGCGTGACCCGGCGGCGCTGGGACTGCGCAAAGATGGCCTCAGCTTCTTCGGTGGTATCCGCAGCGAGCACGTTAACGCCCGCGATGACGTACGGCTCTGCCAGCTGTGCCGAGGGCTGGAATTCGCGCCGGTACAGGGCGACAGCATCCTGCAGTGCCTGCGGCGCGAAGTGTGAGGCAAAGGAGTACGGCAGGCCCAGTGCGGCGGCCAGGCGCGCACCAAACAGGGAAGAACCCAGAATGTAGAGCGGCACGTTGGTCCCCTTGCCGGGGATCGCGTCGATGCCCGGAATCAGGCTGTTCCCGGTGAGGTAGCCCTGAAGCTCCTGGACATCGCGCGGGAAGCTGTCAGCGGACATCGGATCCCGCCGCAGGGCGCGCATGGTCTTCTGGTCGCTGCCCGGCGCCCGGCCCAGACCGAGGTCGATGCGTCCGGGATACAGGGATTCCAGGGTGCCGAACTGCTCCGCGATGGTCAGCGGGGCGTGGTTGGGCAGCATGATGCCGCCGGCGCCGAGCCGAATGGAGGAGGTGTTGGCCCCGATGTAGGAGATGAGCACGCTGGTGGCCGAGGACGCGATGGTCGGCATGTTGTGGTGCTCGGCGTACCAAATCCGGCGGTAGCCCAGCTTTTCCGCGTGCTGGGCGAGGGCAAGGCTGTCCCGGAAGGATTCCGAAGCGGTCCCGCCCTCTTCAATGGAAGCGAAGTCGAGGATGGAGAGCGGATACGGCATGGAATGCTGGCCTTTCGTTGTGCGGTTGATTCTGCCCGTCCCCGCGGGAGGTTGAGTCCTGCGGCCGGTCCGCTGGAACAGCGTTAGGTGTCCGAACGGGCTTAGGGTTCAACCGCGGGAGGCCCCCGCTTATTTCAACCGCAGTGTGAATCCGGGCACCAGGTCATTTCTGACGCCCCAGAAAGTTCGAGAGCCGGTGGAAGGACTGGCTCCAACCTGCCTCGTGGCCGTCCCGGTCCTCAGTTCCACGGAACGGGCCCTGCCGAAAGGTCATCTGCGTTCCGCCGTTGTGCGGTTCCAGGTCCACCGTAATCAGCGTGAGGTTGCTGGCTGGAGTTCCGTCAGGTTCTTCCCACTGCTGCGTCATCGAAAGATGGTCCGGCGGGTCGAGCCTCTCGAGCGTGCCGCCCCACCAGCGTTCGTCCCCCGTGATGGTGTTGACCATGCAGGCCTTGTATTTACCGCCCTCCCGGTCATCCACACTGACCCGGTCGGCAGGAACGATATACCCCTCCGGCCCCCACCAGCCGGTGGCATGCGCCAGGTCCGTCCAGGCGTTGTAGACCGCTGCGGGTTTGGCCTGAAAGCTCCGCACCATCTCCAGATAGATTGCCCGGCCGGAACCGGATGCTGCTGGCTGTGCCATGGCGTGCCCTTCCTCGAGGAACAGCAGTGGTCCCTTTAAGTGTGCGTCCGCACGCAGCGGCAGGCACGGCGCTCCCCCGGTTTTCCCGCCCGCAGGCGTACCTTGGCTCGAGTGAGCAGACTTCGCATTGGAACCTCCGGCTGGTCCTATCCCCATTGGCGGGACCAGTTCTATCCGCCCGGCGTTCCGGCTGCCAACTGGCTGGAGTACTACTCGAACCGTTTCGACACCGTGGAGTTCAACGGCAGCTTCTACCGCTGGCCACGGGAAGAGGCGTTCGCGCGGTACCGGGACCGGCTGCCTGCCGGTTTCGAGTTCTCCGTCAAGGCGCCCCGCGGTCTGACACATGCACGGAAACTGCGTGATCCGGGCGTCTGGATCGAACGGATCACCCGCTGCTGGCAGGAGCTGGGAAGCCGGGCGGGCGTGCTGCTCCTGCAGCTTCCGCCGGATCTGGGGCGCGACGACGGCAGGCTCACCGCGGTGCTTTCCGCGCTGCCCCCGGGCATCCGGGTCTCCGTCGAGTTCCGGCATGCCAGCTGGAACGTCCCGGAGGTCTTTGAGCTGCTGGCGGATCACAATGCTGCCTACTGCGTGATGAGCGGAGCGCAGCTGCCCTGCCTTCTCGAAGCCACCGCGGACTTCGTTTACGTCCGCCTACACGGTCCGGATCACAACGTCCTGTACGCCGGTTCGTATTCCGAGGCGGACCTGCGCTGGTGGGCGGACCGCATCCGGGAATGGCAGGATTCCGGACGGGATGTCTATGCGTACTTCAATAACGACGGCGGAGGCGCCGCGGTGCACAACGCGCGGCGCCTCCGGGAACTGCTGTGGTGACCGCAGGGTGTCTGCGGATCAGCGGGCAGCAAGCATTTTCGCCCGCCGGTGTGAGAGGACCTGGCCGCCAATGACCACCAGCAGCGCGAGGATGAACATTGCCGAGCCAATCACGTTGGCCTGTGCCGGGATCCCGCGGGTAGCTGCCACGTAGATGAACTTCGGGAACGTGTCCACGTTGCCCGAGTTGAAGTTCGTGATGATGAAATCGTCAAAACTCATCGCGAAGGCGAGCAGTGCAGCCGCGACGATGCCGGGCAGCAGCAGCGGGAAGGTGACCCGCCAGAATGCCTGCGCCGGCGAGGCGTACAGGTCTCCGGCAGCTTCCTCGAGTTTCGGATCCAGACTGGCGACCCGGGCCTTGACCGTTACCACGACAAAGGAAATGCAGAACATCGTGTGGGCAATGATCACCGTGCCCATTCCCAGCTCGGCTCCAACGTTCAGGAACTGGGCCAGCAGGGACGCGCCCAGCACCACCTCAGGGGTGGCCAGCGGCAGGAAGATCAGCATGTTCGCCGTCGCGTTGAACCTGAAGCGGTACCGGACCAGTCCAATGGCGATCGCCGTACCGAGGGTGGTGGCCAGGACCGTGGCGGTGAACCCGATCTGCAGGCTGTTGCCCAGAGCCTGGCAGACGTCCGGCGCCCCGCAGGGGTTTTTCCAGTTCTCCAGCGTGAAGCCGCGCCAGGTGAGGTTGGTGCGGCCGGCGTCGTTAAAGGAGAAGGCGAACACGTAGGCAATGGGAACCAGGAGGAAAAGGAAGGCCAGCCCTCCGAATACCGGCACCAGCCAGCGGCCTATTGTCTGTTTCATCGGCTAGCCTGTTTCGTCATCATGAATCCCTTACATCAGTTCTTTGGTGCCGAAACGCCGGACGTACAGGATCACCAGGAACAGGATCGCCAGCATCAGCAGGAAGGACAGCGCGGAGGCACCGGGATAGTCCACAACCCGGAAGAACCGGGAATCGATCACCTGGCCGATCATGGTGGTGTTTTGGTTGTTGCCCAGCAGTGCAGCATTGACGTAGTCGCCGGTGGCCGGGATGAAGGTCAGCAGAGTTCCGGCCATAACCCCGGGCAGGGAGAGCGGGAAGGTGATCTTGCGGAAGGTGGTGAATCCGTTCGCATACAGGTCGCCGCCGGCCTCGATCAGCCGGGTGTCCAGCCGCTCCAGATTGGCGTAGATCGGCAGGGTCATAAACGGCAGGAAGTTGTACGTCAGCCCGCAGATCACGGCAAACGCGGTGGCGGTCAGGCGTCCGTCCGGCGGCAGGAGGGCCAGTGACCGGAGCACTGAGACCACGGGTCCTTCATCGGCCAGGATCTGCTTCCAGGCCTGGGTGCGCAGGATGAAGCTGGTGAAGAACGGGGCGATGATCAGCACCAGCAGGATGCCTTTGAGCAGCTTCCGGTGGCGCAGCCGGACAGCTACCAGGTACGCCATCGGGTAGCCGATGATCAGGGCGGCGACCGTCGCAATCAGGGCGAACCCGAAGGAGCGCAGGATCGCCGGCCAGTAGTCCTGCAGGACCACCAGATAGTTGCCGAATTCCAGCGCCGGAACAAACTGGCCGACGTCGGCCCCTTCCGGCTTAATGTAGAGGGATGTTGCCAGCAGGGAGACAACCGGCAGCGCGAAGAACAGAAGCAGGAAAATGAAGCCGGGAAGGATCAGCAGGTAGCCAACCCGGCCGCGCCGTTTGCTGGCCTCTTCTTCGGCGCTGCTGAGACCGGTGCTGGGACCGGGACCGGTGGCTTCTCCGGTGGCCAGCAGCGCCATCAGAGACCGTCCTCTCCGGCCCCGGCCTGCCGGTCTTCGCTTCCGCTGAGGCCGAAGGCGTGCGCGGGGTCCCAGGCCAGGCGGACCCGGTCCCCGTCGGCAAACAGGGCACCGCCGTGGTTCTGCGTGAACACGCCCACTGTGCCGACTCCTTCGGCGTCGACCAGGTACTCCGTACTGGCTCCGGTGAACGATGCATCCAGCACCACACCACGGATGGAATCCTGCGCGGCCGAGGCCAGATCCGGTTCCATCCGCAGTTTCTCCGGCCGGATCCCCACCAGGATCCGGCCGGTGTGGTCCGTGGCCCGGTCCTTCTGCAGCGTCAGCGCGTTGCCCGCCACCTCCAGCTGCAGGGTATCCCCCGCCACTGCGGTCACCGTGGCCGGCATCAGGTTGGACTTGCCCAGGAAGTTCGCGACGAATGCCGTGCGCGGAAGGTCATACAGTTCCTGCGGCGGGCCCATCTGCTCTACGCGGCCATGGTTCATCACGGCCACGGTGTCGGCCATGGTCAGGGCTTCCTCCTGGTCATGGGTGACGTGCACAAAAGTCAGCCCCACCTCGGTCTGGATCTTCTTCAGCTCCACCTGCATCTGGCGGCGCAGTTTCATGTCCAGGGCTCCCAGCGGTTCATCCAGGAGCAGGACAGCCGGCTGGTTCACCACGGCGCGGGCCAGGGCCACACGCTGCTGCTGCCCGCCGGAGAGCTGGGCCGGGCGGCGCGCAGCCAGATGACTGAGCTCCACCAGGTCCAGGGCGGCTTTGGCCTGGGCCTCGGCGTCCCGGACCTTGCGGCGCTTGAGCCCAAAGGCCACGTTGTCCAGCACGCTCATGTGCGGGAAGAGGGCGTAGTTCTGGAAGACCGTGTTCACCGGACGCTGGTAGGAACTGGCGCCGGTAATGTCCTTGCCGCCGAGGCTGATGCTGCCGGCAGTTGGCTGTTCCAGCCCGGCGATCATCCGCAGCGTCGTCGTTTTGCCGCAGCCGGAGGGACCCAGCAGTGCGAAGAAGGAGCCGGAAGGAATCACCAGGTCGAGGTTGTCGACGGCGGTGAAATCGCTGAAGCGTTTCGTGATCCCGGACAGGACCAGATCCGCCCCGGTGCCGCCCGCAGCCGCTCCGGGGTCCCGGGAAAGTTCCGTGGTGCTCATGGTGCTAGTTTCCGATCGCGGTCTGGAAGCGGCCGCTGTAGTCAGTCTCTTCATCAGGGGTCAGCGTGCGCAGGACGTGGGTGTTGGCAAGGAAGTCGTCCGTGGGGAAGATCAGCGGATTCTCAACCAGTTCCGGGTTGATGTCCTGCATGGCTTCCCGGGCACCTTCCACCGGGCAGATGAAGTTGACGTACGCCGCCACCGTGGCGGCATTAACCGGGTCAAAGTAGTAGTCCATCAGCTTCTCAGCGTTGGCCTTGTGGGTCGCGCCGATCGGCACCAGCAGGTTGTCGGACCACAGTGTTCCGCCGGCCTCGGGGATGGCGAACTCCCATTTATCGCCTTCTTCGAAGTTCAGCTGGGTGATGTCGCCGGACCAGCCGATCACGGCCAGGGCATCCCCGGAGATGAGGTCTTCCTTGTAGGAGTTGCCTTTTACCTGGCGGATCTGCCCGTCTGAGATCTGCTTGGACAGGACGTCCAGGGCATTATCGAATTCCTGGTCTCCCCAGTCACCGGTGATGTCCACACCGTTGTCCATCATCAGCAGGCCCATGGTGTCCCGCATCTCGTCCAGGACTTCCACCCGCCCCTTGAGCTCCGGATTCCACAGGTCGGAAACGCTCTTCAGCCCCTGCGGGAAGGCCTCCTTGTTCCAGGCGATTCCGGCGAAACCGGACTGCCAGGTCAGGGAGTGCCTGCGTCCCGGATCGAAGTCCACGTCCTGGAGGGTGGGGAGCAGGTTCTTGGAGTTGGGGATGTTCGCGAGGTCGAGTTCCTGGGTATACCCGAGACGGATCAGCCGCGCAGCCATCCAATCTGTCAGGGTCACAATGTCCTGGCCGATGTCCTGGCCGGCTGCCAGCTGTCCCTGGACCTTGCCGAAGTACGTGTCATTACCGTCCACGTCCTCGGAGTAGTTTGCCTTGATTCCGGTTGCTGCGGAAAAAGCTTCCAGCGAAGGATATTTCTGGGTGGAGTCGTCATAGTCAAGGTACAGAGTCCAGTTGGCCCAGCTCACGGTCTTGTCGGAATCGGAAACATCCGCCGCAGGACTGGGTTTCGAGGACGAGCCCCCGGTCCCTCCCCCGGTTCCACAGGCGGCAAGCATGCCCGCAACTGACAGGCCGCCCGCACCCAGCAGCAGCTTGCGGCGGGAAAGCTGGGAGTTGATGATGCTCCTGAGCATCGGATCGGTCACCGGGCGCTTCGACATGGGAACTCCTTGCTGGCACAACTGCACTGCGGACGGGTGTTGATGATCGATAGTGCCAGACCGATTTCCGCACATACAAGGTTTTCGTTGTAAAAGTTGTGTTACGCCGCGGTTTCCAAATTAAAGGTGCTCACAAATGATGCTTTCAGTTTTGAAAAGCCTTGATTTCGAACGAAATAAAAGATTCAATTGCTATCACTCGCACGCCGCGGGCCCCTGAATCCGCACCTGGAGGTGAAGCAGGCCATGGAATCCGCAGCCGGAAACCACTCCGTCGACGACATCTCCAAAGCGATCATCGAGCAGCTGCAGGAGGACGGACGGCGGTCCTACGCCGCCATCGGCAAAGCCGTCGGCCTGTCCGAAGCCGCTGTAAGGCAGCGGGTCCAAAAGCTGACGGACAGCGGCGTGATGCAGATTGTGGCCGTGACGGATCCGCTTCAACTGGGATTCGCCCGGCAGGCGATGCTGGGCATCAAGGTCCACGAAGACGTCCTGGCGGTGGCCAGCCGGATTACCGCCATCGACCAGGTGGACTACTGCGTCGTCACGGCGGGCTCATTCGACCTGCTGGCCGAAGTGGTGTGCGAAAACGATCAGGACCTGCTGCTGCTGGTCAACCGGTTCCGCAGCATTCCAGGCGTTTCCAGCACCGAAACCTTTATGTATCTTTCCCTGCGCAAGCAGGCCTACAACTGGGGCACCAGATGACCGAAACAACTGTTCAGCCTTCCACCTCGTCAACCACTCCGCTGGGAACAGACCGCCAGCAGGCAGCCCGCGACCACCTGTGGATGCACATGGCCCGCCATTCGGGCCCGGTATCCGGCGGCAACGTTCCCATCATCACGCGCGGCAAGGGACATCTGATCTACGATGACCGCGGCCACGAACTCATTGACGGCCTGGCCGGACTGTTCACCGTCCAGGTGGGCCACGGCCGGGAAGAGCTGGCCGAGGCGGCGGCCCGGCAGTCCCGCGAACTGAGCTTTATGCCGCTGTGGTCCTACGCCCACCCGCCGGCGATCGACCTCGCCGAGCGGCTGGCCGCCGGGGCTCCCGGCGACCTGAACCGGGTCTTCTTCACCACCGGCGGAGGTGACGCCGTCGAGTCCGCCTGGAAGCTGGCCAAACAGTTCTTCAAGCTCACCGGAAAACCCACAAAACACAAGGTGATCTCCCGCGCGGTCGCCTACCACGGCACGCCGCAGGGCGCCCTCTCCATCACCGGCATCCCGGACATGAAAGCCCCCTTCGAACCGCTGGTCCCCGGGGCGTTCCGCGTACCGAACACCAACCAGTACCGCGCGCCCGCCGGACTGGAGGATCCGGAGGCCTTCGGCCGCTGGGCCGCGGACCGCATTGGCGAAGCCATTGAATTCGAAGGACCGGACACCGTTGCCGCCGTCTTCCTGGAGCCGGTGCAGAACTCCGGCGGCTGCTTCCCCCCGCCCCCGGGCTACTTTCAGCGGGTCCGTGAAATCTGCGACCAGTACGACGTCCTGCTGGTCTCGGACGAGACCATCTGCGCGTTCGGCCGGATCGGTTCCATGTTCGCCTCCACCGACTTCGACTACGTCCCGGACATCATTACCTGCGCCAAGGGCATCACCAGCGGCTATGCCCCGCTCGGTGCGATGATCGCCTCGGACCGCCTGTTCGAGCCGTTCGCCAAGGGAGACACCACCTTCTATCACGGCTACACCTTCGGCGGGCACCCGGTGTCCGCCGCCGTCGCGATGGCCAACCTGGACCTCTTCGACACCGAGGACCTAAACAACCGGGTGAAAACCAATGCCCCGGCCTTCCGCGCCACCCTGGAGAAACTGAAGGACCTGCCGATCGTCGGCGACGTGCGCGGCGAGGGTTACTTCTACGGGATCGAGCTGGTGAAGGACAAAGCGACCAAGGAGACCTTCTCCGACGAGGAATCCGAGCGGCTGCTGCGCGGCTACATTTCAACCGCCCTGTACGACGCCGGCCTCTACTGCCGTGCCGACGACCGCGGGGATCCGGTGATTCAGCTCGCGCCGCCGCTGACCATCGGCCAGCCGGAGTTCGACCAGATCGAATCGATCCTGCGTTCAGTCCTCACAGAAGGCCTGAACCACCTCTGATATGGCGCTCTCCACAGCTCCCGCGAACGGCAACGTCTCCTTCTGGTTTGCCGAAACCGGCCTTCCCGATCCCCGTCCCGGCCTGGACGGGGATCTGGAGGCGGATGTCGCCGTCGTCGGCGCCGGTTACACGGGACTGTGGAGCGCCTATTACCTGAAACAGGCTCGCCCGGACCTGGCCGTGGTGGTTCTGGAGTCCCGGTTCGCGGGGTTTGGCGCCTCCGGCCGCAACGGCGGCTGGCTGACCAACTCCATCACCGGCGGGCGCGGACAGTACGTCAAAACCCATGGCCGCGCCGTCGTCGGGCGGTTTCAGGAGCTGCTGAACGACACGGTGGACGAGGTCATCCGGGTGGCAGCGGCTGAGGGAATCGACGCCGGAATCGCCAAGGGCGGGGAACTCAACGTAGCCCGCAACCGGGCCCAGCTCGGCCGGCTGCAGGCCTTAGCCGAGGCGGAAGCCCAGTGGCCCGAGGCAGGCACGCGTCTGCTCGACGCCGGTGAAACCGCCGAGCGGCTGAGGGTTTCCGGCGCTCTGGGCAGCATCTACCATCCGCACTGCGCGCGCATTCATCCGGCGCGCCTGGTCCGGGGCCTGGCCGGCGCCGTCGAAGCCCTGGGCGTGCCGGTCTTCGAAGACACCCCCGTCAGCGAAATCCTTCCCGGTAGAGCCGTGACCCCGCGGGGAACCGTCCGCGCGAAGTACATTCTGCGCGCCACTGAGGGTTTCACTGCCAACCTGCGCGGCCACCACCGGGAATGGCTGCCGATGAATTCCTCCATGATCGCCACCGAGCCACTGCCGGACAGTGTCTGGGATGAGATCGGGTGGACGTCCATGGACACTGTGGGCGACATGGCGCATGCGTACATGTACGCCCAGCGCACCGCCGATGGCCGGATCGCCTTGGGCGGACGCGGTGTGCCCTACCGATACGGTTCGCGCACCGATACCGACGGCGCAACCCAGCCGGAGACCATTGCCAAGCTCACGGCCCTGCTGCGGGACATGTTCCCGGCGGCCGCCGACGCCCGGATCGACCATGCCTGGGCCGGTGTGCTCGGTGTCCCCCGCGACTGGAAAGCCACCGTGGGACTGGACCCGGAGACCGGGCTGGGCTGGGCCGGCGGCTATGTCGGCACCGGCGTCGCGGCCACCAATCTCGCAGCCCGCACCCTGCGGGACCTGATCCTGGAACCGGAGAGCGAGCTGACCCGGATGCCGTGGGTCAACCGGAAGGTCCGGCGGTGGGAACCGGAGCCGCTGCGCTGGCTCGGGGTGAAGTCCATGTACGCGGCGTATTACGCGGCCGACCGTGCCGAAAACCGCGGCCGGGCGACGACGTCGCCCATCGCCAAGGCCGCGGACCTGATCTCCGGACGGTAGCTGACTACCCCGCGGCTGGAAGCGACTGCAGCTGGCGGAGCAGCACGGCCACGTGCAGCGAAGTCCGGGATTCCGGATCGTTCAGGGATACCCCCAACTTCGCTTCCAGCTTTTCCAGCCGGGCGTAGAGCGTAGGGCGGCTGAGGTAGCCGCTGCGGGCCAGCTCCGTTTTGTTGCCGCCGCACTCGAGGAACCGCTGCAGCAGCGCCAGGTCCTCCTCCGCACCTTCGCCCAGGATTCCGCCGAGCTCCGCAGCAGCGAAGGACACCGCACGGGCGTCCTCGCGAAGCAGAGCCAGCAGGCCGCGCAGCCGGACATCGGTGGAGCGGAAGTACCGTTTCCCGCTGCCGGGCATGGTGCCGGCGGTCTGCGCCACGTGGGCCGCTTCATCCAATCCGGCAGCCGCATCAGCGAGCGCGGACCGGGCGCGGCCTACTCCCGCCGTCCACCGCAGCGGTTCGACGGCGGCAGCAGAGCGCTCAGCCAGCTCGCCGCAGAAGCGTTCCAGCACACTGCCCTCCAGCATCCGGGCAGGCAGCGCCAGCAGTACCGCCACCTGTCCGGTCTGCAGGGCTGCTGCCAGGGCGGCATTCCGGGTGGAGGCCAGCACACCGTCGAGCAGTTCCAGCATTGCCCGTTCCTTGCGCTGCATCGACATCGGATCCTTGCCGGTGCCGGCATCCAGGTGCAGGACCAGCGGCAGATAGGCCGGTGAAGGAGGAAGCCCCAGCGCAGCCGCACGGGTCATCACTTCATCCTCCTCCAGCCCCCGGGGCGAGCGCAGTTCATGGATCAGCCCCGCTTTGGCCTGCTGGGCCAGGCCGGCCTGGTCGCGCTCGGCGAGCCGGTTGATGGACAGTGCCTGGCCTGCGCGTTCGAGCACCATGGAGGCCTCGGCCGCGGCTTCCGGGGAGTCCGAGGCCTGGGGAACCACCAGCCTTCCCCAGTGCTGGCTGCCCAGGCCCACCGGGGTCTGCAGCCAGTCCCCGGCCCCCGTCCGGGCCGTTTCACCGCTGCGGTGCACGGCGCGGGAGCGGCCCTGCCAGTCCTGCAGGAGTTCCTGCGGCGGAACATCTCCGGGGGCGAACGCGACCACCAGGTGGGAGCTGTCCTCCAGCACCACCGGGGACCCGAGCAGTTGCCCGGCGCGGTCAACGATCTCCTGCACTCCGGCGCTTTGCAGGCTGAGCATCGTAAACACCTCGTGGACTTCCCGGGCCTTCTCCACCTGTTCCAGCTGCCGCGCGACGATGCGCCGGTGCACCACTTCGGTGACTTCCACGAACCGGATCCTGCGGTGAAGCCGGACCACGGGGAGGTCCGTATCCGCCGCGGCTGCAGTCAGTGCTGCCGCGTCCGCGGGGCGGCCGGCCAGGATTTCCACGATCACCCCCGCCGCTCCTGCTGCCCGCAGCCCGGCCAGATAGTCATGCGCTTCCGCCGCCGAACTTCCAAACGCCAGCCCAGTGGTCAGAACCAGTTCTCCACCCTCGAGCAGGTCCGCCAGGCTCGGCAGCTCGGCAACGTGCACCCAGCGCACGGGGGTACCTAGGAAGTCTCCTCCAGACAGCACCTCCGGAGCTCCGGCACGCACGACGTCGAGCTCCAGCACGTCCTCCAAAGTCAGGCTCATGCCGCGAGTCTAGGCGCCCTTCCCCTACCCATCCTTACAAATCGTAAAGATTCGCCAATATTTCGTGACAGATCGGCAATATGCCTTGGGTCACACCCTTGGGCAGGATGGAGCCAGACCCGCGAAACCCCACACCTTAGGAGCCCCCGTGCAGACCACGAAGCACTGGATCAACGGCGCTTTCACCGCCCCGTCCGATACCCGCCTTGCCGACGTCACCAACCCGGCAACCGGCAAGGTCACCTCACAGGTGGCGCTGGCCTCCGAGGAGACGGTCAATGACGCCGTCGCCGCAGCCACCGCGGCCTTCCCCGGCTGGCGTGACACCTCCCTGGCCCGCCGCGTGCAGATCCTCTTTGCCTTCCGTGAACTGCTGAACGCCCGCAAGCCGGAACTGGCCGCCATCATCACCGCTGAACACGGCAAGGTGCTCGACGACGCGCTCGGCGAAATCAGCCGCGGCCAGGAAGTCGTGGAGTTCGCCTGCGGCATCCCGCACCTGCTCAAGGGCGGCTACACCGAGAACGCCTCCACCAAGGTGGACGTGCACTCCCTCCGCCAGCCCGTGGGCCCGGCCGCCATCATCAGCCCGTTCAACTTCCCCGCCATGGTGCCCATGTGGTTCTTCCCGGTCGCCATTGCCGCCGGCAACACCGTCGTCATCAAACCGAGCGAAAAAGACCCCACGGCGGTCAACTGGATTGCCGAACTCTGGAAAGAGGCCGGCCTGCCCGACGGCGTCTTCAACGTGGTCCACGGCGACAAGGTGGCAGTGGACACCCTGCTGCAGCACCCGGACATCAAGTCCGTATCCTTTGTGGGTTCCACGCCGATCGCGCAGTACGTCTACCGTGAAGGCACGGCCGCCGGCAAGCGCGTCCAGGCGCTCGGCGGCGCCAAGAACCACATGATCGTCCTGCCCGACGCCGATCTGGATCTGGCCGCCGATGCCGCCGTCAACGCCGGCTTCGGTTCCGCCGGCGAGCGCTGCATGGCCATCTCCGCCCTGGTCGCCGTCGAGCCCATCGCCGATGAACTGGTGGCTAAGATCGCCGAACGCACCCGCACCCTGCGCATCGGTGACGGCCTGCGCGGCACCGACATGGGCCCGCTGGTCACCGCAGCCCACCGCGACAAGGTCGCAGGCTACATCGAGGCCGGCGAAGCAGCGGGTGCCACCGTGGTCCTGGATGGGCGGCAGGTGGAGGCCGATGCCGAGGGTGAAGGCTTCTTCCTCGGCCCTACCCTCTTCGACAACGTCACTCCGGAAATGTCCATCTACACCGATGAGATCTTCGGCCCCGTCCTCTCCGTGGTCCGCGCCGAAAGCTATGACGAGGCCCTGGGCCTGATCAACGCGAACCAGTACGGCAACGGCACCGCGATCTTCACGAACGACGGCGGCGCCGCCCGCCGCTTCGAGAACGAGGTGGAGGTCGGCATGGTCGGGATCAACGTACCGATCCCCGTCCCGATGGCCTACTACTCCTTCGGCGGCTGGAAGAACTCGCTCTTCGGCGACTCGCACGCCCACGGCACGGAAGGCGTCCACTTCTTCACCCGTGGCAAAGTGGTCACCAGCCGCTGGCTCGACCCGAGCCACGGCGGCCTGAACCTCGGCTTCCCGCAGAACGCCTAGGACACGAAGGAGTATCCCCACATGAGCACCGCTACCGAATCGGCTGTTACGGAAGACGAACTGGCCGCCGGGCGCCGGGCCTACGACCTGGACCGCAGGCACGTTTTCCACTCCTGGTCAGCACAGAAGCAGATCAAACCCATGACGGTCACCAAGGCCGAGGGATCCTACGTCTGGGACGGAGACGGCAACCGGCTGCTGGACTTCTCCTCCCAGCTGGTCAACACGAACATCGGCCACCAGCATCCCAAGGTGGTTGCGGCGATCCAGGAGCAGGCCGGAAAGCTGTGCACCATTGCTCCGCAGTATGTGAATGACGCCCGTTCGGAGGCGGCCCGGCTGGTCTCCGAGCTGACGCCTGGGAACCTGGACACCGTCTTCTTCACCAACGGCGGCGCCGACGCAATTGAGCACGCCATCCGGATGGCACGCCTGCACACCGGACGGTACAAGGTCCTCTCGGCCTACCGTTCCTACCACGGCGGCACTGCCCTGGCCATTAACGTCACCGGGGATCCCCGCCGCCTGGCCAATGATTACGGCAACGCCGGCACCGTGCACTTCCACGCGCCGTTCCTGTACCGCACCCAGTTCCACTCCACCACGGAGGACGAGGAGTGCCAGCGGGCGCTGGAGCACCTCGAGCAGCTGATCCTGCTTGACGGCCCCGCCGCGTTTGCCGCCGTCGTGCTGGAATCCATTCCCGGTACCGCCGGGATCATGGTTCCGCCTCCCGGCTACCTGGCCGGCGTCCGGGAGCTGACCCGTAAATACGGCATCATGTTCATCGCCGACGAGGTCATGGCCGGTTTCGGGCGGTCCGGCAAGTGGTTCGCGATCGAGCACGCCGAGGGGGTTGAACCCGATCTGATCACCTTCGCCAAGGGCGTCAACTCGGGCTATGTGCCGCTGGGCGGAGTCGCGATCTCGGACGAGATCGCTGCAACCTTTGCCGACACCGCCTACCCCGGCGGCCTGACCTACTCCGGGCATCCGCTGGCCTGCGCCGCTGCGGTGGCAACCATCGGCGCCATGCGTGATGAGGGCATGGTGGAAAACGCTGCCCGTCTGGGGTCAGACGTTTTTGGCCCGGGACTTGCCGAACTGGCGGAGCGGCACCCGAGCGTCGGCGAGATCCGCGGGACCGGTGCGTTCTGGGCCATCGAGCTGGTAAAGAACCGGGACACACGGGAACCGCTGGCACCCTACGGCGGTTCCAGCCCGGCCATGAATGAGCTGATTGCGGCCTGCAAGGAACGCGGCCTGCTGCCGTTCGCGAATTTCAACCGCATCCACGTCGTCCCGCCGCTGAACGTCAGCGAAGAGGAAGCGCGGACCGGGCTTGGCATCCTGGACGAGGTCCTGGACATCGCCGACAGCCACACCGCGGAGTAGCCCAAGGGCCGGACGAAGCCTTGAATGCAGCCGCCGTGTCCCGGGAACCACCCCGGGACACGGCTCAACCGGTACAAACCAGAGGAAAGGTGCCCATGCCACACGCCGAATGGGTCTTCCACTCCGGGGCCGTCTTCGACGGCCGTCGGCTGGTCCGCGGGGCCAGCGCCGTGGCGGTCTCTGACGGGCGGGTCTTGGCGGTCGGGAGCGATGCCGACCTCAGGGCCCTTGCCGGTCCCTCCACCCAGACCTTCGACCTGGCCGGCCGGCTCATCTCCCCCGGCTTTACCGATGCCCACGTCCACGCGGCCTACGCCGGTGTGGAGCGCCTGGGCTGCGACTTGGCGGAAGTCAGCGGGGCCCAGGCCTGCCTGGACCGGATTGCCGAATACGCGGCACTCCCGGCGCCTGCACACGACGACGCCGGGTGGCTCACCGGAGGCGGCTGGTACAAAGGCGACTTCCCCGGCGGTTACCCCAGCCGCGCCGTCCTGGACGCCGTCGTCCCGCACCGCCCCGCCTACCTGCTCAACCGCGACCATCACAGCGCCTGGGTCAACTCGCGTGCCCTCGAACTGGCCGGAATCAACGCCTCCACACCTGATCCGGCAGACGGCCGCATTGAACGTGATGCCGACTGCCAACCCAGCGGGATCCTGCACGAAGGGGCCATGGACCTCATTGCCCGTCTGCTGCCCCCGGTCACGGACGGGCTGCTTGAAACCGGCATCCTGCTGGCCCAGGAACACCTGTTTTCCGTCGGGGTCATCGGCTGGCAGGAGGCCATCCTCGGCAGCTACGGTGGTTACCCGGACGTTTCCGCCGCCTACCGTTCCCTGAGCAGCTCCGGAAAACTGAAGGCCCGGGCAACCGGAGCGCTGTGGGTTCCCCGGGATACCACGGTTGACTCGGTTCCGGCCCTGGTCGAATCCTTCCGGACCCGCCGGGCGGAGAACGCTGCCGCCGGCTTCAGTACGCGCAGCGCCAAAATCATGGTCGACGGCGTGCCGGAGAACCTGACCGCAGCCATGCTGGATCCCTACCTGAAACCATGTGCCTGCGCCGGGCCCGATTCTGCCGGCGGACGCGGGCTGCTCTACCTCTCCCCCGAGGTGCTGCACACCGCTGCAACGGCACTGGACGCCGCCGGATTCGACCTGCATCTGCATGTGATCGGCGACCGGGCTGTCCGCACCGGCCTCGACGCCATCGCCGCGGCACGGGCAGCCAACCGGGGATCCACCGGCGGGCATCCTGCGGATCCACGCCACCATATGGCGCACCTGCAGATCATCCATCCCGCCGACGTCGGCCGCTTCGCAGCCCTGAACGTCACCGTGAACGCGCAGGCGCTCTGGGCCTGCAATGATGACCAGATGCGGGACCTGACCGTGCCGCTGCTCGGTGCCGAACGGGCGGCCTGGCAGTACCCGTTCGCTGATCTGGAAGCGTCCGGGGCAACCCTGGCCATGGGTTCGGACTGGCCGGTATCCAGCCCCGATCCCTGGCAGGCCATCCATGTGGCGGTCAACCGGACTCATCCGGACCATCCCGGTGCGGCGGCGCTGCAGCCGGAACAGGCGCTGACCCTGCAAAGTGCCCTGGCCGCCTACACCGGCGGCTCGGCCTGGCTGAACCGCGCACCAGGGGGCACCTTGGTCTCCGGCGCGCCGGCGGATCTGGCCGTGCATTCGGCCAACCCGTTCGAAGTTCCCCCTCCGGAGTTGTCCGCTGTCGGCGTGGACCTGGCCATGGTGGCCGGGGAACCCGTTTATGTCCGGGACGCCGCTGCCGGCGGGACTGCCTCCCGGCGGCAAAGGACCAGTGCATGATGCCGGTGTTGGTGCCGGTGCCGCGCCAAACCCCGCCCGACCCTCAACCCGAACGGATCCAGTTTCACATGGTTAACGCCGTCCCTGCCCCCACACCTTCTGCTCCACCGCTGATGCCCGCGGGCGCCGGGCTGCCCGCCGGAGTCCCGCTCCAGCCGGACGGCCTCGTGCTGGAGCACGAGCCGGTGACCGGCTCCGCCGTCGCTTCGGGGACACCGGCCACCGGGCTCTGTGAACTCGGCCGATTCGGCGGTCTGGAACTCGGCGTATGGGAGATGACCGAGGGCGGGATGTATGACACCGAAGCCGAAGAGGTCTTCCTGGTGCTCTCCGGCTCCGCCACCGTGGAGTTCCTCGACGAAGACGGGACCGTTACCTCCGTCCATGACCTCGTTCCGCACACCCTGATGCGGTTCGCCGCCGGAACCCCAACCCGCTGGACAGTAACCAGCCCTCTGCGGAAGGTCTATCTGGCCCTGCCGGCCTAGGACCGTTTCCGCCCGCCCGCCAAACCCAACAATCCACGGAGCAGCACATCATGCAGCAGTTCACCGAAGGCCATCAGTTCATCAACGGCCGCTACCGGCAAGGCCGCGGCGAAGAGGCTCAACGCGTCAACCCGGCCACCGGCTCGGCCGCGGAGACCCTGCGGTACGCAGACGGCTCGGACGTCAACGACGCCGTTGACGCCGCCAAACGCGCGTACGCCGGCTGGTCCAAGCGCACTCCGGGCGAACGTGCCGAGGCGCTGCTGGCCCTCGCCGCTGAACTTGATGCCCGGGCCGGCCTGCTGGCTGACCTGGAAACCGCCCAGACCGGCAAGTCCATCCGGATGTCCACGGAATTCGACGTGCCCGGAACCGTGGACAACGTCTCCTTCTTCGCCGGAGCCGCCCGCCAGCTGCACGGCCTGGCTGCCGGTGAATACGGGGCGGGCGGAACCTCCATGGTCCGGCGGGAACCGATCGGCGTCATCGGCTCGATTTCCCCGTGGAACTATCCGCTGCAGATGGCGGGCTGGAAGATCCTCCCCGCCATTGCCGCCGGCAACACGATTGTGCTCAAACCCAGCGAACTCACCCCCGGGACCTCCCTGATCTTCGCCGAAGCCGCCGCCGCGGCCGGCATTCCTGACGGCGTGATCAACATTGTCACCGGTTCCGGCCCCGTGGCCGGTGAGGCCCTGGTGACCCACCGGGATGTGGCCATGACCTCCTTCACCGGTTCCACCGCCGTCGGCCGCCACATTATGGCCATGGCAGCCCGCACGGCGAAGCGGGTGCATCTGGAACTGGGCGGCAAAGCCCCGTTTGTGGTTTTCGACGACGCCGACCTTGAGGCCGCCGCGCACGGCGCCGTCGCCGGGTCCATCATTAACGGCGGGCAGGACTGCACCGCTGCGACCCGGGCGTACATCCAGGCACCGCTGTTCGAGCAGTTCACTGCGCGCGTCGCGGAACTGATGGACGCCGTCGTCGTCGGTGACCCAACCGATCCGGACACTGATCTTGGCTCCCTGATCAGCCATGGGCACCGGGACAAAGTTGCCGGCTTCGTGGACCGGGCCCGGGACGCCGGTGCGAAGGTCCTGGCCGGCGGCGCGGCACCCGGCGGTGCGCTGGCAGCCGGTGCGTTCTACCGGCCCACACTGGTGACGGGCGCCGCCCAGGACTCCGAAATTGTGCAGGACGAGATCTTCGGTCCGGTACTCACCGCGCTGCCCTTCGACTCGGACGGCGAAGGCATCGCCCTGGCCAATGACACCCCCTACGGACTGGCTGCCTCCGCCTGGACCCGGGATCTCTCCCGTTCCCTGCGCGCCAGCGAGGAAATTGCCGCCGGCTGCGTCTGGGTGAACGATCACATTCCGATCGTGTCCGAAATGCCTCACGGCGGGTACAAGGCCTCCGGCTTCGGCAAGGACATGTCCATGTACTCGTTCGAGGAGTACACCAATGTCAAGCACGTCATGATGAGCCGCGACCCCGCCGTCCATAAGGAATGGCAGGACACCGTGTTCCGGGCCCGCTAAGCCGGTTCAGCACCGGGGGCAGCCGGACCCCGGAAACCGATCAGCCGATACCGAGGTTCTGCATGGTGTTGCGCAGCGTTTCGGCGGAGTTCTGCAGAGCCTGCTGCTCGCCGTCGTCGAGCGGCATTTCCAGCATCTTGTAGACGCCGCCGGAGCCAACGATGCTGGGCAGTGAGAGCGCCACCCCGGAGATGCCGTGCTCGCCCCGCAGAAGCGCTGACACGGGAAGGACAGCGTTCTGGGCTTGGAACACGGCCTCCACAATGCGTACTCCGGCGAGCCCGATTGCATAGTTCGTGGCACCCTTGCCTGCGATCACCTTGTAAGCCGCGTTGACGACGTCGTCGGTGATCGCGGCCAGCAATTCATCGGTGAAGACCTGCCGCCCGCTGATCTGCCACTCGCGGATGGGTACCGGTCCGATGGTTGCACTGGACCAGACCGGAAATTCGCTGTCCCCGTGTTCACCGATGATTGTTGCGTGCACGCTGGACATCAGGACGTGTGCGGATTGGGCCACCAGCAGCCTCAGGCGGGAGGTGTCCAGTACGGTTCCGGAGGAGAAGATCCGGTTTGAGGGTAATCCGGTGATTTTCTGGGCGGCCACTGTCAGAACATCGCAGGGGTTTGTTACCAGGATGTAGACAGCTTCGGGCGCCTGTTCCATGAGGGCAGGCATCAGCGATTCCAGGATCCGGACGTTGGCCGCTGCCAGGTCCAGCCGCGTTTGGCCGGGTTTCTGGCGTGCTCCGGCAGTGATGACGATGACGTCCGCCCCGGCCAGCGCGTCGATGTTGCCGCCGCCGGTGACGGTATTGGCGCCCGTGAACTGGGTGCCGTGTGAAAGGTCCAGCACTTCGGCTTCCGCCCGGGCGCTGTCGATGTCGTAAATGGCAACTTGCCGTGCCGCATCCCGGATCAGAGCTGCGTATGCCAGGGCTGTTCCCACACTTCCGGCTCCGACGATTCCGAGTTTGGTGACTGGTCTGGTGGTGATGTTGGCCATGACTTTGAGCCTCACTCATCTTTGGAGGGTTCCCCTAAAGGCACTATAGGGCGGGCCCGGCGGCGAGGGAACGGGTCAGGGGCGGCTGTCAGCTTCAGGGTGACCATCCCGCTGACCCCAAGCGCAGGTTCCCTCCCCACCGCCGGCGAGCCTCAGCTACATTGAGCCACCATGCCGACGGAGGGAAGCAACCATGCGACGCCTCAATGCAGTGCCCACGGAGCGACTTCATCTTTGGCTGATGCTGGCGTCGACCTTCTCCACCGGGGTGATCGATGCCCTGGGATATCTGGGGCTCGATCAGGTGTTTACCGGAAACATGACCGGCAATGTGCTGCTCCTAGGGATGGCCTTTGCCGGCGGCGCAGACCTTCCGACCCTCCGGCCTGCCCTGGCCCTGGTGTGCTTTATGCTCGGCGCAGCGGTGGCCGGACGGGTGCTGCGGCGGGGGCCCGGTGGTTGGTCCCGGGAGGTTTCCGTCTGCCTGGCAGTGGTTGCAGGCTGGATTGCCCTGCTGGCCGTGTTTACGGCGGTGGTTGATGTGCAGGCTGACGAGGTTCTTGGCAGTGTCACGACGTCGTCCATGGCTGCCGCGATGGGGATCCAGGCCGCGGCGGCACGGCACCTCAAGGTCGCCGAGATTTCCACCGTGGTCGTAACCTCCACGATCACCGGGCTGGCCTCAGACTCCCGTTTGGCCGGTGGAGACAGTCATTTTTGGGCCCGGCGGGTTTTGGCTGTCTCGCTCATTCTGGTTGGTGCCGTAGCCGGGGCTGCTCTTCTGAATGTGGGGTTGTGGCTGGGTTTTTCGGTTTCTGCGCTGATCTCCACGATGGTGGCAGTTGTGGGGTCGGTTCGGCATCATCGGGAACGCCGTTCCTGATCAGTCACCGGTGCACTGCGGCCCCTGGCCCAGGCACCGAAAAGACGAGTATCGCTGGCTGAGAGACCAGTAATTGAACGGGCCAAAAAGCGCCGTTTTGGGCCTTGGAATGTCGGTGGCAGCTGAAAGTGTTGGGGTATGAACAGCTCGTCAAGCACACCGTTTTCCCAGCCTGCGGGGGCGGCAAACGATCGTGTCCCAGGGGCTCCGGACAGTTCCGGGGATGCCGCAGTCTTTTGTGCCGATCCGCAGGCAGCTTTCGCCGTGGCGGGGGTTCCGGAGGGGTTCGCCGGACGGCTGTCGCTGCGATCGGTGGAGCTGCTGGGGTTCACAGAAACAGTTGATGCCCTGGAGCGGTTCGGGGTGTTGATTTGTTGGGCACAGGCTCAGCAGGCCCGGGTGGCAGCCCGGTTGGAGGAACTCTTCGCCCGCGACATCGCCCGGGCTGCCGGCAGGGAAGATCCCTCTTTGGCACTCTCTCTCGCGGCGGCGGAGGCCGGCGCCGTGTTGAATCTTCCGCATATGACTGCAATGCGTCTGGTCAGCGAGTCGTCCCGGTTGAACCGGGAGCACCCCCAAACTTTGGCCCGCTTGGCTGAGGGCCGGATCGGGTACCAGCACGCGCGAATCATCCTGGACGAGACCCAGCATCTGCCCGACATCCCAGCTCAGGATCCTGGTTTGGAAACAGATCCGGGCCCGGGCCCGGGCCCGGGCACAGGCACCGACGCTGGCGGCGGCGCTGGCGCTGGTGGCGACCATGCTCCAAGCGATACCGGCTTTCCCACCGATACCGGCTCAGGTACCGAGGGGAATAATCAGGCCTCCTTGCTGGACCGCAACCTGCAGTGCCCGGACCCAGGAGAGTCCGGCGGGCGGACAGAGGCGAACCCAGTGGTCTCGGAACCTGAGCGGCTGGGTCTCCGGCAGCGTTTTGAGGCAGACCTGCTCAGCTCTGCGGAAGGCCGCACCGCGGCAGGTTTCGGGAAGAAAGCCCGCAGGTTGAGGGAGTCCCGGTTCCCTCAGACCATTCCGGCTAGGCACCGGGATGCAGTGGACAGGAGACGGGTCTGCTTCGAGGCTCTGCCGGACGGAATGTCCTGTTTGACCGCGTTCCTGGCCGCGGAGAAGGGCCAGGCCATTTATACAGCGCTGTCCGGGGCCGCCCGGGCCGGCAAATCTGCTGGGGATCCGCGGAGCGTTGACCAGTTGCGTGCCGACACTTTGGCCGCGGTATTGCTCGAGGGCGAGTCAAGAGCCGGTGCAGCGTCACCGCCCCACCGCAGTAAAACTGGTGCTCCGGCCACTGTTGTGCCCACCCCAGATACCCCGGCAGCAGAGGAGAATCCGGGTACCGAAAATCAACCGGATGACAGCGCACAACGGGGCGGGCGTTTAACTTCGCCCGGCAGCCTGGCGCCCGGGCAGCCGTTCCGAGCGGGACCGGGTGGCAAATCGGCTGATCGCCGACGGTCACATCCGCGGCCCCCATCCCGGACACGGGTAAGGACGGAGGTGATGGTGCTGATCAACGCTGACACTCTCGCCGGTCTGGACCAGACCCCGGCCGAGTTGAACGGGTACGGTCCCATCAGCGCCGAAGCCGCCCGGACCATGATCCTTGCGGCACTGAACTGGACACCGCTTCTGCAGGATGCTGCCTCCGGGGAAATCCTGGCTGTCGGACGGCGGCGGCGAATCCCAGCCGGGCTCAAACGCTGGCTGCAAGCCCGGGACGGGACCTGCCGATTCCCTGGCTGCGCCGTAAACGTCACCCGTTCAGAGATCGACCACACCACTCCCTGGGCGCGCGGCGGTCCTACCGAACACTCGAACCTGGAACATCTCTGCCCTAAACATCACCGTTTCAAAACCCTGGGCTATTGGAAAGCCCGCCAGCCCGCACCCGGTGCCCTCGGCTGGACCTCACCGACCGGACGAACCTACACCACCCAACCCGCACTGGAGTTCGGTGGTGGTGCGGCCGGTCCCGGACTCCCACCGACGCCGGCCGGGCCCTTACCCGATCCCTCTCCGCAGCAGACCAACGCTCTCTGGGCCGATTGGCATTCCAGAACAGAGACGTCCCCGGACCCTCCTCCCTTCTGAACCCGTCCCCCGTTCTGAACTTGTGCCCGTCTGAGCTAGGGCCAGGTCTCGAAGAACAAACGAACGGATCCATCGGCCGGCCCAAACTTCGTTCTCCGGCTAATCCCAAACACCGTTCTCCTAGTAATTAGGACCACCAAGGCGCTGATAATCAGGACACGGATAAACAGGACATGGATAGAGTGGTCGCATGCTGGAGCAGAATGCCAGAGACTGGTCACCCGTCAGCACGGAACGTCTGCTGCTGCGCCGGCCGCAGGCCAGCGACGAAAGCGCAGCAATTGACCTCCACACCGATCCGCGGACCAACATTCACCACCCCGCGCCGTCGACCATCACCCGGGCTTCCTCCGCACGAACCTTCCACGAGATCCGTCAGCACTGGTACCGCCACGGCTTCGGGGTCTGGGCCGTCGTCGATCCGGGCGCTCCCCACACCCTCATCGGTTTCACGGGAGTCTCCCACCGGATCATCCGCGGCAGGCCCGCCCTGAACCTGTACTACCGCTATTCCCCCGAGTACTGGGGCCAAGGGCTCGCCACAGAAGGCGCACTGGAAGCCGTACGCCTCTCCGAAGAGCTTCTCCCCGGGCTACCCGTCGTCGCCTACACTTCGGTGGACAACATTGGCTCCCAGCGGACCGCGCTGGCAGCAGGGCTGGAGCGCCGGACCGACCTCGACGTCGACCGCGGCACCTACATGGACATCTACCTGGCCAAAGGCTGGTAAGCCCGCCGGGCCGGAAGCCGCAGGCAGGCTCAACCCGCCCGGCAGCGCACGGACCACCCCAGCCGCCCCGGCAGCTGCCTCACCCAGGACTCAAAATTCCGGCCCTCCCCCACCCGCAAATTCCGCGCAGGGATCCACCACGCGGTCCGGCTGGGCCTACCCTGTAAATACTGCAAGGAACTCTTTTCCCACCCATTCCCATGGCCTGGCACCGTTCCGCCGAAACCGGTCATCCGTTGACCTCGGCGCCGCCGGCAGCTGGACCCGGCATGGAGGGTCATATGGAAAGCTTCACCCCAACAACAGACCCGGTCGGCGGGAGCATAGCCCTCTCCGCACTTCTCGCCCTCGTTCCGCTGCTGGTCTTCTTCCTGCTGCTGGCCTTCGCGAAAACCAAGGCTTACATAGCCGGAGCGTGTGCGTTGGCGGCAGCACTCGTCATCGCGGTCCTCGGCTTTGGCATGCCTGTCGGGCTGGCATTCCTTTCAGCGACCCAGGGTGCGGCCTTTGGCCTGTTCCCGGTCGTCTGGATTATTGTGATGGCCGTCTGGCTGTACCAGGTCACCGTGCGCAGCGGACGCTTCGAGGATCTTCGCCGCGTCTTCGATACGGTCGGCGGCGGCGACATCCGCGTCCAGGCTCTGCTGGTGGCCTTCTGCTTCGGCGGACTGCTCGAAGCCCTCGCCGGATTCGGTGCTCCGGTCGCGATCACAGTCACCATGCTCCTGGCCATTGGCATCGCACCCATCCGGGCAGCGACTGCCGTGCTGATCGCCAACACCGCGCCGGTAGCATTCGGTGCCCTGGCCATCCCCATTACGACGGCGGCAAATCTCACCAGCTACACGGGCGACGAGATAGGCGCCGTCGTCGGGCGGCAGACCCCGCTGCTGGCCTTCCTGGTCCCGCTGATCCTGCTCTTCATCCTCGACGGCAGGCGCGGGCTGCGGGAATGCTGGCCGGTGGCGCTGTTCACCGGCGTCGTCTTCTCGATCTTCCAATTCCTGTGCTCAAACTACTTCTCCTACGAACTCACCGACATTGTTGCCTCCCTCGTGGCGATGGCAGCTGCCGTGGCATTCCTGCGGTTCTGGCAGCCGCGCGGCGGTCAACAGGCCTCCGACCGGATGCACGGCGAGCTGGAAACAGCCCGGGCCGGTGGCTGGACGCCGGCCGGTACCAAGGGAAGTGGTGCGTCAGGGCACGACGGCGGCACGGCAGCGCGCGGCGGTTCCGGGCACACCGGCGATTCCGGACAGTCCGGCGCTTCAGGACCATCCGGTGATTCAGGACAGACCGGCAGGTCCGGCAGGTCCGCGGGGCCGCCTGAGTACGTCGGGGGTCAGCGCGGGGCGCACGCTCCCGGATACGCTGCTGACCACGGCGCCGGGAAAAACGCCGGTACCGACGGACGGGACGGCCAATCCGCGGACCGGCTCACGGCGTCGCGCGGGTGGATGGCACTGTTCCCGTATGTCCTGGTGATTGTAATCTTTGGTATCGCCAATCTCTGGACCCTCGGCGTGGATATCCCGGCGGCCCTCGCCAGGACCACCATCGAGATCCCCTGGCCGTGGCTCCATGAGGCACTTCTGGATCCGAACGGCCAGACGCAGTCCTCCACCGTCTACAGCTTCGACTGGCTGGCCAGCCCCGGAACCCTGCTCCTGATCAGCGGGCTGATCGTGGCGCTGGTGTACTCCCGCTTTGATGACCGTGGCCGGTATCCCCTGACCATGGGCGGTGCCATGCAGGAAATGTGGCTCACTGCCAAGCGGATGAAGTCCGCCGCGCTGACGATCCTGGGGGTCCTGGCACTGGCCTACGTGATGAATTTTTCCGGACAGACCATCTCGATCGGAACGTGGCTGGCGGCAACGGGCGCGTTCTTCGCGTTCCTCTCCCCGGTGCTCGGCTGGATCGGGACGGCGGTGACGGGATCCGACACCTCTGCCAACGCTCTGTTCGCAAAACTGCAGGAGACCGCCGGCCAGGCCGCCGGCCTGGATCCCAAGCTGATGGTTGCCGCGAACACCGGCGGCGGCGTGATGGGCAAGCTGATCTCGCCGCAGAACCTGGCAATCGCCGCCGCCGCCGTGAATATGAGCGGGCAGGAGTCGGTCCTGTTCCGGAAGGTCTTTGGCTGGAGCGTAGCCCTGCTGCTGGCCCTGTGTGTGATTGTCTTCCTGCAGTCCACACCAGTACTGAGCTGGATGATCCCGTAGCCGGGGACAGGATCAGCCAGCATCCGGTTCATCAGTAGCTGGCGCGTTCGTCCTCGGCATCAGTGGTCTGCGGCAGGTACCTGGCAGCGAGCGCCTCGGACGCACGTGCCAGCAGGGCGACGTCGGCCCCCACCAGGATGAAATCCACCCCGGCATCAAGGTAACGCCGGGCGGTGGCCTCGGCGAACGCGTTGACCCCCACGGGAACACCAAGCTCCTTGGCGGTGCGGATGCACTGCTCAACGGCAGCCACCACCTCGGGGTGTTCCTGCTGCCCGAGATAACCCATCGACGCCGCCAGGTCCGACGGACCCACAAAGATCCCGTCCACACCGTCCGTTGCGGCGATCTCCGCCACGTTGGCCACCGCCTGTGCGGTCTCCACCTGGACCAGCAGGGTCACTGTTTCATCGGCCCGGCCCAGATAGTTCTCGATCCGGTTCCACCGTGAGGCACGCGCCAGCGCACTGCCCACGCCGCGGACGCCATGCGGCGGGTAACGGACGGCGGCGACGGCGGCGGCCGCCTGTTCCGCCGTATCCACCATGGGCACCAGCAGGTTCTGCACGCCGAGGTCCAGGTACTGCTTGATCAGCACCGTGTCGTTGATCGGCAGCCGCACCACCGGCTGAATCGGATACCCAGCCGCAACCTGCAGCTGCACGCTGATGGACTCCAAGCTGTTGATGCTGTGTTCGCCGTCGATCAGCAGCCAGTCCAGACCGGATCCGGCGCAGATCTCGGTCACCAGCGGATTGCCGGTGCACGCCCACATGCCCACCCGGGCACGTCCGCCGGGCACCAGATCGGCTTTGAACGAAGTTGCGGGGTCTACTCGAAACGGCATGTCACTGATCCCAGCTGTCCGTAGTCTGCATGGACGGTGTCTCCCTTGTGCACCCACATGGGACGGGTGAAGGATCCCGCGAGGATGATCTCTCCGGCGCCCAGCGTGGTTCCGTGGGCGGCAAGCTTGTTGGCCAGCCAGTACACCCCGGCGGCCGGATGGTTCAGGACACCGGCAGCCACACCGGTTTCTTCGATGGTCTGGTTTTTGTACAGCAGGGCAGCGACCCAGCGCAGGTCGACGTCGGACACCTTGACCGGCCGTCCGCCCACCACCATGGCGCCCATCGCCGCGTTGTCGGAGATGGTGTCCACGATGGTGCGGCCTTCCATCTCGATGCGGGAGTCCAGGATTTCCAGCGCGGGAACGACGTAGTCGGTGGCGTCCAGGACGTCGAAGATGCTGCAGTTCGGACCGGAGAGCGGCTTGCCCAGCACAAAGGCCAGCTCCACTTCAATCCGCGGATGGGTATAGGCGTCCCACTGGACGGTGCAGCCGTTCTCCAGCACCATGTTGTCGAAAATGACGCCGTAGTCCGGTTCGGTGATTCCGGTGGCGGCCTGCATGGCCTTGGACGTCAGGCCGATCTTGCGGCCGACCAGCTTCCGCCCGCTCTCCTGCATCCGCTGGCTCCAGAGATTCTGCACGGCGTAGGAGTCCTCCACCGTCATCTCCGGATACCGGGACGTCAGGCGCTGAACCGGAATGCGGTTGGCGCCGGCGGCCACCAGCTCATCGGCGATCTTCTCAATGGTTTGCTGCTCGAGCACGTACCTGCACCACTTTCCGGGGGAATGCTGTCCGCTCCATTACGGCTGAACAGGATTGTATATGATTCAGGACACATTTCGTCGGCGACGGAGGGCTTCGGATTCGTGGACACCTCCGGCGTGGCTGGCTAGGGTGGCAGGCATGAGTCCACGCGCGCCCTCAGAAGGCAGTCTGCTGTCCGGTTTCTCCCTGGAAATGACCGGCAAGGACGTCGAGGCCCTGCGCAGCGCGCAGGATGTGCTGCCGGCCGGCACCAGAGTGAACGTGACCTTCCTGGGCAACGAAGACCTGCCGATGCGCCTGGCGGCCGCGGCAGCCGTGAAATCCGCCGGGCTGGTCCCGGTGCCGCATATTTCCGCCCGCAGGCTCGAATCCTCCGCCGAACTGGAAAAGTTCCTCGGCGCCCTGGCCGATGCCGATGCGGTGGAGAACCTGTTCGTGGTGGGAGGCGACCCTGCGGAACCGATGGGGCCGTACGAAGACTCGCTCGCCGTCGTCCGTTCCGGGCTGCCCGCAGCGTACGGTGCCCGGCACATCAGCATCGCAGGTTACCCGGAGGGGCATCCGGATATCAGCGGGGAAGCCTTGTGGACTGCCCTGCTGGCCAAGGCCGATGCCCTCCGGGAGCAGGGTCTGGAAGCCTCCATCATTACCCAGTTCGGATTCGATACGGCCCCGGTCCTGGCCTGGCTGGAAGAGCTGCGCGGCCGCGGCGTCAGCATCCCGGTCCGGATCGGCGTTCCGGGCCCCGCAGGCATCAAACGGCTGCTCGGCTACGCACGGCGGTTCGGCGTGGGGACCTCGGCCGGGATCGCACAGAAATACGGGTTCTCGCTGACCAACCTGCTGGGCACCGCCGGCCCGGACCGCTTCCTCCGCGACCTGGCCGCAGCCCACGATCCCGCCCGGCACGGCACCGTCCAGCTGCACTTCTACACCTTCGGCGGCCTGCGGGCCACGGCAGAATGGGTCCGGGACTTCCAGGAGCACTAGTCACCCGAAAATCCCGGACCCACCCCGGCTTTACTCTGCTCTGCAAACCCGCTGCGAACCACCTGCAAACCTCGCCTGCGGGTCCGCACGAACCCGGCTAGTAGGACGGAAGCAGCGTCTCCATGTCCGGAATCTCCTCGACCAGTCCGCGGTCCAGTGAGATGCGGGCAACCTCCTCGATGGAGGCGCTGTTCACCTCGGTGCTGTACCGGGGCAGGGTCAGCTGCTCGATCACCTCAGGCTTGAGCGAGGTGTAGCTGGGCAGGATCGCACGGACCTTGTCCGGGTTCGCCTCTGCAAACTCCTGTGAAGCCTTGAGTGCACGGACAAACTTCTCCACGGTTTCCGGATTTTCCTGGATGTACTCGTCTGAAGCGAAATAGACGGCCACCGTCAGGTCATCCACCGGCTCGGCGTAATTGGAGAACACCGGAACGGCGCCGTCGGCCTTGGCAATGGTCACAAAGGGTTCGACGGCGGCGATCGCGTCCACGGTTCCGGCAGCAAGCTGCCCGGACAGTTCGGGGAACGGTATCTCCACGAACTCGATGCTCTCGTAATCCCCTCCCGCCTGCTTCACGGCCTCAGAGATGGTGGAGTCGGAAATATTGTTCAGCGTGTTCACGCCGACCTTTTTGCCTTCAAGATCCTTGGTGGTCTCAATACCGCTGTCCGGCTTGGTCATCACGGCGGCAAAGTCCGCATCAGGGTCGCCGGTGGAGCTGCCCCCGGGAGCCACCATCTGCACCGGCAAGCCCTTCGAACGTCCCACGATCATGGAGGTGATGTTGGAGAAGCCAAAATCCATCTGCCCCGAAGTCACCGCCGGAACGATGGCCGCTCCGCCCTGAGCCAGGGTGAGGGTGACGTCCAGGCCTTCCGCCTCAAAGAGGCCTTCCTGAACCCCGAGATAAATAGGCGCCACGTCCACGATAGGAATAACCCCCACCTCAATGGCCGTGAGCCCTTCGGCTGCGGGAGACCCGCTGCTGGTTTCGTCAGTGGAGGACAGCGACCCCGATCCGCACGCCGTCAGGCCAAGCAGCGCCACCGTTGCCGCTGCTGCAACCAGTTTCCTCATGGATGTCTCCTCGTTTGTCGCGGACCGAGCCGCGGGGCAGTTTGTGATACAAGCCACACTATCTACCAGGATAGATATTGACTAGGTCCCCTAAACCGGGAGCCCCCGGCCCTCGACTTACCTATCTGCATAGATATATGGTCGGCGCACCGGCGTTATCCGGCTCCCCGTCCGACAGAAACAGAGGTTCACCGTGGCACCTAAGAATCTGCAGGAAGTCCTTGATGCATCCAACGGAACGGTTGATCTGCTCCGTAATTCGCAGATCGGCGCGTACATCTATCCCGTCGTCGCACCGGAATTCACCAACTGGCGCAGCGAACAGCGGGCCTGGCGGGAGACCGCCGTCCTCTTCGACCAGTCGCACCACATGGACAACGTCTTCATCAAGGGTCCCGACGCCTTGAAGCTCATCTCAGACACCGCAGTGAACAGTGTGGCGAACTTCCCGGTGAACAAGGCCAAACAGTACGTTCCGGTGACGCCGTCCGGCCACGTGATCGGCGACGGCATCCTCTTCCACCAGGAACAGGACGAATACGTGTACGTCGGCCGCGCGCCCGCAGCCAACTGGCTGCTGTTCAACGCCGAGACCGGCGGTTACGACCTGGAGATCGAGGTGGACCGCCGGTCGCCGTCGCGCCCCATGGGCCAGCCCGTCAGCCGGCGGTACTGGCGGTTCCAGATCCAGGGCCCCAACGCCTGGCAGATCATCGAAAGCCTCAACGGCGGCCCGCTGGAGCAGCTGAAGTTCTTCAACATGGACACAATGACCATCGCGGGCGAACCCGTGCGCACCCTGCGCCACGGGATGGCCGGAGCGCCCGGCCTGGAGATCTGGGGAGACTACGGCTCCTACGACAAGGTGCGGGACGCGATCATGGCAGCCGGCACCGAGTTCGGCATGGCCGCCGTCGGCGCACGCGCCTACCCCTCCAACACCCTGGAATCAGGCTGGATCCCCTCTCCCCTGCCCGCTGTCTACACGGATGAGCGGCTGCGCCCGTACCGCGAGTGGCTGGGGGCGGACAGCTATGAGGCAACCAACGCCGTCGCCGGCAGCTTCGTCTCCGCGGACATCGAGGACTACTACCTGACGCCGTGGGAGCTGGGCTACGGCTCCTTCGTGAAGTTCGACCACGACTTCATCGGCCGCGAAGCCCTGGAAGCCATGGACCCCGCAGCCCAGCGCCGCAAGGTCACGCTGGCCTGGAACGAGGAAGACCTGGGCCGCATCCTCACCTCGCAGCTGGACACCACCGGAACTCCCTACAAGTACTTCGACCTGCCGCTGGCCAACTACGGCTCCTCGAACTACGACGCCGTGATCGACGCCGACGGCAACACCGTGGGCGTGTCCATGTTCACCGGCTACTCCGCCAATGAGCGGCGCGGCCTGTCCCTGGCCACGGTCAATCCGGACGTCCCCGAAGGAACCGAACTGCGCGTGGTCTGGGGTGAACCCGGGGGCGGCACCGCCAAAACCACCGTTGAGCCGCATCAGCAGCTCGAAGTCCGGGCCGTGGTCAGCCCGATCCCCTATTCGGAGACGGTGCGCAAGGACTACAAGGGCGGCTGGCGCACCGGCTACACCGGGAGCTAAGCCCCGGGTGGTTCACCCGCGGCCAGCTCCGGCCAGCTCCGGCTAGCTCCGGCTAGCTCCGGCTAGCTCCGGCTAGCTCCGGACGATAATCACGTCCAGCGTGCGCGGACCGTGCACACCCTCGACGCGCTCGAGTTCGATGTCGCTGGTGGCACTCGGACCGCTGATCCAGGTCAGCGGCCGGGTGCCGTCCAGCCGGCGGAGGGCCTCCGGCAGGATGGTGGTGATGTCCGCGGCACGGACCACGCAGATGTGATGGTCGGGGACCAGGGAGATCGCCCGGCGGCCCTGGTTGGAACTGCCGTCCAGCATGATCGTGCCGGTTTCGGCGACCGAGACGGCACTGCCGGTGACGACGGCGGCTGTTGCGTCGAGTTCGGCAACGCTGAGCGGCGCACCGGTCGAGTCGGTCCGGCGGCGGCCGGGTGCAGCGGCGTCGGCGGCTTTCAGCCAGGCGTCGTCGATCCCTTCGGGCACCACGTAGCTGGCCGCGCCGTCGAGCAGTTCCGCGATGCGGGGCGCGATGCCGTCATCGTCCAGGACCGTGACGCCGGCCTTGTAGTCTTCCAGCCGGTCCACCAGCATGGCGATCCGCTCAGCTTCAGGGACCTCCGTGGTGCTGCGGTATTCCCGCGGAACCTCCGGGACCGCCGGTGAGTCGCGCAGCGCGTCCCGCAGCCTGCCGAGGATCTCTTCGCGTGCGCTCATGCCTTCGTCTCCCCCTGCTTTGCCGCGTCGCCCGGCTGTTCCGGTGCTGTGTGTTCCTTGGCCCACCAGTCCCGGAAGGACTGCGCGGGAGGGGCCGGGATGTCCCGGCTCTGGGTCCAGCCCGCGGCAATGCCGGGCAGCTTGGTAATTTTCTTCTTCCGTCCGGCGGCAAGCCGGCCGAGCGGAAGACCCTTCTCCAGCAGGCCCAGGTTCCGGCCGCGGGAGAACGCCCAGGAGGCGCCCTTCATGATCAAATCCATCTGGGTGGGCAGCTTTTTGGTGCCGCGCTTGGAATCCACGTCCTCGGCGCGCAGGTGCACCAGGATCTCCGGGATGTTGATCTTCACCGGGCAGGCGTCGTAGCAGGCACCGCACAGCGAGGAGGCGTACGGGAGCGAACTGTTTTCCTCCGACTTGATGCCGGTCATCATCGGCGAGAGGATCGCGCCGATCGGTCCCGGGTAGGTGGAGCCGTAGGCATGGCCGCCGGTCCGCTCGTAGACCGGGCACACGTTCATGCAGGCGCTGCAGCGGATGCAGTGCAGGGCCGAGCGCCCCATCTCATCCGCCAGTGCGGCGCTGCGGCCGTTGTCCACCAGCACGAGGTGCACCTTCTGGGGTCCGTCGCCTTCGGTGACACCGGTCCACAGCGAGGTGTAGGGGTTCATCCGCTCGCCGGTGGAGGAACGCGGGAGCAGCTGCATAAAGACTTCAAGGTCCTGCCAGGTCGGCAGCAGCTTCTCCACACCCATCACGGTGATCAGTGTTTCCGGCAGGGTCAGGCACATACGGCCGTTGCCTTCGGATTCGACGACGGCGAGGGTGCCGGCGTCGGCGATCGCGAAGTTTGCGCCGGAGACGGCCACCTTCGCGGAAAGGAATTTGCGGCGCAGGTGTGCGCGGGCAGCCTCGGCCAGCTTGGCCGGGTCGTCGGTGAGCTCCGGGTCCACGCCCGGCATTTCGCGCAGGAAGATGTCCCGGACCTGGGTGCGGTTCTTGTGGATGGCCGGCACCAGGATGTGGCTGGGTTTGTCATGGTCCAGCTGCACGATCAGCTCGGCGAGGTCGGTCTCGAAAGCGGCGATGCCCTGCTCTTCGAGGTATTCGTTCAGACCGATCTCCTGGGTGGCCATGGACTTGACCTTGACCACCTCGTCCACGCCTTCAGCACGGATCAGGTCACGGACGATTTCATTGGCTTCGTCTGCGTCGCGGGCCCAGTGGATGATCCCGCCGCGGGCGGTGAAGTTGGCTTCGAACTGCTCCAGCAGTTCGGGCAGCCGGGCCATCACGGATTCCTTGATTGCGCTGCCGGCGTTGCGCAGCTCCTCCCAGTCCGGGAGTTCGCCCACTACCTTGAGCCGCTTGTCGCGGATGGTGTGGGTGGCGTGCCCCAGGTTGGCCCGGAGCTGGGCGTTGCCCAGCTCCCGGTGTGCCGCGGCTGGGAAGGATTCGACGGCGTTGAGGTTTCCGCGTCCGTAGACCGGAAGGGTGGGCATTCCCAGGTAGGTGCTCATCGTCCGGCCTTTCCGCTGACGAGGATCTCTCCAGTGACAGAGACCGGGTTTTCCTTGGTGCTGGCCAGGATCTCAGCGAAGTGCAGGGTGGTGGCGCTGGCGCCTTCGCGGGAGAGCCCGCCGCCGATGTGCATCAGGCAGGAGGCGTCTCCGCCGGAGCAGAGTGAGGCACCGGTGGAGGTGACGTTGGCGGTTTTGTCCGCCAGCATGGCGGAGGAAACATCCGCGTTCTTCATGGAGAAGGTTCCGCCAAAGCCGCAGCACTGGTCGGCTTCCGGCAGGTCAGCCATTTCGATCCCGCCCACGGAGGAAAGCAGGTTCAGCTGGCGGTCACCGAGGCGCAGCAGGCGCATGCCGTGACAGCTGGGATGGTAGGTGACCTTGTGCGGGAACCAGGAACCCAGCTGCTCGGCGGCGTTGGTGATGCCCAGGACATCGGTTAGAAGTTCGGACAGTTCGTAGGTCTTGGCGCCGACGGCTTCCGCCGCGGCCTCCAGCTGGGTGTCGCCGCAGGACCGGGCGATCATCGGGTGCTGGTGCTTGACCGAGCCGACGCAGGAACCCGAGGGCGCGACGGCGACGTCGTAGCCCGCGGGGTCGAACGCCTCAACGTGGTTGCGGACCACGGGGACGGCCTCGGGGAAGTACCCCGAGTTCACGTGCATCTGGCCGCAGCAGGTCTGGCCGGACGGGAACACGACCTCGTGTCCCAGCCGTTCCAGGATCGCTACCGTGGCACGGGCTGTCCGTGGATACATCGCATCCACGATGCAGGTGGCAAATAGTGCAATTCTCATGGCTGCCTCTCAGCGGGATGTCCCCGGGGCCGGTGTGGTCTGACCATACTAGGCACGTTATGAGCAACACACCAAGGGGGCCCGCGGCTGGTGGCCATGATCACACGCTTGTCAACGGTGCGCTAGACTTCCATGGCCTGACCATTGTGGTCTGACCAACTCCCCCCGCCAGTTCTTCTCTTTTCCGGAGGTCCCCCGTGGATCACTTCACCGCCAGCACCGATCCGGTGTCCGGCAGCGTTGCCGCGTCAGCCATAGTGGCTCTCGTTCC
The DNA here is from genome assembly GCF_014836775.1 of Arthrobacter gallicola. GTDB lineage: Bacteria > Actinomycetota > Actinomycetes > Actinomycetales > Micrococcaceae > Arthrobacter_B > Arthrobacter_B gallicola. Next base: position 162,676 of record NZ_JACSQD010000008.1, read on the forward strand.
CCTGCTCACGTTCTTTATCCTCTTGGCGTTCGTGAAGGTGAAGGCCCACGTTGCCGGCGCACTTTCCCTGGTAGTTGCCATCGCCGTCGCCATCTTTGCGTTCAAGATGCCGGCCGGCCTGGCCCTGCTCTCCGCTTCCCAGGGTGCCGTTTTCGGCGCGTTCCCGGTTGTCTGGATTGTGATCATGGCCATCTGGCTGTACCAGATCACGGTGGTCAGCGGCCGGTTCGAGGACCTTCGCCGCGTCTTCGATGTCATTGGCGGCGGGGACGTCCGCATCCAGGCGATCCTCGTGGCGTTCTGCTTCGGCGGTCTGCTCGAAGCCCTCGCCGGGTTCGGCGCCCCCGTGGCCATCACCGCCACCATGCTCGTTGCCCTGGGCTTGAAGCCCCTGAAGGCAGCAGCAGCCGTACTGGTGGCAAACACCGCGCCGGTCGCCTTCGGCGCCATGGCCATCCCGATCACCACGGCTGCCAACCTTACCGGCCTCGACGCCGATCACATCGGTGCGGTCGTGGGGCGACAGGCACCCGTGCTGGCCATCATTGTGCCGCTGATCCTGGTCTTCATCCTCGACGGGTTCCGTGGCGTCAAGGACACCTGGCCTGCAGCTTTGGTTACCGGTGCCGCGTTCTCCATTGCCCAGGTGCTGTGCTCCACGTTCTTCTCCTACGAGCTCACGGACATTGTTGCCGCGCTGGCCGGCCTGGGTGCAGCCGTCGTCTTCCTGCGCTTCTGGCAGCCCCGCGGCCTCGACGCCGCGCGCGAACGGATGGGCCTCACCGCCCTTGTTGCCGCCGGCGCTAGCCGCCCGGGCACCGGCAGCGGTTCGACCGCCACCGCGGTCCGCGACGAGGACTCCCTGACCCCCTCACGCACCTGGCTGGCCCTGTTCCCGTACTTCCTGGTCATTGCGATCTTCGGCATCGCCAAGCTTTGGAAGCTCGGGGTGGACATCCCCGCCTTCCTGGCGTCGACCGACATCCAGGTTCCGTGGCCGATTCTGCACGAGGCCCTGGTGGACGGGGCCGGAAACCCGGTGTCCTCCACCATCTACACGTTCAACTGGCTCTCCACCCCGGGCACGCTGCTGCTGATCACGGGCCTGATCGTTTCCGTTGTCTACTCCCGGTTCGACGACGGCGGCCGTTACCGGATGAGCGTCGGCAACGGTGTGGCGGAGATCGGCCGCACGGTCTGGAACATGCGCTGGGCCGCCCTGACCATCCTCTCGGTCCTGTCCCTGGCCTACGTTATGAACTTCTCCGGCCAGACCGTATCCATCGGCACCTGGCTGGCGGGAGCCGGCGGCTTCTTCGCCTTCCTGTCCCCCGTCCTCGGCTGGATCGGCACCGCCGTGACCGGCTCTGACACCTCCGCCAACGCCCTGTTCGCCCGCCTGCAGCAAACCGCGGGGCTTGAAGCCGGCATCGACCCGAACCTCCTGGTGGCCGCCAACACCACCGGCGGCGTCGTTGGCAAGCTCATCAGCCCGCAGAACCTGGCCATTGCGGTGACCGCCGTGAAGCTGGACGGGCAGGAATCCGTACTGCTGCGCAAGGTGGTTGGCTGGAGCGCTGGCCTGCTGCTGGTCCTCTGCACACTGGTCTACCTGCAGTCGACTCCGATCCTGGGCTGGATGCTTCCGTAGTAACCGGCCCCGCTTCCCCCGGCGCTGCGGCGCTGGCCGGAGTGGCGGAGCGTGTATTCCTTGGGGGGAATACACGCTCTGCCACTCCTTTTTTTGCATGGCCCCTGTGGTGGAGCGGGGGCTGTGTTGAGCCGTGGTTTGAACCATGATTGAACCGTGGAACGGGTCTGGTTCCGGTTGTGACGGTGTTCAGAACCCTTTGTTGCGGACGCCGGGGAATCCCGGGCCTGCCGTGTAAGGATGTTGCAGTGACTCATACGGATTCCGCTCCCCTTCCGCCGCGCCGCAGCTATGACCTGCTGCTGGAGAACATCGAAGCGGGCCTGCGGAACGGCGAGATCAAGCTGGGCGACCAGCTCCCCGGCGAACGCACCCTGGCGGAAACCTACGGCATCTCCCGCGCCTCCGTCCGGGAAGGCATCCGGATCCTGGATGCCTTGGGAGTTCTGCGTTCGTCCTCCGGTTCCGGCCCGAAGTCCGGCGCCATTATCGTCTCCGAGCCATCCGCCGGGCTGTCCTCGGCGCTGCGCCTGCACATGGCCAGCAACCGGCTCCCGGTGGCGGACATCGTGCAGACCCGTGTGCTGCTGGAAACCTGGGCGGCCGAAGCGGCGGCGAACGCGCCGCGCACCGAAGAAACCGCTGCGGCCTTGGAGCGGGCCCGCGGCCTGTTGGAAGCCATGGACCGCCCTGACCTGGAGCGGGATGCTTTTCACACCCTTGATGCCCAGTTCCATGTGGAGCTCAGCTCGCTGGCCGGCAATGCCGTGATCGAGACCATGATGGCCTCGCTCAGCGGTGCCATCCGCGGCTACGTCAAGGAGGCCATGGACAACTTCGAAGACTGGCCTGGCATCCTGGCTGTGCTGCGGGAGCAGCATCACGGGATTTACGACGCCGTCGCCGCTGCGGATGGTTCCCTGGCCGCCCGGCTGCTCCGCGGCCACATCGAATGGTTTTATGCCCAGATCCCGGCGCACCGGCCTGCGCAGTCCCCGGCCGCGCCCTCCCAGCCCTAAGGCCTGCCGGTGCTGCCAGCACTCCCAGCGCTCCCAGTGCTGCCCACCGGAGGGGTGACGCTGCGCTCCCCCGGCAACCACGGGGGAAAACCCCATGGTCACCGGGGCTGTGCACGGAGAAAGATGTAATCATGACACCCACCCGCGCCTCCGATCCCGACACCACACCCGGCCTGGTCGAGGCAGACTCCACCCCGGCACAGCACAGCCGGCACCCCCGGCACGTTCCGCATTCTGAACGCAGCCCCCATTCTGAACGCACCCCGCACCTGCAAAGCACCCGTGTTTCCCGCCCCGGCACAGGGCGCCCGGCGTTCTTCCGCAGCAGCACCTGGCGGGCCTTCGGCTACCACTGGGTGACGCTGCTGCTGGCTCCGTTTGGCCTGGCCTATGCCGTGACCACCGTGTCCCTCGGCGCTTCGCTGCTGGTGACCTTCGTGGGACTGATCGTTATGGCGGCCCTGGTCGCCGGGGCACGGTCCTGGGGTACCCTCCACCGTTCCCTGGCCGCCGGACTGCTGGACCGGGAGATTCCGGCGCCGGTCCGCTTTGCTCCCCGGCCGGGGTTCTTCGGCTTCCTCCGCTCCGGACTGGCCGACGGCGCCGGCTGGCGCGCCCTGAGCCACATGGCCGTCAGCTTTGTGACGTCAGTACTGTCAGCGTGCCTGAGCATCACCTTCCTGGCGGCCGGCCTGGGCTGCATGACGCACTGGTACTGGTACCAGTGGCTTCCGCCCCAGGAAGCCGGTGACGGCACCTGGCACCGCGGCAGCATGATTGCCCCGGATGTCTACGTCGAGGGGTTCTGGTGGCAGGCCGCCTACGTTGGAGTCGGCCTCCTCCTGACGTTCCTTATCTGGCCGTCCCTCAACAACGGCCTGGCACGGCTGCAGGCCAGCCTCGCTGCGGGGCTGCTGGGACCCACCGCCGCCCAGGACCGGGTCCGCGAGCTGGAGGCGAGCCGAAGCAGCTCCGTCGCCGGTGCCGATGCCCGGCTGGCGCAGATCGAGCGTGACCTGCACGACGGAACCCAAGCCCAGCTCGTGGCCATCGCCATGAAACTCGGGGATGCCAAGGACCGGATCGCAGGCACCGAGGCACCCGCTGAACTGCAGCATCTTCTGGACACCGCGCACGGCACGGCGAAGGATGCCCTGGAAGACCTGCGCGGCATAGCCCGCGGCATCCGTCCGGCGGTCCTGAACGACGGACTGGACACCGCCCTGGAATCGCTCGCCGCTACCGCACCCCTGCCGGTGTACCTGTCCTACCGGCTGCCGGTCCGCCCCTCCCCCGCAGTGGAAGCCATCGCCTACTACTGCGCTGCGGAGCTGGTGACCAACGCGGTCAAGCACTCCGGCGGTTCGCGGATCAGTGTCCTGGTTCTTCAGGAGGACTCCGGCCTGACGCTGAGCGTCAAGGACGAGGGCGCAGGCGGCGCAGGCTCCGGCACAGAGAGCGCCGGGACCGGGCTGGCCGGGCTTGCCGAACGGGTCCGGACCGTGGACGGAACGCTCCGGATCTCCTCCCCGGACGGAGGCCCGACGGTTGTCACCGTCCGCCTCCCGCTGTCCTGACCAGTTCCCCCAGCACGCCCGCTTCCTCAGCTGACGGGTTCCCCCACCACTCGGGTTTCCCCCGAAACGCGCCGGTAGGGCAAGCTGCTGGCATGAGGATTGTCATCGCAGAAGACTCCGCCCTGCTCCGGGCCGGGCTGGTGGAACTGCTGAACGGCCGGGGACACCAGGTGCTCGCGGCCGTTGGCGACGCGGAGGAACTGTTCGCCGCGCTGGAAACCTCGCTTCCCGACGTCGTGATCCTGGATAACCGCATGCCGCCCAGCCACACCCATGAAGGGATCCGCGCCGCCCTGCAGCTGCGGGAAACCCGCCCGGAGATCGGCGTAATGCTGCTCTCGCAGTATGTGGAGACGCGTTACGCCGCGCAGCTTTTCGCCGGGCAGCCCAGTGGAACCGGCTACCTGCTCAAAGACCGGGTGGCCGACGTCGCCGATTTCCTTCACGCCCTGGAACGCATCCGCGCTGGCGGGACGGTGCTCGACCCCGAGGTTGTCCGGCAGCTGATGGGCGCCGGACGCCACACGGGCCTGGAATCCTTGACCCCGCGGGAGCGGGAGGTTCTGGAGCTTATGGCCCAGGGACGGACAAACGCCGGTATTTGTGCTGAACTGTTCCTCTCCGCCGGAGCAGTGGAGAAAAACATCACCTCAATATTCGGCAAGCTGAACCTCCATCCAGCGGCCGGGGACCACCGGCGGGTCCTCGCCGTACTGCAGTATCTGCAGGCCGCCCGCCCTGTGTGGCCTGACCATTTCGCGGAGGGCGGGTCCCGGGCCTAGATTTGTACCGGGACCAAAGCCCCGTCGATGTCTCGGATCAGGATCGTATGTCAGTCACAGCAGAGTCTTCCGCCCCAGCAATCAGTGCCCTCCGCAGTTCGGGAATCAGCACCCGGGAAATCGACCGCCGCAAAATGGCGCACGATGCTTCCCACTACCTGCTGCTCCCCCAGGCCGTGGCGACACCCGCCAACACTGCAGAGGTGGCTGACCTGCTGCGCCGCAGCCGGGAGCTCGGCATCCCCGCGACCTTCCGATCCGGCGGGACATCCCTCTCCGGCCAGGCCCTGAGTGACAGTCTGCTCATCGACACCCGGCACCATTTCCGGGACATCGAGGTGCTCGACGGCGGTGCCCGGGTGCGCGTGGCACCCGGCGCCACGGTGCGCTCGGTCAATTCCCGGCTCGCCGCCTTCGGCCGTAAACTCGGGCCCGATCCGGCGAGCGAGATCGCCTGCACGATTGGCGGCGTGGTCGCCAACAATTCCTCCGGGATGGCGTGCGGCACCGAGTTCAACACCTACCGGACGCTGGAGTCCATGGTGCTGGTCCTGGCCGGCGGAACCGTGCTGGACACCGCGGCACCGGACGCCGAGCAGCAGCTGCGCACCCTGGAACCGGAACTGTTCGAAGGGCTGCTGCGCCTGCGCGGGAGGATCGTTGCCAACCCGCACTCCGTCGCCACGATCACCCGGCTGTTCTCCATGAAAAACACCATGGGCTACGGGCTGAACTCGTTCCTGGACTTCGAGAGCCCGGTGGACATCCTGGCCCACCTGATGATCGGCAGCGAGGGCACCCTGGGGTTCGTGGCCGAAGCGACGTTCCGGACCATTCCGGCGCTGCCGAAGGTCGCGACCGGCCTGATGTTCTTCGACACGCTCGACGCCGCGGCCACCGCACTGCCCGAGCTGACCGCCACCGGGCTGGCCACCATCGAGCTGATGGACGCCACCTCCCTGCGGGTAGCGCAGCTTGCCGCCGATGCACCCCTGGAACTGCGGAACCTGGACGTCCAGGCCCACGCCGCCCTGCTCGTGGAACACCAGGCCGCCACGGCCGAGGAGCTGACGGCCAAGCGCGAAGAATCCCGTCCGCTGTTCGATTCCCTGCAGCTTGCCGCTCCGTTTGCCATGACGTCCAAGTCCGCGGACCGGGCTGCAATGTGGCACCTGCGCAAGGGCCTCTACACCACGGTCGCCGGCGCCCGCCCCTCAGGCACCAACGCCCTGCTGGAAGACATCGTGGTGCCCGTCCCGTCATTGGCCCGCACCTGCGGCGAACTGGCGAAGCTCTTCACGCAGCACCATTACCGGGACTCGGTCATCTTTGGGCATGCCAAGGACGGCAACGTCCACTTCATGCTCAACGAGAACTTCTCCGACCCGGCCGAGCTGGCCCGCTATGAGGCGTTCACCGAGGAGATGGTGGACCTGGTCCTGGCCGAAGGCGGCTCCCTCAAGGCCGAGCACGGCACCGGACGCATCATGGCCCCCTATGTCCGCCGCCAGTACGGCGATGAACTGTACGCGGTCATGTGCGAGGTCAAGGCACTGATCGACCCGCAAAACCTGCTCAATCCCGGCGTCCTCATCAACGACGATCCCCGGTCCTACATCGAGAATCTGAAGGTCGCACCCACCGTCGAGGAGGAAGTGGACCGCTGCGTCGAATGTGGATACTGCGAGCCGGTCTGCCCCAGCAAGGACCTGACCACCACACCGCGCCAGCGGATTGTGCTCCGCCGGGAAATCGCGGATGCCGAGGCCCGCGGGGACACTGCCCTGGCTGCGGAGCTGCGCAAGGACTATGACTACGACGGCGTGCAGACCTGCGCCGCGGACGGCATGTGCGTGACTGCCTGCCCGGTTTTGATCAACACCGGGGACCTGGTCCGCCGGCTCCGTGCCGAAAACGCCAACCCCGTGGCCGGCACCGGCTGGAAAACCGCCGCCGGACACTGGGGAACCGTAACCACCCTGGGCGGGAAGGCTTTGAGCGTCGCCAAAGCAGTGCCCGCGCCGCTGCCCAAGCTGGCTACCGCCGTCGGGCGTGCCGTGCTGGGAGCGGACAACGTTCAGTCCTATGACACCGTGCTCCCGGCCGGCGGCACCCGCCGGACCCCGCATGAGGACGCCGATCCCGTGGCGGTGTTCTTCCCGGCCTGCATCGGCACCATGTTCGGTCCCGCGGAGGGCGGGGAAGGTGCCAGCGCCGCGTTCCTGGAACTTTGCGGGCGTGCCGGCGTCGGCGTGCGGGTGCCCAGCGGAATTGGGGACCTGTGCTGCGGAACACCGTGGAAGTCCAAGGGCTTCACCTCCGGGTACCAGGCCATGAGCGAGAAGGTGCTGGCCAATTTGTGGGCAGCCACCAACGGCGGGGAGCTTCCCGTGGTGTGTGACGCGGCGTCCTGCACCGAAGGCCTCGAGACCATGAAGCGGCTGGCCGGGGAAAGCACGGTCTACCCCGGACTCCGGTTCGTGGATTCGGTGGACTTCGTCAGTGAAACGGTGCTCCCCCGGCTGGAGATCACCGCGCAGCTCGGTTCGCTGGCTCTGCACCCCACGTGCTCCTCCACTCAGCTCGGTGCGAACGACGCCCTGCACAGGATCGCTGCGGCTGTCAGCACCGAGGTCTTCGTGCCGCCGAGCTGGGGCTGCTGCGCGTTCGCTGGAGACCGCGGCCTGCTGCACCCTGAACTCACCGCTTCGGCCACGGACCGGCAGGCGGCAGAGATCAATGCCCGCTCGTTCGACGGCTACGCTTCCGTGAACCGCACCTGCGAGATCGGCATGAGCAAAGCCACCGGCCAGTCTTACCGGCACATCCTGGAGTACCTGGCCGAGGCCACGCGTCAGCCGTAACCTCCCGTGCTGATCCGGCCCCGGGGGTGGTCTGGCGCTACCGTTGAATAGCGGCTGACCAGTGTCTGACCGGGCGTCTGACCGGGCGCGGGATGGGCAGCGGGAGAGGACTTTCGGGAATGCGGAACACCGGTACCGTCGCAGGGGACGTATCGCTCAGGCTTCAATGGGATGAGCTGCTGGATTCCGTCTGGCAGAGGCGGGCTGAACTGGCCACCGAACATTTTCACCGCTTTCAGGGCGGAACCTCCACCAGCGCGCACCGCGTTGAGTCCGGTGAGATCCTGGCGTTCACCCGGGAGGCGTTCGAAATGCTGCTGCTCCAGCTAAGGGGCAAGGAACTTCCGGAGCACCTGGCCAAGATTCCGCGAAACCTGGGGATGCGCCGTGCCCGCCAGCATGTTGACCTGGATGAGCTTTTGCAGGCCGTCCGCCTGAACTTCAGCGTGTTGTGGGACGCGCTTCGCAACTCTGCTGATGACGACTGCCTGCGCGCGCTGGTGCACCACCTCAGCGACGTCAACGCCGCCGTGGAACGGTACGTTCTCGACGTCCAGTTTGCGTACCTGCAGGAGCGGTCGAGAATGAGCCATTCCAGCCGGCTCAAGACCACGCACAGTGTCTCGCGCCTGTTCACCGGAGACCTGGCCCAGCCCGGAGCGCTGCCGGAGATTGCCGCGTCCCTGGGTGTCCCGGAGGATGCAGTTTTCGAGCTGGTGGCTGCGGTGGGCGAGCGGATTCCGGCTCTGCGCAATTTCCTCGAGGAACGGCGCGAAGATGAAATCTATTTCGACTACGAATCCGACGGCATTCTCCTCGCATTCCGCCGGCAATTCGCCGAGGGCAATCCGCACGGATTCCCCGGCCTTCAAGGCGGATATCTGGGGCATGTTCAGGGCCTGGCCGAAATACCCCGCGCGTTGAACGCCGCCGCGCTGCTGGCACGGGCTGCTGCGGATCAAACCGGCCTGCTGGATTTGGACCACGGGTGGCCGGTGCTGGCCTCCGCTTATCTCGATGCGAACATCCCCGATTTCCGCGCCCGGATACTGGGCGGTTTGGGCGCACTGCCCCCGAACGAACGGGACCGCATGATGGAGACCGTTCATGCCTATCTGGAGACGGGCTCCCTCAAGACGTCCGCGGACCGCCTGTACTGCCACCGCAACACCGTGATCAATCGGCTGGCGGGGTTCAAGGCCGCTACCGGTTATGACGTCCGGGTGCCCCAGGAAGCGGCTTTGGTCCTGGTCGCAGCCCGCTGCCCGGGAGCCTGACCTGTCCTGGCGCATGACCTGCCCTGGAGCCTCCCCGGCCTGGATATCCCGGCCGGTGAACAATCCCCTCTTCCGCGGTTCAAGGAATGTGCAAACGCCCATTTCCGGGCTTCTTTTCCGCTGGGATATGTCCATTGAACAGGACGTTTAGCTATCCGTAACGTTTAGGGCACCCTGCAGCAGGTTCCGTGCAGGGAGACTTTATGGAAGGAAACATTTTCATGACGGATATCCGGACTGAATCGACATCAGTCACCTCACGCGCGCTGCTTTTTGATGGGGTGGACACCAAGCCCTACGTGAAAGAACTCTCCGTCCGGGCTCCCGGCGCCGGCGAGGTGCTGGTGAAGATGACCGCTACCGGCGTATGCCACTCCGACCTGCATGTCATCAACGGGGACTGGCCGTACCCGTACCGGCTGATGCTCGGACATGAGGGTGCCGGCATCGTCGAATCCGTCGGAGCGGATGTCAGCGACCTGGCCCCCGGTGACCAGGTTGTGCTTTCCTGGTTTGCTCCCTGCATGAACTGTCCCTCCTGCCACGAAGGTAAATCCTGGCTCTGCCAGGGCAGCGGTGCCTTCGTCGATGGCCTTCCCGACGGCACCACACCGCTGGCGGCCGACGACGGTAAAGAGGTGCGTCCTTATCTGGGCGTCGGGGCGTTTTCCGAGTACACCCTCGTCCCCCGCCCGGCCGCGGTCAAGATTCCCAATGCCGTACCGCCGGAGGTCGCTGCGTTGATCGGCTGCTCCATCGCCACCGGTGTCGGCGCTGTCGGAAACACGGCGGATGTCCGGGCCGGGCAGACTGCTGTGGTGGTGGGCTGCGGCGGAGTCGGTCAGGCACTGATCATGGGGCTCAAGCTTGTAGGTGCGCGGCAAATCATCGCCGTCGATCTTTCCGATGACCGTTTGGACATTGCCCGCGGTTTCGGCGCCACCGATGTCTTGAAGGGTGATGACCCCGATCTGGCGAAGAAGATCAAGGACCTCTCCGGTGGCGGCACCGATTTTGCCTTTGACGCCATCGGGTTGACCAGCACCTCGGCGGCTTTGACCGGGTACCTCAAGCAGGGCGGTGCTGCCGTTTATGTCGGCATGCCGCCGCGCGATGCTGAGGCCACCATCCGGCCGTGGGAAATCATTGTCACCGGCCAGAGGATCCTTGGCTGCAACTACGGCTCCACCCGCCCGGCCGTTGACTTCCCCAAGATCGCGGAACTCTACCTCGCCGGTCTGCTGCCGCTGGATGAGATGGTCGGCGAACGCATCGGCCTGGATGCGGCTGCCGAGGCGATCGAGGACCTCAAGTCCTCCATCGGGCGCCGCAAAATCGTCGTCTACTAGACCGCTTTCCGCCGCGGGGTCCGTGCACGGCTTGTCCCGTGCACGGACTTCCCCAGGTTCTCAGAAGGAGACCCATTCATGAGCGTTTACGCCGTCACCAACCCCGCCACCGGGGAAACCCTGGCCACCTACCCCACCGCCACAGACACCGAAGTCCGGGACGGCATCGCCCGCGCCGACGCCGCTTTCACCAAGTGGAGCCGGACCGCCGTGGAACAGCGGTCCGCCCTGCTGAACCGCGTAGCGGACCTCTACGAGGAGCGCCGGAACGAACTCGCCGCCATCATCACCCGGGAAATGGGCAAGCCCATCTTCCAGGCCGGCATCGAAGTGGACATCGCCGCGTCCATCTACCGCTACTACGCAGAACACGGGCCCGCCTTCCTGGCAGACGAGAGGCTGGACGTGGCCGCCGGCGGCACCGCCGTCGTCCGCAAACAAGGCCTGGGTGTCCTCCTGGGCATCATGCCCTGGAACTACCCCTGCTATCAGGTGGCCCGCTTCGCCGCACCGAACCTGATGAACGGCAACACCATCCTGCTCAAGCACGCCCCGCAGTGCCCCGAATCCGCGCTGGCCATGGAAGCCATCTTCGCCGACGCCGGCGCACCCGACGGCGCCTACGTGAACCTGTTTGCCACAAATGAACAGATCAGCGACGTGATCGCTGACCCCCGGGTGCACGGCGTTTCCCTCACCGGATCCGAACGCGCCGGTTCCGCCGTGGCGGAGACCGCCGGCCGGCACCTGAAGAAGGTGGTCCTGGAACTGGGCGGATCCGATCCGTTCATCCTCCTGGACACCGAGGACATGGATGAGGCGGTGGGCCGGGCCGTCTTCGGCCGCATGGTCAACGGCGGGCAGGCCTGCAACGCCTCCAAACGCTTCATTGTCCTGGCGGACATTTATGACGAGTTCGTGGAAAAGTTCACGGCCGCCATGGCCGGGATCGTGCCCGCGGATCCGACCGATGGAACAACCTTCCTGGGCCCGCTGTCCTCGCAGGCCGCTGCCGACGGACTGGAGCGCCAGGTTCAAAGCGCTGCCGCCGCCGGAGCGGTCGTCCGCACCGGCGGGACCAAGACCGCTAGGGACTCCGCCTATTTCCTGCCCACCGTGCTCACCGATGTGACCCCGGAGATGGAGGTCTTCCGGCAGGAACTCTTCGGTCCGGTCGCCATGGTCTTCAAAGCACGGGACACGGAGGAAGCAGTAGCCCTGGCAAACGGCACACCCTTCGGACTGGGTGCCTCCATCCACACCGCCAACCAGGAGCTCGCCCTGCAGCTGGCAGAGGAGATTGACGCCGGCATGGTCTTCATCAACGAAGCCGGCGGCACCTCAGCGGAGCTGCCGTTCGGCGGGATCAAACGCTCCGGCATCGGCCGGGAACTCGGCAAATACGGCATGGACGAGTTCGTGAACCGAAAGCTCATCCGCATCAAGAAGTAACCCGATTGGAAGCAGCTGGATGAGGCAGCCGCGTCCACTCACAACGGGGGCGCCCGTCCCGGATTTCCGGGACGGGCGCCGGCCTTCTGTCTGTGAGCATTCGCCGGGTGCCATTCCGGTGCTGGGTGTGGCAACCGGGCCCTCCCCTTTCTCCCTGTACCGGGCGCTGGCCCGACGCCGGGACGAACTGCCGCCGCTGCGCATCTTCGCCCTGGACGAGTACCTGGGCCTGCCGGCCGGACATCCGGAAAGCTATGCGGAAGTGGTCCGCCGCGAAATCGTTGAACCCCTGGGCCTCGATGCCGAACAGGCCGCAGTGCCGGATGGTTCGGCCGCTGATCCGGAGCGCGCTGCCGCTGACTACGAGGCCGCCATAGCAGCCGCCCGCGGAGTAGACGTGCAGATCCTGGGAATCGGGAACAACGGGCACCTTGCCTTCAACGAGGCGCCGGACTCTCCCCGGACCTGCTCAACGGCCCCGCGGTGGCTGGAGCCGTCCGGTAGCGGCCAGCGCCGCCAGCGCCAGCGCCAAGGCACCGCAGAACACCGCCGTGAACGCCTGAACGTGGGATACCGCCAACAGGGCAGAGAATCCGATGCCGCTGACGGCCAGCCAGAGCGACTGCACCAGGTTGTCGTTAATCTGCAGTGCCGAGGAGTTGGCGCCCTCCTCACCGGCGCGGGAAAAGTCCAGCAGCAGCACCGAGAGCGTGGAAAACCCCATTCCGATGCCCAGCCCGGCAACCGCCCAGCCGGCCACCACAATGCTGACGTGCAGCTGGGGGTAAACGGAGGCGAGAACAGGCGCCACCCCAATCGCCAGCAGCAGCGCACCGAGCCGGGCCCGCAGCACCTTGCTCCGGAGCGCCGGGAGGTTGGCGGCCAGCCAGGACCCGGCAAACCAGCTCAGCGCGGAAACGCTCAGCAGCGCCCCGGCCTGGGTCGGGCTGAAGCCGCGCTGCTCCACCAAAGCCAGCGGAAGGTATGTTTCGGCCCCGACAAAAGCTGCGCCCACAAATCCGCGGGAAGCAATCACCGCGGGAAGCCCGCGCCGCACGGTCCAGGTGCCGTGCGGCAGCAGCTGGGGCCCGCCAATCAGCACGGTCGCAGCGGAAACGCCGGCCAGCAGCAGGATCCAGCCTGCCGTCCCCGTCCCGTCAGTACCGAGGCTGCCGATGCTGCCCAGGCCCAGGATCCCGCCGGCCGCGGCAAGGGACCAGAGGAGTTTGGCAGTGCTTACCCGCCAGCTCCCGCTCGAGCCGATCCGGCGCAGCACCGGCTCAAGTGCCGCATACGCCAGCACGGCAAGGACGGGTGCCAGGCCAAACACCCAGCGCCAGCCCAGGGCATCATTTATCAGCCCCGCCAGCACCGGTCCGATGATCCCGGGCAGAACCCAGCCGCTCGTCAGGATGGTGAAGGCCTGCGGCCGCAGCACGGCCGGATAAGCCCGGGCTACCACCACGTACATTGCCACCCCGGCCAGTCCCGCACCGAACCCCTGCAGTCCGCGGCCCAGCAGCAGCATTCCCATCGTTGGCGCAAGGGCAGCGACGACCAGCCCCGCCGCGAACAGCAGCACACCGAGACGGAGCGCCGGCGCCGGACCGCGCGCGTCGCTCCAGCCGCCGCCCAGCCCGATGGACACCACCGACAACGCCATGGGGGCGCCAAACGCCAGCGCGTAGATGGACAGGCCGTCCAGGTCCCGGGCCACCACCGGCATCACGGTGGCCACCGCCAGGGCCTCGAACGCGAATAGGAAAGCCAGCGAAAACAGTCCCGCCGACGTCGTCCGGTAGGCCCGTGAGAACACCCCGGGGGCGGTTGGGCCGGCAGCCGCGGATGCCGGGTTAGCCGATGGCTGCGCCTCCGGCGGCAGGGCGGATGTCCGCGGGGGTTTCGAGGTGTTGGTTGGCTCGGGCACGGAGCTCCTTCAGTGCGGGGTGATTCAGCGAGGAATGTTGCAGTGTGGGGTTCGCCCAACGCGGCGAACGGTGACATACGCCGGTACGGACAACAACTCCACCCAACAACCTCAAGTAGGCTCGAGGTCAACCCGATGAGAGGCGGACCACATGGCCGAGCCTGCAGAGATATCCCGGCGTGGCGGATCCGTTCCTCCGTCGGCACAGGACCTCACTCCGGGACAACTCTCTGCACGCAGCGGCGTGGCTGTTTCCGCCCTCCATTATTACGAGGCCGAAGGTCTCATCAGCAGCCGGCGCACCGCCGGAAACCAACGCCGCTACGCGCGCCATACACTGCGCCGGGTCGCCTTCATCAGAGTCTCTTCCCAACTCGGCATCCCGCTGCGGGATATCCGGGCGGCACTGGACACACTCCCACCGGATCGTGCACCCACCCGAAGTGACTGGGCCCTGCTTTCCGCCGGCTGGCGCCAGGTCCTTGAAGACCGGATCGACGGCATGCTGCGGCTGCGCGACCAGTTGGACGGCTGCATAGGCTGTGGGTGCCTGTCCCTCACATCCTGTTCGTTGTACAACTCCCAGGATGTGCTGGCGGCTGAGGGAACCGGACCGCGGCTGCTGCTTTCACGGGAGCGCGCACCGGAGCAGCCGCGGCAGGTGGACGCGTCCGATTGAGTTGCCGGAGCCGGGAAGCGCGCTGGACCGGCAGTTAGCTCTCCGTGACTGCGGGGAGCTCCTGCAGCGACCATTGATTCCCGTCCGGATCGCTGAAGTACACGAACGTACCCCAGTCCAGCGGCGTGACTTCACTGGTTTCCACCCCTGCGTTCAGCAGATGCTGCCGGGCCCCAGCAGCATTCGGCACCACGATCTGGATGCGCTGGCTGCCCGGAACCATGTCTGTGGTGCCCTCCCCGATCACCACGGAGCAGGCGGACCCCGGCGGCGTCAGTTGGACGAAGCGCAGGTCCTCATTCACCCGCTGGTCAAAGTCGTCAGCGAAGCCCACCTGGTTCACATAGAAGTTCTTGGCGGCGTCTACGTCGGACACCGGCACGGGGACAAGTTCGATTTTCCAGTCCATGCCAGCGATCGTAGGCCCGGTGGGGGCAGGCACCAAGGGGCCAGCGGTCAGGATCGGTCCGCAAAGCAAGGATTCGCGGATCCGGTTAGGAATAAGCCTGCTGATCATTTGGTTGCGCCGAGTATGACTGAGCAGACTGAACCCGCCGAACTGACCGACCAGCCACTGCCCGCCACCCTCGACCTCAAGGACCTCGGCACCGTCCGCAGGCTCGGTTTCGGGGCCATGCGCATTGTCGGCCCCGGAGTATGGGGTGAGCCGGAAAGCCGCGGCACCGCCGTCGAAGTGGTCCGCCGCGCCGTCGAACTGGGCGTTGATTTCATTGACACTGCTGATTCGTACGGCCCGAACATCAGCGAAGAGATCATTGCCGAAGCTCTCTACCCCTATCCCGACGGCGTGCGGATCGCCACCAAGGCCGGTTTTGTGCGCACCGGACCGGACGAATGGACTCCTCTGGGCCGTCCCGAGTACCTCCGCCAGCAGGCCGAGCTGAGCCTGCGCAAACTCAAGGTGGATTCACTGGACCTGTTCCAGCTGCACCGCATTGATCCCACTGTCGACGCCGAGGAACAGTTCGCGGTGCTGCGGGACCTCCAGCAGGAAGGCAAGGTCAAGGCCCTGGGCCTGTCCCAGGTCAGCGTAGAACAGCTGAAGACGGCGGAAAAGTACTTCACCGTTTCCACCGTGCAGAACCGCTACAACCTCACTGACCGCTCCTCCGAGGACGTCCTGGACTACGCGACGGCCAACGGCATCGGCTTCATCCCCTGGGCGCCGATTTCGGCCGGTGAACTGGCCCAGCCCGGCGGTGTCCTGGACACCGCCGCGAAGAAGCTCGGTGCCACCACGTCCCAGGTGGCACTGGCGTGGCTGCTGCGACGCTCCCCGGTGATGATGCCGATCCCCGGGACCGGTTCCGTGGCCCACCTCGAAGAAAACCTCAGGGCCGCGGACCTGGTCCTTGATGCTGCCACCTACGCGGAGATCGACGCCGCCGCCGGTTAGGATTTCTGCCCGGCAATTCCTCAGACTCCCCACCACTGATCCCCCGAAAGGATACCCATGAACAACATCCTGATGATTGTTTCCGCTGCCAACTCCCTGACCATGAAGGACGGCTCCGAACACCCCACCGGGTTCTGGGCCGAAGAGCTGGTGGAAGCCCACCGCACCCTGCTCGAAGCCGGACACCGGATCACCTTCGCAACACCCGGAGCCAAGGCCCCTACAGTCGACGAGATCAGCTTGACCCCCGAGCAGGCCGGCGGGGAAGAAAAGGCTGAACGGCTGCGGGCCTACCTGGAAGAGCTGCGTCCGGAACTGGATTCGCCGATGTCACTGGCCGATGTGGTTCCGCTGGAGTACGACGCCGTCGTGATCCCGGGCGGGCACGGCCCCATGGCGGACCTGACAACAGACTGGGACATGGGCCGGATCCTCATTGCAGCCAACGACGCCGGCCTGGTGATCGCACCGTTCTGCCACGGCCCGGCCGCACTGCTGAGCGCTGAAACGCCGGACGCCGGGTTCGCGTTCTCCGCGCGGCGGCTGACTGTGTTCACCAACTCGGAGGAACTCGGCGGCGGCACCGGCGAAAACACCCCCTGGTTCGTGGCTGATGCGCTGCGGGACAAAGGCGCCATCGTCGAAGCCGGACCCGACTGGGAGAGCTTCGTGGTCACGGACGGCAACCTCATCACCGGCCAGAACCCGCAGTCCAGCGTGGACGTCGCCCGGCAGGTCGCAGCCTCACTTCAGGGCTAGCGGCTGGCCCGCCGCTGCCGGATTCTGCACACGGCTTCATCTGTCTCAGTGCGGACCGCGGCGGGCTGGCAGACTGGGATCATGACTGTCCTGATTGCCGGCTGCGGCGACCTCGGTACGGAAGCCGGCCTGCGGTTCGCCGCGGCCGGTTTTTCCGTGCTGGGCTGGCGCCGCTCCCCGGAGAAGATTCCCGCGCCCATCCAGGCCCAGGCCGCGGACCTGCGCGGTGAGCTGCCCCGCATTCCCGGGGACACCGACGTCGTCGTCATTGCTGTGGCCGCCAGCGAACGCACCGAAGCGGCCTACCGGGCGGCGTATGTGGACGGCACAGCGAATGTGCTGAACGCTTTGGAGCGCGACGGCGGGCGGCCGCGGCGGATTCTGTTCGTCTCCTCGACCGCGGTGTACGGGGACGCCGGCGGCGGCTGGCTGGATGAGGACTCCCCCACCGACCCGGCGTCGGTCACCGGGGCGGTGATCCGTGAAGCGGAGGAGCTGCTGCACTCGCGCCGGCCGGACGCGATCGTGCTCCGGCTTGCCGGGATTTACGGGCCAGGCCGGACCCGGCTGATCGACCAGGTGCGGGCCGGAATTTCCAACCCTGGACCCGGGCAGCTGACCAACCGGATTCACCGTGATGACGCCGCCGCGGCGATCGTGCACCTAACAACGGCGGTTGCCGATCCGGCGCCGCTGTACCTTGGCGTGGATGACGAGCCCGTGGAGCTGGCGCAAGTGCTGGAATTCCTGTCCGGAGAGCTGGGAGTTCCGCTGGACCCTGCGCCCGCGGACCAGGGGCAGCGCCGAGCCAGCCGCGGCGGAAACCGGCGGCTTTCCAATGCCCGGCTGCATGGCACGGGCTTCGACTTCAGCTACCCCACGTTCCGTGAGGGATACCGCGCCGTGCTGGCCGGCGACGGCGTCCGGCACGCGTAGGCCGGGCTGCCGGCGGGCGGGTAGGCCTGAACCGACGGTCAGTGCCGGCGGGCGCGTAGGCCGGGCTGCCGGCGAGCGGGCGCAGGCCGGGCTGCCGGCGGGCGGGCGCAGGCCGGGTGGCAGAGCCGGCGCGGCGGGCGTGAGCCGACGACGTCCGACGTCCGTAGGCCGGCGCGGCGGGCGCGAGCCGACGACGTCCGGCGTCCGTAGGCCGGGCTGCCGGCGGGCGCGTAGGCCGGGCTGCCGGCGGGCGCGTAGGCCGGGCTGCCGGCGGGCGGGCGCAGGCCGGGTGGCAGAGCCGGCGCGGCGGGCGCGAGCCGACGACGTCCGGCGTCCGTAGGCCGGGCCAGAGCCGGCACGCGTAGGCCGGGCTGCCGGCGGACGCGTAGGCCTGAACCGACGGTCAGTGCCCTCGGGCCCCAGCTTCGAGTGGGCCGGCGGGCTTCGGTGAGGCACAGAGTGCCTCCACTTTGGGACTTCCCTGCCGGTTTGGGACTTCCCCGCCGCGGCGCCGCGCAGGAAAGTCCCAAACTGGCGGGAATGTCCCGAACCGGAGGGATCCGGCACCGGCTCAAGTCCCAAACCGGCGGGAATGTCCCGAACCGGAGGGATCCGGCGCCGGCTCAAGTCCCAAACCGGCTGGAATGTCCCAAACCGGAGGGATCCGGCACCGACTCAAGTCCCAAACCGGCTGGAATGTCCCAAACCGGAGGGGTAGCCGCAGTAGGATCAGCTGGCAGCGGCACGGGCGTCAGCCATGAACCGGCGGGTGTAGGAGGCCTGTGAGTCTTCGGTGCCGGCGGTGGCCTCCTCCCTTGCCGGTCCGAGAATATGGCCGAAGTGGGTGAAGATCGTGTCCCGCGGATAAACAGCTGGACATCAAGGTCCTGCACCCAGCTGCCAGTCTGCCGCCCTTGCACAGGGCCACGACGGGCAGATTCGGCGAACTAGCTGAACTGGACGGGCGGGCCGAGGTACAGCAGCACCGAGAAAACGGCCACGATGGCGATAAGCACGCCCACCACAGAGATCACCGGCCGACGGAGAATGAAGGCCTGGACCTGCTCCACGAAACCGGAAGGCTGGTCGCCTCCGGGAGCCAGCCGCCACCCGCCGCCGAGCTTGCCCTTCTTGTCCATGGACTTCTCAAAGGGGATGGTGGCGTAGGGGATGACGGCGGTGGCGAGGCCGAGCACGATCGTGCTGAACTTCCACTTTTGGTTGACGCCGACAAACACGGTGCTGGCCGCGTAGGAGAGGAAGATGAAGCCGTGCGTGCCACCGGCCGGTCCCATCAGGGCATCCTGCCCGAAGCCATACTTCATCACCATCGCTGCGATCAGCAGGGTCCAGGTCACGGCCTCCGCGAAGGCCAGGGCACGGAACAGGGTACGGGGTTGCATGGGGGTGGGTAACCTTCCCTAGGGGGTTTGCCAACAGTATGTCAGCATGGCCCGCGGGTACTCAACTCGGAGCCTTCCTGCCCGGACCGGCCCAGCTAACGGTTACCGGCGTCCGGGAGCCCCGGGTGGCCGGGTTGTACGCGCTGCTTCGGAACCAACAGCTGTCTCCGAGCTGGGCCACCCACGCTTCCCACTCTCTGTGACGAAAGTGCACTTCTGGGACCCCACCGGCCCCACCCGTCACGAAGGCTGGGAATCCCGGCAGCTCTCGCTTCTTCCGTCGTCCCCTCCCAGATTCACTCCGTTTTGGGCTAAATCGACCGCTTTGGGATTTCCCTGCCATTGCGCAGCGGAGGGATTTCCCGAAACGGCGGGGTTCTCCCCAAACGGAGGGAAACTGTGTAACGAACCGGGGGGTTTTTCCCAATCCGGAGGGGAACAGGACACGAACCGGCGGGTTTTTCCCAAACCGGACCCACAAGCTCTCCCCACGTCCGTCTGCTTCTTACGCCGGGCTCCGCCGGCGCTACGAGTGCTCAAGGCGCCCCGGTCCGACCCAGGCCCAGTCTGGCCCCGGCTCAGCTCCGACGCCGCGCCCCTTCCGGCCCCGGCTCACCCCCGTGCGCCTCCGGCCCCGGCCTCCGCGACCCTTCCGGCTTCCGGCTCAGCGCCTCCGGCCCCGCGCCGCTCCCCGCCTCGGGCCCCGGCCCCCGCGGGCCTGGCCCGGCCCCGGCCCCCGCGACGAGCCCGGCCCCGCCCGGAAACTACCGATAGAGCTCCGGCCGGACATCGTGCTCGTAGGTGTTGATCTTCCGCGCGCGCCGCACTTCGGCTGCCTCGACCTCGGCGAACAGGAGCTCCTCGTCCGCGCCCGCAGCGGCCAGCAGGGTGCCATACGGCGAAGCAATCACGCTGGCACCGGTGAAGTCAGGGGCCGTGTGATTGGCATAGGCAATGTAGACGCCGTTCTCCAGTGCGCGGGCCGGAACCAGCAGGGTGGAGATCCGCTCGGCGTTGTAGGTGAGCAGGGGCTGCGGCCCGCCGACGTCGCCGGTGGCCGGCACCGCGGTGGGAATACAGAGCAGGTCCGCACCTGCCCGCGCGGCGGAACGGGCATATTCCGGAAACTCGATGTCGTAACAGATTCCCAGCGCGATCCGCAGGCCCTGGAACTCCGCCACCTGCGGCACACCATCGCCCGGGGAAAAGGACCCGCGTTCTTCGTCCCCGAACAGGTGGGCCTTGCGGTAGCGCAGCAGTTCCTCGCCCGAGCCATCGAACAGTGAGGCAGAAATGTACCCGGTGCCGGCGTCGTCCTCCACGGTCGAAGCGACGACGCCGATTCCTGCCTCGCGCGCGGTCCGCGCCAGCTCCGCGCGGATTGCGGCGCCGTCGGAGTTGCGGACCCGTGCCGGGGCGTAGCCGGTGGCGAACAGTTCCGGCGTCAGGATCAGGTGCGCGCCGGCGTCGGCCGCCTGCAGCGTAAAGCGCCGCAGAAGCGCCAGGTTCGTCTCCGGGTTATTCAACTCCGCGCCTGCCTGCAGCACTGCTATCCGAACCATTTTGCACTCCTGCCGGGCTGATCTGCCGCTACGTCATGTGGTGGTCACAATCACAAAAACCGTTGACTCTTTCCATCATAGGCATAAGCATGATGCTCAAACCGAATGTCATTCGGTTAGCGGTTTCTGAGATCTGAGGAGATGTGTGGACCCGACAACGACGCGCGGTGACGAGCTGGCCGACCGCCTGCGGCAAATAGCTGAAGACGAACACCAGGACCCGTCCCGGCGGGCACTGACCGGCCGTGAACTTGCCGCCTACGTGGGCACCGCCGTCGTGCTCTGCCTTATTGGACTGCTGGTGATGTCGCTGTGAGCGGCAAACGCACAGCGGAAACCTCCGACCGCAGCGCCTCCCTTGGGTCTTTCCCCCTCCTCAAGGGCGAGCGCATCTGGAGCGGTGCCGAGTTCACCTGGGTGAACGTGTCCCTGGCCATTGCCACATGGGCGTTCCTGGTCGGCGGATCCACGGCCCTGCTGGTTGGTTTCCAGCAGGGCCTGGCGGCGATGGTCATCGGCAACGCGATCGGCCTGTCCTTTATGGTGCTGGCCTCCGTGGTGTCGAGCCAGCGCCACGGCGGTGAGCAGTACACCATGCTGCGGCCGGTGTTCGGTCTGGTTGGCGTGGGCATCCTGGTGTTCACCGTCATTCTGGTGACCGAGATGGGCTGGTCCTCGCTGCTGTCCATCATGGTCGGCCGCGCGGTCACGCAGGTCTCCAACGAAGCGTTCGGCACCGACTTCGGCCCGGAGTCGGTGATGGTCACCGTGGTGGCGCTGCTGGCGATCGCCGCCGCCTGGTGGATTCTCTCCCGCGGTCCGGTCATGATCGGCCGGTTCAACAAGTTCATCGCCCCCGGCCTGGTGGTCATCACGGCGGGCCTGATGGTCTTCCTGATCCTGAACACCTCCTGGGACGCACTGCTGACCGCCTCACCGCTGGCCCCCTTCGAGGACGACCGGCTGAACTTTATGCTGGCCGTGGAGTTCAACGCCGGCGTGGGGGTTTCCTGGTACCCGGTCATGGGCTCCCTGGCCCGGCTGACCAAGTCGCCCAAGGCCGCCCTGTGGCCGGCGTTCGGCGGCCTGTTCGTTGCCACGATCATTGCCCAGGTTGTGGGCATGGGCGCGGCCCTGACTCTCGGCGACTCGGATCCCACCGTGTGGATGCTGCCCTTCGGCGGGCCCATCCTGGGGGCGGCAATCCTGCTGTTCATCGCGTTCGCTAACATCACCAGCATCTCCTCGATCGTCTATTCGACCGTGCTGGCACTCCGCCAGGCCAGCGGCAACCTGCTGGCCAAAGCCCCGTGGCCGCTGCTCTGCGCCGCTTTCTTTGTCCTGCCGGCCATCCTGGCGTTCTTCCCCGGCTTTATGTACGACCAGTTCATGGTGTTCGTGACCATCAGCGGCGCGTTCCTGTCCGCCATGTGCGGGGCGATCATTGCGGACTACTTCATCCTGCGCCGGCAGCACCTCAACCTGCCGGACATCTTCAAACCCGGCGCCGCGAGCCGCTACCACTTCTCCGCCGGGGTGAACTGGGCCGGCCTCGCAGCCGTCGCAGTCGGTGCCGCCTTCTACCTCAGCATCTACAACCCGGTCACGCTGGAAACCCTCCCGGTCTTCAGCTACACCACCGCGTCCCTGCCGGCAGCGCTGCTAGCCGGCGCCGTCTACTACCTGCTCGCGTCGCTGGTCTATAAGTGGCGCAATCTGGGCGGGTTCCGGGACGCCCCGGAGACATCTGTCTCCACAGCCACCACCGCAGCACAAACCGCAGTAAAGGATCCAGCATGAACCCCGCACTCCGCACCGCCCGCGCCGCCATCCACGACGGCACCTCCACGGGCCTGGACATCCGCACCATCGAGGTTGCCCCGCCCGGCCCGGGCACGGTCCTGGTACGCCTGGGTGCCTCCGGGGTCTGCGGCTCCGACCGCCACGTGCTCGACGGCGATTGGCAGCTGCCCTCTCCCACCGTGATGGGCCATGAGGGTGCCGGCACGGTGGAAGCCATCGGTGAGGGCGTCGAGGACGTTGCCGTGGGCGACCACGTGATCCTGTCCTGGTTCTACCCGTGCCGGCGCTGCACCGCCTGCCTTTCCGGCCGTTCCTTCGTCTGCACCGGCAGCCGCTCCGAGGAATGCCTGCTGCCGGACGGCAGCACCGCGCTGAGCGAGGACGGCGTGCAGCTGTTCCCGTACCTCTCCGTCGGCTCGATGAGCGAATACACCGTGGTGCCCGAATCCGCCGCGATCAAGGTTCCCGCGGAGGTACCGTTCGACGTCGCCAGCCTGATCGGCTGTTCCATCGCCACGGGCTATGGCTCGGTAGTGAACGACGCCGGTGTCCAGGCGGGCCAGTCCGCCGTCGTGGTGGGTACCGGAGGTGTGGGCCTGTCCATCATCATGGCACTCAACCTGGTGGGCGCGAACCCGATCATCGCCGTAGACCTGAGCGAAGAGAAACTTGCCACCGCGCGCGGCTTCGGTGCCACTCACACACTGCAGCCGGGCGGGGATCTCGCTGCCCGGGTCCAGGAGATCACCGGCACCGGCGCGGACTTCGCGTTTGAAGCAATCGGCCGGGTGGAGACCATCGAATCCCTTCCCGGGCTGATCACCGCCGGCGGCAAGGCCGTGCTGGTGGGCCTGCCCCCGCAGGACGCTCCGGTAGCCATTGATGCGCTGGAGCTGGCTGAGTCCGGCAAATCCCTGATCGGTTCGAACTACGGTTCCACCGTGCCGGGCCGGGATTTCCCGCGCCTGGCCGAGCTGTACCTGGCCGGGAAGCTTCCCGTGGACAAGCTGATCTCTGACAGGATTACTCTGGACGACGTCAATGAGGCGTTCGACGCCATGCGCCGCGGAGAGCGTGCCCGTAGCGTCATCGTGTTCGACTAGATACCGGCAACCCGGAGGAGAGACATGGCCAGGCCCCGCACCCCGCTGCTCTCCTCGGAAAAAATCCACGGCGCCGCCCTGGACCTTGTCGACGAGCTGGGGGACTTCACCATCCCCCAGCTCGCCCACCGCCTGGGAGTGAGCCCTTCCTCGCTCTACCACCACGTGCAGGGGCGGCCGCAGATCATCAACGGCATGCGCTCCATCATCGGCGCCCAGGCTCTGGCGGCCCCGGATTTCCCGCCCTCCCCCGCCCCGTGGGAGGAGCAGGCAGCGGCGTGGACCCGGAACTACCGCCGGGTGCTGAGCGAACACGCCAAGGCCGTTCCCCTGCTGGTTGGCGAGGAGGTCACCGACGCTCCCACGCTGGAGGTCTACGAACGGCTGGCCTCGGTGCTCGCGGATGCGGGTTTCGACGATGCGCAGGTGGTCCTGGGCATCTCGCTGCTGGACGTCCTGTGCCTCGGTTCCTCCGTGGACACCGCCGGACCCGCTGTTGCCTGGCGCACTGCGCCTGACACCCAGCCAGTACTGCACCGGTCGCTGGACGGCTGCGGCGACGCACTGGCTGCCCGGTCAGATGCAGCCTTCGAGGCCGGCCTTTCCGCGGCCCTGGCGTACCTGGCTGCGCTGCCGCGCGGGAATATTGGGGCTGCTGGTGCGGGTGTTGCGGAGGAGCCCGCTTAGAGCTCCCGCCGGAGAATCCAATGTGCAGCTTTGGCGACCTGGCCGCCGTGCAACCCGCCATATCTGCGCTTTGAGTGCGCTGGCGGATGCCTCCCCGCCCGGCTAGCCCGACGACGGAACCGCAGGATAGGTCATCGGCTCCGTGATCCAGTCCAGGTCAGCCCACCGGTCGATGCGCTGGACGATCTCGAAGCTGCTCCGGCACATCTCGACGACAGCCTGCTCCGGGTCCGGTGCGGCGAAGGCGTCTTCCAGGGTCAGAATGAACTCGTTCAGCTGCGGCTGAAACACGGCGGCCTCCGGCTTCAGCATGGTCGCATAGCTGTCGATGGCGGCCATAAAGGGGTACGGCATACCGTAGAACGCCGGCTTGGTCATGTTCACGTCCCCTGGCCAGAACCCGTATTCCACGAACTTCTCGTCGAAACAGTTCACCCCAATCTGGTCCGTTCCGCCGTAGGGCGCAGCCTGGCCGGCGAAGACGGTCCCGGAGAGGTCCATGGTGCCGAACCAGTACTGCGGGGTGAACACCTTGCCGCGGAACGGGGCCAGGAAACGGGTCAGGCTGCGGTAGGCGAAGTGCAGGTTATCCAGGTAAACCGCCACAGCCTGGCGGTCCCAGGAATGGTGCCTGGTGTCCTGTTCAAATGGTGTCTGGACGTGGAACTCCTGAGGTGTGGTGTTGATCCGGGTGGGCTCGCCGATGTATTCCAGCGCTCCCATCAGCTGGGCATAAAAATCCGCCACACTGAGGCCGTCCTCAACGGGAATCCGGGACTTCCTGCCGTTGGTGTCCTGCACATCCACATGATGCTGGCGCAGGTTGAAATAGATTTCGAAGCTGCCCCCGTTGCCGGGGATGATCCCGGTGCCGATGCCGTCGATACTCAGCGGCATCCGGATATGCCCCCAGCCGGGCCGCTTCTCGCTGCGCTCAATCTTCACTTTGCCCGCCATCTGCAGGAAAAGGTGCAGGGTGTCAGCGGTGTCCTGCCATTCGGTGTAGTCCAGAATCCGTTTTTCCATGGATACCGCCTCTGATGAGTGGCTGCTGGGGAAGTGGCTGCTGCGGGGAAACGTGCACGAGCGGAAAGGAACCGTCCCTCAAGTGTGGGTCGGGCGCCTGCACCGGTCAACGTCCTCCCCGCCATGGCAGCCGACCGAAGGTGGGCAACATCACCGGGACAAGCCGCCGTCCGGGTACCTATACTTACAGCTGATCCTCCGGGCAGCTGAGACAGTCCTGCCCGGGCCCAGGCTGCAGTTCGAGCGCTGAGGCCCCCGTGCGCCCCAACCCCTCCCTAGGAGCCTTCCCCGGTGACCAGTTCTTCCCCGAAGCGAGCCACCTCCCGTTCCCGGAGCCTGAAGTACATCCTGATGCTCGGCGCGCTTGCTGCGCTGCCCGCCGTCACCACGGACATGTACCTTCCGGCGCTGCCGGAGGTCGCTTCCGACCTGGCAACGACGACGACGGCGGCCCAGTTCACGCTCTCCGGCACCCTGCTCGGGACCGCCGTGGGCCAGCTGGTCATCGGCCCGCTCTCGGACCGGTTCGGACGCAGACTGCCGCTGCTCATCGGCATTTCCATGCACGTTGTGACGTCCCTGCTGTGCGCGATTGCGCCCAACATCGGCCTGCTGATCGGTCTGCGGGTGCTGCAGGGCTTCTTTAACGCTGCCGCCTCAGTCGTGGCGATTGCCGTGATCCGCGACCGGTTCACCGGTTCCGATGCGGCCAAGCTGCTCTCCAGGCTCATGCTGATGATTGGCCTGGCACCGCTGCTGGCTCCAACCCTGGGTCAGGCTGTGGCCGGCATCTGGGCCTGGCGGGCCGTGTTCTACTCGCTGGCCCTGATCGGCGTGATCCTCGTCGTCATCGTCTGGCGCTGGATGCCGGAAACACTTCCCCCGGAACGGCGCCTCAGCCGCGCCCGGAAGGGCAGCCCGAAAACCGGTGAACCGGGCGGCTACCGGATCCTGCTGCGCGACCGCCGGTTCCTGGCCTACGCAGTGATTCCGGGCCTGGCCATGGGCATCATCATGAGTTACGTGGTGGGCTCGCCGTTTGTGATGCAGGAGGAATACGGCCTGACCCCGGGCCAGTTTGCGCTGATCTTCGCGGTCAACGGAGTCGCCATGGTGATTTCCTCCCAGGTCAATGCCTCGCTGCTGAGCCGCGCGTCGTCGTCGGGCATCCTGCGCATCGCCGCCCCGATCCTCCTGGTGCTCGCACTGGCGCTGCCGGTCATCATCATTACCGGAGCCGGCGGCATCTTCGGCCTGGTGGCCAGCCTGTGGCTCGTCCTGGGCATGC
This sequence comes from Arthrobacter gallicola, assembly GCF_014836775.1. Classification (GTDB taxonomy): domain Bacteria; phylum Actinomycetota; class Actinomycetes; order Actinomycetales; family Micrococcaceae; genus Arthrobacter_B; species Arthrobacter_B gallicola. The sequence goes on from NZ_JACSQD010000008.1 coordinate 189,237, forward strand.
AGGGCTTCATCTTCGCCAACGCCACCTCGCTGGCCTTGGATGGCTACGGCCGGATGGCCGGAACTGCGGCCGCCCTGCTGGGCTGTCTGCAGGTTGGCCTGGCGGGCCTGATCAGTCCGCTGGTCGGTGTCTTCGGCGGCAGTGCCCTGTCCATGGCCGGCGTGATCATTGGCTGTGCCGTGGTTATGGTCCTGGTCCTGGCAACGACGCCGGCCTACCGCCGCGGCGGTCAGCGCGGGAACCGGCGGCTCGAGACCGGGCAGGGCAGCAACGCCGCGGCCGAACAGGCCTAGGGCCGGGCAGGCTCCGGCGTCCAGCCTCCAGCTGCTGACCGGGCCTAAGCTGCTGCCGGCGGCGGCGCGGCGGTGCTCTGCCGGACAACCAGCGTCGTGGAGAGGTCCAGCCGCGTGTTCTTGGGCTGTTCACCGTCCCGCAGCATCAGAACCATCCGCGTTGCTTCCTCGGCCATCTCGATGAGCGGCTGGTGCACGGTGGTCAGGGCCGGTGAGGACCAGCGCGCCACCGGCAGATCGTCGTAGCCGACAATCGACAGCTCGCCGGGCACACTGATACCCAGCTGCCGGGCCGCGTCAAGCGCCCCTAGCGCCTGCAGGTCGCTGCCGGCAAACAACGCCGTGGGACGGTCCGGCTGTGCGAGCAGCTCCAGTGCATGGTCCCGGCCGCCGTCCACATGGAAGTTGCCGTACCGGACCAGCGCCGGGTCAAACGGCAGGCCGGCAGAGTTCAGGGCGGACCGGTAACCATCAATCCGCGCCAGGGAACACATCAGGTCCTCCGGCCCGGTGATCGCCGCGATCCGCCGGTGCCCCAGCTCCACCAGGTGGCGGGTGGCCATCATGCCTCCGGCCCAGTTCGCGGAGCCCACTGACGGCACATCCGGAGCAGGATCGCCCGCCGGGTCGATGATCGTGAACGGTATCCCGCGGGATTCCAGCAGCCGCCGGGATTCCTGTTCCAGGTCAGCGAAAACCAGCACGACGCCGGCCGGCCGCCGGGCGATGACCCCCTCCACCCATTCGGGGCCCGGAGCGTGGCGGGTTCCGCTCTCGGTCAGGACAACGCTCAGGCCGTGTTCGCGGGCCACATTCTCCACGCCCCGGATAATCTCCAGCGCCCAGGCACTCTCCAGCTCATGAAACACCAGCTCAAGCAGCGCAGACCTGCTGCTCCGGCCCGACCGGCGCTGATAGCCATGCCCATCCAGCAGCGCCTCAACTTTCGCCCGGGTTTTTCGGGAAACGTCGGACCTGCCGTTCAAAACTTTCGAAATGGTCGACAGAGAAACATCCGCCTCCGCCGCCAGTTCCGCGAGCGTGACCCGTCCTGCCGCAGGCGTCTGTGCCATGGGTATCTCCTCTGCACGAAAAGTCCTCGAAGTGAAGCCGCAGCAGAAAAGTGTTGCGCATCACACCACTGCATCCTAAGCTAGCGGCATTCCACAACTTTCGGCAATTGTTTCGAAACTTTCGGAACAGCGCTTCCCGGGAGACCTTCCAGTGAGGAGCAGTTCAATGAAGAACAACCGCAGCTGGCTGAGACCAGCTACCGCAGCCGCCGGCGTCTTGGCGCTCGGCCTGTCACTGTCCGCCTGTTCAAACAGCGGGGAATCTTCCGCAGCGAACCGGCCGGAGAATGAAGTCCATGTCCTCGTCTACGGCGATGCCGGCAATGATGTCGAGCGGGCCATGGTGGACAAGTTCAACGAAACCTCGGACGTGAAGGTTGTCCTGGACACCATTCCCGGGGCCGACTACCAGCAGAAGCTGCAAACCGTCATCGACACGGACTCCGCTCCGGATGTCTTCTTCAACTGGGGCGGAGGGTCCATCACGGACTACGTGGACGCCGGTCTGCTGATGCCCCTGGACGACTTCATCGAGCAGGACCCGCAGCTGAAGGACGCGTTCCTTCCCTCGGTGTTTGACACCGCGGTGGTCGACGACAAGGCGTACGGCATTCCGATGCGCGGCACCCAGCCGGTGATGCTCTTCAGCAACGAAGAGGTCCTGGCCAAAGCCGGCGTTGACGGCGCACCGAAGACCTGGGACGAACTGCTGGAGGCCGTGGAGAAACTCAAGGCAGCCGGCGTCACACCGATCGCCCTGGGCGGAGCGGACGAATGGCCCACCCTGATGTGGGTTGAATACGTCTACGACCGGGTGGCCGGGCCCGAGCTGTTTGAGAGCGCCCTCGCCGGCGACACGAAGGTCTGGGATTCTGCCGAAAGCCGCGAAGCGCTGGGCATGCTGCGTGAACTGGTGGACTCCGGAGCCTTCGGAACCAACTTCCAGTCCGTGAAGTTCACCGACGGCGGTTCTGCCTCGCTGCTCTCCAGCGGACAGGCAGGATTTGAGCTGATGGGTTCCTGGGCATATTCCACCCATCAGGATGCTGCCCCGGAGTTCGTGGAGACCGCGCTGGGCTACAGCGAATTCCCCACCATTGACGGCGGCAAGGGCGACCCGCAGAACCTGGTGGGCAACACGAATAACTTCTACTCCGTCCTGGCCAACACCCGGTACCCGGAAACCGTCCGTGAGTTCCTGAAACTGATGTATTCGGATGAGTTTGTGCAGGAGCAGGTGGCAATCGGCAACCTGCCCACCACCACCAACACCGAGCAGTTCCTCGATCAGTCCGCCGATCCTGACTACGCGCGCTTCCAGTACGGACTGGTGGAACAGGCACCGGCCTTCCAGCTCTCCTGGGATCAGGCGTACCCACCCTCGGCCACCCCTGCCATCCACGGGGCAATGTCCGATTTCTTCAGCGGACGGATCGACGAAGACGGCTTTATCGCCGCCATGCAGGGACTCTAGGACCGTTCCTGATGACTGCCCTGCTTCCACCCAGGCCGCCGGCGCACCCGGACGCATCCGTTGAGGACCGTCCGGCGCGCGCCGGCCGCCGGGCACGCACACCCCGCCCCGGCCTGGCCTGGACCCTGCCGGCCACGGTGTTCTTCCTGCTGTTCGCCGTGATCCCGCTGATCGCCGTCGTAGTGCTCTCCTTCATGAGCTGGCGCGGCATCGGCGAACCGAAGTTTGTGGGAATGGAGAACTGGCAGGAGCTCACCGGTGACCCGGTGATGCTCAAGAGCCTCTGGCTGAGCCTGCTGTTCATTGTGCTGGGGGTACTCACCCAGACGCCGGTGAGCATGCTGCTTGGTGTCTGGGCGGCCGGTCCTCAGCGCAACCGGGCGGTGCTCAGCGCCATTTACTTTGTGCCGCTGCTGCTCTCCTCAGCCGCCATTTCGGTACTGTGGCGGGCGCTGCTGGATCCCAACTTCGGCGTGCCGTCCCAGTTCCGCTGGCTCTTCGGCGACGGCAACCTCTTCGGGCACCAGGCCACCGCGGTCGGTGTGATCATCTTCGTGAGCATGTGGCAGTTCACGCCGTTCCATACCCTGATCTACCAGGGTGCCGCGCGGGCCATCCCGCAGGTGCTCTACCAGGCGGCGGAAGTCGACGGCGCCGGACGGGTCCGGGCTTTCTTCAGCATTACCCTGCCCCAGCTGCGCAACTCCATCATCACGTCAGTGATCCTGATGGTGGTCGGCGGGCTCACCACCTTCGAGACAGTCCTGATTCTCACGAACGGCGGTCCGGGCACCGATACCACCATCACCGCCTTCTATATGTATGAACAGGCCTTCCGCCGGTTCGACTTCGGTGTTGGCGCCGCCGTGGCCCTGGTGCTCGTGGTGGTGGCCACCACCATCTCGCTGATCATGGTCAAGGTCTCCGGGTACGACAAGATGCGCAGCACCATGGAAGGGGTCTAGATGCGTACACGCCCCAACTACATTGCCGGTGCCGCCGCCGTCGTCTGGCTCCTGATTGTTGCGCTGCCGCTGTACGTGATGATCGCTGCCAGTGTGCAGACCCGCAGCGGCTTCAGCGCCGGCGGACCGCTCTCTTTCCCCACCAGCTTCACGCTGGAGAACTACGCCGGGGTCTTCCAGAGCGGTTTCGGGCTCTACTTCCTGAACACCCTCGTTGTGACCGGTGGGGTGGTGGGAATCGTGCTGCTGGTGGTCCCGCCGCTGGCCTATGCCATTGTGCGCAGCCAGTCCCGCACCACCACCCTGGTCTTCCGGTTTTTCCTGCTCGGGCTGGCGATTCCAGTCCAGGCGGTAATTGTTCCAATGTTCTACCTGATCAACACGGTGGGACTCTACGACACCCTGCTCGGCATCATTCTTCCCACCGCAGCGTTCGCGCTGCCCATCTGCACCCTGATTCTCTCCGGCACCATGCGGGATATCACTCCGGAGCTGTATGAGGCCATGGCTGTGGACGGGGCCGGGACCTGGCGGACGTTTGTCCGGCTGGTGCTGCCGCTGTCCAAACCCGGTCTTTCCACCATTGCGGTCTTCGCCGCGCTGCAGGGCTGGAACGGCTTCCTGCTGCCGCTGATCCTGACTCAGTCCGAATCGACCCGGGTCATCACCCTGGGCCTGTTCAACTTCCAGACCCAGTACGGAATCAATGTCCCCGGCATCCTCGCCGCCGTGATGCTCTCCATGATTCCTGTGCTGCTGGTGTACCTCTTTGCGCGCCGCGCACTAGTCCAGGGCCTGATGGGCGCTGGCGGAAAGTGACCCATGTCTAACACCACCACCCAGCGCGTTCCCTGGCGGGACGACTCACTCACCCCGCAAGAACGGGCTGATGCCCTCCTGTCCCGGATGACCCTGGAAGAAAAAACCGCGCAGCTGATCGGCGTCTGGGTCGGCGCCTCCGCCGACGGCGCCGAAGTGGCGCCGCACCAGCACGAAATGAACGAACCGCCGGACCTCGAAGCGCTGCTGCCGCACGGCCTGGGCCAGCTCACCCGTCCCTTCGGCACCACCCCGGTCGACGCCGGGGCCGGCGCCCTGTCTCTGATGCGCACCCAGGAGCGGATCGCGGCGTCCAACCGGTTCGGTATCCCCGCGATGGCACACGAAGAGTGCCTGGCCGGGTTCGCAGCCTGGGGCGCGACGGCGTATCCGGTGCCGCTCGCCTGGGCCGCCAGCTTTAATCCGCAGCTCGTGCGCCGCCTGGGGGCTGCCATTGGAACCGATCTGCGCCGGGTCGGCATCCACCAGGGCCTGGCACCGGTCCTGGACGTGGTGCGCGACGCCCGCTGGGGCCGGGTCGAAGAGACCCTCGGCGAGGATCCCTACCTGGTGGGCAGCATCGGCACGGCGTACATCCGGGGCCTGGAAGGCACCGGAGTTGTCGCCACCCTGAAACACTTCGCCGGGTACTCTGCCTCCCGTGCGGGGCGGAACCTGGCCCCGGTATCCATGGGTCCACGGGAATTTGCCGACGTGGTGCTGCCGCCGTTTGAAATGGCAGTCCATGAATCCGGGGTCCGGTCGGTGATGCATGCCTACACGGATACCGACGGCGTGCCTTCCGCGGCCGACCGCTGCCTGCTGACCGGGCTGCTGCGCGAGACCTGGGGTTTCACCGGAACCGTGGTGGCCGATTACTTCGGCATCGGCTTCCTGCAGGACCTGCACGGTGTGGCCGGAACCCGTGGAGAGGCCGCTGCCGCCGCGCTCAAAGCAGGCGTGGACGTGGAACTGCCCACCGTGGATGCGTACGGCGAACACCTGCTCGCGGAGGTGGCCGGGGGCCGGATCGATCCCGGGCTTATCGATCTGGCGTGCCGCCGTGTCCTGGTGCAGAAAATCGGCCTTGGCCTGCTGGATGAGGACTGGACGCCGGTCCCCGAAGTCCTTTCGGGGACCGGCACCGATCTTGGCGCGGTCCAGGGCAGCGTGGATCTGGACCCGCTGGAGAACCGCAGCCTCGCCGCGGAGCTGGCCGAGGAGTCCGTCATCCTGCTCAGCAACAACGGGATCCTCCCGCTGCAGTCCCCCCGCCGCATCGCCGTCGTGGGTCCCAATGCTGAGAACGCCATGGCGTTTCTGGGCTGCTACTCCTTCCCCGCCCACGTCGGATCGCAGTTCCCTGAGATACCGGCGGGCATCGAGCTGCCCACTGTCGCCGCGTCGCTGCGCGCCGAGTTTCCGGACAGCGTCCTTACCCACGTTCCCGGGTGCGGAATCGACACTCCGGACAGCTCCGGCATCGAGGGCGCTGCCGCAGCGGCCCGGGAGGCCGACGTCGTCATCGCAGTCCTCGGGGACCGGGCCGGTCTCTTCGGGCGCGGCACCAGCGGAGAGGGCTGCGACGTCGAATCCCTGGTCCTGCCAGGAGTCCAGCAGCAGCTGCTGGATGCCCTGCTCGATTCCGGCACCCCGGTGGTTGCCGTCCTGCTGACCGGGCGGCCCTACGCGCTCGGCGGAGCAGCTGACCGGGCGGCCGCCGTCGTCCAGGCGTTTTTCCCTGGTGAGGAGGGCGGGCCGGCGGTCGCCCGGGTACTGAGCGGGGCGGTCAATCCCTCGGGGCGGCTGCCGGTCAGCATTCCGGCAACCTCCGGGAACCAGCCGGCCAGCTATCTGGCGGCCCGGCTGGCCGGTCCCACCGATGTGTCCAGCATCGATCCCACACCGGCGTTCGGCTTTGGCCACGGACTCAGTTACACCCGGTTCACGTGGGATTCGCTGTCAGTGGAGTCGGCGCAGATCGGCACCGACGGGCAGGCTGCCGCCTCCCTGCGGGTGACCAATGCGGGAGACCGCGACGGCGTCGAAGTGGTCCAGCTCTACCTGCACGATCCCGTGGCCTCCGTGGTGCGGCCCGTGCAGCGGCTCATCGGCTATGCCCGGGTGCCGTTGCGGGCCGGCGAGTCGGCCCGGGTTAGCTTCACCGTTCCGGCGGACCTCGCGTGCTTCACCGGGGCCAGCCTGCAGCGGCTGGTGGAACCGGGGGACCTGGAGCTGCGGTTCGGCGCTTCCAGCACGGACATCCGGCTCACGGCCCGGATCACGCTCAGTGGACCGGTACGCTCAGTGGACCACACCCGGCGCCTGCACTGCGGTGTGGATATCACTGGGATCTAGGAGGACCACGTGTATTCGGATCTGCCCGTTGATCAGCTGGCCGGCTACCTGGGCAGCCAGACCGACCCGGCCGGTTTTGACGGCTTCTGGGAGGAGACCCTCGCTGAAGCCCAGAAACATCCACTGGACGTGGTGCTGGAGCCGGCCGCGTCTGCGCTGGGCACGCTCCGGGTGTGGGACGTAACCTTCAACGGTTACGGCGGCGAGAGGATCCGTGCCTGGCTGCGGGTTCCCGCCGAAGCAAGCGGTCCGCTCCCCGGAGTTGTCCAGTTTGTTGGCTACGGCGGCGGCCGGGGCGATGTCCACGAAAACCTGTTCTGGGCGTCTGCCGGGTTTGCCCATCTGCACATGGATACCCGCGGGCAGGGTGCCGGCTGGAGCAGGGGCGCCACACCGGACGCTTCCGGGAGTGCCGGACCGCAGGGACCGGGTGTGATGACGCGGGGCGTCACCGACCGCCATACCTACTACTACCGGAGGCTGTTTACCGATGCCGTGCGCGCCGTGGAGGCGCTGCAGTCCCTGGACCTGGTGGATTCAAGCCGGTGCGCTGCGGTTGGCGGGAGCCAGGGCGGTGCCATGGCTCTTGCTGCGGCGGCTCTCGCCCCCGGGCTGTCCGCCGTCGCCGCCTATGTGCCGTTCCTCTCCGACCTGCCCCGCGCGGTCCAGATCACAGACGCGTATCCCTACCGCGAGCTGCGCGACTATCTGGCCGTCCACCGGGGACAGCCGGAGCAGGTGATGCAGACCCTGCAGTACTTTGACGCGGTCAACTTCTCCCGGCGGGCCCGGATTCCGGCCCTGTTTTCGGTGGGCCTGAGGGATGAGGTGACTCCCCCGTCCACGGTGTACGCCGCGTACAACAACTACGCCGGGCCCAAGGAACTGCTCGTGTGGCCCTACAACGGTCATGAGGGCGGCGGGATTGAGGATGAGGTGGCGGCGGCTGGATTCCTGCGGCGGGTGCTGGCGGGAAATCAGGCCCCGGTGAGCCAGTCCGCGGTGAACCGGGCTCCGGAGGTCTTCGCTGGAAGTCCTGCGCCTCAGGACTAGGGATCCTGGGGTTTTTGCTCCTTGAGTTCAACGAAGAACACGTGCGTGTCCGTGTCTCCGGTGTTCTCGCCTACGTGTTCCTGCGCCGGGAGCCACTGCACGGTGCCGGACGGCAGGTCGACGTCCACCTGGTGCTCCGGGGTAGTTAGCCTGCGTTGAAAGGCGCTGGCGGTAATCATCACGCTGTCCGGGTGCCGGTGGATGGTGGTTTTCGTCCCGGGTGAATCCCGGTACTCAAGCACGCGCACGCGGTCATTTTCGAAGACCACCCTGTAATTCCGGGGGTTGGACTCAACGGGATCCTGCGTCATAGGTGGAAGGGTATGCCTGCCCGGGGCGGCGCGGCCATAACCTGCCCTGTCGCGGCTCCCCAACGTGCAGATATGGCGACCTCGCGGCGATTCAGCCCACCATAGCTGCACACTGAGCGCAGTCACCGACCGGGCAAGTCACCAGAGCTACACACCCGACGGCGGACAACCGGCCAAAACCCGCCATATCGGCACACCCGCGGGCTATAACCCTCAGAAACCGACAGCCATTGAGAGCCCGAGCGCCGCCAGAAGCAGAATGCCCCGGACGGCGATACTCACCCGCCCAGGTTCCCGCTGCTTTTTCGCCCCTGGATTTTGGCCGGAGCTGCGGCGGCGCTTCTTCGTGGTCACAGCCCGGGCCGGCGCCTGGAACTGTGCGGCCTGATCCTGAGGCTCCCCCGGGAGAGGTTCGCCTGCCTGGCCGGTCCCTGGGTGTCTCTCCTCTGGGTGCTCCGCCACCACCTGGGCGTCCTGGGCGTGGGCTTCCCCTGCCCGGGCATCCCGTGACTGGGCATCCTTGGGACGGACCGGCAGAACCGGCCAGCGGATGATCAGCCCGGCAACGGCTGCTGCCAGGGCCGCCACGGAAACGGTCCACAGCGCGACCGCACCCGGGGACCCCGGGAACACCAGCCGGAGCATAACCGCCACGAACGCGACTTCCAGCACTGCGGCCAGCAGCGAGCGCCGGCTCGGCGCGGCCAGCCAGCCGTCCGGTTTCCAAGCGGAGACTGCTGTGGAGAGGCAGGACACCGCCACTACCCCGGGGACCAGCCACTGAAGAAGTCCCATCACAGCCCCCCGCGCAGCAGCTCCAGTGCTGCGTCTTCCTGACCGGAGGAAACGTTGGAGAGCAACACCACGGCACGGCCGCCGGCCCGGTCCAGGGCCACCATGGACCAGAAGCCGCCGGTCTGCCCGTTATGCCAGGTGATGTCGGGGCCTGCGCTGCTGTCGCCGCCGCTAACGCCAGCGTCTTCTCCACTCCCGGAGGAGGTGACCCAGGCCAGTCCGTAGCTGGTGGAGTCATCGTCCTTCCACTGCGGATCCAGTGAGGCTGTACCGGGTGCCGTTCCATCCAGCTGGGCCTGGGCATAAGCTGCCAGGTCAGCGGCGGTGGACCGGATGCCGCCAGCGGGGGCCGTTCCGTTTGCTGTCCAGGCTCCTTCGCGAAGTCCGCTGGCCGACCGGCCGGTGGGGGCGCCGTCGGGCAGGTTCGCCGCCGTGACCGGTGCGTGGGTGGCCGAAAGCTGCAGCGGAGTGATCAACCGATCCTTCAGAAGCCTCTCCCAGCTTTGTCCGGTGGCCTGTGCGAGGAGCTGGCCCAGGAAGGCGTAACCGAGATTGGAGTAGGCGATGGTGCCGCGGTCATGCAGCGCCGTGTCCTGCGCCTGCTCCAGGACCTCCGCCGGAGAAGCTCTGTACGGGTCCCGGTGCAGGAACTGTCCGGCCAGCAGCGGCTTCCAGGCCCCCGATCCCAGGGCCAGTCGCGGCAGCCCGGACCGGTGGCTGGCCAGTTCCGCCAGGGTGACCGTTCCAATCTCCGCGTGTGGGTCCTTCAGCTCATCCCCCAGGATGTCCGCCACCGTGGTCTCCAGCGTGACTTCACCACGCGCTACGGCGTCGGCGAGCAGCGAAGCGGTAAAAGTTTTACTGACTGATCCGATCTCGAATTCAGTGTGTTCGTCCGCGCCGAATCCGGCGTAGCGGACGCTGCCGCCGTCGATGTAGGCCACGGCGACCTGGTTCGCGGGGTTTTTCAGCAGCGGCTGGATGCGTTCCGCCAGGACTGCGTCCCCGGTGATGTCGGCCGAGAGTCTGGGCCACGGCATCATGCCCAGACCGCACACCAGGACGACGGCGGCTGCGAGTCCACCTGCCACGACCCGGGGTGTGAGTCTTCGGGATGTATCGTTGGTCCGTTTCACGTCAGTTTCCCCCGGCAGCAGCGGTAAGAATGGCCAACAGCGGAATGATCCGCGCCGGCGGGATTCGGTAGCGGGAGCGCGAGTGCGGAGCCAACCAACCGCGTGCCACCAACTGGTTGACGTGGTGATAGATCTGTCCGGAGGTGCCCGCATCGAGTTCTTCCACCAGTCCAGCCACGGTTTCAATGCCCCCGGCCACGGCTCGGAGGATAGCCAGGCGCACCGGGTTGCCCAAGGCGGCCAGGGACTCGGCGAATTGGGTCCACTCGGTGTCCAGCAGATGTGCGGTTTCCAACCCGTACTGGTATTCAAACCGCTCCCCGGCCGGTGTTGTGGCTGTTCCCGCAAAAAGGACAACGCCGGGATCGGGATAGCGCTCCCGGATACCGTTCAGCACCCAGAAGACGTCGTCCGGGGGCTGCCGGGGATTCTCCGTCCCTGCCCCCTCAGCTTCGAGGGCCGCAACCCGCTCCTCGAGTGCCCGCAGCCGGGCGTCAGCACTGTCATCCATGCGTCAAGAATTACGTAATTCTTTAATTTCTTCAAGAGTTACTGACAGGGAGTCTTCAGGGCTGCAGACCCTGGTCACCTCATCCGTTTGACCACCGTCCGCACCCCGGCGAAAGCGGCTCCCCCAGCCAGGACTCCGGCCAGGACCCAGGGGGCGCCCACGACGATGGGGTCGATCCACTGATGGTTCACGTCCGCCCTGCCACGGCCGGCGCGTGAAGCAAGCCCGCCGTGGCGGAACTCGCTCAGGACACCGGTCTCCGTGATCGGATTGTCCGGACGGAGGGTGGCAAGCGAGCGCACGTGGGCGCCAAAGGCGTCCACCCGGTCCGCTGCCAGCAGGATCAGCCAGTGCCCGGCCCGGGCTTCGCTGTAGCGGCGGTAGGCGTAGCGGCGCATCACTCCGGAGACGCCTTTGAGCGGGACGGCGGTACCGAAGACCGGAGTCAGCATCTGGTGCTCGATCGACCGTTCCCTCGGATAGGTTTCGTCCTGCCGGTCGGGGAAATCCCAGTGCGCCCCGGTGCGCCCGGGGTCGAACTGCAGTTTGGGAACGGAGGGGCGGTCCAGCGGGTTCAGGTCCGCGCCCCAGCCGGGGATGCGTTTGCGCAGCTCCTCGGCGGTGGGGACCGGGACAGGGTTCCGGGCGGTGTAGGCCATGGCGGGCTCCTTCGCAGGGTTCTAGGATGCGCTGGGCACAATGACGGGCTTGATGCAGCCATCGAGCTTGGAGGAGAAGATGTGGTACCCCTCCGCAATGTGTTCCAGCGGAATGCGGTGCGTGATGATGTCGCTGGGCGTGAGGTAGCCATTGCGGATGTGCTCGAACAGGCGTGGCCACTGCCGCTTCATCGGGCACTGGTTCATGTTCAGAGTCAGCCCCTTATTCAACGCGTCACCGAATTTCACGGCGTTAAAGAGGGGGCCGTACGCTCCCATGACGGAGACGGTCCCGCCCTTGCGCACCGAGTCGATGGCCCAGTTCAGAGCGACGGCCGATCCGCCCTGGAGTTTGAGTTTGGTGCCCGTGACGTGCTGCAGGAAGTTCCCGTCGGCTTCGGCACCAACGGCATCGATCGCCACGTCTGCGCCGAGGTAGCCGGTGTCCTTTTTCATTTGGACCACGATGTCGTCGTACTCCGTAAAGTTGTAGGTTTCGGCGTGGGCAAAGTCCCGGGCCTTCTCCAGCCGGTAGTCCAGATGGTCAATCACCAGGACCCGCCCGGCACCCATCAGCCAGGCGGACTTCGCAGCGTAAAGCCCCACCGGCCCGGCACCGAAGACCACCACGGTGTCGCGTTCCCGGATGTCCCCCAGCTGGGCCCCGAAATAGCCGGTGGCCAGCGCGTCAGTGCACATCAGGGCGTCTTCGGCGTCCATCCAGTCCGGAATCGGGGAGGGCCCGACGTCGGCGAACGGCACCCGCACATACTCCGCCTGACCGCCGTCGTACCCGCCGGTGGTGTGGGAGTAGCCGTACAGAGCACCGACCGCCGTCGCGTTGGGGTTCACGTTGTGGCAATTGGAGTACAGGCCGCGGACGCAGAACCAGCAGGAGCCGCAGTAAATGTTGGCAGGGACCATCACACGGTCCCCCGGTTTGAGGTTCTGAACCGAGGACCCCACTTCCTCAACCACCCCGATGAACTCGTGCCCAAATGTGGTGCCCACCCGGGTATCCGGCATTAGTCCGTGGTAAAGGTGCAGGTCCGAGCCGCAAATCGCGGCGAGGGTCACGCGGATGATCGCATCATTGGGATGTTCCAGGCGCGGCATGTCTTTTTCTTCAACCCGCACTTTGTACGGGCCGCGGTAAACCATTGCTTCCACTGGTCCTCCTCATCGGCGAGCAGATAGTAAGCAACCCTCACATGCCGGTTTCGCGGTGGTCAACGCCTTCCCGGTGTTGACGCCCGGCAGCCGGCATTCCCTGCCGTGCGTCAGTACTGGCGCCGCACCGCCGCCCGGTACCGCTCCAGCAGCTCCGGCTCCGGAGCCGCTGAGACCGTTGCCGAGTCCTGGGTTTTCCAGGCGGGCCATTCGCCCGTGAGGACTGCCGCGGCCTGCCGGGCGGCGCCGTCGGCCACATACTCCCCGGGCTCGGGAACCTCCACAGGCAGTCCGAGCACGGCGGACAAAGTCTGCTGCATCGCTGCCGACCGTGCTCCGCCGCCCACCAGAATGACCCGCTGCGCCGCGATCCCCAGACCGGTGACTGCCTGGAAGGCGTCCGCCAGGGAACAGGCCACTCCCTCGAAGGCAGCGCGGGCCAGGTTAGCGGGCGCGTAGTTTGCCAGGGTCATTCCATGGAGGCTGGCCTCGGCCTCCGGCAGGTTGGGGGTACGCTCCCCCTCGAAATAGGGAATCAGGGACAGTCCGCCCGCACCAGGCTCCGCTGTCAGGGCGAGGTCCGTCAGCGCGGCCAGGTCAACGCCGAGCACGGCAGCGGTGGCATCGAACACGCGTGAGGCGTTGAGGGTGCAGGCCAGCGGAAGGAAATTGCCGGTGGCATCGGCAAACCCGGCCACGAGCCCCGTCGCATCCGCCGTGGGAGCGTCGGCGACGGCGAACACCGTGCCCGAGGTGCCAACTGAAACCACGATGTCCCCCACTCCGGCGCCCACCCCCAGCGCGGCTCCGGCGTTGTCCCCGGTGCCCGGCGCAATAACGGCACCGGCCGGTGTCCGCAGTCCGGCTTCGAGCGGCCCCAGGACCACGGGCAGCACAGGGACATGGCCCAGCGTTGTTTTGAGGACGTCCGGCAGATACTCTCCCGTGGCCGGTGACCAGTAGCCGGTGCCGGACGCATCGGAGCGGTCAGTCCGCAGCGCGGCCAGTCCGTCAGCTCCGCTCCCCGGCCCGTACCCGGCCAGCCGCCAGGACAGCCAGTCATGCGGCAGGCAGACTGCAGCTGTCCGGGCAGCGTTTTCCGGCTCGTTCTCAGCCAGCCAGCGCAGTTTCGCCGCCGTGATGGACGCGACCGGCACGGTGCCGGATGTCTCGGCCCAGTAGCGCGCGCCGTCCGGGCCGGCCTCGGCAACCAGGTTTTCCGCGGCCGCCGCGGACCGGGTGTCGTTCCACAGCAGAGCGGGCCGCACCACGGCGCCGTCTGCGTCCAGGCACACCATTCCATGCTGCTGCCCGGAGACGGCCACCGCGGCGACGTCGTCAAGTCCGCCGGCAGCGTCCGCCGCTTCAATCAGCGCCTGCCACCAGGTTTCCGGATCAACTTCCGTTCCCGGAGCGTGTCTCGCTGTTCCCTGGCGGTGCAGCGCACCGGTATCGGCGTCGCGGATCACAACCTTGCAGGACTGCGTGGAGCTGTCCACACCTGCGACAAGCGGCATAACTGACCTTTCCGGTGAGGCACGGGAATCAGCACCCGAAACCTTGAATGATAATAAACGACGGGTGCCCAGCCGCCCGTACGGGGCGGCTGGGCTGCCGGACAACGATTGAGCTGCCCCCGGACAACGACGGCGGAAGCCGGCCCGGGCGGGTGGGTCAGCGGGCGCCGAGCAGGTGTTCCAGCGCCAGCTGGTTCAACCGGACAAAGGCGAAGGACCGCTGGGCCGCGGCCTCGGCGTCGAACTCTTCGTAGGCGGCCGGGTCTGCGATCAGTGCGGCGGCCGTTTCCCCGGCGGCCAGGGTGGGCTGGCCCAGCTCGTAGACGCCGGAGGTTTCGAGGGCTTCACGGACCTCCGGGTCTGCGCGGAAGGCCTGGGCCCGTTCCTTGAGCAGCAGGTACATGGACATGTTCGCTGCTGCCGAGTCCCAGACGCCGTCGTAGCCATCGGTACGGGAGGGCTTGTAGTCAAAGTGCCGCGGCCCTTCATAGACTGGTCCGCCGCCCGGGAACCCGTTCTCCAGCAGATCCACAGTGAAGAAAGCGCTGGTCAGGTCGCCGTGGCCAAAGACCAGGTCCTGGTCGTACTTGATGGACTTCTGCCCGTTGAGGTCGATGTGGAACAGCTTGCCCGCCCACAGTGCCTGCGCAAGACCGTGGGTGTAGTTCAGCCCGGCCATCTGCTCGTGCCCGGTCTCCGGGTTCAGGCCCACGATGTCCCCGTGCTCGAGCTCCGCGATGAACGCCAGCGCGTGCCCGACCGTGGGGAGGAAAATATCGCCCCGGGGTTCGTTGGGCTTGGGCTCCAGCGCGATCCGGAGGTTATAGCCCTGGTCCTTGATGTAGCCGGCGGCGGTGTCCACGCCTTCCTTCATCCGGTCGAACGCAGCGGCGAAGTCCTTGGAACCGTCGTACTCGGCCCCTTCCCGTCCGCCCCACATCACGAACGTTTCCGCGCCCAGCTCCGCGGCGAGGTCCAGGTTCCGCAGCACCTTGCGCAGCGCGAAGCGGCGCACGGAACGGTCGTTGGAGGTGAAGCCGCCGTCCTTGAAGACCGGATGGCTGAACAGGTTGGTGGTGATCATGGGAACCTTCAGCCCGGCTTCCTGAATTGCCGACCGGAAACGCTTCAGGATGAGTTCGCGGTCCTGGTTCGAGGAGCCGAACGGAATGAGGTCATCGTCATGGAAGGTGACTCCGTAGGCTCCGAGGTCGGCGAGCTTCTGGACCGCCTCGACCGGGTCAAGAGCAGCCCTGGTGGGGGCACCGAACGGATCATTTCCGGTCCATCCCACCGTCCAGAGTCCAAAAGTGAAGTGGTCCGCAGGGGTTGGCGTCTTTGGCATGTGCTCTGCTCCAAATCGAAAGTTCTGAATTAGTTGTGATCCACAACATATCCACGCGTATGTGGGGTGTCAATGGTTTCCCCGGGGACGGTCTGCCGGTTTAGGCGCCTGCAGTTTGCTGTTCCGTGCAACAATCGAACGTCCCCAATCGCCGCTCGAAGGATTCTGCGCATGCCGACCAAGCCGGGCAGTGAAAGCATCCGGATCCGGAACCTTTCCCGCGTCCTGGCACTGCTGCACCGCCGCGGACCCCTCCCCCGCGCCGAACTCACCCGGCTCACCGGTTTCAACCGTTCCACGGTCGGCGCCCTGACCACCGAGCTGGCGCGCCTCGGCCTGGCCTATGAAACCGAAGCCCCCGCGGCCGGCCGCGCCGGCCGCCCCAGTCCCCTGGTGCATCCCAACGAGCGGGTTGCAGTGCTCGCTGTCCATCCCGACGTCGACGCCGTCACCGTGGGTCTGGTGGGACTGGGCGGCAAGGTGCACCGGCGGGTCCGCTGCAATGCTGCCAGCCCAAGCGTGCCGGAAACCGTGAACATCACCAAGACCGTCGTGGGCAGCATGGCCTCAGCTCTGGCAGCCATGGACCGGGTGGTCGGCATCGGCGCGGCCGTACCGGGCCTGGTCGACAGCTCCGACGGGTCGGTCCGCCTCGCCCCGCATCTGGGCTGGAAAAACGAGCCGCTGGCAGCCGCACTCAGCTCCGCCCTGTCCCTTCCGGCCTGGGCCGGCAACGACGCCACCCTGGGCACCCTGGCCGAGAGCACTTTCGGTGCAGGTATTGGCCAGGACAATGTGGTGTACCTGAATGGAAGCGCCAGCGGCATCGGCGGCGGCGCTGTAGTGGGCGGAATTCCATTGAGCGGAGCTGACGGATTCGCCGGGGAGCTGGGCCACACGCTGGTGCGCACCGGCGGGCTGCCCTGCCACTGCGGGCGCCGCGGCTGCCTGGAGACCGAGGTCAACCTTGCCGGCCTGCTCGAAGTACTGGGACTGCAGACCGCTGACCTGGACCAGCTGGAGGCAGCCATGCGTACCCAGGAGTCCCCCGGCCTCCGGGAAACCGCCGGCCGGCAGCTGGATCTGCTCGGCGAGGCAGTCGTGAACTTCGTAAACATCTTCAATCCCCGGACCGTCCTGCTCGGCGGTTTTCTGGGGGTTCTCTGGGCCTTCGATCCGCAGCGGCTGCAGAACATCGTCGCCCAGGGAGCGATCAGCGGGCTGGGCGGGTCGGTGGATATCCGGCGCGCCGCCCTGGGAGCCGACCTGCTGTTGGTGGGCGCCGCAGAACTCGCCTTTGCGCCGCTGCTGGCAAGGCCGGCACCCTCCGTGCCGGGCCTGGCAGAAACCCGATAAGTCACCCTCCCGGGCCGGGCCGCACCTCAGGTTTTCGGAGCCGCACTCCCCCGGCCGCCGTCGTCGTCCGCCAGCATGTGCGGGGCATTGGTGACCACCAGCCAGGCGGGCAGCACCGCCAGGCACAGCAGCGCGGTGACCGACACATCGCCGGTAATCACGACGGCGATGAACAGGGCCAGCCAGCCGTCTCGGGCGGCGGCCAGGACCAGCCCCAGCACGGCCGCGGAAACCACCACACTCACCGGCACCTCGGGGACCAGGGCGCCGGCCGCCAGCCCGAAAGCAACACCGATGAACACCGAGGGGAAGATCCGGCCGCCGCGGAATCCTGCTGCGGCGGCGGTCACCAGGGCACACAGCTTGACGACCGCCAGCAACAGGAGCGTTCCGAAGGACTCACCCGGGGTGCTGAGGAGTTTGCTGGATTCCTCAGCACCCTTGAACAGGGTGAGGGGTCCGCCGATTACGCCGAGCAGCCCCAGCAGCGCACCGCCAAGAGTGGTGAACAGGACAGGGTTCTGCAGCCGATGAAACATCCGGTGTGCCCAGCGGAAGGCGAAAATCCCCAGCAGCCCGAAAGCCGCGGCAAGCGGCGCGATGATCATGGCCGCCAGGATGTCCCAGCCGTTGACGTTCTCTGCAGCCGGCACCGTGATGTCCAGGAGGGTTCCACCGACCAGGTTCATGGTTACGGCACCTGCACCGGCGGCAACCAGGGGCAGGAAGAGCTTGTCGAACAGCGCACCTGCCCCGGCCGTGGACCCGACTATGCCGGTGAACAACAGGGCCGCGGCCACAGGGGTTCCAAAGAGGGCGCCCACCGTGCCGGCAATCGTCATTCCGACAATCAGCTTGCCCGGCACTTTCGGAAAGAGCCGGCCGACCAGGACGGTGAGCACTGCGGCGTTGATGGCAATGATCGGGTTCTCCGGACCGAGGCTCACCCCGCCGGCCAGCCCGAGGACCGCCGCGGCGGCAAGGCTTGGGACGACGCCGATGGGCAGCGCGGACTCCGCCAGTTCAGACTCCGCGGAGTCCGGTCCGGCGTGGCCGGGCACGTAGCGCGCGATGAGTCCGACGGCGGCTCCCGTCAGGGTCAGCATTCCGAAGATCCACCAGCCGCTCTCCGGATCCATGCCTACCGCACCGGGGAGGTCTTCCCAGAGCAGGAGCTGGAGCAGGTGAGCCGCTTCGTCCAGGCCAAAGAGGATCAGCCCCGAGACCACACCGATCAGAATGGCAGGCACTGTGAGCGCCGCGAGGGTCCGGACACGGCGCTGCGCCAGGACGCCGTCGCTTGAGGTATCAGACATGGTGCCATCCCTGGCCGGCCGGAGCGGAGGACTGTTTCTGCGGTTTGCTCAGGCTACGCGTTCGCCCCGGCCCCCGGACAGGGAACGGGCCCGGAACCGGCGGCGGGGGCCGCATCCGCCGGCCTGCCGCCGTCGTCGGTCTGCCTGCGCCCGCGCGGTCCCGGCCGTCCCCGCGGTCTCGGCCATATCTGCCGGCTCACTGCTGCCGGTTTTACCGCTCCTTGGCCAGCAGCCGCTCGACCCGGGGTTTCACCTCGGTTGCCAGCAGATTGACCGATTCGAGGAAGTGCTCGTGCGGGGTCCCGCCGAGGTCCATCTGCAGGAAGTGGCGCATATGCCCCATGTATCCGTGGAGGTGGACGATGCGCTCGGCGACGTCATCAGGATCGCCGATGTAGTAAGCGCCCGGTGCCTCCGCCTGCGCCAGGTAGTCCCGCTTATCCGGTGCCGGCCAGCCGCGCAGCCGGCCCATTTCGACGTTGAGGTTGTGCCAGCCGGGGTAGAACCGGTCCAGGGCTTCCTGCTTGGTCGGTGCGATCAGGCCCATGGCCGCCACGGAGACCTTGATGTTCTCGCCGGTGTGGCCGGCCTGGGCAGCTGACTGGCGGTACAGCTGGGCCAGCGGCGCGAACCGGTGCGGTGCGCCGCCGATGATGCCGTAGGAAACGGGCAGCCCCATCCTTCCGGCACGGGCCGACGACGGCGCGCTGCCGCCGGTGGCGAGCCAGATGGGCAGCTGCCCGCGGACCGGCCGGGGCACCACGGCGTAGTCGGACAGGGCGGGGCGGACGGTGCCGTTCCAGCTGACGTTCTCGGTTTTGCTGTTGTTTAGCGTCAGCAGCAGGTCCAGCTTCTGCGAGAACAGTTCGTCGTAGTCGGTCAGGTCGTACCCGAACAGCGGAAAGGTCTCCACCGAGGAGCCACGGCCGGCCGTGATTTCGATCCGGCCGCCGCCGGAGACCGCGTCCGCCGTCGTGAACTGCTGGAACACCCGGACCGGATCATCCGTGCCGATAATGCTGGCGGCACTGCCGAGCTTGATCCGGCGGGTCGCGGCCGCCGCGGCGGCGATCAGCGCCCCGGGCGAGGAAGCGGGCATGCTCACGGTGTGGTGTTCGCCGATGCCGAAGTAGTCCAGTCCCGCCTGGTCAGCCAGCACGATGGCATCGAAGAGATTGCGGATCGCTTCACCCGTAGGCCGCGGCGTCCCGTCGGGGTTCAGCTGGGTGTCGCCGAAGCTGTAGGCGCCGATTTCCATGTGTTTCTCCTCGCGTGACCGGGCTGTCTGGCCGGTGTTGCTGTGCTGTTGATGTTGTGCTGATGCGGCGAGGTTCAGCCAGCCGGGGAGGCTGCCAGGGCTTCCTCGAGCAGGGCGCGCAGTGCCGAGGCGGTGTGCGGACCGTTGAAGGCCGGGGTGCCGGGCTGGAATCCGCGGCCGGCAGCCAGCGGTCCGGCGTCGACGGGGTCGTAGCCCAGGGCATTGATGAAGTCCGCGGCGCTGGCCCTGGCCGCGGCATCGTCGCCGGCGACAGCCAGGGCGCGGCGTCCCGGGGTGCCGGGAGCGGCGCCGTCGGCTTCCAGGTCGTGATAGCCAATGTGGTTCAGGGTCTTGACGACGTTGGATCCGGCCAGGAAGTCCTGGACAACCTCGCTGCTGCCGCGCAGGCCGTCCTCAAAGTCGGCAAGTGTGCCGTCAATCGGAGCCCAGTAGTTCATCGCGTCGATCACGGTTTTCCCGGCCAGGGCCTCCGGGGAGAGCGTGCGGAAGCGGTGCAGCGGCACGGCCACCACCACCAGGTCCGCCTGTGCAGCATCGGACGCGTCCACAGCGGTGGCGCCCGGGGTGATGATTTCCACCAGCAGCGCGTTCTCCGCGGCCGGCCGGGAGGTGGCGATCTTGACGTTGAAGCCGGCTTTCAGTGCCTGGCGGGCGACGGCGGTGCCCACGCGGCCCGCGCCCAGGACGCCGACCGTCCGGACCTGGCCGGACTGGCTTTGACTGGTTCGGTCCTGGCTCATCGTGCTCCTTCCGGATGGTTGCGTCGGCGCCCGGCTTCCTGCACAGGGCGCGGCAAAATCCTTCTCAAAGCTTAGGGAGCGGCCCACTTTTATGCAAATGCATGTACTTTTGCCGCCGGACTGCCTGAGTCCGGATACGCGGATCCAAAAAGTGGCACTGGGACAGCCGGAGCAACCCTGGCCGTTAAACGCAGACGACGGCGGCAACTGGCGTGCCGCCGTCGCCGGCGTTTAGCTGGTATCGCCCGCTCAGTTCAGCCTGCTTGCTGGCGGACCGGGAGCAGCGGGGCGAAGAATTCGCCGAGCTCCGCCGTCGCATTCAGCGGGAGTACGTTGGCCACATACTGGTCGGGGCGGACCACCACCATGACGCCGCCGCGGTCCAGGCCGCGCTGGTCGAAGATGTCCGCTTCCGGATCGGCGCCGAAGACCTTGCCCAGATCGGTGAGCCGGAACGGACCAACCTCCGGCTTGAAGACTGCCGGCACGGCGTTGATGTCGATCCCGTGATGGTCCTGCTGGTAAATGACTTTGACATCGAACCAGGCGTCACGGTCCGCGCCGGCCGGGGTCGCGGCCAGCGGCGAGTCCGGGGCGTTCTGCAGCCAGTCGGCCAGCGCGGCAACCTTCGAGGCTTCGCCCGCCTGCGCGGCGTCGGCAAAAACGTAGATCCGCCAGCGCCCGTCCGCCTTCGCCAGGTGGCCCAGCTGCACGGGGTTCGTGTCGCTGACCCGCATCACCGGCGCGGACTTGAAGCGCTTGCCGATCGGGAATCCTGCAGCCAGGCCCTGGTGTTCCGCTTCGCCGATGAGCATGGACGGGGTGTACTCGGTCATAAAGCCGGCAGGAAATTCGGCCGTGCTGACGTAGAAGTCCTCAAGGTCCGAAGGATTCTCAAACTCCTCCGGCTTCTTGGCCATCAGGGTGGACCATTCCTTATCGAAGTCGATGAGGTTCTTCGCAACGACCTGGCGTTCGGCGGAATAGGTGGACAGCAGGCTTTCCGGACTGCGTCCGTCCAGCACGTGGCCGAGCTTCCAGGCAATGTTGAAGCCGTCCTGCATGGACACGTTCATACCCTGGCCGGCCTTGGCACTGTGGGTGTGGCAGGCGTCGCCGGTGATAAATACCCGCGGGGTGCGGGTGCCGACGTCCTCGGGCAGAACGTCGTCGAACCGGTCGGTGAGCCGGTGGCCCACTTCGTAGACGCTGTGCCAGGCGACGTTGCGCACGTCCAGGGTATAGGGGTGCAGGATCGCGTTGGCCTTGGCGATGATCTCGTCGATGCTGGTCTGGCGGACGGCTCCATTGTCCCCCTCGGGCACCTCCCCGAGGTCCACGTACATGCGGAACAGGTGGCCGCCTTCGCGCGGAATGTGCAGGATCGAGCCGCCGTTGGAGGACTGGATGGCGCACTTGGTGCGGATGTCCGGGAAGTCGGTGGAGGCCAGGACGTCCATAACCCCCCAGGCGTGGTTCGCGGCGTCGCCCGCCAGAGTGGAGCCGATTGACTGGCGGACCTTGCTGCGGGCGCCGTCGCAGCCCACCACGTATTTGGCCTTGACCGTGCGCTCGGCGCCCTCGTCTTCTCCGGCGGTGCGGCGCAGGGTGACGCTGACCGGGTACTCGGCGTCGTCGTCGACCTCCAGGTCCACGAATTCGTAGCCGTAGTCGGGCTTCATCCGGGCCGGTGAGTTGGTCATGAACCGAGCAAAGTAGTCCAGCACGCGGGCCTGGTTCACGATCAGGTGTGGGAACTCGCTGATGCCGGCCGGGTCATCCAGGGCACGGCCGGAGCGGACGATATTTTCCGGATTCTCCGGATCCGGTCGCCAGAAGCACATTTCGGTGATCCGGTAGGCCTCGGCGATGATCTCCTCGGCGAATCCAAAGGCCTGGAAGGTCTCCACGCTTCGGGCTTGAATGCCGTCCGCCTGGCCGATCACCAGGCGCCCGAGCCGGCGCTCCACAATCCGCGTGGTGATGTTCGGGAACTGGGACAGCTGTGCGGCGGCGAGCATCCCGGCCGGACCGGAGCCGACGATCAGTACGTCAACTTCATCAGGGAGTTCTTCCGGCCGGTCAAGGCCGACGCCGGCCGCCGGCTCGACCCGCGGGTCTCCGGATACGTAGCCGTGGTGGTGGAACTGCACGGGTGTCCTCACTTCATTGTGTCTGCGACGGTGGGTGTCGTACATGGACCGATTCTGTTCGATATTTGAACAATCGGTTCAATAGTTGAATTGCGATCGGTGTAGACACTGTACTGGTGACATGACGCAGGTCACAAGTGGGGTGCAGTATGTGACTGGGTGCGCAGGGACGTGGACCGGGTTGGTGGGGTTGGCTGGGGTGGCCGCGTTGCCCGCGTTGGTCGAGTTGGCGGCGCTGGCCGTGTGCTGCGACGTCGTTGCGCGGAGGATAGGCAAGCGGCGGGCTACTGGGTCGCCCAGCTGGCCTCGCGTGGACCATTGAAGCCCAGGGTCTCTTCAACCAGGACACGGTCGCCTGGAATAGCCGTCGGCGGAACATCCATGCAGACCTCATACTGGGCCTGCCCGCCGTTTTCGAGCGTAGGAACGGAGGTTCCCTGAAGATCAAGGACCGCGGTGCAGGTCGATTCGCTGTACTGCCGGCTGTCCGAGCCGACAAAGCTGGTGCTCAAATCCAGCCAGGGATCGCCCTCCGCGTTTCCGTTGTAGACAACGTCCAGGGTAATCAGGACGTACTGGCCGGAGGGCGGCTGGTTAAACGGGTTGAAGTTCACGATCGCATCGGTGGCATCGAGCTGCACGCCGGATACGGTCACGGAGTACTCACCAATCTCGGCAGCGGACCCGATCGGCAGGAGATTAGGTGCTGGAGTGCCGCTGCCCGAGCCAGCTCCGGTGCCGGCAGTACCGGTGCCGGTGCCGGAAGTACCGGTAGTCGCCGGGGCAGAGGTTCCCGTGCTGTTCCCGTAGGGTCCTGCGGTGTCCCCGTACATCGAGTCGCGCAAACTGCTGAAGAATGCCGACACAAGCGCGATGGCGATGATGGACGCAATGACGGCCAAGCCGGAAACGATGGTGCCGGCAATGGACAGCCCCTTCGCAGAGGTCCGCCGCCGAACGGCGATCACTAGGGCTGCAACAGAGAGCGCCAGGCCCACCAGGGCAACGATGAGAGCGATCACGTTCAAAAACGGTACCCAGCAGAGCACCAAACCAACGACGCCGAGAATCAGGCCGGCGAGCGCCAGTCCCCGGCCCTGGTTAGACGGTGGGCCGGTCGGCGGGTAGCCGTTGCCATAGTTGTACATCGGATCATTTGGCTGAGTACCCATGGTTGCCTCGCAGTGTCCGGACGCCGCAGGCAAGTGGCCGGTTTCCGGGCCCTTGCCAGCTATGGCGTCAATGGTTCCGGGTCCCTCCACCGTAGGAGCGGTCAGGATGCCCGGCAAGGCGTTGCCGCTAAGGTCCCGGAGCGTGCACTGCTCCCTGGTGCTTCAAACGGGCCGCACCTGAAAGGTCGGAAGCACCGGAGCGTCCGGCCGGCTAGGACGGCTAGGTGTACTCAGACAGCAGGTTGATTACACCGGTTGATGGGTGCTTTGCCTCCGAGGCTGCCGTGCGGGCGTTGATGGTT
>NZ_JACSQD010000009.1:0-19311 GCF_014836775.1 Arthrobacter gallicola
TTCATCTTTCCGGTTTTTGCAATTCGGCGGATTTCCGTGGAAATCGTTCCGAACCGTTCAAACCGGCTGTCCGAACCACACTAAAGCACCGGAGTTTCTCCGTTTGTTTGTGTGGGTTTGGTTTCCGTTCCGACCTGTTCTGGTCGGCGGCAACTCGTTTATCTTGCCACACCCCGGCCGGTTCCTGCAACTCGGCGGGACTGTGATGCCCCACACCGTGCAAACCGCCTTCGGTGGGTGCCCTCCCCGTTCCGGAACCAGCCCGGCCGGTGAGGAGCACAGATCCATTGTAGGGAGATACCGTGCTCCGGATGCAACCCGAGAGCCCGTGCCGGTCCTCACACGGGGCGGATTCAGCCGCTGACGCGCAGATACTCCAGCTGCGCTGCCACCGAAAGCTCAGCTGCGGGGCGCACGGAGGCGGGTACGTCTGCATAAACGGCATCGGTCACGTCCTGAACCGCAGCGCCCTCCCCCAGCTGTTCCAGTGCCGAGCGGATCTGTGCCAGCCGTTCATCCCGGTGGTCACGGTAGGTCAGAACCACAGACTCCAGGTTCTCCAGATCCGGGCCGTGGGCCGGCAGCACGGTAGCCGGTCCCAGCTTGCCGAGTTTGTCCAGGCTCGCCATAAAGTCCACGAGGGTTCCGTCCGGGTAGTCCAGCACGGTGGTCCCCCTGCCCAGGATGGTGTCCCCGGTGAGAACCGAACCGTTTGTGCCGTCGCCGGGGAGGTAGAAGCACACCGAGTCGGAGGTATGCCCCGGGGTTGCCAGCACCTGGATCTGTGTGCCGCCAGCGTTGATGGTCTCGCCGTCGGCCAGTTTTTCTCCGCCGAAGCAGAATGCCGGGTCCATGGCGCGGACAGGCGCACCGGTGAGCCGGTGCAGCTGCTCAGCACCTTCAGTATGGTCCGGGTGCCGGTGCGTGATCAGGATGAGGGCGATCTCGCCTTCAGCGGCCAGCGCCGCGAGGTGTTCCTCCTGCACGGGGCCCGGATCAACCACCACCGTCGGGCCGCCGTCCACGGCAGCAATAAGGTAGCTCTTCGTGCCATCCAGGCTCATGGGCCCGGGGTTGTCGGCCAGCCGGTACCGGGTAAGCGGAGAACTGCGCACCAGCTGCCCCGGTGCCGGCTGTGCCGATTCAGTCATGGTCGGTTACGCCAGCCGGGTCAGCCAGCCGCGGGTGTCCTCCACGGCTCCGGTCTGGATCCCCAGGAGCTCCTGGCGGATGGACATGGTGACTTCCCCTGCCGCGGCTTCCGGGGACCCGATGGTTTCGGTTTCCGACTTCAGCTCGCCGACCGGTGTGATCACGGCGGCAGTACCGCAGGCGAAAACTTCGGTGATCTCGCCGGAGGCAACGCCGTCGCGCCATTCATCAAGCGTGATCTTGCGTTCTTCGACCTGCATCCCGCGGTCGCGGCCAAGCTGAAGCACGGAATTGCGTGTCACTCCGTGCAGGATGGTTCCGGACAGTGCGGGCGTAACGAGCCGTCCGTCCTTGAAAACGAAGAACACGTTCATGCCGCCAAGTTCCTCCACGGCGTTGTCGTTGAACTCGTCCAGGAAGAGGACCTGCTTGCAGCCGTTGGCTTCGCCTTCCATCTGCGCAATGAGGGAGGCTGCGTAGTTGCCGCCGCACTTGGCTTCGCCGGTTCCGCCGCGGCCCGCGCGTGCGTACTTGGTGGAGAGCCAGATGGATACGGGCTTCAGTTCCCCGCCGAAGTAGTTGCCGGCGGGCGAGGCGATGACGCGGTAAGAGACTTCGCGGGCCGGGCGGACACCCAGGAACGGTTCGGTGGCGATCATGAACGGACGCAGATACAGGGATTCCCCGTCCCCGGCAGGCACCCAGTTCCGGTCGACGGCGACCAGCTGGCGCAGGGACTCCAGGAACAGTTCCTCAGGCAGTTCGGGCAGTGCAAGCCGGCGGGCCGAGGTGTTGAGGCGGGCCGCGTTAGCCTCCGGGCGGAAGGTCCAGATGGAGCCGTCCTGGTGGCGGTAGGCCTTGAGGCCTTCAAAAATCTCCTGGCCGTAGTGCAGGACACCAGCGGCCGGGTCCATCGCGATCGGACCATAGGGCTCGATGCGGGCGTCCTGCCACTGGCCTTCACCGGTCTCTCCAGCGCGGTAATCAATGACGGCGGTGTGGTCCGTGAAGTGGTTTCCGAATCCCGGATCCGCGAGAATCCGTGCGCGTTCCTCCTCGGACTTGCGCTGGGTGGATAGCTTCTGGGTGAATTCCAGAGCGCTGACAGACATTATTCCTCCACGGTGAACGGGCCAGCCGTTCTCTTTCCGATTGATTGGGTCACTGTTGAGCTTATGACACTGCCGCGGCGATCGCATCGCCGATTTCCGCCGTTTTGCGTGCCTGACCGCTGCGGCCTGCGACGTCGGCCTCCACTGCCTGTTCCACGCGTTCGGCTTCGGCGTGGAAACCCAGGTGGTGCAGCAGGAGCGCGGCCGAGAGAATGGCCGCCGTCGGGTCGGCTTTCTGCTGCCCGGCGATGTCCGGGGCGGAGCCGTGGACCGGCTCGAACATCGAGGGGAAGGTGCCTTCCATGTTGATGTTGCCGGAGGCTGCCAGGCCGATTCCGCCGGTGACCGCGGCGGCGAGGTCGGTCAGGATGTCGCCGAAAAGGTTGTCGGTGACGATGACGTCGAACCGGGACGGGTCAGTGGTCAGGAAGATCGTCGCCGCATCAACGTGCAGATAGTCCACCGCCACGTTCGGAAATTCCGGGGCAACCTCGTCCACGATGCGCTTCCACAGCTTGCCGGCGTACACCAGGACGTTGTGCTTGTGCACCAGGGTCAGCTTTTTGCGCGGCCGGTCATTGGCGCGGCGGAAGGCATCCCGCACCACGCGCTCGACGCCGTAGGCCGTGTTCAGGGAAACCTCGGTGGCGATTTCGTGCGCAGTGCCGGTGCGCAGTGATCCGCCGTTGCCGACGTACGGTCCTTCGGTGCCTTCGCGGACAACAATGAAGTCGATGTCGCCGGGATTCGCCAGCGGGCTGGCCACGCCGGGAAAGAGCTTCGAGGGCCGCAGGTTCACGAAGTGATCCAGGTTGAAGCGCAGCTTCAACAGCAGTTCCCGCTCGATCAGGCCGGACGGGATGGCGGTGTCTCCGGGGGCCGCGCCGACCGCACCGAAGAGGATGGCGTCGTGCCCCTTGATGGCCGCCAGGGTTTCCTCCGGCAGGGTTTCGCCGGTCTGCAGCCAGTGCTCTGCGCCGAGGGAGTATTCGGTGAGGTCGAAGCTCGCCGGGCTGTCTTTCGTCACCGCCGTCAGTACCTTCACGGCCTCGGCCGTTACTTCGGGACCGATTCCGTCGCCGGGAATAACGGCCAGGGAGATGACTTTCGACGCTGCTTCACTCATGGGGTAAGTCTAGGAAGTGTGTCCATATAGCGGTCAACACGTATCACATAGTGAGACGACGACGGCGGTGCGGCGTCAGGAAGGCCCCGGTAGCGGGTGCCTCCCCCGGTCCTTCTAGCCCTGCCAGCTCCCTGCCTGGAAGCTCAGCCCACGGCATGACGCGCCCGTATGTCACCGGGCCCTAGAGTTGTTGTCCATGCTGCTGCACCAACGCCTCTATGCCTGGACACAGGCCAACCCGTTCAAGGTTGACCTCGCCGGTGCCCTGCTGGCCGCACTGTTCTTCGCGTTTCCTTTGCTGCTCAGCGGGCCCGGGACCGCGGTCGAGTTTCTGCTCTCTGCCGCAATCTGCCTGCCGCTGGCCTGGCGGCGTACCCGGCCGGTTCCGGCTGCGGCCGTGATGGCGGCAGCCTGCCTGATCCAGCTCCCCCTGGTTCCGGTGACGGGGCTGCCGGCGGATTTCTTCGTCCTGGTGATGGTGCATGCGCTGGCCGCCTACGCCCCGCGCTGGGCCAGCCTGGGCGGATTGGCCCTCGCCTTGGTTGGCGGCGTTCTGGTGATCTTCCAGTATCTGGCCCTTCCCGCTCTCCAGACCTACGCCCAGAATCCGCCGACGGGGATGATCGGCTTCTGGCTCATCGCGCTCGTCGCTGTTGAAGCCGTGGTCCTTGTCTGCTGGACCTTCGGTGACCTGGCCCGGACCCGCCGCCTGGCCATGGAATCCCTCCGCGACCGGGCCCGCCGGCTCGAAGTGGAGCGCCAGCAGGAACGGGACCTGGCCGCGGCGGATGAACGCACGCACATCGCCCGGGAAATGCACGACATCGTTGCCCATTCACTGTCGGTGATCATCACCCAAGCGGACGGCGCAAGGTATGCGAGCGCCCAGGACCCGGAAATCGCGACGGCGACGCTCGGCACCATTGCCGAGACCGGCCGCGGATCGCTGCGGGAAATGCGGCGCCTTCTCGGCGTCCTGCGCGGTGACGACGGCGCGTCCACCCGTCCACTGCCCTCACTTGCGGACATTGGCGACCTGGTGGAGGGCGTCAAACGGGCCGGCCTGGACGCCCAGGTGCTCACCACCGGGACGATGCGGCGTGCCCTGCCAGCCGGCGCCGAGCTCACGGCCTACCGGGTAGTGCAGGAAGCCCTCACGAACGTGCTCAAGCACGCCGGTCCGCAGGCGCGCGCCACAGTGGACCTCAACTGGACGCCGGGCGGACTGGGCATCACGGTGACCGATGACGGGCGGGGAGCCGGGGCGGATCCGCGGCACGACGGCGGCAGCCCGCGCGACGGCGCCGCCCGCACCCCGGGCGCGGGCCAGGGCATCATCGGCATGAAGGAGCGCGTGGCGCTCTACGATGGAACTCTGGAAGCCGCTCCCGCCCTGGGCGGCGGATTCCAAGTCGCCGCATTCATCCCCTACACGGAGGCCTAACGCATGACCGCCCCCTCCCCCGGCATTACCGGGGAGACCCCTTCGGCCCCGCCTATCCGGGTTGCGCTTGTCGATGACCAGCAGCTGGTCCGCGGCGGCTTCAAGATGCTGATCAATTCGCAGCCGGACCTCACGGTGACCGCCGAGGCCGGCAACGGGGCCGAAGCTGTCCGTGTGCTCTCGCAGGCCCCCGCCGACGTCGTGCTGATGGACGTCCGGATGCCCGGCATGGACGGCATCGAAGCAACCGCCCGGATCCTGGAGCAGGCCGGGTCCCGCAGGGCGGACGTCAAAGTAGTCGTTCTGACCACCTTTGACCTGGATGAATATGCGCTCTCCGCTATCCGTGCCGGGGCCAGCGGCTTCCTGCTCAAGGACGCCCCGCCCGAGGAACTGCTCGAGGCCATCCGCACCGTGTACCGCGGCGACGCCGTGATCGCGCCGTCGACCACCCGCCGGCTGCTGGACCACGTGGCACCCATGCTGCGCGAGCCCACCCCGGAAGTCAGCCGGCATGCCGCCAGCGTGGAGACCCTGACTCCCCGCGAGCGCGAGGTCTTCACGCTGATCGCCGCCGGGCTCTCCAACCCTGAGATCGCAGCAAAGCTCTTCCTCTCCGAGGCCACCGTGAAAACCCACGTTGGCCACATTCTTGCCAAGCTCGGCGCCCGTGACCGGGTACAGGCGGTTGTGATCGCCTATGAAACCGGTATCGTCGCCCCCTAGACCTAACCAGGTCTCCGGCCGCAGGAGCTGCTGCTGGAGTCCTACCGGCTGGCCGGTCCGGTTCCACCCACGGTATGAGAGGACAGGGCGGGATCCCCGCCCGTCCTCCGATGTGCCGGACGGGGGCGGCAAAATAGGTTTGGGGGTATGACAACCCTTACTGAGCAAAACGCTGTGCCCGGACGCGGCAGCAGCACTGCTGCCGCAGCGGCACAGGCCCTGAACAAGACGTACGGCAAGGGCGACACCGCCGTCCACGCCCTCCGCAGCGTCGACGTCAGCTTCGAGGCCGGAACCTTCACCGCGATCATGGGCCCCTCGGGGTCCGGCAAGTCCACCCTGATGCATTGCCTGGCAGGGCTCGACTCCGCAGACTCCGGCCAGATCTGGATCGGCGGTGCCGAAATCACCGGACTGAACGACGCCGACGTCACCCGCCTGCGCCGCGACAGCGTGGGATTTGTGTTCCAGTCCTTCAACCTCGTCCCCACGCTCACCGCCGAGCAGAACATCACCCTCCCGGTATCCCTGGCCAACGGCAAGGTGGATACCGCATGGCTCGCCGAGATCACCCGCACCCTGGGCCTCGAAGGCCGGCTCAAGCACCGCCCCCACGAACTCTCCGGAGGCCAGCAGCAGCGCGTCGCCGTCGCCCGTGCCCTGCTGACCCGCCCACACGTTATCTTCGGCGACGAGCCCACCGGCAACCTCGATTCCCGTTCGGGTGCGGAGGTGCTCTCGCTGCTGCGCCGCTCCTCCCGCGAGATGGGCCAGAGCATCATCATGGTCACCCACGATCCGGTGGCTGCCTCCTACGCGGACCGCGTGGTGCTGATGAACGACGGCGCACTGGTGGGCGAGCTTTCCAATCCCACCCCTGAGAGCGTGCTGGCGGCCCTGACAAAGCTGGGGGCATAACAGTGCTGCAGGTAGCCCTGGCGCAGGTGCGCCTAAATGCCCGCCGTTTCATCGCCGTCGGAGTGGCCGTGCTGATCGCCGTCGGCTTCCTCACTGCCACCCTCATCATCAATGCCTCCTCCAAAGCCTCGCTCACCCAGAGCGTGGGGCAGAGCTTCCAGAACGCCGACCTGGTGGTTTCGGCAGGCTACGACGACGAGTCAGGGACCTTCGCCGTCCTCGACGAAAAGACCGCTGACCTTGCCCGCGGCATGGACGGGGTCGCAGACACCTACACCGTGCTCGCCAGCTCCGTAGCCGTACGGGACGGACGGGGAACGTCCTACGCGGTGCTGACCAACATTCCGGCGGATGAATCGCTGCTGCCCGTGGCGGTGGTCAAGGGCAGCCTTCCCGCCGCCGCCGGGGACGTAGCCATCGACAAGCAGACCGCCGACCGCCGGGGCATTGACCTTGGTTCGGTGCTCCCCGTCATGTCCGCAGATGACCTGGCGGGAGCCGAAACTCCCCTCACGGTGACGGCAATTGTTGAAGCGTCGTCCAATCCAAGCATGATGGGCAACGCCCAGCTTTACGCAGTTGACCAGACAGCTGCCCCCTTTGCCACTACCGGCTTCGGCTACGACTCGATCCAGCTTGCCCTGGCAGAGGGCGCGTCGGTACAGGAGGTCCAGACCGCACTGACGGAGGCGATTGCCGACGCGGGAATCCGTGCCGTGACAGTGCGCACCGTGGAAGAGCAGACCACCGAACTTATGGCTGGCTTCACGGGCGGCCAGGACAGCCTGACCGTAATCCTGCTCGCCTTCGCCACAGTTGCCCTCCTGGTCTGCGCCCTGGTGGTCTCCAACACCTTCTCCGTGCTGGTGGCGCAGCGCACCCGTGAGCTGGCCCTGCTGCGGTGCATTGGCGCCGGCCGGTCGCAGATCCGCCGTTCCGTGCTCGTCGAAGCGCTGCTGGTGGGCGTTGTTTCCTCCATTGCCGGCGTGCTGGCGGCGGTGGGCCTGGTGGCCGCAATCATTGCCTACCTCCAAGCGCTTCCGGAAAGCGGCTTCGCCACCCTGGACGTTCCGCCCCTGGCGGTCGTGGCAGGCATGGCTGCCGGTGTCATCCTCACCGTCCTTGCGGCGCTGGTGCCCGCCCGCGCGGCCACGGCCGTGGCACCGCTGGCCGCCCTGCGCCCGGCCGAAGAAGTCCGCGCCGGTACCCGCAAGGGACGTGTCCGGCTTGCCGCGGGGCTGGTGCTGGCGGCGGCCGGTGCTGCACTGCTGGCCTTCGGCGCCTATGACGGAGACCTGCTCATTGCCCTTCCGGGCGGAATCCTCAGCTTCGTCGGCATCCTGATGTGCTCCACGCTCTTCATTCCGCCCCTGGTCCGTGCCGTCGGCTTCCTGGCCTCCCCACTCGGTGTTCCCGGCAAGCTTGCGGCGGTGAACGCAGTGCGGAATCCCCAGCGGACGTCGGCAACGGCGTCGGCCCTGCTGATCGGAGTCACCCTGGTCGTGATGATGATGACCGGCGCAGCCACGGCGCGAAACGCCTTCGACGACACACTGGCCGGCGAGTTCCCGGTGGACGTCACCATCCGCGGAGCCATTCCCGTCGAGTCGCCCTTTACCGGGAAGGACGCCGCTGCCGCTGCGGCCGTCGCGAACGTGGACCGGGCCGCCTTCCTGCCCCTCGCCGGGCTTGCCGGCGGCGAGGAAGAGATCCCTGTCTACGCCCTCGATGCTGCGGACAGTCCCGTGCTGCAGGACGCGTCAATGGTCCCGGGGGAAGGCACCATCATGATGCCCCAGGGGACGGAGGCTAAAACCGTCACCGTGCGGGGAGCCTCCGGGGACCTGGAGCTGGACGTTGTGACGTCCAGCAGCCGGTATTTCCCCGCACTGGTCTCGGCCGAGACAGCCCGGACGCTGGGCGGGGTTCCGGACCAGCAGGCACCGGAACAGTTCCAGGCGCAGCCGATGCTGTGGCTGTCCGTCGCAGACGGCCTGAACACTTCCGGAATCCTGGATCTCCAGTCGGGCCTGGCCGAGGCATTGAACATCGAGGATTACCAGATCACGGGTTCCGTCATTGAGCGTGCCGCCTTCGAACAGGTGATCGACGTCCTGCTGATGGTGGTGACCGGGCTGCTGGGAGTCGCCGTCGTGATTGCCCTGGTGGGCGTCGCAAACACACTCTCCCTCTCGGTCCTGGAACGTACCCGGGAATCCTCACTGCTGCGGGCCCTCGGGCTGACCAAACGCCAGCTGCGCGGCATGCTGGCACTGGAAGCAGTCCTGATTGCCGGCGTTGCCGCACTGTTCGGGATCGCCCTCGGAGCGGTGTACGGCTGGCTTGGCGCCCAGTCCGCGCTCGGTTCCTTCGCCAACGTGGTCCCGGCCCTGCCGTGGGCCCAGCTGGGCGGAGTGCTCGCGGTCGCCCTGGTGGCCGGGCTGGGGGCATCCCTGCTCCCGGCCCGCCGGGCAGCCCGCCTCTCCCCCGTGGCAGGGCTGGCCGCGGACTAACGCTCCCAGGCCACATCCAGCGGGCGCGGGGCAGCATCCGATAGGGATGCTGCCTCGCGCTTTGTGCGTCGGATCTGCAAAGATACAAAGCATACTGACAACATGCCGGCGCAGCGCGCCGCGTACGGAGCAGAGAAGGAGCCCCAATGCCCCAGACAGGATCCGGCCGGACACCGCGCCATGAGTCACTGGCCGCCTACTTGGATGACCATCTGCTGGGTGCGGAGACCGGGGTGCGCCTTTTCAAAGCAGCCCGCCGGACGTGGGAAGGCACAGAGCATGAGGGCGTCTTCGCCCACCTCACCGAAGAGATCTCCGACGAGCGGGACGAGTTGGAGACCCTCATCCTGGCCCTCGGCTACCAGCGCAGCCGGATCAAGATGGCGCTGGCATGGGCGGGAGCCCTGGTGGGACGCGCCGGCCCGGTCAACCCGCTGAGCACCGGTTCCGGGACCTCCGGCCAGCTGGAACTCGAAACGCTGCAGTCCATTGTGCGGGCGAAGGAATGCCTGTGGCGCACGCTGCTGGTCCTCTCCGCCCACGACCACCGCTTCCATGCCCCGCGGATCCGTGAACTGCTGCACATGGCCCAGAAGCAGCAGGAGGCTGTTGCCAAGGTCATGGAAGACACCGCTCCGGCGCGCTTCCTCACCTAGGCCGACCTGCCGGGTAGCCCCAGAAACGAAAAGCAGAAGGTGGCCGGTTGTCCGGCCACCTTCTGCTTTGTCGGCTTCCGCTCGTCGGGGACGGGAACTACTCCGCCGGCTCCTCGTACTTGGGGAAGATCGGCGCCGGAGCCGGCAGCGCGGTGCCGGGAACCAGCGGGGTACCGAGGGCGGCAAACATCCGGGCCGCGCCGTCGGGCTGGCCCAGCACATCCAGCAGCTTGCCGGCGCTACCGGGCATGACCGGCTGGATAAGGATAGCGACGATCCGCAGCACTTCCAGCGTCACGTACAGCACGGTGTTCATGCGTTCGACGTCGGTCTTCCGCAGCACCCACGGAGCCTGCTCGGCGAAGTAGGCATTCGTATCACCGAGGACCTTCCAGGTGGCTTCAAGCGCACCGTGGAAATCCTGCGCGTCATAGGCCTCGCGGGAAACCTGCAGCAGCTTCCCGGCGGCCTCCAGCAGAGCTGTGTCCTCTGCGGTGAACTCCCCCGGCTGCGGAACGGCGCCGGCGCAGTTCTTGGCCACCATGGAGAGGGAACGCTGCGCGAGGTTGCCCAGGTTGTTGGCGAGGTCGGAGTTCATGCGGCCCACCACTGCCTCATGGTTGTAGGAGCCGTCGGCGCCGAAAGGCACTTCGCGCAGCAGGAAGAAGCGGACCGAGTCCAGTCCGTACTGGTCAGCCCAGTCCTTAGGCGCCACCACGTTGCCCAGCGACTTGGACATCTTTACGCCCTTGTTGTGCAGGAAACCGTGGATCATGATCCGCTTGGGCAGTTCCAGCTTCGCGGACATCAGGAACGCCGGCCAGAAAATTGCATGGAAGCGGGAGATGTCCTTGCCGATCACATGCACGTCCGCCGGCCAGTACTTCTTGAAAGTTTCGCTTTCGGTATCCGGGAAGCCGACGCCGGTGAGGTAGTTGGTCAGCGCGTCCACCCACACGTACATCACGTGGTCAGGGTTGCCGGGAACCGGAACGCCCCAGTCGAAGGTGGTGCGGGAGATCGACAGGTCCTCAAGTCCGCCCTTGACGAAGCTGATGACCTCGTTGAAGCGGGAGCGCGGTGCAGCGAAGTCCGGCTGGGACTCGTACAGGGCCAGGAGCTTGTCCTGGTAGGCGGAGAGGCGGAAGAAGTAGCTCTCCTCCTCTGTCCAGGTCACCTCGGTATCGGTTTCCTTGGAGTAGCGAACGCCGTCTTCGCGGACTTCGGTCTCGTCTTCGCTGTAATACGCCTCGTCACGGACGGAGTACCAGCCGGAGTACTTCGACAGGTAGATGTCGCCGTTCTCCTCCATCCGCTTCCAGATGGCCTGGGCAGCGGCATAGTGGTCGGCGTCCGTGGTGCGGATAAAACGGTCATAGGAAGTGCCCATGTCCGCTTCCATCTGCTTGAAGGCGGCGGAGTTGCGGTCCGCCAGCTCCTTGGCGGTAATGCCTTCTTTGTCCGCGGACTGCTGCATCTTCAGCCCGTGCTCGTCCGTACCCGTCATGAAGAAAACGTCGTAACCGTCCAGCCGCTTGAAGCGCGCCATCGCGTCAGTGGCAATGTGCTCATAGGCGTGCCCGATGTGCGGTTGGCCGTTGGGGTAGGAGATGGCTGTGGTGATGTAGAACGGGGTCTTGGAGTCGGTTGAAGTCACACTAGAAAATTACCCTGTTTCGGAGCGGCTTGTCGCTTCGGGTCAGGGCTCTGCCCCAACCCGAAGCAGCGTGCGTCAGTGCGCGTCCCGCTCCAGCACCGATGTAAGCACCGGGGAGGTGGCTGCCAGCCCGGCACGCACCAGCGCAATACCCACCGCAACGGAGGCTGCCAGGAATCCCATGGCCACCGGGTTGAAGACGAAGGCGGCACCGACAACGGGGAAGATCAGGGCCGCAGAGACGGCAGCGGACGCGGCGCTCACCAGCACCACCGGCTGCATCACTGCGCCGGTGCGCGCCCCGTCAATAACCTCCCGGGGCATCCCCATCCGGTGCAGGCTGCGGTAGAGCTCAGCCCGGTCCAGGACCGTCGCTGCCTGGTTGATGCCGGCTGAGCAGGCCACCATCAGGAATCCGGCGATGACGGTGATGAAGACTCCGGTCATGATGTCCTGGAGGAGGAAGTCTTCCGGCCCCTCGGCCTGCGCGGTCTGCAGCAGGGCAGCGCCGGCACCGGCAACGACGGCGGTGAAACAGACCATTGAAAGTGCGCTGACCTGGCGCCAGGCTGCCTTCGGTGCATCCAGTACGATCCGGGCGGCGAGCAGTGCCTGCGGTGTTGCCGCCCGCCGCAGGCGCCGTTTCGCGGAAAGAGCCACCAGCCACGGCCCCACCAGGTTCAGGACGGCGAGTCCTCCCGCAAAGGCGCCGAAGAGGATGACCAGGGCAAGCGCCGCCACGCCGACCGGAGTCAGCAGCGCCGCCACGCAGAACACCACAATGAGCACCGCGATGCCTGCCCGGGACCAGTGGACTTTCTGCGCATCGGCGCGGGTTCGCACGCCCAGCGGTGAAATGACTACGCGGCGAAGGCTGATGACCGAGCTGGTCACCGCAAGGGCCACAACGGCGGCAACGCCCGCCGCGGCGGCGGCCGGATGCAGCCAGTAGGCGCTGCCCAGCGCAGCGCCGCGGAATTGGATGAGCTGCACGAACGGTGCGAACACGACGTAGCCCAGCACACCGGCGAGGGCTCCGGTGAGGGCCTGCGCAGCAGCTTCCAGGATGGTTACCTGCCGGACTGTCCGGGCGGAGGCGCCGAGCAGCCGGAGGGTGGAGAGGTGTTCATCCCGGCGGCGGGCTGACAGGCGGGCAGCTGAACCGCCCAGTGTCAGGAGTGGAAGGACCAGCAGGATCAGGGCAAAGGCTGCGAGCAGCAGGTACAGGGATCCTTCGTCGTCTCCCCACTGGGTGAAGGACAGGGCTCCGGCGAGCACGGTGAGCAGCAGCGTAGTGACGACGGCGAAGGACGCTGCGGGCAGCAGTGCCGCAGCAGACCCGGAGGTGCCGGGCCGGTTCAGCAGCCAGGTGAGCCGCAGCGGAACGGCCCACGGGGATGAGTCCACGGCACGGGTCAGGACGGAGGACGCACTCATCGGGCTACACCGGCGGTGTCGGCGGTATCAGCAATGACCCGCCCGTCCGCAAGCGTGACTACCCGGCTGCACCAGCGGGCAACCTCGGGATCATGGGTGACCACCACCAGTGCGCGTCCGGTTCCGGCGACGGACTGCAGCAGCAGTGCCATCACGTCTGCGGAGGTGCGTGAGTCCAGGGCCCCGGTGGGTTCGTCGGCGAACAGCACCCGCGCTCCGTTCACCTGTGCCCGGGCAATTGCCACCCGCTGGGCCTGTCCGCCGGAGAGTTCACCGATCCGGCGCCCTTCCATCCCGGTCAGCCCCAGCGAGGCAAGGGCGGTGGCAGCCTGCTGCTCGGCAGTGGGGCGCGGGGTTCCATTGAGCATGAGGGCCAAGGCTACGTTTTCTCCGGCGGTCAGTTCGGGGATCAGCAGTCCCTGCTGGAAGACGAACCCAAACTCAGTGCGGCGCAGCGCTGAGCGGGCCTCGTCATCCAGGGCGGTGATTTCCGCCGGTGCTGCCCCGGCCCCGGCGTAACGAACGCCTCCTGCATCCGGGAGCACGATGCCGGCCAGGCAGTGCAACAGGGTGGTCTTGCCTGAACCGGAAGCACCCATTACTGCGGTGGCCTCTCCGGGCCGTACCTCGAGGCTGACACCGGCCAGTGCTGTCGAATTTCCGTAGGACTTGGTCAGGTTGGCGGCGGCAAGCAGGGGCCGGCCGGGCAGGGATACACTCATGACTCCATCGTGTCCCGGAGTCAGCCTGCCGCACATCGCCTTCCGGCCTGAACCAGGGAAGCGACGGCGTCGTACTGCAGGTGGAGATCAGGCCGTCCGCCATACTCCCCCGGACGCAGGAAAGGCCGGCTCCGTGTGACTGAACTGCTCAGTACGGAACCGGCCTTTCCTCAAAACAGGGCGAATTAGTCCTGCAGGTCCACTTCGCGGGCCACGGAGGCGCCGATGGCCTCGCGCAGCGTTTCCAGCACATCCTGCGGGACGGAGGAATCCACGGTCAGCAGGGACAGCGCCTGGCCGCCCTCGGAATTCCGGGCCACCTGCATACCGGCGATGTTGATGTCCTTCTCGCCCAGGATCCGGCCAAGGGAGCCGATGACGCCGGGGCGGTCCTGGTAGATCAGCACCAGCAGGTGTTCGCTGATGGGGATTTCCAGATCGTAGCCGTTGACGCCCACGAGCTTCTGGATCTGCTTCGGACCCGTCAGGGTGCCCGCCACCTCCAGCTGCGTGCCATCGGAGAGGGCGCCGCGGATGGTCAGCAGGTTGCGGTAGTCGTCCACGTCCGGCGTGGTGATCAGCCGCACGGCAATGCCGCGCTGCTCGGCCAGCACCGGCGCGTTCACGTAGGAGACCTGCTCGGAGACGATATCGGTGAAGATACCCTTCAGCGCGGCCAGTTCCAGGGCCTTGACATCCAGGGACGCGATTTCGCCGGCCACCTCGATGTCGATGGCGGTCATGGAATCGTGGGCCAGGGCGGTGAAGATGCGTCCGAGCTTTTCGATCAGCGGGATGCCCGGGCGGACATCTTCGGCAATGACGCCGCCGGCAACGTTCACGGCGTCGGGCACCAGTTCGCCGGCCAGCGCCAGGCGGACGGACTTGGCGACCGAGATGCCGGCCTTTTCCTGCGCCTCGTCAGTGGATGCACCGAGGTGCGGCGTGACGATGACGTTGTCCAGGGACATAAACGGCAGGTCGGTGCTCGGTTCCTTGACGAAGACGTCGACGCCGGCGCCGGCGATCTTGCCTTCGGTGAGCGCCGTGTACAGGGCCTCTTCATCCACGAGGCCGCCGCGGGCCACGTTAACCACGTAGGCCGTTTCCTTCATCTTCTCGAACGCCTCGGCGCCGAGCATGCCCAGGGTTTCCGGAGTCTTGGGCATGTGGATGGTGACGAAGTCCGACTGTTCCAGCAGCTCGTCGAGGGTGACCAGCTTGACGTTCAGCTGGGCGGCGCGGGCGGAGGTGATGTACGGGTCGTAGGCCAGGACCTCGGTGCCGAAGCCCTGCACGCGGGCTGCCACCAGGGCGCCGATGCGGCCCAGGCCGATGATGCCGACCTTCTTCTCGAAGAGCTCAGTGCCGGTGTACTTGGAACGCTTCCACTCCCCGCCCTTGAGCGCGGCAGAGGCCTGCGGGATGTGGCGGGCCAGGGACAGGATGTGTCCCACGGTCAGCTCCGCGGCGGAGATGATGTTCGACGTCGGTGCGTTCACCACCATAACGCCGGCCTGGGTCGCCGACCGGATGTCCACGTTGTCCAGGCCTACACCCGCACGGGCGATGACCTTCAGTTTCTTGGCGGCGGCAATGGCTTCGGCATCGACCTGGGTGGCTGAGCGGACCAGGATGGCGTCGACATCTGCGATGGCGGACAGCAGCTGGGAACGGTCAGCGCCGTCGGTTTGGCGAATCTCGAAATCGGGGCCGAGGGCCTCAACCGTGGCAGGCGAAAGTTCCTCCGCGAGGAGTACTACTGGTTTGGTGGCAGTCACCGATGACCTCTTTAGCTGTGTGTCGATGTGGTTTGGGTATTCACGCCGGAGGCCGGACCCGTTGCCGGGCCCGGCCTCCTTACCGAAACGGCTTGCTTTTTAAGCCTAGCGCGCCGGTTATTGACACGGAGAATCCGCGTCTTTGTTACCTCAGTGACTAGCGTGCGACGGAACCTTCGGTGTAATCGTCGTCGGACTTGATCCAGGAGAAGAGCTTGCGCAGTTCGCGGCCGGTGGCCTCGATCGGGTGGTCTTCACCCTTCTGGCGCAGTTCCTTGAACTCCGGAGCTCCGGCATCCTGGTCATCGATGAAGCGCTTGGCGAAGGCACCGTTCTGGATGTCGGCGAGGACAGCCTTCATGTTTTCCTTCACCTCGGGGGTGATGACGCGCGGGCCGGAGACGTAGTCGCCGTACTCAGCGGTGTCGGAAACGCTCCAGCGCTGCTTGGCGATGCCGCCTTCAACCATCAGGTCAACGATCAGCTTGAGCTCGTGCAGGACCTCGAAGTACGCGACCTCCGGCTTGTAGCCGGCTTCGGTCAGCGTCTCGAAGCCGTACTGAATCAGCTGGGAAGCGCCGCCGCAGAGGACAGCCTGCTCGCCGAACAGGTCCGTTTCGGTCTCTTCGGTGAAGGTGGTCTCAATGACGCCTGCCCGGGTGCCGCCGATGGCCTTGGCGTAGGAAAGCGCCAGGTCCTTGGCCTTGCCCGAAGCATCCTGCTCGACGGCGATCAGGTCGGGAACGCCGCGGCCGGCTTCGAATTCGCGGCGGACGATGTGGCCCGGGCCCTTGGGTGCCACGAGGGCAACGTCGACGTCGGCCGGCGGCTGGATGTAGCCGTAGCGGATGTTGAAGCCGTGGCCGAAGAACAGTGCGTCGCCGGACTTGATGTTCGGGGCGATTTCCTCCGCGTACACGAAGCGCTGGACCTGGTCCGGGGTCAGCACCATGATCAGGTCGGCTTCGGCGACGGCCTCGGCGACGCTGAGGACCCGCAGGCCTTCGGCTTCGGCCTTGGCGCGGGACTTGGAGCCTTCCTTGAGGCCAACGCGGACATCAACACCGGAATCGCGCAGGCTGAGGGCGTGTGCGTGGCCCTGGCTGCCGTAGCCGATGACGGCGACTTTGCGTCCCTGGATGATCGACAGGTCGGCGTCGTCGTCGTAATACATGTCAGTCACTGAAATATCTCCTGTTTGGGTTCTTGGATAAAGGTTTGAGGTGGAACTAGGCGCTGCGCAGCGCGCGGTCACTCATGGACTTCGCGCCGCGGCCAACGGCCAGGGTTCCGGATTGAACAATTTCGCGGATGCCAAAGGGCTCCAGCACTGAAAGCAGTGCATTGAGCTTATCGGCGGTGCCAGTTGCTTCAACGATCAGGGAGTCGGTGGACACATCTACCACTGAAGCACGGAACAGCTCGGCTGCCTGGGTTACCTGCAGCCGGGTTGCGGCATCCGCGCGAACCTTGACCAAGATGTGGTCGCGTTGCACGGAGGAATCGGGAACCAGCTCGACGATTTTGATGACGTTGACGAGCTTGTTCAGTTGCTTGGTGACCTGCTCGAGCAGATCACCCTCGGCCTCGACGACCACGGTGATGCGGGACAGCCCGGCAACCTCCGATGGTCCGACAGCCAAAGAATTGATGTTGAAGGCCCGGCGGGCAAACAGCGACGCTACCCGGGTCAGGACACCCGGGACGTCTTCGACCAGCACGGAAAGGGTGTGGCGTGCCATATCCCTACTCCTCCTCTTCCCAGGTGGGCGTCATATTGCGGGCAATCTGGATGAGGTCGTTGCTGACCCCGGTCGGGACCATCGGCCAGACCATGGAGTCGCGGCTGACCACAAAATCGATGACCACGGGGCGGTCGTTGATTTCCAGTGCCTGCTTGATGGTGGCGTCGATATCCTCTTCGCGTTCGCAGCGCAGGCCCACGCAGCCGTAGGCGTCTGCCAGCTTCACGAAGTCCGGGACCCGGACGGTGTCGTGGCCGGTGTTGAGGTCGGTGTTGGAGTAGCGGGACTCGTAGAAGAGTGTCTGCCACTGGCGCACCATGCCCAGCGAGGAGTTGTTAATGACTGCGACCTTGATCGGGATGTTGTTGATCAGGCAGGTCGCCAGCTCCTGGTTGGTCATCTGGAAGCAGCCATCGCCGTCGATCGCCCAGACCACCCGGTCCGGATTGCCAACCTTGGCGCCCATGGCGGCAGGCACGGAGTAGCCCATGGTGCCCAGTCCGCCGGAGTTCAGCCAGGCGCGGGGACGCTCATATTTGATGAACTGTGCGGTCCACATCTGGTGCTGTCCCACGCCGGCCACGTAGACACCCTCGGGACCGGTGAGTTCACCAATCCGCGCGATGACCTGCTGAGGGGCGATGTGCCCGTCTTCGGGCTCGGTCCAGCCGGTGGGGTAGGTGTCGCGCAGCCGGGAAATGACGGACCACCACGGAGCGATGTCCGGGGCACCGGTGGACTCGAACTGTGAGCGGACGGCCTCGGTGAGTTCAGGGATGATCTCCTTGACCGAACCGACAATCGGAACGTCCGCGGTGCGGTTCTTGGAAATCTCGGCGGGGTCAATGTCGGCGTGGATGACCTTGGCGTTGGGCGCGAAGGTGCTCAGCACGCCGGTGACGCGGTCATCGAACCGGGCCCCGAGAGTGATCAGCAGGTCGGACTGCTGCAGGGCGGTCACAGCGGAAACCGAACCGTGCATACCGGGCATGCCAACATGCTGCGGGTGGGAATCGGGGAAGACACCGCGGGCCATCAGGGTGGTCACCACGGGAGCTCCGACCAGCTCCGCCAGTTCCAGCAGCTCGGCCGAGGCGTTGGCCTTCAGGACACCGCCGCCGACGTAGAACACCGGCCGCTGGGCAGCTGCGATTAGCCTGGATGCTTCCCGCACCTGCTTGGAGTGTCCGCGCACGACCGTGCGGTAGCCCGGAAGGTCGATCTTCGGCGGCCAGGAGAAGGTGGTCTGGCCCTGCTGGGCGTCCTTGGTGATGTCCACCAGGACGGGGCCGGGACGTCCACTGGTGGCAATGTGGAAGGCCTCGGCCAGGACGCGGGGAATGTCGTCCGCGTTGGTTACCAGGTAGGAATGCTTGGTGATCGGCATGGTGATGCCGACGATGTCCGCTTCCTGGAAGGCGTCCGAGCCGATAACGGTGCTCGAGACCTGCCCGGTGATAGCCACCATGGGCACGGAGTCCATGTGCGCATCAGCAATCGCGGTGACCAGGTTGGTGGCACCGGGTCCCGAGGTGGCGATGCAGACACCAGCGCGGCCGGTGACCATGGCGTAGCCTTCGGCTGCATGGCCGGCACCCTGTTCATGCCGGACCAGGATGTGCCGGAGCTTCTTGGAATCCATCAGCGGATCATAGGTCGGCAGGATCGCGCCGCCGGGAAGACCGAAGACGTCGTCGACTCCGAGTTCTTCCAGCGAACGGACAATGGCCTGCGAACCGGTCATTTCGGTTGGGGGTACTACGTTGTTCGGACCCTGGACCCGGTTGTCCATGGCTTCAGCCGAGGCCGCTACAGGGAATGCTGCATCTTGTTTCTTGGCATGCACGGACCGGGCCGGGCCTGCCTTCTGTGCCATCAGCGACGGGCTGATTGGCGATCCCT
Organism: Arthrobacter gallicola; assembly: GCF_014836775.1. GTDB lineage: Bacteria > Actinomycetota > Actinomycetes > Actinomycetales > Micrococcaceae > Arthrobacter_B > Arthrobacter_B gallicola. The sequence continues at coordinate 18,892 of NZ_JACSQD010000009.1, forward strand.
TACTCATCGGAAACTTCCTTTGCGGATACATATCCATGTTGTTCTGATGCGGCGGCTGCCCGGGCGGTCGGTCCGGTGCGGCCTTTGTACTTTCTGAAGCCAATAAAAAAACCCCTCGTGCCTGTTGGCTCCGTAGGGGTTCGCGCGTGACGTCTTTTTCAAGTCGGGCTGTTACGCCACGCGCTTGGTAAGGACGACGGTTACGATCTGCATACTGATCAGTCTTCCCCTCCCCCGGTTACAGTGTCAACCGGAGGCCCTACCGTCTCATTATATGGACACCCATCCCACCTTCTGGACACTCCCGCCTACAAAAGGCGGCAGACCTTCCGCGATAGCGGGTTTTATGCCCCACCCCCAGAAGGCGGCAGGGCTTAATAAGGCTGCAAAGGCCTAAGGGGCCCCGCCGGCCGCCGCGCC
>NZ_JACSQD010000009.1:19321-24635 GCF_014836775.1 Arthrobacter gallicola
GTCCGCTCCAGCGGGCGTCGTCGGGGAGGCCTTATCAGCCGGTGGGGAGGGGTTTCAACCGCAGTAAGCACCCGTCGAAGCCGAGTTGACCATCTTGGCGTACTTGGCCAGGACACCCTTGGTGAACTTGGCCGGAAGGGGCTCCCAGCCGATCTTGCGGGCTTCGAGCTCTTCGGGCTCCACCAGCAGGTCGAAGCTGCGGGCGGCGATGTCCACGCGGATCCGGTCCCCGTCCTTGACGAAGGCGATGGGACCGCCGTCGACGGCTTCCGGTGCCACGTGGCCGATGCACAGGCCGGTGGTGCCGCCGGAGAACCGGCCGTCGGTGAGCAGCAGGACGTCCTTGCCGAGCCCGGCACCCTTGATCGCACCGGTGATGGCGAGCATTTCGCGCATGCCCGGTCCGCCCTTGGGGCCTTCGTAGCGGATGACGACGACGTCGCCGGCGTGGATCTCTCCGGCGTCGAGCGCGTCCAGGGCACCCTGCTCGCGTTCGAACACGCGGGCGGTGCCTTCGAAGACGTCGGCGTCGAAGCCGGCGCTCTTGACGACGGCGCCTTCCGGAGCCATGGAGCCGTGGAGGATGGTGATGCCGCCGGTTTTGTGGATCGGGTTGTCCAGCGCACGCAGGACCTTGCCGTCCGGATCCGGCGGGTTGATGGCTTCGAGGTTCTCGGCCACGGTCTTGCCGGTGACGGTGAGGCAGTCGCCGTGCAGCAGGCCGGCGTCGAGCAGTGCCTTCATGATGACCGGCACGCCGCCGATCTTGTCGACGTCGAACATCACGTAGCGGCCGAACGGCTTCAGGTCGCCCAGGTGCGGGATCTTGTCGCCGATCCGGTTGAAGTCCTCGAGCGTCAGGTCAACTTCGGCCTCGCGGGCGATGGCCAGCAGGTGCAGGACGGCGTTCGTGGAACCGCCGAAGGCCATGGTCACGGCGATGGCGTTTTCGAAGGCCTTCTTGGTCATGATGTCGCGGGCGGTGATGCCCTTGCGCAGCAGGTTCACGACGGCTTCGCCGGACTTGCGGGCGAACTCGTCGCGGCGGCGGTCAGCCGAGGGCGGAGCGGCGGAGCCGGGCAGGGACATGCCCAGGGCTTCGCCGATGCAGGCCATCGTGTTGGCGGTGTACATACCGCCGCAGGCGCCTTCGCCCGGGCAGATGGCCCGTTCGATGGTGTCCAGGTCCTTGAGGCTCATCTTGCCGGCAGCGCACGCACCCACGGCTTCGAAAGCGTCAATCAGGGTGACTTCCCGCTCCGTGCCGTCTTCCATCTTCGCGAAGCCGGGCATGATCGAACCGGCGTAGAGGAAGACGCTGGAGAGGTCCAGGCGGGCGGCTGCCATCAGCATGCCCGGAAGGGACTTGTCGCAGCCGGCCAGCAGGACGGAGCCGTCGAGGCGTTCCGCCATCATGACGGTCTCCACCGAGTCGGCAATGACTTCGCGGGAGACGAGGGAGAAGTGCATGCCCTCGTGACCCATGGAGATACCGTCCGAGACGGAGATGGTGCCGAACTGCATCGGGAACCCGCCGCCCGCGTGGACGCCTTCCTTGGCGCCCTGGGCCAGCCGGTTCAGCGACAGGTTGCAGGGGGTAATTTCGTTCCAGGAACTGGCGATGCCGATCTGGGGCTTGGCGAAGTCGTCGTCCCCCATTCCGACAGCACGGAACATGCCGCGCGCAGGCGCTGCATGAATACCGTCGGTTACAACTCGGCTGCGGGGTTTGATGTCAGGGGTGTTCTCCATGCTCATACCCGAAATCCTATTCCCAAGCCGGCCCGCCGGGCGCATCCGCCGTCCCGTGCCGCTGCTTGTTACGCCCGGGTTACGCAGCCTGTCCGGCAGGAGGAAGTTCGCCCGCGGGCCGGCTGCGCTTCCCCGGATGGGAGAGCCTGTCCATAGACTGGGGACCATGACTCCGGAACCCGGCTCAACCGATGTCCAGTCCAGCGAAGCCCTGAAGTCCCTGCTCCGCAGGATCTTCGACACGCAGATCCCTAACTACGGTGACTACAACCTGGTCTGCGCAACACCGGTGCCCGGATCCGCCGCCTACTTCGTGCTGGGCTACCGCTGGCGCCCCGCGGAGATCGTCTTCGCTCCGTTCTCGCCCCTTGCCTTCGAAGGCCTGGAACCGCCGACGGCGATAAACACGACCAACCTCTCGCATGCAGATGAGGTTGGTCCCGGCAGCTACGAAGTGGGCACCTCCACCGGCCGGGTGTTCCGGTTCAGTGTCGAGCCCGAGGCACAGCTGCCCTCCGGCGGCCGCGGACCCCGGCAGTTGATACTCCAGGAGGAGGACCAGGAGGACTTCGATTCCTTCCTGGACACCTTCCTGGAGCTCGCCTAGCGCCGGTGACCGCAGGCCGCGGAGGACGGGGTTAGGCCCAGGGACCGCGCTGGACGAGGTTGAGCGGCTCACGGCCGTCGGCCAGCCGGTCCACCTGGCGGCGCAGGAACGCCTGGATCCTGGGCGTGAACGCGTCCGAGTTCCCGCCCACATGGGGCGTCAGGAGAGCGTTCTGCGCTTTCCACAGCGGATGATCAGCCGGCAGCGGCTCAGGATCAACGACGTCGAGGGCGGCCTTGAGCCGGCCTGACACCACCTCTTCGGTCAGCGCATCGGTGTCAACGACTGCTCCGCGGGCCACATTGACCACCAGGGCGCCGTCGGGAAGGGCTGCCAGCACCTCCCGGCCCACCAGATGCCGGGTGGAATCGTTCAAGGGAGTGATCAGCACCAGCACATCGGTACCGGCTGCAAGCGTGACCAGTTCAGCTGTGCCGTGGATGTACCCGTGTTCATCGTCCCGGGCCCGGCTTCCGACCCGAGTGAGCTCCACTTCGAACGGAGCCAGCCGGGCCGCGATCTCCTGGCCGATGCCACCGACCCCCACAAGCAGGACGCGCCGGTCCGCCAGGCCGGGCCAGCGCTGGGGATTCCAGTGGGCATCCAACTGGTCACGGACTGCCGCGTCTATGCCGCGGAGTGAGGCGAGCATCAACCCGACCGCAAGTTCCGCCGTCGCTGCGGCGTGGACACCGGCCGCGCTGGCCACTGCGGTGCCGCTGCCCACCAGCTCCGGGAGTCCGTCATGCCCGGTTGTCTGGGCCTGGAGCAGCTGCAGGTTCGGAACCCGGGCGACGCCGGAGCGCCAGTCGGTGGCACTCGCGTAGGGGGTGACGACGGCGTCGATCTCCGCATAGTCCAGCCCGCGGGGCTCGCCCACTAGATCCCAGACTCCAGCCTGCATTCCGGCCGGCAGGGTCCCCAGCGCCTCAAGAAGTTCCTGGGTGGGGACGGTGATGTTTCTGACTGCGCGTGATTCTGGTGACATGCAACATAACCCTAGCGCGCAGGCACCGGACCCTTTGCCAAAGAAAAACACCCCGGTCCGAAGACCGGGGTGTTACCTAAGCCGCGACTCATCCGGAAACGATGTCTCGACTCATCCCTTTGGTGCGCGAGGAGGGACTTGAACCCACACGTCCGAAGACACTGGAACCTAAATCCAGCGCGTCTGCCAATTCCGCCACTCGCGCGCGGCCCGCGCCGGCTATCCGGGTAAAACACCGGTTATCCGGGCCAAGGCCAGGCTTTAGTGTACCTGAGGTTTAGTCGAGACCGAGATCACGGCGAAGCTTGGCAACATGTCCGGTGGCCCGCACGTTGTACTGGGCGAGGGCAACCCTGCCTTCGGGGTCCACCACCACGGTGGACCGGATAAGACCCTCGTACACCTTGCCGTAGTTCTTCTTTTCTCCCCAGGCACCGTACGCCTCGGCGACGGCGTGGTCCGGATCGGACAGCAGCGGGAAGGTGAGGGCCTCATCCGCAGCGAACTTGGCAAGCTTCTCCACTTTGTCCGGGGAGATTCCCAGCACAGCAAACCCGGCCGCGGACAGGGAGTTCAGGTTGTCCCGGAAGTCGCAGGCTTCCTTGGTGCAGCCCGGGGTTGCCGCTGCAGGGTAGAAATACACAATCACGCTGCGGCCCCGCAGGTCCGCGAGCGATACGACGGAGGAATCCGACGCCGTCAGGGTGAAATCCGGTGCGGTGTCACCAACGGTTAGTCTGGGCATGAAACAGGTGCTCCTTCGGTATCGATTGCGCATCGGCTGTGTCACAGGACGACAGCAGGCTTTCGGATGGATATCCTAGACTTTGGATTTGTAGGCTATCCGATGGGCCTGGCGAATCCGTACTCGAAAGGAAGAGTTCAGTTTTATGCCGGATATGGAGCATTGGCCCACCGGTCGCCTCTTATCAACAGCCGCCCGCCTGGTGGAGCATGCCTGGAATGAGCGACTTGTCCGTATAGGGGTGACCCACGCGGGCGTCATTGCACTTGGCGTCCTGGATTCCCAGGGCCCCATGACGCAGGCCCACCTTGCACAGCTGGTCCGGGTGCAGGCACAGACCATGGGTAAGACACTGGCCAGACTGGAGTCGCACGGCCACGTGACGCGCGTTCGAAACGACTTGGACAAGCGCAGCCACATGGTTTCAATCACTCCCGCAGGCATTGAGGCGCTGCGCGAGGCCCACGACATTGAGCGGACACTTCTCGACGGCGGGGAACTACTTTCCGAGGACCTGCGCAGCCAGCTGCGCAGTGTGATCCGTGAACTTGGGAATCCGCGCTGGCACATGGCAGTCGACGTTCCAGGCCTGCCGGTCCCGCTCGATGCCCCGCTGAACCCGGAGCAGCAGACCGCTTAACCGGGCACCGCCGAACGGCACCGGCCGGCACCGGCCGGTCCAACCCGGTTCGGCAGCAGATTTTCCAGCGTGCACGCTCATTGTCATGGGCGTGCACGCTGTCGTTTAAGCCGTCGGACTCAGTGTCGGGCGGGCCGGCAAACCGTTGTGGCTGACCCGGCAGGGCACTGCGCAACAGAACCCTGGTGGAACACAAAAACCCCGCCCGGAAGGAAATACCTTCTGGACGGGGCTCATTCTGTGCACCCCCCGGGACTTGAACCCGGAACCCATTGATTAAGAGTCAATTGCTCTGCCAATTGAGCTAGAGGTGCTTGGCGGTGATGCTGCGCTGCCGTTCTCCAAGGCTGGACAGCGGTCCTGGACGATCAGCAACGACAAGTTACTCTACCAGCTTTTTTCCACCGCACCGAACCGGAGCAATGAGGCACCGGCATGCTGGCCGCCGGAACTGACAACCCCGCCCCACCCGGCCAGTTGACCGGATGATGCGGGGTTATCTGCACTGTGCACCCCCCGGGACTTGAACCCGGAACCCATTGATTAAGAGTCAATTGCTCTGCCAATTGAGCTAGAGGTGCT
>NZ_JACSQD010000009.1:24735-45806 GCF_014836775.1 Arthrobacter gallicola
CTGTGCACCCCCCGGGACTTGAACCCGGAACCCATTGATTAAGAGTCAATTGCTCTGCCAATTGAGCTAGAGGTGCTGGCAGTTTTGGAGGCTGGATCTGCCGGAAAAATCCGCAGTTCCTCCTCCGCAACGACATGAAACTCTACCAGTACCTATTCGCAAATGCGAAATCGGCGGCGTCGTACTGGCCCCGCCCATCCAGACAGCACCTCACCGCACTATCCCCCGCCACCGCAGCAGGAGGACGGCACGGGCGGCCGCGGGCAGTGTCAACCATCGAGCATCGAAGGGCGCGCGGTGCCGGCAATGTCCCGGTGTAACCGAATTGTGACCGCGCCGAACCTGCTTAGCGTCCCAAACCAGCCACCCTGTGCCATTAGGCTCTGTGTCCTACGCCACATCACACCGCCCCAGAGGAGATACCAATGACCCTTGCTGGCAGATTCACTCTCAGCAGGTCCACCCGGAGACGGGCAGCTGCCCTGACCGCCGGGCTGGCCATGAGCGCGCTTGTGCTCTCCGGCTGCGCCGAAAGCAACCGCGAGGCCGCCGATGACGGCGCCACCGCCTCGGAAGTCGACGGCACGTTCGTCTTCGCCGCATCCTCGGATCCCAAAACCCTGGATCCTGCCTTCGCCTCCGACGGCGAGTCCTTCCGCGTCAGCCGCCAGATCTTCGAGGGCCTGGTGGGTGTAGAACCTGGCACCGCCGACCCGGCCCCGCTGCTGGCCAAGTCGTGGGAAACCTCGGAGGACGCGCTGACGTACACCTTCGCCCTCGAGGAGGGCGTCACGTTCCACGACGGCACGCCCTTCAACGGAGAAGCTGTCTGCGCCAACTTCGACCGCTGGTACAACTTCACCGGTATCCAGCAGGCCGAGAGCCTCGCCTACTACTACGGCAAGCTCTTCAAGGGATTCGCTGACACTCCGGAGACCGCCACCTATGAGTCCTGTGAAGCCACCGCTGAAAACGAGGCCGTAGTTACGCTGGCCAAGCCGTTCGCCGGGTTCATCGCCGCGCTCTCGCTGCCGGCCTTCTCCATGCAGAGCCCGACGGCGATGGAGGAGTATGCAGCCAACGAAGCCTCCGGCACCGCCGAAGCGCCTACGCTGACCACCTATGCCAAGGAACACCCCACGGGCACCGGTCCCTTCAAGTTCGAAGGCTGGGAAGTCGGCAACCAGATCACCCTTTCCGCCTACGAGGACTACTGGGGCGAGCAGGGACAGGTCACTGACATCATCTTCCGCGTGATCGACGATCCCAACTCCCGCCGCCAGTCCCTGCAGTCAGGCGACATTGACGGCTACGACCTGGTGGCGCCGGCCGACACCCAGGCACTGGCGGACGCCGGCTTCAAGGTCATTCCCCGTGATCCGTTCACCATCCTGTACCTGGGCATGAACCAGAAGGTTGAACAGCTCGCCGACCCGCTGGTCCGCCAGGCGATCGCCCATGCGATCGACAAGGAAGCGCTGGTCAACCAGACCCTTCCCGAAGGCACCAAGGTCGCCACGCAGTTCATTCCCGACGTCGTCAACGGGTACAACGAGGATGTCACCACGTACGACTACGACCCGGCGAAGGCCAAGGAACTGCTGGCGGAAGCGGGCTACCCCGATGGCTTCACAGTGGACTTCAACTACCCAACCGGCGTTTCCCGGCCGTACATGCCGACCCCTGAGCAGGTCTTCTCCAACATCTCCGCCCAGCTGGAGGAAGTGGGCATCAAGGTCAACCCGCAGCCGAGCAAGTGGTCCCCGGACTACCTGGACCGTGTGCAGGCCACCGAAGACCACGGCATCCACCTGCTGGGCTGGACCGGGGACTACAACGACACGGATAACTTCGTGGGCGTGTTCTTCGGCCAGGAGAAGCCGGAGTTCGGCTTCACCAACCAGGAGATCTTCGACCAGCTCGAGGCCGCCCGCCAGGTAAGCAGCCTGGAAGAGCAGACCCCGATGTACGAGAAGATCAACGACGACATCGCCAAGTACGTCCCGGCGGTTCCGCTGGCCCACCCGGCGCCGTCGCTGGCTTTCTCGGAGCGTGTGGATTCCTACCCCGCCTCCCCCGTCAACGACGAAGTATTCAACCAGATCAAGCTCAACAAGTAGCGGCGAACCGGGCCGGGATCCAGCATGCTGGGTCCCGGCCCGTTCTGTCCTTACCTCCTCCCCAGCCTGGAACCGGCTGAGAAAGGACACGCGTGCTGCAAGTCATCGGCAAGCGCCTGTTAATGCTGATTCCGACCCTGATCGGTTTATCCATCCTGCTGTTCGTCTGGGTCCGCAACCTTCCCGGCGGACCGGCAACCGCTCTCCTGGGAGACAAGGCCACCCCGGAGGCCATCGCCAGGATCAACGAAGCCTACGGCTTCGACCGCCCGCTCGTTGAGCAGTACTTCACCTACGTCGGAAAGCTCCTCCAGGGCGATTTCGGCACGTCAACAGTCACCGGGCGGCCGGTCCTGGAAGAGTTCGCCACCCGTTTCCCGGCCACACTGGAACTCGCCGCCGTCGCCCTCATCTTCGCGATCGGCATCGGCATCCCGCTGGGCTACCTGGCAGCCAGGCACTACGGCCGGTTCTGGGACCACTCCTCGGTGGTGCTGTCCCTGATCGGCATCACTGTGCCGGTCTTCTTCCTGGCCTTCATCCTGAAGTGGCTGCTGGCGATCCAGGTGCCGATTTTCCCGACCGACGGCCGGCAGGATCCACGCATCAATGCCACCCACGTCACGGACTTCTATGTTCTGGACGGAATCCTCACCAGAGAGTGGGACGCATCCTGGGATGCCCTAATGCACCTGATCCTTCCCGGCATCGCGCTGGGCACCATTCCGCTGGCCATCATCGTGCGCATCACGCGTGCCTCGGTCCTTGAAGTGCAGGGCGCAGACTACGTCCGCACGGCCCGGGCCAAGGGCCTGATGGAGCGGACCATCCGCAACCGGTTTGTGCTGCGCAATGCCATGCTCCCCGTCACGACGACAATCGGCCTGCAGACCGGCCTCCTCATTTCAGGGGCGGTGCTGACCGAAACTGTCTTCGCGTTCAGCGGAGTGGGCAGATTCCTGCGGGATGCCATCTTCAACCTGGACTACCCCGTGCTGCAGGGCTTCATCATTTTCATCGCCGTAGCGTATTCACTGATCAATCTGCTGGTTGACGTGTCCTACGGCTTCATCGACCCGAGGGTGAGGGTGCAATGAGTACGGTTCTTCCCCCTCCTTCCGGCGGGGCCGTTCGTCCGGATGATGCCACAGCCCCGGACACCCGCGGCAGCGGGATGTGGCAGGACGCCTTCCGGCGGCTGCGCCGCAACCCTGCGGCCGTCGCCGGCGCCGTGATCGTAGGTCTGTTCATCCTGGTCGCCATCTTCGCTCCGATTCTTGCGCCTTACGGCGGCGAGGAACTCCCGGGCCGCACCGAGATCACGCCGACGTCGATTCCCGGCCCCGGTGACATTGAGGGCTATCCCCTCGGCCTGGACAGGTTTGGCGGCGATGTCCTGTCCAAGCTCATCTGGGGAGCACGCGCGTCCCTGCTGATCGGTGTCGTCTCCACGGCCCTCGGCCTGTTGGGCGGCATGCTGCTCGGTGTAATCGCCGGCGGTGTCGGCGGCTGGGTGGACAGCGTCATCATGCGCTTCGTAGACATCCTGCTCTCGGTTCCGAATCTGCTGCTGGCCGTGAGTATCGCAGCCGTGCTGGGACAGACGCCGTCGGCAGTAATGATTGCCATCGGCGTTTCCCAGGTGCCCATCTTCGCCAGGCTCCTGCGTTCCTCCATGATCAGCCAGCGCGGCGCGGACTATGTCCTCTCCGCGCAGGCACTGGGGCTGAGCACCCGGACCATCACCATGAGCCATCTGCTGCCCAACAGCGTCGGTCCCGTGATTGTCCAGGCCACATTGACCCTGGCGACCGCCGTGATCGACGCAGCGGCCCTGTCCTTCCTGGGACTGGGTGGCGGGCGGCCGGAGAGCGCCGAGTGGGGCCGGATGCTGACCTACGCGCAGAACGAACTGGCGGTGGCGCCGCAGCTGGCCTTCCTGCCCGGTATCTGCATCGCCGTCACCGCACTTGGCTTCACCCTGCTGGGCGAAGCGCTGCGTGAAGCGCTGGACCCCAAGACCCGGAGCAAGTAGCCCGGCTTCGGAACAGCGAAAAGGGTCCGCCTCCTCTGTGAGTAAACGGACCCTTTTCGCTGTACCGGCCGCCGGGGCTGCCTGTGCCGGCGCTAGGAGGCGAGCTCGCCGTCGATGTTCAGTTCGTTGCCCGGGATGGAGGCAAGCAGCTTGCGGGTATAGGGATGCCGCGGGTTCTGGAAGACTTCCTCCGACGTCGCCGCCTCGACCAGCTCCCCGTCCTTCATCACGCAGACATAGTCGGAGATCAGCCGGACGACAGCCAGGTCGTGGGAGATAAAAAGGTAGCTCAGGCCCAGGTCCCGCTGCAGATCGCCGAGCAGCTTGAGGATCTGTGCCTGCACCAGCACGTCCAGGGCGGACACGGGCTCATCGCACACGATCAGTTCCGGGTTCAAGGCGAGCGCCCGGGCAATGGCTACCCGCTGGCGCTGGCCTCCGGACAGTTCAGCCGGATACCGCCTCAGCATGGAGGCCGGCAGGGCCACCTGCTCCATGAGCTCCCGGACGCGGGCCGCCCGTTCGGCCCGGTCCCCTCGTTTGTAGGTCTTGAGCGGTTCCTCCAGGATCCGCTCAATCGTGAACATCGGGTCGAGGGACGAATACGGGTCCTGGAAAATGGGCTGTACCCGCTGGCGGAAGCTGCGCAGCGCCTTCTTCTCCAGCGAGGCGACATCGACGCCGTCGAACGTTATGGAGCCGCTGGTGGGCGTGATCAGTTTCAGGAGCATCCTGGCGGTGGTTGTTTTGCCGGAACCCGACTCACCGACGATTGCCACTGTGCGGCCGCGCGGGATTTCCAGGCTGACGTTCCGGACGGCGTGGAAATCACCGGCCTTGCCGCGGATCCGGTACACCTTGCTCAGGTCCTTGAGTTCCACGATGTTCGGTGTCTTCGCGTAGTTCTGTTCCGCCGGTTCCGGCGGGACCCCGTCCGGTCCGGCTGCCGTTGCCACCGCCACTGCCGAGCCGCCCGGTCCGGCGCCACCGGAGCCCGGCTCGGTTTCGGCCAGGTGCAGCCGCTGTGAGGCGGGCGCCGCAAAAGCACCGGGGCTCAGCCGGACCGCGGCAACGCTGGGAGCTGCCCGGACCAGTGACTGGGTGTAGGGGTGCTGCGGGTCCTCCAGCAGCTGCCTGGCCGGGCCGGTCTCCACGACCTCGCCCCGATGCATCACCACCAGTTCCGCTGCCCGCTCCGCCGCCAGCCCAAGGTCGTGCGTGATCAGCAGGACGCTTGTCCCCAGTTCGTCGGTCATACGGCCGATCTGGTCCAGGATGGTCCGCTGGACCGTAACGTCCAAGGCACTGGTGGGCTCGTCGGCGATGAGCAGCCGGGGCCGGCATGCCAGCCCGATAGCGATCAGGGCACGCTGGCGCATGCCGCCGGAGAATTCGTGCGGATACTGTTTGGCGCGTTCAGCGGCGTCCGGCAGACCCGCGGCGGTCAGGACCTCCACGACTTTGCGGTCCACATCCTTGGACGTGGCCATACCGTGAACCAGCAGGGTCTCGGCGACCTGGGTGCCGATCTTCGTCACCGGGTTCAGGTTGGACATGGGGTCCTGCGGCACCAGCCCAATGGAACGGCCGCGGATGGCACGCATCTTCGACTCGGCCAGTCCCACGAGTTCCTGCCCGTCGAAGCGGATGCTCCCGGCCGTTACCTTGCCATTGCCGGGCAGCAGACCGATGACAGCCATGGCCGTGGTGGACTTTCCTGATCCGGACTCACCAACAATTGCCAGGGTCTGGCCGGCTCCCAGGCTGAACCCGGCGTTACGGACCGCCTGCACCTGGCCGTCCATTGTCCGGAAGCCGACGGCGAGATCGGTCACTTCGAGCAGCGCAGATGCAGGGCTGGTTTCAGTCATTTCCATATCCTGCCTTACCAACGGGACATTGTGAGGTAACTCTCACCCGCCTTTACCGGTTTTTTATCATTTAGACTTAGAAATTCGCGAAGCCGGCAGGGATGGTGCGTCCCGGAGGAGAACCCAACAGCTGTGACCCAATCCGCTACACGGCGCTCTGTCATCAAGGCCGGAGCCATTGCCGCAGCCCTGGCACTGGCAGGCTGCACAGCCGCACGTCCTGATGAGGACACCACCAGCGGTTCCCCCTCGCCGTCGCAGTCCGCTGAACCCACGGCGTCGTTCATCTTTGCCACCGCCGCCCGCCCTGCCGGGCTGGATCCGTTCCTGGCCGTGGACACAGAGTCCCACCGGATTACGCGGCAGATCATGGAAACCCTGGTGGGCGTAGACCCGGTAACCTCCGCGCCCGTACCGCTGCTGGCGGAAACCTGGTCCGAGTCCGAGGACGGGCGGACCTACGACTTCACCCTCCGCCGCGGGGTGACGTTCCATGACGGCGAGCCGTTGAACGCAGCGGCCGTCTGCGCAAACTTTGAACGCTGGTACAAGCTGCCCGAAGCAGCCCGCGGTTCCGAGGTGCTGACCTTCCGATCCGTCTTCAAAGGCTTTGCGGACACTCCCGAACTCTCCGCTTACCGGTCCTGCACAGCGGTGGATGAATACACCGTCCGCCTCGAGCTCGCCACCCGGCTTACGGGACTGATTCCTGCACTGGCCTCCCCTGAGTTCGCCATCTCTTCGCCCCGCGCCCTGGCGGACGGGCGCGCCGACACCCTCTCCGAGGAGCGGAACGGAACCCGGGTCTCCGGTTATGCCCAGCATCCTGTCGGCACCGGACCGTTTGCCTTCACCTCCTGGACCGAAGACGAAGTCCTGCTGACATCTAATCCGCAGTACTGGGGCGACCGCGGCGAAATCCACGACCTGGTCTTCCGCACGATCACCAGCCCGGAAAGCCGGCTGCGCGCGCTGAAGAACGGCGAAGTGGACGGCTATGACCTGGTCACGGTCTCCGACGTGGGTGAACTGGCGCGGGCCGGCATGCAGATCCTGCAGCGGGACCCCTACTCCGTCCTCTACCTTGGCATCAACCAGAACTTCCCCGGCCTGGACGAACCGAAAATGCGCCAGGCGATTGCGCACGCCGTGGATAAACCGGCACTGCTCGAGGACCTGTTCCTTAACGGCACAAAGTCCGCCAACCAGTTCCTCCCGGAGAAACTTGGGCTGCGCTCGGACAACGTAACCAACTACGGACACAACACCGAGCGCGCCAAGGAGCTGCTGGAGGAAGCCGGCTACGCCGGAGAAGAGCTGCCCTTCTACTACCCCCGCCGTGTCACCCGTGCGTATCTGCCAAATCCGGAGAAGGTCTACGCCGAGCTGAGCCGGCAGCTGACCGCAGCGGGCCTGAACATCCGCCCAGTTCCGGTCGAGTGGTCCGACGGTTACCTGGAACAGATCGCCCGGAAGGGAGACCGCGCGCTCCACCTTTCCGGGCTCAGCGGCAGCTACATGGATGCGGACAACTTCGTGGGAACCCTGTTCGGCGGCTACAGCGACGAGTTTGGCTATGATGATCCGCAGTTGTTCACCAAGATTGACCGGGCCCGCACGCTTCCGGCCGGTGAGGACCGCTCCGAGGCCTACCGGTCCATCTCCGACCGTATCTCCACCCGGGTACCGGCAGTTCCCCTGGCCTACCCCATCTCGACGCTGACGGTTTCACCGCGGGTTGCGCAGTATCCGACGTCGCCGGTGCTGAACGAAGTCTTTAATAAGGTCAGGCTCACCAGCTAGCTCCCGGTACCGGTGACGGCCGGCCGGCTGTATTCAAAGCGCCGGGAATTTTAGTAAGGGCGCTACGAGGGATACGCTTCTTAGGCTAGCGTCCACGTGACTGGAGATATGAAGTTGACTGCTGATAGCCCGGCGGAGAAGTCCGCAACAAAAACCGACGTACTGCTGATCGGCGGCGGCGTCATGAGCGCGACTCTCGGAGCGTTCCTGAAGCAGCTGGCTCCGGATTGGAGCATTTCCCTCTTCGAGCGGATGGACCGTGCCGGCACCGAAAGCTCCGACCCGTGGAACAACGCGGGCACCGGCCACGCCGCACTGTGCGAGCTCAACTACAGCCCGGCAGGACCCGACGGAACCGTTGACCCGGCCAAGGCAGTCGGCATCAATGAGCAGTTCCAGGTCTCCCGCCAGTTCTGGGCACACATGGTTGCCCAGGGCCACATCTCCGGCGGCTTCATCAACCCGCTCCCCCACATGAGCTTTGTCTGGGGCGACGCGCACTCCGAGTACCTGCGCAAGCGCTACGAATCGCTCAGCGCCCAGCCGCTGTTCAAGACGATGGAATTCACCGAGGACCACGGCAAGATCGCCGAGTGGGCTCCGCTGCTGATGCAGGGCCGGGACTCCGGCCAGCGGGTTGCAGCTTCCCGCGTCGCCGGCGGCACGGATGTGGACTTCGGCGCGCTCACCCGCGAACTGATCAATTACCTGGGCGCCAACGGCGCCGACCTGCACTTCGGGCATGAGGTGACCAACGTCACGCGTGCCTCCAACGGCGGCTGGGACGTCACTGTCCGCAACCGCGCCACCAAAGCCACCCGCATGGTTTCGGCCAAATTCGTCTTCATCGGCGGCGGCGGCGGTGCCCTGCACCTGCTCCAGCGCTCCGGCATTCCCGAGGGCAAGGGCTTCGGCGGATTCCCGGTATCCGGCCAGTTCCTGCGCTCCACGGATGAAAAGATCATTGCGCAGCACAATGCCAAGGTCTACGGCCAGGCCTCGGTCGGTGCTCCGCCCATGTCCGTTCCGCACCTGGATACCCGCTTCGTGGACGGCAAGAAGTCCCTGCTTTTCGGCCCGTACGGCGGCTTCTCACCCAAGTTCCTCAAGGGCGGTTCCTTCCTGGACCTGCCGCTGTCCGTGCGCCCGCACAACCTGATCCCCATGCTTGCCGTTGCCAAGGACAACATGTCCCTGGTGAAGTACCTCGTCACCGAGGTGCTGAAATCCCGTGAAGGCAAAACCAAGGCCCTGCGCGAGTTCTACCCTGAGGCCCTCACCGAAGGCTGGGACCTCATTACCGCCGGCCAGCGCGTCCAGGTCATCAAGAAGGACCCGAAGAGCGGCGGCGTGCTGCAGTTCGGCACCGAGCTCATTACCTCGGCCGACGGCTCCATCGGCGCCCTGCTCGGCGCCTCGCCGGGCGCTTCCACCGCAACTCCGATCATGATCAACCTGATGAAGCGCTGCTTCCCCGGCGAATTTGCCGGCTGGGAGCCGAAGATCAAGGAAATGATCCCCGGGTACGGCGTGAAGCTGAACGAGAACGAGTCGCTCGCCGAAGAGATCGACGCCGAAACCAACCGCGTCCTGAAGCTGGGCTAACCAGCCCCTGCAGCAACCCTGTGCCCCGGAACGCTTCCAGCGGTCCGGGGCACAGCGCGTTTCACCGGCGTGTGATCCGCTGAACGTTGGCCGGAAGCCCGCGCACGTATGATGAATCCGTCTCCGTCAAAAGGCAGGTTCATGGATCGTCTGGCCAAGCTCTCCCTCTCCAACCGGGCGCTGATTGCGCTCATCACGGTCTTCGTGGCCGTTTTTGGTGTGATCTCGCTGAATTCTCTGAAGCAGGAACTCATCCCCGCGCTGGAGTTCCCCCAGATCAGCGTGATCACCGCCTTGCCAGGCGCCTCCCCCGAGGTGGTGGACAAACAGGTGAGCGAACCCCTGGAAGCCGCGCTCACCGCCGTCGAAGGTCTGGAGTCATCCTCCGCCACCTCCCGGAACTCGATTTCCGCGATCACCCTCACCTTCGCCTACGGCACCGACCTGGACCGGGCCCGCGGCCAGGTGGACCGCGCTATTTCCAATGCCAGGCAGTCCCTGCCGGAGGACACTAATCCGCAGTCCCTTGCCGGGAGCATCAGCGATTTTCCGATCGTCTATCTGGCCGTTTCCAGCGACCAGCCGCTGAGCGAGCTCAGCGCAGACCTGCAGCGGCTGACCGTACCGCGGCTGCAGAAGATCGAGGGGGTCCGCACGGCCGAGGTCACCGGCGGTTCGGACCGGCACATCGCTGTCCTGCCCGACGACGCCGCAATGGCCGCACGCGGCGTCTCGCCGGCAGACATTTCCGCCGCCCTGGAAAACAGCGGCGCGCTCATCCCCGCCGGCACAGTCCAGGAGGACAGCCGCACCCTTTCCATCCAGGTGGGCAGCCCGCTGGATTCGCTCGAGAAGATTGCGGCCCTTCCTCTCAAAACGCAGAGCCCGTCCCCGGGCGCTGAACCGCCCACCATCGGCGACGTCGCCAGTGTTGAAATCACCGACAACGAAGAAACCTCCATCACCCGCACAAACGGCGAGGCCACGCTCGCCATTTCGATTACCAAAACACCCGCCGGGGACACCGTGGGAATTTCCCACGAAGTGATGAACCTGCTGCCCTCGCTCCAGGACGAGCTGGGCAACGGCGCAAAGTTCACGGTGATCTTTGACCAGGCACCCTTCATCGAAAAGTCCATTTCCGACCTCACCACGGAGGGACTGCTGGGCCTGGGCTTTGCCGTCCTGGTGATTCTGGTGTTCCTGCTCTCCGTCCGGTCCACCCTGGTCACAGCCGTCTCCATTCCGCTGTCCCTGCTGGTCACGTTCATCGGACTGCTGGCCTTCGGCTACTCGCTGAACATCCTGACCCTCGGGGCGCTGACCATTGCGATCGGCCGCGTGGTGGACGATTCGATCGTTGTGATCGAGAACATCAAACGGCATCTGGGCTATGGCGAGGAAAAACGCACGGCTATCCTCACCGCCATCCGGGAAGTTGCCGGCGCGGTCACGGCCTCAACCCTGACGACCGTGGCAGTGTTTGCGCCGATCGCCCTGGTGGGCGGGCTGGCCGGGGAACTCTTCCGGCCTTTTGCCATCACCACGTCGCTGGCTCTGCTGGCCTCGCTGCTGGTATCGCTCACCATCGTTCCGGTGCTGGCCTACTGGTTCCTGAAGTCGCCGAAGCCGGTCAGCGATCCGCAGGCGTACCGCGCAGAGGCCGAGCGCCGGGAGCAGTCCTCCTTCCTGCAGCGGGGCTACCTGCCGATCCTGCGCGGCACCCAGCGCCACCCGGTGTACACGCTGCTGGCCGGGGCCCTGGTCCTGGCCGGAACTGTGGCAATGACGCCGCTGCTGCAAACAAACCTGCTCGGCGACACCGGGCAGAACACCTTCAGCGTGCGGCAGGAACTCCCGCCGGGCAGCTCACTCGAGACCACGTCCGAAGCAGCTGCCGCGGTGGAGGACGTCCTGGCCCGCACCGAGGGCGTTAAGGACGTCCAGGTCACCATGGGCACCTCCACCTCCGGCATCGCCGCTTTCAGCGCCGGCGGGGCTTCGGTAGCCAACTTCACCGTGATCACCGACCAGGGCGTCGACCAGGTCGCGCTGCGGGAGACCGTGCGCCGGGAACTCGAAGACCTTGGTGAGGAAGCCGGCACCGTCTCCCTGGGCACCCAGGGCGGCGGATTCGGCACCTCCAACACCGTGGACATCGAAATTTCCGCCGGAGACCCGGCGGAGCTTCAGCCCGCGTCAGACGCGCTGGTTGAGGCAATGTCCGTGCTGCCGGGTGTCTCCGAAGCAACCTCTAACCTTGCCTCGTCAGAACCGGTGGTCCAGGTGACCATCGACCGGGCAAAGGCCGTCGCCGCAGGACTGGATGAACAACAGGTAGCGGGGCTCCTCGCCTCCACCCTGAGTCCTCTGCCGGCGGGAACCGTCCGGCTGGGAACCGATGACTTTCCGGTCCTGATCGGTGAAGGCACCGTCGTGACGACCACCGAACAGCTTGCTGGGATCATCGTGCCAACGGCTGCCGGGCCGGTTCCGTTGAGCGAGCTGGCCGTCGTGGCCGAGACCAGCGTTCCCACCAGCGTCTCCTCATCCGGCGGTGAACGCACCGCCGTCGTCTCGGTCACCCCGGCCGGTGACAACCTGGGCGGTGCCATCGCCGAGGTGCAGGCGGAGCTGGACAACGTGGAGCTGCCGCCCACTGTCACCGCTACCCTGAGCGGTGCCGCGACCCAGCAAACCGAGTCCTTCACCCAGCTGGGCTGGGCCCTGCTGGCCGCAATTGCGATCGTGTACGTGATTATGGTGGCGACCTTCAAGTCCCTGGTGCAGCCGCTGATTCTCCTGGTCTCGGTGCCGTTCGCTGCGACCGGAGCGATCCTGCTCCTGCTGATCGCTGATGTTCCGCTGGGCCTGCCCTCACTCATCGGCATGCTGATGCTCGTGGGCATTGTCGTCACCAATGCCATTGTGCTGATGGACCTGATTAACCAGTACCGCAGGCCCCGCGGAAGCGAACCGGGCATGAGCGTACGGGAGGCCGTGATGCGCGGAGCCCGGCAGCGGCTGCGCCCCATCCTGATGACGGCGCTGGCCACCATCTTTGCGCTGACACCGATGGCGCTGGGCGTCACCGGCGAAGGCGGCTTCATCTCCCGTCCGCTGGCAATCGTCGTCGTCGGCGGCCTGGTGAGTTCCACCGTACTGACGCTGGTTCTGGTTCCAGTGCTTTACCAGCTCGTCGAGGGGCCCAGGGAACGCCGTGCCCTGGCGAAGGAGGAAGCAGCCAGCCAAACGGCCTGAGGCTGAATGTTTCCTCCGGGGCACGGTTCCGACCACGGGGAATAAATCCAGGCGCTCCCTGTTGTATCCTGTCAGTAGATGCAAATGCATATACCTTCCACCCGGCCGCCGGGCGGAACCACAGGCAGGCACCAGGAGGCCACCATGCAGATCGGCGTATTCAGCGTCAGTGACATCACCCGGGACCCGGTCACGGGGCGGATGCCCACGGAAGGCGAGCGCATCCAGGCCGCCGTCGCAATAGCCAAGAAGGTCGAAGAGATCGGCATGGATGTCTACGCCACGGGCGAGCATCACAACCCGCCGTTCTATGCGTCCTCCCCCACCACCCTGCTGGGCTACATTGCGGCCCAGACCGAGCGCATTATTCTCTCCACGGCCACCACCCTGATCACCACCAACGATCCGGTGAAGATTGCCGAAGACTTCGCCATGCTGCAGCACCTCTCCGGCGGCCGCACGGACCTGGTCCTCGGCCGCGGCAACACGGCTCCGGTCTACCCCTGGTTCGGCAAGAACATCCAGGACTCGGTTGACCTCACCGTGGAGAACTACAACCTCCTGCGTCAGCTCTGGGACAACGAGACAGTGAACTGGGAAGGTAAGTTCCGCACCCCGCTGCGCAACTTCACGTCAACCCCGCGTCCGCTCGACGGCGTCGCCCCCTTCGTCTGGCACGGCTCGATCCGCACCCCGCAGGTTGCCGAGATCGCCGCTTACTTCGGAGACGGGTTCTTCGCCAACAACATCTTCTGGCCGAAGGAGCACTACATGCAGCTCATCGGGCTGTACCGCGAGCGTTATGAGCACTACGGACACGGCTCCGCGGACCAGGCAATCGTTGGCCTGGGCGGACAGTTCTTTATGCGGAAGAACTCCCAGGACGCGGTGAACGAATTCCGGCCGTACTTCGACAACGCCCCGGTTTACGGCCACGGCCCCTCCATGGAGGACTTCACCGCCCAGACCCCGCTCACCGTTGGCAGCCCGCAGGAAGTGCTGGAAAAGACCCTGACCTTCCAGGAATACTTCGGCGACTACCAGCGCCAGCTCTTCCTGATCGATCATGCCGGCCTGCCGCTCAAGACCGTTCTGGAACAGCTGGACCTCTTTGGAGAGTATGTTCTGCCCGAACTCCGCAGTGAGCTCGATTCCCGCCGTCCGGCCCACGTTCCCGACGGGCCGACCCACGCGGCACGGGTCTCCGAGCGCGCCTCCGTGACATCCGGCGCACAGAGCACCTCTTCTTCAGTAGGCTAATGGGATGAGTTCGGAGAACAGCGGGTCTACTCCCGTCAAACAGACAGCCGAAACCTGGGAATCGCTTTTCCGGGCCCAGGTCGGTGTAATGCGGCGGCTTCAGCGTGACCGGGAGTTCAAGGAACTCACCATGCGCGAGTACGACGTGCTGTTTAATCTCAGCCGCTGTCCGGGCGGCTGGACCCGGCTGAACGAGCTCAATGAACACCTCCTCATCAGCCAGCCAAGCCTGAGCAGAATGATGGACCGGCTGGAAAACAAGGGCTTGGTCTGCCGGCGCCCCGCCGAGAACGACCAGCGGGGCGTGGAGCTGTCCCTGACAGAGGAAGGCCGCGCGGTGCAGAAGCGCCTCGGCCGGATCCACGTCAGAACGATCCACGACCTGCTGGCACCGGCATTGAGCCCGGAGGAACTCACCGACCTGAAGTCCCTGACCGACAAGCTGCTGGACAGCCTCAACTCTGAGGGCAAACCCGGGCCCGAATAAGCGGGCCCGGGGCGGCCTAGGCGGGCGGGAAAGCGTCTGACTGCAGTTCGGGCCCGGTATAGCGGTACAACCGCGGCGGGCGGTGCCGGCCGCCCTGGAGGAACGAATCCGTCCGTTCAATGTCCTGTGTTGCCTGCAGCTGGCGGCGGAAATTGGCCGGGTCCAGTTCCCGCCCCAGAACAGCCTCATACACTTCACGGACCTGCGCCAGCGTGAAGGTCGGGCCCAGGAACGCATAGGCGATGGAGCCGTACTCCATCTTGTTGCGCAGCCGCCAGAGGGCGTAGTCGATGATCCGGTTGTGATCGAAGGCAAGCGTTCCTACGGCATCAGCCGGGAACCAGGCGACATTCTCGTCCTGGCGGGCAAGGGCGGCCTCGTCCGGCTGGACGAGCGCCCAGTACACAATGGAGACCACCCGCGGGGTGGGTGAGCGGTCCGGGCCCCCGAAAGCATAAAGCTGTTCGAGATAACGCGGAGACAGGCCGGTGGTCTCCTGAAGGTTGCGCGCCGCGGCGTCCTGCAGTGATTCGCTGGGCCGCAG
Organism: Arthrobacter gallicola; assembly: GCF_014836775.1. Taxonomy (GTDB): domain Bacteria; phylum Actinomycetota; class Actinomycetes; order Actinomycetales; family Micrococcaceae; genus Arthrobacter_B; species Arthrobacter_B gallicola. The sequence continues at coordinate 39,722 of NZ_JACSQD010000009.1, forward strand.
CGGCCCTCCGGGCAGGGCCCAGAGTTCCCGGTACGGCTGGCGGATCCTGCGGACCAGCGGCAGCCACAGGGTCAGCCTGCCCGTTTCAGGATCCGGGCGCAGGGCGAAGATCACCGTTGAGATGGCCAGCGACGGCGGCTCCAGCTCACGCTCAGAGACATTGGCGTACTTTGGAGTCATCCCCGCGGCCCCTCCCAGGACGAAAATAAAAACTAGCGCAGCTTCAACTCCACGTTACGCGCTTTGGCCTGCACCATCCCGGGCGCCGGCCCCGGCCGCGGCGTGCAGCAGCGGAAGCATACGGCCTTCAAAATGGGTGTTGAGCACAATCACGGATGACGACCTCAGAACCGTTCCCGTCGCAACCATGGAATCGATAACGCGCTGCAGGTCCGAGTTGGAACGGGCCGCCACCCGGGCGATCAGGTCACTCTCACCCGAAACCGTGTGGGCTTCCTGGATCTCCGGGATTTCCGCCAGAGCCGCCACGACGGCGTCGTGGCCCAGATCCTGGCGGATGGTGAGCGAGCAGTAGGCGATCACGTCATAGCCCAGCGCCGCGGGGTCCACCTTGGGCCCCCACCCTGCTATCACTCCGCTGCGCTGCATTCTGTCCAGCCGCGCCTGCACCGTTGCCCGGGCGACCTTCAGCTTTCGTGAGGCCTCCAGCACCGACATACGGGGGTCATCGGTAAACAGGGACACGATCCTGGCATCGAGTTGATCCGTCGCCATGGCAACCTTTCCGTGGAAGCACAACCGTGAGCCGCAGGACGGGCCTCAGCCGAAGAGCGCAGGTGAGCCGGCTCTCATCGGGAACTCTATCCGCAGAACCGGCGCAGCGCTCAGCACGCCACGGCAAAGTGCCCCCGCCGGGAAACCAGCGGGGGCTGCTTTTTGCATTGTTTTCAGCGGCCGGATATTTTCCACGCTCAGCTTTTTGCAGGGCGTCGGTTATTTGTACGGCATCGTTTTCAAAGCGCTTCTGCCGGACAGCGGCGATTTTACCGGACGGCACTTTTTACCGGACGGCGACTTTTAGCGGGCGGCACCTTTTCCCGGACAGCACCGGGCATAAAATCCATTTTGATAGAACTGCCCGTCACTTTTTACGGATTTTCCCTTTTCCAGACAAAAACCCTCCGGTTGCCCCTGGGCGCGCCATCAGCCGCCACCCCGGGCTTCCGGCCGCTCCGGCTGCTCCGGCCGCTCCAGACTATCCCTGTGCGCTACTGCCCCTTGCGCTTCCGGGGAACGAGTTCAGAATCAGCAGCTGACTTGGCACGTTTTTCAGCCCGCTTCTCCTTGATCGACTTGCCGGGTTTTTTGGCGTCAGATCCTTGCGGCGATTTTCCAGACAATTTACACTCCTGTGTTCCTCAACCAATGGATACTTTCAGACCATACCGGGAAATAAAATAAATGCCAGTCCGGCAGGCGTTTTCCATCCACCGGGACGTGCTTTAGGGCTGGCGGGACCTCGCCGCACCGATCCAAGCACAGTGCCGCTCTGCACTCGCTGAGCAGTTGATCCGAAAATTGCTTGGCAAGTTGTCTAGGTGTATCTGGATTTTGGGACACAAGATGCACAGTGTGTTCAGTCCCAGCGGTTCAGATTGCCGCAGTCATGTGACAGCGGTTACTTTCAGCACATGGACCTAGACACCAAGAGCACCCCCGAGCTCACGCATGAGGAACTGCGCCGGCTTTATTCGCTGGTGAGCGCCACCCGGGAACTGGACCTGGCCGCCGTCGCTTGGCAGCGCCAGGGCATCATTCCCGGTTATGCCCCTGAACTGGGCCAGGAAGCGGCGCAGGTGGGCAGCGCCTTTGCCATGGACCCCGCCCGGGACTTCCTGTTCCCGACCTACCGCGAAATGGGTGTTGCCCTGGCCCTGGGCGTGGACATGGTTCAGTACATGTCCACCCACAAGGCCAGCTGGCACGGCGGACTGTACAACCCGGTGCAGACCCGGCTAGCTCCAATCCAGGCCGTAGTGGGCGGGTCCGTGCTGCACGCCGTCGGGTGGGCCCACGGTTCCCGCCTCGCCGCAGCACCCGGAACGGACCTCCCCGTCGCCATCACTTACTTTGGCGACGGCGCCAGTTCGCAGGGCGACATTCACGAGGCGATGAATTTCGCCGGGGTTCTCAAGGCGCCAGTAATCTTCTTCGTACAGAACAACGGGTGGGCCATCTCCCTGCCTACCGAAGAGCAGGTTGCCGGCGGCAGGGTGGCTGCCCGCGCCTCAGGGTACGCCATGGCGTCCGTGACGGTTGACGGCAACGATGCCGCCGCCGTCGTGCGGGCCACCCGCAGCGCGGCGGCCCATGCCCGCGCCGGCAAGGGTCCGGTACTGATCGAAGCTATGACCTACCGGCGGGGACCGCACTCCACCAGCGATGATCCCGGCCGCTACCGGACCCTTGACGAGGAACGCCGCGACGCCGGCACCGATCCAGTAACCCGGCTGGCGGACCTCATCCTGTCCTCCGGTGCCGGCACGCAGGAGTTTCTCGACTCCGCTGCGGCGGACGCCAAGGCGCACGCGGAGGCCGTGCGTGAAGGCGTCCAGGCACTGGGCTCACGGCCCGGGTCTGAAATGTTCGATTTTGTCTTCGCAGAACCCACGAACGCATTGAAGGCCCAGGCCCGCGCCTGGCGGGAGGAATCCGAACATGTCTAGCCAAGTAACCGAAGGAGCCCGGCCGATGGATGCCGCCGGGGCTGCCGCGGCGCCCGCGTCCGTCGAAACTATTTCAATGCAGGCCGCCCTGAACCGCGCACTGGCCGAAATCCTCACTGAGGACGAAAAGGCTGTGGTGCTCGGTGAGGACGTCGGCCGGCTGGGCGGAGTTTTCCGCATCACGGACGGCCTGCAGAAGCGGTTCGGCGCGGACCGCGTCTTCGATACACCGCTGGCAGAGTCCGGAATCCTGGGCATGTCCGTCGGCCTGGCGATGGCCGGCTTCCACCCCATCCCCGAAGTTCAGTTCGACGGTTTCGCTTACCCTGCCGTCAACCAGATCATCACCCAGCTCGCCCGGATGAACTACCGCAGCCGCGGAACCATGCCCATGCCGGTCACCCTCCGCGTGCCCAGCTTCGGCGGCATCCGTGCGCCCGAACACCACGGGGAGTCACTCGAGGCCCTGTTCGCCCATGTACCCGGCCTGCAGGTCGTTTCTCCCTCCAGCCCGCACGAGGCCTATCACCTGCTGAAGTACTCCGCCGCCCGGCCGGACCCGGTGATCTTCATGGAACCGAAGTCCCGTTACTGGCAGAAGGGAGCGGTGGACTTCGATGATTCCGGCTCGCCGCTTGGCTCTAAGGTTGTCCGCCCTGGAAAGCACCTGACCCTCGTCGCCTGGGGCGCCATGGTGGCACGCTGCCTGCAGGTGGCCGAACTCGCGGCGGAGGACGGAATCGACATCGAGGTGCTGGACCTGCGCTGGCTCAAGCCGATCGACGCCGAGGGTCTGGCAGCCTCGGTGAGCCGGACCCGGCGCGCCGTCGTCGTGCATGAAGCCCCGCTGACCGCCGGGCTGGGTGCGGAAGTCGCTGCCCTGATTACGCAGCACTGTTTTGACACCCTGCGCGCTCCGGTGGAACGGGTCACCGGATTCGACGTACCGTATCCCTCAGGTGACCTCGAAGACGAATACATCCCTAACATTGACCGCATCCTCTTTGGGATCCAGCGAGTATTGGAGTACCGGCGTGGCTGAAATTTCCTTTCCCCTGCCCGACCTCGGCGAAGGCCTGATTGAGGCCACCATCCTTGAATGGCTGGTGGCCCCCGGAGACCAGGTTGAGCGGAATCAGCCGCTGGTTGAGGTGGAAACCTCCAAATCCGCTGTCGAGCTTCCCTCGCCGCAGGCCGGCGTCGTAGCCCGCATCCACGGCGGACCGGGCGAAAAGATCAACGTTGGCGAACCGCTGGTGGTGTTCGAGGTCCCGGACAACACCGCCGGTATCGTCGGCACCGTCCCCGAGGAAGCCCCTGCGCGGCGCCGGGTCCGGCTTTCCGCGGTCCTGGACGAAGACTAATGACAGCGCAGACACTCAACGGCGCCGGGACCGGCACGGGCGCCGCGCTGCATTTCCAGATCCACGAGCCGGCCCCTGGGACGGACGCCGGCCTGCGGCCCGTCCTGCTGCTGCACGGCTTCGCCTCCTCCGCGGAAATGAACTGGCAGTCCACCGGCTGGATCACGGCGCTCACTGCGGCTGGCCGGCGGGTTATCGCCGTCGACCTGCCGGGGCATGGGCGCAGCCCTGCGCCGCTCACCCTGGAGAGTTACCGGCCCAGCCGCATCCGCACGAACCTCCTGCAGCTGCTCACGGCCAACGGGGTCCACCCCCTTGCCGACGGCGGCGCCTCCTCCGGCGTGGACGTGGTGGGCTACTCGCTTGGTTCCCGCCTGGGCTGGGAATTCGGTGCGGAAGCCTCCGGCTACGTCCACAGGATGGTTCTGGGCGGGCCGGGTACCGGCGATCCGCTCGCGGACTTCGATCTGGAAGGCGCCCGCGCCTCGCTGGCCGGGGGTGCGCCCCTTGTGGATCCAGTCAGTGCCGACCTGCTGCGGATGGCAACCCTGGTGCCGTCCAATGACCTTGAGGCCTTATTCACACTGATTGAGGCCATCAAGCTGGAGCCGTTCCGGCCCGGCGAGGCAGTTCCCACCATGCCGTTGCTGCTGGTCGCGGGAGACAAGGACACCCTGGCTGCCACAGCTCCACGGCTGGCCGAGCTCAGCGGCCGCGCTGACCTGCTTCTTTTGCCGGGACGGAGCCACGCGAACGCTGTGACTTCGCGGGCGTTCAAGTCTGCCGCGGTGGAGTTCCTGGGTGCCGGGCAGACGGCGCCGGCTTAGAGCAGCCAGGTAAAGACTTGGTTACAGCATGCGGCGCACACGGGCCGCAGGGTGTTGGTACAGGCTAAGATCAAATAGTCAGTACACTTAAAGAATTACTAAGCGTGCTTTCGATTTACTCTGCACCTTTCCCCCTGCATTTTTCGCCGCAGCTTCGCGCTGCGGTTCAACCCATAAGTGAGGACGCCGTTGGACCTATTCCTGGGGCAGCGCTACCGCATTACCGAGCTCATCGGCACCGGCGGCGCTGCATCCGTACACCGCGCGACGGATGAGAACCTGGGACGCGAAGTTGCCGTAAAGCTGTTTCGGCCCACTGTGCAGGAGGACGACGACTACCGCCGCCAGCACACCGAAACACTGCTGCTGGCGACACTGAACCATCCCGGGCTGGTTACGCTCCTGGATGCCGGCCTGCACCACGGTGAGGATGGCCGTGTGCTGAGCTACCTCGTGATGGAACTTGTTGACGGACCGGACCTGCGCCGCACCTTGAAATCGGGTCCGCTGCCTCCGCTCTCGGTCGCCTCTCTCGGCGCAGACCTGGCCGATGCCCTCGCGTACGTGCACTCACAGGGAGTCATCCACCGCGATGTGAAGCCGGCCAATATCCTGCTTTTCCCCCAGGAACACGATTCCCGCCTGTACCCCAAGCTCACGGACTTCGGTATTGCCCGCATGGTGGAGGCCACGGTGGCTACCGCACACGGCGCGACCATCGGCACCGCCAACTACCTCAGCCCTGAGCAGGCGCAGGGTGGTACGGTGCAGCCCTCCACGGATATCTATTCACTGGGTCTGGTGCTCCTGGAAGCCCTGACCGGGGAAAAAGCGTTCCCGGGTCCGATTGTGGAGGCAGCTGTCGCCCGGCTGCTCCGGGATCCCGAAATCCCCGCGTCCCTCGGTGAGGATTGGGTGGAACTGCTCCGTGCCATGACGGCGCGCCTGCCGGATGTCCGCCCGGCAGCACACGACGCCGCGGGGGCGCTGCGCCTGCTGGCTTCGGAGCCGGATGTTGCCTTTGCTGCCGGGGGTCCGGCCGCTGCGGAGGACGATGAGGTCAGCACCGGGGGAATCACCACCGGGAACATCTACATCCCGCTGCCGCCGGACCACGCACCCAGCCTGGGCTAGCTGTACTGAGACACCACGTTAGTTACACGGGAAATAGGTGAAGACCTCTTAGATTTGGTGGTTACCACACACA